>NZ_CP007806.1:2730000-3937500 GCF_000219535.2 Brevibacillus laterosporus LMG 15441
GATCAGCGGAATTTCTGCGTTTGGCTGGATGCGTTGTACCAGATGATCCTTTTTCATAGCAAAAGAGGTACGCAATGCTTCATGTCGGCGAGTCATCTCATTCAATGCATCACGCAGACGGTTAAGGTCTATCTCTCCCTCGATATCAATCATCATCGGCATGTTATAGCTGGTCTCTACACCCTCGAACTGACTGATGACAAATATCCGTTTTTGGGCAGGTGTGGCTGTATACTCATTATCCTCAGTCGGCGCTGCTAGCTGAATCGATACGTAATTCCCCATCTCCTTTTGGGTAACATAAGCAGCCAGTTCACGTACGGTAGGACGCTG
The DNA here is from genome assembly GCF_000219535.2 of Brevibacillus laterosporus LMG 15441. Taxonomy (NCBI): domain Bacteria; kingdom Bacillati; phylum Bacillota; class Bacilli; order Caryophanales; family Paenibacillaceae; genus Brevibacillus; species Brevibacillus laterosporus. Next base: position 2,730,334 of record NZ_CP007806.1, read on the forward strand.
GAAAATTACCTTGAGCGGCACATCGACATTGAACTGCTTATAAATACGTGATACCAGCATGGTCGCCTTAAGCGAATGACCGCCCAAGTCAAAGAAATTATCGGTCACCCCTAGCCGCAATACCCCCAGAATTTCCGACCAAATCACTGTCAAAGTCTCTTCTGTAGGATTAGAAGGAGCTACATAGATACGCCCCGATTGCATGTCTGGCTTAGGCAAAGCGCGACGATCAATCTTATTGTTGGGTGTAAGCGGCATATCTTCTAGTTCAATAAACGCCGAAGGAATCATATAATCTGGAAGGATTACTCCCAAATCACTGCGAAGCTCCTCCTGCGTAATTGGCTCGGCTGGAACATAGTAGGCGCACAAACCTGGGGTCCCCCCCTGTTCGTAAACAGTGACGAATCCTTTTTGTACCGCACGATGGTTAAGTAATTGCGCCTCAATCTCGCCTAGTTCGATTCGGTAGCCACGTATTTTTACCTGATGGTCAATCCGTCCCTGAAACTCAATCATGCCATCTGCTAGATATCTTCCCACGTCACCAGTGCGATACATCTTATAACCAGGACGGAATGGGTCATCGACGAACTTCTCTGTCGTTAGCTCTGGCTGGTTTAGATATCCTGCTCCCACATTCTCGCCAGCGATATAGATTTCTCCACTAATCCCCACTGGTTGCAATTGATTGAAGCGATTCAAGATGTAGATTTGGGTATTTGCGATCGGACGACCAATTGGTACAAGCTCTAAAAGGCTGTCTCCTGCTTTCATGGTCAGTGTGGTGACGACATGCGTTTCAGACGGACCGTAGTGATTGTACAGTTGAAGCTCATGCTTTTGAAGATAATCGATAAACGAAGCTGGAATAACTAATTGTTCACCTGCTGTAACGATATGCTTGAGATTCACAGGCAATTTCTCCACATAAAGCGGCTCTGCGATGATAAATTTAACTAGTGCAGTCGGTAAAAAAGCTGTTTCAATCTGATGTTTCTCCACAAACTGAAGCAGACGAAGCACATCTCGTTTTTCATCACTAGCGATGATGTGTAGCTCTCCACCTCTGAGCAAGGTTGAAAAAATCTCCTGCGCACAAACATCGAAACTAATCGTTGTAAATTGCATCACTCGATCGAAAGTAAGTGAGGTGCTCGCGTATTCAAAGCTGATCAGGTTTACAAGATTGCGATGCTTAACCAGAGTACATTTTGGCTTTCCCGTCGTCCCTGAAGTATAAATGGCATACAAGATGTCCTGTGAGGTATTGATTCGCTCCGGATTTTGGTTATTACGATTTTTTGAATCCGGTATTTCGGAGAGCTGTAGCACCTCACCGCTAAAGAACTGATCAACCTCTGACTTTTTGTCAGTTAACAGTAGGCGCGCTCCACTGTCCCTCAACATATAGGTAATCCGTTCCGCTGGATATTCAGGGTCGATTGGTAAATAGGCTCCCCCTGCTTTTAAAATAGCAAGCAAACCAATCACCATTGGAATCGAACGTTCCGCCAGAATTCCAATGATCTCGGATGGTTGTATCCCGCGATCACGCAAGCGATGAGCCAGTTGATTTGCTCTACGGTTCAGCTCCGCATACGTAATCGACTCCCCGTCATGAACCACAGCCACTTGATCAGGTGTCCGAGCCGCCTGTTCCTCGAACAATTGATGAATCGTTTTGTCTAGTGGATAATCGGCTGTAGTATCGTTACATTTTGCCAGCGTGTTTACATCGTCTTCTGTAACGATATTGATCTTTTGAGCAGCAATCTCTGGGTCGTGTGTGATCTGTTGAATAATCACTTGAAGATGCCGTCCGATCCGGTGGATAAATTCGTTCGTATATTTATTGGCGTTGTAATTGAATGTAAGTGTCAATTGTTTACCAGGAACGACAATTACGTTGATCCCGTAGTTGGTTTGTTCAAACGCCTCTAGCTTTCCAAGTGTAAAGCCTAAGTCGCGACCACTGCCGTAGTGTCCTAATTCTGATTTAAGCGGGTAATTCTGAAAAACAATGATATTGTCAAACATTTCTTGCTGCCCACCGTCAGAGGCCGCTTGGATATCAGCGAGAGACACATAGGCGTACTTTTCTGAGGAGAGAGCTTGCTTTTTAATCTCCTGCACGAGTTGTTCAAATGTAATCCCACTCCCACCATTGACACGGACTGGGATCGTATTGATGCAGACTCCTACAATTTTATCAATGCCCTCAATCTCTGAAGGACGACCGTTTACTACCGCACCGAATACTACGTCGTCATTGTTATTGTAGCGTTGCAACAAAATGCCCCAGACTGCTTGAAACAGATGGTTGATTGTCACCTGATATTTCTTCGCTAGTTTGGAAAGCTCTGAAGTAGCTGCTTCATCAAACTTGAAGAAAAGTTCCTCTTGACGGTAACCCGATTCGATTTTGACACCATTCGGATAAGGTGATGGTAAAGTGGTCTGCTGGTCGTAGTTTTGCAAGCAAGCTTTCCAATAATCAAGCGCCTCTTCTTGATCCTGTTGCTCCAACCATTTGATGTAGCGGCTGTAGGGTACGACTCTATCCATTGGAAGCTGCTTATTCGTGCGAGCAATTTCATACAATCTGAAAAAATCATCCATCACAATCCCGAAACACCAACCATCCATTAAAATATGATGGTAGCTCCAGATCAGATTCCAGCTTTCGTCCCCTCTCTGTACGACGGTGTATCGAGTCAATGGATCGCCTGACAGGGAAAAACCCTTCGCTTTATCCGCATTTTTCAGATCAGTCAGGTAGGTATGCTGCTGCTGTTCATTTAGATGGCGTATATCGCGATAATCCACCTTGATCGGACGTTGTTTGAGTACCACTTGTAATGGCTTGCTTACATTTTTATAAAGAAAAGCAGTGCGCAGAATGCTGTAACGACTAATCAAGTGATTGGCTGCCTGTTCCACAAGTTCGACACTTAATTCGCCTTTTATGGGAAAATCGAGCTGTTCAAAGTATGTATGTTGCTCCGTGTCTTTTAAAGAATGAAACAGCATCCCTGCTTGCATGGGAGATAAAAAGTAAATATCTTCTACATTTTGCTTGTCAAACATGCTTATACATACACCCCTCATTCCAATAATTGGTAGATTCTTCCATTGGTAGAAAAAGTATCTCCAGCACACACAGCCACAAGACCGTATCTGTGTGCGCCAGAGTATTTTTGCTGGTTTTCGGGGATGATCGAATTACTTCATCTGTTAAAAAGATCCAGCGCTGCTTCTAGGTCATCAAAGCTCAAACCGCTTGAGGTAAAATCGCTTGGGGTTAACTCATTGGTTTGCTTACTTACACAGTGCAAAATACAACGCAGCAAGTTCTCTTTGAACCGCTCCAACAGGCTTGCGATCGTTTTTGCTTGATGGATCTGGGTGTTATATAGGACAGAAAGCTTTAATCTACCGTCTGTTACCATGCCAAGGAAATCAAGCAAATAGGTTCGCTCGGCTCTTGGACTGAACATTTCACCAACAGACTTGTCAGATGCTTGGAATGATCCCACCTGTTGACTGTTGTCAAATTGACCAAGATAGTTAAAGCTAACTTCTGCCTGTTTGCCGGTAAGCGGTGTTTCGCCGAGGTAATTCAGGATGCCATAGCCAACGCCTTTGTTGGGAATTTGGCGAAGAGATTCTTTCATCTGTTTAATTTGTTCACCTAAGTCTTGCAGTGAATTCATCTTCAGTACCACAGGATAGATAGAAGTAAACCAGCCAACTGTTCGTGCGACGCTGATATCCGCTATAATCTCTTCACGGCCATGACCTTCTAAATCAACGCGGATCTGCGTCTGTCCACTCCATTCGCTTAGTGTTAATCCTAGTGCAGTCAGCAGAATATCGTTAATCTCGGTGTTATAAGTGTGATGAGCGTGTTTTAACAAATCTTCCGTTTCTTTTGTACTCAGCCAGATCGTTTTTTCCGTTGTTTCAGCCCAACTGTTGCATGACGATGTTGCATCCTTTGGTATTGGTTCGGTTGTAGTTTGCAGCACAGATTGCCAGTAGCTCATTTCTCTTTGTCCCATACGGGTGCTGGCGTATCTGGTAAGCGCCTCTGCCCAGTCTTGGTAGGAGTGTGTTTTTTCAGCAAAGTGAATTAACTGATCACCTATAGCCTGTTCGTAGCCACGGGCCAAATCTTCAAGTAGGATGCGCCACGAGACACCATCTACTACTAAATGATGGATCGCCAGCAATAGGTGGTCACCTTCCGCCGTATGGAATAAGCCGGCATGGATAAGCGGCCCACAAGTCAGGTCGAGACTTTGTTGAATGCGGGAAGCCTCCTTTTGGATGGCTAAATCAAGCTCTTTCTCAGCACTCAGATGACTCAGGTCAATCACCTCAAAGCCATACAAACACCCTTCTTCCCCACGGTTTACTTGCTTGATATCAAGCTCGGATATTTCATAGGACATACGCAGAGCATCATGGTGTAACACCAGTTCGTGCAAGACACGACAAAGGGCTTGTTCGTCAAAGCCTTCACGACGATAGACCATCATTGCTTGGTTCCAATGATGAGAATCAGTGAATTTCTGAGCGAAGAACCATCGTTGAATTGGTGTCAATTCTACCGCCCCTGTAACCATGCCCTGATCAGCCTTGGCTTCTAGCGGTTTGACATACATGCTGAGTTCCTCAATGGTTGGATTCATGAAGATGTCTTTAATCTCTACTTTCAATTGATGCTTGTTCAACAGGGCAATTACTTGGATAGCCTTGATCGAGTCTCCTCCCAGATCATAGAAGTTGCTTTGAATACCGATTCGTTCTTCTCCTAATACTTCTTGCCAGATCGTGGCGAGTATAGCATCTGTCTCGTTTTGCGGTGCTTTATAGGAAATAGCGACCTCAGCGGATTTGTCAACAGCAGGCAATGCCTTTCGATCTACCTTGCCGTTAGCGGTCAGCGGTAGCCGCTCTACCTCAATAAAATAGGCTGGCACCATGTAATCCGGGAGTGATTGAGCAAGCCATTTGCGCAATTCATTCGTAGTTACCACCGAATCAACCGTAAAGTATGCCGCTAGCATGTTACTGTTACTATCTTGCCAAGCGACGACAGCAACCTCCTTGACAGATGGATGCTGCATGAGTGTTGTTTCAATCTCGCCCAGTTCAATTCGGTGTCCACGGATTTTTACTTGGGCATCCATTCGGCCTACATATTCAAGATTACCGTCTGGAAGCCACCGCACTAGATCGCCTGTGCGATACATACGCTCGCCCGTAGCAAACGGATTGGCAACGAACTTTTCATCGGTCAGCTCCTGCTTATTCCAGTAACCGCGTGCTAAATTAATTCCTGATACACATAACTCGCCTGGCACACCGATTGGCTGAAGCTGATTGTAAGAATTAAGCACATATGCCTTGACGTTGTGGATCGGCTTACCAATTGGAATGCTACTACCTGCCTCTGTGATGAAGCAATTGGTGGCAACGACCGTATTTTCCGTTGGCCCATAGTTGTTTACCAGCTGATAGCTTTGCGGTTCATAGGTTCTAAGCTTATCGCCACCCGTAAGCAGATAACGAAGCGATCGGTTACAAAGACTCATGAAGGTCTCACATAGTTGGGTTGGCAAAAAGCTGATCGTGATACGATTTTGTTCATAGTACTCATTAAGTTTGTGAATATCGTACCGAATTTCGTCTCCGATTACATGGATAGTGGCCCCACTAATCAGGTACGGGAATATCTCCCAAACTGAGGCATCGAAGCCGAATCCAGCGTATTTAGTCGTAGCATCATCGGCAGTGATACCATACTCACTCCGATGCCAGAAGCACAGATTAACAAGGGAACGGTGCTCGATCATAACACCTTTTGGCTTCCCTGTTGAACCCGATGTGTAGATGATATATGCCAAATTCGATGGCTGCGTCATCTCTGGAAGGTTGGCTATGTCTCTCTGATAGGAAAACTGATCAGAGATTCGAATAACCTCCCTTGCGTAAGTATCGAGCTTTACGTCTTGATTCGTGTGATGGAGTAACAGCTTCGCCTGGCTATCGTCAAGCATATATTGGATGCGTTCAGCAGGGTATTCTGGATCAATTGGCACGAATGCAGCTCCTGCCTTTAGTATGGCAAGTAAACCGATGAACATCTCTAAGGAACGATCCGCTATGATGGCGATGACCTGCTCAGGACCTGCTCCCTTTTCACGCAGGGTATGGGCAAGTTGATTCGCTTTCTCATTGAGTTGCTGATAGGTCAATGCCTCTGAGCGAAATACAACTGCGGTCTGATCAGGTGCTTGGAGCGCTTGCTTTTCAATCAAAGCATGAATCGTCTGTTCAACCGGATGCTCCCATTCCGTACGGTTAAAATCATGCAATAGTTGTGTTTTTTCTGCTTCTGTTATTAGCTCGATGTCGACAATAGAGAGCTGGGGCTGTTCTATGATTTGCTCCAACAGATGGATCAGATGTTTAGACATCCGCACAATCGTCTCGCGAGTAAACAGCTTTGTGCTGTATTCCCACTCAAAACGGAGTCGGCCGTCTTTCTCCACGCACAATAAGGTCAAATCAAACTTGGAAATCGGGTATTGGTAATCATATGCGCTGACTTGGACATCTTGCATCACGTTGTAATCAATATCCACATTTTGCAAGGTAAACATCGTATCAAATAACGGGTTACGGCTTAAGTCGCGGCGTATGCCCAGCTTTTCGATCAATTCTTCTAGTGGATAATCTTGGTGTTCGTGGGCCTGAAGCACGTGTTCCTTTACTTCTGCAACGAACTGACTGAATGACTTATTGGCTTCAGGATAATTACGCAGTGCGAGCGTGTTGACAAACATACCCATTATCGGCTCTACATCGGCATGTGGGCGACCAGCAATCGGTGATCCTACGATAATATCTTCCTGATTCGTCCATTTAGCCAAAAAGACATTGTATATAGCAAGCAATAGCATATAAAGCGTAGTATCAAGACTTGTAGCCAAAGCTTTCAGTTTTGCGGTCCAGTCTTCGTCCTGATCGATCCAAATACGATCTCCCTCGAAACTTTGGACAGATGGTCGCTGGAAATCAGTTGGTAGCTCTAGCACAGGTGGCTCGTTCGTAAATATGTCAAGCCAATACGCCTCATGCTGTTGATTCTCTTCACTGCCAAGGTAAGATTGCTTCCAAACTGCATAATCCTTGTATTGTATGTGAAGCGGCGGCAGTGACTTACCTTGGTAGTACGCCCCAAGATCGTTCATAAAAATATTCAACGACACCCCGTCTGCGGCGATGTGGTGCATATCGACCACGAGGATAGCATGCTCTGGAGCTAGTTCAATCAGGGTGGCTCGCAGTTGTGGAGCTATACGCAAGTGAAACGGTCGTATTGCATTACTAATCAAGTCGTGTATCTTCCTATCAGCAGAAGATATGGCTTCGGTGGTCTGAAGCTGTACAATCTCCAAAGATACATCAGCGCTCTCATGAATCCGTTGCACGAGTACGCCATCCATCATTTCATAGCTGGTACGGAGCGTGTCATGGCGAAGAACAACAGCTTCAAGAGCTTGTCGTAAGCGTTCTTTATCCAGGTTGCCGCGTAATTCTGCGATGACTGGCATGTTATACCCTGTCTTCACACCATCAAACTGACTAATAACATAGAGACGTTTTTGTGCGGAGGTAACAGGATAGTGAGTCATGGCTGGCGCAGACTCTATCGTAGTGAAGGATCGAACAGCCGCTTGCTCGATATAGCCTGCCATCTGTTGAATCGTCGGTTTGTGAAAAACCTCTTTGAGCGGGAATTCGATGCCAAAATGCTTATGAATCCGCGCTACCAGCATTGTTGCTTTGAGAGAATGACCCCCTATTTTGAAGAAATTGCTGGTTACACTCACATTCTCGACTCCCAAAACCTCCGACCAAATCTTGGCCAATGTTTCCTCTATTTCATTACTCGGGTCCACATACTCTTCCATTGTCATAGACGAGTCGGGAATTGGCAGAGCGCGACGGTCAATTTTGCCATTGTGATTGAGTGGCAATTCATTCAGTGGAATCAGGTAAGCTGGCACCATATAGTCAGGTAATGATTCAGCTAAATAGCTATGGACAGCCTCTGGTGACAAGGCTTCCTCCGCCACATAGTACCCACACAGACTGGCATTCGTCCCATTTTGATACACCATGACAAATGCTTTGCTAATCATCGGATGGTTCAACAACTGAATTTCGATCTCTCCCGGCTCAATTCGATAGCCCCGGATTTTTATTTGATGGTCAATACGCCCTAAGTATTCAATCGTGCCGTCTGGTAACCATCGGGCTATGTCACCTGTGCGATACATAATCTCATCTGGCGCAAACGGATTTATCACAAATTTTTCAGCAGTTAATTCTTTCCGGTTAAGATATCCTAGTCCAACCGTGTCACCTGAGACACAAAGTTCCCCCGGTACACCAACAGGTTGAAGCTGCATTTCCTCACTAACAATGAAAATTCGTGTATTCGCTAGTGGGCGTCCAATCGGTGGAATCCCCATGATCGACTCTTTTGCCTTCATCGTTAGGCTGGTAATAACATGTGTTTCTGACGGTCCATAATGGTTGTGCAACTGGATATCATGCTGATGTAGATAGGCGATGAACGATTCTGGCAGGACAAGCTGCTCGCCTGCAACGACCAAATGCTTCAACGTTTTCGGTAATTTTTCCACATAATACGATTCATTGATGATGAATTTAAACAATGAGGTCGGCAGAAATGCTGTCTCCAACCTGTATTCTTCAATAAATGCTAAAAGCTTTAGGATATCGCGCTTGTCATCATTTCCGATGATATGAAGCTCCCCACCCGCCAACAGCGTTGAGAAAATTTCCTGATAGCACACGTCAAAGCTCATAGTGGTAAACTGCAAAACTCGTCTAAAATCAAGCGTGGTCCGGTTATATTCAAAATGAACAATATTAGATAAATTGCGATGTGTAAGCATAATTCCTTTTGGATGACCCGTTGTACCAGACGTATATATGGCATACAACAAATCGGACGAAGTGTTGATACAATCTAGATTATCTGCATTGTTATGCTGGTATGTGGTGTCATCTAGCTTGATCAAGTCGCCATTGAAGGGTAGATCTGCCATATCAAAATCTGTTAGTAACAGGGTACTACCACTGTTTTCTAGCATGTAGCTGATTCGCTCTTTCGGTAGCGCCGGATCAATTGGCAGAAAAGCCCCTCCCGCCTTGAGAATAGCAAGTAAACCGGTTAACATCTTAATGGAACGATCAGCCATAAGCCCTACAACCTGATTTGCTTTGACCCCTCTTGTTCTTAAGTGAACGGCAAGTTGGTTTGCACGTCTGTTCAGTTCCTTATAGGTGATCGTCTGAACTCCATCCCCTTCGACAACCGCTACAGCATCTGGGCTACGATCTACCTGCTGTTCAAATTGTTGATGCAACGTCAGGTCTCGTGGATAATCCATCTCTGTTTGATTAAATGCCGAGAGCAGATGGATGTCTGCGTCAGAGAGGAACGTTACCTGAGAAAGAGGCTGAGCTACATCTTCACTTATTGCCCTAAGAAGCCGTTCAAAGTGTGACAGCATTCGATCCATCGTATCATCGCGGTACAGCTCCGTATCATATTCAAGCATAACCTGTAAGTCTTCTCCCGCTTCAAAGACCTGAACGGTAATATCAAACTTAGACGTTTCGCTGTTCTCGATATGCATCGTCATCGTAGCATCTGCCAGGTCAATCGCACGCATTTTGGCATTTTGAACAATAAACAACACTTGAGAAAGAGGATGAAGATGTGGCCTACGTTCAAGAGAAAGTTCGTCTACTACCATCTCAAACGGAACGTCCTGATTATCGAACGCTTCCAGTGTAGCTGCTTTTACTTTTTGCAAAAGATCAGCAAAGCTTTCTGTCATATCGATATCTGCACGAATAGCCAATGTATTCACGAAAAATCCTATCAAACGCTCGATCTCGACTTGATTCCGGTTAGCAGTAACGGATGAGACAATAACATCACGCTGGCCAGAATAACGGGACAGCAGGGTTAAAAAGGAGGATAACAGGGTCATGTACAGTGTTGCGCCCTCTTGTTGACTCAACTTCTCCAGTTTTTTTCGTAGATGTGAACTGAAATTTCGTTCAATGGTTTTACCCACACGTTTTGGATGAACGGGACGCGGATAATCGGTTGGCAGTTGTAATTCAGTTGCATCCGCAAGCTTATTTTTCCAATAGGTTAATTGATGGACGATCAGTTCATCTGAGAGCAGGTTTTGCTGCCAAAGTGTATAATCTGCATATTGAATCGGCAATGCTGGCAATTCTACGCGCTTTCCAGCTCTCATTTGGTCATAGGCATTAGCTAATTCCTCAATGAATACCCCTACAGACCAACCATCAGAGACAATATGATGAATCGAGACCACCATGACGTGATCATCGTCTCCGGCCCGGATCAACACAGCACGAATAAGTTGATCCTTTTCTAAATGAAATGGTGTAGTCGCTTCTTGACGGATGTGTGCTTGTACTGCCTGCTCACGTTCACTGCGGGGTAGATGAGTCAAATCCACCAACGGCACTTCCATTACCTGTTTTGGATCAATAATCTGTACCGCCTCGTCCTCCTGTAAAGCAAATCGGGTTCGCAGTATTTCATGTCGGTCCACAATTAGTTGCACCGCCTGTGAAAGCAGATGAACGTGAAGCTTCTCTCCTTTCAGATGGAGGCTGACGGTGTTGTTGTAGTATGGGCTTTCTGGGTTTAATTGGTATAGGTACCATTGACGCTTTTGTGCGTTAGACATTGGGAGCGTGTTTCCGTACACAGCTTTTGTGATCTTACGCTGCTCTTCTGTGTTACATGGACTCGCCCCCATTTGATGTTCAAGCTCTTTGGCAAGCTCCTCAATCGTCGGATTAGCAAACAATACACGTAATGGAAGGTCCACCTGACACATTTCTCGAACCTGTGTTAGCAGTTGTGTCGCCTTAATTGATTGTCCACCAAGAGCAAAGAAGTTATCATGGACTCCAAAATCATCTGTTCCAAGTAAGCTTGACCAAATGCCGAACAGAGCATTTTCTAAGGGAGACCTAGGTTTGATACGTTCGACGTCTCCTGCTTTTTTAGCCAATGCCACAAGCATTGCTTCACTATCGGGTTCCCCTGTCTCGGTGTACAACCATTCATCTGTTTCATGCAACGCCACTAGGATTGGCTCACTAGAGTTTTTGGTCAGAAGAATTTGCTCTGTCTTTTCTCTCAATGTTTGATACGTCAGATCGATGGTTTGATCCAATTGGAAAAAGAGATGAAGGATTTTTTGTCTCTTAGGCTCGATAGCCAGAAGCCTGGACATGTCCGGTTTGGATTCATCAATCCCTACATAAAGGAAGGCATCATTGGCCATCAAGCCTATCAGCCAGGAATAAAGACCTTTAACAGAGCGGATCGCTTGATGCCCCCGGCTTTGCAGGATCTTTTTCATCACCAGCAGGTCACGTCCCATCCCGATGTCATCCCATAAGCTCCAGGCAAAGCAATATGTTTTCACATCACCACTCGCCTGCATATGCTGACTGAAGCTTTCCACAAACTGATTTGCCGCCGCATAGGCACCCGCCATATAGCCAGAAGACAATGTAGTCGTTGAGGATGACGTGATATAAATGCTGTTAGGCCGATTTTTCAAAAGCTGATAAAGCGCAAACGTACCATACACCTTTGCCCTGAACATTTCATCTAATGTGGACATGGTTTCATCCTTGAGCAATGTCTCTCGGTAGACACCCGCCAGATGAATCACTCCATTCAGAGCTTGGCCAAAACGTTCCTCCCACTCAGCAACGATAGCTTCGAGCTGCACAGGATCAGCGATATTACATGCAACATAGTGAACTTCCCCACCATTTTGTGCCAAGCTTTTAAGCTCCTTGAGACATTTCATTTTTTCTTTTGTACTAGTTGATCTGTCAAAATAGCCTTCCTCTACATTGTCTGGAAGCGTTGTTCGACCAACAAGAAGCACTTTTGCCTGGCAGTGACGCAATAGATGCTCGGTAAAAAGCTTCGCTACTCCACCAAGACCACCAGTAATTAAATAAAAACCGTTTTGTCTCAGCGGGCTATCCGAAAGCGCTTTATTTTCCAATTCCACACGGGTTATTCTTGGGCTATAGCGCTTATTTCCACGGTAAGCAACGATAGCTGTTTTGGAATAATCCGTTTCATCTTTTTCCTGAGCTAATTTGGCGAGGGCTAGAAGATTGTTTAGCTCTTTTTTTATGTATAGACTGTAGTTCTCATGTACGTCATCAGAAAAATCGATATGAAGAAATGTTGTCTCTGGGAATTCATGTGGTAATGTTTTGAAAAAACCAATCAACGGAGAATATGCATAGGAAATCATTTCCATGTCATTCGTCTGGTAGAGATTATGTGTAACCAAGCTAAACGTTGATGGTTGTAAATTGCGATCAGCCATGACTTTTGCTAGGTGGACGATCGCATAGTTGTGTTCTTGAATGGCTTTCAACTCGTCTATCGTCTGTGGCTGATTCCCTGTGACATTATTACTCATCCCATGCAAATAGAACACATACGAAACGTCAAGCTGCTCTTCTTTCAGGGCGCCGAATAATTGATCGAGGTCATGAGGTTTATTGAAATTAGCGACATAGTGAAGTCGACTAATTTTGGAGAATTCTTTTCCGTTTGTAACGCTAATACATTCTCCTTCATCCATTTCCCCTACAACAAACTTGCTCGCCAGATCCATCGAATCAATCATGAGTAGACAATGGCCAGCCAGTTGCATATCCTCGATATTCGTCATATTCACAGAAGAAGTCTCTTCCGCTGGAGATTCGACCCATACCGGCTTGTAGAACCAGCTCGGAAGCGTGTTGTCATTTTCCAGCTTTAGATCAATTTGCTTGAGAATCTCGTCAAACTCTCCCTTAGCCAAACGTCTGGAAAGCTCGGGACGCTGGATTTTTCCAGAGTTCGTTTTCGGGAACTCCTCCTGTGTAATTGGAACGATTAACGCTGGATTTAGACCCATCTTGACGTTCAGATGACGGCGAATTTCTTTGATTACACCTAAGCAGGATTCCAGATCAGGTTCTTCAGGAACGAAGAAAATTGCCAGTTCATCGCTGCCGCTAGACACCTTGGGAATGGAGACAGCCGCGGAGAACGTGACCTTTACGCCTTTTACCTCTTCCACGAACGATTCTATTTCATAATTATGAATATTATTTCCATTGATGATAATTACGTCTTTTTCACGACCGGTGATTGTTAGCCTACCTTGATGCAGGAAGCCAAGGTCGCCTGTGATAAACCAGCCATCCTCGACGAATACTTCTGCATTCGCTTCCGGGTTTTGGTAATAGCCCACCATGATGTTGTTACCTTTAACCTGCAAGCGTCCAATTTGGTTTTCTCGAATTACGTTGTTGTTGGAATCGACAATACGAATGGATACACCTGGGATCGGCCCGCCTACCTCGGTAAACATTACATGGTTTGGATGATCTACAGGAACACTACGAACCGTTCCCCCAAGCGATGCCTTATCCAAAATCTGATACCCACTGGTCGGAGATAGTCGATTGAGAAGCTTATTAAAAACGATTCCTGAAGAAGTCTCAGACATCCCAAAGGAAGGAGCCATCGTATCATCAGGCAGTCCGTGAGGTTGAAGCAGGCTGAGGAATTGCTGTACAACCTTAGAGACGACCGGCTCTCCCCCATTCAGAATATGCCGCATGCAGGAGAGATCCCAGTTGTTTTGCTTGATTTTTTCGGCTTGATCGTTCACCAGAGCAAATGCGAAATTCGGTGCCCAGGTCATTGTTGCGCGATAGTGGTTAATCCAGTAAAACCAATTTAGTGGATTTGCAATAAAGCTGTCGATTTTGGGCAAAATCTGTTCACTTGCCAGATAGACACCAAGCACATGAAACATCACGATTCCACCCACGTGATCCAATGGCATCCAATTCAGAATGATTTCATCCGATGTAAAGTTATGGCATGCAACGGTGCCGCGTGCACGAGCGAGAATACTTTCGTTGCAATGCTGCACACATTTCGGGATTCCAGTGCTGCCTGATGTCAAAAGATGAAGTACAAGTGAATCTGGTGAAGCCTCGTAATACTGCTGATCTGGCTCGTTTTGTAATAAAGGCTCCAATGCTACATAGCGTAGCTCGTCCGTCTCCCAAAGGTTTTTTAGTTGATCAATCGATTCAATCAATGCCTCGTCCGCTAGCACCAATGGCTTTTGTAATAGCTTCCAAGCATTATATATACGGCTGATTCCAGAATTCCAGTCTGTATAAGTTGGTGCAATGGCGATCGGTGTCGGCAAAAAGCCACCCAGTACACACGCCCAAAACGCAGTGACGAAATTTTTATTATCATCGAGCTGGAAGATCACTGGATCACCTGGTTGAAGTCCTTGTTGCCGCAAACCCCGCAGGATCGACTCCGCCTCTTGCAATAATTGGGCATACGTCATTGTGACTTCGCTACCATCTAGTTGAACAAAAATCAGCTTTTTGTCGTGGGCGATACGAGTCGCCCTCAAGAGAACCTCGACTAGCGTACCCGGCTCATCCACCGCCAGTTGTAGCTCTCCCCCAAAGCTGTAAGCAAGAGGCAAGGTTTCATCCCTCTCGTCATGGTGCGATGTAGATGCAGAAGTTTGGCTCCCGGTCAATAATTGTTCTGATTTCCAGTCGGAGAAAAAGTGACTCAGATGAACGGCTGGCACTGTAACAGGGTCCTCTGTCGCCAGCACCGCTATTTGTCCAATCCCTTTCAGCGTCTTCAGCTCTTTTTCCAAGTCGATTGGAATCGTCCGAGAATCAACAGATTGTGACATATTCTGAAACTCCCTTCGTTACGATGGATAGTGAAAGACTGGGTAATCTTGTATAAAACAAATTGTTCTAAATTTTTTGAAACTGTAAATTTCAACCTGACTAAAAATATGTATGCAGAAAATATTAATCCAAAACATAAATAAATGCAATTTTTATTATGTAAAAAAATATAAGCTAATCTTTAAACAAGTATAAATAGCATTTATTTACATGAAAGAAAATGAAATGTGTGCTAGTAAAAAGCGCAGCTTATCCACCCTCTAGATAAAGGCCCTGTTCTTGACATACCAGGCTTTATCTACTGAACCTTAGTAACACCACACTGTTTTATCACTTATGTCCAACATCGTAACTGCTAAGGTATCAAAAGCTTACCTGAAGTCATCAAATGGGTTCAGTCTGTTCTGTTTACTGTCTATGCTAGGAAAGAATACATGTAAAAAAGTCATTTTAGTGAAATTTAAAATAGGTGTGTCAGATGTTATATCAGATAGGACTAACGAGGTACTTTACTCAATATTTCCGTGGAGCGATCAATCGAAATTTACTTGCATAAAAAATCTCTCAAAAATCAAGAATCGCCTTCTCAGTTCAAATCGCGGACAATCAAAATCAATTAACTCTGCTAATAAAAAAGCGCATTACTAATTGGTATTGTAAGTATTAGGAAGTATTTACAAATCATATTATAAATAATTTTTACAAAAAAATAAATAGATTCATCTTTTGTAAAAGAATTCTTTTTCAGAATCCTCCTCTTAGAATTTTCAATTTGTTAGTTAAATAAAAATATCATTTTCCTGTAAAAAGGGAGCAGTTTTGTCCATTTCGGTTGATGAGGGGAGCATTTTACGTAAAAAAAGAAGGGGTTCTTTGATGCACCTCACATCAAAGAGTAAATTGTTACTTTTTATTATCTCACTAACATGTACATGTATGGGCTAGTTGATCTTTGAAGCATTTTTACATACGATCACACTTCCTATCCCTTTAATAAGCCAACTCGATCACGTTTCTCACCTCCGAGATCGAGATCGATATCCATTTCACAAAACAAAACTATCTTATCTCATCGTTTGGGCAATGAAATAAGATAGATTTGTTATTTTTCTAGAATCCTATTCACTTTTTCTCAATCGGCGTCGAGTTTCCTTAGCTCCTGATCGAGTGGTACCCTTTCCCCTCTTTTTGCCTTCTACTGTTAGATCAAGTACCACAAGTAGCTGAACAAAAGATATCAGCAGAATGCATAATCCAATAGCTTCTTCATTTGACTGTTTCAAGCTCTGCTTGCTGACGTTTGGATATACTTTCGCTATCGTATTCCTAATTATCAAAATCGCCATCATCTGGTCATCTGTTCTTTCTGACAAGTTCGGGGATTAGCTAGTTCTCTTTGTCTTCTAGTTTGCTGGAGTCTGCTATCGTCGTGTGTTAAAAATTTATTTATAACAAAATCTTCATTCCTAGGTGATTCTTACAGATTACTTCTTCCTTTCCATACATCAAAGCCATCTTACAAAACGATTTGACGCTTAGATTGCTGCAATTCCCCGTGGGGAATTCTCTTCTCCTGATACTCATTGTATAGTCCGTTTAACCATTCATCGCTGTATGTAAACACTCTAGACTTCTCTTTTCTCATCAGGATAATAGATAATTCGAACATAATCCGAATCCTTTGAATCCATATCCCCTAGAAACATTCGCTCATGCTCGGGTACAAGCTCATACTTTTCCTGAAGTCTAGCTCGATTAAACTCGGATGGATCTTCTAAATACTCATAATAGACCTGTCTGCATAGTTCTAAAGAAGCTGTTTCTCCCTTAAGCTTTTTAAGCATATCCTGCAATTCATCATACTTATCATTGATTTCGCTTGCATACTGAGCTACTGAGAATGTTACCTCGCCTAAATGATCAAGTACGATAGCAGTAGGTTCTTCAAATGAAGTAAATAAGACTTTATTGTCCCACAATTCCTTAACACTCTCGATACTATATTCAAATGTAAAAAATGAATTGTAACAAACCACAGCATCATCCTTATAAACAACAATTCGCACAAGATAATTTTTCCCCTCATGCTTCATAAAGGCTGTGAATCCTTGACCCGCTACAGTGTCATATCCAATTTCGTGAGTAACACGGAAGTCTTCGGGGGTTGGAGAATGCAGAATCCTTCTAGCATTCCATAGCTCCTTCTCTTCCTCAGAAATACGATAGATATTACGGAGTGAGGGATTTAGTTGTGTAACAGTGTCGCGGATCAAATTCATATATTGGCCTTGGTCAAAATTCCACTGTGCATCCGCTATCTCATACGATCCCAATCCAAATATAGAGATCGCTTCACCTTGAGGGACACTAGGGACGAGCCAATTCTTATTGAGCTTTTCAACCATTCCATCTAAATCGACTAGCTCCCAGCAATTAACCATTCCATCCTCATAAACGTCTACATAAATAAAAAAATAACTCCCGCCATTGCAAATAAAACCAGGTATCTTCGTTCCTTCTATCGTTTTCGTTCTGCGAATTTTTTGCATATGGTTCTCCCCTTTGTCATTTATTAATCGACTCGACTACCGAAATTGCTCTCGCACCCTCATAAGGGCAAAGCCTAACAGATTCTCTCCCCTCCAGTGCTGTGGCCGTTCAGCATCAGGATGATCTTGCGCTAGTCCAATCCCCCATACTTTGTCATAAGGACTAGCTTCCACTAGAACTCGATTCCCAGTCTGGAGTAAATAGGATTTTAACTGAGGATGTTGACCGAATTTTAGTAAATTCGCTTGTTGAACAATTTCGAGTTTATGTGCATTCCACACTTCTTCGTTAAAAGCTTGTACTCTACGTCCCAGTGCTTTTGCTTGATTTGGATGCTTCTGCTGCAAAATCTGATCACGAATCGCAGCATCGCCAAACAATTCCGCTTTTTTCGCCATCATATAATGCTCTGCGGTAGGGTATGTAATGCCATCCTCTACAAAAGGAGCTGGATACCACTGGCTGAAGCAGGATTTATCTACAATTCCCTCTCTCTTCGGGGTATTTCCCCAGAAAAACAAATATTTCAACTGTTTTTTATGCGATTCCCTGATCAATGTCTGTACATCTTGTATCAGTTCCATCTATTCCACCCCTTGCAAATAATCCTAACAATCATGCACATAAAATGACTACTCTTGCTCGATCTATTTATCTTTTGCTTCACCATTGTCCGTACAAATTCTATGTAATAAGCTAGCGTAATTAGGTATGTGGTATACTATCATCCCATTCTGCTTGACCATTTCCGCCAACAAGCCAATTAAATGCATAATGTCTTTCCAACACGACCCCCGCGTCTAATTCAGCCGGAGCATTTTGCTGGTTAATGCGGGCATCCACACATGCCCAGTCATAACGCATAATTAGATCGGCTGCATCTAGTAATTCTTTTTGAGACCTCGGTTCACAATGTTGTATTAAATCGTCCAAACTTTGATATTGAATGAGTAATTCCGAAATTCGTGGGACATGACACGTGCTATCTGGGTATGTTAATTCATCTATCAATCCAAGCGCCCATAGTAAGACCTCGCAGCACTCATACCTCCACACAAACTGAATACATTCAATCTCCTTACATTCTGCTTTTTCTATATATGCTCTTTCCTTTGGCGTCAGCCAATCTCTAACTTGATATACCTCGTCTACCCTCTCAAAATAAGACAAGGCTTCCTTCCGATTTCCCTCTGGAGACAATACTACTTCCGAATATAGCGCTACGGCGAACAGGGCACTAACTCTTTTCGCGATAGATGTAAGGTCTCTAATGACTGCATCCTCTTCCACCAACGCTACTCTCAAATGAGAAATATATGGAATATTTCTTGCTTCTAATAAAGCAATAGAGCGATTCATTCGATCGCGATCTGCCTCTGATTCCTCCCCCTTATCACGGTCTAACAGGTCGGAATTCGCTATTGGAATGAGTTGCTCCAGCTCACTTTTTCCCTCTAATGAGAACACAAGCCTTCCTTCACTATTAAATATCTCCATGCTTGGATACAGTAAATAAGCATTTATCTCGCTGGCAACAGCATAAATAGCATCCATTAAAAAATGGGTCCGATTCGTATCATTGGTAAGCTCAAATCGAATTCCAACGATGCAGGTAAAGCACAAAATCTGTTGAATAACACTTTGCTGTAGATCAAATCGTTCGGTTTTTACCTGGGAATAGTAAGCAGCCATCCCGTTTATTTGCTGTTCCACTTCTTCTTGATTCGCAATATAATCAATGCGATTTATTTTCATGAAAGTATCATCTTGCAAGGTAATCGTTAACTGCCCACCATCTACCTGATGTGATTTGCTAACTTGCTCAAAATTACTGATAATGGAATTAAAAACTCGATCTGGGTTACCTATCCCTGTATATAGCGTAATAACGGCCTCTTCCATGTGTTCGCTCCTTTACAGATAAAAGCTACTAGACAGTATCAAAAACTGTACCGCACCTATAATTTCAATGATTCCAGCCTTCCATGGACGCATCGCTTTTCCAGCATAGACAAAAGCTCTCACAGTTGAATAGACATAAGCAATTGCCATCCAAGGAAAGCCTATTAGCCACGGAACAACCAGTAATAGTCCATGATAAATATGAGCATACATGATCCAACGCTTGTTGTCTCGTTCCCGAAAAACTGACTTTACAAAAAATGCACTACCCATAAAATGCAACCAACTGAACAATACAATAGCAGCCATCGTTACATCAAACTCTCCACCAGCCAAAAGGTAAGAAGCAGCACCTCCAATGGAAAAAATAAGAATGGCACATAAATCGTTAACGATCGCCCTCTCTTTTTTACGTTTTGCATGCCATACATTTACCAAAAGAAGAATAAGTAGCGGTAGTGCAAAAGCACAAAGGAATGGATTGCTTACAAGCGCTGGTATTAAGCAAATAAGGGCAAGTAAACCGTACAATAATCCCCATTTCAGCAAGTGCTCAGCTCGTGTGATTCGTTTCATATATTGAAGAAACGGATAAGATGACAAATAGAGAAATAGCCAAGCTAGAAATAAGAGGATATGCATCCATTGAGGTTTTCCAGCCAGCATTCCGAAAAGAAACGGGACGCTAACCATTGCCCATCCCCCGTGTTCATGGGGTATTACAATACTACTTTTTTTCACAGAATTTCACTCCTTTCAAAAGGGGCTCAATCGTAAATCAATTCTTACAATTCGTTTTTTTAAGCTCTTTTCATTCGAAACGTTCTACGCAATAAAAAAAGCCTTCTGCCTCTTTACAGACCTGACTACAGAGCGAAGTATAGCATTACAACGAGTAGTTTGCCATTCCTTCGATCAATCTGCCACAAGAAAGCCAAACATCCTAAAGCATCCGCAAGTAAATCTATCGAAATCGAGAACACTGTCCATACAAAAAATGGTGGAAATTGTAGGTAAACGAAATAACTACAATTCCACCATTTCTCTTTTACTTACCGATATCACTAGTTGTTCTTGATCGCGATTTGTTCGACCACAAGCCACGATGCGTACTCCAGACATAAATCGTCAACAACGCAACTACAAGGAACCCTACCCAATAAGGAGCTTCCGGCTGAATTCGGTATAATGCCGTTCCAGCAATCGGTGCTACAAAAGAGCCCACCCCTGTTGCCGCCGTAGTCAAGCCTGCTGCTGCTCCCTGTTCCTCTTCTCCTGATGCCAACGAAACACCTGCTGTATAACCTGGCATGGCGAATCCGCCTCCAACACCCAGTAGTAAAAAAGCGAGGACGAAACTAAATAAATTGTTAATGAAAACAAGAAGCAGCAGGCCTCCCCCCAGTATCGGCAGACCGATACGAAGCAAGGTACGCGGCATGAAGGAGCGTTTCCGAATGACTACTATTTGGACCAATGCCATCATAAAACCGACGCAAAACAAACTGATTCCAACCCACAGCGCCGTATCTTTGGAGTTTAATCCAAATTTATCTTGGACATAAAAGCCTGCTGTCACCTGTAGCATCACAATGGCGCTCATCATACACAAGGCAATCAATAAATAAGGCCGTATACCTGGCTTTCGTAGATTAAGCTTGTTTCTTTTACCAGATGACTTTGGTGTAAAACGCGGAATACGTACATACACCATAAGAGCAGCAAATAATGATAGAACAGCAGCAACAACAATAGGAAACAGGAGGTGAATCCCTGATAATGCTGCCCCCATGGCGGGGCCGATCAGAAAACCAATACCACTTGCCGCACCAATCATCGCCATTCCCGCCGAGCGTTCATTCAATGAAGTTAAATCGGCCATCAGTGCTTGCCCAGAGGAAGTCATTGCAGGGAAAAACAGACCGAACAGCATCCGTGAAAGCAACAATAGGATAAAAAGCAAAGTCAGCTCTGTTCTCCCCTGTAAACCAATCCAAGAGAGCCAAGCAAATAGCACCAAGCTAAACGTAAACCCAACCAAACCAATAATCATAATCGGTTTTCGACCGAATCGATCACTTTGTTTCCCCCAGATGGGAGCACCAAGTAACAAGATGAGGGCGGAAGCTGAAATGATCCAGCCTGCATGCATTTCATCGAGGCCCATCTCTTGAATTAATGGAGCCAGCACCGGATTAATGACTCCTAGGCCGATATAACAAATCATTAATGACAAGAAAATAACACGTTTCGGTTCCATGTAACCACCTCCATTAGTACTTGTAATTCTTGCGGTATTCCGTTCGTTGCAATTGCTTCAAAAAACTCGACAGCAAAAGAGAATGCCCCCCCTTTTGCTGTTACCTTTTTGTGCATTTAAGAGCAACTTCTGCCCCATTAAGCTCTGACCGCCTCCCTATTACTTCAAATCTGTATTTATTATCAATAAAATGTAAATGCTGTTCCGCCAATAAACGGATGATTTCTGACGTTTAACGGATTATTTTCTATCAGACAAAACAAAAATTTGATTTAACTCACACTAGCCCAGTTATCGGATTAATAATGTGTGCGGGTTGATCGTGCATATTTAGTAAATTTTTGTTGAAATCAAAAGATAATTTAAAGGGAAAATTAATGGAACACTCCCATTTTTTATTTAGTTGGTAATCCAATTTAAAAACAAAACGATTGTTATAGGTATACAAATTTAGTTGATCATCAAAAACAATTTGTTTAAATCCAGGATTAGGGAATTGACTGGATGATACCCAACTCCCTGTATTTGGGTCTATCTTTGCCAAGAAACTTGTTCCATTTTGAGTATAATTATTTACGCCAACCAATAAAAATCCATCCTGTCTAATCGCAGGAGTTGAAAGTTGAAGGCTATCTGAACCTACTTTTTTTGTAAATTTAATTGACCCATCTTCTTTATTTATAGCTACTATTTGGTTCTTGCTAGTTGTGTAAATAATCCCTTTCTTTGAAAGAACTAATCCTTCCAAAGAAAATGATAGGGGTAATTTTTGTTCCCATTTAAGCTGACCATCTTTATCAATAGCTCTGATTGATAAAGTTTTGGAGTTCTCATAAACGCCAGTATAATAGGTTCCCGCAGCATCTAGAGAGCCGTTTTCTACTAGGCCCGCTGATTTAAAACTCCACAATTCTTTACATTTTTAGTATCTAAAGCCTTCATTGTTTTATTATGTCCAGCTATATTTTGCATGACTAGAATAACATCATCATTTCTTAATCCAATGACCCCATGTCCTGGAGCTCTCCATAAAACTTTCCCTATAGGTGTTACTGCCAAAATTTCTTTCCCAGCTGCTCCATACATTGTTCCATCTTTGCCAATTAACTTAGGATCAAAATTGTTTATCTTCCATACATATGGATATTCCTTTTCTGTATATCTTTTATTGCTGTTTTTACTAGGGGTATAAACAGGATTCATTGGATTTATTGCCTTTTTATCATAGGCCCCTTCTTCATAACCTCCTTCCATAATATCTACTGTTTCTTGATCATAACCAGCATTTTGAGTGAAAAGATTATTGGAAGCAAAGCTTGAATCCGGTGGAATACCAATCATCACCGCTGATATTGATAGTAATAAAGCTAGAAAACCATTAAAAAACTCTATTCTAATAACACCTCAAAAAAAAATAAAGACACAGCAAAACAACAGCCTATTTTCATAGACTTTTGTTGTTTCACTGTGTCTGCACACCCATGAATATCATGTGTAATTTTTTACATTATAACATTGCGATGGATTATATTAAATAGATACCACATAAATTTTACTATCTTAATTACTGGATGGACACTTCCATAGTTTTATAAACCGCTTTTGATTTATGTACTTATCAAATTTCAAAAGTAGCTCATCCTCTGTTAACGGCTTCCCAATCAGATTCTTGTCACATAAAGCTGACATAACATTTCTGAATATTTTATTACAAGTGGATCATTATGCAATTGCTCGAAATTACTTTTTTCTTACAAATATAAAATCCTCTGTCACTTCAATTTTTCCAGAGTTCACTTGATTAGAATTTTAAAATCCTATATTCCAAACAACTTCTCCCGCAGCGTTCTCTTTACCCGTAGAGGGAAGATTTCATTACCGCCTCGTTTACTTTGGCCTCCCCATTATCATTATTCTACCCACTCTGACTAATCTGTCCTACTTCCAGATGAGTCGTACGACGTTATGTGTCATAGAAATAGCATAGCCCTGTTGTACACCATTGCTTCGGCGGGGTAAGACATAAATTCGAGGGTCAAAATATTGTCATTTGATAAACTTTAGATATATGGATTCATGAAAAAATTTAGGAGGTAATGAACAGAAATGTATATTAAGGCATGTAAAAAAGATGGAACAACTGTGCATGGAGGAAGAACGCCACTAAAAATCGGTGAAGAAGTCGACTTTGAAGATGGAAATGGATACCTTGTTAAGGACTTTCCTTCATTAATTTGTGGTCATCCTGGATTTGACAATCCTTATAACCTATGCTTCTTTGAAGTAGAACCACGAAGCGAAATCGAAAGTAATTTTAGTGGCGGTACGCTTCAATGCAGGAAGTTATTTATTAAAAGAGTTATCCAATTAGACGAACTAAAAGAATTAGGTGATAGATTGTTTAATGAAAGGTGTAATTTCTTTGAACCTTCAAAATATGGACGAACTACTAATAAAGCCATCAATCGATTCGTTCGATTTATTAAAAATCTATTTAACGTTAAGTAATCCTTTTATAATAATACCAACAACTTTTCCATACCAACCAAGACTAAGTTGAACATCTGGTTTGAGAAAGGCCGGTTGCTACTAAAATAATTACGGGTCCTTGGCTCTGTCTTGCAATTCTTAAGTTGCTTGAAGGAGTACCGATAGTCTTTTCTAAGTATGTTCAAGTTTGGATTATATGTTATCTTGTATTCCATCGTTTGTTAACTAGAACAGTGTCCCAACTAGCCTCAACATGGTAGTAAAAAGTAAGTCTGAACATTATAGCTGACGGGAGGATCATCAAGTTCTACGGGAGGTACTTTCGACTCAGTCCCCTACAATCGTCGACAAAAAATGTATAAGGATCAACCAACAATAATTGGTTGATCCTATAATACGAACGGCAAAAATGGACCTGATGAAGCATGTCAGGTTTTAGATTCGGTGCATAACCCAAAATAAACTAAGAGGTCGAGGATTCGCTTCAAAAACTTTAAAGGCTTTCTGTTAAGTTCTTTGTTTACAGCAAAACAACTGTCATATCAACAGATTAATGATTCTGAATATGCGGAGTGCCAAGAACATGTAGCGTCTCATTGGAGGGGATACTTGCTGGCTACAACCCTATTCTGGGCGGTTATTTCCTAAGAGATTACTGCACAATATATACGACTATTCGTAGCCAAATCTTCTTGTTTTATGTACCAGTTACTACAATACTTTATAGAAGTCTTCAATACTCAACATTAAGGTTAACTGGTACAAACATATTTTAGCATGTTGTTCAAAATTGATAAAAGCGAATTTATTGAGCTATTGTGCTTTCCATCTTCCGTTCCTATTTCTTCAGAAGCACAATCCGTTCTTGATCAAGCTATCCAATGAAAATCTTATTACTACTGTCAGCCCAAGGGCTTCTTCTAAATAAAGCATCTAAATCCATGAGTGGTTTTATTAGATCAGGCAAGCAGCTATTATTCTCTACAGCACTAATATACTCTTGATAGGTTTCGAATATTTTAAATGATACGTAGACATCGTCAGTTTCGTTAACACGTTCTACAAGCAATTTTTGTAGGGTCAATAGCTTCTCCCATCTCGTTTACAATAAAACAGTGCCGTACCATAATATTCTCAACACTTGGCATGTAGCCATAAGCTACTTTCCAATCTCCTTCAATAAATTTGCTTTTAATATGCAAAGAAGCGTAAAAGACATTTGAGTAGTGCTTCATCTCCATCTGAATCGGCACTCACATTATATACATGCTCAGACTCATCCCAGTTAATCTTATGTTTAATAATCTCCAAATTAATTACCTCCATTATGGTGTTAATGCATATGCTTTTTCAGCTCGGTTGAGTTAGCAAAAGAATCAACACTTGCGTCAATCGATAAAGAGGGGATCTCCGTTTCTGAATCGACGATACCTTTAAATTTGGAATGAATATCACCGTAATGGATGTGGTAATATTCACCCTCCCCCTCATAACTACGTGAATATGCGTACGATTTTACAAAAGAACCTAGATCACCTAATGCTACTTCTCTCCATTCTGGAAACTCCCGCCCATTCTCATCCTTAAAACGGATATCTTGCGAGAATATCTTCTGCAGCATCCCCTTCTTTAACAGTTCCATTTGTTCGATCTTCTCTTGCTGTTTCTCGATCTCTTGGTCGAGAAGCGAGAGAAAGGAAGCGATTTTTGATTGCTCTTCTTTGTCGGGCAGAACCACTTTGAAATTCTCTATATCACTCTTCGTTAAATTAGGGCCTTTCCTGCTACTGGCTGCTACATTTCTCCACTTTCCTACATTATGATTTAAGTAGTTTTGAAGAAAAACTACATCAAAGAAATCCCCTTTCAGTATAAGAGATGAGATGGCTTGATTTGTAACTCCAACAAAGGTTGTTATGCCTGTCCTACCGATTTGATTAAATCCGCCATACATCGCAATTAACAATGTATCACTCGGCAACAAAATTAGAGAGGTTTCAGAAATTGCCCTTTCACTAACTTTTTCGTCAGTAGCCTTTATGAATGAATTATTGAAATCCATTGTTTTAACCCAGGGAATAGTGCCCTTTTCATAATAACTTAGATTTGATCTTAGAGGTGTTAACCCGCTGGATACAGTGGCAATAGCTCCTATCTTGATTTCTTGCCATTTACCTTTGAACCTTAACATGGGAAATCCTTAGCCCATACATGGTCTTTTCTAACAGCCATGACGGTAGCGGAAGTATCAAAGTGGCAATGACCCCAATTCGGGTTGTTTACCAAAATACCTTGAACCACCTTGCCCTTAGTACTGAAAAAAGAATGTGGGAAACCATTCATACTGGAGATATCAAGTCCAAACTGGAGGAAGCAAAGAGGACGTTACTTATGGCTGAATCTTATATGGACTCTACGAGTCGAGTCAGACCGATTAAACCAAATTAAACTTTTAGATCGTAAGGTCATGGAATACATCGAGCTCCTTCTTCCCTTGACTGACAGCGCCTCAAAAACTCAAGAAAAAAATAACCGGCTGTTGCGAGCAGATATAACAACATAGATATTTCGATGCTCCAGATCTTATTGATGTCGGTAAAAATGCATTTCGCTTTATCAATGCCGTTTCCGATTTTGCCACTCATGCAAAACCGCTGCGAGAAACAGAATCGTACAAAGAAAACCTGTTTCTAAAAACAACGGAAGGAAATCCACTCATTGATAAAGCTTATGAAATCATTGTAGCCTCGGCATAATCCCATTTACAGGATTGCCAAGGCATTTTTATTTCCTTTTTGTAAAAATCAATTAGATGTATTGGAGGTTTTCCAGATTGATTCTTACAAGCAAACGGAATTGAAATCCTTACTGACAGATTCTTTACGTGAAAAGCCAGGCAGCTACATTATTGAAGAGATATTTACTATGTTCCCAACAACAAAAGAACTACTCCAGGCAACAGTAGAAGAACTAGTGAGCATCAAGGGAATTGGTACAGCCAAAGCCCGTCAAATTATATCTGCCCTAAGATCAACTCACACGCTCTCTATTCCTTCTCACTGCTCATACACCGTCCGTAAGCCTGAAGATGTATACAAACTGTTATCATCCGACTTAAGTCATTTACAGAACATTTTGTTTGCCTTTTGCTTAACACTAAAAACTACGTAATTGGTAAAGAAACGATCTCTATTGGGTCGCTTAATGCCAGCATCGTACATCCAAGAGAAGTTTGCAAGTAATCATCCTAAATGTGCCGTTCTTGAACAAAAAGTGATTTATGCTCATCCCCAACACGATTGGGCTTTAGGAAATCTGGACCGCATGATCATTTGTCCGAATCGCGGGCGCGGTATTTTTGAGATCAAAACAGCCAGCGATATTTGCGTAACGAATGGGATGACGGGAATATCCCTGACTATTATTACGTCCAATTACAATGGTACTTCTTTGTCACCGGGCTAGATTGGGACTACTTTGCTACGTTGATCGGAGGAAACAAGTATCGGGAATATGAAGTCATGCGTGATGAGGAAATTATTAACCAATTGCTTCGACTTGCGAGTGACTTTTGGTATCATCATGTGCTTACTCGTGAGGCTCCTCCTGTTGACGGTTCCGATGCGTCCACTATTCTATTAAGTCGTATGTATCCTGAAGCGACTAATAAGTTGAAGATACAGATGGAGCAAACAGACATTTTTGAGAAGTATTTCGAGAAAAAACAGCAAATCAAGCATCTTGAAGAAGAGGTTTCTGAAATCACTCTCATTTGATCGTCTCCAATGGTCATCGATACAAAGAATCGCTATTACACAGTAAATAGTTTCAGGAATGGTAAGTAGTACATTTTTAATTGCCATTTGGTACATTTCTTACTTGCCAAAAACAGATACGCTTCGCTTAACCAAACACCGTTTCTTTCTATGTTTAGTGGAGTTAGTATTGTTTCATGGACACCTCTTAGTTAAGTCCTTACAATGAAAACAAGAGGAGATGAGTCCGGATGAAACACAAAAAAACGAACAAGAGATACAATGAAGATTTTAAAAGAACAGTGGTAGATCTTTATCACTCTGGTTACTCTGTAAAGGAATTATCTAGCGATTATGGTATTTCAGAAGTCACTATTTACAAATGGATCAAAGAATTTACTCCTCTCGGAGAAGCAGGACAATCTATTGCACCTAAAGAGATTGCTGCTATGAAGAAGGAAATGCTTCGATTGAAACAGGAAAATGAAATTCTAAAAAAGGCTATGGCCATATTCGCGAAAAAGTAGAAATTGCAGAACTGAATCAAATTATTGCAGCAAACAGAGAAAAGTACTCTGTACAGACTATGTGTGAGGTACTCAATCTTTCCAGAAGTACATACTATCAATTCCAAAAGAAAGAGCACTCTCCACGTCATAAAGAGAACCAACTGATTACAAAGAGAATGATTGAAATTTATCAGGATAGCAAGGGACGTTATGGTGCTCCCAAGATTCATTATCTTTTGAATAGAGAAGGCTTTTCTATTAGCCAGAAAAAAGTGCAACGATTAATGATTAAGGCCGATATTCGATCCATTACGCGTAAGAAATTCCGCCCACAAGGAAGCAAAGACAGAGTTATGGAGAGACCTAATCTACTTCAGCAAGATTTTAAAACAACATCTAGTAACGAGAAATGGGTAGCAGATATTACGTATATTCATACTCTTCGGGATGGTTGGTGTTATTTGGCATCCGTTCTTGATCTACATTCTAAAAAAATCATAGGGTACTCTTTTTCACGCAATATGTTAAGCAACTTCACATTGTTCACTCATTTAGCAGAAAGCGCTGTCCCTATGACAATGCCTGTATCGAATCGTTCCATGCCATTTTGAAGAAAGAAGAAGTAAACCATGTGACTTACATTGATTATGAATCCGCAAAGCTTGCGCTTTTTACATATATAGAAGGTTGGTATAACCGAACCCGAATACATGGTAGTCTAGGCTACAAAACACCTCAAGAAGTAGAAGACTTGCAAAGAAAAGCATCCTAGTGCTTAACTTAATTGTGTCCAAGATATTGACTCTAATCCATAGCAATTAAGACATCTTCTGTTTAGTATAATAGTAATATTCTTAACAAAGTGCTAATTTTTCTATCAATATCTGACGAATTTTATAACTTAATGTTTATTATAGTGTCTGGGCTAGTTTAATTGGATGAGTTTATATAACTCCGCATGGAAGGAGAGCGATTGTTGTTTCGTAGAATTTAAGCATGAAATCCAACTCTTTCGTTTTCTTTAATTATATAACAAGAACCAGTACACGAACGTACTGGTTCTTGTTTTTACAGAAAATGTATGAATTTTGCAAAGCCCTCTTCAATAGCAGGTTTTATTATTTCACCTGTCTACTTTTAGTGGAGCATATCACTTTAGGGACAGCCCCTTCTTAAATTTCCAAAATTAATGTCAACGAACAGCTGTAGCATTGAAATAAAGTTATATTTTTTACCATTTTACCAGTAATGCTCAATAATCGCTCCTTCTTTTTAACTTTAAAAGTATAGATGTAAACAGAAATGACAAAAGTAGACCCAAGGAAAGCTAATATTGCATTCCTATTTCGCTTTTCTATTAGTTCAGAGACACCCTTAACCAACATCATGCTCCTAAAAAACAACATATAAGGAAATAATTCATTATTATCAGTTATCAATCAGTACACTGCTAAACCCATCGCAGTCACCACAAAGATACCCCTCATTACTTTTAACAAACATCCGACTCCTAGACAATCAACGTATAATTTTATAAAATAACCATGCTTTGTTTTTATAGGAGACGTCTCCCGCGAAACTGTTGGTACAGGTCCACATTTTAGGAAGGCGTCGTTTCCCTTCTCAAACAAACATCTCGGTTATACGTCGGTTAAAGTCTGGTCAAGTAATAACATTGACATTCTGAATTTTTAGATTAGAAAAAGATAAATTAATAATAAAACTATTCAATTAAATTGAGTTTGATATTATTCTTAAGATTGATTGTTTGATAGCAGGTGTAAATTCCTTTAATGGAGGAGAAGTCTCGACTTTTAAATTTTTCTCATCCAAAGATAAAATCTTAACAGGTATTTCCACTCTATCTAACTCCGCCTGGGCTCTATAGACACTTTGATCGTCTATTTTAGCGTTGTTACATTTTTCTCGTTGTGATATTGGGCAAACAGATATTGAACAATCATGTTGTTTTTCAAACTGTAATAAAGTAATACTAGGTACTTCAAGAGCATGTGTTAAAGCACAGGAAGAATGATAGTATACGGGGGTCGTAGGAAAATATTCTTTTGTAACTTTTACAATATAGTTCCATAAATCATCCGACATACTTTTAATATTATCCTCTTTTATAATTGGAGGCATTTCTAAATCTCTTGCTTCTGTCAAACCGTATTCTATACCCTCAGTCCACCTAAGACCACCAGGTACAATAGAATCAATCATTCCATCATAATTTTCCTTTACATATTTCACCATATGGAGAACATTTTCAGGTGTTCCATTCCACTCAGGAACAAATGGTCTCATGTACCAGTTTACTGAAATATTATCAATATGCTGAATTTTTTCCAGGTTCCTAAATCTGTTATTTTGGGCAGGTTCTATTTCTTTTGGAGCATTAGCCCAACAAAGAGAAATAATAATCCTATTTGTTTTAGTGATTTGCTCAAAATCTGTTATTTTTTGAGAAGGGATACCATACTTTGTAACAATCCAAAATGGATTAGTTAATCCTCTTTTTACAAATGCCTGCATTAAATCAAAGGTACTGTCTACTACCTCTCCTTTTGCAAATGGTTCTGTACTTGAAGTGCCAATACTAATAAGACTAGTATTCGCAATAAAATAAGGATGTTCTATAAGACTATCTACAATCTCGTCAATGGAGAAATTATTCCTTTTTACAGGTTGAACAAGCATTTTTCCATCATCACCAATGTCTTCAATCATCCCTTGTACGTGGCAATAACTACATTGAAAAGAACAGCCTGTCCACAAATCAATACTAAAAGAATTGTTTGAAACACTTACACAGGAAAGAGGATGACTTCTATCTGGTACCAATACAGCGTACATATAATCTCTCATAAGATAATCATTATCACTTCTTAAACCTTTAACAGGGCTAAAAGTTTCAATATTAGCTAATTTAAAGTAATCATTCTTGGATATTTCTTTATTCATCAACATAAAAACACTCTCCATCATTTATTTTATTATAAAATCAATATTTTGTTTAACTTGTTCTTTATTAGTCATTCCGATTGCAATAAGGTCAGAAATGATTGCCGCTTTTCTGATCTTTTCTCTAATATATAAATCTTTATTTTCTTTTGGAATCAAATTCCCTTGTTTAAATAAACTTCTAGTAATAATCTCAACTTTATTCAAAGTCAGTAATTCTTTATTACTTAATACCCACTGATCATTATCGTTATAAGGAACTTCTACAATATCTATAAGTTGCAAAACAGTATCAGATAGATTCCCACAATATGAGTTAGGTAAAGATATTCCGATCTTTTCGCAATATCCTTTTTCTTTTAATTTCCTTAAATAATCTAATATCTCTAGTGAAGATATCCAATTATCGCTCCAATTATGAAGTAGAAAAGTATTTGGATAGCAATTTAAATTGTTAATAGATTTTCTTACACAGGATTCTATCCAATCAATATCATAGTATTCAGAAATGTGAGCTTGCACTTGTAAACTAGGCTTTGTTTTAGCAGGGATCTTTGTAATTATGTTTAACCTATTAACATTAGTTTTTGAAATTAATCTTTCAATTTCACCATCCTCATAAGCTAGAGCTGTATCAATATTTCTTATACCTAAATCAATAGCAAACTCTAACAGATTTAAAGCATCTTCTTTTGTAACTTTGTTAAATGATTTTTCAAATTGCCAAGTGCCAAAACATATTTTTTTAAAATTCATATTTCCCCTCCAAAACTAAATGGTTTAATATCTTGTTAGCAAAGATACTTGTATCTCTACTATTTTCTGTTTTCGAAAAATAGGATAACATTTGATAAAAATAGGTGTTAAGTTTGGAGTCCAATTTTTTAAACCCGGTCAAGTCCGAGCAAGTTAATAATGAAGATAACCTAATAAAAGTAAGTAACAAGTCATTTCTTATGATTTTAATTTCTAAATCACTTATTTTACTATTAAGGTAGTTAATTTTTGTATTAATTTCACACTTACATTTTTCAATTATCATATTTCTAAAATCTACTTCTCTCCCACTAATAAAATTTAAAATATCATTGAAATTATTCTCTCTATCATAAATTATTGTGCATTTCAACAGATCTTGTATTAACATTTCTGGAAGCCAATATCCTATCGCCCATTCTCTATGTTCCCCGATGGGGTTATTTTCTTTAAATAAACTATAAACCTTATTACTAAACTCTTTATTAGTATACAGAGCTAAATTAATATCTTTATTGTTATCTTCAAATGTAATCCTAATGCTGTCATCAATAGTTGAAATATTGTATTCACTGAATATATTTTTTAGTTTCCCAAAAACCTCCTCATGTTCGTGAAGTATTAATAAATCATAATCATTAAAACTATCACTGATATTGATAGAACCAACTAATGCAATACCATTAATATATTCTTGTTGTTTTAATACATGCATTATATTTAAGGTAATCTGATTCAATCGATTCTTAATTTTATTACTTATCATAATATCCTCCCTTATCAGTTTTTTATTTGTATTGAGATTCCTTTGATCTTATTGCAATATCTATAGATTTATAAACTAACATATAAAATATTAAACCTATTAAGACCATTGAAATTCCAAGACTTATATATATAACTCTTATATTTATTAAATCAGTTAGTAGGCCCGATACACCAATTGATAGTGGTAAAGATATTTGTGAAATAATAAAAAGTACAGAGTTAACTCTTCCCAAAAAATTTATGGGAGTCATTTGTTGAACAAGAGTGTTATAACTAACGTTAAACAATATGATCATAGCAATATTTATAAAATTACTAATAGATGCCATGACAACATTAGTTGAGAACCCTAAAGAGATTATACCTATACCTAAAAAACTAATATTGATTAGGAAAATAACTGAAAAAGATTTAACATGATTTTTTATTTTGGGAACTAAAAACCCCATCATAAGTCCACCTATAGAACCGCATGCATAAATAATACCAATTTCCATAGATGAGGCATTAAAACTATCTTGTAAAAAATATACTAATAAAGCTAATATTGGTCCTAGAGCGATATTAATAAAAAAACTACCTAATGCTACCTTTATTAAAAAGTTATTTTCTTTAAGAAAAACAAAACCTAATTTTATTGAATGAAAAATTGAATCTTTTGAGGAAGCAACTGACTCATTTAATTTAGGGATTGACATAAAACCTGCCAATACTATTAATATGAAGAAAGATGCTACATCAATCAAAAGGACATCTTGGACACCAAAGATTCCAATTAAACTGCCAGCTATTACAGGCCCTATCAAACGGCTAGCAGAATTAATCAACCCAAATTGAGCATTTAAGGCGGCATAATATTTCTTATTAAAAAGCATTGGAAGTATAACGCCTTCAGCACTCAAGTAAAAACTACTTAATAACGCAACAAAAGCTGCCAATATACAAATTGTTAAGGTATTTAATAAATTATGTATGCTTAATAAGTAAATTAATCCTACAATTCCTCCCTGTAGTAGTGCTGAAATTATTAATATTACTTTTCTATTTGTACGGTCAACTATTACCCCCGCCCAAAGTGAACTTAACAGTTTGGCTAAATACTCACACGCGACAACTAAAGATAAAGCAAAACCTGAGCCTGTTAATTTAAGAGTAAGGAGCGGTAAACCTAGCAAATAAAGTTGATCTCCCACACTTGAGAAAAACTTGCCTAGAAATAAAAGTCTAAAATTCTTATCTTTCCAAATAACCTTTAAATAATTTTCATTTTCCATACTTTTTTACCATATACATATTTTTGTCGTTAGCATTTATTTCGTCTATTAGTTTTTCAGCTTCTTCACGTATAATCACTTCAAAGCTTTCTTTCCTATCTGTTAGTTTATCTGAAAACAAAAAAGATACATCAAAATTTGTAAATGAAGAGTGACATAACACTTTAATACTTAAAAAATGTTTTTTATCTCTTGGCAATATTTTTTTATATTCTATTTGCTCATCACCATTTTTAGATTTACCATTAACAACAAGAACAATAGGTTCCATATTTTGAATAGAAGATGCTGAGACTTTTTCATTCTCTAGAAAATTGGCATATTCTTTAGCATTCCTGTAAGGGTTATTCTTATAAAACCTAAATTCTTCTAACTTATCATCATTATTAGAAGATCTGTTTTTAACCAACATTATCTCGTCATGGTAATCACCAAAATCCCGAGCATAAATCACTCCGTCAAAAGTTCTTCCTCCCACTAATAAACAAAGTGGAATATTTAGGTACTCAGGGAAAAACCTAAATAAAGAATTATAAACAACTAGATACCAAAATTCTTCTATTGTTAAGTACCTTTGTTTTAATAACCTTTTGGTGGAATACGTAAAGGAAAAACTTTTATTATTTATTACTTTATGTTCTTTATATATTTCGTCCTTTATATCGGAATACTTAGAGAACCTTTGATAATTACTAGCATCCAAACTATTAATATATGTAATATAGTGATTTATTGCTTTTTTAGTCCTAGTTGGACCATGTAATAAATTATCTTTAAAATTATATCCTCCATCAAAAATTATGTGGTTAAATATCCCGACAAAGTAAATTTTTTCATCTTTTATTATAAATGCCATATTATATAAAAGATGATTAGTAATTTCTCGTGATTTTAAATCTAGAGATAGATTTAAAATCAGATCATCTAAAGAGTCCGATTTATCAAGTGTATACACTGGTATAGGTATGTTTTCGTTATATTCGTATATTTCCATCATTACTAAAGTAGGGTTTTCTTTGTTTAATGTGCATCGCAGCAATTCTTCCTGTTTGATTATCTCTTTCATGTTTTTAACTAATAGATTTACATCAACCTTTTCAAAACTTACAATACAAGGCACTAACCATTCTTTTATATTTTTATATTCTAAATACTTGCGCTGTATAGGAAAAATTCGTCTTGTAAATTTTTTTTGATTAATTATAAAGGTATCAAAGTTACTTTGTTGATTCATTTTCCCCCTCCTTTTACTATTTTTTATTTATCAACCTTTAGGTTTAAACCGAAATTGGTATCCACATAATGTAACAATTGATCTAAATCATCATAATAACCAATTAGAAGACACAGTTTATTCCCTGAATTGAAAGTTTTAGGACCAATATATTCATTTTCTTTAGTAATTTGAAGTATATCTACCCCAGAAATATTTTTTAGCGAATTAATTTTC
Source organism: Brevibacillus laterosporus LMG 15441 (assembly GCF_000219535.2). Classification (NCBI taxonomy): domain Bacteria; kingdom Bacillati; phylum Bacillota; class Bacilli; order Caryophanales; family Paenibacillaceae; genus Brevibacillus; species Brevibacillus laterosporus. Next base: position 2,765,949 of record NZ_CP007806.1, read on the forward strand.
TCTAACCCCTGGATCCCCTTAACTCGTCCATAATTCTCATAGCCTACATCATAATAGAAAGTTAATTTCTGATTCTTTTGTTGGAGTAATTTTTTGTAATTCGAAATATAATTTTCCTCTCCTAATAGTATCGATAAATATAAATGAAAAATGTCAACGTTAAATTGTTTTTTAAATAAGCTGTAATTAGTTGTATGTCCGCTAGGTCTGAAGGCAGCTTCTATTAAACTAAAATTCCCATTATTATGTTTAATCTCTACATGCGTCGCACCATTCCTCATACCTATCGTATGAACTGACTTGTTAGCAATATCTATAAGCTTGTCATTTAAATCTTTATTTATATGAGGCGGTATATAGTACAAGGCATCATGAAAAAAAGGCGGATTAGTTCCGTATTTCCCCATCACAAATGAAGCAACCGGTTCACCCTTATACCAAAATGTATCTACGCAAAACTCATCACCATTAAAATATTCTTCAATGATAGTACCTCTAAGTGTTTGTTCATGATTAGACGCTTTTTCCCACATTTTTATTTTTAGATATTGTTCTTTCATTTCTTGTGGATTATTAATCAGCTTAACCCCTGTACTACCATAACTTGATTTTGGTTTTATTATGCAAGGATATTGTAATTCTTCTATATCAGGTGAAGTTAGATATAAATAATTACTAGTGGGTAATCCTTCTTGAATCCATTTGTCTTTCATAAGAGATTTATCTCTAAGAACATTTAAGTCATCAAATTGATTATCATAGTAACCAGTACATTTTTTCAGTTTTTCCGTTACAACTACATGTTTTTCACAAGCTGTAAATAATGCATCTAATCTAGTTTCCATAGATAGAATGTAATCCACAAGTTTTTGAAAATCTGTTTCTATAAAAATATCTAAATTGATATAATTAATGTCGTCTGATGGGGAAGGAGTTAATTCTTTAGATACTATATAAATCTGATAATTATATTGTTGTTTAAGTGAAATTAGCTCCTTAATAAAAAAGGGAATTGGTTCAATAACCATAAATTTTTTCATCTTTTATCTCCTCTAAAATTTCACTAATTCTGTTTATTCCAAAACCAACACACATTGTTTGTATAAAGGTTTTATTATTATTTTGCATTAAAAACTTACGAGAAAAATAAGAACCATGAAAATTTATTGAAGTCACGGAAATATATTTGTCTTCACTTTTGGAATATACCTCCAACTCTAGTTTAGACTTATTTAATATTTGATATAGTACAACTTCAGGGTTATCGCTCATAAAAGTATCATTAGCTATTTTTATTCTAAATTTCTTGTTTAAGTTTTGACCAATACACCAAAATAGATAAATTATTTTTTCCCTAACTTTAAATAGTTCTGCTTCATTTCCGTAGAATACTAATTCAGTCATTAAAAATTTCGATAATCTAAATTTATTATAGAATTCTTCCTTCCTATAGCATTCACCAGTTATTATCTGGGTTGAAAAGCCAGTAATAATTTGTTCTTTATAACAATGATGACAGAGCGCAAAAGTTTTATACTCTTCGCTAGTTCCACTAGTTCCTCTTACTACACTTTTATTTTTATCTAATCCCAATTGTTTTGCTGATTGAATATTAATATTATTAGGTGCTTCCTTTACTCGTTCTAAATCAATATCAAAGATATCAGATAGTAGTTCGATCAAATCTTGGTTAATATCATTAATGCTACATTTTTTTTCTATATACTTTTGGATCAAATTTCTTACAGGTTCTCTAATCTCTACTATATCTAATTCACTTATTTTTGATGAGTTTAATATTAATTTTTCTACATTAAAAGAATTGATCGAACTCTTCTTCCATATTTTTTCAAAAGCACTGATTTCTTTGAATATATTAACTAATGATTTATCTTCTGATGAATAAACTTTTTGATTTAATAGCTTAATCTTTATATTTGGATTCTTAATTTGAAAGTATTCATATAAAGTTTCTTGTAATTCTTTAGGAAATTGTGATATTTCTACATTATTCATTTTTACATTCCTCAATTAAAAAAAGTTCTATATCATGTAAGCTATTAATTTCATTTAATTTTTCTTCAGACAAATTGTATTTTGTTTCAAGCTCTACAAGAATTCCCATATAAGAAAGTGAATCTATTCCTGTAGAAAAAATACTCCAATCCTTCCAATTATCATAATTTTCTTTTATCTCCAAGAATAATTCTTCTGATACATGTTCCTTTAATACCATTTCAAATTCAAAAAACATATCTTATCCCACTTTCTCGCCATATTTAAAAAAGTTAACTTCCAAATCGTTTTAAAAGCTTATGCTTATGCTTGTTTATTAATTCATCTAAAGAAATATTGTAATTATTAGCAATGATTATGACATTTGCTAATAAATCACCTAGTTCTTCATATAAATTTTCTTGTATTCTATGTCTATCATTAGGAATCGAATCTGGTAAATCTTTTCTGATCTCATAAAGTCTTATAGCCTGGGCCAATTCTCCAACTTCCTCAAATAAAAAACCTAATTTTTGAAAATTGGTAGTATCAGTCCATCCTCTTCGGTTATAAAAATGAATAAGCCATTCCTCAAAATCCTTAATTTCCATTTTATTAATACTCCTCCTGAACCAATCATATAAAATATTTCTACCTTAAATATCTAAAAATATTATCGTTAGCTACTTTGTAAATTTTTTTACCTAGGAAATCGACAGAATTATTTGATACCCTAATTCCTGACGTGTCAGATAAACAAAAAATAGTCTTAATCTGGTTCTCATTAAAGATTTGTATTAAATCTTTTATTTGTACATAACTATCTTTATCAAAATGTACATCAATACTAAAATCCACTAAATTTAATCCTTCAAAAGTTATTATTCCCTTAGCTTCGTGAACTGATGTTAAGATTGCATTTTTACACATATTAATGGCTCCTGCACTTAGTCCTATTACCACCCCCTTAAAATTTCTAATAGGTTCTATCAGGTTATTTTCTTTTAGAAATTTATATTGGCATAATGTATCCCCCCCCATCAAAAATATAACATCAGCATCATTGATAAAGTTCTCCATTAATGCAGTTTCCATATTTTTATGTAAAATAGTTACATATTTGAAATTTATTTCATTAATTTCAAATAACCTAATTATTTCACTAGCATATTTTTTTGAAACTAAAATATTTTCAGGAGATGTAGGAATAAATACAATTCTCTCCCTGATAACTAAATCTTTTTTCAAATAGCTAATTAGTTCTTTATCGAAATCTTCATTATAATTTAATCTACTTAAAAAATATCTAATCATTACAATTATCTGCACCTTTTTGTCAAAATTAACTTTTCAATCATAATGTTTTTTCGTTTAAAACTCTACCATAAATAGGAAAATATTGCAATGTTTTTTTCATTCCTCTTAAACATTTGTTTGCTAAGGCCAACCAATAAATTTGAATCATATTCTTTAACACTGGATTACCCTCTATCATTGTTAAAGTAGAACAAATTAACATTAGAAAATAAATTATTTTTTGAATAATCCCTTCTATAAGGAAGAGAATTCGACGATTTCCAACTTATCAGGAAAACTATCATCTCTTGCACATGCAGTTATTACGTAATCAGATTCAAAAGTATAATGTTTGAAGAAAACTAAGGAATTGATATATGTTTGCCTTACACTAAATACTCCTTCACATTTACTGCAATTTGAGTTTAATGGTATAGCCAATCCCCTGCCAATCATCTTTACAAAACCTTCCTTTTTAGTCCATAACTGATAGTACTCATATAACCGCTCTATTTTCTTTTTATTATTTATTGCACGGACTTCTTCAACCGTGAATAATCGTTCGAAAATTTGAATATCAACTGGCCGAATTTTTTCAATGTCTACTCCTACTTCTTGCTTGTGAGTAATACAAACAACCCATTTACCCGAGTGTGAAACATTAAAAAAAGTCCTTTAGGTTTGAGTAAGTAAAGGCTTCCCAAATGAATTTTATACAAAAGAGATATCCTTATTTTCATATCAAATTTGTTACAGATTATAAATCTTATTAGCAGGTCTCCAATTAAAGTGCTATATTGGTCATATATTCTTTTGTATTTTTCGATTTTATGCCGCTTTTCTTCTAAAACTATTCGTAACAATTGCATAAAAAGTTGGGATTCAATATGTTGAGGAATTCGTACTGCATAGATATCAACCATTTTTTCCACCTAAAATACAACTTTTTCAATTCAATTATACTAAGCTATAATTGTCATATTTTTTCGCTTTCTGCTAATTCAATAGATTTAAATATTCTTATTATTCGATATTTTTTTGTGAGTAGGGGTGATACCAGCGTAGCTGACAGCACTCTTTAATGAATGCTCCCTTTACACCGTCAGCAGCTACCTTCTCCCAAACGATCGTTCCTTGATGGTACGACATGTCGATAATTTTCATGTTGTTTTTATTGCCTGCTTGCAACACTGATCAGTCCACCGTTTATTTGTTGTCTGTTTGCAAAACAGGTATATAATCTTTGCGATTCACCTTTCCCTTTCAATACTTCAACGACCCGCTTGATCTACCACCTTAGTCGGTCGCTGTACTTCCATTTCCTTTTCCCCTTTAATGATAGTGGCCTACTTCATTATCACCATACACAGGCACCCTTTCAAAATTTTACACACTTGATTCAACTCTAAAATAGTATAGTTCAAAGAAACAAATGTATATTATTAGCTTGATACAGATACATCAGAACGATATAGATGCCGATCCGGTGTATCTGAATTCAATTAAAAACACGCTAACCTTGGCTGTTTTATACATTCAGAAAAGAAAGAAAGATGTAGGTATGCCAGCAAATGTTTATAGTATGTTTTATGTAAAACAATCTCCATAGCATGGTCTTGGGAAACAAGTAGAGCAAGCATTTTCTTCCTAAGAAGTCTTAAAGGAGGCTGGTTTAGATTTTGGACTATCGTTCAACGTTCCATTCAAACAAACAACCAGTTAGAGATTCCTGGCTACAAGGCAAACATTCATGGTTCCGACAATCGGGGGCTTGTAGTTTGCCAAAATACCTTGAACCTTGCCCTTAGTACTGCAAAGAGAATATGGGGAACCATTCATACTGGAGATATCAAGTCCAAACTGGAGAAAGCAAAGAGGACGTTACTTATGGCTGAATCTTATATGGACCATCTACGAGTCGAGTCAGACCGATTAAATCAAATTAAACTTCTAGATCGTAAGGTCATGGAATACATCGAGCTCCTTCTTCCCTTGCCTGACAACGCCTCCATAACTCAAGAAAAAAATAACCGGCTGTTGCGAGCAGATATGCAACATAGATATTTCGATTCTCCAGATCTTATTGATGTCGGTAAAAATGCATTTCGCTTTATCAATGCCGTTTCTGATTTTGCCACTCATGCAAAACCGCTGCGAGAAACAGCATCTTACAAAGAAAACCTGTTTCAAAAAATGGAAGGAAATCCACTCATTGATAAAGCTTATGAAATCATTGTAGCCTCGGCATAATCCCATTTACAGGATTGCCAAGGCATTTTTATTTCCTTTTTGTAAAAATCAATTAGATGTATTGGAGGGTTTCCAGATTGATTCTTACAGCAAACGGAATTGAAATCCTTACTGACAGATTCTTTACGTGAAAAGCCAGGCTGCTACATTATTGAAGAGATATTTACTATATTCCCAACAACAACAGAACTACTCCAGGCAACAGTAGAAGAACTAGTGAGCATCAAGGGAATTGGTACAGCCAAAGCCCGTCAAATTATATCTGCCCTAAGATTAGCTCACACGCTCTCTATTCCTTCTCACTGTTCATACACCATCCGCAAACCGGAAGATGTATACAAACCGTTATCATCTGAATTAAGTCATCTACAAAAAGAACATTTTGTTTGCATTTTGCTTAACACAAAAAATTACGTAGTTGGCAAAGAAACGATCTCCATTGGATCACTGAATGCCAGCATTGTACATCCAAGAGAGGGGTTTCGCCCAGCTATTAAGCGCGGCTGCGCCTCTGTTCACAACCACCCTAGCGGCAATCCCAATCCCAATCCCAATCCCAATAAAGAGGATATCGACATCACAAAAAGATTAGTCCAGGCAGGAAACATCATTGGAATTGATGTCCTCGATCATATTATCATTGGACACAGCCGTTACTTTAGTCTGAAAGAGCAAGGGCTGCTACTTCAGGATATGGAGGTAAACGTATGACTGCTACTCTTCAAGCAAATGCACTGGTTGAAACTGATTCGTTATCGGCGCGATGGCATCGGAGGTTCTGACTTGGCAGCCATTTGCAATTTGTCTAAATGGAAGCAGCCCATTCATGTATATCTCGAAAAAACAGGTGAATATCCGCCTGAAAAAACGAATGAAGCTGGCTGCCGAATGGGGAACCAGATTAGAACCTTTAATCGCTGAGAAGTTTGCGAATAATCATCCTGAATATGCCGTTCTTGAACAAAAAGTGATTTATGCTCATCCCCAACACAATTGGGCTTTAGGAAATCTTGACCACATGATCATCAGTCCGAATCGTGGGCCCGGTATTCTTGAAATCAAAACGGCAAGCGAATATTTGCGTAATGAATGGGATGACGGAAATATCCCTGACTATTATTACGTCCAGTTGCAATGGTACTTCTTTGTCACCGGGCTAGATTGGGGTTACTTTACTACTTTGATCGGAGGGAACAAGTATCGGGAATATGAAGTCATGCGTGATGAGGAAATGATTAACCAATTGCTTCGGCTTGCGAGTGATTGTTGGTATTATAATGTGCTTGCTCGTGAGTCTCCTCCTGTTGACGGTTCTGATGCTTCCACTACCCTATTAAGCCGTATGTATCCTAAAGCGACTAATAAGTTGAATATTCAGTTGAAGCAAACGGACATTTTTGAGAAGTATTTCGAGAAAAAACAGCAAATCAAACATCTTGAAGAAGTGGCTTCTGAAATAGAGAATCAGATGAAATCTCTGCTGGGGGAGCATGAAATCGGGGTAGCTGGATCATACAAAGTAAAATGGGAAAACAGATGGTGAACTAGTGTTGACAGTAAAAAATTGAAGGAAGAGTATCCTTCCATTTATCAGGCGTGTGTCAAAAATACTCAAAAAGCGGACTCTTCGTTCATTTCTCTTTTTACATTCTATTTCTATAGTACCATTTGGGGATAGTGTACCTTTTGAAACATGGCTGTCACTATAAAAACTGACACATTCATGCTTGCACTTCCCCCATTTATGTCTGATGGTAACAACATTTATCAAACCTCACTCTTATTAGATATGGAATGTAGTATGAAGATAGTCACTACTACAACTACTGATGGGAATGAAAGGAATGTGTAATATCAAGTTGAGGTAGCTATAATGAAATAGGTTGTAAGTGAATTTAATATAATGAAATCCCTTTGTTAAAAATACTTTTTCCCAGTTGTAAGTAATTATGATATTAATTTATTTTTTAAATAATTATAGAGATCATCGAACCTTATTATTAAGGCATAAATTAATGCTAATACTACAATTCCCATTGATGAAATAGAAATTCCAGAATACATATTTTCTAAAAAAGATACTGAGAAGTAGTAAAGTACGAATGATACTACAGTTTCTAAAAGTCTTAATTTTATGCCATTTGAAACCAACTTTGTATTGATCATAGAAGTGATAAAGCTGGATAAAAAAGATGGTATTATCAAGAGATACACAATTGTCGAAAAAGCAATCGCGGAAAAAAAGGATTCAATTCTAATTTCAAATATCAAAGACATGAAATATAAAAATAGAGTATGGATTAAGGTGCCAGCCATGACACCACATACGACTATTCCAAGAATGTAAAAGAAAACAGAAGCATTTAACCAAGGGTACCTCTTCATTTTCATCTCACCTTTCTTCATATAATTAATCATAACCTAGACCAATTTTGATCTAGGTTATGATTAATTATATGAACCAGAAAATGATATCAGTAATATCCTTTGCTACATCCTCTGGCACGTTAAATCTCTTTAACGCTTTTATCAAAGCCTTTTTGGTACCCGTTTCCAGCATTTCGCAAGCATCTGCGATTTCTCTTGAGTATTTCCGTATTAAATCTATAGTCTTCTCAAGTACCCATCCACCAGCTCTTACGATTTTACCGAAACCTTTAATGGCTTTAAGAGTAGCGCTTACAACTTTTTGCTCTTTGACGATACCTTTAGGAGTTCCCATAGGTATAATTTTTTTGTTCTTCAAGTCTAAATAAACATTTGCTTCAAGTAGGACGAGTCTAAAGTTTACTGGGTCATAAACTGTCTTACCAGAGTCATCAACATACCATCCTGTTTCATGGTCAAAATGCATATTATATTAGCTCGGATCGAAATATTTTGTATCTTTCACAACATTTGTATTAGCAGAAGAAGCTGTGACAACAGAAGTAAATGTCAAGGATAAGCACGTAACTGAAAGTAGAGACAATATCCCCTTTTTTAGCTTTAAATTCAAACCATATCACCATCCAAATTTTTTGGTTTATTGTTTTGGTTTGTTATTCTTGTTGATCAAAACTTTTCTGGCTTCATTCTTAAGTTAAATTCTCCGTTCTTCCCATTCTTGCTTCTTATTTTCTTGTAAGAGCTTTTTCTTTTCTGATCCCCACAAATTCATAAATAACACTCCAGGCTTAGATGCTTCATAAATAGTTGAAAAACGGCTGTTTCAAAAGGATTTTATGGTTTTTCGACAAATATTCATGAAGCATTTTTATCTAACTTCTACATTAAATCCCCTGAGAAATTCTGTAAATCGTAATCGTTTTGTGCTAAGATAAATGTGTGTTAATGTTTCACAATTGGACGTTCCTCACTGAGCGGGTGAGAACGTCCTTTTAATGTTCCATCATTCATCACCTCCTCCAAGGCTATCTTATAGTCTCTTTCTTGTTGAGATGTTGCTTGGTCTCTATATGCTTTAAAAAGTGCCACACATCTTATGAATTCCTTACTACTATAATGTAAACGTCAATAAAAAATAATAGATTGGTTTACTTTTCTTTATTAAAAACCTAATTAATATATAAAAGACCGCCGGCGGTTTCAATTCCGTTGTCTTCATATGGTTTAATTGTTTATGGATTTACCTCTATAATATTTTTACTGTTTATTACCATTTAATAGTTTTTTTCTTTGATTTTGGTATTGTTAATTCTATAGATTTTGGTTTTGAATCCTAACCTTACCTCATCGTCTGATATTAACCCAATGTATCAAGAAAAGACTTGATATACTCTTTTTCATTAGATATCATAATGGACGTCAAGAATCAGATCCACTCCTTTTTGTGCCTGTGTAGCAGCTTGAACAATTAATTTTGGATCTTGTTCAAGTTTTCTTAACCAGGAACTAATATAGGAGGCACTATTCTCAATCGTGCTATTATCAATTCCACATACTCCACAAAGCATGGCTGCACCTAATTCAGAAATTAATTCTTCCCTAGAATATGTTTCTGAACCAAAGATAATTTTTCCTATTACACCGCTACGATTCAGTCTTGTTCTGTGCCCTGTGCTGTGGAGTATTTCATGAAATAGCGTACAATAAAATTCTTCGACATTTTTAAAATTACACATCGATGGAATTCTAATCAAATCAAAGAGAGGACTATATGAAGATCTATTATAGCCAAACTTTATTGTAGGAGCATTTCTATATCCTTTTATAATGGCTTCCGCTTCTTCAATCGGGTTGTGATCGTATACTTTCTTATCTTTTCTTTTACTTAATAATCCCTCACACTCTGTATTAATTTCATAAACTTTATAGTATCGGATATACGGTATTTTTTTGTAGCTTCACTGTCAAGGTCGACACTACTTTCTTCATCGTCATTAACATCTAACCATGTCCAAAAAACAATCATATGTCCTTTTTCCTTTTCTTTTCTTTTATTTTACCTCCAGCATTTTTGATTTGTTTTTTTGTGGCATATTCCCCAGGCTTAAGTAGCATGGTATTTATTCCCCTATAAGGTTTTTGAGTAACCCAATTAACAGCCAATCCAATTGAGTTCCAAGGCTTTCTCCATGGGGCAACTCCTTCTTCTAATAATTTTATGATTTTATTTGTTATAATCCCATATACCTTACTCATCTAATAGTCTTTCTCTTATCGTTTAATTAGTTGGTTTATCTCTTTTTCTATTTGATTCATTCTTGCCTTGCATTTATTCATCTTTTTTAAACAACTTAGATACCTCTTCATTAGCTTAGCTGTTTCTCTTATGACTGGATTATTCATGTAAAGAAAACATCCACCTTCATTCAGTATCTCTCGCATTTTATTTTTTTCAAAATAAAACTCTTTCTTTAGATTTTGATATTTTTTACTACGTATTTGAACCATTTTATTTTGAATAAGTTCATACGTCGTACATTGAATACTGGTATTATTATTGTCAATGTGACAATGCGCTAATTGATTTTTCATGTAATGAACTCCTTTAGTTTTGAGAATTTTTTTGATATATATTGTTTTTTAGTATTTTTAATTCTTGAATTAGCTGATTAATAGCGTGGGAAGTTTACATGTAACCACCAATTAATTACTTGTAGTACCTCTAAGAACACCACATCCTCATATCTAGTATTAAGTTGCTGATCTATTTTGCTTCAACATTTCAGCTGACTAATCATTTACACTTCGAGTGCTCTTTTTTAATGTATAAACAACAAAAAAAGCTCTTTATGAACACATAAACCCATATTGGGTACATGTACTCACAAAGAGCTGATTTATTTTGGTTAACTTCTCAGTACTTACAAGTTTTTCAACTGGTAAGATGGCCAAAAAAACAAATAGAATTTGAATACATTATAGTATAGGGCCAACGACCTGTAAATATATTTGTTGATGTTAAAACAATATTCTACTCTTCATGGAGTGAATTTTACACCTTTCTGGTCATAAAGATATCCTTTAAAATTTCGTTAGAAGAAGATCTAGACAATAATCTTGAAAATGCTAGAATTACAACTTGGGACTTAAATTAACAAACATCCTAAGAATGTTAAAACACAAGCTCATCATAGCGTCCCAATAAAAGGTAACACAAAAAATAATCCGTATGTCGCATACCAAAAATCAGAGATATCCTTAAGAAAGCTGGAATTGACATTAATAGTGCTGAAAATGGCTTTCTAAGACTTATCCTAACAATAAGTCTGTGATTCATAAAGGATCTCATCCACAAAAGTATTACCAAGAGGTCTATAATAGACTTTCTGCAAATGAGCATGATTCCAAATGTTTCAAGGAAGAAGTAGTCAGAACTCTTGACGAGATCAGAGAAGCTCTATTAAACGGTACCTTTATATGGAAAGGGCGATTTACCTATGAAAATATGGAGGCTTTATCACGACCAAAACAAATATGCTCAAATTGCCCCGATATCTTCTTTTGACGAAGATGTAGCAAACCCTTTGCACGATGCTAGAAAAAGCTGGACTTCCAATTGGAAAACACCTGATGTAAAAGAAGTTCGCTTCAAAGGGACAAAATGGGTAGATGTAAACTCCTATTTAATCATGCCTCTTTGTAACACCAAAACAAAAAAAGCTTTGATTTGCTTAATTGAAAATAGTGTAGAATGGTTACCTGTTAATGTACAAAGAAAAAACAAAAAAATGGAAATCAATGAGCATTTTATACTTCATGTAACAAATATGGTAGATGCTCTTGATTATGAAAATTCTGCTGTTAGATATTCGCCTTACGACAATCAATCCATTATATGGATTGATACAGACTGTGGACAAACTCTTCTTATGCTACTGATATAAGGAGAGTTTGTTTTATTTTTTGTTGGTAAAAAGTCAGTAATTGAAGAAGCTTACGCTTCTCCTTTTCAGGATTCCAGAGCCAAGTAGCGAGCTTTTTTAAATTCATAGAAGCAAAAACAAGCATCACCTGCATGGTCACTTTTTTAATCCCTCGTAAAGTGGTCCATCTCAAGCCATGCTTTTCCTTTAAATCTGCAAATACTCGTTCAATCGTTTCTTTTCTTCTTGAATAGATTTCTTTATTTTTTGGCGTATGTCTAAGATGATCAGCTTCTTCTATGTATTCCGTCCATATATGACGACTGATTTTTTTCACTGAATCCTTGCTATTTGTACATTGGTTCCGAAAGGAACAATCTTTGCAGATTGATGGATTCGATCTGTACATTCGATACCCCTCACGGGTTGTTGTCTCATAAGCTAATATTTCATTTGCAGGACAAATATAGCAATCATAATATTCATCATAAGTATATTCGTATCTCTTAAAAAATCCATCCTTTGTACGTGGTCGCGTATACGGCATTACAGGACGTATACCAGACGTAATGAGGGTTTTAGCAATATAAGGAGTTTTATAGCCTGCATCTACTGCTACTGCATACGGTTTTCCTACTCGATGAATAGCTTGACTTAAAACATCTTGGAACATTTGGCTGTCGTGAACATTAGCAGCTGTTACTTTTGCACTTAAGATGAATCCGTTCTTATCGCTTGCGGCATGGAAAGAATATGCAAATAATCTTTCTTTTTCATCCTTAATAAACCAACCACTATCAGGATCGGTAGTGCTCAACTTCACTTCCTTTTTTATAGACTCAGACTTTTTTGGCAAGGGCTTCTTTCCGTGATCGATCCTATCCTGATTTAATTCGTCTGTTAAGTAAGATAGATATTTTTTAGGCTCTTGTTCAACTATAGTCTTTATGTATTTCTTCTTATTAGCATTAGCCTTTACATGAGTAGAATCAATAAACATAACAGAAGGATCAACAAATCGATGCTTAAGAGCTTGTCCAAGAATATGTGCGAAAATGGTTTCAAAGAGGTCTGTATCTTGAAAACGACGAGCATAATTTTTACCGAAGGTAGAGAAATGAGGAATTGGTTGAGTGAAGTCATAACCGATAAACCACCGATAAGCTACATTCGTTTCCAGTTCTTTGATTGTCTGACGCATAGATTTTATTCCAAATAAATATTGAATAAATACGATCTTGATTAAAACAACAGGGTCGACACTCGGTCTCCCATTATCTTGCGAGTATTTGTCTTTTACAAGGTCGTATATAAAAGTAAAATCAATTGCTTTCTCAATTTTACGAACTAAATGATTAGAAGGGACAAGCTCATCTAATGAAACAACGGACAGTTGGTAACGGGCTTCTGCATCTTGTCTTTTTAACAAGAAACTCACTCCTTTCCACTATATTCATACATTCAACAAAAAAGCGTGCAGACCTTCATACCTTTCGGTATTTTGTCTACACGCTGAATCAATCCATTATATGGATTGATAAGTTCTCATTCCTTGAAGAGAAGATTTCCGGGCAACACATTTTCAAGTTGCCTGAAATGCCCAAAAATCATGTGTTTGTTTCAGATAAATTTCGAAACCTCGTGATAGATAATGGGATAATTGGATGGGAATTCATTGAAGAATGGGATTCTGAAAAATAGTTAGTCTATAGCAGCAGAGATCCTTAGCATGATATAAGGGTCTCTGCACTAGTTTTATTTTTAAGTAATTCCAAATTAAAATTTACTCCCTCATTATCATTTTTTAACTTGATTTGTTTATACGTTGAATCAAACTTCTCCACCCATCCCCAAGCAGATTCAATTACTCCTCTACCCTCTTTTGTTTCTTTCCACCAGCTAATTGTAAGGGCATAGTCATATTGACGTAAGTCAGATATTCTATAACAAAACTCGACTGCCCATCCTCTTCAATGATTGGCTTCTCGATTAGTTCCTTATCCTCATGAAATTGTTGTAGCATCTCGACATGCTCTGGCAAGATGAATTTCGTTACAAGTGGATCAAGAATTTTGCTAGATATCAAAACATCTCCTTAAACACAATTATATATTCCTATTTTATTAAATCATACGAAATGAAAACCGTACAATTAGAATGAAATGAAAAACTGGATTCCATTTCACAAGGAATTTCGGCCTCTCCATGTCAGCGTCTTATTAAAGCTCCTTCAGTTGAAAAACATCTTACTTTCGTTATCTTAGCCAATGATCAGGGGTATCTATATAATTAGGTAGTTTAGTATATTGATTCCCTTTAGCTGAATTAACTTGAGATTGTGTCAAGAATATGCAATCGGTCAGATTCGCATTTCTTAGATCTGCATCCCTTAAGTCTGCACCAATAAAATCCACTTTTCTTAAATCAGAATTACTTAAGTTAGCTGCAATTAAAAGTGCTCCTCTTAAATTTGCACCTTTTAGATCAGCACCTTTTAAATTGGCTCCTAAATAGTCTAGGCCTTTATTAAACTTTCTTTTTTTATTTGCTTGCTCAAAGTCTTTCCGAACTAAATCACTTGTCCTGACTAATAAATCGTTAACAGTATGTCGATGAGAAGGTATGTCTATGCTTAAAATTTCTTCAGGAGTCCTGTTTGTCATTTGTACAGTTTCATCATAAACCTTTTTTAATTCTGTTTGAAATGGCTTCGTTTCTGTTAGCCCTAAAGCTTGACTGAGATAACAGAGCATTTCATGTAACTGTTGAACAATAGGGAATACTATAAACATCTCACTTGATTTTTGAATGTTATTTCGCCAATCATTCCCTTTGTATATTCTCTGCGAAACATGTTGTCCAGCTCCAAAACATTCATAGGAGACACATCCACGAAAGCCCTTATCTCTTAATTGGTTATGTATACAGCAGCGATTATCAGTACATAAATTCCGGCAAGGCTCCCCACCGTCTTTATTGAATGCAAAGTCGGCTGATTTTGCATAAGGTAAAGCGACACAACACAAGCCAAAACAATTTTCGCAATCAGACATTAAGTAATCATCCATTTAAAGAACACTTCCTCTTTATCTTAGTACCCTTCATTTAATACCATTCAATTATAGACGTTTTGATTTGTGATGGTTATCTGAAAATTTATTTCCGTTAAATTCCTATTGTTAATTCAAAGTAATACGTAGCCTGAGTAAGCCCTAAACTTTTGTTAAACTAATCTCCCGTTAGTGGCACAACGACAAACGAGAATAACAAGCCCCCTTCAACGATTGGTATTATCCCCTTTAGGTAGACAGTAAGAAGAAAGCCCTTTACTGTTTATGGGGGACTGCCCCCCGTTTGTAGAGTGTAGTGTAACAATATAACAGGCACATATACAAAAATAATACTTTTTTTAAAATATTCACATATTCATTTTAAAATATTTCGCTATTTTTCGAGCTACATTTAATGTTCATCTTTACTATTTTAGTATCCATGTTCCTTCACTCTATATAATCTATGTAGTTGTAAAATGCACTGCCTAGGCTTCTACACTAATCACATCTTCTACAGGAATCCACCAATAATCCTCATCATTTTTTCCGCAATTGTCTTAACCGATGAATGAAGTGTACCAAATATGTCTATTATTATATGAATACAGCATGAATAAAATTTACTAATTATTCAAATTTCATTAGTGCCTTAGCCTATACTCTAGCATTATCTTCAGTTACTCCAGTATTTGCTTAGTCACAAAGTAATGATTCTGGTACATTGGTTACCCCGATATTTCCTGAGTCATAAAGTAATAACTTTAATTCAAAGATTTATGCAAAAGCATCTTGGGATTGCTCTTTCAAGCACAGTTATATAATCGAAAAAAACATATTTCAGGTCTAATAGGTCTTTCAGTTGAGGCCTTAACTTCCTGGGTAGAGTCCAAATTTAAGATAAATAGTAAATATTCTGCTCCAGTTGCTACGACAATTTCGGCTTATTTAACAGAATCAGTTGTGGGTGATATTGAAGTATCCGGAACTACTTTATAAACTAACAATTAAGACCCCTCGTTATAAATAATAACGAGGGGTCTTTGGTAATCATTTTTTAAAATACTGGTAGACTATATTCACCAACAAATAGCCCAATAAAAGATAGATAGTTTGTTCGTTAAAAATATTTATGATATTAAATTGTCCATAGTTCTTATATTGCTAAAACAATCCAACGATGATTAATATTACTGTAAATATTAATATGTTTTGCACCAATTGTTTGCGTTTTGTTTTATTCATTTATATAGCACCTCTTATAACCATTATAATCTTTATTTACAAATTTTTATTTAAATATTTTATCAAATTCTAGAGGTATTTATTTGACCTTCATCCCCAAGCGGATTCTATCACGCCTCTACCCTCTTTTGTTTATTTCCACCAACTAATGGTTAAAGAATAGTCATACTGACGTGAGTCAGATATCCTGTAGCAAAACTCGGCCAGCTCATAATGATCGGCTTCTCGATCAGTTTCTTATCTTCGTGATACTGACGTAACATCTCTGCGTATTACGGTAAAAGTGAATCCAAGGACTTAGTAATCTATCATCTTTTTATATATACATTTTTTTACTAAAGGATATATTTTTTTGTTTAATGCTAAATATTCCCACATAATCTTCCGATATATCATTTGGGTATATTTGTATATCCACTATTATTTATTAGGAGGATGACCATGGTATCAGTTTCTAGTGCTTCAAATTCTTACAGGCAAAATATGAACAGTTCAAGAGAAGTAATGGCTTTGAGAAATCAACAAGAGCAACGTAACAATGATCACCTGCAGGGTAATATTCAAAACGATAGGATACAAATATCTAAAGAAGGTAAACAATTATATCTAGCTAGCGCTTCAGCTAGTTCTAATTCATGGTGGGATGATTTAAAAGATACAGCCTCTGATTGGATTGATTCTAGTAAGAGATGGCTAGTTGATGCTGGTAATTTTTTATTAGACGCTGCCAAAGCAGGACTGGACTTCTTAATTTTAGATGATGTAAAAACAATTTTTGATCCAAAAGCTAGTGATGCAGAGAAAGGATTCGCAATTCTCTCTCTATTCCCTGCAGGTAAGGGAGCAAAGGTCGGTAAAAAAACGTATGACCTACTGAAAAAATACGGTGATGATGTAATCGATCTTGCAAATGATGTCCTCAAAGGACGACAGAAGATTGGTAAATATTTTGTGAAATCTAGGATCGATGAAGATAAAGTTATCTTAAAAGAGACTGAAAAAGCTATGAAAAGCCCTATTATTCAAAGGGAAGCTAATAACTTGGTCGAAAAATACCTAAGAGGCCTAAACCCAAATAAAGGTTCAAGACCTTTATTTGGAAATGTACATGAACTTAGAGGAGAGGAAGGAGCAAGAGTATATTATAGAATGAAAGGGGATACTTTTGAGATTTTAGGGAAATCAGATAAACATAATCAGCAAACAGTAATTGATCGATTGAGAAAGCTTTATAATTAAATATTTGTAAAAGGGGTTCTATAGATGAAGATGAATCAATTAAAGAAACATCAGAAAAAAAACATTTGGATTAGATCAGAAATTGGTGAAGGAGAGTTTGATCCTTACGACGAAAATACAGATGTCATCGTAACCTTCCCGAATCGAACAAGATATGTTGCCTCATTCTTTACTTATAAAAACATTGAAAGTATAAGACAACATAATAAAGAATGCGGTGAAAATATGAGTGGACTATATTTCTGGTCAAGCGATATGGTGATAGTCGACAATATCAAAGCCGAGACGATTACATCCATTATCGATCAGTTAATCACAGAGGATAAATTCGAAAGTTTATTTACTAAAATTGAAGATGTATCCCCTGAATCTGACCATTTGTATGATGAAGGATTTTTTGATTTTTAAATTGATATTATGAAATGCACCCCTTTAAGTAACAGTGGAAAATCCCCAATCGTTAATAAGAAATACAACATCGGACCTTTCAATTCTAGAAAAGACTTCATTAGCTACAGTCATATTGAAAGCTTTGAAGTTCAAGAATACAGTAGATAATAAGATACCCCCTCCTACACTCGGAGGGGGTTCTCATGTTTTTTAAGGTGATTATTAAGTTGTTTTAATAAAATTATCCCTCTAGGAAGCCCCTAGAGGGATTCCGTGCTTATAAATAATTAAAGGTTCATCTCACCAACGTTGAAACGTATGCCTTCGGATCGGGATATAAACTACAAAATATATCAGTCCTCAAAAATGCATAACTCGATTTTAGAAGACAAAAAAGAGGACAAAAAAAGTTTCGTCCCCAATCCGTCCCCAAGTTAGTATTTTAGAGCCTGTACCAGTAAATTAAACAGCCCTGTAACATCAAAAAAAGCCTTGATAATCAAGGCTTTTAATGTTTCTATTATGGTGATCCGGACTGGGTTCAAACAAGCGACCCCCACTCTGTCAAGATGGTACTCTCCCAGCTGAGCTTGAAAATCGTTGATATATCAAGGTTCATTTAGTGTTGACCACTTTCTTGTTGTTGTTTCATTCACAATTATATGGTGGTTTATATCTGATGTCAACTTCATTTAAACATACCTATCTATCCTATTGATTTTTCAAGAAACAAACTTTCTTTTCAATTAAATAATTATAGAAATCCCTTATTTCCTGATTCTGTGTATTATCATGTTGAAACATCAAATTGATAGGGCTCTCTACCTTTCTAAATTTATCTTGATTAAAAAACAAGGACTTTTCCTTGCCTTCACCATACGTTCGATACATATATTCCTTATACTTTTTTCTTATATCAGAGTCTTTTTTTTCATTAATTCTCAACAATACATGGTACTTGAAGAACCAAAACTCTTCAATCCATGATAATGAGTTACTAAGTTTTTGTTCAATAGTATTGAATAATGTATCGTCAAATCCATCTTCCTGATTAACATAAAACTCAAAGGACAATACCGAACTTAAATCATCCATTATTTCTATAATATTCAAAAGTTGATTCCTATTGCACAATCCATCAATTTCGAGGTGGTAAAAAATACTAAGCAATGAAAAAAGTTCTTGATGATAATTAAACTCAATATATCTATTTATATTTTTTTCAATTTGTAATTTAATACTATCTATTGAAGGTATTATCGTCTCTTCAATAAAAACTTCACTCAAAGTATCAACAAATTCGAGATAGTAAACTGATAAATCTGGTTTCATTAGAACCAAATTAAAAATTTTTTGTTGTAAAGGTTTAGACAATAAATCACTTTCTGATATTTTTCCTTCTTCAACACTGGATTTTAAAGCTTTAAACATTAATTTTAATGAACCTTTAAATCCTTCTCTTTCTTTATAAATACTAGTGTCAATAAAGTTATAAATTCGCTTTTTCTGATGATGATTTGTGCTGTTAAAGTAGTCGAAAAAGAACCATGAGTTGTTATCACCTCTAAATGGAAATGTATCAATTAGATTTTTCTCTACTTTAATATTTAAATTAATATCATTTAATTCCTTCGTTAAATCTTTATAGAACTCTCCTTTTTCTTTTTCATCATTGTAAGAGAGTTCATAATCATCGACATATCTTACATAAGAATGTTTTTCCAACTTTTCATCTAGCTTACATAAATATACTTCCGCAATTAGACGAGATGCGAAAGTTCCAGTAGGAATTCCATGCGTTTCTCCTCTTTGACACCTTTGAATAAGACTATCTAATTGGTTATAGTACTTTCCTTGATTGGTTCTCGTTCGTTTAGCTTCTACTTTTCCGACAAGTAACCATGGAATTGAATGAGTATAAATGCTTGGATAAAAATTTTGAATATCTGTTTTAAAAATATGCTTTTTACCAAATCTATTATTTTCTCTCTTGTTCTTTCCAATATAAAAAGGATTATTATAAAATTCATTTGATAATGATTTATCACTAGAATGAAGTATTTCTTTATAAGTTTTCCGATTATCTGATAGATGCTTACACAGACATATATATGAATACATGTTTGGCAACTTATATTTTCTTCTCTCATCCTCATTCTTGTAAACAGATAATTCTACAGGTATCGTATCTACTGTAGAAAAAAATTTATAGCTTTCCTTCAAGTCTTCATAACATGCTACTAATTGCTCAGTAGTAAAAACGTTTTTATATAACAGATTTGATAACAAATAATCTTCATTTACTTGTCTGTGTGCATATTTAAAATCAAAATAACCATATTCAATTAAATAACCCATACTAAAATAACTATTATATGTAAAAAAATCCATGATGTTCAATTTAAATTACCTCTCAATCAATCAATTAATAATTTTTAGCAGCGTATTTATCTTGTTTGACACTATTTATCAAGTCAGCTTCACACAAACCAAGAAAAGCATTCTTTGGACAACCTAATCTTTGTGCTCAAGTTCCCTTCATCAAAAACTTCTGATAGCAACTGTATTCCATGCAGGAAGTATATCTAACTTCTGAATATCATGGATTAATTGAACAGTCTTGATAGTAACATCTCGTATTTGTTAATAATCAAACACCTTCTCATAGAATAGATTTATACTCTTATTATCAATGTTTCGAAAATGATCTTTTAAACAACCATATAATCTAGTTATATTTACCTATGTATACAAACATTTCTACTTTTCTTCAATTTTACTTTCACAAATATGAAGTATCATTCGATGGAGAGTCGATTCCTCTTCTAATGGCTTTCTTGGTATAAGTATGGATTTGAGTCAATATCTTGGACACAATTAAGTTAAGTACTAGGATACTTTTCTTTGAAAGATACAAGCAAGGATTTCACGCAATATGTTAAGCAACTTCACATTGTTCACTCATGTAACAGAAAGGGCTGTCCCTATGACAATGCCTGTATCGAATCGTTCCATGCCATTCTGAAGAAAGAAGAAGTAAACCATGTGACTTACATTGATTATAAATCCGCAAAGCTTGCGCTTTTTACATATATAGAAGGTTGGTATAACCGAACCCGAATACATGGTAGTCTAGGATACAAAACACCTCAAGAAGTGGGCACCTAAATCAGTATGAAGTACCAAATCCCTTGCGGGTTTTTGAGTATCATAGGCGTTTTTTAATGCATGCAAAACTACATCCACTGTCATATGACGTGAAAAAGAGTATCCTATGATTTTTTTAGAATGTAGATCAAGAACGGATGCCAAATAACACCAACCATCCTGAAGAGTATGAATATACGTAATATCTGCTACCCATTTCTCGTTACTAGATGTTGTTTTAAAATCTTACTGAAGTAGATTAGGTCTCTCCATAACCCTGTCTTTGCTTCCTTGTGGGCGGAATTTCTTACGCGTAATGGATCGAATATCGGCCTTAATCATTAATCGTTGCACTTTTTTCTGGCTAATAGAAAAGCCTTCTCTATTCAAAAGATAGTGAATCTTGAGAGCACCATAACGTCCCTTGCTATCCTGATAAATTTCAATCATTCTCTTTGTAATCAGTTGGTTCTCTTTATGACGTGGAGAGTGCTCTTTCTTTTGGAATTGATAGTATGTACTTCTAGAAAGATTGAGTACCTCATACATAGTCTGTACAGAGTACTTTTCTCTGTTTGCTGCAATAAATTGATTCAGTTCTGCAATTTCTACTTTTTCGCGAATATGGCCATAGCCTTTTTTAGAATTTCATTTTCCTGTTTCAATCGAAGCATTTCCTTCTGCATAGTAGCAATCTCTTTAGGTGCAATAGATTGTCCTGCTTCTCCGAGAAGAGTAAATTCTTTGATCCATTTGTAAATAGTGACTTCTGAAATACCATATTCGCTAGATAATTCCTTTACAGAGTAACCAGAGTGATAAAGATCTACCACTGTTCTTTTAAAATTTTCATTGTATCTCTCGTTCGTTTTTTTGTGTTCCATCCGGACTCATCTCCTCTTGTTTTCATTGTAAGGACTTAACTAAGAGGTGTCCATGAAACTATACTAACTCCACAAGTTTTCGATAACTTTTTACTGAAGTTGATATAAAAAGACGTATATTTATTATGGAATCTTCCTATTATCTTTTTAATACCAATAATTACCGATAATTATGTTGTTTTGAAAGCAGTTTCCTAAATGCTTACGAAAGAATTCAAAAAGAAGTCGATAAAGGAAAGCTTGGATTTAAACGCAAGTATGTAAGATGTTAAAATCAGCCTCGAATTGCGGACGATCTTCAATTATCCAGGGGCATTGATACAACAAGGATTTATCGCTATTTTTGTTGAATTTCTTAAATTAACGGTGCAGGATAGTTGAAGATCAATTACGGTGAACCCTATCATAAGTAGGTTATATTATTTAGTAGAAATTGAATTTTTTATTGAACTAACGGAGCAGTTTAGTCCTTAAACCATTATGAGTAAAAACAATAAGGGGGAAACTAATATGACAAAGAAAAATAAGGAGTTGTCACTAGAACAACGTGAGGAACTACTCGGGACTTTGAAAGCCCGTTTTGAGAAAAACATGAACCGCCATAAGGGTCTTGAATGGGCTAAAGTACAAGCTAAGCTTGAAGCTAATACTGAAAAACTGTGGTCGCTCAATGAAATGGAGGGAACTGGCGGTGAACCGGATGTTGTTGGCCATGATAAAAAGACGGGCGAATACATTTTTTATGATTGTTCAGCGGAAAGTCCTAAAGGTCGCAGAAGCGTTTGTTACGACCGTGAAGCACTGGAGTCAAGGAAAAAAAACAAACCAGAAAATAACGCTATTGATATGGTAACTACCATGGGCATTGAACTTTTAACGGAAGAACAATACCGGGAGCTGCAGAAACTTGAAAATTTCGATATGAAAACGTCGAGCTGGGTGCAAACACCTGCTAATATTAGAAAACTCGGTGGGGCGATCTTTTGTGATCGTCGCTACGACACTGTCTTTGTGTACCACAATGGAGCAGAATCCTACTATGCTGCAAGGGGCTTCCGTGGCTCGCTAAGGGTCTAAATTTTGTATAGACAGCTAAATTTGAATTTGAGAACGGATCACTTGGGGAAAGGCTTTAATTTCATTCTTCAACTATCGGGTGCTTTAGTGGAATAAGGAGGATCAAAATAATCAATCTTTTTTATAAAAAAACAGGTCTTGAAATTAAAGGAAAGCCAACGTTTTGATCAAACTTTATTCAAAACGTTGGCTTTTTATATGCAGTGAAATCAAGAGTTTAGAGTTATTTCCAATCAAACTTTATTATAAATCAACATCTATCTAAAATAAAGACAAAGCCAACCGTTAGAAAATATTTGGTTGGCTTTATTTTGATTAATAGTTAATAGTACGGTTTCCAGGTGTAGGATTTTATATCTACTATTAGGATATTTCTAATTTAGAACGTTGATAAATTAAAGGTTTAATCGAAAGATCTGTTCCGATCTTTACAAGATATTATTTGACCCTATTATCTCCTACCCCAAAAATATTGAAAAGAATACTGCACTGCTTTTAACTTTCAAGAGTTTCCTCCGAATAAAAGCCTTCTTCCAACAAGACCTTTTGAATTGCAATAGGAATATTATCAATCTCTACCTCATTGCAAGTGTTTTGACCCAATATTTGTAGTGATACTCGTTGATTACTAAACGTTTTATAATATAAAGATGTGTATTCATGTGCTTTTGTATCATTTATGAGTCTATAATATCTGCCTCTATATAAATGTTTCACTTTTTCCTCTTTGTATTTTTCCATTAGGACCTCCTAATAAAAAGTAAGACGTTTTTTATTAGAACTATTATTTGAACACATTATACCACAGTCAACTTAAAGTATTATATAGATCAATCGAAAGGAAGCTAAATTTTTTAAATAAAGAACGTCTGAACATTCCGTCAGGGTAAGCTGGAATCTGGCATACTAGAAACACGTATATAGAGGTGCCCGACATACTGCTAGACTTTTTTCTAAAGTATAAATACACTTCATTACCACCAATCAGACTGATAAATTCACATGGTGTCGAAGGGCCTATACACTTGATGTGCCTACTAGTGCCAATCATCTCAATCACACGTATTACGGTTTAATATAGGAAGGATCAAAGGGCCATCTTTTAGAGTTAGCCCTTTTCCTAATTCATTACCATAAATCAAGATTGTCATACTCTCTTAAAATGTTCATAATTACTCAATTAACTAAATAGGAGTCATAGACAGTACAAATCGTTTGATGAAAATATTCCTTTTACTCAACCGTTACTGAATCAATCCCTATGTATTGGGTTTCCGTATGCTCTACGGAAGCGATATTTAAGTAAACATAGCAACAACTATTGTAATGGATACCTTGGATATTGATTAGAAAGGCATAATTTTTCTTTCTAAAATTTAAAACAAAAAGTTAATCTTTCTCATTATTTTTAAGCTTGCTCGTCTTGGCTTGGATATCTCTTTTCGTTAAATTTATAAACAGTAATACCCAAAAATACAATCATAGCAGCAAAGAAGAAAATGATCCTAGAATCATCACTAAAATTTTCAAAAAATGCTGATTGAATTATTACAATATCGGACAAGCAAACAATTAAAAAAGTTTTTATGGCTTCCCAAACATTATGTTTTACTTTGTTCTTAAAAAAGAAAAGACCTGCAACTAAAACGATAGCTTCAAATATAAGAATCATAGTAGCCCTCCTAAATATATAGATAGGAATATTATGATCCAGAATAATTATTTATTCAAATTATATTATTCTGGCACTTGCATTATTCTTCTACTTATTGATAGACGATTAGGAGAGAATTATCCTACTAATTATGCTTAACCCCCGGTAAGCGTAGGAGATGATCTTAGCTAATTCAATGGTTGATTCCAATCTAAACGATTCCACACGCTGTTTGGATGTATGATCAAATTCCGTACAAAACGTGCCATTGTCACAGCACTCTCACTAGTTGTCTGTCCCCACCAGAATTGTCTTCCTATTAGAAAGCTTGTTCCAAACTCTTGCCAGCTTGAGTATTGTTGTTGAGCAATCCTGGCAACATGTTTTACGAGTTCTAGGACCTCATCATCTGAAAGGTAGCCAACAAAAGCTCCTATCCGACATAAGTGAGCATATCTACCCCAATCCCACGCAGCAATTCCTGCTAACGGAAGTCTGTCCATATATGCCCTTACAATGTAATATTCTCTATATGTCTCACTTGTCTTAGGGATCGACTCAATATAATGTAATTGATCACTCTCAGATAACGTGGAGAGAAAAAACTTCATTTCATCAAATGAGTGCCGATGTCCTTCATTTAATAACCATTGGAGCGATTGAAGTAAATCTTCCTTGTTCTCAATTCCCCAATCTCGCGCCAAGGAATGTTTATGTATTCGTATATTTTCCTTACTCTTGTTCAGCTTATAATTATCTTTGAGTTTAAGACCATTCATTTCATTCATCACAGCCGCTAGCCCATAGCACCATAATGTAATCTTACTCGCGGGATTTGTTAGAGTAGTATTCGTTGTCATGATTTGGTTCATCCCTTCACTCATTGTCGTCTTGTATGTAGTGGAAATCTTCTATTTCGTCTACATCTTGATGCTCTAGATAGATGTTTTCAGGTATTTTTACAGACTTCAATTTAATTTTGAACAGACCCCAAAGAACCCTCTTACCATTAACATGATGTTGAATTTGCTCATACCACAATTGATAATCCTTATCTTCTGGATCGTCCAGACATGCTTGCTCAGCATAAACTAGGGCCTTTTCCATATTCTTTGTTTGATAATATGCCAAGCTTAAGTAAATGTTAATGTAGTTCCGATGACCTGATTTGTAGGCTTGTTCCAAATGAGTAAGACTTTCCTTACATAATCCCTCGTGAAAATAAGCAACGCCTGAATAAAACTGAACTAATGGTACAAAATTGCCTTTCTTACTATGCAGTTTGATATATTTTTCCGTCAAAATCAGTGCATTCCTCCAAGATTTGGCGTTCAATAGAAATCGGATACCTTCAAGCAGTACCCATTGCATATCTGATTCTTCACATTTTATTAATCGAACTAGTAATTTATCAATTCTCTTAAATTCGCTTTTGTTCCATTCCTTTAATAAAACATATAGCGCTCTTTGAGAAGGGTAATAATCATCTGGAAATAGTTCTGACCCTTTACAGTAGACTTCCTTGGCAGCGTTATAATCTCCTATTGCTCGATAAATATCACCTTCTATTACATATCCGTTAGAATCTTCAGGGTGATGCTCTTTACATTTTTGAATAGCTTCTAAAGCAGACTCAAAATCATTATTCTTATAGTGAGCTGTCGCTAGATAATAGTAGGTATACTTGTCATGTCCCCATGCTAGTGCCCTAGACAGACACTCTGATGCTTCTTCATACTGTTGAAGTTGAAAATGACACATGCCTTTTCGATACCAAGCATCTTCCGATTGATATTCATGTTCTAACATGACGGCATGGTCTTGTATTGCTTCTCTATAATTTTTTAATCTATAATGGCAAATCCCTCTGTATACATAAGGTTTCCAATTCAAAGGATTAACTTCAATAGCCCGATCGGCAAAATATATTCCTATAGCCCAATCCTTAATCATTTGATGAGCATTAGATAAAAGACTTAGAACTCGAGTATCATCCGGTTTGATTTTTAGTGCCTCAGACAACTTGCTGATCGCGCCTTTACCATTTTTCAATTTTAAATGAGCGATCCCGTGTTCAACGAGAATATCAAAGCCATTAAGACCTTCTCCTTGAGCAAGATCGAATGCTTTATTAAATATCTTCAAGCATTCCTTCAGTTGGCCTTGTTTGGACAAAGCTTTCCCCCACAGCAAAAACATATCAGAATGAAGCGTGCTAAGCGATTGGATCTCTCTGATCGTCTGACAGCATTCTTGATACAATTCTAAGTCATAATAAAGTTGTGCCAATGTGAGCTTTAATTCGATATTGCTCGGGGAACATGCTACTTCATTTAGGGTGTTTTCCAAGAGTAGCTTGTTTACTTTATACAACCAAATTCTTGAGTCTAAATCGTACGGATGTTTCTCAATTGTAATCTCAAACAGTATTTTCGCCTCAAATAATCTATTATACGATAAATAACAACGGGCTAACCCGTTCATTGCTTGTAGGTGATCAGGCATTTGCTCCAATATATATTGGTAATCCGAGAACGCTTGATTCATGTCACCAGTCTCAAAAGTCAGTTTGGCACGATTAATAAATCCGTCTATGTCAGCGGGGTAAATATCAATAAGCTTGTTAAAAGTGTCGATTGCTTGTTCATTTTCGCCGACGCGAACAAAATATGTCCCTAGCAATCTCAATAAATCAGGGTCATTTGTGTATAACTTCTGTGCAGCTAACAAACACTCGTAGGAATAATCTAAATTATTGCTAGTTAGTGCAACATGAGCGTCGTCTCGGTACTCGATAAAGTTATCCATATCGGCGTCTTTCGGAAAAAATTCATAGCGTAATCCCCAAGTTTTGGTCACTTTCTCCAATAAGTGATCGATGAAATTTTCTGGATAGGATTCATATAATTGTATTTCTTGTTCCTTCCACATGAAAACCTCGTTGAACAACACCCATACCGGCTGAGGTAAAAAATAATTGTCTTGTAAGAAAGTCAGCACACGCCCGCTTAGTAATTTTTTTAAGCTAGGCTGCCAGTCTTGTTTAGTATTCAGTAAATCTTTCCACAGAGATATATTAATTCGATTGGATGGACTATTATATAAAGCTTCCATTTGCTTCATAAAAAGGTTGCTAGCAGCATCAACACTAAGATTTCTCATTTCAGTAGATAGATAAGAGAAAGCGGATTCATGAATGGGTGTGGCATTCTTTATTGTTACGAGTTCTGATTCACAATCCTTTACTGTCTGATTAGCTAGGAAAGGTTGCTTTTCTTCTCTATAATAATTTACTTTATGTAGTGCTTGTTCATATGCTTTTCGTAAGTTTTGAAATCCTTCTTGATTGCGTTCAGGATGATAAGATTTTAATTTATTAGCGTAGGCCTGTTTAATTACTTTTCTTTCAAGTGTAGGTGAGATTCCTAATAGTTCCCATATGTTCATGTAACGATCTCCTTGGAATTTAGATATTAAATAGGTAAAACGATCAGTAATGAGTACCTTATATAAATCGGAATATTATCTGATCGATTACATTTCTTTATGTACTCTGTCATGTAGGTTTAGTTAGATGATAGTAAGGATGCAGGTACGTGGTATTTTTGGATCACTTATCCAATTCAATACAGAAGGATTGGAATTTGCTATGACGGCTCTATTTGCTGTTATTTTCATTGAAAAGTGGTTGAAAGAGGAAAAACATTATAGTTCTCTAATAGGGATTGGGATGTCAATTGTCTGCCTTATTATTTTTGGTGAAAACAATTTCATTATCCCTGCAATGATTGCAATTTTAGGGCTACTTACTTAACTAGAAAGTTATTAGAGAAAGAAGAGGTTCAAACGATATGACAATGCATTTAACCGAGGAAATTATTACGATTACGATGGTTGTTTTAGGTACTATGCTGACAAGGTTTTTTCCATTTATTGTTTTTGCATCAGGTAAAGCTACACCGAAGTATGTACAGTATTTAGGTAAAGCTCTACCTTCAGCAATAATTGGACTTCTGGTCATTTATTGTTTTAAAAATGTGAGTTTACTTTCTGGAAGTCATGGAATCCCTGAATTTATTGCAGTGGCTGTAGTTGCAATGCTTCACATTTGGAGGAGAAACATGCTCCTCTCTATAGCGGGGGGAACAATTATCTATATGATTTTGGTTCAAATGTTTTTTAATCAATTTTATTGAACCTTATGACCAAGATTAAGTGGTGCAAGGGCTATAATGCGATGATCCCCGTCAGCATAATTGCAAAAGTTTTATTTCTCATGTCAGTCTTCCTCTCTTGTGTTTGATAGATAATCTTGAATTACCTCGATAATCGAAGTGGCAATGCGATATTGAAAATCTTCTTTCAACAGTTTTTGCTCCTCCATCGGATTCGTTACATACCCTACTTCAAGCAGTACTGCCGGCATTTCCGTGTCTTTGACAACGAAAAAATCCTCCTTTTTCACCCCTCTATCGTGAAATCCGGTCGCTTCTATCACGTGCCTTTTGTATGCTCTCAGCAAACGGAAAAGATTCGGGACGATAAAAGTACGTTTCTGTACCCGAAACAGTGGAATCTGTATACGTATTCCCATGGATGGAAAGAAACAAATCTGCGCCCATCTGATTGGCAAATTCCGGTCTCTTTCGATCAATCGAGGATAAAAAGCTGTCATCGCTTCTGGTCAAGTACACCTTCATGCGCGAATCTTGCTCCGATAACTCCTTTACCTTTCGTGCCAGTTGCAGAGTAAAGTCCTTTTCAGCTTGACCACTGACGCTCTTTGCGCCATGATCTTTTCCACCGTGCCCCGGGTCAATGACAATCTTGTAGACTGGTGTATTGGCATAGCTTTTGTTTACATAACTGTCGCTTGCATCGCTGTTGTTTAGGTTGCTGTATAATAACCCAACGCTATGCCCCTTCCGTATAAAAAGTCCTACCGCGTTTACTTATGTTCTTGCATAGAAAAAAGCCCATTTGTTGCGGAAAAGCCACCTCATGTAAGGAGCTAATGTCAAACAAATGAGCTAATCAGGAATTTAGGTTACATTTTTACTTTGAGAAAATAACATCTCTTTTGGGTTATTTCAAATCATATACTAAGCGTACTTACACTGTCGCATGCTCAACTTCCGCATACCATTGTGCTTGCGACCGGAACATCTCTGCATACTCCCCATTTCTTTGCATCAGCTCCTCATGATTGCCTTCTTCAACGAGTTTGCCGTCCTTAAGAACCAAAATCCGATCAACATTTTTACAGCTTCCAAGCCTGTGAGTGATGAAAATAGCGGTTTTATTATCTGTAATCTCAATAAATTTTTCTAGAAGCTGTGCTTCAGCAATCGGATCTAATGCAGCTGTTGGCTCATCGAGAATAATAACCTCGGCTGGCTTAAACAATGCTCTGCTCAAAGCAATTTTTTGCCACTGGCCTCCTGAAATATCTTGTCCTCCAGCAAAGGATGTACCCAATTCAGTCTCGTAGCCTTTTGACAGTTGATTAATGACTTCATCGGCGCCTGTTTGATTGGTTGCACTCTTTAACCGCTCTTGATTATTAATATGTTGCACATCAGCTATCCCAATATTTTCTTTAACTGTTAGGTTATAGGTTACGAAATCTTGGAAAATAGCACTAATAATGTGTCTCATAGATACATGCTTAATATTGTGCTGATCATAATAAACATTGCCTCCAGATACTTTGTAGAGTCCGACTAAACATTTGATTAACGTACTCTTACCCGCACCATTTTTACCTACAATAGCAATCTTTTCGCCTTTATTAATCTGAAACGAAATATTATGTAACGCTGGTTTTGTACGATTAGGAAAAGTAAAAGTCAGATTCTCGACCCGGATCCTTTCCTTTAGAGAAAATGTATGATCAATCGCCAGCTCCTGCTCTTCCTCTTCTAGTTCCATAAAATCAAAGAAATCCTTAATATAAAGAGTTTCGTTATATAGCTGCCCTAAATTATAGGCAATGAATTGAATAAGTGATATGGCTGAGCTAATGGCCTGTGATATTGATACATAGTCACCAATGGTTAGTTTCCCTTGACTTCCGAACCAAAGGAGCACAGCTATAAAAGCTGTTTCTGCTAAGCTATTTATCCCGCCTTTCCCAAGTTCAGCCGAAACACTTTTTTTACGAAGCCGGTAAACTGAATCCTCATATTTCCAATAGGTATTTCCCCATTTTTCTTGTAAGTATTTTGTATGACCAAAAATACGTAATTCCTTAGCCGTATCACGTTCAATTAACAGGCGATACAAATAGAAAATTAAACGATTGGTGCTTGTGAACTCCCGAGCTTGCGTATATTGCTTTTTACCAAGCCAGGTAGTGATGATAATCGGCGGAAGTACCAGCAATAAAATACAGGCAAATAGAATCCAATGTAGCTGAACTAGAATATACAAATAGCCTATTAAGGTTATTACATTTTTTACGACATCTAATACAGAGAAGCTCATTTTAAGACCTCGAGCTCCTATACCAGCCGAGGCTCTATGTAGGTAATTATAATTTTCTGGATTTTCAAAGAAAAGTAGTGGCAGCTTAGAGGATTTTTCAATGATCAGCTTGTCAAAATAATAGCTTACCCTTTGAGACATGCGTAATCGTATCAAATCATCAAGATTATTTATTAAAAGCCCAACAACAACTAGCCCCATCTGTAAAACTAGAAGAAACACTCCTTCTGTAAGGTCGGCGTTCTTATTAATGATATCCATCGTCGTATTGACCAATGTTTTGGTTAGATAGATTTGTAGAAGAGGGATGACTGCTTTAATGATAGCCATTGAAATCGTTGCGATCATTAAAAGGGAGGTACACTTCCATATTAAAGGAAAGACCTTTTTCGTACACTGCAATGAAAATAAAATGCCCCAATCCTTTTTCTCAGAACGCGATGAAGACATACAGTCACCTCTTTCCTATTACATTATGGAAATGAAAGCTCCCTATCAAGAATGATAGGGAGTCTCCACTATAGGTTATTATCTAGCAACAACCTGCGTAATAACTTTGATCCCAATAGCAATCTGTTGTACTACCGCTTTTGCAACGTACGTAAACATGTCTCCATTTATTTGTTTTGTTACCGCATTTTACTGAATCGCATGTGTAATTATCATTGCAGCTTCCAATTGCACTCCATCCTGAAGGGCATCCCATATCTAATACCTCCTTTAAATTTACACCTCATAGAATTCCATCATCGTTTCGTTCCGTGTAAAGCTGGTATGTACATCCCTTTTTTATTACAGGAAATCGAATATTAGGAAAACATATCTATCGGTGAAAGCATTCATTTTTCCTAAAATTCTAAAATAGAGGGATTACTTCCTATCAACCAGCTTTACTTTGCTACTTAGCAGCAACCTGCGTAGTAACTTTGATCCCAATAACAATCTGTTGTGCTCCCTTTTTGGCAACGTACGTAAACATGTCTCCATTTATTTGTTTTGTTACCGCATTTTACTGAGTCGCACGTGTAATTATCATTGCAACTTCCAATTGCAGTCCAATCATTTGAAGGGCATCCCATATCTTTCACCTCCTTTCAAATTTTCTATGCCTCAATCTCGTTACTACTTAGCAGCAGCCTGATTTGTATCTAGTATCATAGTGGCATTCTGTTGTACTACCTTTTTGGCAACGTACGTATATTTCTCTATAGTTAGTTTCTGGTTTAGTACCACATTTTACTGATTCGCATTTGTAATCATCATTGCAACTTCCAATTGCAATCCATCCTGCAGGGCATCCCATATCTTTCACCTCCTTCCTATATATCTATTCCTCACAGAATACGCTTACATAGCTTTCAGCCATTAATTCATTATCAATATAAAGCCGGTATGTATACACCCCTTCTTCCACTACAGGAAATCGAATATTTACACGTATGTCGATCCCTGGAACCATCCCTTCTTTTCTAAAATTTTTGAGTGGGGGAAGTTCTTCATGACAAACCAATCGATTCTCTTGATCCAAAACTTGAATAGATGGTTGCAGTGGCGGTGTATCCTCCTCAAAAAACACTTTCACAAGTACATCTGTGATAACGGCCGCTGGGAGTATTGGAACTGTAATAGCGTTTAGTACTTTTTCAACAGAGTGCATTTTTTCATACTCATGAAAATGGACCTTCTCAGCAATAATCATTTGTATTTTGAATGTGTCAAGCATAGTTTGCATCAGCTTATTAATTCCTCCTTTTCTGTCATAACAAACCGTACGTACTCGTACGAATCCGAAAAATGAAATATCTTATGATGTCTTTGCACAAGTACAGGATTATTGTGTAGCAGAGGTGTAAACCAAGAAAACGAACTACTGTTTACAACAAGATGATTTTTCCATAATTTCGCTTTGATAGTAATAAGCCAATCCGGAGCAGAAAAAAATACGATAATTTTTTTATTTTCACCTTGAGCCAGCAAATGATCTATGCTCTTAAAATTAGGAGAAGCATAGTCCACAAGGATTATAGTAGAAAAGCTTGTCCCTAGCTGCTTTTGTAATGTGTGGATCAATCTCACTTCATGAACGAGGCGTTTCTTTGCTAACCAGAACCTAATGGCGATCATGAGTAGCACAATAATCCCGCTAAAAATGATAAGGACGTTTATCATCGGTCATAAGCTCCCTTACTTGTTTAGCTTCGCTCCAAATATCATAGGCGATTACAAAACAGACGATCATAGCTCCAGAGACTATCGATTCATCTAATGAAAAGATACGGGTGGGGAGAAACAATTTCCCTATCAACAAGGCAATCAGAATAAGATTTCGAATAATCGGATATTTATTCAAGGAATCCACCTTACCAAAGCACCCACAATCAGCCGCTTCACTAATCTTACGTTTTCTTTTAATAAACAGGATAAAGGAAGACAGCATAAGAATAACCAAAATTTCTTTCCATATGTATGCGATACCAATTACGAAAAGTAAGAAAATAGAAATTTCGGATATCAGCAAAAGACAGGCTGAAATAGCTGTAAGCTGATAAGGGATTATTTGATAAGAGTGTATTTGTAACCTTAGATCATGAAAATGATAAACCTTCATGTAAAAGGATAGAAAAAAGACTACAGCTATTATCATGTCTATAACATAGGACAACACGGTCATACTCCAACCTTCCTATCATGTAATAAGTTGAAATAAACTATCTGTATCAGTTGAATGTACTCCTTTGATAACCTTTCCGTTTTTATCAATAAAGTACGAAAAAGGTGTAAACGGTATCCGTAAATCATCATAGCTGCCAGCATACGATAGAATTGGAAAATGAAATTCATGATATTTTGCTATCTCATCATTGTCTTCTGGTGTACCATCGCTTACAAGTATAAAATGATCTGTATATCCTTTGAGAAACGCTGGAATTTGAGGTAATAAATCGATACAAAGAATGCAGCTCAAAGAGATAAAACAAAATACACAGTTCGCCGAAGAATCATACTCCATTCCCAGCTTCTCAATAGGAAAATCTTCTCCTACACGGAAAGGTACAATCTCTCCACTACTGCTTTCATTGCCACTGCTTTTCTTCTTAGTAAATAAATCTTTAAAATTTATACGACTCACAAAAGTTCCCCTCCTATGACAATATCCGACGTAATGGTTCCATTAATTTGTTAAACCAATATAAGTCGGAGCACCCATTTGTAGAAAGAACTTGTCCAAGCTTGTTGATCGCATAACCCCTTGGCATGAAATAAACATTTAGCTTTCGCGTAATCAATTCTTTTGGAACCAAGTAAATGTGTTCAATGCGATCCGTGAAGGCCGCCTTCATTAATTCAAAATTTTCCGGACTGGTATGAAGTAACACAGCAATATTGATTCCAGGATTCTCCTGAGTAAATTCATCCAAGGCTTCCATCGAAGCTAAGCAGGATTCACAATCCGTGCTATAACACATCAACAGCAGGTAATCTGAAACAAGATCATACAGTTTTAGCTCTTTCGCTTGGTCTTCATAAATCTTAACATTCGGGATATAATCCCCGACTTTTAGCATTTCAAGTTTTTTATCCTTATAAAATTTTCTGTGGGCTGGTGTTTCTACGACACTCACAATATTCCTCCTTTTATTATGTATGGATCAGATTCGTATATAGGAAAATTAAATTGGATATATTTTCCTCTTATGTATTTATATTACATTGAATATAAATAAATGTAAACTATTTTTCTCATTTTACTACTTTATTTTTCTTTATGTATATACATTCCTTAATTTAGATAAGGGAAACTCTGCTTTTTTCAAAACAAAAATAAAAAAAGAGAAGCCTCTTTTCACTCCGTTCTATCAAACAGAATGCCTACAAAGCCTCTCTTTTTATGATTTTTATTCAAGACCCTATATCTCTAATCCCACCTTCGCATCCTGTGACTTCGGTAGTACCTTCCCCTCAGTCAGATAATTCATAACCGCAGAAATAAAGAGCTTGCCAGCCACAAGCATAGAGCGTTCATCTACGTCAAACATTGGGTGGTGATGTGGATAAGTCGCCTGAATTTCTGGGTTTCGTCCTCCTACATAAAAGAATGTACCAGGTATTTTTTGGAGATAATAAGCAAAATCCTCCGCACCCATTCGAGCCTCTAGTATCTCTGTATGATCATCACCTACTAAAAGCTTGGCAAGCTGATGAATACGCTCTGTCTCTGTCTCATCGTTACATAAGGCTGGATAGCCCCGTTCATAGTCGATTGTGAACATTGCCCCCGACCCTTCACAGGTCGTTTTGGTAATTTGTTCAAGTGAAGTTTCAATCTTTTGGCGAACATTTTCATCAAAGGTACGTACCGTTCCTGATAAAGTAACACTTTGCGGGATGACATTAAACGCTTTCCCCGCGTGAAAGCTACCCACTGTTAACACGGCCGCTTGAAGAGGATCAATCCGTCTACTAACAATTTGCTGTAGGTTTAATACCAGTTGGCTTCCAATCACTAGCGGATCAATCGCTTTATGTGGATACGCGCCATGCCCTCCCTTACCCGTTATCTCCATATAAAATGAATCTGCCGCTGCTAATATATAACCCGATTTTACTCCAACAACTCCTACAGGCTGATCTGATGAGACGTGGGCACCGTAAATAACATCTACACCATCAAGGCATCCCGCTTCAATCATGGAAACCGCACCACCCGGCAATAATTCTTCTGCAAACTGGTGAATAAAAATTACCGTCCCGGGTAACTCGTCACGATACTCACTCAAAACCTTCGCAACACCAAGTAAACCCGCTGTGTGAATATCATGACCGCATGCATGCATCACCCCATGTACTCGTGATTTATATATCACTTCCTTTTCATCCTGAATGGGTAGAGCGTCAAAATCAGCACGCAAAGCAACTGTTTTTCCTGGCTTTCCACCTTTTAGAACTCCAAGTACCCCATTGCCACCTACTCCCGTTTTTACCTCAAGTCCAATTTGGCGTAAATAATCGGCTATTTTTATAGGCGTATTCACTTCTTGGAAGGAAAGCTCCGGATACATGTGTAAATCTCGGCGAAATTTAACTAATTCAGGATAAAGCTGTTCCAAGCGTTCTAGCATTGGCTGTATCATAAAAACTGACCTCCTTTGGAAATTGAGAAAACTAATGCTCACAGAAGTATTTTAGCCAACGGATTCCCGCTTCGGCACATTATGTCTATTCCTGCTTTTGTATAACTATACGTTTTGTATCATGAACAATCAACCGAAAATTCAGTCTTTTAAAACCAAAGAAAGATCGATGCCTTGACTAAAGGGCTACCGATCCTCTTCTTTACATCATTCAAGCTGCTGCCAATTTGCTGGATACGTAACATATAAAAACTTTGCATAGGCTGGTACGGAGAATTGAATGCTCGTATTCCGTGGAATGAGAATAATATCACCTGCATGTCCGATAATACGACGACCATTTATTACAATTTCTAGGGTTCCTTCTATGATATAATCAATTTCATCATATTTTAAAGTCCAATCAAATGTCGTTTCTTTCATTTCCATCAATCCACAGCCAAGCCGAGGGCTCTCCTGTAAATCTAACGCATCTTTTAAATATACGCGATCGCCTGCTTTTCCCGTATCAAAAGGCTCTAATTTCAACGAGTTCAATTTAACAGACATTACACCGCTTGGATCAATCTTCTTATCTATCTTATCAGGTGATTGGTTAAGCTGCGTAAGCTTTTCCAAAACAATTTTACGAATTAACGCTTCAAGAGATGCTGGATCAAGTTGCATTTATTTTACCTCACTTTCCGCAGTTAGCTTTGATTTGGAAGCAATCAGAATAGCTACTAGCACTGCGGTGATTCCACCCACTAGTTTCCCTACGATCATTGGAAAAATAAGATCTTTTTCTATACCAGCCGTAAATCCTAAATGATCTCCAAAGGTAAAAGAAGCACTAACTGCAAAGGCGATATTTATGATCTTTCCCCTTGAATCCATTTCTTTTAGCATGCCAAACATCGGTATGTTGTTGGCTAAAGATGCTACTAGTCCTGCGGCCGCTTTATCATTCATACCAAGTAATGAGCCTAGCTTAAGTAATGGTTTTTGGAAAACTTTCGTAATGACATATACCATGGGAAATGCACCCGCAAGTACGATAGCAATAGAACCTACGATTTCAATGCCATCCCAAATACGAGTCATCCCAGGAATAATAACCACTCCTGTTAAGGTCTCAATAATGATAGCCGCTAGTGCCAGCGTAATAATAATAACGACTCCTTTGCCAAAAACACTAAAGCCCTTTATCATCCCATTCGGGACCAGCCATAGCCCAACTCCAATAATTAATGCTACTAGTATGATAGGAACTAAATTACGCAAAATCATTCCAATATCATAGCCAGCAACCAATCCACCTACTAAGCAACCAATCGGAATGGTCATGATTCCAGCTAGCACCCCGGTAGCGAGGTATTTACGATCCTCTCTTTCAATAATGCCAAGTGCAACAGGAATGGTAAATACAATAGTTGGGCCAAGCATGGAGCCAAGAATAATACCGGCAAAGCGTCCTGCTTCTGGGTTGCTAGCCATCTGCATTGCTAGCGGATATCCTCCCATGTCATTAGCGAGCAAGGTGGTGGCAAACATGGCTGGATCAGCACCTAATGCCGTATAGAGTGGCACAACGATCGGCTTTAACAACGTCGCTAATACAGGTGCCAGCGAAATAACACCCACCATGGCAAGTGTGAGCGATCCCATCGCCATAATTCCTTCCTCGAATTTATCTCCTAAATTAAATTTATTATCCAAGCATTTATCAATTGCCCCCAAGACCATGAAGATTACCATTATGTAAATGATAATTTCATTAATACTCATACACTGTCCTCCTTACCCGAGTCTCTTAGCTCATAGCTATCAATAATACCAACGATCGTCGCATCAATTGGTGCTTTAACTTGATCAAAAGCCGCTCTTGCCGAACCGCCCTTCGTTACCAATACCAAATCACCAATACCAGAGCCTGCACCATCTGCAGCTACAAAGGTCTTAGCTGGTTCACCACCAAAAATTTCGGTGGGAGAGACAATCATCAGTTTCAGACTATCTAATTTTGCATCTTTTCTTGTGGCCCAAACGTTACCAATGACTTTTCCGATAATCATACAGGTTTGCCCTCCTGCTTTGTTTTCTTGACAGTAAGCTGATTCATACGTACAAAATCCTTAGCCAGTGGAGTTAAGATGGCATTGGGTAAAATGGTAAACGATTGAGCCCCTAATAAGCACAGCTTTTTTAATATGGATTCAGATATGACCCTCTGTTCGATATGCCATACTTTTTCTGCGGCATCTGCTAAATTACTTGCCTCATTCACATGTAAATCATGCTTTCGCTCACAATTTGAATCCAAGTGTTCAGAGGACCTTTGGCATATGGACTGCGTTAGGGGTCTTTCCAGATGGCGCTGTTCCTGACCTAGCAGATGAATGTCTGCTTTTTTGATCAAAGTCACTCCATAGGAAACAAGCTTCTGCTCGTACGATTGATACAGATCATATAAATGAGCTGGAGCTGTACGGTGGAATTGCCGATGCTCAAGACCTTCTTGTAACAGGTACACCTTTTTCCCTTGAAGTAATGCTTGGGTAATAAGATTCTTTGAAGATATGAGCCCCAATGCTAGTGAAGCTAACGCGCAGCAATGTAATCCAGTTATCAAAATGAAGGCAAAGGATTGAACGTTACATTCCAAGAGGTCATCAGGCCACTTTTGTGAGCAGGTTACATCATTGATTACAATAGAATGAACGTCAAATTTCTTATTGAGGACCGACTTTATGGCAAGCCATTCGCTTTCATGTGTAGAGATAACGATTATTTTTTGCTTGTTCTCTAAAGAAAGCGTGTCCAATCGAGATATAACCTCATTAGTAACGGCTTCTATTAGCTGCTGTATCTCCAAACCGGTCACTTCCTAACAAGTCTAGCAACTGTCCCTTTTTGATACCCGCAAGCGTTCGCTTCATCATAATCGAGATGCATAAACGTACGAAAATGTGGACTTACTCGAATGGTTACTTCTTGAAAGATAACCGGTCTCGTTCCAAGGACTTCCACACACACATTTTGCTTATCCGAAAGACCAAACCATTGAGCATCCTCAGCTGACATATGAATATGGCGTTTCGCAATGATTGCCGCTTTGACCGGAACTGATGCAAGCTGGGTAGCCAACGTAACTTCTGCACTTTCTGCTAAATTCCCAGATTCACGAAGAGGCGGTCTAATTCCCAGGGCAACTGCATCCGTTAAGGAAACCTCCACCTGTGTGTTTTGCCTTTCCGGCCCCAGAACAGCCACATTCTTAATCGTTCCTTTTGGGCCAATCAAATCAACCCGTTCCACGCAGCTAAATTGCCCTGGTTGGGATAATTCCTTAGCTTTCGTAAGTTGGTATCCCTCTCCAAATAAGATATCAATGATCTTGCGAGATAAATGCACATGCCTTCCTGAAGCTTCAACGGGAATAAACAGTTTTTGCTTAATTCCAGCCACTACTTTTTCCGCAATTTGATCAACCTGATCTTGTATCAACTCCACACCTCTTTTCAGTCATATGCTTGTTTATGTAAAGAGGGCATACTATCCGCTATTTCGCCTTCAGAAAACCATTTTTATCAAAAGAAAGCTTGTAAGGGATAGTATGTTCCTGTATTTAGACTGGTTGTTGCTTGGACTTAGGAAGAATGCTATCCACCTCAGTGTGAGGGCGTGGAATAACGTGTACAGAAATCAGTTCGCCAATTCGTTCTGCCGCCGCTGCACCAGCATCGGTTGCCGCTTTTACTGCCCCGACATCCCCACGTACCATTACGGTTACCAAGCCGCCGCCTACCTGCTCTTTACCAACCAGCTCAACATTAGCTGCTTTCACCATGGCATCTGCTGCTTCAATCGCGCTCACAAGTCCTTTTGTCTCAATCATACCTAACGCATTTGTACTTGCCATTTCAATTCCTCCGTTTTTCATGTCATCTATTTACAACAAAATCCTAAGAGATGCAGTTGCTCTGCTTCAATTCGAGTAGGACTTTTTGGATAATGGAATTCACTAAATCATCATGAACTCCAAACCCTCCCCGCGTGTTACAAGCCACTTGGTGTGGACGTAGTGCCTCTAGTTCCCTCACCCCATAAGCAATGCGTCGAATATTAATTAAGTTCATAGGTCCTACGTTATCTGAAGTAGAATTGTTACCCACTGCTCCACAGCCCAATGTTAAAGCAGGTACTAAATTGGTTGTTCCCCCGATTCCACCTAATGCTGCTGGTGTATTTACTAAAAAGCGAGATACAGGCTGACGTAGACCAAAGTAACGAATAACCTTCTCATCCTGTGCATGAATAATACAAGTATGGCCTGCTCCCTCATGTAGCAAAATTTCTTCACATAAATCACATGCTTTCTCCATACTTTCGGCTGTGTAGAATCCTAAAATAGGAGCCAGTTTTTCCCGTGAGAAAGCTACTTTATAGCCCACCTCTGTTTCCTCTGCAATTAAAAGTCTTGCGTTAGCGGGAACTGTGATCTTAGCTAAATTGGCAATATGTTGTACACTCTTCCCTACGATTTGCGGATTCATTGAACCATTTTCTCGCATAATCAATCGTCCAACTTTTTCCTTTTCATCTGGGGTTAGAAAATAAGCTCCCTGCTTTTTAAATTCTGCTATTACCTTCTCTTTCATGCATCTTTCCACGACGACTGACTGTTCGGAAGCACAAATTGTTCCATTATCAAAGGTTGAGCTATCAAAAATACGCTTGACTGCATTCTGCAAATCAGCAGATTTATCAATGAAAGCAGGCCCATTCCCCGATCCGACACCGATTGCCGGCGTTCCCGAACTGTAGGCTGCTTTTACCATTGCTGAGCCGCCTGTTGCTAAAATCAGCTGAACATCTTTGTGTTTCATCAATTCGTTGGTTCCTTGAATGGTAGGCATCTCCATACAAGTCACAATATCTTCAGGACCACTTGCTGAGGCAATTGCTTCCCTTATGATCTTTATCGTTTCCAAAATACATTTTTTCGCATTTGGATGAGGGGAAAAAATAATGGAATTACCGGCTTTCATGGAAATAAGGGATTTATATAAGACAGTAGAGGTTGGATTCGTCGATGGGATTAATCCAGCGATTACTCCTACTGGCACTCCTACCTCGATGACTTTTTTCACTGTATCCTCGTTTAAAATCCCAATCGTTTTTAGTTCCTTAATATGCTCATAAACGACCTGACTGCCAAACAGGTTTTTGATTACCTTATCCTCCCAGATGCCAAAGCCAGTCTCTTCTACCGCTAGCTTTGCCAATCGTTCGGCATGTGCGACACCAGCATTTGCCACTGCTTTAACAATGGTATCAATCTGCTCCTGGGACATTTTACTTAAAGTCCTTTGAGCCGTATTCGATCTCTTTATCAGATTTCTTACTTCTTGTACGGAAAGTAAGTCTTTATCAGAAAGCATCATGTAGTTACCCCTTCTTTATGCATTTTGGTAATCTCCTGAACAAGCTGAGCTTTTTTGGCTTGTCTCACTTGCCTATTGTTAATCGTCACGATTCCTAATCGTTTCGCTTCCTCTCTTAGCTCACCAACTGTCATTTTCTCTAGCTGCTCTGCCTGACTTTCAGGTAGTGGAATGGTGGCGTTATCCGAGTTAGTCAACGGTGGCGATGCTGTATCCGCAAGAGCCTCCCCTTGATCGGGTAGCAATTCAATATCAAGGTCTTGTAGCTCTTCGGTTGTTTTTGATTTGCCCGATTCTCCAAG
This sequence comes from Brevibacillus laterosporus LMG 15441, assembly GCF_000219535.2. Classification (NCBI taxonomy): domain Bacteria; kingdom Bacillati; phylum Bacillota; class Bacilli; order Caryophanales; family Paenibacillaceae; genus Brevibacillus; species Brevibacillus laterosporus. The sequence goes on from NZ_CP007806.1 coordinate 2,807,833, forward strand.
CTCCTTCGTCTGTGAAGGTGTTTGGAGAATTTGTGTAGGTAGCTTGCGGTCTCTTGGTTGGAATGGTAAGCTATTCGGCTGTTCCACCATTCGATATAAGTTATCATCTGGATTTGAGATCACATGCTTAGAAATTAGTGTGCCAACTCTATTCACTGCTTCTGCCCCTGCTTCCACAGCAGCAGTAATCGCTGACACATCTCCTGTAATTTTTACGGTAACAAAGCCATTTTTTATTTTCTCCAACCCAATCAAGGTAACATTAGCTGCCTTCATGGCCGCATCCGCTGCTTCTATAGACGCCAACAGCCCTTTTACCTCAATGAGTCCTAAAGCATTTTTTCTCATAGGATCACCTTATTACTTAATAACTTTGTGGATTTTCTGCAACGTATTGGACGGCATCGGCAAATGCATCACATGCTGCCTTACAAGCGGATTGACTTCCTGTTAGCAATGCACCACCGAAGTTGGTCTCCGAGGGTGGACCGTAGAATGTCGCCAGCTTAACATCGGCTGCTTTCAAGGCAGCATCAAGGGCATACATTGCTTCTAAAGGAGGTGCAATCAGGTAGGCAATAGCTTCTGCATCCTCTAAATTTGCCATCTTGGACAAATATGTTCCTGGTCGAGAAACACAATGAGCAAAGTAAGCGATAGAATCATCATCATTAGCACTGACAAAATGAGCTCCATTATGAATGAAGTCGACCGCTGTATGTAAGCCACTTCGAATTTCTGCTGGATTTGGACCAGCCAATATTCCTATTACTTCTCCCGCCAGCTTCGAATTGGCATTGGCAGCTCCTGCATACATTGATTTGGCATATACGACATCAACGGCTGCCTCCTTTGTCGCTTCATCCAAAGCAGTATAGGTTACATCGTCGCTGTCAGCCGTTATAATCCCTAAGCTTTTTTGGTTGGGTTGTAGCTGAAATGCTTTTACCATATCGGGAGCTACATTTGGGATGATTTTTACACTCAACACATTCGCCCGAAGTGCATCATTCTTCATTTAAAAATTCCCTCCTAAGGACAATGGGGAGTTTATAGTTTTAAATCGATTCCGCTCGCTTTTTTCTCCAGCATAGTCTTAATCAGCTCTGCAATATGGGCACCCGCTTCTACAGGGGGTGTTCCGCCCTTATGGATATTGGAGATAACTGTGCGGCGTGCTTCTGGCATATTAATCGTTGCCTTGTAAGCGATATAAGCACTCATCGACTCTGCTGTGACCAGACCTGGACGCTCACCGATTAATACACAGGTTACGTCTGCTCCAAGTATCTCGGAGATTTGATCCATAGCGCCAACACGGCCTAATTTCACAAAAAATGGTGTTCCCACCTGAATTTTATACCCCTCTAATCCTTGTATGATCGCTGGCAAAATATCCTTTGCATTCGCTTCTACCGCAGCAGAGCTTAGCCCATCAGACACATAGATTTGAACTTGGGGCTGCTTCTGACAGTTTTCCTTAATCTTTTGCAAGCCCTCTTCAGATATTTTTCGTCCCAAATCCGGTCTGGTTAAATATTCATCCTTATCCTTACAAAGAGTCTGTACGCTAAAGAGATTCATCTCTTGTAAGAACTGTTCATCTACATGTGAAAACACAGCGTCCTGTGCCGCAGCATGGTCCGCCCGAAAGCGAAGCGTGGTTTCTGTCTTATACCGAGGACCTGCACGCCAAATTCCCAGACGGGCGGGGGTGCGTTCTTTCATTTTTAAATAACCTTTTGCATCTACTGGATCAGGCACTAACAATTGGCTTTTTAGATCAATTTTCGTAATATCATCAATAGCTCCATCGGAAGGCATCTGCGGTTGGACAACCCATCCACCACCGACATTAGATTCAGGTCGAGGCTTGGCGGATTTAATTTCAATTTTTCCCTCCGTTCTCACTGCCCCTTCATTGGAGGTTAATTCCAATAAAACCTGTTCTACTACTTTTCTGATGTCATTTTCTTGAAGCATGCTCTAGCCTCCATTCCTTACGCTAGGAAAACAGATGCATCCCCAGCACGTTTTGTTAGCTTACCATTCTCGATGAATCCCATTTTTTCCATCCATTTTTCAAATTCAGATATCGGCCTTAAATGAAGTAGTTCACGAAGAGTTGCTGTTTCATGATAACCAGTTGTTTGATAGTTCAGCATCACATCGTCTCCATGGGGAATACCCATGAAATAGTTACAGCCAGCCGTGGATAAAAGAACCGCCAAATTCTCGATATCGTTTTGATCCGCTTTCATATGGTTCGTATAGCAAGCATCACAGCCCATGGAAATACCGGTTAATTTCCCCATGAAATGATCTTCCAAACCTGCGCGAATGACCTGCTTACTGTTGTACAGATACTCAGGTCCAATGAATCCCACTACGGTATTTACCAGAAACGGGTCGTACTTCTTAGCAAAACCATAGCAACGTGCTTCCAGCGTTACCTGATCCACACCATGATGAGCCTCAGAAGATAGCTCAGAGCCTTGTCCTGTCTCAAAATACATGACATTTGGGCCGGTTGCCGTTCCGTCTCTGTGTGCCAATTGACGTGCCTCTTCAATCATGTCCCCTGAAATTCCGAAGGCTTCATTTCCTTTTTGAGTACCAGCAATACTTTGGAAAATAAGATCGGCTGGAGCTCCCTTGCGGATTGCCTCCATCTGGGTAGTCACATGGGCTAACACACAGTTTTGCGTAGGAATTGACCATTTTTGCTTGAAATCTTCAAATCTCTTCAATACCCGACTTACGCTTTCCACGGAATCATCTACGGGATTTAATCCAATAACAGCATCACCAATGCCAAAGGTAAGCCCCTCCATTAAGGAAGCTGTAATTCCGTCTGGATCATCTGTGGGATGGTTGGGCTGCAATCGAGCTGACAGTGTGCCCTCATAGCCAATTGTGGTATTACAGTGGGCTTGAATACGGATTTTTTTTGCTCCATAAATAAGGTCCAAATTCGACATAAGCTTCGTGACCGCGGCAACCATTTCACTGGTTAGCCCCCTGCTAATTCTTTTGATATTTTCCTCTGTTGTATTTTCATCAAGAATCCATTCACGTAGCTCAGAGACTGTCCAGTTCTTTATTTCGTTATAAATTTTTTCGTTGACCCCATCTTGAATGATCCGTGTCACTTCATCTTCTTCATAAGGAATAGCTGGATTATTCCGCAGGTCAGCCATTGTAAATTCACTCAGCACAATTTTAGCTGCTACCCTCTCTTCTGAGTTTTCCGCCGCGAGGACAGCCAATTTATCTCCTGATTTTTCTTCGTTTGCTTTTGCCATGACGTCCATCACATTTTTAAATTGATATGCATTGCCAAAAAGGGTTGTTTTAAGTTTCAACGCCGTCACCTCATAACTGTTAGGAATGAAATACTAGAGTTTTAATGATTACAGGTAGCACACGGCCGTTTGCCAGTGGTTTTCCTATATCGATGTAATCGCCGTTTTCTAAGCGGATGCTATCAATGCATACAACCTCTTTCGAAAATTGCAGTTGCCTATGCATCGTCTGACCTAACACTTTGGCAAAATCCATTTCAACAATGACCACCAAGGGCAAATCTGCTTTTATTAACGCCTCCATACCACCGATTAAAGCTTTGGCAAGCTCCTGAATTTCTGTAAAGCTTGGGCTTTTTTTCCCATGAATAGCAATGGCGACAGGCTGCCATTCGTTTTCTAATATGAACCAACGTAATTTTTCCTGTAGGACATTTTGTAAATGAGCAAAGCCTTGTGATTCATCCTCTTCTGTTAGCTTTAAAATAGGCAGATTTTTCATAGGAAAGTTTTCCTCTGTGTATGTAATCGTGCTCCCACTTATCTCGGTTGTATGCGTCCCTGCTCCAACGACAGTTGCCCGGATCGTCTCTGCAGCTTGCACCAATTTCAATTTTTCGCAAAGAGATGACTGGCGAATCGCTTGTCCTAGCAAAATTCCTATATCCCCGTAAGCTAGTACATCATCAGCTTGTGGATGATAGACATAATCTGCCACTCCGCCAGAGAAAGAAATGTATTGCGGGTGAATCCGATCATCAATTCCATGATGGGTTACAATGGTTGAATAAAATGGGGTACGCTGTGTCAGATTGACGGACTGCTCCAGCAGGCTCACCATTTCCATTACTACTTTTCGCAACTGTTCGATATCAGCTATATCCCCCTCTTTTACCTGTAAATTCCTCTCGTTGATAAGCTGCTTGATTTTATCAGCAATGTAGGTAATTTTACGTGTAGAGGGTTCGATTTTTATGAGCCTGCCTCCAATATCCAAACATCCTGTATTCACCAATTCCCCGTCGTTAAATACAGCTAAATTGGTTGTGCCACCACCAATATCTAAATTGACAACACTAGCCCCCTTCTCTTCTGATACCTTGTCTATTCCAGCTCCCTTTGCCGAAATAATGGATTCAAGATCAGGACCGGCCGTTGCCACAACAAAATCTCCGGCAAAACCACTCAAACTCTGCAATACATCCCTTGCATTTTGCTTTCGAGCAGTCTCGCCAGTGATAATGACAGCACCTGTTTGCACGTCACTAGGCCGAACATGTGCCTGTTGATACTCTTTTTCTACAATCCTGCGAACCGCGTCACTATCAATCTCGGTCTGGGAAAGTAACGGAGTAAAATGAATGTCGCTTCGATAGATAATCTCTTTATCCACGATCGTAATGCGCGGAACTCCAAAAGCAGATGCTGTATTTTCGATGCCAATCTTGCTAAATACGAGTTGTGTGGTTGATGTACCAATGTCTATTCCGACACTAAGCACTTCCTCTTTCATTCTGTTACCACCTCAAGTGTTTCCTGCGAGCAATTCCTTGATTTTCTCAAGACCTTTTTTTTCATAGCTACTCACATGAAAAATTTGTTGTGCTCCTGCTTCACGTAAAAACTGTTCGGCACGCTCCAGCTCTTCCTGTTGATTACACCGATCTACTTTAGTAACAATCCCAATCACTGGTTTAGCAAAGGCGCTAGCAAATTGAACGGGGAACAAACTAGCTTGATCCGTGCAAGCTTGTACGAATCCAATCAAATCACACTCTGCTGAGGTTACGATAAGGGCACGGTAATAATTACGGTTCTCAATATACTCACCAGGCGTATCAATAATATTTTCTACAGTTTCAATCATCTGTGTTTTATGGTAGCTGAGTTTTGTATTCATAAGAGCTTGTGTCAGAGTTGTTTTTCCACAGCCCGTTCTACCCACTAGCATTATGATTTTTCCCATAGCTATGACCTCGTTATCGATGTAGCTGAAAAATGTAAGACTTCAGAGAGCATTTTCAGAACTTCTCGTAGCGCAGATTCCACACTTGAGATATCACCGGTAATGACAAGTGAACCACTGAATCTATCTACGAAACCAATGGAAACATCCGCAGATTTGGTGGCAACATCTGCTGCAATGATGGAAGCCTCGCTTGGCGTGATCGTTAGGATTCCAATCGCTTTGATATTTTCAGAGAGAAGACCCAGCTTTTTATATAGATCGGGATTGGGATTTGCAATCAAGTGGGCTAGAGTCACCTGCTTTCCTGGAACATATTCTTGAATGACACGTTGTTTCTCTTCCATATGCTTCATCACCACACTTCATAGTTATTATGATTGTTAGCTAGACAAAGTATGCTTTAAGTCAAACATGTGTTTATGAAAAAATGGTTAAAATAAATCAAGCTGATAAAAGACAAAATAACACTATGTCTGCTTATTAAAGGAGAAAGCTATGAAATCGGAACCCTACCTTGTGATAGATATAGGATGAGTTGAAAGGAGACAGATATGAATCATTTTCAAATAAAAACGAGCATTCATTTCGGGACAGATGCTTTATCTAGTCTTCAGCGTATAGAGAATAAACGTATTTTCGTGGTAACCGATCCCTTCATGATTAAGTCCGGGATGATTGATAAGGTTAAGCTTCAGCTAGAGGAAAAAAACGAACATATCACCATTTTTCATAATATCGTGCCAGATCCTCCCCTCGAAAACATCGTGAATGGTATACAGGTCATGAGTGCAGCCGATCCTGATGTCGTGATCGCTTTAGGTGGCGGATCAGCAATTGATGCAGCAAAAGCAATTTGTCTGTTTAACAATCGCCTGAATCAAAAAGAAGCGATTACAAAAGAGGTAACATTCATCGCCATTCCAACTACGAGTGGGACTGGTTCTGAGGTAACGAGTTTTTCGGTTGTTACAGATCGGACTAAAAATGTAAAATACCCGCTCGTTTCTGATGAAATGCTCCCAACTGAGGCAATCCTTGACCCGGAGCTCGTAAAAACTGTCCCTCCATTTATAACAGCTGATACCGGAATCGATGTGCTAACGCATGCTCTGGAAGCCTACGTATCTACGCTTTCCTCAGACTTTACGGACGCCTTCTCGGAGAAAGCCATACGACTTGTGTTTGCCTATTTAGAAAAATCATTTCGAAATGGGGAAGATCATCTTTCACGTGAGAAAATGCATAATGCCTCCTGTATAGCCGGACTTGCCTTTAATACAGCCTCATTGGGTATTAGCCACAGTATGGCGCATATTATTGGAGCCAAGTTTCATATTCCTCATGGGAGAAGCAATGGCATCGTGTTGCCGTACGTCATTGAATACAATGCTCACATTAAAGGGTATACAGATCGAAGTTTCAGCATAGCGGCCAGTAAATATGCGGAAATCGCTAAGCTTTTGAATTTGCCCTCCTCCGATACACGAAACGGAGTAAAAAATCTGATTATCGCAGTGAAAAAGCTTCGAAAGGATTTAGGAATGCCCGCGTCTCTAAAAGAAGCAGGAGTAAAAAAAGAGGAGTTTTATCAGGAGCTGGATAGTTTAGCCGAGATAGCTATGAAGGATAAATGTACAATTACAAATCCGCGTTCCCCTAGCATTGGGGATCTAAAGAATCTTTTTGAACAGGCTTTTTTAGGAAATTAGGTATCAATATTAATTTTGCTATTGACAATTTCGAATTGTACCAGTATCATTCACTATAACAATTAAGTCCTCGTTAGGTGAGGCTCCTATACAAACATAGGCCACTGCCCAGAAATATCGAAAGATGCCCATGGGTAGAACAGGAACTGTCGGATTAAGGCTTTTCTTAAGGTGGCTAAGAGATTGTGTTACTCTCTTTACGTTGTATAGTGCCAAAACTCGACTAGGGGGAGCGAAAATGCTTTTTTTGGCTATGCATATTTCCAACCCTCTAGTTATTTCTAGAGGGTTTTTCATTTTGTAAAGGGGGGATTCCACATGGAAGGCAGTCCTAGTAATCAATGTAAACAGCTATATCAATCATCTGTAACAAGAGAGAAGCATATTTTCTATGCCCTTACATGTTTGCTATGCTCTTTTTTTCGCCCTCCTTTACCAACTACGTGGGTGTATTTAAGTATGTGTACATGACATGCGAGTGCATAGAAAAATAGTGCAGCTAGCTCTCTCTTTTACAGGGAGAGTTTTTTTGTGTCTATTTTTCACACTCGGGAGGTACTACCATGAAACAACGTAAACACATTACAAAAGCATCGTTGAACAACGACATTTCTTCTCGTCTCCTTGACGCATCTACCTCGAATATCGATAACCTGATGGAAGCCTTGGCTACATCTATGACAGGATTATCAGAATCTGAGGTCAATAAGAGATTAAATCAATACGGTCAAAATCAAATTGCCCAAGAAAAACAGGCAGCCTGGTACATTCAGCTCCTGTTATGCTTCAAGAATCCATTTATTCTAATATTACTCGGGCTAGATATATTCTCTTATTTTTCAAATGATCTAGAAGCGTCCATCATCATTAGTACGATGGTTTCCATTAGCGTACTTATCACTTTTACCCAGGAGTTCCGTTCCAGACGGACAGCAGAAAAACTAAAAGCGATGGTCAAAACCACTGCAACTGTAACTCGCCAATCCATAAAACAAGAGATCGACATGGAGAAGCTAGTACCAGGAGACATCATTCATCTATCAGCTGGTGATCTTGTTCCAGCAGACGTCCGAATCCTTCATTCTAAAAATCTGATTGTAAGTGAATCGGCTCTCACTGGAGAAGCTTTCCCCGTTGAAAAACAAGCTACTGTTGAACCATCTCTTCACGCATTAGAGTGTTCCAATCTTTGTTATATGGGAACAAATGTGATAAGCGGAGCCGCCACTGCCCTAGTGATATCAACCGGTTCTTCTACTTACTTCGGCTCCATGGCAAAGACATTGGTCGATAAGCGTCCAATGACAAGCTTTGATAAAGGAGTCAACAGTATCACCTTTGTCCTGATTCGCTTTATGCTGATTATGGTCCCTATTATTTTCTTCATTAACGGCTTTACAAAAGGGGATTGGTTGGAAGCCTTTTTCTTTGGATTATCCATCGCTGTTGGCTTAACACCAGAAATGCTTCCGGTTATTGTAACGGCTAATCTATCCAAAGGTGCAATTAGCATGGCACGCAAAAAGGTAGTCGTAAAGAAACTCAATGCGATTCAGAATTTAGGAGCTATGGATATTCTGTGCACCGATAAAACTGGAACACTTACACAAGATAAAATCGTTGTAGAAAAACACGTAGATATCCACGGTAATGATGATGAGAATGTATTGAAATATGCTTATTTGAACAGTTACCATCAAACTGGGTTAAAAAGCTTACTCGATGCTGCCGTCGTAGAGCATGCAATCCATAGTGATGTTACGGGGATCGAGGAAAAGTATCAAAAAATAGATGAAATCCCCTTCGACTTTCATCGTCGTCGGATGTCAGTGGTATTAAAAAATAATGAAGAACGTATTCTCATCTGCAAAGGAGCTGTAGAAGAAATCCTGGATCATTGCTCTCAAGTATCTAGTAACGGACAGCTCATGCCCCTCACATCACAAGTAGCGGATAACATTAAAAAAACGGTGCATGATTTAAACACAGATGGTCTACGTGTCATCGCCGTAACCATCAAGTCTTGTGATTCTCAAGATCATGTGTATAGCATGGAGGACGAAAGTGAATTAATTCTGGTTGGATTCCTCGGATTTTTAGATCCACCAAAGGAAAGTGCCGCAAGCGCCATGCAAAAGCTACATGCTAGCGGGGTCAATGTTAAGGTCCTTACAGGAGATAATGCAGTGGTTGCTCGTAAGGTTTGCACAGACTTAGGCCTGCAGGTTGATCAGGTAATTGTGGGGAGCCAAATTGATGATGTAACGGATGAAATGTTAGCTGATTTAGCCGAAAAGACAACCGTGTTTGCCAAGCTGAATCCGTTACAGAAGGCAAGAATTGTTCGTGTGCTACAATCCAAAGGGCATACGGTAGGGTTTATGGGGGATGGAATCAATGATGCTGCATCCTTGCGCGAAGCAGATGTTGGAATTTCCGTAGATTCAGCAGTCGATATTGCAAAGGAATCAGCAGACATCATATTGTTAGAAAAGAGCTTGTTGGTATTAGAAGATGGAATACTGGAAGGACGTAGAACGTTCGGAAACATTATTAAATATATCAAAATGACAGCTAGCTCCAATTTTGGTAATGTATTTAGCGTATTAGGCTCAAGTGCATTTCTCCCCTTCCTTCCGATGTTACCCATTCATTTATTAATTCAGAATTTATTTTACGATATTTCCCAGCTATCCATTCCTTGGGACAATATGGACAAAAAGTTTTTGCAGACTCCAAGAAAATGGGATGCGAAATCGGTAGGGCGTTTCATGCTTTTCATTGGCCCTATTAGCTCAATCTTCGACTATGCTACTTATTTCGTCATGTATTATGTATTTGCAGCCAATACCATTGCCGACCAATCCTTATTCCAATCCGGCTGGTTTATCGAAGGCTTATTGTCGCAGACGCTTATTGTGCATATGATTCGTACAGAAAAAATCCCATTTATTCAAAGCCGAGCTAGTTTACCCGTTTTACTTTTAACTAGTATCGTGATGATAGCAGGTATCTATATTCCATTCTCTACTTTTGGGGCAAGTGTTGGATTACAGCCGTTACCACTTGAATATTTCCCTTGGCTGGTAGGCATCTTACTTTGCTATGCACTTCTCACCCATCTCATAAAAAAATGGTACATTCGTACTTTTAATGAATGGCTATAAGGTAAGTAAATCATTCTGGCAAAGCTACTTACTTCGCTTTGGGTCCACAGCTACCTGTCATCTGGACCCAAAGCAGATAACCTACCTAGTACGTAAATTATTTACGAATATCATTCATTTGAGGAGCTTCTGGTCATTCATCTATTATGTTAGCAGTAAACGAACGTTTGATGAAAGACAAGCTACACCGGTGCTCCTCTTATGATTTCTTTCTCACTGCCAGAACCACAAACAACCAACCTAACAAGAAACAGACACCACCGATTGGAGTGATAGCACCTAGCATTTTGACTCCTGTTACACATAAGAGATACAAGGAGCCTGAGAAAATGAGAATCCCAGCCAATAAAAAAGTACCAGCCCATTTCAGCATAGCAGTTTCCCCTACTTGCTTCCCTAACAGCCCAACAAATAACAAGCCTAGGGCATGATACATTTGATAACGTACTCCTGTTTCAAAAGTAGCTAAGCTTTTGGCATCTAGCATCTTTTCAAGTACATGAGCACCAAAAGCTCCCAAGGCTACACCTAACAATGCTAGTATAGCGCCTGCTGTTACGTAACGTTTTAGCATAATGTCCCCCTTACTTTTCTCTAACACTTCTCATTTTTTGTCAGAAAGCATGCATGATCCTATCATAGCATCTCTTCTTGTATGGAAAAAACAGAAGGGACCCATAATCCATGGAGAAAGCGTGACGAAAAAAGAAACTGATTTTGGTCAGCTCTCTTGTTTTATGCCTCATAATGTAGTGCATCTCGACATTCGTAAAAGCACCAGTACATCCATTTTACATAGAAAGCGTTTTTTCTGTATACGTAAGGATTAAAAAGTTGATTGTACACAAAAAAGCTGATCAGCAAGTGACACCGATCAGCTTTTTTCCTGATGTCTATTCTTCGCGAATGACTAATAGTACACCAATAAAAATTAATATCGTACCTACCCAAAAAGAGAAACCAATCTGTTCACCTAGTAATAACCACCCTAAAAAAGAACCGACGATTGGCTGGAAAAAGAAAAATAAACCGCCACTTGAAGCATTAAGCAGCTGCAGTCCACGATTCCACAGCAAAAAGGCACATGCAGTCGAGATAAGCCCCAAGTATAAAAGCCCGCCCCAAATAGTTGGATGCGTCATGGTTTGAAAATCAAGCTTAGCTAATCGACCAATCGTAAAAGGGGTTAGAACAACAATCGCAACAAGAATGGCATAGCTCGTTACGACAATTTGTGAATATTGCTCCGGTACACGTTTAATTAGAACAGACATAAGTGACCACGTCAGTGCAGCAATAAGCAGCGATAAGCCCCCAAGCTGGTGAGACGAATCAATATGTCCATTTCCAACAATAATACAAACTCCAATCGTTGCTAAAAAAATAGAGATTGCCTTTTTATACGTAATTTTTTCTTTTAAAAAAATACGTGCAAATAGCACCATAAATGCAGGTGTGGTTGAAGTGATAATGGCCCCTGTTTGTGCAGTAGAAAGCATCGTACCAACTTCCTGAGTCACGATTGAGAGGGTATTTCCAATAAGGCCAATGATGATAATTAATGGCCAGTCTCGTTTTTCAATCCGCCATGATTGTTTTGTTATAACGCCGATCATTAGCAATGCACACATGGCAATTACATAGCGAAACCATACTAATTCAAGTGGTGGCACGAGGTCTACCACTGCTTTTACAACAACATACATCCCGCCCCAAATGCTAGCAGCGAGTGATAAATATAAAGAACCTAATAATTTTTTCATGTTGTACCCTCCGTTTTAGATGGACAATTCTGTCCTTAACGGAGATGGAATTATTCTACCGTTAAGGAAGAATAACTACAGGTACATCATTTTCAAATAATGGTGACCACATCATCAGCTAACAACTCCCTTTCAAAACGTTTAGCTTATCGTACAATACTTTTGTTGCGGATGGAACCCGGAATTATCAGTAATCCTCTTCATTTGAGGTGTTCCTTATGTTACGATTGATGTAGTCCTCCTTTAGTAACCCATATATCTCCAAATCAACTACACCTTTACCAGACCATAAAAAAGCTTGTCTTACTAACCCTTCTTTTATAAATCCATTTTTTACGATAACTTTCTTTGAAGTCTGATTTGCAGGCATGATCTCTGCTTGGATTCTATTAACATCAACCTCTTCAAATAAAAATCTTACTAATTCCGCAACAGATTCAGTTGCAATACCTTTTCCCCAGTATTCCTCTGCCAAAAAATAACCAATCGAAACCATATTCACTTTTTGATTAAAATCCATACATTCCATAATTCCAACCAGCTTACTCGCTTCACTTTTTTGAAAAATCCCCCATTTAATTCTGCTTTTCTTATGATAATCTCTATCAAAATGGTCAATCATTTTCCTTACAGTTTGTAAATTATGCTTAGGAATAATCCCACAATATGTAAACACTTTATCATTGTCGTAGATTGTAAAGACCTCTTGTAAATGCTCCTGTTCTATTTTTTTCAATATGAAATGATCAGACTCCAATACTGGAAAATCCCCAAAAATCTTTCCAAAATTCATTTTATTCTTCTCTACATAGATTTTTATTTGATTGGTATATATATTTTCATTTTCATTTCATTTGGATATATGGAGTTCAAGACATCTGTAATCTCAAAATCCGGCCCATCTCCTCTCTCATATTTGGAGTTAAGTAACCATGTACCATAAATGTATCTTCTCGTATTTTGGACTAATTCAGCGGGTCCATTGACCTTGAATTTAGCATATTTACCCTCCGGAATTTCAAGATTCACAAAACCCTTTTCTAATGTTGTATTCATCTCCTTCACTTCTTCACCAATAATAAAAGAAAAATGACCTTCATCATGAAAATTTGTCGATATACCAAATGACATAATAGGTGAACTTCTTCTAGGTATCTTATGATAATATCTGTTTTTCCCAAAATCTATATAGAATGTAGGAATTTCCTTAAAATATTGTTCATGATTTAAACTCGTTTTGTACTCATAACCAATAATATGTTTCTTATTTAAAACAACAATTTCAGGTTTATTCATAATTAGATCACCTATCATCTTATTTTTGTAATCCAAAAAGTTAATTTTTTTTGTTGTTTTATAATAGTTCCCCCTCTTCGATAGTTAGCTGGGGTCAATCCAAAATGATTTACAAATGCCCGGGTAAATGCTTCCTGGGAACCATATTGAAAAAATAACGCTATTTCCAATATGTTCTTTCGTGTTTCCTTCAGTAATACAGCCGCTTCTGAAAGTCTTCTGCTTCTTATATACTCCTGTACAGAAAAACCTGTAATGGCTTGAAAAATTCGTTGGAAATGAAACGCTGAAAAACAAGATTTCGAGGAAATTTCAGTAATTTTTACTTCCCCTTGTAGATTTTTTTCGATAAATTCAATTGAATCTTGTATTCTTTCGAAATAATCCATTCGTCAACACCTCTTGGATATTAATCATACACTTCCTGTAAAAAATATTTTTGATAACTTGTGCTATCTTTCAAGGTAAGGGGATTCTTTTTTTATGTAAAATAAAATGGACCCTCTAGGGCTTCCTAGAGGGTATTGTGTGCATAAATAAAGGCTCTATCTCATTGTAAAAGTATCGACTTAGCAAATAAACTGTCATCCATAGACCCTTGGGTCCATATCAAGAATACTCTTTTTAGTCTTGATTTAAGTATGGAGCCTTTATCTTAATGAAATCAATTTCCCCTTTTTTCGTAATATCTATAACAGCTACGGTTCCATCCTTTTTCTCCATAATGTAAGAACTATACTTATGTTTATTTTCTCTGTATGCTGACTTGAAGTCATTGCCATCCATTCCAAAAACCTTCTCCAAAATTATTTTAGCTTTTGTCGTTACTTCAGAACTCGATATTTCTTTATCTGGTAAATGAAAATCTCTGGAGGTTAAGTGCAAACTATAAACCCGACCTGTCTTTACTCCCATAGTGATACTATCACCATCTACAGTCTCAAATCTCCAAACATCTGTTTTGTAACTACTTCCATCCCCTCGCAACGTTTCGTTTGAACGTACAGCTTCTCGTAACTGAGAAATTATCCCGACGGAATCTAATGCTTTCTTAGCAATATTAGCATGCTTCTGATCTGCATACTTCGCATTCATGCGAATATGGTACTCCTTCATTTTTCCTGTAGATAAATCGATCTCTATGAAGTTGGGGTTACCGTTGTAGTTAAGTGTAAAGAAACTTGCTGTATGCTCTTTAGTTTCTTCTCTATTATCATTGGTAATGTTCACTCTATTAAATTTCATTGCGTTCTCATTAATTTGTTTTACATAGGATTGAACAATTTGGATCTGGTCGCTACGTAAATCATTGAATGGAAGAAATATTTTCGCATTGAATATTCGACCTGTTTTTTCTTCTAGTTCGACAGTAGCACTTCCACCTTCAATTGACCAATCAAAAGATAAAATTACTCTCCTATCCAATCCTTTTACTAATTCAAATTTTTTTATCTTCTCTAGTTTAAATTGTTTTCCATTTTTCAACAATCGATTCACTTCATTTTTTGCAGTTGATAAAAAAGTAGGATTAATCTGCTTTTCATCTACTACTCTCTGGTTTTCATATGTAACATGCATCTTATGTTTATCTTCAGAAGCCCATACGGGTGATGAGAAAAGTAAACTTGTTACAAATAGCGGGAAAACGATTTTCTTCATTTTTTCATTTCTTCCTTTCTACACTGTTACTTTTTATATGGCAAAATTGTAATCCGACCACCGCCATGTAGCGCCGCAACGTAAGCCGGGAGAGGCAGTACTTGATTTTCCATAGCCTTAAACTCATAGCGTTAAAAACCATTTCCTTCAAAACGTCCTAAGAAGCTGATGCCTAGATTATGAAGCATTAAGTTTTTATTTCCTCATCCTACCTAACCCTAACAATTAATATAATACCAAATTTTACGAAAATACAGGATAAAGTCTAATCATTGTTTCTCCTTGATTTAACCTTCCTGCAAAATTATTTGATAGATAAACTCATCAGGATTTGCTTACCAACTGGACCAGTTTTTCAAAGAACCTAACTGCTTGTCCATTGTTAGTTATGACAATGCCATACTCCCCATCTGTTGTATTTAAAATTTCTTTTGGAAGTTCAGAAAATTGAAGTTGCTCCTCAGGGAGATCAGACGCCTCTAGTTCATTTGCATATTTTTAAGCTCTAATGTAACAGTAATTATATTTTCCAAAGCAATCCCCGCCTTTAATTTCTGAATTTTATCTAATTTTATTGTACCACAAGACAAGAACGTATGTACTGTTTTTTATTCTTATCACCTGCTTTTAAAAGTCGGTTTCTTTCATGCATGGATGCCCTTGTCGAATCCTTTGACGAGTATTTAAATGAAAATGACATTCGATATAAAGATTGCAAAAGAAAAATCGTTTCCTTATTTCTTAGGAAACGACTTTCCTCATTTTATCTCACCTGTATTTTTCTTTATGAATTTGTAAAAAGATAGGTACATGTTTCGTTTCCCTGACAAGCTTATAACGGGTATGTTCATAGCTAGGCATTAGCGGTTTTTTAGTGATCCGAAAAGTTGATTTATTTTTTGTAGTTTTCTTATTATTCTAGGCGTTGGATAGTTAGAAAAGCCCCTTCTATACCGTTTCCCAAAAAACTAACGGCGACATTATCACCCATTACCTGAAGGGTAATTTTATCTCCTTTGATTAAGTTTTCCTGAGTTTCAGCCCCAAACGTATTTGTCTGTTTCCCTCCACTTTTAGAGGTATTAATTTCAACTGTATTATTTCTTACTAATCGGGTAATAAGAGTCAAAGAACTGGACGTGGTGATGCTATATCTGAGAATATAACGTCCATCTTCTGGAACGATGAAGGCTCTGTTCGCATCTTCAACTGTGAAACTATCCAATTTTTGATTGTCAGGAAGAGGGAGATTTATCCCTTCTGGTGGTACAACAATAACAAAGGGATTAGTAGGTGGAGTTAAAGTGGCAGTCATCGTGTTGATGTTTAGATTTGGTCCTATTGCTCCTGTTGGACCTGGTGCTCCTGTTTGCCCCATTGATCCGGTAATTCCTGTCGCCCCTGTTGGTCCTGTCGCTCCCGTTTGACCAGGAGGACTAAAAATTCCTAATTGTGTTGAACCTGTCCATCCTGTGTCCCCTACGTCTCCAGTAGAGCCAGTTGCCCCTGTTTCTCCTGTTTCTCCGGTAGATCCTGTTACCCCTGTTGTCCCAGTTGCTCCAGTAAGTCCCGTTGCCCCCGTTGTTCCAGTTGCTCCGGTAGATCCCGTTGCCCCCGTTGTTCCAGTTGCTCCAGTAAGTCCCGTTGCCCCCGTTGTTCCAGTTGATCCGGTAGGTCCCGTTGCTCCTGTTTTTCCCCGTATAAATGTACAACAAAATGTAGAAGATGTGGAGGATAAATGACATGAACGCTTAATGTGTATTGGATTTTTTTTAGCAAACTCATCGAGATCAGTATGTTTAATTTCATCCCATATTCTTTTTATATCGTGTAATTCTTTCACGATCTACACCTCACTTTTTATCTCAAGATATTCTACACATAGGAAATACTCTTGTACAAAAAGAACCCTAGCTTAAAATGGTTGTTTTATACAGTAAGTAGTACAACTATCTGCAATTAAAAGATATCTTCTTTTACAAAATTATGCACTATCTCATATATAACTAAGACTAAGTAGTTTGCTGTTTTTGTTCCACTGTTAATCACTGTTTGTGATATTATTAGCTAGATTGACCTTCAATCAATACAATTAACTTAACTGAATAGTCATAATTAGTTTCATATCCTTCCTTATGCTTAACATGGCATCTCAAACATCACAACTTCTATAAAATAATGGTCTTCATTAAAAATATATCATTTTAATTCTTTTATAATATATGCAGTTTGATTCCTCTTTTCAAATAATCGTTTATAGAAGAAAAATCGTTTCCACATGTCTTAGGAGACGATTTTTCTTCATTTCACCCTTGTTTTAGCTCATGTTGCCAATCGTGTCATTTATCAAGCTCGTAATTGATAGATTTTTGAGATTTCCAATATCTCAAGCTCTTTAGCATGTTCACTCGAAGCATATAACGTGATCTGCTAAACTAGCATCTAAAATTTTTGATTATTCTAGACGTTGAATGGTTAGAAAAGCCCCTTGTATACCGTTTCCAGCGAAATTAAGAATAACATTTTCTCCCATCACCTGAAGAGAAATCTTATCTCCTTTTATTAAGTTTTCCTGAGTTTCTGCAGCAAACTTATCAGTTAATTTCCCCCCACTTTTAGAGGCGTTAATTTCAACTGTGTTATTCCTTACTAATCTGGTAATAAGAGTAAAAGAATCGATTGAGGTGATGCTATATCTGAGTGTATAACGTCCATCTTCTGGAACTATGAAAGCTCTGTTCTCATCCACAGCGATAAAACCATCTAACTTTTGATTGTTAGGCAAAGGAAGATTTATCCCTTCCGGCGGTACAAAGATAACAAAAGGACTAGTCGGGGGTGTTAAAGTAGCAGTCATGGAATTGGCACTTATATTTGTCCCTGTTGCTCCGGTCTCTCCTGTCGCACCAGTAGGTCCGGTTGCTCCTGTTTCTCCTGTGGCTCCTGTAGGCCCAGTTTCCCCCATTGGCCCTGTATTTCCTGTGGCTCCAGTAGGTCCCGTTGCTCCTGTTTCTCCGGTAGGTCCCGTTTCCCCTGTTTCTCCGGTAGGTCCTGTGGCTCCTGTGGCTCCGGTAAGTCCCGTTGTTCCTGCGGCTCCAGTAGGTCCCGTTGCTCCTGTTACCCCGGTAGGTCCCGTTGCTCCAGTGGGTCCCGTTGTACCTGTGGCTCCGGTAGCCCCCGTTGCTCCTGTGGCTCCAGTGGGTCCCGTTGCTCCTGTTTTTCCACGTATAAATGTCCAACAAAATGTAGACGATGAAGAAGACATACCATATGGACTCTTCATGTATATTGGATTTTTCCTAGTAAACTCTTCAAGATCGGTATTTACAACTTCGTCCCATATTCTTTTTATATCGTGTAGTTCTTTCACTATTCACACCTCGCTTTTACTACCAAGATATTCAATGCCTAAGGAATTTTCTTGTACAAACAGTACCTCGTCTTAAAAATTGGCACTTTTCTAAAAAACACTTCTTTATCAGGTTTTCTCTAACGTAAGACGTACTGTTTAAGACTTTCTACATTAACAACATCTTCTACAGTCATCCATCAAAAATCCTCATCGTTTCTATCTTGACTCATTTAATTTATGTAACAGTGCTTTCAAACTTATCTACCCATCTTATCTTCTAGCGGATCCTATCATGCCTTTACTCTCTTTTGTCTCTTTCTATCGGACAATTGAAAGGCATAGTCATACTGTAGAGGGTCAAATAATCTTTGACAAAATTCAGCTAGCTCATCCTCATCAATAATAGGTTTCTCGATCGTTTCTAATCTTCATGAAGCTACTGGAACATCTTTGATTTAGGCAAAATAAATTTTGTTAGTCCTTAGTCATTTTTTTAAAAATAATCATTGTGGCAAGAGATATATGATAGAAAAGTAGTGATCCACCTATATAAACAATATAAGCTTTATAGCAACTTATTTTTTGTAGAATATCCCCTTTAGTTAATCCGAAGAAAATCAAGGCTATGGAAATACCTGCTAACGAATATAATCCAAGATGTACAAAATAAAGCTTACTTTTGTTCGATATTCCCATTCTATTTGTAATAAAATCGATTAAGATCGTGCATGGAATTCCAATAAGCAAAAATATCGGAATGGAATACACTAGATAGATGATCACTAGAGTTATAAAAGGAAAATAATAGGTATTTGGCTTGCGTACTATCATTGGGGTATATTCTGCTACTGCAACAACTAGACAAAAAAGCATTGCTGTAACGACCCCAGCAAAGATTCTATGTAGCATTGCACTTCCTCCCTTTTTACTAGCCTACTAATAGTTCCTATTCATTAGTTTTACTATGGTGAAAAAACTGTGGTTGAAGGGCTCCCAGTCTTTCAGTCTTTCAGTCTTTCAGTCTTCAAGATTTCAAGATTTTAAGATTTCAAGCTCTGATGCTCCTCAAATTGTCGCGAAAGTCTCTGCTACCTTTTTTCGTTTTTATGTAACAAATAAACAAAATTTATAAGCCCAAATTATATATTAAAATAAAAATCCCGTAACGCAACAAAATAAACTTACTTTTATGATTTTTCAATAAATTTATGGAAGCTAGGTTTTATTAAAAAGCACTTCAGCTCAAAAAATAAGTCTCCTTTGTCTAGTTTCATGTATACTAAGTATAGAATATACCGAAAATACTAACATTTAATCAGGAGGGTACATATGCAACATTTCATCTGCACTACCTGCGGAGTTCAATATTCTAAAAGCAAGGAAGCCCCGCTTTTTTGCCGTATTTGTAAGGAGGAAAGACAATTTGTGAATCCTCTTGGGCAGGCATGGACAACTCTCGGGGAGCTACAGCAAAATGCAGACTATACGAATGAAATTGCAAAAAAAGAAGACGGATTATTCAGTATTACGACAAAGCCAAAGTTTGCTATAGGACAGAATGCGTATCTCTTACAAAGTCATGGGTTTCAGCTTTTATGGGACTGTATTACCTATTTGGATCAATCAACCATTGAGCAAATACAGGGTCTAGGTGGTATCCAAGCAATTGCTCTTTCCCATCCACATTATTACTCTACTCAGGTAGAATGGGCTGAAGCCTTTAACGTACCCGTCTATGTGCATGAAGATGATAGAGAATGGATCACTCGTCCTAGTGAGCATATCGTGTATTGGTCAGGAGAATCTCATAGCATAACGGATCAATTGACTATTCATCGCTTAGGCGGACATTTTAAAGGCGGGTCTGTCTTACACTGGAAGGATGGGAATAACGGAAAAGGTGTTCTTTTAACAGGAGACATCATTCAAGTAGTGGCAGACAATTCTTGGGTGAGCTTTATGTATAGCTATCCGAATTTAATTCCATTACCAGCTAAAAAAGTAAGAGAAATAGCCGATAAAGTACAGGGTTTACCATTTAATCGTTTATATAACGCGTTTCATGGAATCGTTGCCGAAAATGCTAATGAATCCGTACAAAAATCTGCAAAACGCTATATCGAGGCTTTAGAAGGAAGCTTATTTGAAACCTGATACATTCATATAAAAATGGAATACAAGCAAGACTGTTGGGATTGCCAGCCTTGCTTATTTGTTTTTTTGACAAAATAGAGGAACCTAAAGCTTTCACATAACACCTAGCTTATTTTTTCCTAAAATATGCACTAAGGTTTTACTACAATTTCACTATCGTCCGTCCACGTATCTGTCCCTCTAAGATCTGAGAAAGCGTCTTAGGCAATTCCTCCAAGGTAATTTCCTTAACCATTTGATCTGTCAAATGGTTTGGTTTCATATCGGATGCTAGACGTTCCCATACCATTTTGCGTTGATTCATCGGGCAATAGACGGAATCGATTCCAAGTAGATTCACGCCACGTAAAATGAAGGGATATACACTTGTAGACACATCTGTTCCACCCGTCAAGCCACTTAGAGCAACAGACCCCCCGTACTTCATGGTCGAAAGGAGATACTCTAATGTTTTCCCCCCAACAGGGTCTACTGCTCCAGCCCAAAGCTGCTGGCGCATTGGTTTGTCATCCACGGCAACAACCTCATTACGGTGTAAAATAGTAGTGGCGCCTAGTTCTTTTAGATAGGCATGCTCACTTTCTTTGCCTGTACTAGCCGTCACTTCATATCCATTTTTCGCTAAAATATCAACTGCAACACTGCCTACACCACCTGTAGAACCAGTCACCAGAACAGGTCCCTGCTCTTTCGACAAACCATTCTCCTCTAGTCGAATAATAGATAAGGCCGCTGTAAAGCCAGCAGTCCCCAAAATCATTGCTTCCTTCATTGTTAAACCATCGGGTAGGGGCACAACCCATTTAGCCGGAACTCTAGCTATCTCACTAAATCCCCCTGGATGAGATACACCTATTTCGTAGCTTGTAGCGATTACCTGATCACCTACTTGATATCGTTCATCCGTCGAGGCGATTACTATGCCCGCCAAATCAATTCCTGGAACCATTGGATATTTGCGAATGATCCGATTCGGAAGTGTCGCCATGCCATCCTTGAAATTAACACTGGAATAGGCAACACGAATCGTCACTTCTCCCTCTGGTAAATCAGCTATGGACCGTTCTTGTATCTGCATGTTGGATTGACCATTTACAACATCCAGCACAAGTGCGCGATAGATATCCTGCATGAAATCCACTCCTTCCATGATTGCTTTCCCTATGAAGTATAAATTGAATTACCTTTTATGAAAAGAAAACATCTAGCAAACTTTCATGTATCCATTCATTTTTTCTAGTCTTCCCAATAAGAGTATGAGCAATTTTCAAAGCAAAAAGGACTCTACCTAAATAAAGGATAGAGTCCTTAGATTTTTATGCGATGGGTTCCATCTGTTCTACTGGCTGATGTGCCTTTCCATTACCTTTAATGCGATCCACGATAATTGCAATGGCTCCATCTCCCGTTACGTTACAGGCTGTCCCAAAACTATCTTGTGCAATATAAAGGGCAATCATTAATGATGTCAGTGATGGACTAAATCCAAGCATTAATTGCAATAAACCAATTGCTGACATTACGGCTCCACCTGGTACTCCTGGGGCGGCCACCATGGTAATGCCCAGCATGAGGATAAATGGAAACATAATCCCAAAAGTAGTAGGCATCCCATTCAGCATCATTACAGCCATGGAACAGCTAACCAGCGTAATCGTACTTCCGGATAGATGAATTGTTGCACAAAGGGGAACTACAAAATCTGCAATCTGATCGCTTACTCTATTTTTCTTCACTTGACGTAAGGTTACAGGTATTGTAGCTGCTGAAGATTGTGTTCCAATCGCTGTCATGTAGACAGGAAGCATATTCTTCATTAAAGAAATATAGCTTTTGCGTCCCAATTGTCCAGCGATAAAATACTGCACGAAAAGATACAAAATATGCAAAGCAATAATAATGATAAAAACTTTAAAGAATACAGATATAATCAGTTGTACTTGTCCAGCATATGTGAGATTGGTAAACACACACATGATATGCACAGGCAATAAAGGTACGATTACAGATGAGATTACTTTTTCAACAATTGTTCTGAGATCAACCATTACGTTTTGGAGAGAATCTCCCTTGAGGGAAGCAGCCCCCAATCCCAAGGTAAAAGCAAGAACAAGCGCGCTCATAACGCCCATGATTGGCGGGATTTCAATCGTAAAATAAGCCTTAGTTAACGCTTCCTCTGGATTTTTGAAAGCACTGGTTAACGTCCCAACTTCTAAAATATGCGGGAAAAAGTTGGTGCTTACAAAATAGGCGGCCAAGCCTGCTACAATCGTAGAACCATATGCGATTGCTGTCGTTAATCCTAAAAGCTTTCCAGCACCCTTTCCAAGCTCCCCAATACCAGGAGCAATAAATCCGATAATAATTAATGGAATAATAAAGTTAAGAAAATTACTAAAAATACCGCTAAATGTTGCAAATCCTTTGATGATCCATTCAGGCGAGGTAGAGCCAATAATTACCCCTAAAATGATACCTAGAATGATTTTGGGTAAAAGACCTAATTTCTTCATCATTTCACTTCCTTATGTTTCTTGGTGTTGAAGTGTACACGTCAGGCGTACACTATTCCGCCAGGTATGGATTACTGCTAACGTACCACAGCAGCTTTGTTTTGTCATCCGCAATTTTTATAAAGTAATTCTTGTGAATTTTCCGCCGTTTATCAAAAAACCTTGTTAATAAGCCTTTTTTAACCGTAACACAAAAACACTTACACATTCTTCACACAAAAAAGATGCCTTTTTTAATAAAAATAAATTTTTGTAAGGGCTTTCATCAGCTTATGGAACGTATGTTTGTTTTCCTCAGGTGGATATTTGTCAATTTTAGAAGAATCACTGAACCACCGTTTTTCTGTTCTACTCTTGATAATTGCAGACAATCCCCTTTTTCTTCCTTTTCCATTTCCCATTGGGCTGATAGTAAAAAAAGGCGGTTGGATTCCGCCTCTTTTACTTTTCCTTCCTATTACTTCCCTATCTTTATTTCTGTTTCTCTTGCTCTCTGAGATTTTCTCCTATTCCCTTTAGCATATGTATGCCAAAAGAAATCGCACGATTGATATCAGGGTCTTGTAGTGCTTTGAATAGATCAAACATACCCATTTTATTCTCTTTAGCACTGGCTTCTTCTGCTTTTTGCAGACCATGTGTAAGACTTGAGACCAACTTCTTGGTCATCTCTGGCTCTATTTGGCCTAACGCTTCTGTTAATGCCATGACGTTATTAATGGATTTCGTTACATTTGGCTTTACCAACTGCTTAACAGCAATTCCAGCCATCTTTTCCTTGCTTTGAACCATAGATTGCACAGTTTCTAGGACACCCGCTTGGTGTAGCTCATCCAACAGTTTCACGGATTGACGAATACTTTGTGCATGCATGGCGATCTCTTCTTTTAATTGAGTAAGATGCAGCTGCTGGTGCCCCTCATTTGTGATAGTTGGTTTGGCTATTTTTGTAATGGGTCTGGCCATTATTGCTTCCCTCCTGCTACATTCACATCGGCGATAGGCTCATAATCAGCCCGTGCCCACTTGCGGTCTACCTGAACACCTAGCTGTGGGTTTCGTTTGGCATTACGTGGATTATTTTTTGGCAATGGATTTTGGCCGCTATGTTCAAGTACTTCCAAACGTACCTTGGTTTGTTTATAAGCTGGTGTTTGCGTACGAATATCGCCTACATTACCTGTTAGGATATTAATAGCATTGTCGCTACTGATGGAATTCATTGGGACATACAACTCTTTTCCTTGTACACGATTCGTTACAACTGCTCGTAATTTGATAGCTCCATATGGTGATACTAGACGCACTAAGGAACCGTCCTTGACCCCGCGTTCACAAGCAAGCTCAGGTGACACCTCCACAAATACTTCTGGTACTTTATATTGAATACCTTTTGACTTATTTGTCATGTTCCCTTCATGGAAATGCTCTAATAAACGCCCGTTATTAACCACTAGATCAAATTCCGCTGAATAAGAAATAGGTGGCACATATTCTACTAAGGACAGGCGTGCCTTACCATCTGGAAAATTAAATCGATTGATATAGAGTAACGGTTCATCTGTTCCATCAGGCAATACAGGCCAGATTAGACTGTTCCAATTTGCCAACCTTTCATAGCTAACCCCTGAGAAAAGCGGACTTAAGCTGGCAATTTCGTCCATAATATCACCGGGGTGAGTGTATCTCCAATTAGCGCCAAGGTGGTTTGCAAGCTGTGTAATGATCCACCAATCTGGTTTGGATTCCTCCCATGTAGGCAATGCTTGATAGAGCCGTTGAATCCTTCTTTCGGTATTGGTGAATGTACCGTCCTTTTCTAAAGAAGGTGCTGCTGGCAAAATGACATCTGCAAATTGTGCCGTCCGTGTAAAGAAAATATCCTGTACGACAAAGAAATCAAGCTTACTTAAGGTCTCTTGTACATGATTCGAATTGGAATCAACCCAAGCCATATCCTCCCCAATCAGATACATTGCTTTTAATGTACCTGCTTCTACTGCCTCTAACATCTGAATGTTCGTATATCCCGGCTTATTAGAAATTTTGACATCATACGCCTTTTCAAATTTTTGACGCGCCTCATCATCAGAGATGGACTGATAACCCGGTAGCCAATTTGGCAATGAGCCCATATCACAAGCTCCTTGAACGTTATTATGTCCGCGCAGTGGATACGCACCTGCACCATGCCGGCCAAAATTTCCTGTGACTAATAAAAGGTTGGCAATTGCTGCGGATGTATGAGAACCTGCTACGTTTTGGGTAACTCCCATACCCCACAGTACGCATGTACCATCTGCCTCACAAATCATTTTTGCTGTTTCTTTTAGTTGCTCTTGAGAAATTCCCGTCACTTTTTCAGCATATTCGAGTGTATAGTTTTGGATGGCTTCCTTATACTCTTCTAGGTAATTAACGCGTTTTGCTAAGAAGTCAACATCATGCCAGCCCTGATCAATGATATATTTGGCTACCGCTGTTAACCAGACAAAATCTGTCCCTTGATTCGGATGTAAATACAAATCCGAACGTTCTGCCATTTCATGCTTGCGCAAATCTGAAACAATTAGTTTTTGACCATGTAATTTCTTTGCACGCTTCACCCTCGTCGCCAAAACCGGATGACCTTCTGTTGGATTCGCTCCAACGATAATGACTAACCCGGCAGCAGCAATATCACTAATTACACCTGAATCACCGCCATAACCAACAGTTGACAATAACCCGTCTGTAGCTGGAGATTGGCAATAACGTGAACAGTTGTCTACATTATTTGTTTCAAAGACCTGTCGGGCCAATTTCTGTACCAAATAAGCTTCCTCATTGGTTGTTTTTGATGAACTAACGAAACCGAAAGCGTCTCCTCCATACTTTTGCTTCATCTCTTTCCACTTGGACGCAATCAATGTAAGCGCTTCCTCCCAGGAAGCCGGAACAAACTCATCTCCCCGTCGAATTAATGGTGTTGACAGCCGTTCATTGCTGTTGACGAAATCCCAACCGAACTTGCCTTTAATACAGGTCGAAATGCTATTGACTGGTGCTTCCTCAGATGGCTCAATTTTCAAAATTTGGCGTCCTTTCGTCCAAACCTCAAAGCTACAGCCTACCCCACAAAATGTACATACCGTTTTCGTTTTTTTAGTTCGAGTTTCACGCATGGCTGCTTCTGCTTCAGAGATGGCCAATATTCCACTGTAACCAGGCTCTACTTCCTTGACCAATTCAATCATGGGATCAAGCAATTCCTTCCCCATCTTTGTCATGAAACCAGCTTCACCTAGCATAGTTTTTTCCATTAAAGCATTACATGGGCATACAGTGACGCAATGCCCACAGGAGACGCAGGAGGATTCATTAATGGCTTTATCCTGATCCCAGATAACGCGCGGCATTTCTCGTTCCCAATCAATGGTTAGTGTCTCGTTGACTTGTAAATCCTGACATGCTTCTACACAACGCCCGCACAAGATACATTGATTCGGATCATATCGGTAGAAAGGATGAGACATATCTACCTCATAGCCCTTCTCTCTAAACGGTCGCTCCTGATGCTCCACTTCCATCAGCTCTACCGTATTATGTACACGACAATTGCCATTATTATTATCACACACCGTACAGTACAGCATATGGTTTTCGAGGACACGATCCATCGCTTGTTTTTGCGCTTCCTTTGCCGGTGAAGATGCAGTCTGGATACTCATTCCTTCCTCCACAACAGTAGAGCAAGCTCGCATCAGTTGACCGTTAATTTCGCAGGTACAAGTATCGCATGTTTGAATTGGGCCTAAAATAGGTGAATAGCAAATATGAGGATGCTTGATGTCTTGCTCAAGCAGATAATCAAGAATTCTAGTTCCCTCTTTTGCTTGGTGTAACGTATCATTGATGGTAAATGAAATCATTTTGTTCAAGGGTTATTTCCTCCGTTTCCTTCTCCATCTGCTTCAAAAAATAAAAATAACCCACCACAAAACAACCAGCGCAAACGTAAAACGTTGCCCAAGCTGTTTTATGGTGGGTTAATACTTAGCAGTGGTATATACCAGTTATCAATCCCTCCATACTCTGTACGCGTATGCGTAAAAGCACAGGATGAATAGTATGACTGTAATCAGCCAGACTTAGACATCAATGAACTTCTTTTTTAATGATAACCAAACTTTCAGAAATTGCAAGAGAAGAGCCCGTTTTTTTCAATTTTATGCTAATTCAACAACAAAAAAATAAACTTTAACATTTTTTGAAAAATAAATATATTGCCTAATTTTGGAAATCAGTTTATATTTTTTGTAGAACAAAAAAGGGTGGAATTATTTATGGATAATCGATACAGCTCTTTTCAAGAATTCGCTCAAGCATTTGAGAAAAAATGGGTAACCATAGCAATAGAACATGGATTAGTGAATGAGCCAATGGATATATATTTAGCTAAAGTCCGCAAAAAAGCACTTTTTGTCTGGAAGAAAAATAAAGGGGATGAATGGATAGAAAGACAGGGATATACCATTGTTGACAGAAACCTCGACAAGGAAGGAATTTTCGATAAAAAACTAGGGCGCGGTCGTCCACGAAAGCATGAGGATGATCGGCTACATCATGCCATCCATGTCAGACTCGACGAGGAAACATATCAAAAATTACTATCGCTGTGTCAAAAAAATAACCTTGACCTCTCTGAGACTATTCGTATGCTCATAAAAAAAGGGTAACCCGTTTCGCTATGTAAAGGAGGAATTAAGATGAGTCAGGAAGGTCAATTGCCTACTATCAGGACTACACTTCGCTGGTGGATACTTGCTAATGTGTCTTTGGGAATCTTTATGTCAACATTGGATGGCAGCATCACGAATGTAGCTCTCCCTAGTATTTCGGGTACATTAGACGTTCCCCTGCATATTGTACAATGGGTTGTAACAGCTTATTTATTAGCGATCGCTTCCCTTTTACCTATTATTGGAAAATTATCGGATCTTTTTGGACGTGGGAACTTATATAATCTGGGATTTTTAATTTTTTTGATTGGATCTGCTTTATGCGGTTTATCAAAATCCATTTGGATGTTAATTGGCATGCGTGTCCTACAAGCTGCTGGCGCCGCACTGCTGATGGCTAATAGTCAAGCGATCATAGCTGCCACTTTTCCCAAAGAAGAACGTGGTCGGGCCCTCGGAATAACCGGTATGGTGGTATCACTTGGTTCATTATCCGGCCCAGCCATCGGTGGCATTCTAGTTGATTCGTTTGGCTGGGAATCTATTTTTTGGATTAACGTACCCATCGGTTTAATCGGATTTATCGCAGCATTACGTATCATGCCAAAACAGCACCAAAAACGTGTGGGAGAACCTTTCGACTATCTTGGTTCTATTATGTATATGACAAGTATGATTACCTTCCTATATACCATTTCTAATGCTGAGGAACATGGATGGACAACGGGAATTACATTAGGTGGTCTTCTCTTTTCATTCATCATCTTTGTCTTATTTTATCGACGTGAAACACGAATCTCACATCCTATGCTTGACTTCTCACTATTTAAGATAAGGACCTTCCGTTCAGGAAGCTTTGCGACTCTCCTGTCTTTTCTCTCTCTTTTTTGCATAACTATTCTCATGCCGTTTTATATGCAATTGGTGCTAGAATATCCCCCGAATATCGTGGGTTATGTGATGATGGCAAATGCTGTGATGATGGCGATCGTTGCTCCGTTCTCCGGTTGGCTGTCTGATAAAATTGGCTGCTACTATTTAACGATCTCAGGCTTGGTGATTAATGCGATATCCTTTGTTCTGCTAACGAAGCTTACAACAAATGAACCGGCATGGCTTGTCGCAACACATATGGGCATATTTGGAATTGGCACTGGTCTTTTTTTATCTCCAAACAATGCTAGTATTCTCGGATCAGTTCCGCCCACACTATTAGGAGCAGCAGGCGGTCTAAATGCATTAGTCCGCAATATCGGGATGGTATTAGGGACGACATTTGCTATCTCACTATTCTCTTTTCAATTGAATAGATTAACTGAAGATCAATCTGGATTTAGTAGCACTGATATCCTAAATGTGGAAGCTTACATGACTGCTCTTCATACTGTCTTTTGGGTAGCAGCCGTGATTTGCCTTTTTGCTGCCGTACTCTCTTCTATGCGTGATAAGCCTCAACGACAGAAAAGGAAAGTGGCGTAGCTGTTCACTCAGTAAAGCTAGATCACCATATGTTGCAAAAAAATACGGGCATGACGCTCACGAATTCCGATTCGCGACGTCATGCCCGTATCTTTTATGATTCTTTACCGCGGTCTTTAACGAAAATCATTTGTTGCATGGGTAGAGACAGCATACATTTCATCGATGATTTTCTGTAAGATCATGCGGACTATGCTTGCATTCCCCTCAATCATTTCAGGGTCAAGCAACTCTTCATGGGTTCCCACCGCTTGATATTGCATATGATTTCCATGAGTTGCCTGTTTCCATGACCAAGAAGATTCTACTGTCGAGCCCACTTTCTGAGAATCGGATGCTAGTAATTCATGGATATTGGCTTGAACCATCCCCTCATTAACAAGCTGATTCCGATATCTAGCGTACGAATAGATTCTATTTGTATAGGAAGGCGTCACAAGATGCTTGTACTGTTCAGGTGTGTCTTCTAAGAGAGTAGCGATTTCCTGTAAGGCGTCCTCTTTTGAAGAGTCAGAATCCCCACTTCTGATAATGGAATCTAGCATGATAATATCTTTTACTTCGTAGCCTCTTGACTCCATTGCTTTTGCCACTTCAAATGCCAAATTACCACCTATTGAATAACCTAGGAACACGTACGGTTGATGTCCCTGTACATCAGTGAGGAGTTTGACATATTGCTCCATTAATTCCTCGTCATTTGTATATTCCTCAATAAAATCCATACCATACAATACGCACTGGTGTTCAAGTAATTTTGCCATTTCGATGTATGCCATGCCATACCCGATTGCTGGCGGGAAGCAGAACACATGTAAGCGTCCATGCTCGTTTAATTTTGTGATTGGTTTACTCTTATTTTTTGTAAACATAGATCGTACTATTTCTTCGGCCATCGCGCCTACAGTTGGCATCTCGAACACTACACGTATAGGGATCTCGACCCGAATATCTGTGTAGATTTTCCTGATTAATTCAAGTACATGTAAAGAATGCCCACCCAATTCAAAGAAGTTGTCATTCTTACCAATTTTAGAAACACCCAATACCTCCTGCCAAATAGTAGCCAATTGTACCTCCGTTGGTGTCTGTGGAGCGATGTACTCCACTCCTAGATGAATATGACCTTCTGGAGTCGGGAGTGCATTTCGATTCATTTTGCCGTTTGGAGTCAATGGCATCTGTTCAAGCTGGATAAAAAACGATGGAATCATATAAGTAGGTAAATCTTGTGACAGCGAATTTCTGATTTCACCTACTGTAAGCTGTTGATTTGCCACAAAATAAGCACACAACTGCTTCTGTCCCGCTTGCTCCTCTCTTGCAATAACTACCGCTTCCTGAACAGAAGGAATTTGTAGGAGTAGCGCTTCAATTTCTCCAAGCTCAATGCGATAACCTCGAATTTTTACCTGGTGATCCATTCGTCCCAGATACTCAATGGTTCCATCAGGGAGCCATTTTGCTAAATCTCCTGTGCGATACATTTTTTCCCCGGTTATAAATGGATTCTCTACGAATTTTTCGGTTGTTAGCTCAGGACGATTCCAGTAGCCTTTTGCCAATCCTTCTCCTGCAATGCACAGTTCACCTGCTATCCCGATCGGTTGGAGGTGGTTTTCATCGCTTAAAATATAGAAGGAAGTGTTTACAAGCGGTTTACCAATTGTTATCGGTTCTCCGTCTATCAGTTCTCCCACCGATGACCACACCGTTGTTTCAGTTGGGCCGTACATATTATACAGGCGTGCCTGGGTGGTCTCGTGCAGGGCTTTGATCAGGGAAGCGGGCAGTGCTTCTCCACCGAGCATAATTTCTTGTAATCCCTGTAGGCAGTGAATGTGCTCCGAGGATAACAGCATTTGCATCCGAGAAGGCGTCATTTGGATCATGTCCACCTGCTGTTTTTCAATCACATCACATAATGCTCTCGGGTCAGTTTGCTGAAGGCTACTTGCTAAAATTACCCTTACACCTTTACACAGCGGCAGTAGAGTCTCTAACACAAAAATATCAAATGAGATCGTCGTCACGGAAAGAAGTGTTTTTGCTTGGGTAAAGTCGATCTG
Source organism: Brevibacillus laterosporus LMG 15441 (assembly GCF_000219535.2). Taxonomy (NCBI): domain Bacteria; kingdom Bacillati; phylum Bacillota; class Bacilli; order Caryophanales; family Paenibacillaceae; genus Brevibacillus; species Brevibacillus laterosporus. The sequence continues at coordinate 2,838,992 of NZ_CP007806.1, forward strand.
ATCGGTTATGCCTTGTAATAGGTTTACGACTGCACGCTGTAAAATCATGACGCCTTTTGGCTTACCTGTTGAGCCTGATGTATAAATAACATAGGCTAAATCAGTAGGTCCACTAATAGGTTCAAGGTTAGATTGCTCATGCTGATCATCCGCAGACTCTTCATCCATAAGGATCAAGCTTCCTGCAAAAGCTATCCTCTCCTGTAAATGACTCTGTGTCACTACCCAATTCGCTTTCGAATCTTCCAGCATGTAGCGAATCCGTTCGTCCGGATAATCTGGGTCAATTGGAACATAGGCGGCTCCAGCTTTCAAAATCCCCATTAACCCAATCATCATGTCTAAGGAACGGTCCACCATAATTCCAACTAACTGATTGGCTCCCACACCTTCGGATCGCAGGATTCGAGCCAGTTGATTTGCTTGCTCGTTTAATTCCCGGTAGGTGAGCTGTTCATTTTCGTAAACGACAGCTATCTGCTCAGGGGTACGTTCCACTTGACTCTCAAACAATTGATAAATGGTTTTCTCTCTTGGATAATCTCCTGCTGTATCATTAAAGGTGTGCAGTAGCAACTCTTTCTCTTGCGCAGTAGCAATCTCAATGGTAGACAGCTTTACGGTTGGATCAGCCACTATGCTGTCAATGACCTGTAGGAACTGCTCTGACATTCGCTTGATAGTGTCACGCTTAAACAATGAGGTAGCAAACTCGAAAGTACACACAATGTTTTTATCATCTTCATTTGCATATAAGCTTAGATCAAATTTAGAGACATTATGCTCTCCTTCAAATGGTCTGAGCTGTAACCCTTCGATGGTCTGATTACCTTGCTCCACGTTTTGTAAGGCAAACATTGTATCAAACAGCGGATTGCGACTAAAATCGCGAGCTACCTGTAATTTTTCTACTAGCTCTTCAAACGGATATTCCTGATTTTCATAGGCTTGTAGTGCATGCTCTTTAACTTCTCTGACATATTCGTAGAATGTTTTTGTTGCCATTGGCTGAGTACGAATCGCTAGTGTATTAATAAATATACCAATTAGGCTTTCAATATCTGCATGCGGTCTTCCCGCTATTGGAGTTCCTACAATAATATCCTCTTGTCCACTGCTTTTACCCAACAAGGTGGTATATGCAGCCAATAAGACCATAAACAAGGTGGAACCTGTTTGTGCAGCAATTTGTCGGAGTCCTTCACTTCTTCGTTGATCGATGACAAATTCAAGGATATCCCCCTGATAGCTTTGCAAAGCAGGTCTTGGATAGTCCGTTGGCAAATTCAGAACCGGAATTTCATTTCCATGAATGTTCAGCCAGTATGCTTCTTGTTTTCGGATGCGTTCGCTTTGCACTTCTTCCTGTTGCCATACGGCGTAATCCTTATATTGAATTCGGAGCGGTTCTAGTTCCTCGCCGGTGTATAACTGAACCAAATCTTGAAGCAAAATACTTAATGAAGCCGCATCAGAAATGATGTGATGCGTGTCAAACATTAAAACATGTCGATCTGTTTCAAGTTCAATCAAGCCTACCCGTAAAAGTGGAGCTTTTGCAAGATCAAACTCACGCACAAATGCTTGAACGATGCTAGCTATCTCTTCCTCTTTTGCCAGCGTGTATTCAATCTCAAATGTCACATCACGATAAATCTGTTGGACTGGTTCCCCACTTATCATCGTAAAGCCTGTTCGTAAGGTCTCATGACGATTGATTACCTTCTGGAATGCATCTTCAAGAGTTTTCCGATGAAGCTGTCCCTCTACCACTAGGACTGTTGGCATGTTATAACTGAGCCCTCCACCCTCAATCTGATTTAAAATATATAATCGTTTTTGAGCAGAGGATACCGGATAAAACTCTCTGTCGAAAATGACAGGAATTGAGAAATGCGCCACGTGATCAATCTCAGATACTCGTTTGGCCATCTGTTCGATCGTAGGATATGCAAAGACATCTCGCAAAGGAAGATTCACTCCCATTTCTTTATGCATCTTGGCAACGAGAGTCGTAGCTCGCAAGGAATGTCCACCACTATCGAAGAAGTTATCTCTCACCCCGATATCAGTAATTCCTAGAACTTCCTGCCAAATACCAGCGATCTGCACTTCCCACTGTGTCTGTGGCGCTACGTATTCCACTCCTGTTTGCAGGTTTCCTTTTGGTACAGGTAATGCTTTACGATCAATCTTTCCATTTGGTGTTAAAGGCATTTGCTCCAACTGGACAAAGTAGGAAGGAATCATATAGCCAGGCAGCTTTTGCAGCAATGTGCTTCTTACATCGCTTACAAGTACTGGTTGATCCGCTACAATATATGCGCATAAATGCTGTAGCCCAGCATGGTCTTCCTGTGCGATTACCACTGCTTCTTCAATCTCTTTTAAATTCCTTATCTGTTCTTCTATTTCTCCAAGTTCAATGCGATAGCCCCTCACCTTTACCTGATGATCGATTCGACCTAGATACTCAATGGTTCCATCAGGTAACCACTTCGCTAAATCACCCGTTTTATACATTTTACTTCCTGGTAGGAATGGATTTTCGATAAACTTGTCCATCGTTAGTTCGGGACGATTCCAGTATCCTCTTGCAAGTCCCAAACCAGCAATGCACAGCTCCCCAGCTACTCCTACTGGTTGAAGATGACCTTCCATACTCAAGATATAAAATTGTGTATTCGTTATTGGTTTGCCAATTGTAATAGGCTGGCCCGCTGTCACTGATCCAATTGATGACCATACGGTTGTTTCAGTCGGACCATACATATTAAACAAGCGTGCCGGTGTATGCTCATGTAGCGCATTGACTAAGGAAATAGGAAGCGCTTCGCCACCAAGCATAATTTCTTGGACATGCTGCAATTCTTTAAACGGCTCTGTACTATCTACTGAAGATAACAGCATCTGCATGCGAGAAGGCGTCATTTGGATCATATCGATTTTTTGCTCAGAAATGACGTTTCGTAAGGCCTGTGAATCCGTCTGTTGAATTTCGCTAGCCATTACTACTCGTATCCCTTTACTAAGCGAAAGGAGCGTTTCTAGCACGAAGATATCAAATGAAATGGTAGTAACAGAAAGAAGAGATTTGCCTTCTGCAAAGTCAATCCGATCCGTTATGCCATGTATCAGGTTGACAACCGCCTGATGAGTAATCATAACGCCCTTAGGCTTCCCCGTCGATCCTGATGTGTAGATGACATAGGCTAAATCAAGCGGGCTGCTTCCTGGTACAAGATTAGATGCATCCTCCTGATAAGAAGCCTCTTCCTCTATTACGATACCTTTTCCCTGATATCCATCGAAGCTAATCTGATCCTGCAAATGACCGTGTACAACTACGAACGTAACCCCCGCATCCTCTAGCATATAGCGAATGCGATCTTCTGGATATCCTGGATCAATTGATACGTAAGCTCCACCAGCCTTCAGGATGCCTAACAGTCCAACTAACATGTCAAGAGAACGCTCCACCAAAATACCGACTAGTTGATTCGAGCTTATCCCTTCTGCTCGCAGTGTTCTAGCCAGTTGATTTGCTCGTTCATTTAACTCACGGTACGTCAGTTGTTCACCCTCATAAACGACTGCTGCTTGATCTGGTGTACGTTCGACCTGCATCTCAAATAATTGGTGAATGGTCTTGTCTGCTACATCCTGCATTGCTGTATTGTTAAATGTTTCGAGAATCAACTTCTTCTCATCCGTTGTCAGCATCTCGATGGCTGACAGCTTCGCATGCGGTTCACTTACAAGTCCATCTACCAATTGGATAAAGTGCTTCGCCATACGCTCAATCGTTTCTCGTTTGAATAGTCTTGTCGCATATTCAAAGCTACACAGGACTGTATCTGTATCCTCCATCGCATGTAAGGTCAAATCAAACTTGGATATGGTTTGTTCACTTGCATATGATGAAATGCGTAAGCCCTCTAGCTCCTGCTCTTTCTTTTCTAGATTTTGCAGGACGAGCATTGTATCAAACAATGGATTACGACTCATATCCCGATTTACATCGAGCTTGTCTACCAGCTCTTCGAATAAATAGTCTTGATTCTCATATGCCTTCAAGGAAGCTTCTTTGACTTCCTGTAGATATTCGTAGAATGTTTTTTCACCAGCTGGATAGTTACGTATCGCAAGCGTGTTTATAAATATACCAATCATATTTTCTAAATCTGGATGAGGTCTTCCTGCTATCGGGGTTCCAACAATAATATCCTCTTGTCCACTATATTTACTCAGTAGAGTCGTATATACAGCCAATAACACCATATACAGCGTAGAACCGGTTTGGGCTGCGATTTGCCTTAATCCATCACTGCTTTTTTGGTCAAGCACAAATTCAAACGTACTTCCCTCAAAGCTTTTCATAGCTGGACGGGCATAATCGACTGGCAAGTTGAGTACGGGAATCTCTCCCTGGAAAACTTCAAGCCAATAGGCTTCTTGTCGCTTGATTGCCTCGCGGTGAACGCCTTCTCGTTGCCAGACTGCATAATCCCTATATTGAATACGAAGCGAAGATAACTCTCCCCCCGTATACAGGCTGATAAATTCTTGCATCAAAATCCCTGTGGAAACACCATCTGAAATAATATGGTGCATGTCTAGCATTAGAACATGGCTATCTTTTTCTATCTTAATAAGCCCAACACGGAGTAATGGAGCTTGCTCAAGGTTGAACGGACGGACAAAGCCTTGGATAATGGCTTCGAGCTCTTCCCTACTGGCTTCAGTATATTCGATAGAAAAATCTACATTTGGGTGTACTCGTTGCATCGTTTCTCCGTTTACCAGCTCAAAACTAGTTCGTAAGATTTCATGACGCGAAATCAGCTTCTGGAAGACTATTTCTAAACGTTCTTGATCGAGCTCTCCATCTATCCTTACCACGTTCGGCATATTATAACTAATTTCTCCACCAATTAATTGACTTAAAATATACAATCGCTTCTGGGCTGAAGAAACCGGATAGAATTCTCTCTCTTCAATAATGGGAATGGAAGTATAGGCAATTTTTTCTCTTCCTATTAATACTTCTGCCATTTGTTCAATAGTCGGATTTTGGAAAACATCCCGTAGCGGTAGGTTTTGATTTAATTCTTTATAAATTCTGGAAACCAAATGAGTAGCTCGCAGGGAATGACCACCAATATCAAAGAAATGATCCTTCACCCCGATCATGGAAAGACCAAGAACCTCTTGCCAAATCTGCACAAGCTTCGATTCCATCCATGTACGTGGCGGCACGTATTCTGCTCCTGTTTGGATAGTGCCATCCTCTGGGGCAGGTAAAGACTTTCGATCGAGCTTTCCATTTGGTGTATGCGTGATTTTGTCTACCTGTATGAAATAAGACGGTACCATGTAACTAGGAAGCTGATGGGCCAGTCTGCTTTTTAGCTCACTAATCATCAATTGCTTTTCCGATACAATATATGCGCATAAGTGCTGTAGTCCAGCATGGTCTTCCCGAGCGATTACCACTGCTTCTTGGACCTCTTCCATGCTTACGATCCGTGCTTCTATTTCTCCTAGCTCAATCCGATATCCTCGGATTTTAACCTGATCATCTGTTCTTCCCGCATATTCCATATTTCCATCTGGCAACCATCGTGCAAGGTCCCCGGTTCGATACATTCTTTCCCCAGGCCTAAAGGGATTTTCTATAAATTTTTCCGCGGTTAGCTCGGGGCGATTTAAATACCCTCTGGCAACCCCATCCCCTGCAATGTACATTTCTCCAATAGAGCCGATTGGCACTGGACGCAGAGCTTTATCTAATACATAAATCCTTACATTGTCCGCTGGTACACCAATTGGTACAGAGTCCTGAGAAATATGATTCGGATCAAATGTATAGAGCATGCAGCCTACTACGGTTTCGGTAGGTCCATATTCATTCATAATTTGGACATTCCCACCAAAATTACGATGGATTTTGCTAGCCAGTTGCGTGTGTAGGGTTTCGCCGCCGACAATAAATCTTTTCATGTTACTGTTCGTGCCATCGTAGTCTTCTATTAATTTAAGATGGGTAGGTGTTAGCTTGATGATCCCAACCTTATTGTCTGCAAGGATGTCCAAAATGACCTGTACCTTGTCTTCTCCTCTATAAATATAGATCGTATTTCCAGAAATCAGAGGAGTATAAATGGACGTGACAGTCAAATCAAACGAAATAGACGAATAAAGCGGGAAATGAACGGTCTCATTTTGCACATACACCTTTTTAGCCCACCAAATATAATTGACAAGCCCCTGATGAGTGATCATAGCTCCCTTCGGCTTTCCAGTCGAGCCTGAAGTATAAATGATATATGCTAGATCATTCATGTTGTTTACGTGTTCAAGATTAGTGGTATTTCCCTGATAGATCTCTTGATTGTCTAGGTAAAGAATCTTTTTGTTATAAGTAAGTTTTTCAGAGAATTTTTGCTGCGTGAGCAAAATAGTTGTTTGACTATCCTCTAGCAAGTACTGAATTCGATCTTCTGGGTAGTCTGGATCAATCGGTACATAAGCCCCCCCAGCCTTTAAGATACCGAGCAATCCAACCATCATATCCAATGAATGCTCCATCAAAATACCGACTAGCTGATCTGAGCCTATTCCTTCTGCTCGCAGTGTTCGTGCTACTTGATTGGCTCGCTCATTTAACTCACGGTATGTCAGATGTTCACCTTCATAAACAACAGCTACCTGATCTGGTGTGCGTTCTACCTGCATCTCGAATAATTGGTGAATGGTTTGTTCCTCTACACCCTCTACTGTCGTATTGTTAAACGTTTCGAGAATCAACGTCTTCTCATCTGTTGTCATCATCTCGTTGGTCGACAGCTTCGCATGCGGATCACTTACAAGTCCATCTATCAATTGGATAAAGTGCTTTGCCATACGCTCGATGGTTTCTCGTTTGAATAGTGTTGTCGCATATTCAAAACTACATAGAAGCGTATCCGCATCCTCCATCGCATGTAGAGTTAAATCGAACTTGGAAATCGTATGCTCACTTACATATGGTGTGATGCGTAACTGCTCTAAGTCCTGCTCCTGATTTTCTAAATTTTGCAGGACAAGCATCGTATCAAACAATGGGTTACGACTCATATCCCGGTTTACATCTAGCTTATCTACCAGCTCTTCGAATAAATAATCTTGATTCTCATATGCCTTCAAGGAAGCTTCTTTCACTTCCTGTAGGTATTCATAGAATGTTTTTTCACCCACAGGATAGTTGCGGATTGCGAGAGTGTTTACAAACATACCAATCATGCTTTCCAAATCAGCATGGGGTCTTCCCGCAATCGGTGTTCCAACAATAATATCCTCTTGTCCACTATATTTACTCAGCAGGGTTGTATAGACCGCCAATAGCACCATGTACAACGTAGAACCGGTTTGTGCTGCAAGCTGCTTTAGGTCCTCACTTGTGTGTTTGCCGATTCTAAATTCCAACAGACCTCCGTCAAAGCTTCTAATAGCAGGCCGAGTCAAATCAGTAGGCAATTGAAGGACAGGCAGTTCTTTTGAAAATACTTGTAGCCAATAATTTTCTTGTTGCTGATACCACTCACTTTTCATCTGCTGCTGTTGCCAAGAAGCGTAGTCCTTGTACTGGATTCGTTGTATAGGCAATACCTCTCCCTGATACAAGCTGGCAAACTCTTGAATAAGAACATTCATAGAGGTTCCATCAGAGATGATATGGTGCATGTCAAACAATAAGACATGGCGATCATAGGCTAACTGGATGAGTCCTACACGCAACAATGGAGCGCTTTGCAAATCAAACATTCTTGTAAAATCACGAATGATTCCTTCCGCCTCTTCTTCATTGGTAACCTGTACATATTCCAAGGCGAAAGGAACCTCTTTATGTACGCGTTGAATTGGTTCACCGCCTACTAGCTCAAAGCTGGTTCGTAAAATTTCATGACGCGCAATGAGTTGCTGAAACGTTTTTTCTATACGTTCTCGATCGATCTCTCCATCCAACAACATAGCATTCGGCATATTATAGCTGATTTCCCCACCTGCTAGCTGACTTAGGATATAGAGTCGTTTCTGAGCGGATGAGACGGGGTAATAAGGTTGTTCCTCAATATTGGGTATAACAGAATAAGCTGTTTGCTCGATATTCTCAATGAGCTGAGCCAGTTGTTCGATCGTCGGATGTGAAAACACATCTCTTAGCTGGATATTCTTTTGTAGCTCCTTCTGAATCGTAGACACCAGAGCTGTTGCTCGTAAGGAATGTCCGCCTCTTTCAAAAAAGTTGTCTTTTATTCCAATCTTAGATAGCCCTAAAATCCCCTTCCAAATTTCCGCTAATTTTTCTTCCAGCAAGGTGCCGGGGGCTACATATTCTTCAATTGGCATTGTCTCCTCAACAGATGGGAGCATTTTTTTATCAATCTTTCCGTTCGGAGTAAGCGGCATTTGGTCAAGGGGTATGCAATAATCAGGAACCATATATTCAGGTAATTTATCAGACAGATTTTTGAGTAATTCTCCTGGTTGAATAGACTCTTTTCCCACGTAATAGGCGGCTAAATATTTATTTCCTTCCTTTATTCCATCCACCACAATGGCTTCGTTGACCTCTGGGAATGCTAAAAGAGCATTTTCAATTTCTCCTAGCTCAATACGGAATCCTCTGATTTTTACCTGCTTATCTATCCGATCTAAAAAATCAATATTTCCATCTGGCAGCATCTTGACTAAATCGCCTGTACGATACATGGGTGTACCTGGCACAAATGGATTATCAACAAATTTTTCTACATTTAACTCTTCTCTATTGAGATATCCAGTCGATAAGCCCTCTCCTGCGATGCACAATTCACCCGGAACCCCAATCGGTCTAAGATGATTGAATTGATCCACTACGTACACCAATGTATTGGCTAGAGGTTTCCCAATCGGAACTGTTGCGACATCTTCATCAAAAGAAGTATTAATGGGATAGAAGGTGGTAAATACCGTACTCTCGGTAGGACCATAGACATGAATGAGTCGTTCTGGCCCCAAATAATGGAATGCCTTGCGGATATGAGTAACAGATGCACGCTCTCCCCCAAATAAAACCTTGCGGACATTTGTAAAGCATGTCAGCTGATTGTCAACAAGCGTATTGAAGAAGGCAGTAGGTATAAAGAAGATCGTTACATTCTGTTGCTCGATTACGCTACTAAGCTTAGTAAGGTCAAGCATATCTGTTTTTTTCATGAGGATCAGCCTTGCCCCATTTAACAAAGCGCCGTAGATGTCAAAAATAGAACCGTCAAATACATAATTAGAAAGCTGTAATAAGGTATCGTCTTCTTTTATTTCGATGTAATTGGTTTTGAGTACCACTCTTGTAGCACTGAAGTGTCTGATTTGCGTGCCTTTAGGTGTTCCAGTCGATCCAGAAGTATATATGACATAAGCCACATCAGTTGCTTCTGCTACTGGCTCTACGTTAGAACGGTCTTCACTGTAAGCCTCTGAATCATCTAGGAGTACGCACGTTCCCGCGAAATCTGCTCGATGCCGTATGTGACTTTGTGTAACAAATACTTTTGCTCCTGAATCCTCCAGCATATAACGAATCCGATCATTCGGATATTCTGGATCAATCGGTACATAGGCTCCCCCCGCTTTTAAAATCGCGAAAATTCCGATGATCATTTCTAAGGAGCGTTCAACCATGAGCCCGACTAATTGCCCTTTAGTGACTCCTTGGTTTCGTAGCGTTCTTGCTAGTTGATTAGCCTTTTCATTTAACTCTTGATAAGTTAGTTGCTCATCATGTAATACAACCGCTACTTGATTTGGTGTACGCTCTACCTGTTCCTCAAACAACTGTTGAATGGTTTTCTCTCTGGGATAGGCGGTAGCCGTGTTATTAAACGTACGCAGAAGCTGTTCCTGCTCTTTTTCTGATAACAGTTCAACCTGTTCTAGTGAAAGGTCTAGATCAAATAAGACAATGGATAAAATGTGAGATAAGTGCCTGCTGACTTGGTTAATCAGCTCTTGATCATAACGATTTTCGTTATAAATGGTGTTTAATTGAAGAGAGCCATTTTCCAGACCAAATTGAAAATGGATGTCATAAACAGCATGTTCCTCGAAATCTAGTGTATGGAGCTCCTTTAACGACACGATCGTATTAATGATCGGGACTCGATTCGAATCGTAATGTACATTCAGAGTATCAATAAAATTCCAAAAAGGAAGACTCTGATGTTTCATTGCTTCACTAATGGAGGATTTGATTTGGTTTAATAAGGATTTAAAAGTATTCTTGCTATGTACTTCATTTTTTAAAATGATGAGCTGATTTGAAAGTGGTTGTTGCGCATCAGGTGAAGTACGAAATCCTGGGACACCCACAATGATGGTTTCTTGGCTCGTATATTTGGACAACAAGCTTTCTAAACCAGCTAATAAAATCATAAAGATAGCGATATGTGACCCGCCTGCAATGGAACTGATTCTTTCGAAAATCTGAGGCGGCAATGTACTGGAAATGCTTTGGTAGCTGTCGGTATTTCTATGAATAGAGGAAGTTCTGTTATACGGGAGAATTACGATTTGATCATCGGCATCAAACTTACTGCTCCAAAAAGCTTTTTCTTTTTCAAATAGAGCTTTCAATTACATCACTCCAAGTTTTTAGTCACATTTGAACGCTAAACAATAGCGAGGTGTCTTCTATTGCATCCACACCTCTAATCGAATTGACATCTAGAAAAATGAATGAGTGCAAAAATGAAGGGTGAGCGTGTGCAATGGAACCCGCCCAAAACACACGCTCGTAAAGCTTTTTTTCTTAGAAATCAAATGTAATAGATTCTACTAGGTCTTGATTGCTAGCTGTATTCTCTACTAGCTCGAATTCCCCTAGCTTTCTGTCTGGAGTGCTAACAACCTCAGATAGGATCCGTACGAAATCATTTGCTACCTGTTCAATCATGTTTTTATTGAAAAGTTTTGTGCAATATTCGAATGCTCCCCTGATCTCTCCCTCTTCTGTACTCATTGACAAGGTTAGGTCAAATTTAGCTACAGTATGGTCTTGTACATAAGGAGTAACGGATAACGATCCAATGGTTGCTTCCTGATCCTCCGTATTTTGCATAACAAACACTGTGTCGAAGAGTGGATTTCGGCTTGGGTCCCGCTTCACATTCAGCCTTTCCACTAATTCTTCCAATGGATACTCTTGGTTTTCAAACGCTTGTAGCGTGCGCTCTTTCACCTCTTCAAGGTATCCTTGGAACGTCTTATCCTTCTGCGGATAGTTACGAATTGCTAAGGTGTTAACAAACATACCGATAAGTGGTTCTAATTCGGCAGAAAGTCTTCCACCAACAGGAGTACCAACAATGATATCCTCTTGTCCACTGTACTTAGAAAGCAAGATCGTATAGGTAGCCATGAGAAGCATATATAAAGTGCTTCCGCTATTTTCAGCCAATTGGGTGACTTGGTCTGCCAAAGCACGGTCAATGACAAATTCATGCTCAGCGCCCTCAAAGCTGCGTACCGCAGGTCTCGGATAAGCAATCATTAAATCCAAGACAGGCAATGGACCAAAGAACTCACCAAACCAATAGTTTTCTTGCTGTTCATAGAGCTCGCTCTTCGCTCGTTGTTGCTGCCAAACTGCATAATCCTTGTACTGTAGCCGCAATGGGGACAATTCTTTGCCCTCATACAACTCGGCCACTTCTTGTATAAGGATACCCATCGAAATTCCATCAGAAATGATATGGTGCATGTCATAGAGTAGGATATGGCGATCTGGCTCTATTTCTATTAGGCCAGCTCTGATCAACGGTGCTTGTTGAAGATCAAATTTCCGCACAAAGCTGTTAAGATGTGCATCCACTTCCTCTTCTCTTGCTTGTATCTTCTCTAAAGTGAACTCCACGTCTTTATAGATCCGTTGAACTACCTCTCCATCGACCATTTCAAAACCTGTGCGTAATGACTCATGACGATCAATCAATTGGCGGAATGCTGTCTCTAGCTTCATCCAATCAAGCTGACCATCAATTCTCATCACACCCGGCATATTGTAGCTAAGCTCTCCACCATCGACGTGACTCAAAATATAGAGACGTTTTTGAGCTGAAGACACTGGATAGTACTCTTTTTCCTCTGCAAGAGGAATGGATATATAAGCTTGCTTCTCTGTAGTGGCAATGTGCTCAGCCATCTGCTCAATCGTTGGCATTTGGAATACATCTCGCAGTGTAATGCTTGTGTCCAATGCTTGATGTATTTTGGCTACAAGGGTCGTAGCACGTAAGGAATGTCCGCCAATCTCAAAGAAGTTCTCTGTAATCCCTACTTGCGTTAGCCCTAGGACTTCCTGCCAAATCTGAGCTAGCTTCGCCTCCACCCGGGTTCTAGGGGCAACATATTCTCTACCTGTTTGCATGCTTTCTTCTGGTGTTGGCAACGCTTTTCGGTCTAATTTACCGTTTCCAGTCAGAGGCATCCGTTCCATTTGGACAAAATAAGCTGGAATCATATAGTCCGGTAACTGTTGTGACAATGCTTTTCTTAGCTCTGCTACAGTCAGCTCATGATCTGCTACAAAATACGCGCATAAGTATTTGTCACCGCTTGCGTCTTCATGTGCTATCACAATCGCTTCTTGCATGGATTCGATGTTTAGAAGCTGCGTTTCAACTTCTCCCAGCTCAATGCGATAGCCGCGAATTTTGACTTGATGATCAATTCGGCCTAAATACTCAATATTGCCATCTGCCAGCCATCTCGCCAGATCGCCAGTCTTATACATACGTTCACCAGGTACAAACGGATTAGGAACAAATCGCTCATTGGTCAACTCTGGACGATTTAAGTAGCCACGGGCTAATCCTTCACCAGCAATATACAATTCTCCCTTAACTCCTACAGGTTGAAGGCGCAAATGTTCATCGAGAATGTAAGCAGATAAGGTTGGGATTGTTTTACCGATATTGCTTTTCGCTTGAGAAATTTCTACTTCGGTAATTTCCTTGTACGTAACATGGACAGTGGTTTCTGTTATTCCATACATGTTGATTAGCTTGACTTGTGGGTATTTCGCCTTCCAATCCTTCAATAAAGCTGGACTTAACGCTTCCCCACCGAAAATCACATTTCGTAGAGACAACTCTTTTCTATTATCCTTCGCTTCTTCCTGAAGCAATTGATAGAAATAGGTTGGTGTTTGATTTAATATCGTCACTTGTTGATCCTGAAGTAACTGAAGGAATTGCTTCGGACTCTTCGCTGTTAACGGAGGCACGATAACCAATTTTCCACCGTATAAGAGTGCCCCGTACATTTCCCACACAGAGAAATCAAAGCAGAACGAATGGAATAGTGTCCATGTATCAGAATCAGTAAAATCAAACAAATTTTTGCTGTTAAATAACAGACGAACCACGTTCTTATGCTCGATCAAGGTACCTTTTGGCTTACCTGTAGTCCCTGAGGTATAGATCACATACGCCAGATTCCTTGGTCCAGAGCGCAGCTCCAGATTAGAGTGATCAGTCTGGTAGGATTGTTCGTCATCTAGTAACAAGACCTGTTTATCAAAAGCTACACGTCCTAGTAAATGGGACTGCAACAATAGCAGATTCACATTCGAATCCTCCAGCATATAGGCAATACGATCTTCTGGATACTCTGGATCAATCGGTACATAGGCTCCTCCTGCTTTGAGGATCGCAAGCATTCCTACAACCATATCCAAGGATCGTTCAGCCATGATGCCTACTAACTCATCAGCCTGAACACCTTGAGCTACTAATGATCTTGCAAGTCGATTTGCCTTCTCGTTTAGATCACGATAAGAAAGCTGTTCCCCCTCAAAGAAGACTGCGACATGATCTGGTACAAGTGCTGCCTGCTCTTCAAACAACTGATGAATTGCCTTCTCGCGTGGATAATCCGCCTCTGAATCGTTAAATGTGTCAAGAATGGTAGTCTTTTCATGTGACGTAATCATCTCAATAGAGGAAAGGAGTGCATCTGGATTTGCAAGAACAGAATCAATCACCTGCATGAAATGTTCAATCAGTCGTTCTATGGTTTCGCGCTTGTACAGGGAGCTTGCAAAATCAAAGCTGCAAACGATGCTATCCTCAAGCTCTTCCGCATTTAAGGTCAAATCAAACTTAGCTACTATTGGTTGTTCCCCATAAGGTTTTAGTTGCAAGCCTTCAATGGACAGATCTCCTTGTTCCGTGTTTTGCAGCACAAACATTGTGTCAAACAGCGGGTTACGGCTTAGATCTCGTTTCACATCCAGCTTTTCTACTAATTCTTCAAATGGATAGTCCTGATTTTCAAAAGCTTGTAACGAATTGTCTTTGACCTCTTGTAAGTAAGTCAAGAAGGATTTATCCGCTTCTGGGTAATTCCGAATGGCTAAGGTGTTAACAAACATACCGATAATGGACTCAAGATCAGCGTGTGGTCTTGCTGCAATCGGCGTACCTACAATAATGTCTTCCTGACCGCTCTGTTTAGCAAGCAATGTTGTATAGACTGCAAGTAACACCATATACAAGGTGGACTCATGATCGGCAGCGAGTTTTTTCAAGCCTTCGCTTCTCTGTTTATTGATTATGAATTCGACGGCTTCTCCCTCAAATTTTCTGTTTGCAGGTCGCTGATAATCAATTGGCATGTCCAGAACAGGTATTTCACCAGCAAAGACTTTCATCCAGTATGCTTCCTGCTTGCTCATCCACTCGCTTTGCATGCCTGCTTGCTGCCAAGCGGCATAATCCTTGTATTGGATTCGTAGTGGAGAAAGCTCTTCTCCCCGATATAACTGGACAAATTCTTGCATGAGAACGCCCATAGATACACCGTCAGAGATAATATGATGCATATCAAATAGCAGAATGTACTGATTCACATCGACTGAAAGTAAGCCTACCCGCAATAGCGGAGCCTGTTTGAGATCAAACGCACGTACGAATCCTTCTATAATTGGTTCTGCTTCCTCTAAGTTGGTTTCCCAATACTCCAGCTTAAACGACACCTCATCGTGTACTCGTTGCATTGGTTCCCCATTTACAAGCTCAAAACCTGTGCGTAATGTTTCGTGACGTTGCGCTAATTGTTGGAAAGCTGCTTCTACACGATCCTTATCTAGCGAACCCTCTAGCATCATAATGCCTGGCATGTTGTAGCTTAGCTCTCCACCTTCAAGATGACTTAGAATGTATAGTCTCTTTTGAGCAGAGGAAACCAAGTAGTACTCACTGTTCTCTATGACAGGAATAGAAGCGTACGTGTTATGCTCCATACTGGCTATCAGCTGAGCCAACTGTTCAATCGTCGGATATTTGAAAATGTCCCTTAGTGGTATCGCAACATTCATCACTTTATGAATCTTGGCAACTAAAGTAGTGGCACGTAGCGAATGCCCTCCCACATCAAAGAAATTCTCTGTCACTCCAACAGTTGAAAGACCAAGCACCTCTTGCCAAATCAATGCCAAAGCTGTTTCCATTGGTGTCTTGGGAGCAACATACTCGTTTCCAGTTTGAATGCTTTCTTCTGGCACTGGCAAAGCTTTTCGATCAATTTTTCCATTTGGAGTAAGAGGCATTTTCTCCAATTGTACAAAGTAAGATGGAACCATGAATTCAGGCAGAACCTGATTTAATGCTTTTCGCAGTTCACGTACCTTCAACAGATCTTCAGAAACAAAGTAGGCGCATAACTGATTTTGTCCAGCATCTCCTTCTTTTACAATGACGATCGCTTCCTGAATAGGAGCCACCTTCATTAGCTGTACTTCCACTTCGCTAAGCTCAATACGATAGCCGCGAATTTTCACTTGATGATCAATTCGGCCTAAATACTCAATGCTACCGTTCGGTAACCATCTGGCCAAGTCACCCGTTTTATACATCCGTTCGCCGGCTGCAAACGGATTATCCACGAATTTCTCCGCTGTTAGCTCCGGTAGGTGCAGGTATCCCCTAGCTAAACCACTTCCTGCCATGCATAGCTCCCCAGCTACTCCAATTGGCTGAAGCTGATTGTGAACGCCAATGATATAGACCTGTTTATTTGCTATCGGGCTTCCGATAGAAATTTCCTGTTCTGGATTCGTAATCATTAGAGATGTAGAGACTACACTGCTCTCTGTTGGACCGTATTCGTTGCAGATTTCAATGCTTGGCTTCATTTCCATCACTTTGTTAACTAGCGACGAAACGA
The DNA here is from genome assembly GCF_000219535.2 of Brevibacillus laterosporus LMG 15441. Taxonomy (NCBI): domain Bacteria; kingdom Bacillati; phylum Bacillota; class Bacilli; order Caryophanales; family Paenibacillaceae; genus Brevibacillus; species Brevibacillus laterosporus. Next base: position 2,855,240 of record NZ_CP007806.1, read on the forward strand.
TCTTTTCTCCCCCAACTACAATATTCCTTACAGACTTCAGATCCTCTGGTTTCATCGTATCCACAATACTCCATAAGAAACTAGGTGAGCTTTGCAGATGTGTAATGCTCTCTTGCGTAATAGCATTTTTAATAGCAACAGGGTCTTTGCTTTCTCCATCCGGCAACAAATACACCGTTGAACCAGATACCAATGGACCAAACAAGTGTGTCAGGAATGGATCGAAGACAAATGGAGTAACCATCAGCACGCGGTCGTTTTTCGTAAACCCGAATGCATTTGATTTCCAATGGATCGTATTTGCAATACTTGCGTGTTCGACCATAACCCCTTTTGGTTTGCCCGTTGTGCCTGAGGTATAGATCACATAGGCTAAATCACTTTGTCCATGGATTGACTCCAAATTGGAACGCCCAGCCTGATAATTCGCAGAATCATCAAGAAGAACAAGTCTTTCTGTAGCAAAGAAGGAAAGCTGATCTAGCAAATGATGCTGCGTAACAACCAACTTCGCATCTGCATCCTCTAGCATGTAACGAATGCGATCCTCTGGGTATTCAGGGTCAATTGGTACGTAGGCACCGCCAGCCTTCAGGATTGCCAGTATGCCGACGATCATTTCTGTGGAACGTTCAGCCATAATGGCTACCAATTGATCAGCTTGCACACCTTTCAATCGTAATGTTCTTGCTAGTTGGTTTGCTTGATCATTTAACTCACGATAGGTCATTTGCTTATCCTGGCATACAATGGCTAGCTGATCTGCCGAGAGTTCTGCTTGCTGTTCAAACAATTGATGAATCATGTACTCCTGTGGATAAGGGACTGCTGTATGGTTGAATTCCTTGATAATCTGCTCTTTTTCCTGCTCTGTTACTACTTCTACCATATTCACAGCGATGGCAGGGTTATTGATCACTTGCTGCATAACATGAACGAAATGCCCCAGGATTCTCTCAACACCCGCTTGATCGTACATAGCCGCATTGTACTCGACATGAATTCTAATTTCTTCACCAGGAATTACGATGAGATTAAAGTCATAATTGGTTTGTTCGACCATCTTGACGTTTGTAACCTCAAATGCCGTTTCGTCATCTTTTCCTACCTGCTCCATCTGCTCTTCAACAGGATAGTTTTCAAACACCATAATATGGTTGATCAAATCCTGTTTTTGTTCTGTCAGAGCCTGAATTTCGTAAAGTGGATGCGTGTCATATGCATGAGATGCCAAAGCTTTTTCTTGATTCTGCTTTAATAAATCAGCGAAAGAAATGCCTTCCTCGCAATGGATACGAACAGGAATTGTATTGATAAACAAGCCAATCATATTCTCAACGTCTCGAATATCCGCTGGTCTACCAGAAACTACACTTCCAAAGACGACATCATCCGTTCCATTGTATTTTTGAAGCATGATGCCCCATACCGATTGCATTAATGTATTGATTGTCACCTGATTCTGTCTTGCTAGATTGTTCAACTGTGCCGTCAGATCTTTATCTACATCGCAGAAGCTCGTTCTAAAGATTTGCTCCGCTTCTTTATCTGGCGATTTTGCTTTTGGAACGATTGTTTGTTGCTCATAGCCTGCCAAATAATTGCTCCAATAGCTAGAAGATTCCCTACTGTCTTGGTGCTCCAGCCATTCAATATAGGCACTATAAGGTGAGACTTCAGCCAATTGTGGAACTCTTTGCTGTAACATGGCAAAGTAGCATTCAAACACCTCTGATGCAACTAAAGATAAGCACCAGCCATCCATTAAAATATGATGGGAGCTCCAAATCATTTTGTATTCTTCTTCCTCTGTCCGAAGAATAGAAACGCGCATCAATAAATCCTGGCTTAAGTCAAAGCCTGTTTCCCTGTCCTTCTTGATAAAGGAGGTAACGTAAGCATCCCGCTCTTCTACATCCATCACCATCAGGTTCTCATAATATAGCGAGCTATCTTTCTCTCGATATACGACCTGTAGCGGCTGCTCCTTCCATCCGTTGTAGAAATTCGTTCTAAATATCTCATGTCTTTGGAACAGCATACGTAAGCTTGTTTCAAAGATGTCTACATGGAAGTTTCCACGGATGTCAAAAGTCGTTTGTTCAAAATAAGCTCCAGACTGCGGGTCCATCAAGCTATGGAACCACATTCCCTTTTGCATCGGTGTCATCGCATAAATGTTTTCCACTTCACCTACATGACTGGTCTGTTCAACGATCTGTTCCAATTCATCAACAGTCAGTCCACGTAACAAGACATCGCTTGGCGTTAATTCTGGCCGCTCCTTGGCTACGCAGTGATTTAGAACTTCTCGGAGGCTGGCTTGTAGTAATGCTGCTAGCTGCTCCATCGTTTCTCTCTGGTACTCTTTTTCACTGTACGTAATTTCAAAGGATAGAGCGCCTTCTGAGATCAAACCATTCATGTCTAATGTAAATGGCATTGCTGCATTCGGGCTTGTCTCTGCACCACTTGCGTACAAAGAGAGCTTAATGTCATTGTTTTGCAAATCCTGGTCAAATTGTCCCAGATAGTTAAAGCTAATCTCAGGATCCGTAAAAGCACGATCCTCGTTTCGCTTAGACAAATATCTGTGAATGCCGTAACCAATTCCCTTTTGTGGGATATGACGAAGCCCTTCTTTAACACTCTTGATTTGCTGGGAAACATGTTTTCCTTCATGTAGTGTCAGTACTACTGGATATTGACTTGTAAACCAGCCGACAGTTCGGGTAATATCCATGTCTTCAATAATAGATTCGCGACCATGACCCTCTAGGCTCACATGGATTTGTTCTATTCCAGTCCAAGAATGTATAGCCATGCCAAGTGCTGTGAGCAGCAAATCATTCACTTCTGTATTGTAGGCACGATTCGCTTGTTTCAGCAGTTGCTCTGTTTCCTCTGCTGTCCAATGCACCATAATAGACTGGCTGTCTTTCATAAGCGAAGTAGCTTGGTCATTATCTTTTGGCAACGGAGTCATCGGAATTTGTTCAAGGTGTTGCCAATACTCTCGCTCTTGCTCCATCGCATCTGACTTCGCATAAAGAGCCAAGTGTTCTGCCCACATCTGGAAGGAATCTGTTTTGTGCGGAAGACTAATGTCCTCTTTGTTCTGCGCTTGTTCATACCCATTCGCAATATCTTCGAATAGAATGCGCCATGAAACCCCATCTACTACTAGGTGATGAAGTATGATCAACAAATGATCACCTTGCTTGCAACGGAACAAGCCCAGTTTCATAAGCGGTCCTTCGCTTATGTTCATGCTGCTTTGCAGCTCACTTGCCTTTGCTTCGACCGCTGTCGCTTCGTCAGATACATCTCGGAAATCAACAACCTCCAAGCTGTAGAGTTCGCCTTCCTCAATGCCACGGTTCCGTGCTTTATACCCGTTATCCGTTGGGATATATACAGTCCGTACAGCATCATGGTGTTCAGCAATCTTTTGCATCACCTTGCGAAGCGCTTCTTCCTCAAAGCCTTGCTCTTTAAACAACATAACGGACTGGTTATAGTGATGTTGTTGTGTGTATGCTTGCTCAAAGAACCAATGCTGAATCGGAGTTAATTCCACCTCGCCTATCACTTCACCTTGGTCCGCCAATCTGGTGATCGATTGAATCCGTTTGCTCAATTCGGCAATGGTTGGATATTGGAACAAGTCCTTCATTTCCAGCTTATAGCCTGCTTGGAACAAGCGTGATGATACCTGGATGGACTTGATAGAGTCCCCACCAAGATCAAAGAATTTATCCATGATCCCTATTGCATCCGTTCCAAGTACTTCTTGCCAGATAGAGACAAGCGTCTTCTCAACCAGTGTACGTGGAGCTACGTAATCTGCACCTGTTTGTACACTTCCTTCTGGGGCCGGCAAAGCCTTGCGGTCAATTTTACCGTTTGGCGTTAGTGGCATCTCATCCAATTGAATAAAGTAGGTTGGAATCATGTACCCTGGCAATTCTTGAGATAGTGTGTTGCGGAGTTCGCTTAGGGTCAGGGTTTTCGTCGCTACAAAATAAGCGCACAACTGCTTAACCCCAGCCTCATTTTCTTGAGCAACTACGATAGCCTCCTGCATGAATGGCGTCTTCAAGAGCTTGGACTCAACTTCCCCTAGTTCAATCCGATTACCGCGTATTTTTACTTGGTGGTCGATTCGGCCAACGTACTCCATGTTTCCATCCGACAACCATCTTGCCAAATCTCCAGTTCTGTACATTTTCTCTCCCGGAACAAACGGATTATCCACAAACTTTTCTGCCGTTAGCTCTGGTCGATTCAAATAGCCTCGCCCTACTCCTTTTCCGCCAATATACAGTTCACCTAGAACACCTATCGGCAACATAGCATGGTTCTCATTTAACACGTACAGATTGACGTTAGGCAACGGCTTCCCAATAGGTAAGCTCACTGAAGGTACAATCGTTACTTGTTCGAAATAACTAGAATCGATGCACGCTTCTGTAACACCGTAACTATTTAAAATACGCATTTGTGAACCAAATCTACTCACCAATTGAGCAAAGGCATCTGAAGGGCATTGATCTGATCCTACAATTAATGTTTTCAAAGAACGAATGTCCAAGCTGTTTTCATACACGTACTCCATAAGTGGAATAACGATGGCTGGTGTAGATTCAAAAATGGTGATTTTGTACTCTTTCATCAATCCGTAGATACGAACAGGATCTAATCTGGACTGACTCGGGCAAATCACTAATTTTCCGCCATGTAACAATGCTCGAACATAATCACCTGTAAATACGTCAAATGAGAAGCTTGCCCATTGCAGCAATCGAACGGCATTCTCTTCTAATCGGTACGCTTTGTTCCAAGCAGCAGCGATTGAAGTAACCTGCTTGTGCTCAATCATGACACCTTTAGGCTTGCCTGTTGTTCCTGACGTATAGATGACATAAGCAAGATGTGCTGGGCTCGATGCTGCTACTAGATTCGTTCCATCTTGATCGTAGCTGTCGGGATCATCTAACAGTACGAGTTTTCCAGTAAAGGATACACGCTCTACTAAATGACTCTGCAAGACCAATAATTTTGCTTGAGCATCCTCTAGCATATAGCTGATACGTTCTTCTGGATATTCAGGATCAATTGGTACATACGCACCGCCAGCTTTGAGAATTCCCAAGATCCCAACCATCATTTCAACCGATCGATCAACCATTATTCCTACTAACTGATCGGCTTCAACACCTTCAGCTCGCAATGTTCGGGCTAGCTGATTCGCTCGCTCGTTGAGTTCGCGGTAGGTTAATTGATCGCCCTCATGCACAACCGCTACTTGATCTGGAGCACGCTCCACTTGCTCTTCAAATAAGCGATGTATCGTTTTTTCGCTTGCATAATCTATAGCCGTAGCATTAAACACATCTAAAATTGCTTCTTTTTCTGCCAAAGTAATCATGTCGAAAGACCCTAGTGTATTTTGAGGATTTTGGACAATGGCAGAAATGATTTGTTTGAAATGCCCCACTATGCGCTCAACAGTCTCTCTCTTGAATAGAGCTGTAGCATATTCTAATGTGCATACAATTCCTTCTTCTCTCTCCATAGCTTCTAGCGTTAGATCAAATTTAGCCACGATATTTTCACTTGGATAAGGCTTAACATGTAAACCTTCCATCTGTAGCTCGCCTTGCTCCAATGTGATAAATTCAAACATCGTGTCAAACAGAGGATTTCGACTTAAATCTCGGTTTACTTTCAGCTTTTCTACCAATTCTTCAAATGGATAATCCTGATTTTCATAAGCTTTGAGAGCATTTACCTTCACTTCTTGCAAATATTCATCGAAGGATTTGTCTTTAGACGGATAGTTGCGAAGTGCTAAGGTATTCAGGAAAACACCAATCATGTCTTCAAGGTCAGCATGTGGTCTTCCAGCAATCGGAGTTCCCACAATGATATCCTCTTGTCCTGTATATTTATGCAGGAGCGTAGTATAGGCTGCTAGCATGACCATGTGTAAGGTAGAACCCGTTTGAGCCGCGAGTTTCTTTAAGCCCTCTCTATCATGATCCTCTATCACAAATTCAATCGTTTCACCAGCAAAGCTTTGTAGAGCTGGTCGAACATAGTCGGTAGGCAGATCTAGTACAGGAATCTCTTTGCGGAAGGCATCCAGCCAATATGCTTCCTGCTGTTGCATTTGCTCACTGTGAACATTTGTATGTTGCCATGCCGCATAATCCTTGTATTGGATGCGAAGCGGTGATAGCTCTTCTCCTGCATATAGTCGAGCGAATTCTTGAATAAGATTGCCCATTGAAACCCCATCAGAAATGATATGGTGCATATCAAATAGCAAGAGGTAACGATCAGGGTTGGTTTCAATCAAACCAACACGTAGCAATGGTGCCATTTTTAAGTCAAATTCGCGGATAAATCCACGGACATGCTCTTTTGCTTCTTCAAGACTTGCCCGTACATGCGAAATAGAGAAGTCAACCTCCTGATGAACTCGTTGTACTGGTTCTCCATTTACCATTTCAAAGCTGGTTCGTAAGGTTTCGTGACGCTCGATCAGCTTCTGGAAGGCTTCCTCCACCCGCTGTTTATCCAACGAGCCTTCAATCATCACGATATCTGGCATATTGTAGCTAATTTCGCCACCTGTGAACTGACTTAAAATGTATAAACGTTTTTGTGCTGAAGATACAGGGTAATACTCTCGCTCCTCAGTAACTGGAATTGAGGTATACGTACTTTGCTCCTTACCAACTATTACGTTGGCCATTTGCCCGATAGTCGGGTATTGGAATACATCCCGAAGAGGAAGATTTTTGTTCATTTCTTTATAGATCTTCGCTACCAAGTTGGTGGCTCGTAAGGAATGCCCACCGATTTCAAAGAAGTTATCTCTTATTCCGATGGTTTCTAGTCCTAGTACCTCTTGCCAAATTTGTACCAGCTTAACTTCCATCCAAGTACGAGGTGCCACGTACTCTGCTCCAGTGTGAATGCCTCCTTCTGGGGCAGGCAGTGCGTTACGATCAATCTTTCCATTTGGTGTAAGTGGCATTTGTTCCAATTGAATAAAGTAGGACGGAACCATATAGCTTGGCAATTCCTGAGACAATTGGGCTTTTAGATCATAGACAGTTAGTTGTTGATCTGCTACAAAATAAGCGCATAGTTGCTGCTGACCCTCTTGATCTCCACGTGCAATGACCACTGCCTCCGCTACCGAGCCTACATGTAATAGCTGTGTCTCTATTTCACCTAGCTCAATTCGATGACCTCTAATTTTTACCTGATGGTCAATCCGACCAAGATACTCGATCGTTCCATCTGGTAGCCATTTGGCCAAATCTCCTGTTTGATAAATTCTTTCTCCTGGTACAAACGGATTCTCAACAAACTTCTCTGCCGTAAGCTCAGGACGATTCCAATAGCCTCTTGCCAATCCTTCACCTGCGATGCACAGCTCCCCTGCAACCCCGATCGGTTGTGGTTGACCCTCAGCATTTAACAGATAGAAGCGTGTATTGAGAAGCGGCTTACCGATTGTTATTTGCTCCTCATCTGTCACATCTCCGACTGACGACCATACAGTGGTTTCCGTTGGTCCATACATATTGTATAGACTTGCAGATGTATTCTTGCGTAACGCCTCCAGTAAGGAGGTAGGCAGTGCTTCTCCCCCGAGCATAATTACTTGTAGCTGTTGCAAGCAATCCAGATCGTTAGACGATAGCAACATCTGCATCCGAGATGGCGTCATTTGAATCATGTCTATTTGTTGTTCGACAATCACATCACTCAATGCTTTTGGATCTGTTTGCTGATCTGTATTAGCTAGAACGACTTTTACTCCTTTACTTAATGCTAGGAATGTCTCTAACACGAAGATATCAAACGAGATCGTGGTAACAGATAAGAGCGACTTGCCTTGAACAAATTCAATTCGATCGGTGATACCTTGTATCAGGTTTACGACCGACTGATGCTGAAGCATAACCCCTTTTGGTTTACCTGTTGATCCAGACGTATAGATGACATAAGCCAAATCATCGGAACTACCCAACGCATCTAGATTTGAGCCATCATGATGATAAGAGGCTTCTTCATCTAATGAGATACGTCTGTTTACAAAAGTAAGGCGATCGTACAATTGATTTTGCATGACGACCAGTTTGGCTCCAGCGTCCTCTAGCATGTAACGGATACGTTCTTCTGGATATTCCGGATCAATCGGTACATAAGCCCCGCCGGCCTTCAAGATACCTAATAATCCGATCATCATTTCTAAAGAACGATCCACCATAATACCGACTAGCTGATCTGGCTGAACACCTTCAGCACGTAGTGTGCGTGCCAATTGGTTAGCTCGTTCATTTAGTTCACGGAATGTCAACTGCTGTCCTTCGTAAACCACGGCCACTTGATCTGGTGTACGCATCACCTGATCCTCAAATAACTGGTGAATCGTTTTTTCACGAGGATATTCTGCTGTTGTATCATTAAACGTCTCAAGAATGAACGCTTTCTCTCTAGCTGTTATCATCTCAAGAGTAGCCAGCTTTTCATGTGGATCATTAATAATACCATCGATCACCTGTAGGAAATGTTCCGCCATCCGTTCTATGGTCTCACGTTTGTATAGTGAGGTAGCATATTCCATTCCACATCTGATGCCCTCTGCTTCTTCCACTGCATTCAATGTTAAATCAAACTTGGCAACACCATGCTCATCTGCATAAGGAGTAAATGTCAAGTCTTCAATAGCAAACTCCTCATTCTCCGTATTTTGCATGATAAACATTGTGTCAAATAATGGATTTCGGCTGAAGTCACGAGCCAGGTGCAATTGTTCAACCAGTTCCTCGAACGGATACTCCTGATGCTCAAATGCTTCTAACGCATGTTCCTTGACTTCTTGCACGAACGCATAGAAGGATTTTTCTTTTGCAGGCTGAGTCCGGATCGCTAATGTATTAATAAACATACCAATTAAGTTTTCTAAATCAGCATGAGGTCTACCAGCAATTGGCGTTCCGATGATGATATCTTCTTGTCCGCTATATTTGTGAAGCATCGTGGAATAGCTAGCCAGCAAAACCATAAATAAAGTAGAACCAGTCTGAGCTGCGATCTCTTTTAATCCCTTACTACGTTCTTTGTCAATGAAGAAATCAAAAGTATCTCCCTGATAAGTTTGTATCGCAGGTCTGACAAAGTCCGTTGGCATATCCAAGACTGGAATTTCTCCGTGGAAAACATCTAGCCAATATTCTTCCTGCTTGTTCATTTGTTGGCTTTGTACTTCCTCTTGTTGCCACACTGCATAATCCTTGTATTGAATTCGAAGCGCTGGCAGCTCCTCACCTTTATATAATTGAACGAACTCATGTATCAGAATGCTTGAAGATGCACCATCAGAAACAATGTGGTGTATATCAAACAGGAGAAGGTGTCGATTTATGCCAAGCTCGATGAGTCCGACTCTGAGAAGCGGCGCTTTTTCCAAATCAAATGCGCGAACAAAAGCTCTAATCAGATGCTTCGCTTCTTCTTCAGTTGCCTGGGCATACTCTACTTCAAACTCTACTTCCTGATACACCCGCTGAATCGGCTCTCTATTTATCATTTCAAAGCCAGTTCGCAGTGCTTCATGTCGTTCAATCAATTTTCTAAAGGCTTCTTCTAAGGATGTTCGCTTAAGTGGACCCTCTATTAGAAGGACGCTCGGCATATTGTAGCTGAGCTCTCCACCTTCCATCTGACCTAAGACATACAATCGTTTTTGAGCGGATGAGACAGGATAGTAATCTCTTTGCTCAACAATAGGTACAGAAGCATACGTAGCTTGAGAGTTTGTATCTGTAATTTTTGCTGCCATTTGCTCAATCGTTGGTGAGCTAAATACGTCCCGTAACGCTACGTTTAGCCCCAACTCTTTGTGTATTTTAGCCACTAAAGTTGTCGCACGTAACGAGTGGCCTCCAATATCAAAGAAGTTGTCCTTCACTCCAATGTCTGATACGCCCAGTACCTCTGCCCAAATCTGCGCTAAGGAAAGTTCCAGTGAAGTGCGTGGTGCTACATGCTCTACTCCCGTTTGCAGACTACCCTCTGGGGCAGGTAATGCTTTTCGATCAATTTTTCCGTTTGGTGTTAGTGGTAGCTCCTCAAGCTGCACAAAGTACGAAGGGATCATATATGCAGGTAGCTCTTGCATAAGCGTTGCTCTCAAATCGCTCACGATAAGCTGATCGTCAGCTACAAAGTAGGCGCATAGATGCTTTTGTCCAACTGAATCCTCCTGAGCTATCACCACAACTTCTTCAATCGCATGTATCTTCAATAGCTGTGCTTCTATTTCACCTAGCTCAATTCGGTTTCCACGAATCTTAACTTGATGGTCGATTCGGCCTACATATTCGATATTGCCATCTGGTAGCCATCTGACTAGATCACCTGTTCTGTACATTCTTTCGTTGTCTACAAATGGACTGTCTACAAATTTTTCTGCTGTCAGATCAGGGCGATTCAGGTAACCACGTCCCACACCTATTCCAGAAATATACAGCTCACCTGGAATTCCTACAGGCTGTATTGCACGATTCTCATCCAAAACGTACATTTTCACGTTAGGCAACGGCTTTCCTATCGGTAGATTCAACGATAAGAGATTTGTCGTCTGCTCATAGAAGCTTGAATCAATGCACGCTTCTGTCACACCATAGCTGTTAAGAATGCGCATCTGGTCACCAAATCTACTTAGCAACTGAGCAAAAGCTTCTACAGGGCATTGGTCTGAACCTACAATCAGCGTTTTTAATGTATGGATATCTAGCTGGTTCTCGTAGACGTAATCCATAAGAGGAATCACGATAGCTGGTGTTGATTCAAAAATGCTAACCTGATGCTTACGAATTAGCTCATAGATACTAGCAGGGTCCAATCTGACATGACTTGGGCAAATAACTAATTCCCCGCCATGTAAGAGAGCACGTACATAATCACCTGTGAATACGTCAAAGGCAAAACTAGCCCATTGCAAGACTTTTGGATGTTGTTCATGTAACCCATAGGCTACTTTCCAAGCATCGGACATAGCAGTCAATTGCTTGTGCTCAATCATGACACCTTTTGGCTTACCAGTTGTTCCTGACGTATAGATGACATAAGCCAGATGATTTGGTGATTGTATCGGTTCCAGATTTGAGCCATTTTCACTATAAGACTCTGGCTTATCCAGAAGCACCATGCTTCCAATAAAGGCAACACGATCTTGTAAGTGGCTTTGTGTAACAATCAGGCTTGCTCTCGCATCCTCTAGCATGTAGCTGATACGTTCTTCAGGATACTCAGGATCAATCGGAACATAAGCAGCACCCGCTTTTAGAATTCCTAAAATCCCAATCATCATCTCAACAGAACGCTCCACCATGATCCCTATCAGTTGATCAGCTTGTACGCCCTTACTTCTCAAGGTTCTGGCTAACTGATTTGCTCGTTCATTCAGTTCTCGATAAGTCAACTGCTCGTCTTCGCACACAATTGCCACTTGATCTGGTGTACGCTCTACCTGATTCTCAAACAATTGCTGGACAGTCTTCTCTTCCTGATATTCAGCTATTACGTTGTTTGATTGAAGTAAGATTTGCGCTTTTTCTTCAGCGGTTACCAGTTCCAGTTGATCTACAGATACCTGAGGATCATTGACCACTTGCTGTAGCATGTGAACAAAATGGCCCAAAATCCTGTCAATTCCTGTTTGATCAAAGACAGACGCATTGTATTCGATATGGACTCTAATTTCTTCCCCAGGGAGAATATTTAGATTAAAGTCATAGTTTGTCTGTTCTACAATCGAAACGTTAGCAACCTCAAAGGCTTCCGGATTATTACCACCGACTTGCTCCATCTGTTGTTCCATCGGATAGTTTTCAAACACCATAATATGGTTAATCAAATCTTGTTTTTGTTCAGACAAGGCTTGGATTTCATAAAGTGGATACGTGTCATACGCATGAGATGCTATTGCATGCTCTTGACTTCGTTTCATCACCTCAGCAAATGTATCACCAGCCTCAGAACGAACACGAATTGGAATGGTATTAATGAACAGACCAATCATGCTCTCTACATCTGGAATATCAGCCGGTCTTCCTGAAACAACGCTTCCGAAAACAACATCTTTACTACCATTATATTTCTGAAGCATCAGACCCCACACAGTTTGCATTAACGTATAGATTGTCACCTGCTGTTTTCTTGCAAGCCCATTCATCTGCACAGTCAGTTCTCGACTCAAATCGCAGAAACGATGGTCGAAAACCGGAAGTTCTTTTCTTGGAAGTTTCTCTTTTGGCACTGTCGTTTGTTGGTCATACCCAGCCAAATAATTGCTCCAATAGCTAGATGCTTCCTGCATGTCCTGACGCTCTAACCATTCGATATAGGCACTATATGGCGGAACCTCAGTCAATCTCGGTTCTCTATTTTGCATGATGGCAAAGTAGCATTCAAACACCTCTTGAGCAACCAGAGATAAGCACCAGCCATCCATGAGAATATGATGGGAACTCCAGATGACCCTGTATTCCTCCGTACCTGTTCGTAATACGGATATCCGCAACAGCGTATCCTGGCTAAGATCAAATCCTGTTTCTTTATCCCTTTGGATAAAGTCTTTCAAATACAATTCCTGTTCAGCTTTATCCATTCCCAGCAGCTCTTCATAATGAAGAACATGGGCTCTATTTTGGAAGACAACTTGAACTGGTTGATCCTTCCAGTCATTGTAGAAGCTTGTTCTAAAAATCTCGTGGCGTTGGAACAGCATTTGTAAGCTTTGTCCGAAAACGGTAGCATCAAAGCGTCCAAGCACATCAAATGCCGTTTGTTCAAAATAAGCTCCTGATTGCGGATCCATGAGACTATGGAACCACATTCCCTTCTGCATTGGCGTCATTTCATAAATGTTTTCAATTTCACCAATGTGTTTGGTTTTTGCTTCGATCTGTTCAAGCTCTTCTACCGTCAATCCTTTTAGTAAAACATCACTTGGCGTCAGTTCTGTATGTTCTTTCGATACGCAGTGTTCAATTACTTGACCTAGACTCTCTTGTAAAAGCTTAGTGAGCTGCTCCATCGTTTCGCGATGATACTCTTTGCCACTGTAATGGATTGTCATTGACAAGGCACCATTCGAAATCATGCCATTCATATCCATGGCATATTGCATCGTCGCATTTTCACTCATGTCTGAGCCTTTTGAATGTGGAGATAGCTCAATAGCATTGTTTTGCAAGTCCTGATCAAACTGACCGAGATAATTAAAGCTAATCTCAGGTTCAGATGTGAATGCATGCTCCTCACGGCTGTCAGATAAATATCTTAGGATACCGTAGCCAATTCCCTTTTGAGGTATTTGGCGAAGACCTTCTTTAGTTGTTTTTATTAATGTTGACATCTGTTTGCCTGCATTCATCTGTAGCAGGACAGGATATTGACTCGTAAACCATCCTACGGTACGTGTGATGTCGACATCTGAAAGAATAGCCTCTCTGCCGTGTCCCTCCATATTTATCAGCACTTGTTCCATTCCTGCCCAAGAATGAAGCGCTAAGCTTAAGGCTGCCAGCAATAGGTCATTTACCTCTGTGTTATAAGCTCGGTTTGCTTGTTTTAACAATTGCTCGGTTTCCTGCTCTGTCCAATGAACAGTGACAGACTCAACATCCTTCATCAACGAAGCAACATGTCTGTTATCTTTTGGAAATGGGGAGGTTTTTGTTTGGTCGATTTGCTGCCAGTATTTACGCTCTAGCTCGATTTGTTCGCTATTCGCGTATTGGGATAACTGCTCTGCCCATGTACGGAACGAGTCTGTTTTATATGGGAAGCGAATAGCTTCTCCCTTCACAGCTTGTTCATAACCACTTGCAATATCCTCAAACAAGACTCTCCACGAAACCCCATCTACAACTAAATGATGGATCACAATCAGCAGATGATCTCCATCCTCGCATTGGAATAACCCAAGCCTTAGAAGCGGTCCTTCACTCATGCTGATGCTCGCCTGCAACTGAATTGCTTTCTCTTCAATCGCTTGAGCGCAGTTGCTCACGTTTTTGAAATCAAAAACATCGAGACTATAGGCTTCCCCTTCACCTACTCCACGGTACCATGCCTGATATTCGCCTTCAGATTCGCGAATGACCATCCGTAGTGCATCATGGTGTTCCGTGATTTTATCCATTGCTTTATGAAGGGCGGTTTCATCAAAGCCTTCTGCCCGGTATAGCATCATCGCTTGGTTATAGTGATCTGAGTCTGCATAGGATTGCTCAAAGAACCAGCGTTGAATCGGAGTTAACAACGCTTCCCCTATTACTTCTCCTTGATCAGCTATTCTTGTAACCGAATGAATATGCTTGCTTAGCTCCGCTATAGTTGGATAGCTAAATAAATCTTTCATCTCCAGCTTATAACCTGCCTGCAATAAGCGTGAAGAAACCTGTATAGATTTGATCGAGTCACCGCCAAGATCAAAGAAATTATCCATGATTCCGATTGCTTTTGTACCCAAAACAGCTTGCCAAATGGAAACCAGCATTCTCTCTGCCGCTGTGCGAGGTTCCACGTATTCGGTTTCATTCTCGATATTTCCATCTGGAATTGGCAACGCACTACGATCGATTTTTCCATTCGGTGTAAGCGGTAGTTGCTCTACTTGCATGAAATACGAAGGAACCATGAACTTCGGAAGTACTTGTGACAAAGCTTCTCTTAGCTCACTTGAAGATAGTTTTTGATCTGCTACGAAATAAGCGCACAAATACTTTCTTCCTGCTTGGTCCTCTTGTGCAACGACAACATTTTCTTTTATCTTCGCGATTTTTAGGAGCTGTGTTTCTACTTCTCCTAATTCAATTCGGTTCCCGCGGATTTTTACCTGATGATCGATCCGACCCAGATATTCAATATTGCCATTCGGTAACCATCTTACCAAGTCGCCTGTTCGATACATCCGCTCTCCTGCAATAAACGGATTCTCTACAAACTTCTCTGCTGTCAGCTCTGGACGGTTCAAGTAGCCACGTCCCACACCTTTTCCAGCTATATACAGCTCGCCTGGTATCCCGATAGGCTGCATCACGTTGTTTTCATGTAAAACGTACATGTTAACATTAGGCAACGGTTTACCAATCGGTATATTCATAGCGAAAAGAGAGTCAGTCTGTTCAAAGAAGCTAGAATCAATGCACGCCTCAGTTACCCCATAGCTGTTAAGAATACGCATGTGCGAGCCAAATCGAGTTAGCAAGGTCGCAAAGGCATCTGGCGGACATTGATCGGAACCAACAATTAGCGTTTTTAAGGAAAGCACGTCCAATTTGTTGTCATAAATGTAATCCATGAGCGGTACGACAATGGCTGGTGTTGATTCAAAAATAGTAACCTTATGCCCTCTGATTAGCTCATAGATACTCGCAGGCTCTAATCTGGAATGACTTGGGCATATAATCAATGTTCCGCCATGCAGTAATGCCCGGACATAATCACCTGTAAATACGTCAAAGGAGAAGCTTGCCCACTGCAATACTGTTGGTCGCTCTTCACCTAATCCATAGGCTACTTTCCAAGCATGGGCCATCGCTGTTAATTGTTGATGCTCAATCATGACACCTTTTGGCTTACCTGTAGTTCCAGATGTATAAATCACATAGGCTAAATGATCTGGTCCTTGAATTGGTTTTAGATTGGAATGATCGTGACTATATGCTTCTGCATCATCTAGCATAACGATGCTGCCTGTAAAAGCTACACGCTCCCGCAAATGGGTTTGCGTCAGCAGCAGTTTGGCTCCCGCATCCTCGAGCATATAGCTAATGCGTTCCTCAGGATACTCAGGGTCAATCGGTACATAGGCTGCACCGGCTTTTAAAATCGCAAGAATACCGACTATCATGTCTACTGAACGTTCAGCCATGATCCCTACCAATTGATCAGCTCGTACTTCAGCAGCTCTCAATGTATGGGCCAGTTGATTTGCCTTTTCATTTAACTCACGGTATGTTAGCTGACTTCCCTCATAAACAACCGCTACCTGATCTGGTGCACCTTCTACCTGTGCCTCAAATAGCTGTTGAATGGTCATTGCATGAGGATAATCCATGTCAGTGTCATTAAATCCTTCTAGGATTTGTGCCTTTTCTGGTACTGTTATTAATTCCAGCTCGTTGACACGAATGTGTGGATTCTGCGCAATTTGCTCCAAAATGTGTACAAAATGGCCTAGAATCTGTTGAATGCTATCCTGATCATAGACAACTGCATTGTACTCGGAGCAAATATCCATATTTTCTCCTGGAATAATAGATAGGTTGAAGTCATAGTTGGTTTGTTCCATTATTTGGATATTCGAAATCTCAAAGCCCTCATCATCGCCATTGCCCAACTGCTCAATTTGTTCGCCCATTGGATAATTTTCAAACACAATAATATGGTTGATCAAATCTTGTTTTTGTGCAGATAGTCGTTGGATGTCGTATAGCGGATACGTATCAAATGCTTGAGATGCTAAAGCCTGCTCCTGACCACGAATCATTACATCCGCAAAAGATTCTTCCTTTGTGCAACGAATACGAACAGGAACTGTGTTGATAAATAGCCCAATAATGTTTTCAATTCCAGGAATTTCGGTTGGTCTTCCAGAGACAACACTTCCGAAAACAACATCTTGGCTATCATTATATTTTTGCAAGGTAACTCCCCATGCTGCTTGTACCAGCGTATTAATTGTTACTTGTGTTTGTTTTGCTATCTGATGCAAACGGCCGGTTAGCTCCTTGCCGAGCTGATGAGTGAACTGCGAAGCGGAATAACCCTCAGGTTTGTTTGACATCTTTCCTTTTGGCAGTAAGGTTTGCTGGTTATAACCAGACAGATACTCACTCCAGTAATCTGATGCCTTATCCTCATCCTGATTTTCCAGCCACTCGATATAGTTGCTATAAGGTGTTATATCTCCAAGCTCGGGTTGCTTATTTCCTCGAATGGCAAAATAGCTGCCAAACACTTCTTTTGTCATAAGAGATAAGCACCAGCCATCCATCACGATATGATGGAAGCTCCAGATCAAGTGATACGCTTTTTCATCTGTGCGTAAGATTGACACCCGAATGAGTGAATCTTGGGCCAAATCAAAACCTTTCGCCTTATCTTCTACAGCGAAATTAGCGAGATAGGCATCACGCGTTGCCTTATCCATTTGACGCAAATCTTCATAATAAAGCTCACTCCGTTTGTTTCGATAAGCCACTTGTACGGGTAAGTCCTTTAAGCCATTGTAGAAATTTGTTCGTAATGCAACATGTCTTTGCGTCAAGATTTCTAAACTTTTTCCAAACGCAATGACATCAAAACTTCCTTTTAAGTCAAATGTCGTTTGTTCAAAGTAAGCTCCAGACGATGGATTCATCAAACTGTGGAAATACATACCCTTTTGCATCGGTGTCAACGGATAGACGTTTTCAATCTCACCAAGGTGTTGTGTACCCTCCACTAATCGTTCCAGTTCTTCAATCGTCAGGCCTTTTAATAAAATATCACTTGGAGTCAATTCTGCACGTTCCAAAGCTACGCAGTGTCTAATGACCTCTTGCAAGCTAGAACGTAACAGATCAGCGATATGCATAATCGTTTCGTACTGATATTCCTTGCCGTTAAAGCCAATCGTAAGCTCTAATGCACCTTTGGTAATCAAACCATTCATATCCAGAGTGTATCTGCGTTCCTTATCCTGACTGACAGCTTCGCCACTTGAATAAGGCGAAAATTGCATTTCATTACGCTGTAAATCCTGATCAAATTGTCCCAAATAGTTAAATGTGATCTCAGGCTCCGCCATGAATGTCATACCGTCTTTAGGTTCAGATAGATATCTAAGAATGCCGTAGCCAATACCTTTTTGCGGAATTTGACGCAGTCCCTCTTTAATAGTCTTAATCCGCTGACCGATATGTTGGTTCGCACTGGTTTGTAAAACAACTGGGAACTGACTAGTAAACCAACCAACTGTACGTGAAATATCAATATCTGGAACGATAGATTCCCGACCATGGCCTTCTAAATTCACCAATACTTGTTCCGTACCAGTCCACGCATGAATAGCCATTCCAAGCGCTGTTAATAACAGATCATTAACTTCTGTATTGTAGGCACGATTTGCCTGTTTTAGAAGCTGTTCTGTTTCTTGCTCTGTCCAGCGTATTGTAACGATTTGTCCATCTCGTACATATGACTTATCCAGAACCTGATCTTTCGGTATCGGTACCATCTTACTTTGTTCAATTTGATTCCAATAAGCTCGCTCAGCTTCCATCATCGAACTGTTGGCATAATGAGACAACTGTTCAGCCCAAGTTTGGAAGGAATCAGTTTTTTGAGGGAGACGAATCTCTTGTCCATTCAATGCTTGTTCGTAACCTGATGCAATGTCCTCAAATAGAATTCGCCAAGAGACACCATCAACGACCAAGTGGTGAATTACGATCAGCAAATGATCACCATCTGAACATTTGAAAAGTCCAAGCTTCAGTAGTGGACCTTCCGTTATGTTGATGCTGCTTTGAATCTCATTTGCTTTCGCCTCTATTATCTGGGCCACTTCACGTTCGTTTCTCACATCTATTATTTCAAGATTGAATAGCTCTCCTTCATCTATCCCGCGATTCCAAGCCTCAAAACCAACTTCGGTCTCTTTGAAAACCATTCGCAAAGCATCGTGATGCTCTACAATCTTTTGTATTACTTGACGCAGTACCACTTCATCGAATCCTTGCTCTTGATACAGGGTGACTGCTTGGTTAAAATGGTGCGGCTCAGCCGATTTTTGTTCAAAAAGCCAGTGATGAATTGGCGTTAGCTTTATTGAACCAACTACTTCCCTTTGGTCTGCGATTTTGCTAACCACTTGAAGATGCGGACTTAACTGAGCTACAGTTGGATATTTGAACAAATCTTTAATCTCAAGCTTATAGCCTGCTTGAAGCAATCTGGAAGATACCTGAATAGCTTTGATAGAGTCTCCCCCAAGATCTAGAAAGTTCTCTAAAATACCAATCTGTTGACTTCCCAAGACAGCCTGCCAAATCGAAACCAATGTTTGTTCAACCGGTGTACGCGGCTCTACATACTCAACTCCTGTTTGCACGCCACCCTCTGGTGCAGGGAGTCCCTTGCGATCAATCTTTCCGTTTGTAGTAAGAGGCATTTGTTCTAGTTGTATAAAGAACGCGGGAATCATAAAGCTAGGCAATTCCTGAGCCAGTACGTTTCGAATCTCACCCACAGTTACCTGCTTATCTGCTACGAAATACGCGCATAGGTGCTTCTGCCCCTCTTGCTCTTCACGGGCAACCACAATAGCCTCTTGCACAGAATCGATTCGTAACAGGTGGGCTTCCACCTCGCCAAGCTCGATCCGATACCCACGAATTTTCACCTGGTGGTCGATACGCCCTACATATTCAATATTTCCATCCGGTAACCATCTCGCCAAGTCCCCAGTCTTATACATCTTCTCTTCTGGAGTAAACGGATTGTCCACGAACTTCTCTGTTGAAAGCTGTGGAAGATGCAAATATCCTCTAGCCAATCCTGTACCTGCAATGCACAGTTCTCCAGCTACGCCTACTGGCTGAAGCTGATTGTGCTGATCTAGGATATACACCTGTTTGTTTGCAATTGGTCGGCCAATTGATAGCTCCTGGTCTGGCTGCGTTATAGATAGTGATGTAGTAACTACACTGCTTTCAGTAGGGCCATATTCATTGCAAATTTCAATCCTCGGGTTCAGTTCCGCCACTTTTTTTACAAGGGAGGCAACAATCTTCTCTCCACCAACTACAATGTTTTTTACTGACAGTAAATCTTGAGGATTTATTGTTTCGACAATTGCCCATAAAAAGCTAGGTGAGCTCTGGAAATGTGTCATTTGGTGTTGAGTAATTGCTTTTTTGATCGCTTCCGGGTCCTTACTTTCTTCGTCACGCAATACATATACGGTTGAACCAGATGCCAGCGGTCCAAATAAATGGGTAAGGAATGGATCGAATACAAATGGAGTTACCATAAGCACGCGATCTTCTAGTGAAAACTGATAAGCGTTTGCCTTCCAAAGTATTGTGTTGACAATGCTGGCATGTTCTACCATAACACCCTTAGGCTTGCCTGTTGTTCCAGACGTATAGATAACATAAGCCAAATCTTGTGGTCCATGTATCGCTCTAAGATTAGAAGCTAGTGTCTGGTAGGATGTTTCCTCATCTAACAATAGGATTTTACCTGTAAATGATACTCTCTCCTGTAGATGCCCCTGTGTCAGGAGTAAAGCAGTTTTCGCATCCTCAAGCATGTAGCTGATGCGTTCCTCAGGATACTCAGGATCAATTGGAACATAGGCCCCGCCAGCTTTTAAGATGCCTAACACACCGACAATCATTTCTAGCGAGCGTTCAGCCATAATACCAACCAATTGATCGGCTTTTATCCCCTGCTTACGCAATGTTCTTGCTAATTGATTAGCTCGTGCATTTAGTTCACGATAGGTAAGCTTCTCATGCTCGCAAACAATCGCTATCTGGTCTGGTGTACGTTTTGCCTGACGTTCAAACAATTGATGAAGCATGATGTCCTGCGGATAAATCTCTTTTGTATCATTGAACACTGTTAAAATTTGTTCTTTTTCTGCCGCAGTAACCAGTTCTAATTCGTTCACACGCAATTGTGGGTTAGACGTAATTTGCTCTACGATATGGACAAAATGGCCCTGGATTTGTTCAATGCTAGTTTGATCATATACCAAGGTATTATAGCCGTAGCAAATCCCCAGCTCTTCCCCAGGCATAATGATCAGGTTAAGGTCATAGTTCGTCTGTTCCACTGTCTCGATATTTCCAATAGCAAATTTGGATTGTCCAGTGCTTCCCAATTGCTCAATCTGCTGTTCCATTGGATAATTCTCAAACACCATAATGTGATTGATTAAATCCTGTTTTTGTTCTGTGAGCGCCTGTATATCATAGAGTGGATAGGTATCATACACATTCGATGCCAATGCTTGCTCCTGAATTCTTCTCATTACCTGTGCAGCCGTTTCCTCTGCTTCACAACAAATACGGACCGGGATTGTATTAATAAACAATCCAAGAATGTTTTCAACGCCAGGAATGTCAGCCGGTCTTCCAGAAACCACACTGCCAAAGACGGCATCGTGGTGATTATTGTATTTCTGGAGCATAATTCCCCATGCAGTCTGCATAAACGTATTGATTGTTACTTGATTCTGCTTAGCTGCTTGATCCAATCTCTTCGTAAGTTCTTTACTAAATGTGAAGTGTAATTTGGTTGCCGCATAAGCTTTGTCTTCCTTACCCTGCTTTCTATCATGTATCAGTAGGGTTTGTTGTTCATAGCCAGCTAAATACTCGCTCCAGTAACTAGCTGCACTCTCCTGATCTTGGCGTCCCAGCCATTCAATATAATGGCTATACGGTGTTAGGGCAGTATACTCAGGTTGTCTATTTTCCCGAATTGCATTGTATCCACCAAATACTTCCTTGACCATGATAGACACGCACCAGCCGTCCATCACGATATGGTGGAAACTCCAAATAAGGCGGTACTTTTCTTCCTCCATACGAAGAACGGATACACGAATCAAGGAATCCTTGGCTAAATCAAATCCTTTTGCCTTGTCTTCTCTTTTATAATTGGCTATATAGAAATTACGGGTTGCCGCATCCATTTCGCGTAGGTCCTCATAATAAAGTTCACCATTTTTATGACGATACACCACTTGTATAGGCTGATCTTTAAAGCCATTGTAAAAATTTGTCCGCAGTGCCTCATGCCGTTGTACCCATGCATCTAAGCTTTTAGCAAACGCGGTGAGATCAAATCTTCCTGTCAAATCAAAGGATGTTTGCTCAAAGTATGCACCTGAATGAGGATTCATCAAGCTGTGGAAATACATACCCTTCTGCATCGGTGTTAATTCATATACGTTCTCGATTTCACCTGTTTCTTTCATTCGTTCTACTAACTGATCAAGCTCTTCAATGCTTAGACCAGCTAATAAAACATCACTTGGAGTAAGCTCTGTGCTGTTTCTCGCCACGCAGTGTGTAATCACATTCTGTAGCGAAGACTGCAATAAGTTAGCTACTTCTTCCATTGTTTCTTTCTTGTATTCTTTCTTACTGTATCTGATGGTCATCTCCAAGCGACCATTAGAAATCATGCCGTTTATATTTAAAGCGGTTTTCATTTCTAGCTGTTCACTTACAACATCTCCAACAGAATACGGTGATAATTGCATCTCATTATTTTGATAGTCCTGATCAAACTGCCCCAGGTAATTAAAGCTGATCTCAGGCTCTAGCTTGAATATTGGATTACCTTGCAGTGCTGATAAATACCTTAAGATGCCATAGCCAATTCCTTTGTTAGGAATCTGACGCAACCCTTCCTTTACTCCCTTAATTTGTTGAGACAAATTCTTATCGGCTTGTACCTCTACAACTACTGGATACTGACTTGTAAACCATCCTACTGTACGAGTGATATCAATATCCCGAACGATGTCCTCTCTACCATGCCCTTCAAGATTTACGAAGATTTGCTCCATACCTGTCCATGCCTGGATTGTCATACCAAGTGCAGTGAGCAGCAGATCATTTACTTCTGTTCCATATGCGTGATTTGCTTGCTTTAGCAATTGTTCCGTTTCCTGTTCGGTCCATTGAACGGTAATCATTTCACTATCGCGAACCAGCTTCTTGGCTTGTACATGATCCTTAGGAAGTAATTGCATCTCCATTTGCTCTAGTCGCTGCCAGTACTTTTGTTCGTTCTCCATAGCCGCACTATTCGCATAAAGTGATAACTGTTCAGCCCATGTTTGGAACGAATCTGTTTTTTGTGGTAATTGAATGGCTATCCCATTCATTGCTTGTTCATAGCCTGTAGCAAGGTCTTCGAATAAAATACGCCATGAAATTCCGTCTACTACCAAGTGATGAATAACCATTAATAAATGGTCTCCATCTGAGCAATGGAACAAACCAAGTTTCAGAAGCGGACCTTCATTTAGGTTGATACTACTTTGAATTTCGGTTGCTTTCTTTTCAATCGCTTTGGAGCAATCCGTGTTTCCTTTGAGATCAATCACTTCTAGGGTATATAAATCCCCTTCATCCACTCCACGGTTTCGTGCTTCGAATCCACTCTCGGTCTCTTTAAATACCATTCGTAAGGCATCGTGATGAGAGACCAGCTTTTGCATAACCTCGCGAAGCGCAGACTCTGTAAATCCTTGCTTACGATATAACATGTAGGCTTGATTGAAATGATGCGGTTCAACTGGCATCTGCTCAAAGAACCACCGCTGTATCGGGGTAAGTTCTACTTGACCTACTACTTCCCCTTGATCCGCCATTTTGCTAATCAGTTGGAGACGTGGGCTTAACATCTCTACAGTTGGATATTTAAACAAATCCTTCATTTCCAGCTTATATCCGGATTGAAGTAGGCGGGAAGAAACCTGGATTGCTTTGATAGAGTCTCCACCCAGATCAAAGAAATTATCCAAGATACCGACTTGCTGACTGCCTAAGATTGTTTTCCAAATAGATGCCAACAGTTGTTCGACTTCATTGCGTGGGGCTATATACTCAACCCCAGTGTCTACGTTTCCTTCTGGTGCAGGTAGCGCTTTACGATCAATTTTTCCATTTGAGGTAAGTGGCATTTGCTCTAATTGCACAAAGTAGCTTGGTATCATGTAATTAGGTAATTCATGAGATAATTCGCCTCTAAGCTTGGCCATACTCAGCAGGCTTCCAGCAACAAAATAGGCACATAAATGCTTTTGTCCTGCCTCGTCATCTCTTGCGATGACAATAGCTTCTTGAACCGTATCTACCTTCAGTAACTGCGCTTCAACCTCACCCAGCTCAATACGGTACCCACGGATTTTTACCTGATGATCAATTCGACCCAAATATTCAATGGTACCATCTGACATCCATCTAGCCAGATCGCCCGTTTTGTACATTCGTTCCCCTGCTCTAAAACGGCTGTTCACAAATTTTTCTTCAGTAAGCTCTGGGCGATTCAGATAACCACGTGCTAATCCAACGCCAGCGATGCATAGCTCGCCTGCAACACCGATAGGTAGCAAATGACCTTCTTCATCAACAATGTAGATGCGATGGTTCTTAAGAGGTCGACCGATAGGCACAACGTTTTCTGACATTGACTCGCGATCATAAGACCATACGGAGGAGCAAATCGTATCCTCAGTCGGACCGTAGGCATTGAAATACGACACGTGGTCTTTCCATTTCTGTACTAATTCAACAGAGGAAGCGGACCCAGCAGTGATCAGTGTTTTTAAACTAGGCAGATTGCTTGGCTCCAGATATATTGCATAAGTAGGAGGCAATGCCGCGACAGTTATTTGATTGGAAGTAATATAGTCCTCGAACAAACGATAATTCATAATGACGGAGGTAGAAGGTATATATAGGGTTCCGCCACAAATAAAGGCTTTGAAAAATTCTGCGCACGCCGCATCAAATGACACGCTGGCAAACTGCACGATTCGATCATCCGCGCTAAGTCCCAAATTGTATTCAAAATACGTTTTTAAATTGCACAGACCATGATGCTCCACCATAACACCCTTTGGTTTACCCGTAGTTCCAGATGTGTATATGACATAAGCCAAATCATTTGGTCCAGTAATCGATTCAACATTGGTATCGTCTGCGTTATACACTTTCTCATCATCTAGCATTAGGAGTGTTCCATTAAAGGTGATTTGCTCCTGTAAATGGCTTTGGGTGAGCAACAGCTTAGCCCCGGAATCCTCCAGCATATAACGAATCCGCTCTTCTGGATATTCTGGATCAATAGGAACGTAGGCGCCTCCAGCTTTTAATACCCCAAAGATACCTATTATCATTTCCAATGAACGTTCTACCATGATACCGACTAGTTCGTTTTTCTGAATTCCCTCTGCTCGCAGAGTTCGAGCCAGTTGATTAGCTTTCGCATTCAATTCACGATAAGTTAATGGTTTTTCTTCATAAACAACTGCCACTTTATCAGGGTTTTTCGCTACGTGCTCTTCAAATAACTGGTAAACGGTCTGCGCACTAGGATAGTCAGCCTGCGTATCATTGAACACATTGAGAATCTGCTCCTTCTCAACAGGTGTTACAGCTTCCAATTCATTTATACGGGCATCTGGATTTTCAATAATTTGCTCCAGCATTTGAACAAAGTGCATCACAATTCGCTTAATGCCAGCTTCATCAAATACATGTGCATTATAATCCAGCATAAGCTTCATCTCTTCGCCCGGCACGACAGCTATGTTTAAATCATAGTTTGTTTGTTCTGTTACTTTTACATCTGCAATTGTGAAGTTGGCTTGTTTTCCAATCCCCAACTGCTCCATCTCATGATCGATCGGATAGTTTTCGAATATCATAATATGGTTAATTAAATCTTGTTTTTGTTCCGTCAGCCCTTGAATTTTATAGAGCGGATGCGTATCGTAAGCATGCGATTGCAGAGCTTGTCCTTGCACCTTTCGCAATACTTCACTTAGCGTATCTGTTCCCTCGCAACGAACCCGAACCGGAATGGTGTTAATAAATAAGCCAATGACACCTTCAATTCCTGCTATATCAGCTGTTCTTCCTGAAACGACACTGCCAAAAACAACATCGTGATTACCATTGTATTTCTGTAATAAAAGCCCCCATGCAGTCTGCATGAACGTATTAATTGTTACCTGATGCTGTTTAGCTACCTGATCCATTCGTTCTACAAGCGTCTTATCAAGAACGTTGATCACTTTCTTAGCAGAATAACCTTCTTTATTTGGATGTTTTTCTTTGGGCAAAATCGTTTGACCCTCGTATTCTGCCAAATACTCACTCCAGTATCTCGTTTTCTCTTCTTCATTTTGATGCTCTAACCAATCGATGTACTGGCTATATGGCGTTACAGCTTCCCATTTAGGTTGTCTATTTTGTAGGATAGCAAAATAGCCTTCAAACACCTCTTTGGTCATAATTGGCAGGCACCAGCCGTCCATCACGATATGATGGAAACTCCAAACAAAATGGTACGTATCCTCTGTCAATCGCAAAATGGATACCCGCATCAAAGAATCTTCTGCTAAATCAAACCCTCTGCTTTTATCCTTTTCGGCAAAGCTACTCAGATGTTCCTCACGTTCAGCTTCGCTCATTTCTCGCAAATCTTCATAATATAGTTCACTATTTTTCTGACGGAATACAACCTGAATAGGGTCATCTTTTAAACCATTATAAAAATTGGTTCTTAACGTCGCATGCCTTTGGGTAAAGACATCTAGACTCTTCCCAAAAGTGATGACATCAAAGCTGCCCTTTATAGTAAACGTTAATTGCTCAAAATACGCCCCTGAGTATGAATCCATCAGGTTGTGGAAGAACATCCCCTTCTGCATTGGTGTTAAATAATAAACATTCTCAATTTCACCAATATCTGCGGTCTGTTCTACTAATCGTTCAAGCTCTTCAACTGTCAGGTCTTTTAATAACAGGTCACTTGGTGTTAGCTCTACCTGTTCTTTTGTCACGCAATGGGCAATTATCTGTTGTAGGCTGGCTTGTAAGTGTTTTGCTAGCTGCTGCATCGTTTCGGTACGATATTCTTTACTGCTGTAACTAATCGTAAGCTTCAACGATCCATTGGTGACCATCGTATTCAAGTCAAGAGTATAGTTTCTCTTGGCCCGCGGACTCACAAATGCTCCACTTGAATAATGAGAAAGCTGAAGATCATTATGCTGTAAGTCCTGATCAAATTGCCCCAAGTAGTTAAAACTGATTTCAGGCTCCAAATTGCTTATGTTCTGCTTCTCGGATTTATCCAAATATCGTAAAATGCCGTATCCTAAACCCTTCTGCGGAATTTGACGCAACATTTCTTTGACCTGCTTAATACGACGAGAGATTTCCTGATCCCCATCCATTTGGAGCATGACAGGGTACAAGCTGGTAAACCAGCCTACCGTCCGAGTAACATCGATATCTTGATGAATCAACTCGCGACCATGGCCCTCTACATTCACCAAAAATTGATGATTGCCCGTCCAATCGTGTAATGCCATTCCTAACGCAGTAAGCAATAAGTCGTTAACTTCCGTGTTGTAGGCACGATTTGATTGTTTCAATAATTGTTCTGTATCTTGCTCAGTCCATTGAATTTCTACAATTTCACTATCCGCAATGACCGATTGTTCTTGGATAAAGTCCTTTGGCAAATCTATAGTTGTAACTTGTTCGATTTGCTTCCAGTAAGCTTTTTCACGCTGCAATTCATCACTTTTAGCATAATCAGAGAGTTGCTCTGCCCACTTTTGGAAGGAATCTGTCTTTTGCGGGAAGCTGATGGTTTCCCCTCGAAGTGCTTGTTCATAACCGCTCGCGATATCTTCGAATAAAATTCGCCAAGAAACTCCATCAACTGCCAAATGGTGAATAACAATCAGCAGGTGATCTCCTTCTTGACACTGGAATAGTCCCATTTTTAGTAATGGGCCTTCAGTCAGAGAAATACTGCCTTGAATTTCATTTACTTTCGTTTCGATGAGTCGGGCGCAGTCTATTTCACTTCTCAAATCTATTACTTCAAGACTATACAGCTCGCCCTCCTCTACCCCTCGATGCCACGTTTCATAACCATTTTCTGTTTCGCGAACAATCATTCGTAACGCGTCATGATGAATGGCGATCTTCTCCATGACCATCCGAAGCAATGTTTCATTAAAACCTTTTTCCATGAAAAGCATGAAAGCTTGGTTATAATGGTGTTGTTCAACTAGTTTTTGCTCAAAGAACCAGTGCTGAATTGGAGTTAATAAGGTAGCCCCTACTACCTCACTCTGATCAGCAATCTTCGTAACTAACTGAATATGTTGGCTTAATTGGGCAATGATTGGATAGGTGAACAAATCCTTCATTTCCAGTTTATAGCCTGCCTGAAGCATCCTAGAAGAGATCTGAATAGACTTGATAGAGTCTCCTCCCAGATCAAAGAAATTATCCAATACACTAATTTTCTTAGCTCCTAGAACAGCCTGCCAAATGGATACCAATGTCTGCTCTATAGCAGTGCGAGGTGCTACATACTCTACACCCGTTTGGATACTCTCCTCTGGTGCTGGTAGCATTTTACGATCAATCTTGCCATTTGGAGACAGTGGCATTTTATCCATTTGAACAAAATAGGATGGAACCATATATGTAGGTAATTCTCGGGAAAGGTCAGCTCTTAGCTCACCTACAGTCAGTTGCTTGTTCGCTACATAATAGGCGCACATTTGCTTTTGACCGCTTGCATCTTCTCTAACAATTACCACCGCTTCTTGTATCGCTTCTATTTTCAATAGCTGCAACTCGACTTCGCCAAGCTCAATACGGTAGCCACGGATTTTTACTTGGTGATCAATCCGACCCAAATATTCAATATTTCCATCTGGTAACCATCTTGCTAAGTCTCCCGTTCTATACATTCGTTCTCCTGGGGCAAACGGATTTTTCACAAATTTCTCTTCCGTAAGCTCCGGTCGATTCAGGTACCCTCTAGCTAAACCGACCCCAGCAATGCATAGCTCACCTGCTATCCCAATCGGTTGAAGGTTAACAGAATCAGCTTGGACGATGTAAAGTTGGGTATTATATATAGGTTTACCGATTGGAATTGCAGCTAGTTCCTCATCAGTATCACAATCAAAATACGTAACATCTACAGTAGCCTCAGTCGGTCCATATAAATTGATCAATTTAGCTTGACATACTGAAGAAATTGCTCGGCGGAATCTATCTACATGCTGTGGCGGCAATGCTTCACCACTCGCAAAAACCTGACGTAAAGATTGAAGCTTTTCTTTTACAATCTCAGGTGATTGTTGCTCAACATAATCCAAGAAAGCGTGCAACATTGCCGGAACAAAATGCATTGTTGTAATGCGATGCTCGGCTATTGTCTTTAAGATTTGCTCAGGGTTCTTTTCTCCTCCTACAGATAATAGGCACATTTTGGAACCCACCATCGACCACCAGAATAGCTCCCATACTGATACGTCAAACGTAATCGCTGTTTTTTGCATAATGGTGTCAGCGGATGAAATAGGGTATTTTGCATGCATCCACATCAGTCGATTTATAACTGAATGATGTTCTATCATAACTCCTTTAGGCTTGCCTGTAGAACCTGATGTATAAATAACATAGGCTAAGTGATTCGGACCATTTATCGCTTCCAAATTCGAACCATCTTGGTGATAGCTTTGAGCATCATTGATATCTACTATTTTCCCGGCAAAAGTTACTCGCTCCACCAAATGATTCTGGGTCAAAAGTAGCTTTGCATTTGAATCTTCTAGCATATAGCGGATTCTTTCCTCTGGAAATTCCGGATCAATCGGCATATATGCACCGCCAGCTTTTAAAATCCCAAAAATTCCAATCATCATCTCTAATGATCGTTCCGCCATGATTCCAACTAATTGATCGGCTACTACTCCTTCAGCACGTAGCTTTCGCGCTAACTGATTCGCTCTTTCATTTAGTTCCCGGTAAGTGAGTTGCTTCCCTTCGAAAATTACAGCCGCTTCATCGGGTATACGTGCTGCTTGTTCTTCAAACAGCTGATGAATCAACTTTTCCCGCGGATAGTCAACTAACGTATTATTAAATTCAGATAAAATGACATTCTTCTCTTCTTCACCAAGCAGGGAGATGTCTGCAATTTTTGAAGTAGGATGATGAATGATTGTTTCAATAATGGTAGAGAACTGTTGAACTAGTTGTTCCATCTCTTCATCTGTAAACAACTGTGCTCGATAGTTTAGTTGAAGATTAATCTTTTCATTATCTAATTCAATCACGTTCATCTCAAAGTCATTGATAACGTCTCCACAAAAATTTTCAACAACTTCGACTTTCACATTTTCATATTGCGGATAATCCATCGCCCGGTACTGTACAGATACGCCAAAGAGACGTTGAAGATCCTTATGCTGATGCGTTTCTCGCACGTCTTGCATCATTTGATTGTATGGGAACCTTTGATGGCGTAGGATCGAAATCTGCTCTTTAGATACGGCTTGCAGAAGCGCTAGTAGGTCCATGTCAGGATCTACAAATACTCGTGTAGGTACTGTACTAACGAACATTCCTACCATTTCTTTTTCCTTTTTGGTTGTTCTATTTGCATAGAATGTACCAATAGAAACATCATTCTGCGCTGTCTTTTTATGCATATAGATGTACATCGCAGTCATAAAGACTGTTAACATACTGCTATTTGTTTGTTTGCAAAAATCGTACAGGCTATGATACAAACTGTCTTCCAGGATTATATTTTTTCGTATACCAGCAGTGCTTTGAGTAAACGGATTATATGATTTAAACCCTATCACTTCAGGTAAAGTGCTAAATTTATCAACCCAATACGTCTTATCCTTTTGATAACGCTCTGATTTCTCGTAGTCCTGCTCCGTTTGTATAAAGTCGAAGTAAGCATGATTTGCAGCTATTTCTAAAGGCTCACCATTTGCAATCTGAGAATAGCATTTGTTCACTTGATTCATGAACATATTTGCAGAGATTCCGTCGCAAACAATATGATGAATTTTGAGGTTATACCAATATTCTTGATCGCTAATCTTGCAGATGGTGAATGTATACAACTCCGAATGGAAAAGTTCAAAAGGTGTACGATTATGTTCATCCAGCCACTTCAATGCTTGAGCTTCCCCGTCAACACCAGAAAAATCTAAACATTCGAACTCTTTATCACTATGCTCCTCCACATATTGCTGAGGAAATCCATTTTGAGAAGTTAATTGAATCCGGAGGGAATCATGCAGTCCAATAACTGTATTTAGAGCTTGTTGCAGGGCACTTAGATTGATATTTCCTCTCAGTTTAGTGATCGATGAAATCGACGACACACCCGTATTTGGAAAAAGTAATTCGGAGTACCAAATCCTTTGTTGAGGCTGAGTCAACGAAAATAATTGAATCAAATCCTTATTCATATTGCTGCACCTCTTGTTAGACATTATAGTTTCTTATAAAAAATACTATGATTGCTTACTATGTGGATGCGACATGCTGCAGGGTTTGACTGTATGTTAGGAAAAATGAACGTAATCTCTATTACGGGAGTTATGTCTTGGGATGTAGGAAATGTTTGAGGAAAAATCGTAAGTTATGAAGAGGAACCATCATGATGTGAAAGATTTTTTGTTTATGGATAAAGTTAATACATATGCACCATCACCTCTTTGTTCAAGGATAATTGAAACGGTAGTATGCTACCATAATTAGCCTCCTCTCTTTATACATAACATATTTTTCAGCAAAAAACGTGAAACTACTGTATATAGCACAATCGCATATTTCACAAAAATATATTTTAATAACAAATAAACATTCGAAACTTATTATAACATATCAGTATTATTCTTCCATCTGTTTTTTTGTAAATTTTATGAACTTCACTTAATATCTCAATGAATCCTAAGATGAAAAGATGTAGAAATCCTAAACATGATCGCACTGTATTAGTAGATCGTGATAGCTTCGTTAGAATTGTTTTCCTCTGCAAATAAACGTTGGTACGGGCCTTCTTTCGCTTTTATCTCATTAGGTGATCCATGATCCACAATAGCCCCCTGTTCCATCACAAAAATGACATCTGCAATTTCTGCTGTTTGCCTTTGATGTGTTACGATCATCACCGTACGTTGCCCCTTTAATGCACGAATCGCTTCCCGCACACATGTTTCTGAATGTGAATCTAGAGCAGACGTAGGCTCATCAAATAAAACAATGGGAGCTTTCGATAGTAAAGCCCGGGCAATGGCAATTCGCTGGCGTTGTCCTCCTGATAAACGTGCCTTGTCCTCTCCAATTCTTGTTTTGTATCCATCAGGTAGCTCCAGTATAAACTCGTGCGCAAATGCCGCCTTAGCTGCTTCAACAAGCTCCTCCATTTCTGCATCTGGTCTCCCGAATCTAATATTTTCTTCAATCGTGCCTTCAAATAAATGCGGCTCCTGAGGAACGTAGGCTATCAATTCCCTCACCTGTGTAAGCGTGTGAGCTTTTACGTTTTTAGCAAAGTAATAAATATCTCCTTCCGCAGGGGGATAAAATCCTAAAAGCGCTTTTAATAACGTACTTTTACCAGAACCACTTGTTCCGACAACCGCAGTTAGTTCACCGGCCCCAACCGAAAGAGAAACATGATTTAATACCTGATTCATGCCGCGTTGTAGGACAACATCGTGTAACGAGAATGCCTCGGTAGATGAGCAACTTTTGACATGATTGGACTGTTTTTCAGATTCTTCACGAGAGATGACCAGATCAATTTGTTCAACAGGGTGATTCAATAGACCATACACTCTAGCTGAGCCCGATAAGGAATGTTGCAGGGAAGCAATAATTCTGCCAAACTCTAGGAAAATAAACACCATAGTCGTCTGTAACTGCACTAGTTGTCCCAAGACACCTAATTCATTTTTGGTATAGATAAACAACCCAACAACTAACATACCGCCGAACATCACAAAACTAAACAAAAAATTGATAGCATCTAATAGCCCTGTCTTAAAACCCTGACTATTTGCGGTTTGTGTTAGCTCCTTATTTGTATCAGCTAGGTCCTCTCTAACCTTATTCCCGGCAGAAAAGGTTTTAATAATAGGCAATCCTTCTATAAACCCGGCTATCTTTGCTGTTATTTCTCCCAATGTAGCTTGAAGTCGATCATTTGTCTCCCTCAACGGCTGAACAAACCGAATATTTACAAACGTAATGCCAAGTCCTAGCACGATAAAAATGAGAGAGAATCTCCAATCCATGATCAGCATTGTGGTAGTTACCATCACCAAAGTCATCACATTTTGCAAAATATTGCGCATACTTTCTCCATATGCCTCTTCCATGTTGTGTGCATCGTTAATGATACGTGATACCATTTCACCAGGATGATTAGCTTCAAAATAAGAAACGGGCAGTTTGGTAAGATGTTCGTACAGCGTTACTCTAATATCGGCCATCGTCTTTTTTATGATTCGTTGCAGACTATAGTGAATAAAAGGAACTGCTGCACTAAAAAAAAGAAAGGTTAGACTTATCAGGATGGAGGATCGAACCAATGACTCTACGCTGCCATTTACTGATGCCGTAATTAGTTCGTTGAGCGCAAAGCTGATCGCGACTGGTAATGCCCCCATGATGGTGCAGTCAGCCAGCAAAGCGAACAGATAAGCCCGCCGTCGTGATTTTAGAAATATTAGCATATCCTTCCATTCTAAATAGGCCTTTTGAAGTCCGTGTAATCCCATTGTATTCCTCCCATTTATTTCACTGAAAGGCTAGGCTGTATGAGATAGTGATCCTGAACCTGTGGATCGTAGAGCTTTCGATACAATCCGTTTGCCTTCATTAATTCGCGATGGGTTCCCCGTTCTACAATATTTCCACGATCCAACACCCAGATTTCATCACAATGTCGAATGGAAGAAAAACGATGTGCCACCATCACAACGGTCTTTTTTTCTAAAAGCTTTTTAAGTCCTTCTTGGAACAAAAGCTCTGATTGAGCATCCAAAGCCGAAGTAGGCTCGTCCATGATAATAAAGGGCGCATTCTTTATAAAGGCGCGGGCAATGGCTATCCGTTGTTTTTGACCACCAGATAATTGGAAGCCTCCCTCACCCACAACAGTTTGATAACCCTGAGACAATCCGGAAATAAATTCATGTGCATTCGCTAGTTTAGCTGCTTCTACAATTTCTCCAAGGGTTGCATTTTCTTTTCCAAAGGCAATATTTTCTGCAATCGACTTAGAAAACAAAAAGACATCCTGTGGGACATACGCAATAAAGGATCGAAGCGAAGCGATATCCCAATATTGTGAATAAGAATTATCGCCTTTGACCCGGAAGTGTCCCGTATTTGGAACATAAAGGCCGCAAAGTAGTTTCACAATCGTTGATTTTCCGCCTCCGCTTGGCCCAACAATCGCGATATGCCTGCCCGTTTTTAGCTCAAAATTTAAATGATGTAACACGGGAGGTTTTTGTTCATCATATGTAAAGGAAATTTGATTGAATTGTAAACAAAAATCTTTCGCTACATGATCCTTAGGTATCTCTGTGGGAATGATTTCCTCTTCAGGTAAAGACAGAATCTCCCCCGTACGTCTATACGATCCTAATGCTTGTTGAAATTGAATGATTAACTCGGGAAGCACTGAGACTGGCTGTATAATATGTCCCAAGAAATAAATAAAGGCGATTAACTCCGCTGGTTTCAATTCCTGATGGGCAATTAGATAAGCTCCAAACAGAATACAAAACACCAGCGGACTTGACATAAATATAATATGCAGCGGATTTAACCAAGCATGTCTGCGTTCAATTTTTAAATTCAGATGTAGCATTTGTTCAATTGCCGTTTTGAATCTTCGAAAGAAAGCTTCATATAAATGAAACACTTTAATGATTGGAATTCCTGAGATAGTATCTTTCATAATAGAGGCTGTACGACCGACCTGCTGTTGTAGTTCGTAGGAGTAGGCATTAAGAGGTTTGCTTATCATAGCTGCAAAAAGTAATGCAAATGGAACCAAAGACAAGCTAAAAAGGATAAGTTTCCAGCTAATCAAGAAAAGGTAGACAAAAGCAGCGATAAACATGAGAGGCTCAATGATTAGTTTTGGAAAGTGTTCAGTCAAAAATCGTTGTACAATCGTTAAATCATTGGAGAATCGGGATAAAAGATCCCCAGTGCTGTATTTTTCTACAGAGGCAAAGGAAGCACGCTCTAATTTTTCGGCAAAGCGATTTCGCAAATCTCTGATAATGGAAGCACTAAATTTCGTAGACAACCATTTCACAAAAAAGTGAGCAATCATCCCGATCATGACACAAATCCCAAACACATACAATAAAGTGCTCATATGATCCTGAGTGTCAACGATAGAATACGAAACCATCTGCTGAATATTGTATCCAATCACAACTTCTACAAGAACAGCTACAATGCTACAGATCACAATTAGTACCAATAAATACCAATATGTAAAAATTGTTGCTACTATTTTTCCCCACATTGATTCTTGTAATTGACTACGTATTCTTTTTATCAAGTTGTTCTCTCCCCAAGATTTCCCTGATTTTTGTTACCTGTAAATAAGAGTACACTATTTTTTAGCAGTTGTTTAGTTAATTTTTTACAAACCTTCTTCAAATTTTAAATTAAGCAATTTTTTATACCTACCCTTCTTTCCTTTCAAAAAGGTTTATTGGTAAAAAATAGTTACCTAATGTTAGTAATGTTGCATAGTCGTAAAGTTGGCTAACTCAGATTAAGGGGAGGATGTTGGCAAAGAAGGTTTACTTATCGTGCCTATGCTGTTTCATTATCTAAAATTTGATTCTCTCGGTCATGAGCCTTTTTGTCACAAATTATACTGGCTTCATCCAGTTGAAGTAGAACAGATTATAGAAGATAACGAAAAAGAACAGTTTATCAAGCTTCTTCGCTATCAAGCATGAGTGCTGAACAGATTTGTCACACATAAAATCTTGCTCGTATTGCAGGTCATCATGGAAAGCTGTAACGCCCGGAAAAAAGTGGCAGTCTACTCGTAACAAAATAAGCTAAGATGCCAAAAAAAGCCCGGCCATCATACCAAGCTTCTCGACGTGAACAAACTCTCATTTCTTTATGACCTGTTATGGGTTTGTTTTTATATTGCATGCTTTAAACCATTCTTTACTTATAAAAGAAATAAAAGAAAATTCCCAAAAAAATAACGGTGCATATGACGTAAAACATTGTTAATCTGGTCAAATTTCTTTTTGTCTTCGTACCATAATTATGATCCTTTGGCTTTATCCCTACCAGGATAGTCCCAATGGCAGCTACCAATACGATCAAAAAAATGAAAGGTATGAGATAAGTCATTCGTTTCAACTCTTTCTGCCGTTTTATTTATCATAACTCATGATCGTAATAGTCGCGACCATCCACTTTCCGTTTATTTTGCCCATCCAGTTGATTAAGCTTGTGATTACTTGTTTGATTTCTTTTGCTTCTATTGTTAATAGATCGAGTCTGACCACCAAAAACGATGGAAAGACGCCCTGCCTTAGCTATATAATTGAAAAGAGGAAATGTTGAATGAAAGGGGTAGATTATATGATACTGAAAGACGATTTACTATCAAATTTCGAAGGTGTTCGTAAACGAACCTTGAAATCTTTAGCGGTAATACCTGAGCAAGTCATCGATTGGCGTCCAGACGATCACAAATTTTCTTTTGGTGATATCGTCCGGCATTTGGGCTCTGCAGAATTAATGTTTTATCATGCGATTATACATAATGAATGGAAGTACTGCGGGCATGAACCCGATAAGGGGCCGAGTATGGAGGAAGCTATTCGTTATTTACAGAATTGTCACAATACTGTTCTGACAGGTCTTCATCAGTTAGAGCCTGAGCAACTAACCAGGAAGGTGAAAAACCTCTTAGGCTATGAAGTCAGTGCCTGGAGAATCATAATGGCAATGGCTGAACATGAAATTCATCATCGAGGTCAGCTTTCTGTATACATGCAGGTAAATCATATTGATCCCCCACAAATATTCGGCTTGAAAATCGAGCAAGTCCCTGACCCAAGAGATTAGAAAGTGTTATTTCTTAATAATCTGATACCCTCGTAGAAAAATAACGAAATGAAAAATTGAGGTTGCTATAGCATTGGTCTTCTCCATCTCATAAAAAAAGACATTCCCACCAGTGCAATTACAGCCTACTGCGGAAACGTCCTTTGTTAAACCATATAAGTTGATAAAATGACAGCACATTCCTAGCCCCAATTCATCTTGTAACCTCTTCATCAAACAAGCTCTCACTTACCTGCTCTAGCTTTTTCTCTAAGCGCAAAAGCCTTTTTTCATACATTTCGCGTTCTGATTTATTCCTTTGCCGCAGATATGACGTTTTCTTTTGCCAGCGCTCGAAGGCCATTTTGGTATACGCATATGCCTTGTCATATTCTTTTAATTGATGCTCACAAATCTTGGCTGCCTCGATACAAATCTCTTCAGTACCCCATTCTTTGTCCTGTAAGCAGGCGTCATAGCAATAAAGAGCCTTACCCCATTCCTTTTGACGCTTAAATATATGTCCTAGCGCAGCTTTTGCCCGCCCAGCATAAGGATGCTTGCTACGAGCCACTTCCTTGTAATGTGACAGAGCCAATTGCTCTGATCCGATCGCCTCATACCAGCGTGCCACTTCATATCGCTCTTCCATAGACATCGTAACAGACTCTACAGACAACAGCATATAAGAGATATGAATATAGAGGGTAATAAGGGATAGTACATCCACTTCATTATGCTGAAGCACACCAGCAATATGTTCTGGATTCTGCTCTCTGACGTATTCAAAATATAGCATTGGGGCTAGTGAGCCAGGTATGTCTTCCAAGCGCCTGATTCCTAGCTTTTGTTGTTCTACGATCGACAAGCGACAAGAAACGAGTTCATTTTTCCATAGTCTTCTCGCCCCATGCAACAAATCGATGTGACCAAACACAGGTAAGGCTGGCACATCGTTTCGTACCAGCGTATGTCGTGTTTTTACCTGAGGCCAATCAAACGCTTTTCCATTATAGGTGACAAGTTGCTTGGATTCTTTTACATCGGCTAAAAATGACTGATACAACGTAATTTCCGAAAAAGGATCGGTTAAAAAATGCTGACGAACGACCACCTCGTCCTGTTCCCATTTACTATAACCCAATAAGAAGATGGTATTACCCACCCCACCATGTAAACCAGTTGTTTCTGTATCAAAGAATAGTAAATCCTCTGGGCGTTTGTTAGCAGCAGACAGAGGATGCTCCATGCCGCTTTCGTTCCATTTGTCAATAACATCAAGTAACGCCGAAAATTCATAGTTCCCATGAATCATGTCTAAGGGATAACGAACTTCTCGTACCATAGCGTACTCCTCTTCGCCAAAGAATGGTTTGGCTTGAAGACGTCGCCACGTATCTGCATAAGGTATCTGGATTTGAGGTGATTCATAAACGCTTCGTTTACAGTCCGACTGCTCGGGTCTTTGTAAGCTGGAAGCGGATATATCACTCTGTTGTTTGGGCTCTGCCTGCTTTTCCTGCCGATCTGCTTGCTCGTTATTACTTTCGAGTGTCAGATGCTTTTTCATTCGTTGCAATTTATTTTTAAGAGACAAACGCTACTCCCCCTTGCGCCACTCGCAATAGAGATAGTGCTAGCTCTTTTCCATCCCGTTCCACATAGCCAATACACGAAGGACATCCCGACGCACATGGACATGAGCTAATCATCTCTTCTGCTTTAGCAAGTATGGTTTCCATCTGGTGATACACCTGTTCGCTAAGGCCAATGCCACCTGGATATCGGTCATAGAAGAATATCGTTGGTTGATTCGAATGGACAGCTTTTCTCTGCGAGATTACATGCAAATCTTTCGGATCACACATCACCCATAAAGGAGCAACGTGTTGCAGCACATGTCCTGCCCCAACCAGCCCAAGCTCTACCTCCTCTTGACCAATCGTTTGTAAAATAGATTCCGGAAAACTAATCCAAGCTGCATTCGTGTGCAATTCTTCTTCTGGTAAATGTATCGGCCCTGATCCGATGTTCTCATGGGTCTCGAACTTAATTTTTTTAAAAATCGTAGCCATCGCATTAACCGCTACTTCCCCATAAGCCAATTCAGTCTCGTTCTGCTTCCGTGCAAAATCTGACTCTAGAACCTTTAACTGGACCGCTACATTCGCATCTGTGTAATAATCGACCTTCACCTCGCGAATATAGGCCTTTTTCTCTTCATAATCCAGCTTTTCTACTTGGTACTGCACCCCCTGATGCAGATAAATCGCTTCCTCATGCAGCAATGTCATCGAACTGAAACGATCCATTTCTCCAATGACCTTTTCCTGTCCACGCTCGGTAATATCGACAATCACCACATTCTCCTGTGAAGCAGAGCGCAAGCTGATGTTATGAGCTGGAAAAGAATCGTTCATCCAGAACCACTTCCCCTTTGAGAAGTGCAAGACCTGCTCCTCCGTTAAAAATTCTAGAATTTCTGCTATTTCTGCCCGCCCAAAAGTATCTCCTGTCGTAAAAGGCAGTTCATATGCTGCACACTTCATATGATCCACAAGAATGATTAGATTGTCAGGATTAATACGAGCTGACTCCGGATTTCGTTCAAAGAAATACTCTGGATGCAAAATAATGTACTGGTCAAGTGGAGAAGAGCTTCCAACCATAACCACGACAGACTCATCCTGCCGACGTCCGGCTCTTCCTGCCTGCTGCCAGGTACTAGCCACGGAACCAGGATATCCTGTAATCACACATGCCTGTAATTGGCCAATGTCTACACCTAGCTCTAGTGCATTTGTGCTAACCACCCCGACAATATCACCTTGTCGCAATCCTCGTTCAATTTGTCTCCTTTGTGTTGGTAAATATCCGCCTCTATAGCCTTGAATTGTTTTGGACCCCAGTTTTTTTCGAATCAGCTCCTGTAAATAGGTCAAAAGTATCTCTACACGCACACGGCTTCTCGCAAATAAAATTGTTTGCACTCCATTTGTTAGAAAAGTAGATGCTATGTCCCTTGCTTCTAATGTTGCACTCCTACGAATATTTAGCTGATGATTTACAATAGGTGGATTGTAAAATATAAAATGCTTCGTTCCTGCCGGAGCTCCATTGTTATCTACAAGTTCCATCTGTTCCTCTGTGATTTGTTCTGCTAATTGCACTGGATTTGCAATAGTGGCAGAAGTACAAATGAATTGTGGATAAGAACCATAATATGCGCATATACGTTTTAACCGTCTGATCACATTGGCAACATGGCTCCCAAATACACCGCGATAGGTGTGTAGCTCATCAATTACCACATATTTCAAATGTTCAAAAAAAGCGACCCATTTCGTATGGTGAGGCAGGATCGCAGAATGTAGCATGTCCGGGTTTGTAATGACAATATTGCCGGCCTTGCGGACCATTTGCCGTATAGCAGCAGGCGTATCACCATCATAGGTCTCCGATTTAATGCTTAGTCCCATATCATTGATCAATTCATGTAACTCACTCTTTTGATCCTGAGCCAGGGCTTTAGTAGGAAACATGTATAGTGCCCTCGCTTGCGCATCATTAGCCAACGTTTGCAAAATTGGCAGGTGGTAGCACAGGCTTTTTCCTGAAGCGGTTGGAGTCACAGCCACAATATGCTTCCCATCCTGAATATGGCGAAAGGCTGTTGCTTGATGTGTATATAAAGATGAAATCCCTCGTCTACTCAAAGCTTGAGCAATCCGTTCATCTATTTGCTCTGGAAATGGTACTACCTGTGGATCGCGTGGCGGAATCGTTGTCCAGTTAACGATGTTTTGTTTCATCCGCTCATCAGAACGAAACTCTTCTAAAAGTTCCGCCATGGTTTTCTTTCGTAACATGTATTGATCACCCTCTTCTTTTCTATTGTACGTAGAGTGTCAAGGTGAAAAAAGCTCTCTGCCCTTCCTGATATGTGCAGATTTCGCTGATTAGAAAAAGCTAAAAGCTAACAATCTTTCTCTTCAGACCGATCGCTAGCTTTCAATGAACAATATATTGAGACTCCTCATACTCGACGACAAGGTCTATTCTGTCACATTTTTACCCATACCCATTCCGCTTAACACATCTGCTACGGTTTTGTTTGCCAATTCTTGCTCCATCGCCTGCTGGGCACCTAAAAAAACATCAGTCAGGGTGTGTTGAATCTGCCTTCCGATTGGACATGCTGGATTGGGCTCCTCATGAATTGCGAATAGCTCATCAGGGCTTTGTACTGCTTTGTAAACATCAAGAAGAGTTATTTCTTCTGGACTTTTGGTTAACGTCGATCCTGGGGACCCGACCTTAGACTCTATCATTCCTGCTTTTTTTAACATGCTGCTAATACGGCGAATTACTACAGGATTTGTATTTACACTCCCAGCAATATAAGCTGATGTAGCCTGTCCACAGGGAGTGGAGGCTACTATTGAAAGGATATGAATAGCTACTGCAAAACGACTATTTACCATCTGCGTTTTCCCCCCTATTCTATGATTAGATAGTCGCTACCCCTACTTTATACCTTTTTTGCCACAAAAAAAACACCTAAAAGATATACCTCAAGGTACATGGAAAGGGTAGCATTCAAACAGACTCTGTCCTTGATGAACATGATCGGTTTCCTTTATCTTTTAGGTGTATTCTTTTACACAAATAGCATGACTACCTTGTATAAACATGCTGACAAGAGTGCGGTAATCGGCATAGTGATTATCCAAGTAAACACGATCCGTCGTGCTACTCCCCACTTTACGTCTTTCACACGCTGTGCTGATCCTACCCCCATAATGGATGAAGAGATGACATGTGTTGTACTAACAGGCAAGTGTAGGAAAGTAAATCCAAAAATGATAAAGGCTGACGACAAATCTGCTGCCGCACCGCTAACCGGTTTCAATTTGGTAATTTTGCCTCCAACTGTTTTAATAATTCTCCATCCGCCTACCATGGTACCAAGTCCCATTGCTAATGCGACAGAGACACGAATCCAGGTTGGAATGTCTGTAGTTGTCTGGAAGCCTGCTGTGATCAAAGCCATCGTCATAATCCCCATGGTTTTTTGTGCATCATTAGTTCCATGGCTAAATGATTGCAAAGCAGCCGTCATGATTTGAAGAATGCGAAATCCCTTGTTCGTTTTAGCCAGATTAGAATTGCGAAATACTATCTTGAATAAGGACATAACTAAAAATCCAATAATCAGTGCTGCAACAGGGGAGATGAGCAATGCTTCCAATATCCGAATAAACCCTGAGTAATTTAAGCTCCATA
The DNA here is from genome assembly GCF_000219535.2 of Brevibacillus laterosporus LMG 15441. NCBI lineage: Bacteria > Bacillati > Bacillota > Bacilli > Caryophanales > Paenibacillaceae > Brevibacillus > Brevibacillus laterosporus. The sequence continues at coordinate 2,897,332 of NZ_CP007806.1, forward strand.
AACCTTCTGAAACGATAGCAGCACCAGCAATCGAACCAACTAGCGCATGGGAAGAACTACTAGGTATGCCATAGTACCAGGTAATTAGATTCCAAGCTATCGCACCAATAAGGGCGCATAAGAGGACGATCGAACCATTTTCAAGAGAAAAAGGATCGACAATATCTTTTGTAATGGTTTGAGCTACACCTGTAAACAATAAGGCACCAAAAAAATTCATCAATGCTGCCATCACAATTGCTACTTGGGGAGGCAATGCTCTTGTAGAAACGGAAGTGGCAATCGTATTGGCTGTATCGTGAAACCCATTAATAAAGTCAAAAGTTAAACCCAGGATGATGATGCAAACCAAAATAAAAAGTACACTATCCATCATGGAACCCCTCTTCTTTAGACATTTCTCATGATGATCGTTTCCAGTGCATTGGCTACATCCTCACAGCTATCTGCAACGCCTTCGAACATCTCATAAATCTCTTTATACTGCATAATGGCAATCGGGTCTTTTTGAGAAGCAAAAAGCTGACGAATACTTTTATCTAATACGGCATCCGCTTTTGATTCTAGATCGTTTATTCTTACTACATAAGGATGAATCTCGTTCATTTTCTTCTGGAACAACAGATCGGTCGCTCCTGCAATCTCCTTAGTAGCTGCAAGCAATAGAACCGTAAACTCCTTCATGTGCTCGTCCCACTTCTGGATATTATAAATCTCCAAGCGAGAGGAAAGCTCCTCAAAACCATCTAGTACGTCGTCTAGCTTCACAGCCAATGCCAAGATGTCTTCGCGCTCAATAGGTGTGATAAATGCCTTGTTTAACTCCATAATTACTTTATGTATGTGTGTATCTGCCTTATGCTCGTAGTCTTTCATGACACTAGAGAAGGTAACCAGATCTCCATCGTTCTTCTCAGGAAATTGAGCAAAATACTGAGCAGACTCCTCAATTATACTTACAATCTGGCTTAACGTACTAAAAAATTTATCGTCCTTTGGTCTAAAAATCATAAATGCTCCTCCTCTTTCTCCAAATCTCGTGCAAAACTATTCAGAAGGAGTCCCAGGTGATATCCCTCGGATGAATGTGTTTATAGTATGGTGCATTATTTCTTGCTCATTCAACGTAATTAACGAACGACACAAACTGAATCGCATAAAAAAGTAGCCCGTCGTGAGACAAATAAATAATTCTGCCGTAGCAACACAATCAATATCAGCTATCTTACCCTTTTCCTTCATTTTAGCAAAATAATCAGTCAACATTTGTTTAAACTGATTTGGCTGGATCGAGATTTTTTTCACAAGCTCAGCAAACACAGTCGGGTCACGAAAACTAATTGAAATAATATCCTGCATCTCAGTAAGTTGCCGCAAAAAATATTGGCCGATATGTAACAGGTCCACTTCCAGTTCCCATGTGAAGTAATCTCTTATGATGTCCATCTGAAAAGTGTGCCTTTGCACGATCATTTCCATAATTTTGTCTTTACTGCCAAAGTTCCTAAAAATCGTCACTTCATTGACTCCGGCTTTTTCGGCAATTGCTTTTGTAGTCGTAGCTCTGTAGCCCTGTTCCTTTAACAAGTCTATCGTAGCCTGCAGAATTTTATCATTTGTCGATTCTTTCCTCATCTCTTTTCACCCTAATTTTATGAATGCAAGCACTTACTTGCAAAGAAAAGTATAGTTCACAGACAGAACAGATGTCAATTTGTTAGAAAACTTAGCTGTGTCAGAAATGAAAAAGATAGAATTGGCTTTTATACAAACAGTTTTTTCCCCCTCAAAATAGTCTTCGCGGGTTCCGAATCTATTCCCTTCTGTACTAGCTTATATGCAGAAAAATTTCCCTGAAATAAATCGTAATGATTTCGATTTTCTGGTATTGTTATGACTATGAGCAGAACTGAACATGTCAATGAAATGTTTATGTACATATGAATTGTTGGATGGATGTTCCTTCGCAAAATATCTGTACAGGAGGTTTTACATGCTCGCAAAATTTCGTACGATCACATTGGAATTAGGCTTTGTGCTCATCATCGGAGCCTTTTTATACCTATTTTTGTCGGGTGATCAGCTCACTTCCTTTCTTCCTGCCCTACTCTCTTCCCCACAGCTATTAGATGTAAAAACGCTTTTCTTTAGCATTTTGCTAGAAGCCATTCCCTTTGTGTTGATTGGTGTGTTTTTTTCTGCATTATTACAAACCTTCGTACGTGACGAAACTGTTTGAAACTGGACACCTAAGCACCCATTAATAGCTATCCCTTTCGCTACGCTGCTGGGATTTATTTTTCCTGTCTGTGAATGTGCCATCGTACCAATCGTGCGCCGGTTGATTCATAAAAGGTATGCCTGTTTATGTGGGAATGGTTTTCTTATTAGCAGGTCCAATCATTAATCCTGTTGTGATGGCAGCAACATATACAGCATTTCCTATTGATTCGCAGATGGTATTATATCGAACGCTGTTTGCCTTTATCGTTGCGGCAGTGGTAGGAATTGTTCTCTTTCTCACACAAAAAACCACCCCCTTAAGCTAGGGAGTGAATATGAGATAACACCGAACAATGTATCCTGCTGTACAGCAGACGAACAGGTATCCGGAGTTTTTATACATTCGCCCACTGCCAAGGAATTTAAGACAGATAGCTGGGTGAAGGTGAAGGGAACATTAGGCATGACAACATTTGAAGGCAATGAACTTCTCGTTTTACAGGCTCAGCAAATCTCACAGGTACCAGCACCGAAAGACCCTTATGTCTACTATTCTGCTCTCCCTAACAGCTAGATTTATGAAATATTTTATTTTTTACAATTTTTAGGTTTCATTTACCTCTTTCTGTGTTAAAACCAATATATACCCTGTTTTTTCATATACACTAAAGGAGGTCGTTTAGATGCATAAGGAATTAGAAACAGAGGTTGCCATTATCGGCGGCGGTGTAGGTGGATTTGCAGCAGCTTTAGGCGCCGCACGGCTTGGAAAAAAAGTAATACTTACAGAGGAAACAGATTGGATTGGCGGGCAATTTACTAGTCAGGCCGTACCACCTGATGAGCATCGTTGGATTGAGCAGTTTGGTTGCACCCAAACCTATCGTCAATTTCGTAATCAAGTTCGGGACTACTACCGTTTGCACTTCCCATTGACGACAGAAGCACGTTTAAAATACAATCTTGATCCGGGTAATGGTAGTGTTAGTCGACTATGTGCTGACCCCCGCGTCTATTTGTCCGTAATGGAAGAAATGCTAGCACCTTATGTGCATAGTGGACTAGTTACGATTTTAACTCGTTTTAAACCGATTTCAGTTGAAACACACGGTGATACCGTTAGTTCTGTTACGCTTTCCCAATGTGACAACGAGATTACCCTGACGATAAAAGCCCCCTATTTCCTAGATGCTACAGAATGTGGTGATCTTTTACCTATGGCTAATGTCGAATATGTCACTGGGGCTGAGTCTCAATACGAAACCGGTGAGCCTCATGCTATAGACGGGGATGCAAGACCCTTTGACATTCAGGCCTCGACATATGTGTTTGCGATGGACTATGTAGAAGGAGAAAACCACGTTATAGATAAACCAGCAGACTACGAGTTTTGGCGGAATTACAAGCCTGACTTTTGGCCAGCTCGTCAGCTAAGCTTTACGGCAGCCGACCCCAGAACATTACAGCCAATTGAATACTCCTTGTTCCCTGATACAGAAAAATTTTCTTTATATACGTATCGAAGAATCATTGATCAATTAAATTTTGTTCCCGGCACCTTTTCTACAGATATTACCCTAGTAAACTGGCCACAAAACGATTATTGGCTGGCCCCTATTTATGACCTTCCAGAAGAAGCGGTCTCGAAGCATTTAAATCAGGCAAAGCAGTTAAGCTTGTCGTTATTGTACTGGATGCAAACAGAGGCACCTCGACCAGATGGAAAGGAAGGATATCCTGGATTACGATTACGCCCAGATGTGATGGGAACAATGGATGGATTAGCTAAGTACCCATACATTCGAGAATCTCGCCGGATTAAAGCAGCATTTACTGTTCTGGAGCAGCATGTGAGCGCAGAATGGAGAGGTGACGAGGGCGCCGAGCGTTTCCTTGATACAATTGGCATTGGCAGCTATCGCATTGACTTGCATCCAACCACGGAAGGTACAAATTATATAGATGTAGCCTCCTTGCCATTTCAAATCCCATTGGGTGCGCTCATCCCTATTCGTGTAAATAATCTTTTGCCTGCTTGCAAAAATATTGGGACCACTCACATCACGAACGGTTGTTATCGACTACATCCCGTTGAATGGAATATTGGAGAGTCAGCAGGAATGCTAGCCGCTTTTTGTGTTGAAAAAGGATTTCAGCCTAGAGAAGTGTGGGAGGATACTGCCAAGCTTGCTGATTATCAACAATTGCTCACCAAGCAGGGAGTAGAGCTGTACTGGCCTAAGCTCTCAGCTGTTTAAGCATTTTCGGCGTTCAACCACCGGTCCAAAATTACATTCCAGTTCGAAATAAAGCTCGGCTATTAGTCAGCACAAGCCCCTATTCACTCATCACTCAGGGAATTGTTTGCTACACTAGCCGAGTTTTTTAATAGATCGGTGTCCCCTTTGATTGAGTAAGAAGCAGATAAAGCTCCTATTTACCGGTAATTTCTGAGTATCATTCAACTGTGTCCACAGGACTCCCATTTGGATTTTCTATTACACAAGCTATTTACTAATCCAAATATAAGAAACGTCCTGATCGTACTTTGTTTGAAGCCACAGAATCTGCCGATGATCCTTTTCAAAGTCGAACATCAATCAGCAACGAGAATGTTAGCAAAATACTCATGGAACCCTTCCTCAATCCATCAAAATAGGATTACAAACACTAAACAAATTACGCTCTTTTTAAACCAGCATATCTTCAAGTATAATTAATGGGTACTACATATCCTCGTATGAAAGCTAGATAATGATACGATTCGAAAAACTACGTCCTACCTGTCAATCCTGCAACCGTAATATTATATACAGAGGTGGAATGAGCCCAATGAAAACACGAATTGAAGAGCTTGAACGATTGTTATTGAGTAAGGTCGGCGAAGATGTACAGGAGGAATATAACAATTATCTCTCTTTACAGGGTGCTTCTGAAGAAAACCTGCAGGAGATAGAAACGCTCTTTGATATCAAGCTCCCTGAAGATTTCAAAGAATTTTATCGTTATAAGAATGGGAGTGGCTACCATTTTCATATTCTATATCCTGAATATAGCGAAGGCTGTATTGAGCCCTTTTATCTATACTCTCTTGACGAAATGATAGAAACAAAAGAATATTTCTGCAAAGAAGATGAACTCCTCAGTGAATATTATGATGAGCAAGAGATTTCCGAATTAGATGCTAGAATTAAACCATATCTATTCAACAAGAAATGGTTCCCCTTCGCTCAATTAGCAGGTGGCAGTCTATATCTTATGCTAGATTATGATCCGGCCCCGGGCGGAAAAGCTGGGCAGATTATCGCGTATGTTCATGACCCAGATTTTATTTATTACATTGCCTCGTCCTTTACTGAGCTATTATCAGAATCAAATACGAATTTACAGGATTGGGAAGAGATTGACTACTAAGATTGATTTGTTATATAAGGAGCGATGGTCACGTTTTAAGCTCACTTGCAAAACAACATCTAGTTATAGGAGAATGTTATGAGTCGAAACTATGTTCATCATATTTGTATCCAAACCAATACGTATAAAGAGTCCCTGCGGTTTTATCAAGAAGCTTTAGGATTTGAGCTGATTCAGGAAACACCTCATTTTCACCAACGTGATTTTAATACCTGGTTAAGACTAGATTCCTTCTATATCGAGCTCCAAACTGGAAAAACGGGAGAATTACTTGATCCTCCTAACGCCAATACCCAAGGACTCGTACATCTGTGTTTATGGGTAGAAAATTTGGATGCAGAGCTTCAAAGAATGAAGCATTTAGGTTATCGCCTTAAAATGAAGGATGGACAGGAAATCTATACAGTTGAAAATGGGCGATTACTGAAATTGCTCGCTCCTGAAGGGACAATTGTTGAGCTTAGAGACAATCAAGGGATCTAAAAAATAAACAAGAGGCTGTCCTTCCCATGTAGACAGTCCCTTGTTTATTTTCTGTATTAGCCTTTATAGGCTTCGCATAGCATCTTTAATAGGTAAATTACCTATCAACAATAGTAACCCTTTCCCTAACAAGCTAATAAAACGTATAATATGAATAAATACATAAATTTACAGTCCTTTTGTAAAACAAGTACTGTAAGCCCTGAAAAAAACAATATAAGAAGACCGAAATGGAAGGATTGATTTTTAACATGGCTGAATTGATGATTCGAAAACTGGGTGATCCTGTGCTGCGCAAGGTATGTAAGCCGATTACCAGTATCACAGATCGTGAACAAAAATTATTACAAAATTTAATCGATACTCTATATGCTGACCCTGGTCGAGCAGGCTTGGCTGCGCCACAAGTGGGCTATTTGAAACGAATAGCAGTCCTAGACTGTGGTGACGGATTAGTTGAATTAATTAATCCAGAAATGATTTCTCAATCGGGAGAAACCTTTGAATATGAAGCTTGCCTCTCCCTGCCTGGAATGTATGGAGCTGTGAAGCGAGCTGAATCAATCGTAGTAAAAACATTAAATCGTCAGGGTGAAGAGCAAATCATCGAGGCTTCCGGACATAAAGCACGTTGTATTCAGCACGAAATGGACCACTTGGATGGAATATTGTACATTGATCATGTAAAAAATGGGCATCTTTTTCAAGAGAAAACAAAAAAACCAGTGGACGTGTATCAAATGATTCAGCTCTCTAAGCAAAACGCTTTGTAATTGGGAATAATTCCGAATCGTTATGGTGCAAATAAAGGAGTACATATGGGGAAAACCTTAGTCGTGATTGGTGTTGTCTTGATTGTAGTTGGCTTACTCTGGCAAGTTGGGGGCCGCTTTCTGAATCTAGGGCGGTTACCGGGTGACATCGTAGTAGAAAAGGAGAACTTTCGTTTTTATTTTCCTGTAGTTACATGCATTATTATTAGCGTTGTGCTATCACTTATCATGTATGTCATTCGTTTTTTTAAATAAATGATCGTAAATCTTCGGCAAGTTACCAATGAAGTTTGGCATTGTGTAACTTGCCTGTTTGTTATATGTCGTCTTTGTCAGATTAAAGCGCTATCTTCTGCCTTGTTGCTCTAATGCTTCTTGTAACTGATTTAATGATTGGGCTGATTCAGAAACTTTATGGGTTGAATTCCCTATCATCTCGACATCTTCAATGAATTGTGCCATTTTCGCAGTAGCTCGGTCAATCTCGGTTATACTTGTTTGCATGGAAATTACGATTTGATTAAGTGCTGCTTCGGTTTGATCTGACTCTTTTTGTCCCTTGTTTACTAGGAGTTGGATGTGACGGATGGAGGAGACTACTTCTTGCATAAATTGACTCGATTGGGCAATAAGTGAAGATACATCTTGAACGGATTGTCTAGTTTGTTCGGAAAGTTTACGTACCTCTTGTGAGACGACAGAAAAGCCACGTCCATGCTCTCCAGCTCTAGCTGCTTCAATCGCTGAATTTAACGCAAGTAGATTTGTCTGTTCTGCAATTTGTTGTACAAGATTTACAATTTTTTGAATTTCATTCGATGAGTGATTAAGCTTTTCAATCAACTCTTCCATATCATTCATACCATTATTGATATCTCGAATACGTGACTCCAATTCTTTCATTCGTTGCTGTCCTTCACTCGCTAATTGAAGGGTTTCTTTAGATTTGTCTGCACTATGCTGAACCGCTATATTCATATCTTGGCCGCTAGAAATCAACTGTTCTACAGAAGTAGTGGTTTGCTGGCTTAATGAGGCAAGCATAAGGCTAATATCCGCCATTTTGGTTTGAATTTGCTCCCGTCCCCGATACTCCTGCTCGCGTCGCTTATTTTCTTTTTCATACGCTTCAATGACAACCTGCTGCTCAAAATTAAACATCTTTGAAATAACACTACTTGCTTCTAATAATTGTTTTTTATCTAAAATTTGCTCAAAAATAATTCGCAATACATGCTCTTGAACATTTTGAAACGCTGCAATATACCATTTTGGTTCCAAACCAATACGTACATGTACCTCTGCCACTTTGAAACGCTTTTGTAAAAACACATCATCTATATGACCATCAAACATATCCATCAAATGTAATTCCAGACTTTTTGCGAGACGCTCTACTGTACTATGCTTGGTCAATATTTGCTTAAGGTGAGGGACACTGAGAATTGTTTTATAAAAGGTTTTGGCAATCTCATGGATATGCGTGGCAATCATTGGTTGCAATGCTTTCGCTATCTTTAAATCCTCTTGGCTTAGTCGAATCATATTCATCTGGGTTTCAATTTCAGAGTGCTTTATATTCATGCTGACTTGGCTACTTGCAATCTGTTTTTTAAACATTTTTGTTTGTGGAGATTCTTCGATCTTTGTGCGAAACCAATTCGAAAACAAAAAGCTTTTTCCCATATTATGTTATCACCTTTGTTAATATATTTTTGATAAATAAATTAATCAATCACAAACCATCACAATTATACAAACCTTATACAACATTGTAAATCATTGACCAGTCCCTATTCGTTAAAAGCCTGTGAATTATTTTTGATAGGAAATATTTATTTGTTTTACAAATCTAAAAAGCCCCTATAGTTTCCTACAGAAGTTTTATGTTAAGGAAGATATACATTGTATTTCGTACCATTTTTCCACACAAAAATGCCACTTGTTACTATGTCAAAAAAGGAACTGTTCCTGTAGATACATCCTATGTTTAGCCAATCGCTCAAAACATAGTGCTTTTCTCTGTCTTCCTCAGTTTCTGTCGCCACTTTTGCAACTACGCCACAAACAGGAACGTGCCGATTCGTTTATTCGATCACGACATAAATTAATTTTTAAATAATTGGTAAATCTAAAGGCAACATCCAATCGGAGGTTTTTTTATGGTAAACAATGTTGCTTTACTGTAATCATTGATAAAAAAGGAGATACACATGAGTATAATTAGTTTCTTTCTATCAAAAGGAGAACCATTTATGAACCTGTATTTTCTATAAGTCCATATGTCTGACAAGTTTCTCTAGGAAAGGCAGCGCTTCTGACACCTTATTCAATTTAGGCATAGGCACGTTATAATACGAAGAAAGGCCTTTGATCATCCCATATTGTAAATCATTTAAAGGAAGCTCAGAAGTAAATGTCTCAATGGCATAAATTGGCCCCAGCACAGGACAATCCTTTCTTGGCTCTTTTTTGGTTAATACTTGGCTAATATCAACAGCCGCTCTATCTCTATTTGTTAAGTTTCCTAACCCCCAACGGTTTGTAATCGTCTTAATAATAGAGGTATGGTCAAGTGGTACATCATGTTCCACGCCGCCTAGTATTCTCTTCGCTCGAAAAACAGTTCCCTTTTCAATATAGGGAGAAATAAGTAATGTACAAACTCGTACTCCCAAGCGGTCAAAGGTAAATCCTTTTTCTCCGTGCTTTTGGTTGATCGTGGGAGGAACAGCTTTTGGAGGAGCCACATGATCATAACACCCTCCGTGTTCGTCATACGTAACAATTAAGAGTGTTCGATCCCACCTCTTACCTTCTCTTACTGCCTGATAAACTTCCGATATAAGATTTTCCCCAAGTAAGACGTTATGAGGGGGATGCTGATCATTCGCATCTAGTAAAAACCTAGGTTCTATAAAAGAATACGATGGAAGCTTCCCTTCTTTCGCATCTTTTTTAAACTGCTTCATGTACGAAAAATGACTTTTCCGATAACGTGAAAGCCTTGGAAAATGAATTAACAACGTTAAGGACACCATATCAAGCTTATCGTAATACACTCTCCATGTGAGATCTTTCCTATTCTGTGCAAGTATACGATCAAAAATGGTCTCAGCATGATTTCCCAAGAGCCATTTTTCATAAGGAGTATTATTTACCCAACCACTAGAGGAAGCAGCATGTAGAAACGAGCGATTCGTCCACGTTTGGCTAGGAACAGAACAAAACCATTGGTCACAAATCGCAAATTCGTTAGCAAGTCTGCTTAACACGGGTAACATCGTAGGAGTGTATCCCGCCATCACCTGACGATATAGTCTTTCATCTACTGGCTTGTTTTTTTCGCGTAGTACATGAATATAGTCCGTAACAAAACCGTCCATTGTCGCTGATTGTGGTAAAGATGCAGTCTTAGAAGATAATGGTTTGCCATAAATCTGGAAGAAAACATGTTCAAAACTTTCCCCTGGATCTATCTCAGGGGTAGTAAATGAGCCGGCTTTTCCCACCGGTACCTTTTTGTGATCTGCCCCTGTTTCTCCAACTGAAATCGGATTAGATAGATTTTTCCCAGCCAGTCCTTCAAAGGGTTGATTTCGAGGTACTTTATTAAAGGGAGCTGGATTTTGAGGATCATATAGTCTTCCAGCCATGGAATCAAAAGAACGATTTTCCAACATCAGTACCACAATATGATCAATTTTACCCAACATTTTTTATCCTCCCGAATTTAAAAGAATGGCAATAAAGTCACCATTCCTCCTTATTAGGAAAAACATTCCCTTTTTGCGGTCAGCTTAATACAATACAACCTAAACAACCTAATTGTTCCTTGATATGTTATAAAATTATTTATCGAAAAACAGACACACAGAAATCTAGTAGCTTGTTCCTGTAAAAAAGCTCATACGAATAGCAGTAGCACTTAAAATACTCTCTACAAAGTAGGTATTTGGAGCTAATATAAGGAGATATAGAAAGTCACGCAAATGCTCCTCAAAACTATACACATTTAGAAAATGCCGAAAATTGTATTGTTAAGTTGCATGATATGACAGAAACCTCTTAAAAATGACTCAAAAAAACGAAACTATCCGTCTCCACGTTACCAAATTTTGGTGCTTTATTTGGTAAACCTGGCGTAATATTACTAGGTCTTGTATTTTCTTTGGCATGCTTAACTACATCGGTTGGACTTATTACTTCATGCAGTCAATACTTTACAACCCTGGATTAACTCCACATGGGTTACGGCATAGTTTTGCTTCCAAGTTCCATCTCATCAAATTCAATGTGTGGCAAAGGGAGCTGTTGGAGCCAAGTCAGTGAAATAGCGTCTCGTTCTATCACTTCACAAATGGCACTGATTAATGCTTCCTCGATAGATACATGGGCAGCACACCATGTAGAAATCGGTAGCCAGAACCTCTCTCCCATGCTTTCTGCAGAAAGGTGAAGGTATGTCATAATGGCAGGAACCCATACCTCTCTTTGATCCAGTAAAGAGATTCCTTTCACCCATCGGATTGGAGCATCCGTCACAGGATTAATGACTCCACATTTTGGATGACGAAGCTCTGCATCCGAGCACACAGGCACTTTTCGCAGATCCAAGGCATCATCGCCTAGCTCATCCGCAGTTGCCCAAATGAATTGTCTTTCATCATATGTACAACTGGAATAACATTCTAATCCTTCTGCCATCGAACGAATACGGCTTTCGGCCACGTCTCTAGAACCACCCGCTCCGTTCATTCCCCCGCTAATGGACCTTCCTTGCGTTGCACGTTTTATCTGAGCATGGGAATGGGAAATGTCACCTAATGAAGATAAATGAATGGGAAACTCTGGTTTTCCAGGGGATATAGGAAGACGATCAACCCGACTAATCAATCCCACCATAGGCTGAACTAATTTTTCTAATACTTGGGCTTCATCTAGTTCATTGCACTTATACTTCATATCCGCCCAATATGTATACAAAGTCCCTAGATGTGGAGTCTCTTTGCAATACGCTGATCTCTCTTCAATTTCAATGAACCGAGATATAAAATCCATTACTTCTTTTAGTGAATCATTTGGACTAGCCGTCACCTTTATCTCTCGATCATCGTATAATATACCTAAAAACTCAAAAGCACGTTGATCAAAACGCTCTATCTTCTCTTCTACTAATTGCAAAAATTTGTCTGCCTCTCCCTTGAACAGTGAAACTAATCCTCTGCATCCTAATAGTTGAAATTCGTACTCGTTTATATTTTCCCTTGAAAGTGTACACTTTATTGTTTGATAGTGCTCAGAGACATTCTCCAAATACTTATCTGCTTTCTGTACGCCTTCCTGTTCTATGATAAGAGACGTGCTGATGAGATGTAGACTCGACCTATCTAGTAGATACCTTTCTGGCAATTCCTTAATCCATCCAGCCAGTAAGTGATATCGGCCTTGATACAATAAAGGCATCAATTCCTCGATAAGTCGGGACGCATCAAGAAAATGTTCTCCTGCTAGATATTATTCTACCGCTTCCTCAAAGGAATTGGACTTTTCCATCCACCTCCCTGCTACTTGATAAATCTCAGAGGCCTTTTCTGGATACTTATACGCGAAATGATTTCTCAAAAATTCAGAGAATAACATGTGGAATCTATACCAGGAACGATTGTCATCAAGCGGAGTAATAAAGAGGTTCATTTTCTCTAGCTTTTCCAGAATACTTTGACTGTCTGAACGTCCCGTTATCGTATCACAGAGGCTACTGTTCATATTTTTCAATAAAGATGTTTGCAATAAAAACAATTGCAATTCATCGGGTAAAAGTTGAAACACTTCATTAAATAAGAAGTCAGAAATGTCTCGATGTAAGCCATTAACTTGATGTATCCTTTTTGAAAAATCGATTTTCTCTGTCATTGAGAGAGCTATGAGATTCATTCCCCCAATTCAGCCTTCTGTTTTACTTACAAGAATCTCTATTTCCTGATCCGTTAAGTGAAGATTCGCACATTCATGAAAAAACACCCTAGTTTCTTCTTTTTTAAATTGCAAATCATGTACGCCTAGCTGTAAAATATGACCTCTTGCCCGCCATTTCACTATTGGCAGCGGAGGCTCGGTTCTAGCTGTGATGAGTACGTGGACATGGTGAGGGAGATATTCTATCAGCCATGTAAGTGACTCCAAAATATCATTTCGATAAATCAAATGGAGGTCATCAAGAACAAATACCACTGTCTTTTTTACGAGCTGCATGTGCTCAATTAAAGTTTTGATTAGTGAAAACGAATCTTGATATCCTTTATCTAAAATGTGAGAACATTTCTCAGTTACACCTGGAAGCACTACTTCCAATGACGCGATCAGATGGCTCCAAAAACGAATATATTCATTGTCTTGCGTATCTAACGAAAGCCATCCTACACACTTTAGATTTTCTTTAATCCACAAACCTACTGACGTCGTTTTTCCATAGCATGCTGGTGCGACAATTAGTGTGATTGGGAGCGATAATGCTTGGTCCAATCTTCTAAAGAGCTCCTTTCGTGAAACGAAGGCCGATGTTGTTCTTGGTACAAGTAGCTTAGTGCCAATTACCATTTTCTAACCCTCCATCCATTTGTAACTTAATAGGTGTCAACTTTAACAATTACCATCAATATTATATTTTAGTATATTTATCCATTTATTCCCATATATAACAATCATATATATAAATCCTATACATTTGCTCTTGTTCTCCATACAGCAGTTACTTCTTCCTCCAAAATGAACGATGCGGACGCACTTGTGGTCGTTGTCTAATCCTAAAACCGCTTCAATAATTTCAACGAGGCTTTGCCATTCCAATCCACTTGTTCTTTTACGCCAACCACGCCAAAATATTTAAAATATGATATGATTGATACTGCTTATAAAATTTAGCGAACATTATAATAATAATTTGCAACTATTTTCAAAAGAGGTGTCTGATTAAATGAAATCCTTTCAACATACTATCGGATCTGAAGAAGAACTGCTTACAATGATTGGTACACCAAGTCCTCTAGCCAAAAACAAAGTTATTCCGTTCATAGATGCGCATTGCCGTTCCTTCTTAGCGAAAGCACCTTTTCTCGTTTTATCTACAAGCAATAAAGAGGGGCTTTGTGACGCATCTCCACGTGGAGACCATCCTGGCTTTGTGCATGTACTAGATGACCACCATCTTCTCATACCTGAGCGCCCTGGCAATCGTCGAGTAGATTCACTGCGAAATATTTTATCTAATCCATACGTAGGCTTACTTTTTTGTCATTCCAGGACTTGAAGAAACATTACGTATTAACGGAAAAGCCCAGATCATTGCAGATCAGGAGCTTCTCGAACCATTGCAAGTACAAAAACGAGTACCTCAATTGGGAATTGCGGTAGAGGTAATGGAATGCTTTGTTCATTGTGCTAAAGCTTTTAAACGTTCTGGCCTCTGGCAACCAACTAGCTGGCTACCTAAGGAAAACCTACCCAAACCAGCGGTCATGTTGGCCGAGCATGCAAAATTTTCCCCGGAAGATGTAGCTGACTTATTACATGATAGCTACACCAAACGCTTATATTAAAACCTCGTGAAAAGAGCTGGTTTCATAACCCTTTTCCAACGTAATAAGGCTGCCGGAATGTATCCGACAGCCTTTGGGAGCTCACTTATTCACTTTTCTGCATTAGATTGTCCAATTCACATGCATGTAAGATACTCCTATGTTCCACTATTGTTGCTCTTGTTTTTCTTCGATTTCATTTTCAATTTTTGCTTTACATCTTTATAGGTGGCATCATCCATTTTTTTCAATAGTTTATGATGTTCACTTACGTCCTGAATACCTGCCTCAACGGTTTGTGTGCGAAGATCTTTACGTACCAAAACCGTAGAGAACCAGAAGCCGATCATAGCCATCGATAATAAAACAGGTCCAGTAAAATATGAAATTTCATAAGACATGCTCTTCGCTCCTTCCTTGGTTTTGTGATCTCTCCCTCGCTGTTTTTTATTCTACTAGAAAAATAAAGAAATAATATGGAAAACTAATAGAAAAATCATCACAATTTTATTATATTCTACCGCACAAAAAATCTCTTTCGTGTACGTAGCAAGTAGCTATTTCTTATACCTGAAAAAAGCTGATTGCTTCGCTAGATTCTGCTTTTTCAATGACGAACTACCCCTATTCGCCTAAAATCAATTTGACCTTTTGCTCGGTTTACTCTGATATTTTGCATACGATACGATGCGATGCGATCTTTTTTCCGTTTCATCTGCTATGTGAATAATGGGAAATTAATCCTTTTATCTACTAATATGGTAGCATATCTGCCTATAAGTTTATAGCGATATACCTTAAGACTCACTTAATTTTTCCTAAAATTTACCTTAAATAGCATATTTAGGTTCAAATTCATAAGTTAAACAACATGAAAAAAGACGCTATATGAGCGCCTCTTTTCAACACATCCTAATTATGATTGTACGATGGCAGATTTACTAGACTTTACGTCATATACACCATGGGATGAACTTACGATATGATCTGGTTTTGGTTTCCCACGGCTTTGACGGTGTCCTTCCAGATGAGCTTCACTGGTTTCCCATCTTTTCCAAGCCGCTTCTGATTCCCAGCGAATTAACACGATAACTTCCTCATCATGTCCCTTACGAGTTCGTTTTACTAGCACGCTTAAATCGATAAACCCCTCAATCTTTTCGATTTCGCCTTCCCCAGTAAAATGCTTCACGACTAAATCTGAAGTACCCTCTTTTACAATAATCGTTTTTGTTTCGATAAACATAAACTAACACTCCCCTATTATGTATTGTAATAGCAGTTATTTCTATACTATTCAGACTCATTCTCTCTTCATTTTAGTTGATAAAGATTATCATAGTCAATTGTTGAATCCTGTAAATTGTAAAACAGGCATATTAGGTTTTAGATTATTATCGAACAAATATAGGAGGACGTAAAAAAGCAAACAATCTCCGAGTATCTTGTTAACCTGCTATCGTATAAGCTCCGCACGAAAAAGCCGTTCTCTCCACACTGTAGTGAGAACGGCTTTTTGTAGCAGTAAAAGCTTTGATGAAAGAAATGTTTTTTGAATAGAACTCAAGCCCTTACAGGCCATTTATCACTTATCATATGATGCTACAATTGTACAAGCTTAAAAAGAAATTTTAGCTTCAATGAAGGCTTTCAAATCTGCAATCGCTACACGTGTTTGTTCCATTGTATCACGATCACGTACCGTTACCATGCCATCCTGCTCGGACTCGAAGTCATACGTAATGCAAAGTGGTGTTCCAATCTCGTCATGACGGCGATAACGTTTACCAATAGAACCTGACTCATCATAATCTACCACAAAATCCTTGGACAAGTCTGCAAACACTTTCATAGCTGGTTCAGACAATTTTTTGGACAATGGGAAAATAGCCGCTTTATACGGCGCTAACGCTGGGTGGAAACGTAAAACGGTACGGCTATCCCCACCTTCAAGTTCCTGCTCCTCAAACGCATCGATCAAGAATGATAGCGTTACACGATCTGCACCAAGAGATGGCTCAATGCAATACGGTACAAAGCGTTCATTTGTTTCAGGATCAAGATATGAGAAATCTTCCCCAGAATGCTCCATATGCTGCTTCAGATCGAAATCTGTGCGGTTCGCAATACCCCAAAGCTCTCCCCAGCCAAACGGGAATTTATATTCAATATCGCTAGTGCCTTTACTGTAATGGGATAATTCATCCTCATTGTGATCGCGAAGACGAACATTCTCTTCTGTTATTCCTAACGACAACAACCATTGGAAGCAGTAGTTACGCCAAAACTCGAACCATTTCATATCCTCGCCAGGTTTGCAGAAGAATTCAAGCTCCATTTGTTCAAATTCACGTGTACGGAAGGTAAAGTTACCTGGTGTAATTTCATTACGGAAGCTTTTACCGATCTGTCCAATCCCAAACGGCATCTTCTTACGCATCGTACGTTGGACATTTTTAAAGTTTACGAAGATACCTTGTGCAGTTTCGGGACGTAGGAAGATTTCATTCGTACTAGATTCTGTCACACCCTGGAATGTTTTAAACATCAGGTTGAACTGACGAATATCCGTGAAGTCTTGGCTGCCGCAATCCGGGCAAGTAATGCTATGTTCTGAGATAAGCTCTTGCATTTTTTCAAAAGGAAGACCATCAACAACTAGCTCGATGTTTTTTTCTGCAAGTTTATCTTCAATCAGCTTATCCGCTCGATGACGTGCTTTACATTTTTTACAATCGATCATTGGGTCGTTGAAATTGCCCACGTGACCAGATGCAACCCAAGTTTTTGGATTCATCAAGATCGCCGCGTCAATACCAACATTGTACGGAGATTCTTGAATGAATTTTTTCCACCAAGCCTTTTTAATGTTGTTCTTTAACTCGATACCAAGCGGACCGTAATCCCACGTATTCGCAAGACCTCCATAAATTTCAGATCCTGGAAATACAAATCCTCTGTGTTTAGCAAGAGCGACGATTTTGTCCATGGTTACACTCATTCTCTAAAACTCCTTTTTATCCAAATAAGTATTGAAAAGCTCTCGCCCCTTTTAAAAAATACGGGATGAGAGCCTATGCTTCACTTAACAGTCAACAGCAAAACGATGCTCTTGACCAATGTGTATGTATGACCTGCTCGGTTTGCGCTTACCCTGTAAGATAAGGCACCAGAAGTTTAGCCTACATAAACTCTTAGGTATTGTAAACCATGTATTACATGTTACATGGTTTACGTCCAAAATTCAATTGAGAGTTCATATAAATACCAGATAATCTTTGCAATGCTTTTTAGAATAACGATTAGAAGGCATTTCCGGAATAAACGAATCCAGAAATGCCTTCTTTGCATGTTATACTTTTTTGGCTAATTTACAGGTAGATTATTCCTTCTCAACGGAATCTTCTTTTTCTGGCTGAGCAGCAGGCTTAATCTCCACACGTTTAATGTGATTAACATCCTTTTCCAATATACGGAACTCGTAGCCCTCGTATACAATTGGGTCGTTTTTACGTAGATCGGGATTTTGCATAAGCATCCAGCCCGCGATCGTATCTACATCTTCATCATCCATGTACAGATCAAACATCTCATTTACTTCACTGATCAGCACTTTTCCATCAATAATTTTATGGTTTAATCCCACCTCTTGAATGCGTGGGCGTTCATCCTCATCATATTCATCACGGACTTCACCGATTATTTCTTCAATGATATCCTCCAATGTAACCAACCCAGCAGTGCCGCCATATTCGTCATACAAAATAGCCATTTGAATGCGTTTCTTTTGCATTTGAACTAAGAGGTCATGGATTGCTATCGTCTCAATTACTTTTAAGACAGGACGAGTAAACTCTTTCAAGCTGGTGATCTGTAGCTCGCTCTCACCCAAGCTATGAATGAAGAAATCTTTAACGTTTACAATCCCGACTACATCATCCTTATCCTCGCCAAAAACCGGGTAACGTGTATATTGTTCCGATTTTAAGGTTTTGATGTGCTCTTTTATCGGATCATCTAGATAGAGACCAACCATTTCGGTGCGTGGTACCATGATTTCTTTAGCAATCCGGTTATCGAATTCAAAAATATTGTTCACATATTTAAATTCAGTTTGGTTGATTTCACCGCTATGGTAGCTTTCTGATAAGATCAGTCGCAGTTCTTCTTCTGTGTGAGCCATTTCGTGCTCGGAGGCTGGTTTTAACCCGAACACCCCAGTAAGAAAGCGTGCGGAACCGTTCAAAGCCCAGATAAACGGATACATCACTTTATAAAAATAAATTAATGGTTTTGAAAATAACAGAGTCACTCGCTCTGCCTTTTGAATAGCAAAGGTTTTAGGAGCCAATTCTCCTACTACCACATGCAAATATGTCATGGTTCCAAATGCAATAATAAAAGAAAGGGTATTGGCCACTCCACCTGAAATATTCATGCTTTCAAAAAGTGGCTGTAGCATATGATGTACAGTAGGTTCGCCTAGCCATCCCAAACCCATCGCTGTAATCGTTATTCCCAACTGACATGCTGACAAATACTCATCCAAGTTGGTAATTACTTTCTTTGCGGCTAATGCACCTGGTTTCTTTTCCGCGACTAATTGATCAATGCGACTGGTACGAATCTTGACTATCGCGAATTCTACCGCCACGAAAAATCCAGTAAAGGCAATTAAAATAAACACCATGACTAAATTAAATATCTCCAACCAGTTACCTTAATCCATCGCTGAATTAAGGTGTTCACCTCCATCGAGTCTTTCTCTCTCTAATTTTTTTCCTGCTTGTAAGGCAAAAGTAGCAATAAAGAGTGTAAAAGCGTGGTTCCTTGTACCGACAGTTTTTGTCGAACTTCATGTTGCTCCTCTTCCGACAGAGAATTAATCTGGCTTATCAGCAAACTCATCTCCTGCTCGAGCTGTTGCATACGTTGATTAACATCTTTAGTCAATGCCAACAGTTGTTCGGCATTGGGAGCCTCCCGTTTATTCCTTACCAATTCCTTTATTTCACAGAGCGGCATGTGTAATGACTTGCATTGTTCAATCATCTGCAAAATTTCCAAATCACACTCATCATAATAACGATAATTGGAAGAAGACCGCTTCGGTTGCAAAAGCCCCAAGTTCGTGTAGTAATCCACAGTCCGTTTTGAAATGTTTGCCAAAACAGCCAATTCTCCTATCCGATACACTGTCCCATCACTTTCCCTCCTTTCTGCTACTAATGATGTCATATCAAAAGCGTACAGTCAAACGTGATGGTTGTCGAATTTGGAGAAAAAGGAGCATTTTTAGCCTATATGCGAATGTTACCAGCCTGACAGACATTGTTGCTCTCTGTCACGCAAGCTCTCACAAAAAATTCATATCATTGCCTTGTTAAAACTCTCAATCGTTATTGAATCTTGGCATAGCTTTAGGTAAAATCATACGAGTATTACAAACTAGAAAAAATAATGGAGAACGAGACGAAACGACATGAGTACTGCTGACATTCCTGAGAAAACAAAACGCTTTTTTTATCATCCTGTTTGGTGTGTTTGTCGTGATCTGCTAGGCATTTTAATCGGTTGTGCAGTATTTGCCTTTGGAGCCAATACGCTAATTGCCGCCCATCAGCTTTTACCTGGTGGTTTAACCGGAATCTGTACCCTTCTATATCGACTGACAGGGATGAGTGTTGGTACTTTATATTTTGTACTAAACATTCCCTTATTGATTCTCGGTTATCTTAAAATCGGCAAGAAATTTATTTGCTATACCATTTACGCAGTTATTTGTATCTCAATCTTTCTCAATGTGATTCCACAAAAGCAATTATGGACCCACAATATTTTACTGGGTGCCGTTTTTGGTGGGCTAATTGCAAGTATGGGAACAGGTTTTATCCTTCGCGTAGGTGGCTCAACTGGCGGAACGGACATTTTAGGCAGAATCGCTGTGAAGTATTTTCAAATCCCGATGGGCGTTTTTGGACTGTGTATAAATGCACTAATCGTGATAGCTTCCTCCTATTTTGGTAATCCGGAGTTAGGGATGTACACCATCATTTCTATGTACATTGGATCTCGTACAGTTGATTTGGTTCTTAATCATATCGATCGGATCACAGTTACTATTATTTCCAAAAAGGGAGACGAAGTAGCTGAAGCGATCACAAAATCTGTTGTCCGACGCGGTGTGACGATTTGGAATGCGAGCGGTGCCTATACTCATCAGGACAAACAAGTACTAATGTGCGTTATTGTAAAACACCAATGGTCGGAAACCAAAAAGATAGTGCTTACTACTGATCCAGAAGCTTTTATCACAGTGGCACCAATTAAACGTATTGTAGGTAACTTTAAAGAGACTTGGTAACCTTTCTTCCTTCATTAGATCTATAGGTACATACTATAGTAAGACCCACGAAGCACTGGCATTCGTGGGTCTTTTTGCTGAAAAAAAGAATACTTAAGCATCTGACGATTTTTTATGCAGATTTGCCCTGCTTTTTATTAAAGATATGCACTAATAGAAAAATACATATAGGGTACAAACCACCCCACCCCAGAAAAGGATATAAGCACAGGGTGACCAGTAGAGAAATCCATGCAGAGACATGTCCCATTTTGTTGCCGCGCAAAAGCTTGATCCCAGCAAGACACCCGCCTAGATATGTAGCCATAAAGGTAGCATTCGGTATTTGAATTAGCTTCTCTAGTGAGATCGCTCCACTTGCGAGTAACAGTAGCGTTAGTACAAAACCACCACTAAGAAAAAGCAGTCCTCCTAATGGAGCTTGTGTGCGTGAATGCAAGGTACCCATCCAGGCAGGAGCACTTTTTTCCTTAGCTAACGCAAAAGCTATGCGGGCGGCTGCATTTACATAAGCATTGGCAGTAGCTAGACAAATAAATAGAGCGGTAATCGCAACTACCCAGCCCCCCACTTGACCAAACGTTAACTGAACCATCGTGCTGAGTGAAGCTTTGATACCTGTACCATAGCTAGAGGTGGCGATCGTCATGATCGCTACACCTACATACAGCAGAGCTATTAGAGCGGAGCTAATCATGACGCCCTTCATGGCATTTTTCTTTGGATCAATAAACTCTTCTGATAGGTGAGTTACTGCTTCCCATCCAATAAAACACCAGAACAATAAGCTAGCCGATTGAAAAATAGAAAGCCAGCCATGAGGAACAAATGGTGTGAAGGCCTCAATCTTAGCGTGTGGTACAGCAGAAGCAATGGCTACTACTAACATGGCCAGAATAAAGGAAACCACAACCGTCTGTATACGTCCTGTCACCTGCATCCCCAAAAAGCTCATGCCTACAACAACAGCGATTATTAGGCCTGCCATTAGATATACACGGCTATGCTCCCAGCCTAGCAATGTGGTTACATAGGTAGCACCGGTTACTGCCAAAATTGGTGCTCCAATGGGAACTGACAATAAGAAGAACCAACCAACTAAATTGCCAAAGCGATGACCATAAACGAGTCTGACAAAATGAGAAACGCCCCCGGCGCTAGGATATATGGCTGATAAGAGTCCCATCGTAATCGCCATTGGTATCATGACCAATGACATCGTTATCCAAGATAGTAAAGACGCGGGCCCAGCCATTTCAGCAGCTATTCCAGGAATTAGCAGGATTCCTGATCCAAGCACTGCTCCAATGTATAAAGCCACAATTTGAGGTAAGGTCAACGTCTTTTGTAAGGTTTGAGCTGTTAGACTTTGCGTTGTCATCATGAGTCCCCCTGAAATTAGTTGACCTCACTTTACCATATACTTTTCTATCGGTGTTATCTATAATATTTGATAAATTCAATCGATAATTTTGATGGGAAGGGAAAATATGGACATCTATTATCTTCGAACCTTTCGCGAGGTGGCCAGACAGCAAAGCTTTACACGAGCCGCAGAGATACTAGGCTACGCCCAATCAAGCGTCACAACTCAAATCCAACGGCTGGAAGAAGAGTTTCAAACCAGTTTATTTGAACGCTATGGTCGAAAAATTAAATTAACAGACAGTGGTGAAGAGCTCCTACATTATTCTTCACAGATTTTAGCTCTCTTAGATGAGGTAAAAGAAAATTTATCCGAGCAAACCCAGTTAACTGGCTTGCTAACGATTGGTACAGTCGAGTCATTAGCGGCATTTTATTTGCCTCCTCATCTACAAGCCCTTCGTCGGATGCATCCACGTCTAAAGCTGTTTCTACAGCCAGGAATTTGCCGTGATCTGGTTCAGGGTATCAAAAATGGCACTTATGATATTGCAATCATCATGGACAGACAGCATAATGATCCCGATTTGATCTGTCATGTCTTAACAGAAGAACAGCTTGTCCTAATCGGCAATCCCCATCATCCCTTAGCCTCTCTAGAACAAATCAGCGTTCATGATCTTGAAGGGGAAACCATGATAGTGACCGAAGAGGGCTGTAGCTACCGAGATATGTTAGAAAGAGTAATTCAACAGAACGGAGTCAAAACGGAGCTATCCTACGAATTTGGCAGCTTAGAAGCTATCAAGCAATGTGTTTCGTATGGTTTAGGGGTCTCGATATTGCCAAAGCTTGCAGTGATTGAGGAAGTAAAGCAAGGAAAGCTCAGCATTCTTCCCTTTACCCATCCAGATATCCGAGTATTTCGTCAGATTGTATATCATCGTAAAAAACGTATTTCTAAAGCCTTCCAGTGTTTTTTAGATTTATTGGAGGGTAACCGATAATCCTTTTGAGTACATCTTTCAGGCTTTCGATAAAAAAAGGCGAGTGTGCCTTCTTTTGTGCACACTCGCCTTTTTTGACTTAGAATACAAATCACCTTTTATCGGATTGAATGTTTCCACGAGTAGACTTTTTCATGGAAGCATTTTTTGGTTTTCTTATCTTTTTTTGTATGTTTGATTGTGTTTTCTCAGGTGTTTGTATGGTCACAACTTCTTTGCTTTTGGTTTGCATGCTACTTGTCATTTCTTCTGCCCAAACCGGACTTATGGACAGCATGCTCGCTGTTAAAAAGCTAGCCGTGATCGATTGTAGCTTCATATTCATGTAACTCACTCCTTACATAGGGGGCATTCCCCTATCTAGTAAGACGAGTAACAATCCAAAAGGGTCACATTTTTACCCAACAAAACGTAAAAAAATATTTCATTGATGAGTTTATGCTGTTGGAGTATTTGAATATTCTTCAAGTGTTATACCTTTATCGTGAATCTCACCTGCTGCTTCTTTCCCAACATAACGCAGATGCCATGGCTCATATTGATAGCCTGTGATGGCTTCTTTGCCTTTTGGATAGCGAATAATAAATCCATATTCGTGCGCATGATCAGCTAACCAGACGGCCTCAGGAGTACCCTCAAAACAGTCCTCTGCCGCACATTTTCCTGTGCTTCCGGAAACATCAATGGCAAGTCCAGTCTCATGTTCGCTGTGGCCTGGCTCTGCGCTGTACTTCTTGGCCGCTTCTTCCCCATCCTTTTTCACATAACGATTAAATAGGTTTGTTTGAGTTGTATGCGAACGATATGCGGATACGCCCGCCAGCATGATGCCTTCCTGCTTCGCACCAGCAAACAATTGCTGAAGCGCATCTGCTGCTTCCTGACGCATCATACGCTTTTCAATTTTTTCTTGAAACAAAAAAGGAACATCTGGATAGACGAGATCTTGAGGTTTATAGCTGTCTGGTAGCTTATACTGTTTATTAACTAGTACCTGTATACTCTCTGGAGACACTGCTTGTGCTTTGTTTCCTGACTTTACTGTTGTCCCTTCCGATGAGGTAGCCGGTGAAGTATTTCCTGAGGATGCCCCTTCAGTCTCATTTCCGGTACTTTCCTTCTGATCTGTCAATGGCTCAGTTGGCTGACTTGGCTGCGTTCCCTTAGTCTCAGCCGTTTGTGCATTTTCTGAGCCTGTAGATGGTGTTTTATTCGGTGTTCCCTGACACCCAGCAACCAAAGAAGCAGATAGTGCAACGAGCATTGCAGTAGCTGAAATAGTACGTACACTTTTCATAAATTCCTTTTATCCTCCTCTTTCCAATCACAAGGCTTATCCAACTGCTTCATGAGGAAAAAATTTTGTACAACGTTAGTGACGATCCTGATAAGGAAAGGGTTTCCTTTTTGCATAAAAAAGGCGACTAAATAAAACACGCTGACCAACCTGATCAACATACTATAGAAGCACCTACAGGAACGTGGGGGAACAGCAAAACCCGCCGGGTATAGTTTCCGGCGGGGAACAATATATCATACAGATATCATAAGAAAAATCGCTTGAGTTAGCAAGGAATTATATCCAGCCTCTCGCTTTCATTCCTTCTGTGATGCGAAGTAAAGAGATCATAAAAGCGGCAGTTCTTCTGTCTGTTTGATATTGTTTAGCAATCTGACCTACTTCCTGATAAGAACGCACCATTACATCTTTTAACTTGTCATTTACTTCTGTTTCAGACCAGTAAAAATTCATGAGGTTTTGCACCCATTCAAAGTAAGAAACCGTCACTCCACCTGCGTTTGCTAAAATATCTGGAATGACCAGAATCCCTTTTTGCTGCAAGACCTCATCTGCTGCTGGTGTTGTTGGGCCATTAGCGGCTTCTGCAATAATTTTAGCCTTTATCTGATCTACATTAGCTGTTGTAATCACATTTTCCAATGCAGCAGGAATTAAAATATCCACTTCTACTTCTAACAGTTCATCATGGGCAATGAGACTAGCTCCGGCTACACTTCCTAGGGAACCTGCTTCCTTGGCTGTAATAACATCGGGTATATGCAGTCCTGCTTTTGCATAAATAGCCGTTTTTGAATCACTCACTGCCACTACCTTCGCCCCTATTTCATGCAAAAGTCTAGCAGCGATTTGTCCAGCATTCCCAAAGCCTTGAATTGCTACTGTGGCATCCTTAGGGGACATGCCCTTTTCATGTAAAGCTTCTAGGATCGTATACACACAGCCACGCGCTGTTGCCTCATTTCTACCCTTTGACCCGCCGAGAATAAGAGGCTTCCCGGTAATAACCCCCGGCGAAACAGCTCCTTTTAGACGGCTATAAGTATCCATCATCCAGCCCATTACCTGCGCATTCGTATAAACATCAGGGGCAGGAATATCCTTTTCAGGTCCAACTATATCGTGAATAGCCTCCATAAATCCTCTGCTGACACGCTCTAATTCTCCCTGACTCATCGTACGCGGGTCACAGATGACTCCGCCTTTACCACCACCATACGGCAAATGCACAACACCGCATTTAAAAGACATCCACATAGACAGAGCCTTAACTTCATCAAGAGTTACTTGTGGATGGAAGCGAATTCCTCCCTTAGTCGGACCAATGGCATCATTATGTTGCGAACGATACCCATCAAATACACGAACAGTTCCATCATCCATCTTCACTGGAAAAGATACACTGACAACACGTTTGGGCTTTTTCAAAATCTCTACCGCTGCCCGAGGAAGATCAAGCAATTTTGCAGCATTCTCAATTTGCTTTTGAACAATTTCGTACGGATTTAAGTTTTCCGTCATTTTTGTCGCCTGTTGTGCCATGGTTTCCCCCACTCTCTTTCTCTACTAGGATAAAGGATTTCTAACATTGTAAAGGAATATTACAAAAAATGAAATATAAAATGCCCTATGTTTTTGATTTTACTGAGAATTTTCGCACTCTTGTAACAAATTCCCTCTCTATTTAGTATGTATGATTTTGCTATTTGTATTCATAATAAGTTGGATTTTTGCCTCTTTTTGCGGTTTCCCAGAAAATAAAGCACTGAATTAGGAAGGAAACTAGTAATTTCACTGGAATTTTACTACAATAAGAGGAAGAATATTAAACTTTGAGAGGAGAATTTTAGATGGATTGCTTATTTTGTAAAATTATTCAAGGTGAAATCCCTTCCAAAAAAGTATACGAGGATGATGATGTCTACGCGTTTCACGATATTAATCCGATCGCACCTGTACATATCTTAGTCATCCCTAAAAAACATATTTCCTCTGTTATGGGCGTGGATGAATCAGATAAAGAACGAATTGGTAGTCTCCATTTGGCAATTCAAAAAGTAGCAAAAGAAGCCGGTTTGGAAGAAAACGGATTCCGTGTGGTGACAAATATCGGAAAGCATGGACAACAAACGGTCTTCCACTTGCATTACCACATTATCGGCGGCAGACAATTAGAATGGAATATGTAAGCTAATCCTTTGCATATAAATAAAAAAACACACAAACCAGTAAATCAAGCTGACTTGTGTGTTTTCTTTATTCAACTCTCTAAAAAACGATGCATATCCTACTATTCCGGCTGTGGTTCAGAGGCTGGCTGAGACGTATTCTGTGTAGGCTCCAGCTTTTGTAGCTGAAGTTTAAACAGCGGAATCACCGCACAGACCCCGATGATAAAAAATAATCCTGCTAGCTGGTAGCTTCCCTGTAACGTAAAGGTTTCTTTTACAACACCAGATACGCTCATCATTACGACCATCATTCCGGAAAATAAAGGGCTAAGCACGCCATTGACCCGACCAACAAATTCTTCTTCCGCAGACATTAGGATCAATGTATTGACCCCAATGTGAATACAGGGGAAAAACAATCCATTAATAAATTGAAAAGCAAGGGCCAGCATAAAATTTTGTGAAAAACTAATGCCAATTACCGAAATTGCACTGCTAATCATCCCGATAGCTAATAGCTTCTGAGCAGAGATTTTTTTAGAGATCGCCATAACTAATCCCCCACCTACCAGCATAGCCGCACCATTGGTCATCAAAAACCACTGGAGGTTCTCTTTAGGCAATCCTAGCTGCTCCACTACAATAAATACACCCAAAGGCTGTAATAGCCCCACTGCTAAGCCTGCCATCATAAAGCATAAGCTGAGCGTCCGTAATACATTTTTTGACCAAACGTAACGGAATCCATCAGTCATCTCTTTTAAAATACCAGTGGTAGCATCAATCTTCTTCGGCTTCAGATCAGCTGGTAATCTATAAAGCACCGCTGCTGAGAGTAAAAAGGCAAGTCCAGTCAGGGCGATCGAAACGTCGATACCGAAGCTCTGAAATACCATGGTACCAATAGCTGGTCCAACAATCATAAAGATTGCCATCAGCGTTTGAAACATCGCCATTCCCGCTTGCAATTGTTCTGCTGGAACATGCTGTTTAAATAGTTTCATTGCCGATGGTTGCGAAAATTGAGACAGGATAGCAGAAAACAGCGTAACAAAGAATATTGCTTTCCAAGACCCAAACATAAGAGTCAATAGAACACCAAAAACAGAAGCGGCACTTAAAATATCACACCACACCATTGTTCTTTTTGGTCTCCAACGATCAGCAAACGTCCCGCCTATAAATGAGAAAATAAAGATAGGAGCAAATTCGGCTACAGAAATCATGGAGACCGCATAAGGATCATTATTGGTAACTTCCATAACATACAAAAGGATAGCAAAATTTCGCACCCAGGTACCTAGCTGTAAAAATACACCTGACAATAGAATAACGCGTATAAATGGATTTGATAAAATATGCGGTTTTTTTACGGTTTCCACCTGATTCCCCCTCCTATAAATACAGACTTACAAGTAGAAGCATTCCTATATCCTATCACATCTGTTTTATAGTATACATTCTTTTTTTTACATAACTTTTAACCAAAAGGAAAAATGCGAAAACCTTGAAAACAGGCTTCGCATTTTTTCTATCACTACCATTTCCTATTCCAGTTTTGAATGCTGTAGCTGGGAAATAACCGCCTTGGTTACCATGCTAACAAGCTCCTCCATTTGTTGTTCATCTAATTTGACTGTCAGTGGTTGTGGCTCCTTCATAGAGATAGCTTGTTTATTTACAGAGCATACATCGACTCCTGGTGGACAAATGACTCCTGGTGGTGTCTCCCCCATTAAGCCCATTTTTTCTCGTAACGCTACTAGCTCTTGTACCCGTTCTACTGACAACTCCCGTGCTCCGTTCATTTGTTTTGCAATCCAATTAATTTTTGCAGTAAATTCGAGCGATTCCATCAAATAGTAGGCTGTTTGCAGGTCTTTTCCCCATGTAAGTGCCCCGTGGTTTTCTAGCAAAACCCCCTGATGGTTCATGATATGAGGTACAATGGACTCCGGAAGAGCATGGGTGGATGGAGTCGCATATTTCGCTAAAGGTATGGTTCCAAGCAGCACTACCGATTCTGGCAGGGTTGCAAAATCTAAGGGAATGCCTGCTATCGCAAAAGCTGTAGCATACGGAGGGTGAACATGAACGATCCCGCCAATGTCTGGACGCATTTCGTATACTTTCAAGTGCATTTTCATCTCAGAGGTTGGTTGAAGCTCTCCTTCTAATACTTCCCCTTGGAGGTTTACTTTGACCAGCATATCTGGCTGCAAAGCTCCTTTACTTACGCCGGTTGGCGTGATCCAGATCTCGTTGGCAGAAAGACGAACCGAAATATTTCCATCGTTAGCCGCACCAAAGCCTTTTTCATATACTTTACGCCCAATCTCACAGATATCCTGTTTGATTTTAGCTTCATCTTTCATCTGTTTGTACGCTGGTTCGGTCATGATTAGTTTTGTCCTCCTTGTTTCCTGTAGGTCCATCTAGTTGCTTTTTGCAGTGACCTGGAACAACTCTGTCAATGCATTGTCGTAAGGAGCTCGTAAAATACCCTTCTCCGTAATGATTGCTGTTATTAAATCGTGTGGAGTTACATCAAAGGCAGGATTAAAGACTTTGACATCATTGGGTGCCGTTTGCTTGCCAAATCCTTCAATAATTTCACCAGCTTCTCGCTCCTCAATCGGAATCTGTTCCCCTGTAGCGGTATCCAGATCAATTGTAGACATTGGGGCTGCTACATAAAATGGAATACCATGAGCCTTTGCCAGTAGTGCTACACCATACGTTCCAATTTTGTTCGCTACATCACCATTAGCCGCAACCCGATCGCATCCTACGATAACTGCCTGTACCCAGCCTTTAGACATCACCATTGCAGCCATGCTATCCGTAATTAACGTAACATCAATACCTGCTTCCTGTAATTCCCATGCTGTCAGACGAGCTCCTTGCAGCAAAGGACGAGTCTCATCGGCAAATACCCTGATATCCCAGCCTTTTTCTTTTGCTAAATAAATAGGTGCAAGCGCTGTGCCATAACGTGCCGTAGCAATTCCACCAGCATTACAATGCGTTAACACACCCATGCCATCCTCAAACAACGTCAATGCATGTTCACCAATCATTCGGCATGTTTCTTCGTCCTCATCACGAATCGCATGCGCTTCTGTAACAAGACGCTGTTTAATTTCAGCCACTGGTAGGTTCTGGTCAGCCAAAGCTCGTTGCTCCATACGGTTTAATGCCCAAAATAGGTTAACTGCTGTAGGTCGTGACGACGCGAGGTAGTCTTTATGCTTTGTGAATGCATCGTAGAAGGCTTCAAAGGAGTCCTCAGGTGCATCATGAATTCCCAACAATAGTCCATAAGCGGCAGCAATTCCAATCGCAGGAGCTCCTCTTACCTTTAGCTCCTTAATGGCATCCCAGGCATCCTTTATGTTGTCTATTTCTAAAAATTCTTTCAAAGTTGGAAGTTTCGTCTGATCTAAAATAAATAAAGTATTGTCTTCAAAACGGACCGATTGAATAAACGTCGCCATGTGAGAGCCTCCCCCTATTTGATAAGTCGATTCAAATTTGAATGACTTAAGATTACGATTTGTCTTATCTTTGTTATAGCAAAAAAACAAAAAATTTTCTGCTACTAATCAAAAGTCACACAAAACCACATAATCTAACATTTTTATTGACTGATACCTTGATTTTACTAATCTGCATACTTATTTTCAACTGCTTCTGGCCCTTTGGTCAAAACTTTTTCGACACTCCATCTGGATTTCTGTAAATGATGATTCAAATTTCTTTTCTTTCTATCTTTTTTTACAACGTTATTTTTGGTATCCTTTTTGGCAAGAGACATACCTGTAGGTCGATTGGGATTAGATCATTGTTTTGGGAGGTATTATGTTAGCAATCGAACGTCGCAAAAAAATCATGAGCATGCTATTTGAACAAGGAAATGTCATGGTAACAGAGCTTAGTAAACAATTCTCTGTTTCTGAAGAGACTATACGTCGTGATTTAGACAAATTAGAGAAGGAAGGTATTTTAGTCCGTACATATGGAGGAGCTATTTTAGAAGATGGACTACGCTCTGATTTCCCACTTTGGGTACGTGAAAGCTATTATGTCGAGGTAAAGGAAAAACTAGGAGAAAAATGCGCTCAGCTCATAAAAAGCGGCGATACAATCATGCTTGATTCCAGCACTACTTCATTATATATTGCCAAAAAAATAAAAAATAAACAGAATCTTACGGTTATCACCAATTCATTTAAGGTCGAGCTAGAGCTATCGGATGCTGAACACGTAAAACTAATTTCAACGGGTGGCACTCTACAACGCCGTTCCCTTTCGTATGTTAGCCACTCAGCAACTAGAGCCCTTTCTCATTATTTTGCCGATGCATCCTTCGTTTCCTGTACCGGCCTTCATCTTCAACGAGGCGCTACAGATTCTAACGAATTTGAAGCGGAAATTAGAAAACTGATGTTAAAAAACTCAGAGCAAAAAATCCTAGTGCTCGATCATACTAAAATTGATAAAGCCGGCTTTACTTTTATTACTGACTTTCAAGGCATTACAAAAGTGATCACAGACCAGCCCTTATCTGTAGAATGGCGACAGCTTTTAAGCAGATATAATATCGAAATTGACGATGAGGATATTGATACCGCTTTCGAGGAAACTCCTACCTCTTCCTAAAACTTCCAAGCATGAGAAGACGTAGAAGTAAGTGACTACATACGAAAACGCAGCTCCTGCCTACATCATAGGTAAGGAACTGCGTTTTGTGGTTTTACCCCTTACAAGAACATCCCAGCAATCGCACCATTTAACAAGGAAGCCAATGTACCGGCAAAGATAACCTTCATGCCAACCTGAGCTATTTCACTTCGACGCTCAGGTACAAGTGTACCAAGGCCACCAATCAGCATTGCCATAGAGCCAAAGTTAGCAAATCCACAAAGCGCGAAGCTTAGGATTGCTACTGTTTTCGGTGTCAAATTTGCCATGTTCTTAGCCATATCAATATAAGCAACAAATTCGTTTAATACGATTTTTTGGCCAATATAAGAACCTGCTTGAACAGCCTCACTCCATGGTACTCCAACTGCAAAAGCCAAAGGAGAGAACAGATAACCAAAAATCCCCTGCAAGGTTATCTCCAGACCAAACAGTCCTCCAATATAGCCAAGCAAGCCATTCACCATAGCAACCAAGGCTACAAATGCCAACAGCATGGCTCCTACATTCAACGCCAAAAACAGGCCATCTCCTGCACCGCGTGCTGCTGCATCAAATATATTCGCTGATTCATTTTTTTCCAGTTTTATTTCCCGGTCTTTTATATTTTCCGTCTCCGGGAAGAATAGCTTAGCTATAACTAATCCAGCAGGAGCAGCCATAAAGCTCGCTGCAAGCAAATATTCCATCGGGATACCTAGTAAAGAGTAGGAAGCAAGCACTGTTCCCGCTATAGAAGCAAGTCCCCCTGTTAGCACAGCAAACAGCTCTGAGCGTGTCAGTTGGCTTAAAAAGGGACGAATAACTAAAGGTGCTTCCGTTTGACCTACAAAAATATTCGCTGCTGCTGACATTGACTCAGCCTTACTCGTACCTAATATTTTAGAAATACCGCCACCAATGTATTTGATAAATAGCTGCATAACGCCTACATAATACAAAACAGCAATCAGAGCTGCGAAAAAAATAACCATTGGCACAACATTAAATGCTACGACAAACGTAATTTTAGAATCAGGAGTGTACAGCCCGCCAAAAAGGAATTTGATCCCTTCATTCGCATAACCAATAATATGGTTCATTACGTCAGTGAACTTACTTAGTACAGCTCGACCTGCCTCCCACTTTAACACAATGAATGCAAACAGAAACTGGATAGCTAATCCTCCAACAATCGGACGCCATCTAATCCCTTTCTTATTGTTACAAAACAAGAATGCAATAAATAGAACTGCAATTACCCCAAGGAGGCCTCGAAGAAAATCCATGATGACTTTACACCTCTGTTTTTTATTTAATACCTACTCTTATAACCTTGTGCCTTACATATTCTCCACGATGCCTCGTAGAAGCTTAGAAAAATTCTCTTTTGCTTGTCCTGCTGCCTCATAAACCTCTTCAGCCGTAATAGGTTGAGGCAGAATACCAGCCGCTAAATTGCAAATGCATGAGATAGTCAGCACTTTAATACCAGCATGCTTGGCTACAATCACCTCTGGTACTGTTGACATACCTACTGCATCTCCCCCTATTGTCCGTGCCATTCTGACTTCAGCTGGCGTTTCAAAGGAAGGCCCTGTAAAAGCCACATAGACACCCTCTTTTAAAGGTACACCTATCTGTGTTGCTACCTTCCTTGCCAACTGAGCTAAGGATTTACAATAGGTGTCACTCATATCAGGAAAGCGATCTCCCAGCCTCTCATCATTAGCCCCGATCAACGGATTTATCCCCATTAAGTTAATGTGATCCGTCACGAGCATTAAATCCCCTGGCTGCTGGTCGATATGTAAGCCTCCACTGGCGTTAGTTAAAATAAGTTGCTCAACCCCCAGCATTTTCATTACTCGAATTGGAAATGTTACCGATTCGATACTGTGACCCTCATAATAATGAAAGCGGCCTTGCATAGCAACAACCGTCTTCCCTTCAAGCTTGCCAACAATTAGTTTACCTGCATGATAATCCACTGTCGACATCACAAAATGAGGAATTTCTTGATAGGGAATAACAATGGCATCAGCTAACTCTTCCGCTAATTCACCTAAGCCCGATCCTAGAATCAATCCGATGGTTGGTGTTTGATTTATTCTTTCTTTTATGTATTTGTTAGCTTCATCTATAGCTTCCCACTTATGCATAAGAAACCTCCCTGTTGTTTTTTTCTGTCTTAACTCATATGTAGTCTGTCAGAATATCACAAAACACAACATTACCAAAAAGAAATCAACAATTGATCGGTGCAATCTTATTTTATTTTAATATCCGAATTTAATCAAGCTAAAACAAAACATTGTACGTATTTTAGCCAGTTAAATTGTTTTTTTTGATTAATAAACAGAATTTTTAATGCATTTTACTTACATTCCAAAAAAAATAATCCTTTTAAAAAGCTCTTCTATCCCTTTATAATATGAGTATAAAAACGTCTTTTTATTGTAATTTTATGGATTTTACTGGCAGGTAGCAAACTAAACCTTTTTCCGCAAAAAGTTTAGTTCAGTTAAAATTTATCTAAATTGGGAGGTCAAACTAACATGAAACGAACCCTGCATCCAATGAAAAAGCCTGGACTAGCTTTTGTCTTAGCTTTAAGTGTTTTAACAGCTTCTTCATCTGTTTATGCCAAGGAGACTTTACTGCTTGCCACTCAGGGGACATCTTCGGCCGTCACTGCCCCTCATTTGAATGAATATGCCCAATTCTTACAGACCAATTATCAGTTAACCTTTTCAAAACAGGTAACCCGCGCTGATTATCTACAAGCTCTATCGACTATACTTGCTTTACAACCATCAAAAGAAAGCAAAATCTCATTTACTGATGTAAAAGAGGGTTCTACTTTAGCACAAGCCGCTAGTGCTCTGCAAGAACAAGGGATCGTTAATGCCACTACACTAAAGCCAAATGAATCCTTAACCGCTCAAGATGCCATCTCGTATACGGTCCGTGCTGCTGGTCTGAAAGAATTAGCTTATACGTATCAGGAAGCGAAAGTAAAAAAAGCCTTTTCTTCTGTAGCCCTCTCCTATAAAACAGGTCAGCTTCCTATGAAGGCAGCGCAAGAGATTGCTGTGGCAATCGATACAAAGCTACTCCCAGAATCTCTTGCTCAAACAGTTATCAAAAATCAAGCTGTTTCGCCTGATGTAGCAGCTTTATTGATCGGAAAAGTACTCGAATATAAAGGAGAATATAAGCATTTCCTAGGTCTAACAACTGATGAGGATATTTATAGTAAGGTGTCTCATTCCTGGAAAACCACCAATTTAATCAAAGCTGAAGAATTA
The DNA here is from genome assembly GCF_000219535.2 of Brevibacillus laterosporus LMG 15441. Classification (NCBI taxonomy): domain Bacteria; kingdom Bacillati; phylum Bacillota; class Bacilli; order Caryophanales; family Paenibacillaceae; genus Brevibacillus; species Brevibacillus laterosporus. The sequence continues at coordinate 2,932,003 of NZ_CP007806.1, forward strand.
CAAAAGATCGTGGACGAGGCACTTAAACAAGATATCGTTACGGGGTATAATCTCAAGGATAAACGATTCGCCCCACGCTTTGACCCGGCTCTTTCACTCACCTATGGTCATAGTGACATACAGCATGCCATTCAACTGATCGGTTTGCTAAAAAGTGAGGGGCTGGTAGCAAAAGTACAACTAGAGCCGAAAACATCTGCTTTTATCTATTTAGCCGAATGGGGTCAGCCTGTCATCACTCCTGATTATCAGGTAGTAAAAATTGATAACGGTAAATACATCGCCTACTCCAAAGAATACGATATCAGTTTTGAATTCACATCTGTAGCTGATAAAGAAGCCTTTGACAAAATCATTCATACGTATGCAAAAAAAGATAAGGAAAATCAGACTGGTTTGCTTATTTCATCTTGGTGGCAGCCACTCTACTTCTCGCTGAATGAAATGAATGGGTATAAACAGATTACCAATAACTATATGGAAAAAGACAATTATGTGGCTCAATCCTTCTCGTTAAACGAGAAATCCGCACAAGTTGTTGACGGTTTTAAGAAGATTGACCCTAAGGTAAAAGTTACCTCCTATCCTTTTTATGTAGATGCTCCATTCTATAATTATCTGATCGGTGACTACAAATAAGAAATCGTTCCAAACGCTCTGCTTACTGGCAGAGCTTTTTTCTTTCTTCCTTGTATGTCTCATGCTTTGCTAAAAAAAGCGCATACTAACGTTTATGTAAGAAATTCACGAAGACGTTCAAGAAGAAAAGGCGGATCAGAAAGGAGCCCTTCATGCTACGTAAAATCAGCGATAGATTCTTCCTGCTCTTTGTCATAGTCCTACTAGCTATACAAGCTTTCTCTGATACTCCCCAAGCAACACAAGCAAAATCGCTTCTTGATGAGCAAAAGCTATTCAACGAGCAGCCCACCTCTTATGAAGTAACGATTCGGCAAAAAAACCGCGATTATTATGAAAAACGGGGAGAAGCTATTTGGGACTTGCCTACAGAAAAAAAAGCCATTGCTCTAACCTTTGATGATGGACCAAACGAAACCTACACCCCTCAAATCTTAGAGCTACTACAGAAATATGGAGTTAAATCCACTTTTTTTACAGTCGGTAACCGCATTAAAAAAAATCCCAAGCTAGCTAAGCAGATGGTACAGCAAAATCACGAGCTGGCAAACCATACCTTTACGCATCCCGATTTGAGACGTCTTTCAAAGCAACGACTAAAAATCGAATTGGAGTCTGCTCAATCCATTATTCAAACAACAACAGGGGTAGTACCTACTCTATTTCGTCCACCTGGTGGTAGTTATAACGAAAAGATTGTGGCTGCCGCAAAAGAGATGGGTTACTTGGTTGTCATGTGGTCCTGGCATCAGGATACTAAGGATTGGACGAATCCAGGGGTACAAAAGATTGTCAACAAGGTGCTGAAAAATGTACGAAATGGCGATATCATCTTATTTCATGACCATGGCGGAGATCGTCAGCAAACGGTAGATGCCTTGAAAATCATTTTGCCAGAGCTTAAAAAACGCGGCTTTGAAATGATTACGGTATCAGAGTTGATTTCCATACGGAATCAGTACCCTGTGAAAGCAAATTTACCTTCCCTTGTCCCCAATAGAGGCCATAAATAGATTTTTTACGTCTTAAAAAAACCGCCATAGCTGTGGTGGCAGCATGGCGGTTAAAGTGTATGGGAGAGTGTTAGTTAACAGATTCCTTTTACGAAAAGGATTTTAGTTGGCTTATATTCAGATCATCGACTTTGAGTTATCAAACAACTTTTCGCTTGTTGCTGTGAAATGGTTTTGTTAGCTTGTTTTTATCAATGTGTCTTGAATGTAAAGTTTACCTTGTCAGTATAAATCCATGTCAAGGTAAACTAAGGAAGATAGATCCTTATTTCTTCCATGTAGAACTCCTTTCATAGGAACTGTTACGCTAATTCTCCCACACGATTCCTGGTGCAATTGGTATCAATCCGCATGAATGTACCTATGCACAATCTATGACCGATTTGGTTACAAAAAGGTTGCAAATATAATTGTATTTTTATCTTTATAAAAAAAGCACATGCGAGGATAAGATAATCCATATCCCCAGCATATGCTTCCTGTAAAAGCTACCTTATGAAATCTTCTATTAGAACTTCTCTGGATAAAATCCTTTTGCAAGTATTTCTACCGCTCGTACATTTCGAACACCTTCAAATACATCGGAAAGTGGCAAGCTAACAAATCGCTTATTCTTAATAGCAGGGATATCGGAAAGTGCTTTGTTTTCTAGTAAATATTTGATCTTCTCTTCTGCACTTGGTTTATCATAATCATTAATTACAATTACATCGGGAGCTCGTTTTATGGCTTCTTCCCAGCTCACTTCACTCCATGATTTTTCTAAATCACCAAAAACGTTTTGTCCGCCAGCCATTTCGATTAAACGCGTTTCTAAGGAATTTCCTGTTGTATACAAACCTGAATTAACACTATCAAAGACCAATACTTTGACTGGTTTTTCTATATTTCCTATCTTTTGTTGAATGGACTGAATATCCGTTTTCATTTTAGCAACAATATCCTTAGCACGATCCTCTACATGCAGAATCTTGCCTAATTGCATCAAATCCTCATAAACCTCGTCGACTGTAGGGTGTTTAGATATCGTTCCTGTAATGGTATAAGCTGGGATACCCATTTTTTGCAGCTCCTCTACACTGCCAATTCCTTTTGCTGTAAATGCAGAGCTTCTGCCAATAACGAAGTCCGGCTCTACACTTAGAAAGACTTCTAAGGAAGGATATTGCTTAGACAAAAGCTTGATTTGATCATATTTTGCCTTATATTCGGGCAAGACTTCGTCGTCAGGATAAGCTGTACCGACCATTACGTCTTCAACACCTAATGCTAGTAGCATTTCGGTCACATGCTGATTCATACTCACTACTCGCTTCGGTGCTTGTTCAAAGGTTAACGTATGCTCTCCATTTTTAATTTGAATCTTCTCAGCTACTGGCTGTGAATTAGTAGAAGCTGCCTGAGGAGTCGTCCCATTTCCACAGCCACTTACTAGTAATGAAAGACCGGCAAAGATTGTAAGCATCATCTTTTGACCTTTATACAAAAGGCCTTGCTTCTTGGTAGTGGAGCTTTGCATAGTATGTTTGTTCATCTTGTTTTCCTACCTTTTCCTTTATTCAACAGATAACCTGATCTGGGATCATATAATGAATGTTCACTCTTCCTGTAACTGGATGAACGGTTACTTCTGTTTGAATCTTGTACACTCGTTCTAAAATTTCAGGCCGAAGAACTTCCTGTGGAGTTCCAGAGCAAACGATAACTCCTTTTTCTAGCATATAAAGACGATCACAGAACATAGCGGCCAAATTTAAATCATGTAAGGCGGCCAGTACGCTTTTCTGCTGTTGTTTCAGTAATTTGAGCATCCCTAATTGATGATGGATGTCCAAATGATTAGTCGGTTCATCCAGCAGTAACAGATCGGTCTCTTGTACAATTGCTCTTGCTAATAAGACGCGCTGCTTTTCTCCCCCAGATAAACTCAGATAACTCCGATCACCCATGTTCTGTAGGCCAACTTGAGCTAGAGCTTGCTCTACTAACGCTAGATCATGCTTATTCTCCTGCTCCCACATACTCTTGTGTGGAGAACGTCCCATCAGTACAAGCTCATATACACTAAAATCAAATTGAATCTGCGTTTCTTGAACCACTGCACTTAATTCTTTTGCTAATTGCTTCTGTTGGTATTGACCAAGCTCTCTTTCCAGTAAATAGATACTGCCTGTAGTGGGTAATAGAGTCCGATATACCTGCTTAAGGAGAGTAGATTTACCACTACCATTCGGGCCAAGCAAGCCCACGAATTCTCCTTTTTGTACGTGTAAATCTATATCCTGCAAGATACATGTCCCTTGGATCTCATATCCAACTTGTTTTAACTCAACATGCTTGTCTACGTCCAATTTTGTGGGCACATTAGCTTCCTCCAAACGTATACGCCCGACGACGTAGCATCCAGATAAAAAATGGACCGCCGCAAAGCGCTGTGACTATTCCTATCGGCAATTCTTCAGGGGCAATGATTAGTCTAGCTAATACATCCGCCCAGATCATAAAAATCGCTCCACCACAGGCACAAAGAGGGATTAGTCGCCTATGATCAGAACCCACCCACAAGCGAAAAATATGGGGTAACATTAAACCAACAAAGCCAATGCTACCGCTTACAGCAACCAGTAAGCCTGTAACGAGAGAAATCGTAATCAGTAGAATCTTACGCATATTTTCTGGATGTAGACCAAGTAGCGTAGAGGTTTCTTCCCCTAGGATCAACAAATTTAGATTGCGTGCATTTACCCATAAAAATATAAAGAACGAAAGTACTGCAATCGTTGGCAATACAAGTGACTCCCACTTGGCACGAGTAAAGCTTCCCATCATCCAGTACAGCACACTTGAAAGGCTTTCCGCTCTTGGTGCCAGCATAATAAAAAAACTAGTAAGCGCTGACAACATAATAGACACAGCTATTCCAGCTAACAACAGACGTATTAGCTGCACCCTTCCGCCTACCAAAGACAACAGAAACACCAATATAACGGAAGCCAAAGCACCTAAAAAGGCCGCTAAAGAAAGCGCATACGAACCAAATACTCCCAAACTACCAAATAACAGCACTGCTGTTGCTCCCACCGATGCCCCTGATGATACGCCTAAGATATATGGATCAGCTAAAGGATTACGAATCAATGCCTGAATGGCTATCCCAACAATAGACAGCCCGGCACCTACAACCGCAGATAATAAAACACGTGGCAGTCGAATATCCCAAACAATATGCATTTGCGCGTTAGACACGTCTGTCCCTACCCATTGTTGAACAAAAGGAACATGTGAGCCTATGACCTTCCAAACGGTAACTGGGTCTATTTGTACTGGTCCCAGCATGATTGCAACCGTCAGCGATAAAAATAATACCACGCCGCTTCCCATCAATTTCGCTATCCAATTTTTTGTATATTGCGTACCGATGCTGTTTACTGACCTTGGGGCTGTCGTGGCGGTTTGTTGCATGCTTCTCCCCCCTATTTAAAACAAAGTAACGAAATGAAATTACTAACTCGGTGATCACCCAAGCTTCAAGTGCAGGTGGCACCGTAATTGGACCTCTACGCCCCGCTAACATGTTATTCCTTAAAGATTCGCACAAAAAAGCATCCGTTCCAAAAGGAGACAGATGCTTGGGTTTTTGGACAAATCAATTCCTATAGGTGTATGTACACTATCATCATACGACCTACCCAAACACCTGCCCATCCTCGTGGGAGTGTTACATCTTACGGCAGGTCTCCTGGCTCATGAATCCTCGCAAGCATCCTCCCTTCCCATTCTCTGCAAAAGTGAACAGTGGTGTATCGGATGTTGCTCCTCATTTACAGTGGCGGGACCGCATCGGATTTTCACCGAACTTCCCTTTTAAGTCTGATCCTGAAATCAAACACCGTAACATGGCTATAAATCAGTTGTAATTGTTTGTGAGTGTAACACGATTTGGTGGAACATGGCAAGGTAATGGTGAATTTGTGATAGGTTTGTAAGAACTTTGTAAAATATTTACGTAATGTTTGTAGTTTAGTAGTAATCGGTCAGTTGTTTGTTCACATAATGTTAATTATGTTATTTAATTTATACCAAAATTTCTTTCTTTCTCATTTTATTCACTCTTCGTTTCTATCTTTCCATGAATGTAATAGAAAGGCAAAAAAGCTATCCAATTCAGGATAGCTTGCCTTCCCAATCAAATTTCCCCCTGCCATTACCAAGTTCCTGTCATGTAGCCTAAACATTAGCCTCTTGATAATTTGAGTAACTTGTCTGGACAAAGTTTCTATTATAAAGGCTTCTGTATCGATCCCTTATTAGCTCTGTAAAAAAGGTTTTACCTCTTCTATTATTTTTTTTAAGCTTTGCGCTCCCTTTTCATATTCTTTTTTGGCCACGTTATTTTTTGTTTCAAGTGAAAAAGTCTCCAAATCTGCTTGGCATTTTTTCAACGTAGACAATGTCAATGGTTTTTCCTGAGGGACTGGTACAGTAATTTGGTCATCATATAAATCTACATTCAATTGCCCATAACTATCTACTTGTCCTATATAAACGTTTTCCAATGGTATTCCCATCTTATTGAGAGTTGTGTGGAGCCATCTTTTCGACAATCCTGTGGTTGCCAAAGGCTCTAACATGACATTCCCATCCAAAATGACCGTCTGAGGCTCTCGGCTTGGAGCTCCTTGGATATTCAGATCTTTGGTAGTAAGCGGTTGATTTTCTTTTTTGAGCAGGACACTAATCTGACCATTCTGCTCTAATAGCGCATACTCAACATCTGCAATCGAGAATACATCTTTTAGGCGCAATTGTTCTAACAATTCCTCACCTGTATAATTCTCTTTCTTGAGATTGTCCTCCATAATTTTTCCATCTTTGATCAGTACACGAGCATTTCCTTCAACTATATCGCTCACTGTCTTGCTTTTGACCGATAGATAACTGAAAAGAAATGGAATAAGGGCCCAAATGATCATGCTAACGAATCCGTTCAAAAACCTGTCATCGACGTCAGCTGAAATGAATCCCGCAATGGAGCCAATCGTAACACCTACAATATATTCAAAAAAAGTGGCTTGGGCAATTTGGCGTTTTCCCATTAAACGGGTTAAGAACAATAAAGTAAAAAGCGTAACGATTGATCTAAAAACTATCTCCCAGAATTCAGGCATAAATATCCTCCCTAGTAACATCTAATCCTACTATGTATTTAGATTGTGTTACTTTGTTGCTTTTTATATATAAAAGTAAGGTATAAAAACTGGCTTTGTATTCCAAATTAACTTTGACTACATCAATAAAGGAGTTAACAATGGCTACAAAAAACAGTAAATTAACCGCAACTCAAATCGAATATCAAGCCTTTGCAAAAGCGTTAGAACCTCCACGACCTGTGCTTAAAAATACCATTCGGGCTTTTTGGGTTGGTGGTTTGATTTGTTTACTTGGACAATTTATTCAAACCTTTTTCATTCACTTTTTTCACTTTGATGAAAAAAGCGCTGGAAACCCAACCTCTGCTGTCCTAATCGCCATTTCTGTTCTCCTAACTGGTTTTGGCGTTTACGACAAGATTGCACAATTTGGAGGTGCGGGAACCGCTGTGCCTGTTACCGGTTTTGCCAATTCGATTGCTTCAGCAGCTATTGAACACAAAAGTGAAGGATATGTACTTGGTGTGGGCGGCAACATGTTTAAATTAGCAGGCTCTGTTATCGTTTTTGGTGTAGTTGCCGCATTTTTCATCGCGTTAATAAAATGGTTTTTTACTTTTGCGGTAGGAGGATCTTGAGATGTTAAAGGGACATCAATCATGGATTTTTCCAAGCAAACCAACGATTTTATCCACGGCAACAGTTGGTGGGCCTTTTGAAGCACAAGGAAAAATTGCGAATGATTTTGATATTCTTCATAGTGATACCTGGCTGGAGCAAGACAGCTTTGAAAAGGCCGAAAAAATGATGATGGAAGAAGCTTTTGACCTCGCTGTCAAACGAGCTAGCTTGCAAAAAGGAGATATCAATTACCTTATTACAGGGGACTTAATGAACCAAATCATCTCCTCAAGCTTTTCAGCACGTACGATTGGGGTACCTTATCTAGGGATATTTGGTGCTTGTTCAACCTCTATGGAAGGGTTAGCTTTAGCAGCTCAATTGATAGATAGCAGGGCTGCTAATTATGTTCTTACGGGTACTTGCAGCCACAATTCGACTGCTGAGAAACAGTATCGTTATCCCACAGAGTATGGTGCACAAAAGCCTCCCACTTCACAGTGGACGGTAACCGGTGCCGCAGCGGCCGTGGTTGCACCTCAAGGAACAGGTCCGAGGGTTTCCTCTGCTACGATTGGTAAAGTTGTCGATATGGGACTAACTGATCCCCAAAATATGGGGGCAGCTATGGCTCCCGCGGCAGTAGATACCATTCAAGCTCATTTTCGAGATATGCAGATTGGGCCTGATTATTATGATTTAATCGTTACGGGCGACCTTGGAAAACTTGGCCATTCGATCGCAGGAAAACTCTTGAAAAAGCATGGATTTTCGATTCGAGACGAAGCCTTTACAGATTGTGGATTATTAATTTATCACGACAATCAGGAGGTTTTCTCTGGGGGTAGCGGCTGTGCATGCTGTGCCACTGTTACATATGGTCATTTGCTAAACCGGTTAGCTAATGGGGAATGGAACCGAATTTTGGTTGTAGCAACAGGCGCCCTACTATCGCCGCTCAGCTTTCAACAAAATGAATCGATTCCTTGTGTAGCACACGCTGTAGCTATTGAGAGGGGGGGAAATGAGTGAGCATCTTTATTTGGGCATTTATTGTTGGAGGCATCATCTGTGTCATCGGTCAATTATTGATGGATGTTGCCAAATTAACACCTGCTCATACCATGTCTACCCTAGTGGTAGTTGGAGCTATTATGGATGGACTAGGTTGGTATGAACCGTTAATCAAATGGGCCGGAGCCGGTGTTACGGTCCCCATTACAAGTTTTGGGAATGCTCTAGTACATGGGGCTTTGGAAGAAATGCAACGGGATGGTATTGTCGGGATTATTACAGGCATTTTTGAAGTAACCAGTGCAGGTATTTCGGCAGCCATTATTTTTGGTTTTTTAGGCGCAGTTGTATTTAAACCAAAGAGTTAGAGACATACTAAATCAGGAGGTGATATCGATGACAGTAGCTTCTTCAGTAAAACAAACCCTGGCTAGCTTAAAAGGTGCACAGGCCGATTTAGAAACCTTTGCATTAAGTACACAAAATAAACAAGCAAAGCAAGCTTTTACAAAATCTGCCGAACAAGCACAAACCATTATTGACCAACTGGAATCTCGTGTTCAACAGTTAGAACAAGAGGAACCTCAGTATAAGGGCTTCTAGCCTATCACACAAAAAAGAGGTAAGGGGGCTGGTTAATACCATCCCTTTTTACCCTCTTTCTTTTTGTAAATAAAGCATTTCATAAAATACCTTGCTAGCATCTACAAATTCTACGGAGGATTTGTCAGTTGCGCTTTTCTTACACTGGGATCGTAAATTCTATAACAGCACCGCCAGACTCACTGTGATTATAGGCCTTCATTGCTCCTATCGTCAAACCCTTTTCTTTAGTGGAGCTAATCGCTAGAATTCATGCTCATATTCGAAGGGAGGAAAGAGGGAAAATACCTTCTGAGAAAATCCATTTTATCAGTCATAACATTGTGCTTGATGAGGAGAAATGGAGTTGAAATCGAACTGACGAAAAAGGAGTTTGATATTATCGAGCTTTTAGCAACAAATCCTGGACAAGTCTTTTCGAAAGAACAAATTTTTGAAAAAATCTGGGGGTACGATAGCGACAGAATGTTACGACGGTAACAGAGCATATTAAGCGGATTAGAGCAAAAATTTATGACACATGCGCAATCCTTTGATTGTATTAAAACAGTGTGGGGGAACAATTTAATCCGTCTAAAGGATACGTTATTCCATTAATTTTAGTCGAATATAAGCCCCATCTCACCTGATAGAGCAAAAAGGTCAGGATTGGAAAAAACATCATAATTCCAAACATGATTTGTGTACTTTTCCTTATACCTGCTTGATCGAAATAGGTCTTACATAAGCCATTCGCAGGTTGCCACGCCGATATTCTTCGTTAAAACTTAATGAAAAGAACACGATCGTAATAGCATTACATGCGGTAAGAAGCATCTCTTGTAAACTAGTAATATGAAAATTCATGTTGGAGCTAAAAGCCACTTCTGTCAGCTTAACTTTTGCATTCGTTTCCAGCGAAAACGTGCATGTAAGCCAAACAATAAAAGGAACCGCGATAAAACAAAGAACATTTGCCTTCCTCAAAACTTTTCCCATTCGTACATAAATACAGAACGAAACATAAAAAAACCTCCACCACGATTGGTATCATTCTGACATTAATTTCATAAAAGTATCTTCAAGCGTCATTCCCTCCTCCATCTGCTCAAGAAGTGCTTTATCGTCGCCATACCATATCATCTTGCCTTTCCTTATAATCACATACCGGTTGCATTTTTTTTGAAGTTCATCAAGTAAATAGCTATAAAGAATGTAATACCGAGGCTTTCTTTTAGTCTCGTGATTAGTTCTCTTAGCTCTCTCATCCCCATAGGGTCGAGTCCGTTTGCAGGTTCATCCAATATGACAATGCGAGGGTTATTTAATAGTGATTGAGCAATTCCTAACCGTTGCTTCATTCCCAGCGAATACGTTTTGACTTTGTCATTTCCCTTGTGCTCCTTTCTTTTTTTCAATTAAAGCAAATAAAAATCAACTTTTTATCAACTAGAAAAAATATGTTCACCACTGATCTGAATGTGAATAAATAAAAACCGAGCCTTATGGAAAAGGTCTCGGTTTTTATTCCTTGATTTTTGAACGTCATTTCCTCAGTGTTTCGTTTTCTGTTGATCCTCTGGCTGTTTTTCAATAAACTTGCTAACCCACTTGTCTTTTACCCAATTTAGCTCAATTGCAGCCTTATTTCCATTTTCTCTCTTCCAAATCAGATACCCTCTCTTTTGAGTCGGGTGGACAAGTAGTAATGGAATAATATCCCCTCGTATTCGATGTTTAATTAGCTCTCCTTCTGCTATTTCCAATAAGTAAGCCGCTTCAATTGGATTGCCAAGGCTCTTTGGAGGCTGATGGAGCAATCCCCTCATTTCGAAGTAACCAATCGTTACCCAGTTTGGTTGGTTCAAAGCAAAAGCCTCCCGTGTTTCATTCCACGCTGTCTGAATCTTATGCTCCACTTCCTCACTTCTTGCTGCCGTACGTTTGAATGCAATTTGTAACAACTCCCCCTGTGCATCCAGTGTGACAAAATAAGTATCGTACGATGAAGTCTCTGGCAGATTCACAGGTTTAAATTGGACAATAGAGCTCAGAATTACATTCGTTGGTTTCTTTCCTTCTATACCACCAATTTGTGCAGCAGATTCAACGTGAGAAGCAGTGTAATCCTGTGTGATTTTCTCATCGATACGCTTCAGCCACAAGGTAGCTTTCTTTTGAGCTTCAGAAACAGACAAGGCCGTTTGGGAATCTGATTCCTGCTTAATGCGATTAAATGATTTCAATTGTCCTGTAATCTTGTCTATCTCCATAGAAGCGATTTTGTTTTCTCCCTTTTCTAGAGTTACATCATAGATATGTTTTTCTGCAAAATCGATTTTCTCCTCTATCTCAACCTTGGAATACAACTGCAATTCCGGAAATACTGTCAAAAATTTCCGAAAGGTAACTCTTGCAGGAGCTGACATTGCATCTAATGGTGAGATTAGTTTCATTTTGCCAGACGTTTCCTGTGAGGCATTCAGGTTAATACTACCTGTTGACTGAAGAGCAGGTAACATTAAAGTGTTATTTTTATATAACATGAAACAAATGCATAATATGGCTACACATGTGGCCCCCCATTTAATACGATGTCCCATCCGATTCATAGCTCTTCGCTGTTGAACTTTTCTTCCAATCATTTTTTGAATCTCTTGACTCTTCTGCCTATCTAAAGCATAACGAGGCATATTTTGTAATTGATCATACAGCTTTTTTTGCTCATGAGAAAGATTCATGTCTAATTCCTCCCTTTGCAGAATGGAGCAGTTCTTTTTCCAGTTGTTTCATTGCCCTGTGCATCGTGACATTTACCCTCGTTTGACTCCATCCTAATATTTCAGCGGTTTCAGCTCCGGTTAGACGCTGAATTCCTCTCAGTATCACAACGTCGCGATAAGCTTTTTTTAGCTTGCTGATTGCTGTATGTAGCTCCCTGCTTTCTTCGCTTGCTTCCAGAGCCTCGTCTGGCGTTTTTTGAGTTGAGATAAGATGGTGGAATAGTTTCCCACTTAGTAGCTTTTTTACCTTTTTCTTTCGGTAAAAGTCAATCGCAGCATGTCGTGCAATGCTAAAGAGCCATGTTTTGGGATTAGACTTGTACTCAAAACGATGTAAATTGGTTAATACTTTGATAAACACCTCCTGCACCAAATCCTCGACATCTGTTCTTCCTGTGTAATAGACAAGGTAATTGTAAATATCATTTTTGTAATGAACAAATAAGCGTTCGACCTCATGATTGCACTCCACATTTCTTCACTCCAATTTAATTAATACACAAATTAGACGGACGATCTTTTTGTTTTATTACAACAAGATAAAAAAACCGTATAGATTCTATCTACACGGTTTTGCTAAACGAAACAAGCGATCATATATTATGTTAATACCATTACATTTCATTTAATACCTTTACACCTTTTACAATATTCCAAATGAAATAGTAAATCATTACAATTGCAGTAATACCATAGGTAGCGATGATACTAAATCCCACTGCTGTCTCTGTTCCTTGATTCAAGCCAATGGTTCCTGATACTACAAGGCCAATAACTAGGGTTACATACGGAATAAGATGCGTCCACAGCGCTTTTTTAGCATGAACTTTAACCGCATGGTCACCTACGAAATAAACAATAATCGGTAATAAAAATGGAGCAAAAAAGACACTTAAGTAGCATAAAGAAGATAAAATATGATTTCCTTTCATAACATTCACCTCAACTGATTTCTTATGCTACTATTATTGCATTTACCTTCTATTTTAACTATCGAATAACCTTACGCAAATATAACAAATTTGTAAGGTTCACCTACTGTTATATTCTATCATGTAAAACATACCTCCTCAGAGGGAAGCTCAGTTGATTTGATCCTCTGTTATCGTGTCGTTATTTGTGATTAGATAGAGTTTTTACACTTACTTTTAATGGCGTTATGATGTTTTGTAATACTTGTTGACGAATTTAGTCAACAACTTGCCAACAACTCCTTAATTATATTCATTTACGTATCTTGAAGTGATTAGTAAAAGAAAAAGTCGTTTCCTGAATTTATGTCCAATACGCTTCTTTCTAGTCTCGAATGTCTCTTTTCTCTTTCTGCAAAACGATCGCGGTCAACGGACTTTGATAACAAAGTCGAGAATAAACCCCGACTTTTTTAAATAGTTCGTAATATTGTTCGACTTCATCACTTACTAAAATACGGAAAACGCCCGTATCTGTTTTCTTATCTCGCTGGAAGTCTATCGCCCCGCCAAATCATCAAAATGTTGAATAGCAGCCTCGTTTTCATATCAATATTGCGGCAGACATTTTCTATCTCTCTCTAGGATCGTGGTCAACCGTACGGCATTTTATCCCTATTTTTGTCCTACTTTTTGTTGGATTCTGTTTGTCGGATTCTATTTGATTAGCCTTTCAATCAAATACAACCCCCCCCTTAAGGCTGTTCTTGTACTACAGTATTTGTCTATTGACCCCCTTCTGCAGACATGGCATCTGCCTTTGTTTTATGAACAGTACCATATGGATGCTCAGGCGGAGCATAGATAACGTAAATTTTCAGTGGCTTCTTCCCCGTATTGGTTACATTGTGCCATGTTCCAGCTGGTATCATAATTGCATAACCATCATAGGCCATTTTTTGAAAGTCTAATTTATCTTTGCTATTCCCCATTTGAACAAGTCCCTGGCCTTCTTCAATGCGTATGAATTGATCAGTATTCGGATGGACTTCTAAACCAATGTCATCTCCAACATTAATACTCATCAGCGTCACTTGGAAGTGCTTCCCTGTCCATAAAGCGGTGCGGTAAGTATTGTTTTGCTTAGCAGCTTTCGCAATATTCACTACAAATGGTTTTGATCCATAATCTTTTAAAAGGATGCTTCTATAATAAGGATTCCCGTTGTTATTCCAATTGTAATAATTCGGATACCAATTATAACCCCAATTATGGTTATAACTTGGATTATTCCATTGATAGTAATTGCATGGTCTAGGGTACATACTCATTCTCCTCCCGAGATTTCTATATTTTTCTTTTATCCTATGCAATTGCCTATTTATCGGAATGCAAAATGGGCATTAATGGGCAGGAGCCTGTAGCCTAATCATTTGTGAAACTATTGTACTTTTCATATCGTTATTGAAGAAACTGCCCTCATGAGGAATAACTTACATTTTTCCGATGGCTTTAGGAAGGCAGCATAACACCGCTGAAAGGGAAACACCGTCCAATATAATAAAATAAAAATCGGCTATTGGATAGGTTTTTAAGAATTAGTAAAACCTAGGACATAAACAGCTACATGTTAGAAAGATCAAATCCGTAGGGTGGTGATTATAATGGACTCAAGAAAACGTTCCTCAAAGGAAGAACCAACAATAGCTCCAAGTATGAACGGTCATGATCCACTTGAAGAAAAAGCGAGCGCTGATGAGGTAGAAAAAGGAGAGTATACTTCCGTCACTAAGCTTTTTCTTGACCGCACTCCAGAAGATTAGAAACGGGTAACATGTCCGTTTCTTTTTTTGTCCTCATCATATCTTGCGTCAAGATCGGCTGTGGTTTAGCAGTATAAATTGTTAGCGAGACACCCGTTCATTTTTTTATGCTTGTAACACGTGTTTAAAAAGTCTCATCCGAGCTTTATGGTAAATGCTACTCCCCCCTCCTAGCAGAAGACAACCATGAAAACAATTTATAACAGAGTCCGCATTTCCTACAGTTTTATAATAAGCTAACAGACAAATCAGTTTATTCCCGGGATATATTGGAAAGGGTCATTCGTGCAGTAACGCTAGAAGAATCACGGACGAATCCAAATGTGCCCAAGGACCTGTTTCAGGATTTTGATATTAGCTATCTAGTGACCGATGTAGATTATTGGGTAAAGCGTCCGTCAGCTGCATTTTTTGCAGATTGCTGCAATGAATTCTGGTGGGTCTCTACTTATGTAGCAAAAGGATTATGGAGAAGAGAAATTCTTTACGCCCTGGACCACCTTAACAGATATGTGAGGCCGATGCTGTTGACAATGCTGGAATGGAAGGTTGGTATCCAAACGGACTTTTCAATTAGTGTAGGAAAAAATAGCAAATATTTGGAGAAATATCTTTCAGAGCAATGCTGGGAATCCCTTCTATCCACCTATGCCGATGGGAGCTACGAAGGTTCATGGAAAGCGCTCTTTACGATGGGGGAATTATTTCGAAGTACAGCAAAATATGTAGCAGATCACTTGCACTATACCTATCCTCAGGATGATGATCAGCGTGTTACGGCTTTTTTAAAGCATGTCCAAACATTGCCCTTGGATGCCACCAAAATCTACTGATTTTTAGGTACTTTACAGGGCTTATGTTTGCGTGCTTTGTTTGTACAAAAAAATCTGCCGTATCGACAGATTTATTTTCCGTAATGTGCGCGCCAAAACTAAAGCACTTCATTTCTATTATAGAAATGGTGCGTTACTGTTAGCCTCAAATCGTTTTTGATCAGTTTCTCCCTAAGAGGTCACTGCACACTATAGATTTACTTTATCGTATTTAACATGAAACAAAATACTGTACAAGTTACCATCTAGACTTTAAGGGAAGTCCTTTTTAGGCTCCCCGTTAGACTTAGCGGTTAACTGATACTGGTACTGGTTTTGATCTAGATGTAACATGTCTTGTAAGCATCATATAGTATTTTTACACAATCATTTCCCGTTGTTACATCATCTATTCAAAAGCTTAGAGCTCATACTGCAATAATGGCAGCATCCTATCTTTCCACACAGTAGAAGGTATTTCTCCTATTTGTCTAGCTCCCATTTTTAAATAAAATCCTTTTGCATGAGGATCGCTGTCAATCGTAAATTTGTCTATTCCTAATTCAATTGCTTTTTCTTTTACAAAGCTCCATAAAATGCTACCGTATCCCTGCCCCTTATAGTCCCGATGCATGTAAAGGAAATCGAGGCTATCAAGCTTTTTCCTCACAAATGAAAAAAAGCCAATGACTCTGCCTTCCTTTTCTAGCACATAAACATGATTTTTTTCTATGTATGCTTGGTTTATGGTTAAGTCCTCTTTACAAGCTAAAATAAACGCCTCGTCATAATCCCATGTTGCCTTAGAATCTAGAGCAAGTTGGCTTAGTTCCTCTGCTTCCGATACAAGGGCCTCTCTAAGTATCATCACCCATTCACCCCCAGGTATATCTTGTGTCTACACTCGACTAGAAACAATTATCATCAGCTCAGTAGTTTCTTCCATAGTTCATCATAGTCGCCATTTACTCGTAAATTTTTGAGTTCTTCATCGGTGCTTGCTATTGGTATATCTCGCTTTGTTGCTATTGATCCTACATGATTTTTACAATACGTTGATCTAGCTATTATTTGAATGTCTTTGCTTTCTCGATTAGGAATCGCACACTGAATGTAAGAGGCATTTGCTTCACATTGAATACATGTTAAGTTAGTTGGAATGAGTTGCAATGGTTTTAATAGTTCAACGTTTACGTATGCTTTCTTGTCTGACATTTGATTCCTCCAATATTTCATTATGACTGTTTTATATTTGTATGATCTTCATTCATTCTATCTTTACATATTGTATGTCGCTATTGACAATAGTCTACTATATGAGCATGTAACATTTGGAATTTATATAATCTTATATTATAATTCTTTATATGTAAAATAGGTGTTTTCATCATTTCTATTTTTTCTCATATCAATATCAATGATACGGAGTGTTTCTAGAAGTCCGTATCATTGATCGTTTGTAAAACACAAATCCTCTTCGTGTATACATATTTCATCAAATCATCAAAATCTCCCTGATTTCCTGCTCCGTTAAAGTAGATAAAGCTTCATGACCTGGCTGAATTACTTCCTCAATTAGATTTTTCTTTTTCTGCTGAAGCTCGTACATTTTCTCTTCCACTGTGCCTTGAGTGACCAGACGTAGAACCTGCACTACGTTTTTCTGTCCTATTCGATGGGCACGATCAGCTGCTTGCTGTTCTACAGCTGGGTTCCACCATAGATCATAGAGAATAACCGTGTCTGCCCCGGTCAGGTTCAAGCCAGTGCCACCTGCTTTTAAGGAAAGAAGAAACAATTCTCGCTCCCCTTCATTAAATCTGTTACACAGCTCAACCCGTTCAGCAGCGGGTGTACTCCCATCCAAATAAAAGTACGGTACCCCCAAATACCCCAGCTCACGACCAATTAATCCAAGCATCTGGGTAAATTGAGAGAACACCAGTATTCGTTTCCCAGCGCTTAGGCACTCTTGAATAACCTCTAGCAATTGTTCAAGCTTGGCGGAGCTTCCTGCGTAGTCCTCGACAAACAGAGCAGGATGACAGCATATCTGGCGAAGCCTAGTCAAACCAGCTAGAATTTTAATCTTGTTTTTCTGAAAGTCATCCTCATCCAAATGTTTTAATGTCTCCTCCTGTAATTTTGCCAGATAGGCGACATATAATTTTTTCTGATCTGGTAGAAGCGCAGACGCTTGCAGTGATTCAATCTTTTCGGGGAGTTCCTTTAATACATCGGTTTTCACGCGGCGTAATATAAACGGTCGAATTTTTTTAGCTACCACTTCTTGCGTTACATTATGGAACGCCTTTCTATTCTGAAAGAGTTCTGGGAACACGGCGTCAAAGATCGACCACAATTCCTCCAGTTTGTTTTCCACAGGTGTTCCAGTAAGAGCAAAGCGATACTTGGCCTGAATTTCCTTTACTGCCTGTGCCGTTTGAGTGACGTAATTTTTGAAAGCCTGTGCCTCGTCCAAAATAAGAGTATGAAACATCGAGGCAGCATACAAATCAATATCCCTACGCAGTAGTGGGTAAGAGGTAATGATAACATCTGCCCCTGATGCTTCTCGTATGATGCTAGTGCGCTCCACCCTGCTGCCATCAGCGATGACTGTCTGAATCTCGGGTGCAAATCTTTTCAGCTCATTGCGCCAGTTGTACACCAAAGAAGCTGGGCAGACAATTAACGCTGGCACTCCCTGCTCTCGGATCTCTGGTAGCACGGACACGATAAAAGCGATGCTTTGCAATGTTTTGCCCAGTCCCATATCATCTGCTAGAATACCGCCAAAACGATAGTGCGCTAACGTTTTCATCCATTGAAATCCATATATCTGGTAGTCTCGAAGTACATGAGCTACGCTTTCGGGTACAGGAAAATCCAGATTGTCAGGATTTCGGATATTTTCTAAAAGACGTCGAAGCGATTTGCCCAGCTTGACGTTCTTGCCCCTTTCATGTGAATCAATCAAATGAAGTCCACGGACTAATGGAAGGCGTAGATTCGCTTCCTTCCACTCCTCTTTTCGTATTCCTAGCTCATTTATAAAGAGGGAAACCTCCTGGAACTCCACACTTTCCAACGGTAATAATGCTCCATTAGGTAATCGATAGTATTTTCGCTTCTCTTCAAGCGATTTCAGTAGCTTTCGAATATCTGAATCAGGTATTCCAGCCATATCAAAATTAAATTCAAGCCATTGCATTCGCTCATCTACATCTACTGTTATCTTAGGAGGAGTATGCCCAGTGTGAAGTCTTACTTTTACTGCTGTGGTTGCATATACCTTTAAGAGCTTCTCTAGCACGGGAATGACATGGTATAAAAATTCATATTCTGCCTCTTCATCATCCATAAAATATCCTGCTTCCGTCTGCACAAAGGAGCTGTTTTCCATAAGCTCCAGAATACGTCGCTCCTGATCACCATCCCTCATGAGAATCGGATCAGTATCTCTCTTCCGGCTAGTAGTCTCCAAAGGGTTGATGATAATATCGCCATATTGAAATTCAAGACCTGCAAGCAATCGATCTCTCACTCGGTCTAGGTATAGCCTTGCCTGTAACGGTGTTTGTACGATTTTCTCAGAAACAGCTTGAGCAATATGCACACTTCCTAGCTTTATCAGACCAGGTATAACCTTTTCCATAAAAGGTTCCATTTGCTCGGGCTGAATCTGAACCTGATTCCTGTGCGATGGATCAAGCATTCTTTTTAATTCAAGGAGACGCTTGCACTGTTCCTGCTGGAGCTTGATAAGCTTTCCATCCGAAAGGACTACTTCATATGATTCCATGATGGTGAGCTTATCTAAGCCTCGAATATCCAACCGATAGCCTGTAGACTGCGCTTGGTCGAATTCAAATTCCAGAGGCAATGGCCCATCGGATAAATGGATACCATCAAGTAGACGATCTCCCTGCTCAAGTTTTACCAATGGGGCCTTCATTAGCAGAGCTAGAAGAGGCTCCCATGAAAAAGGAGGAATCAAAAGCATCCGATCATCGCTCTTCCTATTAGCATGGACGGATATATTCCATGTATCTTGAAACATTCTTTCGTTTTTACTAATTTGGACTAATTGCTGAAGAACTTCATCATTTTCTTTTTGAAAGCTATGAAGCTCAGGATCATAGGCAAAGTGTTTCGAGAATATAACCCCTTCACGACGATCCATTCGGTCAAGAAATTCTCTTATATGTTTAACCACATAGAGTCGTTTTGGCCCTAATTTAAGCTCTAGACCAAACATGTACCTACCATAACCATAATGGAAGGGCCTACAAATAAACTCTACGTCAAGAACCTCCCTTGTATCTAGGGGTGTACGTGTACTGCTTGGACGCAACGATTGGCGGCTAAATATCCTCAGCATATGTTTTGCCATTTGTGCATCTGAATCAGAGAACATTGTAGACCGCTCCATAGAATCGGCAAATTTTGCTCTGGTATACTCGCGCCCCTCAGCTATCCCCTCTCTAGCCTGTATCTGACTAGCATTGATACGATTATTAAATGGTCCGCTACTATCCTGATCACTATCCCGTATACTTAACAATACAGCAGCAGTATGCTGACAAAATTTATCGTACGAAGAAAGGGTAGGACAAGTGCATTCCGCACTCACTTCCCCTCGGTCTATTCTAACAGTAACCTGGTAACCACTCCCGGCATTTACCGTTGCTTGATAGCTTTGTTGATCTGGGTCATAATTCGTAATCATCACCTTGCCCGTTCGATAATATACGTCACCTTTTTCGTAAGAGACCTGACCGCACAAGGTTTTAATGATCCTTCGACTTAACTGAAAGCTCATTGCACTGTTCCTTCCTATTGCATGTTAATTTACTCTATCCGGTTTTACTTTCGTACCTATGATAGCAGAAACAGCTCCAAATAAGAAAAGGTTCCTTGATAACAAACATCTTTTGCTACTAGAATCGAAAAAAATGTTCCTTCTGCAAGACAATCCCTAGTTAATATGTTTTGTCCAAATGTAAATCAAACAGTATAATGAAAGTATTTCATGCATGAGAGGAAGGTGCCCGGCTTTTGTCTACAGCAGGAGTCTTCGAACGTATTCAAATTAATTTTCACCTGTTATCTTCTAAGGAAAAAGAAATTGCAGAGTACATCCGGAAGCATAAGGATCTGATGTTAAATATTAATATTAAAGAATTAGCACAGAAAGTAGAAACATCCACTTCGACCATCACACGGTTTTGTAAGAAGATTGGCTGTAATAATTTTGTCGAATTTAAAATCATGTTAAGTCGTGAGGTTGCTCCTACAGAAACAAGTGAAAATACATTTGCTCAAGTAGGAAATACCTATTTGCAGATCATCCAGTCTACGATTGAAATGATTGATCCAGCGATTATCAAACAGATTGTTCAATTGATTATAAACTCACGGGTTATTCACATCTATGGAATCGGCAGCTCAGGCTTGACCTCTCTGGAGATGAAAAACAGATTGGTACGGTTTGGCTTGCTGGTCGATGCGATTATTGATCCTCATATGATGCTGATGGATGCTTCGCTTTTAACCAGCAATGATTTGGTCATTTGCCTGTCAAATACGGGGCTGACACGTGAAGTCATTGATGCTGCTAGGGAAGCTAAGTCGCATGAAGCCACTGTCGTTAGCATCACAAACTATAATCACACGCCCCTCACCGATACCTCTGATATCGTCCTGTTCACATCCAACCTTCGACGAAGTGATGAATTACAATTGGTGCAAAGCCAGCTTGCATTCTATTTCATCATTGATGTCATTTCGATGCTGTTAGCCGAGGATGCTGAATTATTGGCAAAACGCCAAGAAACATTGCGCGTTCTTTACCAGCATAAACAAGGATAATCTTTGAAAAAAAGAAGGCTTTCACCAATTGGCGAAGCCTTCTTTTTAGACTCTACATCTGCCTTTCTCTTACTAATAGAGAGATATAGTGATTATTATGCTTTCGCAAGCTGACCAACAAAACGCTTTGTAATCTGCTGTGGACGCGTTATGGCCCCTCCTACAACTACAGCATAAACCCCTAGCTCTAAGCAGCGCTTAGCCATAGCAGGAGTCAAGATATTTCCCTCCGCAATGACTGGCACAGAAACACATGCAAGTATTTCTTGCAAAAGGGAAAAATCGTTATCGTACAGCCTTTGCCCGATACTCTGAGAGGTGTAGCCAACGAGAGTAGTAGAGACAAAATCAAAACCAAGCTCCTCTGCCTTTTTCGCTTCTGCCAAGGTAGCAACGTCCGCCATAAGCAATTGGGACGGGTATTTCTCTTTTACTTCCTGAACAAATCGTTCTAGTGTTTTCCCGGCTGGTCGAATTCGATCAGTCGCATCTAGCGCAATAATTTCGCAGCCTGTCTCGACTAGCTCATCTATTTCTTTCATCGTTGGGGTGATATAAATTTCTGAATCGTCGTAATCGCGTTTGACGATTCCCATAATTGGTAGCTTGACCTGCTTTTTAATTTCTGCAATATCTTCCCGCGTATTGGCACGAATACCAACAGCACCGCCTTCCTCAGCTGCCCGTGCCATTCTCCCCATGATAAAAGCGCTGTGCAAGGGTTCATCAGGCAAAGCCTGACATGATACTACCAAGCCATGCTTAATTTGTTCTTTTATTACTTCGTTTGTAATCTCATTCACGGTACCTACACTCCCAATGTTTCTTCAATTTCATTTTTAATGATAGTCACATGTGGTCCATAAATAACTTGAACGCCGTTTCCCTTCAAAATGACACCTTTTGCTCCTGTCTTCTTCAGCTCTTCTTCAGACACTTTTTCTCCGTCAAAAACGGTCATACGTAAGCGAGTCGCGCAGCAATCCACATCTTTAATATTTTCGCTTCCACCTAAGGCTTCAATAATAGTAACGGCACGGCTTGTTTGTGCTCCATCCGTTTCAGCCTCATGTAAACCCTGATCCGTTTCACGTCCTGGGGTTTTAATATTAAATTTCTTAATCGCAAAGCGGAAAGTGAAGTAGTACAAGAAGAACCAGAAAACACCGATTATTGGAACATATAACCAGTTTGTTTTGGCAGTACCTTGCAGAACTCCAAACAGAACAAAGTCAATAAAGCCACCAGAGAAGGTTTGACCAATCGTAATCTGGAAAATATGAGCCATCATAAACGCTAGACCATCAAAGAATGCATGCACAGCATACAAAACAGGTGCGATGAACAAGAATGAAAATTCGATCGGCTCCGTAATTCCTGTCAAAAAGCAGGTTAGACCCGCCGAAAGCAGTAGACCGGCAACTTTTTTGCGATTTTCTGGCTTCACACATTGATACATGGCCAGTACCGCTCCTAATAGTCCAAACATCATGGTAATAAAGCGTCCTGACATAAAACGAGCCGTTCCGATATAAAACTGCGTTGTGTTTGGATCAGCCAATTGGGCAAAGAAAATTTTCTGAGTTCCTTCCACCAATGTTCCATTGACAACCAATGAACCGCCAAGACCTGTCGTCCAGAATGGCATGTAGAAAATATGATGCAAGCCAAAAGGACCTAGTAGACGAAGAATAAATCCATAGAAGAATGTTCCAATGTATCCTGTTGATTCAACGAGGCCACCTAGCTTGAAAATTCCTGATTGAATAGGTGGCCATACAAGAAACATCGCTACTCCCAGCAAAATAGAGGCAAATGAAGTGATGATAGGTATAAAACGTGAACCACCAAAGAATCCTAAAAATTGAGGCAGTTCAACCTTGTTATACCGATTATGCAGAAGGGCTGTTAAAACACCAACAACAGCACCTCCGAAAACCCCAGTTTCTAATGTTTGAATGCCAAGCGTCATTCCCTGACCAACGGCTGCCAAATTCTCAGTTGCTAGCTTGCTCGTAATAATGAGCATCGCGTTAATAGTGGCGTTCATAACTAAATATCCTAATACTGCTGCTAATCCAGCGGTTCCTTTATCAGAACGAGCCAAACCTACTGCAATCCCAACAGCGAAGATGATAGCTAGGTTAGCAAACACAATAGAACCGGCTGAACTCATAATGGTGAAAATGGCTTGTAACCAAGGTACATCTAAAAATGGATACGCTACCAATGTATTGGGATTTGACAGGGCTCCTCCAATACCAAGTAATAAACCTGCTGCAGGAAGAACAGCGATAGGTAGCATGAATGATTTCCCAAAGCGTTGTGCATGTTCAAAGAATCCGCTCATTTTCTTCTCCCCAGTTCTATGATGAAAATTATTTTCGTTTTAATTTTAAAATAAGGTAATCATTTTCGTCAAGGTATTTTTGTAATCGTTCTCATGATTCCCCAATCCTCTCCTTTTTCCTACGTACAAAGACAAAAAAACCAGTACACTCCTGTTTTGGATTGAATGTACTGGTTTTACTCTTTTTTATTCTATCTATGTTTAGCTTTCCTCACAAAGCAGTAGCTGAACTAATCTATAATTTGGATGTCTTCTACTTTTCCATAAATGGACCACCATGGAGAAGCTTTATCTAATAATTCGTTTAAATGATCAATATTATACTTCCCTTTGGTTTGTAGCCACTGACGCAACCCCTCTTCGTCTCCTTCTCCATAAGCAGCTACACCGTCAAACCAAGTAGCCCGTCCACAAAGTACACCGCAAAAGGCAGACTCAGCTTCGATTGCGAACTCAATGGTTTTCCGGAATAATTCCGATGTAACGCCTGCACTTAAATAGATAAAGGGTAGGGTAGCTAGGTCTGATGCCTCTTTAAAATGTCTGGCAGCTTCTTCTTTCGTATAAGCATGCTCTCCATCTGCAAATCCCTCAACATAGTTGAAGTTAACAGGAACCTCTACCTTTAATACATCTATCCCGTAACGTGGTTTCGAGAATTCTTGGATGGATGCCTTAACTTTAGCCGGCTTTATTTTTGCAAACTCGATGCTTTTTGTGTCTTCCACAAACTGATCATAAACAATGGGCTCCACAAAAAGCGGTATATCTACCGCTCTGCATTCCGCTCCTACTCTTTCCAGGAATGCATGCTTCTTTTCATTAATCTCGGCAGGTTCGCAAGGATCATAGTAGACTAAAATCTTAACGGCATCTCCTCCCTGTTCTTTAATTCGAAGAGCAGACAAATCTTCTATCACATCTGGTAAACGTCCGGGTTCCGTAGCATCATATCCTGTTTTCTCATAAGAAAGTAACAATCCTGCTCGATCATCCTTTGCTTTCATACCGTATTTTCCTGTTTCTAGGTCTAATAGGATCGCACTAACGTAAGGAGTTAATTCACGGGAAACAGCCTCTTTAAAAATCTTGACCTGTTCTATATGATATGAGTCTCCTTTGACTTTTTGAATCATTTTCTTCATAGAGCCCCTCTGGTCAATGGCTAAAGCAGCGATTACTCCTTTATCGTTCGATAACCTCTGTAATCCTTCAAATTTTCCGCGTTGCATCTTCATCTTACCTTCACTCCCTACTATTCATTGTGGAAAAGGAGATACTCCAATGCCAAACAATCCAGTTAATGCATATCAATATGCTTGGGAACTTGGCCTTCAGGAACCTTGCCGTCCATACTTAAATAGTAATGATTAATTGGGTTTAATTGATCATCCAATTCATATACCAGCGGAATACCAGTCGGAATGTTTAAGCTTACAATACCGTCCGCCGAAATTTGATCTAAATATTTGATTAAGGCCCGAATCGTATTTCCATGAGCGGAGATAATGACCTTTTGGCCTTTTTTCAATGTAGGGGCAATTTCCGTATCCCAATAGGCTAAAACTCGTTTTTCGGTATCCTCAAGATTTTCAGTGAGAGGAAATTCCCCTTCCTTTAGTGCTTTATATTTTGGATGAGAGGCTTCAAAGCGCTCATCATCCTTTGTCAGAGCAGGCGGGCGTACATCGGTTGATCTTCTCCATAATTGAACCTGATCTGCTCCATATTTTTGACTCGTTTCTGCCTTATTTAAACCTTGCAAGGCCCCGTAATGACGTTCATTTAACTGCCATGTTTTATGGACAGGAATCCACATGAGATCCATTTCATGTAAAACAATCCATAAGGTACGAATTGCTCTTTTTAAAACAGAGGTGTAGCCTACGTCAAACACATATCCATTTTTCTTCAGGATCATTCCTGCTTCTCTTGCTTCTTGGAGTCCATTCGTGGATAAGTCCACATCTGTCCATCCTGTAAACCTATTTTCGAGATTCCATAAACTTTGTCCATGCCGAATAAGTACTAGTTTCATCATCACTGATACCCCTTTCTTCCCAAAAGGTCCTTTCGTAAGTGATCAGCCTGTCAGGTATACATGAACGATTCTTTTTCTCAACTTCAAGTAAGGTTATTCATATGTAGTATAGCATTAAATTGGTATTTTATTTCCTGCGTGGAAACGACACAAACGATACAAACAAATAAAAAAGGCAACTAGAACAGTTGAATCCTTTGTTCCTAGTTGCCTCAAGTCCTTCCATATTGCTACCGCTGTTATTTACGGTTGATGATTTAAAAGGTCATAGCCTGTTGCACAACATGACTATCAACATATTGTTTAAATTTGATAATTTTTCCCTCATGAAGGTGATAAATGTGTACAAACTCTGCTTGAAACGCTTTGCCTGTTGCTTTATAGGTTCCAGAATAAACCCCTTCAACGATAATGATATCCTTCTCGTTTACTTCATGATAGGTGTGTACGCTTGCCTTGAAATCGTCCCATTCCGTTGCCAAACGGCTAAATACATTCTGCATGACAGCCTCTACACCAATGTATGTTCCACCATATGGAAAGCCTGGTGCCTCCGTCCATTCTACGAAATCCGAAAGGGCTGCAAGCAAATGCTGAGCGTTAGAAGAAGATGGACCCTCGTATGTTCTGCGAATGATTTCTAAGTTAGTTAGTTGACCCATATAAGTATCCTCCAAATTCAGATAAGCAAGTCTGAAATCAATCTATTAGCATTCTCCGTCCAGTGAGCATTGCAATCCATCAAACTCGTTTGTCTTATTTTTATCTAGTTCCTTATCAATAATTTTTGCTAAGGTTTCCTTGTTAGCTAATCCCTGTACCACTTCGTCACCAATCACAAGCGTTGGAACAGCCATAATTTGCGCTTCTTCATAGGCATGCTTTAATAGCTTCTGATGCACTTCTTTATATTTTCGTGTTACCAAGGCTTCCCTGCACTCATCCATATCAAGTCCAACTTCACCCGCTAGTTTTGTCAGCACATCAATATCTTCAATGTTTTGTTCTTCTTGGAAAAATGCTGTAAACACTCTATGGTGATACTCATTGCCTTTCCCCTGTTCCTTCGCGTACTGATAGGCTTCAAATGCCAAGTGTGTATATGGATGTGGTGAAACACGTGGCAAACGCATATCAATTCCTAGCTTTTTAGCAGTCGGAAGAATAAAGGAATCCCAGGAGCCAAGCTTGTCAGGCTCCTTCCATGGATCAATTTTTGAATAAGGACTTGGACGCAATTCGAATGGCATCCATTCTACCTCTACATCTTTTTCCTTCGCGATCTCATCTAAAGGGCCTTTTCCTAAAAAACAAAATGGACATATAAAATCAGAGTAAGCTTTAATTTTTATCGTCATCGCTACATTACCTCAGCTTTCCATTTATAATCCTATTGTCATAACCATGCTAGTCATATAAAAAGATTCAAGAATATACTATTCAACGACTGGGGATTCACAAAGAATCTTCTACAGTACTTGTCGTCTTGTTAACATGTAACAATTATAGTTACAACTAAAGTTTAAGTCAACCATTTTATACGATCCATTTTAGAATTACTAATACGTTAAAAATTTATCCTCATTCAGCCACATTTCATAATCACCTCTCTCCTTACCTTGCCGCATATGAAAAAAAGCCTTTTCTCCGTTACGAAAAAGGCTTCCAGACAAAGCTTATCAATGTAATTTATCCATTTCACTCAACATCTGATATTGTCTGCGCAGCTCTCTTTTTACAATTTTCCCGCTAGGATTACGCGGTAGCTGATCTGTGACCACAACAAACTTAGGCACTTTAAAGGAGGAGAGACCTTTTTTACAAAATTGCAATAATTCTTCTGTTTCTATTTCTTCTCCTGCATTCGCTACTACAATCGCTGTAACTGCTTCGATCCAATACGGATGCGGAATACCGATCACTGCCACCTCCGAAACCTTTGGATGCTGATACATCCATTCTTCAATTTCACGACTAGCTACGTTTTCACCTCCCGTTTTAATCATATCCTTTTTGCGATCAACCACTGTTATATAGCCCTCTTCATCCATGCTACCGAGGTCACCACTATGAAACCAGCCACCTTGAAAAGCACTTCTCGTTTTCTCCTCATCCTTAAAATAGCCAAGCATGATATGACTGCTCCGATGTACAATCTCGCCGATATGGCCAATTGGCACTTCGTTTCCTGACTCATCAACAATTTTTGTTTCTACATGTAATGCAGGCTTCCCAGCCGAGCCTGTTTTGCGAAGCTGATCATGTGGTTTTAATACGGTGGCTAGTGGAGCTACTTCTGTTTGTCCATAAAAATTATACAGCTTGCTTTGAGGTAAGCGCATACAAAGCTCTTTGATAATCTCTACAGGCATGATGGCAGCTCCGTAGTAGCATTTTTGTAACGAAGATAAATTACGTGCTGCAAAATCCTCGGAACGCAACAATGCGATCCACACAGTAGGCGGACAAAAAAGCTGTGTTGCCCCGTATCGTTCTACCGTCTCAAGCATCAGTGCAGGTGCAGCATGCTCTAAAATAGTACCGCTTGCGCCAACATATAAATGAGGACCTAAGAAACAATGAAGCTGGGCGGAGTGGAATAACGGTAAAGCATGAACCAAAATATCCTGCTCCGTCAAATCACCATCTAAGATTACACTCATGTATTGCGCTATCAAGTTTTTATGAGTAAGCATAACGCCTTTTGGCTTGGACTCCGTACCACTTGTATACATAATCTGAGCGACGTCATCATCATCCAAGTTCACATCGGGCTCCACTGTTGGTAAGTCAGCAATCATCGTACGTAATGGCATCCATTCCAAAATAGGATCGGCAGGGCTTGATATGATGGCTCGTAATCGCAACTCGCAGTTCGCAATCTCATTCGCTTTATCTGCTACAGCTAGGAATTCTGGCGCAACAAAACAAGCCTGAATCTCTGCATGTCCCATGATATATGCAACATCCTCTACATTCAGCATATAGTTGATCGGGACCATAATAACTCCCGCTTTGGCTAAAGCGAACGTAACAATTACAAAGTCAAGTGAGTTACGGGATAGTACTGCAGCACGATCACCCGTTTGCAGTCCCTTAGAGCAGATGTATTGAGCTGTTTGGTTTATTAATGAATCGAGTTGTTGGTAGGTAACCTCCTCCCTTTTAAAACGCAAAGCTATTTTTTTCGGAAAACGGAGACTGCTTCTTCTGATAATATCCCCTAATGTATTGCGGCGAGTTCGTTGAATTTCGCTCATTTTCATACCTCCCCACTATTTCTCTTTATTATATATGGGTTTGGTACGTTTTCAGAATGTTTCGTCATAAATAAAACCTTTTCTTGCTCATGCACCAGTGACTGTCGCAGAGACTGCTCAGACGTTGAACAGTCTCTTTATCCGATTTGGTTACCCCTATTTTTTTCTGTCTGCTTTCATTAACTGTCTCTGCAACTCGTCCTTCTGTTCCTCTACTAGCAGTTGGTTTGCCATTGGAAAAAGAACCATCTCTTCTTTCATAAAGTGATCGGATAAAACTACGTAGGCTTTCGCTACAGGATCGGCTGTCATAATAGCTGAGTTCTTGTCAATCGTTACACCTACTGTGCTCATTTTTTCTTTGAAATGTACGAAATGTTGTTTCGCTTCTCGGTGTTCCTCTTCCATGACTGCAATAGGTCCGTTCTCTCCACCCGTCAGCTCAAATATCATGGGGAAAAAGAAGGATTCTTCACGTTCGGCGTGCGTTTCTAGCATAAGCAAAAAACTGTCTACCTTTTCTTCTAATGAATGCAGACTTTGAGCATAGCTCTTCTCATCTCCCGTTTTCCCCATTGTAACGGCTTGTTCATACAACTCTTCCATTAACTGCCGGAGCGGACCATGCTCGTTCTTTAATTGTTCAAATGCAGGTGATAAATCTTTATGCATGGCACTTTTCCTCCTTGTTTTCTCTGCTTCTAGTATACTTGTTTTTGCTAGAAATAGTGAGAAGTTGTAACGTTTTTACCAAAATAAAATAGGCACCTCCTTTTGCCCCTCAAGAGATGCCTATATCCTTTTGGATTTTTACCGTTTACCTTGTATTCTCTTCTTCCTGATGGATGAATTGCTGTTCGACCAATTCCTGGTGAAAACGTAAAAAGTGTAAATAGACACGGACAGCCTCATCAAAGCGCTCCATACGACTTTGTAATTGTTGCTGTTCACTAAGACCATAGAAGCGGCATTCGTGAACATGCATCACCCAGCGATCGAAGTCTCCTTTTCCAAACCAAATACGCTGATGAAAAAATTTTCTCATCATGTATAAAAATGATTCTTGGGAATAGTGATCTTGAAACTTTACGACTTGGTTCTCCCATTCATTTCGGACTTCCTCATGAAAAACGCTAAGGAACCATTTCATCGTACCTTCCACTAAAAGTCCGATATTCGTCCAAGCAAGTAATAAATCCCCAGGCTCTGTGCTCTGCATATGTAGCCAACGGTGCAGGCTTTTCGATAAACTAATCTGGCACAATAAGGTATCTGCCGTGACTAGATGAGCAGTAGACAGTTGTTTCGATCGAGGAGGAATGCTCCAACTTGCATGAATGCTAGTGTGTCGTTCAATTACTTCATCTACGACTTGTTCTAATGGCATTTGCTCTACTTGTTCCCATGACACCATAACACGTTCTCCCCCTCATCTGTTATAATACAGTTATTCTACTCGCTTTTCTCTGTTTTGTATAGCGTAACTATTGCCCTGTTATTCTTGAACTAAGCCGTTGAACATTACCCTAATTTCTGGCTCGATCATAATCGTTATCTTTGCAAGTGCACTTCCCCAGTCCATCTGCATGTTTTTCCAATCCTGATAATAGTATGCTCTCATGTAATCTCCTAGGCCTAGAGGATCTACTTTGTGCTGCTGGAGTTTTTTTATGACCTTCTCTGTTTCTTTTTTTACTGCCTTTTCAAGAAACTTTTCGATTGATTTCATGGTGTTCTGCGCAGGAAATAAATTTACGCTTTCATTCAGGTTCGCATCCATTTTTAGCTTGATGTTATAGTAGAATTGATCATCCTTTTTTACTAGCTTCACCTTACGAGTCACACGTTCAAAGGTAGCGCTTATGATTTTGCTGTCAACTTTATTTTTTGTTTCCTTCAGAGGTAACGACAGGGAGAACAAGCCTTTATGAAAGCGTTGAAGCATATGCATAATCGTAGTCTCCTGAAGAGAAAGCGTCGTTACAGCCTTTCCCTGCCCATTTAATAAAGCGGTTCCTTTTATCTCCAATTGATTTTTTTCTTTCTTGACAACTCCAATATAAGGTGTAATCGTCTTCTCCATTACCGTCCATTGAAAATCGAGTAACGTAGAACGCGAAATCAGGTTCCGCACTGCTGTCGAATCAATTAACTGACCAAGATATATGGGCAGGCGGGGCCTGTTTTTCGCTTCGAACATAATCACATCCTTCACCGGCCCATCCACCATTAAAACATTCGCATTACTAGCACTAGTCACATCCCGATACAAAACATCTAATAAGGGAAACACATCATGTGACTCCAATAATTCCCGTCCAATCAATACCTGCTGGAGTTTGGCAGTAGTTAAAAGTCCGATAGAGCTAGCATCAAAAAAATTACGTGCGTTACGAATACTATCTGCTTTAACTTCATGTGTTTCTACTTTTTTAGGTGCATCTTCATTAAAAATAGGACTTACTGAATAGTAATACAGATTTTTCCCTTTTTTATCCAAACCAAGTGTTAAATTAAACGTTGCATTCTCAATATTGATCCGTTGCGAGCATCCACTCAGCAATAAAGAGAGCAGAACGATCCACAGAAACATGTGAACATAATACTTGTTAATCATCTCTCTCGCCTCCTCTGTATGACCTTTTGAAATAGGACAAGATACAGGAAGAAGATGAGAGGGAACAAATAGCTCACGAAATAGCTGAGTGGCTGTGCTATCTCTAAAAAATGACGGATGTCCGAAAAACTAGGCGAATATAAAAGCGAAATGACGATCAAACATCCTAAAAAAATCAGAAAGTGTTTCTTCCTCATCTCAGCATGGAATAGATTCTCTACGGTATAGACAGAAAAATAGCTGAGGGTAATCCATGATATCGAAAGAACAAACAAATAAAACGACAGAAAAATGACTTCAAAACGCTCTAAAAACGGAAACTCCACTACTTTTAATAAGGTAAGCGTGGGCCACATATAGTTAGCCACTTGTTCCTGTGAAAAAAAGAGAAAACAGATGATGGTGACAAACAGCAAAACCAGCATCGAAATAGTATTGGCGATGAGAGCACCCGCTGTTGCTTTTGATTTATCCTTTAAGAAAGGATAGAAAAACATGATCATCTCAAAGCCCCAAAAGAAGGTAATGGCAGGCATGATACCTTTTATCACAGGTTCTAGTCCTTCCCGCATAATCGGAAGCAGATAGAATGGATTAGCATATTGTAAGGGAAAAATCAACAGCAAAGGCATCCACACACTTATCAAAATAGCAAATTGAGCATAGCGAGTAATGTTTTTAAACCCATGAGAACACAGCATATAAATCGGGATAACAAATAAGCTCATTAGCCAAAAGCTCGAAATTCTCTGGAGAACCCATACCTGGATTAAAAAAATGGACCCTGCTACTATCGCATAGGTAAACAAGATGAGATGGAGCGCTATCAAAAAATACATGAACCAACCAACAATTGGACCACAATAGATACGTAAAGACTGGAATAGCGTAAGTTCGGGATTTCGGGCCATCATTTTTGTGATAATGATGCTAGCGATACAAACGATGATCCAGCTCAGCACAATAGATATCCAGCCATCTATTCCTACTTCACGTGCTAAGTCTCGCGGAATATATAAAATCCCCAAACCTACCTGATTCCCCGCAATTAAAAAAATATATTGATACAGCGTTATTTGATTATGCTTCACATAACCCATCTACCATCACCTATCTGTTGGATCAGTAGCCTTTTTCTTCTTTTCCTGTAATGGACTTGCACTATGAGGTCTGATAGTCAAATATTTTGGTGCAGTAAGTACGACGGCATCTTTCCATTCTTTCATTCGAACCGGAGCAAGCGGCGAACCATACGGCGTTCCAATAGAGGTTAGCGTAATAAGGTGGATAAACATGATCATTAACCCCATGATAATTCCTACATAGCCAAAGAAATAAGCAAGCATCATCATGGGAAAGCGAAGTAAACGAATGGTTGACGACATATCGTAGTAAGGAATGATAAAGGAAGCAATTGCTGTAATGGATACCACGATCACCATAATGTTGCTTACAATACCAGCCTGAACTGCAGCCTGACCAATTACAATACCACCTACAATACTAACCGTTTGACCGATTGGCCCCGGCAGACGCAATCCCGCTTCCCGGAGCATTT
The DNA here is from genome assembly GCF_000219535.2 of Brevibacillus laterosporus LMG 15441. Taxonomy (NCBI): domain Bacteria; kingdom Bacillati; phylum Bacillota; class Bacilli; order Caryophanales; family Paenibacillaceae; genus Brevibacillus; species Brevibacillus laterosporus. The sequence continues at coordinate 2,965,051 of NZ_CP007806.1, forward strand.
CCAATGATAATTCCATTACTAAAGCCTCTAATACGGGCGGAAAAGGTACTTTTTCCCTTGACTCTCCAATGGATAATAACAGCTTTAACGGGATCACTTCGAAATGAAACGAAATTGTCGCCACATAAAAAGCCGGAAGCACAAGAGAAATCATAAAAGCAATATAGCGCAGCAGCCGAACAAACGAAGCTAATAGCCAATTGACATTATAATCATCCTTCGTTTGCAAAAAACCAACTAGATCCATTGGTGCAATGAGTACTCCTGGGGAACGATCCATGATAATAGCGACACGCCCTTTTAAAATTTGCATTGCTGTCGTATCAGGACGTTCTGTCACCAAAAACTGCGGAAATACTGTGAATGTATTCTTCGAGATTAATTGCTGTAATTCACCGATATTTATAATGACATCCAGACTCAGCGCTTGAATGCGCCGCTCCAATTCCTCTATGACCTTTGGGTTAGCTACATCCTCCAAATAGGCCAGGGTAATAGTAACTTTTCCCCGTTCTCCAATTTTTAGCTGCCGAAGCTTTAATTCTGGGCTAGGTATGTATCTACGTAGTAAACCAAGGTTTTTTGAAGCATTCTCTACAAAACCATCATGCGCACCCTTGATTGTTGGCTCAAGATACGGCTCTTCAATCGAACGATCAGGATATGAAATGGTATTGACCTGATAAGCTATAGCATGGTGATGAAACAGTAAGATGCTTTTACCAATTAATAAGCTTTGTACAATCTCCTCTAGCGAGTGTGTTGGCTTCATCTCACAGCTTATTAAGGAAGAATCCTCAATCTGTGTAAGTGACGTCATGTTTTTTAACATAGGAGAAAGTACATCTTCATAGATTAATTTTTTATCAGAAAGCTCCTCCATATATAAGATGGCAGCCTCTTCACCTTGATTCCACGAAAAGCGTTGTACGGTAAGATCTGGCATCTGATCAAGCTTGGACAGAATTTGATTTATATTGTCCTTCAGTGATGTAGTAATAATAGAATCAGCTTGCGCGTGTCCTTTTCCCATGCTTCGTTTAAAAAATGGATGTTTGGGCATGCAATCACCTCTACATGTCCTTAGACTGTATGTTAAGTATGTACTGTTAATGGAGGATTATGCACATAATAGAAAACCTTGGATATTCCTAATACAAACTTGCAAAGACCCCATTTCTTTTAAATCGATCCACTTCGAAAATGATAAAAAAACAGTGTAGAAGCAGGAAAAGATTCCCTTGCTACTACACTATTTTTACACGTTACATTAAAAATCGAATTCTTCATCCTCAAAGGCATCTGGTAGCGCTGACGAATCTGAGTTCCTACTAAGCTCAAAACTAGCGATTGTCTTGTCGAACCGAGATGGGATTTGCTTTAAAATTTGTAAATAAGCTTGCCCCAAGTCCTCCGCCGTTTCTCTTTTGAATAAGTTACTTGAATAGTACAGATCAAATAATAGACCCTCATCAGGCGTCTCAACAGCGATGATGGATAAATCCATTTTGGAGGTAGTATCCGCAAAGTCATAGGCTATATAAGTTAATTCTTCTGATTCTATCCTTGCTTGGTTCATATTTTGAAGGGTAAGCATCGTTTGAAATAGTGGTGTTCGACTCGTATCCCTTGGGATTTTAAGCTTTTCTACTAGAGCATCAAAGGGATAATCTTGATGGTCGAACGCTTTAAGTGTTCGTACCTTTATTTCTGTAAAGAATTCTTCAAATGTTTTCGCAGCTTGAGGATAATTACGCATTGGTAGGGTGTTAATAAACATCCCTACCACTCTTTCCAGATCAGCATGCTGCCTTCCCGCTACTGGGGTGCCAACTACAATATCCTCCTGTCCTGTACATGTAAACAGCAAAATATTATAGGCTGCTAACAGAAGCATATATAAGGTAGATTCAGTATCTTGAGCGATTTGATAAAGTTCTTCACTTTCAGTCTTAGGAAGGGTAAAGGAAATTCGTCCCCCTGCATTTGTACGTATGGAAGGGCGTGGATAATCGGTCAGCAAACGTAGAACTGGTGGCTGAACAGCGAACGTATCCTTCCAATATTGTTCTTGTATCTTTACCTGCTCAGAAGCAAACCATTGATTCTGCCAATGTGTGAAATCCTTGTATTGTATAGGTAATGGCAAAAGTTCCTTTCCTTTATAGAAATCAATCAAATCCTCAATCAGGATTGCCATAGATATACCATCAGAAATGATATGGTGCATGTCCATGATCATGAAATGACGCTCTGGTCCTAACTCATACAAGCCGACGCGAAACAGAGGTGCCTGTGATAAATGGAAGGGTTTTATGAATTCTTGAATTGCATCACGAAGCTCATCCTCTTGTATCTTACGTTGACTCAGATGAAAGGTTACCTGTTTATGGATTCGCTGAACCTGCTCTTCTCCTTGCCACTCAAACGAGGTACGGAGTGCTTCATGACGTTCAATTAGTTGAGTAAGAGCTGTTTCAAAACGTTCCGGATTGACTGGACCTTCAATGATTACGCAAGTAGGAATGTTATAGCTTGTATCCCCTTGATTCAGTTCGTCGACAATCAGCATTCTCCTTTGGGAAGCAGAAATCGGGTAATACGAACGCTCTTCCACGGGTTCCAATGGGGTTTGAATAAAGGCAGAATCTCCAGACACCTGAATCAACTGCTCCAGCGACTCAATGGTAGGATGATCAAAAATTTGTTTGACCGAAAGACTCACATTAAGTTCTTTGTACAGGATAGTAACCAGCGTCATTGCCTTTAGAGAGTGACCTCCTATCCGAAAAAAATGATCCTGTATTCCGATTTTGTCTAGCTTCAAAATATCTTTCCAAATCCGTACCAATTCCTCTTGCAGCGGAGTTTTAGCCGCCTCATATGAAGTAGCTGAAGTAAGGTAATCTTTCAATTGAGCTAGTGCTAATCTATTGATTTTCCCATTTGGAGTAAGCGGAAATTCAGGCAACTGCATAAATTGAGATGGAAGCATATAATCTGGTAAATGGCTTTGAGCAAACTCGGAAATTTCATCAAGGGTTACTTCATTTTCCGAAACGAAATAAGCAATTAAGTATTTGATCCCATCCTCGTCTGTTTTATCAAGAACAATCACTTCTCTCATGCTAGGGAATTGTAATAGCCTTGCTTCTATTTCCTCCAGCTCGATACGAAAACCTCGAATTTTTACTTGATGATCCATTCTACCTATAAATTCCAGATCACCACTTTTAAGCCAACGCATTAAATCACCAGTTCTATAGACGCGTGGCACGCATAGATGCGGTGTATCAATAAAACGCTCTTTGGTCAGCTCTGGAGCGTTAAAGTATCCATTCCCCACGCCTTCCCCACCAATACATAATTCACCTGGAATTCCCGGAGGAAGCAGTTGCAAATGTTTATCTAAGATATAAAGCTTGGCGTTATGTATTGGTTTTCCAATAGGAACCGTAGTAAGTTGCTGTAATTCCTCCTTGTTCAAGATATGGTACCCAGAAATATCTGTACACTCTGTTGGACCATATGTGTTGGATAACTCCGCTCTAAAATGGGGCGATTTGATCCAAGGCTGTAGTTGAACCATGTTGATCGGTTCACCACCAAGACTGATGTGGCGAATGCTTTTCAGCTTAGCATAATCATCGGCGACATTTTCATAAAGTAAGGGATAAAATGCACTAGGAGCGCAGTTAATCGTAGTTATCTGCTCTCTATCGATCACAGTCGACATCTGACGATAATCGAAAGGACCCGGGGAATAGATGATTAATCTTCCTCCAACAAGTAACACGCTAAACAAATTTTTCTGTGCCAAATCAAAACTATTGGGAGCAATCAGCAAAGCCCGTTCATTCTCTGAAAAAGACAGCTTCTTGATATACCAGTATAAAAGATTAACAAACGAATGATGTCTAATCATAGCTCCTTTTGGATTTCCTGTAGAACCTGATGTATAGAGAACATACAGAATTCCTTCAGGTTGATAAGGTAAGTTTAGGTTTTCCGTAGGAGCAGTTGCTTGCGTCAAAATTTCTTCGATGATGAAAGTACGAGCTTGTTCTTGTGTGCCGTTCATTTTATGTTTTTGTTGGGTTAGTATCACAGAGGCTTGAGAATGTGTTAGTAAATAGTTGATTCGCTCCTCTGGATAATCAGGATCGACTTGTAGATATGTCGCACCTGATTTAACAATACCGAGGATACCAATTAATAATTCAAGAGAACGTTCCACCATAAAACCAACAATTGTCCCCGCACTCACCTCTTGTTCATGTAAGAACCAGGCAACTTGATTCGCACGATCATTTAATTCACGATAGGTTAATGATTTCCCTTCGAATACAACAGCAATCCGATCAGGCGTCCGTTCTACCTGCTCTTCGAAAAGCTGGGATACCGATTTATCGCGTGGATAGTCAAAGCTACTCACGTTAAAATCATAAAGTAACCGACAACGCTCAGCTTCATCTAGGAATGAGATTTCCATTAAGCTTTTATCCGGTTCTCTCATCACTTCAGAGAGATAATTGTCTAGATGATGAACGATCATTTGCATCCGATCATGACTATACAGACTAGCATTATATTCAAGAGCGAGTTGTAAATGATCCGCTTTCTGAGAAAAGCTAAAGAGCGAGTCAGCTTTTAATTGGCTTACGCTGCTTTTCTCGTGGATGTCGTCTAGCATAATGCTTGTATTACATAATGGGAATATCCCATCTTCAACCTGCAATCCAGCTTTTGTCATCACCTGGTAAAATGGATAGTTGGAATTTTGGCTAGCTTCCTTGATGTTTTTACTCATTTGCATAAGTAACTGCTTAAACGTCATCTTATTTCGTTGTATCTGAATACGTAACGGTAGTAATTTATTTACGATTTTCAATTCTTGCTTTTGTTTAAAGACAGGTGTACTAAACACAATATCATCTGCTTCGGTGTAGCGTGAAAGAAGATCTGCAAGAGCAGTAGCAAGAATCGTCAATATTGCATATGGAGATTGATTTGCAATCATCCGAATTTTTTCTGTTACCTCTGCTGAAAACGAATGAGTGATGACTCCCTTTTGGAATTCCTCCAGCGATGTACGTAAAAATTCAATAGGGAACGTAGAAAGAGCACTAATCCCGTTCATTTGATCTAGCCAGTATGCTTCTTCTTTTTCTAATTTTTCATGAGAGAGTATGAGATTTTCTGTGATTTTGCTAGTCGTCATGAATGCAAGCCTCCTAGATGTAGAAGATAGATGATTCCTCTAGACGTTATAATCGCTGCATTTTCCAAGTGCCATGGAGATGAAAATAGGGAACCTGCCCTTGCTCATCAATGTGAAATTGCACCGATTTAAACGTATCACTGACAAATAAACCGTGTTCCATTGGGATCAGAACTTCTGTAACCCCATCCTCTTCCATGATAAGTTTATGATCCTGACACGTTACATGATAAACCCAGTCTGGAAATCCATGGTGTGAATAAGTCCCACAGCAAGCTTCTAGTTCCTCTGCTGTTAGAGACGTCCGATCATCTGGCAATAAGTAACGGTGACAGCGATTGTTATTGATCATAAGATACTGCACACAACCGTCACTTTCCCTTATCACTTTCAGATTCAACACATGATTTCCCTCTTCGTCATATCCCTGCAAGAAATCGCCTGTCCTTAGCTGTAGCCTAATTGGTTGGTTATTTAAGGTTAATAGCGACTGATCTTCCTTCGTAATTTCTATAAATCCTACGTTAGCTCCAAAGAAGGTTCCCGCAATGCCTGAGCATTCCCCGGCGTTATTTTGATCTTGGAGAAGCTCTGCGGAGGTTTTTGCTTGGACAAGCGGTAATTGCAATTGCTCGAACACGAGACGGATAATTTTTTCATGCGGAAAGGGGCGATTATTAAGGATAATGACAGCACTCCCCGCCTCCTTATGCATAACAAAATCACCACTATAGCTACTAATATCGCCAAAATGTCGAGAGATACGATGACCTGCCTCTGTTTCTTGCAAGAAAAATCCCAATCCAAATCCACTTTGATACGTGTTAAATAATGGCGTGTTATATTCATGCATTTGCTGAATGGATTGGGCCTGAAGGAATTGCTTATCCATATCACATTCCTTATTCATATGTAAAAGGGCAAACTTAGCTAAATCTGTCACTGTTGACATCGCAAAAAAGGATGGATAATACGCTGTATTTTCTACAAAGCGATGCAGGACACAAATCTGATCATCATGTATATAATGCGGCAATGCCAGAGAATGGGTCATGGCAAACAATGGATCATATGTGCTGCTATTCATTTCTAGAGGAGCAAAGACTACTTCTTGAATTAAGGCTGCAAAAGCTTTTCCTGTAACCTCTTCTGCTACACAGCCTACTAAATTGTAATGAAAATTACTATATGTATGAAGCTTTCCTGGTGGAGCCATCAATTTCATTTTAGAAAGCTCCTCAGAAACATGTCGCCGTAAGCCATCTGATTCGCGACTTCCAAGATAATCTCCACCGTTATTAAATCCTGCCGAATGGCTCAATAAAGTCCGAAGAGTTAACAGATTATTGTACGTGGGATTTTGGAGTGAAAACCAAGGAATGTAATTGATGATGGGAGTATCTAATTCAAGAAGTCCATCCTCTACTAATTTCATGATCAACGTGGCGGTAAACAGCTTCGAAATCGAGCCTATACGAAATAATGTCTGTGGACTTACCGCTACTCCTGAATCTTGCACACTAGTCACACCAAATCCCTTTGTATAGACTAATTCCTTATTATGGATAATAGCGATGGCCAGACCCGGTACACGGGCCTGCTCCATTTCCATCGTGATTTGATGCTCAAGCTCTTTTATACGTAGCATGCAAATCTCTCCTCTTCTTCTATAAATTCTCTAGATAATCAGCTAATTCTTCAATCGAGAGCGTATGATTCCCTACATCACTTGGAGTGATCTCTTTTTCTTTCTTATTGAGACAATGATTGATAATGTCAAGCAAATGTTTTTTATATAGATCAATCATATTTTGTACTGTACTAAAATCGTACATGTTTTGGTTATATTCAAAGTGAAGTCGTAATGCACCATTCTGAATGATGCCAACAATTTCAAAATTGTACTGTCTCTGTACCCTGCGACTCAGAGTTGGACCTGTACGAAAAGGTGAAATTGAAAAGGCATCTGTTGAGATATCCTGATCAAATTGTCCCAGGTAATTGAACATAATTTGCGGCTTTACATTTAGATGACTGACGGTCTCTATGTCAGCAGATGTTACGTAGCGTAAGATGCCATAGCCAATTCCCTTATTCGGAACCTTCCGCAGATACTCTTTGGTATATTTAATATGATAGGCGATATCTGTGTCTTTTGTTTCAAGCAACACTGGATAAAGAGAGGTAAACCAGCCAACCGTCCGCGAAATGTCTATATTCTCACTGATGGGTTCTCTACCATGACCCTCTACATGTATGAGAGTGCGATTTTCACCAGTCCACTCTCTCATTGTAAGAGCAAGTGCCGTTAACAATACGTCATTTATTTCTGTGTTGTAGGCATGGTGAACTTCTTTTAATAAATGGTTAGTCTCTTCCTGATTAAGTTCCATGGTTAATGTCTTGCTATCCTGCATCCGATCATCAATGACAATATGATCCTGAGGCAAGGACGCTATCGGTACATTAGCCAGTTGCTCCCAATAAGTAGATTCCTTTAGAATGGTTTGACTATTGGCATAAACATGAAGCTCTGTTGACCATTCTTTAAACGAATCCGTTTTATCCTGAAGAGAAATGGCTTCTCCGTTTTGTACCTGCATATAACCACTGGCAAGATCTTCAAGCAGAATTCTCCAAGAGATTCCATCAACTACTAAATGATGAATCGCGATCAATAAATGATCACCCTGATCCGTTTTAAAGTGTCCAATCGCGATCAACGGACCTGTGCTAAGTGTAAATCCAGCCTGAATATTAGATGCTTCAGCCTCGATCATAGCTGGCGTCACATGCTTACCTCTGAAATCTAAGCATGTATAATCAAACAAACGATCTGAAAGTCCACGGATATTTTGTATAACGTGCTCCCCTTCTACATGAAACGTCATACGCAGAGCATCATGGTGTTCAACAAGTCGTGTAAATACCTTTTGGAGCAATAGCTCGTCCCAGCCTTGTTCATGATGAAGCATTACTGCGTGATTGTAGTGATGGGCATCTGTTACATTTTGCTGAAAGAACCAATGCTGAATAGGTGTTAGACGTACATTCCCCTCAACTAGCTGGTTTGTTGTCCGTTTTGTTTTCATTTGTTTTACATGCATAGAAAGCTCTCTAATGGTTGGGTATTTGAATAAATCATTGATTTGAATTTTGTATTGATATTTCTGAATTAAGGAAGACACTTGTATCGCACGTATCGAATCTCCACCCAGTGAGAAAAAATTGTCATGAACGCTTACATTAGTGACACCTAGGACTTTTTGCCAAACAGCAACTAATGCATCCTCTTTATCATTGGAAGCCTCCACATATTCAACGCCCGTGTCTATCATGGTCCAGTCTACTGGTAAAGCACTCCGATCTATTTTGCCGTTTGGAGTTAAAGGTAATTGTTCCAGGGGAGCAAAATATGCAGGGATCATATAGCCCGGTAACCTCTCCGCAAGGAAACTGCGCAGTTGAGTTACATTTTTGTTTATTTTATTTGTTCCTGCTTTCCAGACAATGTAGGCAACGAGTTGTTTATCATCATTTTCATCCGTTTGAGTAGTAACCGCTGCTTCTGCAATATCTGGATGTTTAAGAATCGCTGTTTCAATCTCGCCTAACTCCATGCGATAGCCACGTATTTTGACCTGATAATCTTTTCGATCTATAAATTCAAGTGTTCCATCTGCTCGATATCGCCCCAAATCACCTGTTTGGTACAATCGAGACTGTGGATCGGAAGAGAATGGATTCGGAATAAATTTCTCACTAGTCAAATCTTCTTTATTCCAGTAACCTTTCACTACTCCTTTTCCACCGATATAAATCTCACCGATCACCCCAATCGGTAGAATATGATGGTGCTCATCAAGAATGAAAATTTGGGTATTAGCAATCGGGTTCCCAATGTAGGCAATTTGATCTGTCTCAGCTATCTGATGAATCGCCGACCAAATTGTTGTTTCGGTCGGACCATACATGTTGTATATGCTTGCCTTTGTTTGCCTTTGTATCTGATGCATCAGAGAAGCTGGGAAAGCTTCACCGCCCACTAGCAAGGCCTCAAGAGATTGTAAAAACTTCTGAGAGCTAGGATCAGCGGCAATCATCTTGAGCCGTGACGGCGTCGTTTGCATCATGGTGATCGGACGGATACTCGGAGTTGTATCGCTAGCTAAAGCTTTGACCTCGCTTTTTCTAGCGTACTTATCCTTGAAAGCAGCTAAGTGATGCAAGCTTTGAATTACAGAAGCATGATCAATACCAAAATCGAGTAAACAAGCGATTTCATTCACACCGATATGATAGAGCTGCTCAACTAATTTATGACAAGTCTTTGGTGTCCCAAGTAAAGTCGCCGTATTCCAATAGCGTTGAAAAGCGACTTCCAGAATTTGTTCAATATCCTCCTCTGATACGTTGTTCATATCCAGCATATCTGTGCCGATAGTAAGATTTTTAGCCAGATTACGTATCAAGCTCACACTAGATCTTAGATAGTCACAAAATGGTTTTTTTACTTTGTCATGTACATAATCAATATCATCATCAATAAAGGTATGAAGCATGAGTGACACCTTGAACAGCTTTGGATCATACCCATTCTCGCGGAGGGTCTCATGATACAGACGAATATTTTTTTCTAATTGATAAATATCCTGTCCAAGAAAATGCGTTAAAATGTTGGCTCCCATTTTTCCAGCTTCAATAAAGGATTCGGCTGTCCCTGTTGTTGTTACCCAAACTGAAACCTCCGATTGAATTGGTTTTGGAAATGCTTGGACTTCTACAGGGTATCCCTTCCCATTTATACGTGTTACTTTTTCACCGCGCCATAATTGGCGGACTTCTTTTATTTGTCTAAACATAAGATCATAACGCTCTTCGTAGTTTTCCGGACGTAAAACGAAGTCGTCTACATGCCAGCCCGGTGCAAACGATAGGCCAACACGTCCCTTAGAAAGATTATCTACGACTGACCATTCCTCAGCAATGCGTAGAGAATCATGCAAGGGAGATACGATGCTACCAGAACGGATCTGCAGGTTTTGGGTAATCATAGCAAGCGCCGAACTGATTACGGACGGATTAGGATATAGTCCACCGAACTCGTGAAAATGGCGTTCTGGAGTCCAAACAGCATTAAAGCCATGCTTGTCTGCGAACTTGGTTGTTTCCAAAAGCAATGAATATTTATCATCTACCTGTTGATGATCGTAGCTTGAGAAAAAGAATACGCTAAAATCCATCTGTGGCTGTTCCGTATTCGTTAAAAAACTGTCGTAGTTTTCGTACGTATCATCAGGGCTTATGACAACTTGGATTCCGCGTGTTAGTGTCCAGAATAGTTCTAGAACAGAAATATCAAAGGAAATCGTTGTTACTGATAAAAAAGCATCCGTTGTAGTTGGCTGTAGCTTTTGATCCATTGCTGTAAAAAAGTTGCTTACATTTGCATGTGTAACCATTACCCCTTTTGGATTACCGGTTGAACCAGATGTATAGATCACATAGGCCAAATCTGATCCTTTGTTTATTCCATGGGGAACAGTAATGGATTGAGCTACCAGCTTTGCATCTACTTCATCAAGGAGTAGGATAGCCGTTTCAGATCTATCACCAATTCGATTTTGAAAACGTGATTTTGTTACAAGCACTTTCATTTGACTATCGTTGATAATATAACGAATGCGCTCAACTGGATACGTTGGATCAATCGGTACATACGCTGCCCCGGATTTTAAAATTGCCAGCAAAGATACGATCATCTGCTCACTACGATCTAGCATGATTCCGACCAAATCATTTGGCTTAATTTGATACTGTCCCCGCAAATAATGGGCAAGTTGGTTAGAAAGCTCTTCTAGTTGACGATACGTCAATGTTTTATCGCTATAAACGATTGCGATCTCATCTGGAATTTCCGTGACTTGCATCTGGAACCATTCTTGAATTGTTTTTTCATCACATAAGACTAGTTCCTCGTTCGTGAATGTTTGAATGATATGATTTTTTTCTACTTGATCCAATAATTCTATATGAGCGATCAAATGATCTGGTTCAGACGTCACCGTATGAAGGATATGCATAAAATGCTTCTTGAATTGTTCCGCTTGTTCTTTTATGTAAACCAGTTCATTAAAAATAATTTTTATCTTGACTACTTGATCAAATTGAATATGCAAAGTTAAATCATAATTTGGATGTTCAGTAAATTGAATGTCTGTTACAGAAAAGCCCATGTTTTGTTTATCTTGCAAACGTTCTAATCCTTTTGAGAGTGGATAATTATCAAAAATCAAAAGGTGTGAAATAAGTTCTTGCTTCAACTGAGATTGTGACTGAATTTCATAAAGAGGATAGTACTCATAATCTTTAGACTCAAGGGAAGCTTGCTGTATTTTTTGTAATAAGGATGAGAAAACCTGATTTTCTTCGCATTTCACTCGTTTTGGAACAGTATTGATAAACAAACCAACCATTTCATCACTACCGAGTAGCGTAGGAGGGCGACCCGAAACAACCGAACCGAACACAACATCTGTATGATTGCTATACTTCTGCAAAAAGATACCGAAGCATGCCTCAAATATTGTATTGATCGTAACTTGGCGTTGCTTAGAAATTTGCATTAGCTTTCCGGTAATCTTCTCGTCTAATTCGAAGATAACTTCGCCATGTTTAAATTTTCCAGATGCGCTCCCTTCACCAAAAGCTGGAAGACTTCTTGGCTGCTCATATTGCTCCAAATATTGTTTCCAATATGCGCCCGCTTCCTCATGGTTTTGTTGCTCTAGCCATTTGACGAACTGGCTAAAGGGCTGTACCGTTTTAAGCTCACATTTTTTTTCATTTCGAAGACAATCGTAAATATGGAAAAGCTCATCTAGGACAATACTTGATGACCAACCATCCATAAGGATATGATGAAATCCCCAAACAATGTAAAAGCTATCAATTGCCGCTTGAATGACTGTAACTCTAAATAAAGTATCATGAGTAAGATCAAACCCTTTTGAACGATCTGACCTAACAAATTCTTCGATATAGGACTCTTTCTCTTCCTCATCAAGATGTGATATATCGACAACCTGGATTTGTAGTGGTCGTTCCTTTAATACAATCTGTTTTGGCGTTTGAATCTTCTCATATACAAACATTGTCCGAAAAATCTCGTACCGTTCAATCAGGATATTAAAGCTTTGCTCTAAAAGCTCTGGCTGAAGCAAGCCATCTACTGTAAAGACGGCTTGCTGATAGTATGTTCCCGATGTACGATCAAGCATGGAATGAAACAGCATTCCTTCTTGGGTCGAAGTGAGTGAATATATTTTCTGAATTTGTGCGTTGTTAGTCTCCATATTTCACCTCTGCTCATGTATAAGAGATCATTCTTCTAATAGACTTAAAATGTCATCCAAATCTGACATAGATAAATTGTTGTCCCCAAAATCGCTTGGTGTAAACTCTTGGGTCTTTTTACTCGTACAGTGACGAATAATTTCTTGTAGATGTCTGAAAAAACCATCCAATACCTTTTGCATCGTCTCTCGCGAAAATTGATTTCTGTCGTAGTCCATCCAAAATGTCAGCTCTCCATTTTGGATCATTCCTGTAAAGATTAGCTTATGGGTGCGACTGTTGGCATTGCTGATTGGATGGTCTGGTTGGATGGAGGAAAGCTGAAAAATAGCATCTTCCTTTTCCTCATCTATTTCTCCAAGATAGTTAAATAAGTAAGTCGCTTGCGATCCACCTGACAATGCTTGTTTATTCATGTCCGTTCCAAGGTATCTGAGTAGCCCATATCCGATTCCTTGATTGGGGACTTTCTTTAACAGTTCTTTCATTTCCTTTATTTGCATGGAGAGATCAGCATGATGTCTCATATCCAAAAGTATTGGATACAGTGTGGTAAACCATCCCACAGTCCGAGTTATGTCCAGTTGGTCACTCAGCTCGTGGCGTCCGTGCCCCTCGACATCAATGAGTATCATGTCAGAGTTCTTCCATGAGCGAAGAGACATGCCGAGCCCCGTTAAGAGAATGTCATAAATTTGAGTATTGTAGGCACGGTGAACCTCTTTTAGCAATAGCTGAGTATCTGATGCAGAAAGTCTGCCAACCAGCCGCTCGTTCTCGCCTATGCTCCCCAAGGCACGGTCTTCTTCTACAGAGTTCTCTTTTATTTTTCCCCAGTAAGAAAGCTCTTTTTGCAGCTCAGATGAGGTTGCATATTCGTATAGTTGCTGTGACCAGACAAGATAAGAATCTGTTTTATCAGGAAGCGAAACAGCTTGATTATTCACAGCAAGCTGATATCCTTGCTCTAGATCCTCTAATAAAATTCGTAAAGAAAGGGTATCGACAATCAAATGATGGAAGGTAAGAAATAAATGATCTCCATAATCCGTGTGGAATAAACCAACGTTAATTAGCTTACCACCCCACAAATCAAGGCTTGATTGCAGCTCTCGACATATGCTTTGAATGTCACTTTTCACCTCTTTATCTGTTTTTGATTTACCTGTCAAATCAAAAACCTGACATTCATAGACCGGTTGAGCTATATCCCGAATCGTCTGTACAATGGAATTTCCTTCCTGTCGAAAGGCCATCCGTAGAGCATCATGATGAGCAGAGAGCTTGTCCAGAACCTTCATCAAGCTTTCATAGTCAATTGGAGACTTGCTATCTAACATCACTGATTGATTATAATGATGTTTTTCTTCCATCGGCTGGGCAAAAAACCAGTGTTGAATAGGAGTCAGAGGAACGATTCCTTGTACAACTTCCTGATTAGCCCGGTGATTAATTGGCTGTAGATGTGGTCGCAATTCTATAATCGTTGGATATTCAAACAGGCTTTTCACTTGAAGCTTGTATCCACGCTTATAAAGCTCAGAAACGACCCTCATGGCTTTTATTGAATCTCCGCCTAAATCGATGAAGCGATCATGAATACTAATCTTATCCTCGCCAAGTACCTGGCTCCAAACACTGATAAGTACCGCTTCCTCATCATCTCTGGCCGCTTCAAACACAGTGGAGCCTACATCACTTCTAGTCAGTAGCGAAAGCGCTTGACGGTCAATTTTTCCGTTTGGTTTAAGCGGAAAGCTAGATATCTTGCTGAAAAAATGTGGCAACATATACGCAGGTAAATGCTGCATTAGATATTCACGTATTTCTTGTGTCGATGTTCCCCTCTCTCCTTCTGAATTCATGACTAGAAAGGCTAAGAGTTGCATATCTCCCTGATGGTCTGGTTCGGCAAGCACGATCGAATTAGAAATTCCCGGATGCTGGTTTAATGTATGCTCAATCTCGCCTAATTCGATTCGGTACCCACGTATTTTTACTAAATGATCGGCACGCCCGAGACATTGTAGCGTTCCATCCGGGAGCCATTTACCAATATCCCCCGTTTTAAACATTTTTTCATCCTTCGTTTTACCAAAGGGATTCGTTACAAACTTTTCCTCAGTCAATTCAATGCGATTCAAATACCCTTTCGCTACTCCCTCACCAGCTATACAAATCTCTCCTTGCACTCCGATGGGAGCCAGCTTTTGATGCTGATCAAGAATATAGATTTGCGTATTTGCGATTGGCTTTCCTATTGTTATATTTTCGTTGTGCTTTGTAGCTAGTCTAGGTATTTCTTGAACCGCAGACCAGATTGTTGTCTCCGTAGGACCATACATGTTGAATATTCTTGCATTGGTTTTCTTATGGAGATCGTCTATATATTGGGCAGGAAATGCTTCTCCTCCTACTAACAAAATCCGAAGAGACTGTAACAAACGCTGTGAGTCATGCGCATCCATTAGTAGTTTAAGTCGGGACGGTGTGCATTGCATCATCGTGATCATCTCAACATGCGGTTGGTCAAGATAATGGTCATAGCTACCTAACGTATCCTCCTGCGTGTCTACCAAGACAAGACGAATTCCTCTAGTCATTGTCCATAATAGCTCCAAAACAGAAATATCAAATGAGATGGTTGTCACCGATAGAAACGTATCACTCTCTATAGGCTGTAGGCTTTCATCCATCCCGACAAAAAAATTCCCTACATTTCTATGGGTTACCATAACACCTTTCGGATTGCCTGTTGAGCCTGATGTATAGATAACATAAGCTAGATTGTCAGCGTTACGGATCGTGTCTAGCCGAGCTGTTGGTTCCGTATCTATCAATTCTTGATCCCGATCAAGAACCACAAGCGAAATAGGTTTGTATTCAGCAGAATCATTATGCTCAATGTGATTCAAAAAAGCAGATTGAGTAATGACTGCCTTCATCTTGCTATCATGAATCATATAAGCGATCCGCTCGGTTGGATACGTAGGATCAATCGGTACATACGCTGCTCCCGATTTAAGCACTGCCAGTAAACTAATCACCACTTCCTCTGTCCGCTCAACCATTACTCCCACACAATCATTGGCCTGAATAAAGGAATGACGCTGTAAATGCCAAGCAATCTGGTTTGCTCTCTCATCTACCTCTTTGTAGGTAAGTGCCTGATCTTTATACACGACTGCAATTTGATCAGGTTTCTTGGTAACTTGTATTTCCCACCAGTCTGTAATGGTTTTGTCTCGTGCAAAGGCTCTCTCTGTCTGATTAAAGCCATGGATAATCTGATTAGCCTCCTCTTCACTCATTACTTGTAGCTCTGTTAGTGGTTGGGAAGAGTTTTCCATCACATTCGTAAATATCTGGAAGAGATGCTTGGACATTTGGTCCACAGTTTCTTTATAAAATAAGTCATTCGAATAAATAATTTCCCCCGTCAGTTGTTCTCCAGAAAAATGAAACTGAAAAAGAAGGTCTAACTCATTATGTACATCCTTATGAATATTGCGAAGGCTTACTACCACGGGAAAAGCGGGGAGTCGCTGATCTTTTGGTACCAGCCCTAATTCATTAAAAATTTTCATGATAGGAATATTTTGATATTGATCTGCTTCCATGACTGATTGCTTCACTTGATGCAAGATGGTGCGAAAGGTATCATTTGGCGTCATCTGCGTTCGAATGGCTAACCGTTGACTCAGGTCTATGGCGTCATCGTTCTTGAACACAGGCATTCCAAGGATCAAATCCTCGTAACCAGTATATCTATAGAGTAGACAGTTGATCCCGCTCAAAAGAACCATATAGATGCCATGCTCTGACCCGTTGACAAGTTGTACCATCCATTTACTCACTTCATCAGGAAAAGTAAAAGGTATACTCGTCTTGTGGGCTTCTTTCTGTTCACCTCTTGAAAAATCAGGTGGATAAATGGTTACCTGTTCAGCTCCAGCTAGTTTGTTTAACCAGTAATGTCGTTCTTCTTCTAATTCACCGCTTGAGAGAAGCAGATTCTGTGTAATGTTATCCATCGCTACTTTTTTCTCCTCTCCATTTGCATGATTGCCCCTGGTTATGCATTTCCTCTAGGTTTTCTATATAAGTCCCGATCACCCTCAGGACCAAAATTTTCGCTCAAGGGTGATCAGACTTTGTGTTTTCATACACCATTAAAAATGAAAGTCGATTTCTGTTTGAATTGCTTTTTTAACTTTAGTAAAGGTTTTTTCCAAGGAGATATCTCGTAATCGTACTTGATCGTCTAACACAATCGTACGCAGAATATGCTGATAATCTCTGGTCATTCGTTCCGCGGTTTCTGGTGTAAATAGGCTTGTCGCATATTCCAATTCGAAATGAAGTCGATTATCTTGCTCTTTTGCTTCTAACGTAAGATCGAATTTTGCCACTTTAGTAGCATATGGATATGATGAAACCCGCATGCCCTCCAGTTCTATTTCTGGGATTTCCATGTTTTGCATAGTAAACATCGTATCGAATAGTGGATTGCGGCTAAGATCACGTGAAAGCTTCAATGATTCAGGCAATTGCTCCATCGGATACTGCTGGTGCTCAAATGCCTGAAGGATAAGTTGCTTCACTTCGCCAAGATATTGTACGAATGTTTTATCGCTTTGAGGCTGCGTACGTATTGGTAGGATATTAATGAACATCCCCATTACGTTTTCAAGATCAGCATGCGAACGCCCGGCAACCGCAGTACCTGTAATAATATCCTCTTGATTGGCATATTTGGCCAGTAATATCTGATAAGCCGCCATTAACAACATGAAAAGGGTTGTATTGCTTTTTTTACTTACCTCATATACTCCTTGACTTATATCCGAATCAAGCACGAAACGTATCCGTTCACCCTCAAAACTCTTCATTTTTGGGCGCTCCCAATCCGTTGGAAGCGAGAGAACAGGAACTTCATTAGCAAACATGTTTTTCCAGTATTCCCCTTGTGTATCCATGATTTTTTTGCCCTCTTGCGCCTGCCAATTGGTAAAATCCTTGTACTGAATAGACAGTGGAGCAAGCTCTTTACCTTGATATAAATCCATTATTTCCCGAATAAATACTCCCAGAGACACACCATCAGAAATAATGTGATGCAAATCAACGAATAACAAGTGTCTTGTAGCCGACAACTCCGCGATTGTAACTCGAAGTAATGGAGACTTGCTCAAATCAAACGGCTGGACAAACCGTTTGATTTGTTCCTCAATCTCGCGCTCCTCTACATTTATGTCATTGAGAGTTAGCTGAGATTCTTCTTGAATAATTTGCATCGGCTCCCCATCTACTAGGTCAAACGAGGTGCGTAGGCTCTCATGACGATGTACGATTTCTTGCAATGCTTTTTCAAGGCGTCCTTTATCCAGCTCACCTTCCAACAGCAGAATGCCCGGCATATTATAGCTGGTGCTTTCCATATTTAATTGATGCTGTAGGAAGAGACTCTTCTGTCCGTCAGATAATGGATAACAATCCTTTTTTGGAGCTGGCTGAATGGAAACATGCATGCTTTTCTGTGCATTACGAAGATACGTAGCCTGCTCCTTGATCGTCGGCATTTCAAAGATTTGCCGTAGACTCATCTCGACATCAAAAACCTTGTGAATACGTGATAACAGCATGATTGCCTTTAATGAATGCCCACCGTTTTCAAAGAAATGATCGGTCACGCTGATTCCCTTTATTCCAAGCACGCTTTCCCATATTTGAAGCAATTTTTCTTCTGTTATATTTGCTGCTTTCACTGATTCTCTTGTTTCATCGCTTACAGGTACAGGTAACGCTTTACGATCTACCTTTCCATTTGTATTCACAGGCATCTTATCTAATTGGATCAGGTAGGAAGGAATCATATATGCAGGTAATACCTTCGATAAGATTGCCTTCACTTCTGCGTTATCGATCTGGCTGTTGCAGACTATATATCCGCAAAGATACTTATTGCCAAATTCATCTTCAAGATCAGTGACAATTGCTTCATTGATGGCCGGAATTTGAACCAATTTGCTCTCAATCTCACCTAATTCGATTCGGAAGCCACGAATTTTTACCTGATGATCCTTGCGTCCATAGAATTCGATGATTCCGCCTGGGAGCCATCTTCCTAAATCCCCTGTTTTATACATACGCCGTCCTTTTTCTACAGGAAACGGATCATCCATAAATGCTGCTTGAGTTCGCTTGGTATCATACAGGTATCCACGACCTACTCCAATCCCAGAGACAAGAATTTCACCTTTTACACCAATTGGGCACTGCTGAAGGTTTTCATTCACAATGTAAATATTAAAATTTTGCAATGGCTGTCCAATTGGAATAGTCGGCATATCTGGTACTGTATCCATATAATAATGGGTGATGTCGTCAGATGCCTCCGTAGGACCATAAGCATTGATTATTGGAATGGAAGGATACAGGCTGAACCATTTCTTTACTACGTTTTGTTTAAGAGTCTCTCCTGTGACTAACAGGTACTCAAGTGACTGGAAGGTTTGACATTCTTTTTCCAACAAATCAAGCATGACTGACAAATAAGAAGGAACCACCTCTAGTACAGTAACACTGTCTTGTCCTACTTGATCGATAAAGTGCTTTGTATTGAGAATCAGCTCATTGGGATAGATCACTGTAGTTCCGCCGCATACAAGGGCAACAAAAAACTGCCATACCGAAATATCAAAGCAATGGGAAGAATTTTGCGCAACGATACTTTCTGATGTTATTTTTACTCCATCAACCTTCGCAAAAATATGGTTCATCATCCCGATATGCTCCACCATCGCACCTTTTGGCTTTCCAGTAGAGCCAGACGTGTAAATAACGTAAGACAACTGATTCATATCAAGCGGTATGTTTACGTTATCTGCACTTTCCTTCATAAGATCATCTCTAATTTGGTCGAGACAGATTATTCTTCCCGCAAAGCCATTTCTTACTGTGTCGCTAACCAAATCACTTGTAGTTAGTAGTACCTGTGCTTGCGATTCCTGTAGGATTCCAAGCACACGATCCAGCGGATATTCTGGATCAATTGGCGTATAAGCAGCTCCTACCTTCCACACAGCAAGGATGCTTTCTACCATACGTGGAGCTCGCTCCATGTAAATACCGACCAATCCTTCTGTTGTTAGTCCTGTTTTACGTAGGAGATGACCCAGTCGATTCGCCCCTTCATTTACTTCTTGGTAGGTTATCTGACAATCTTGGTAATGCAACGCTACCTTCTTAGGCTGTTTCAGCGCGTAATCTTCTACATAATGGTAAATCGAACGTTCTGTGTCAAAAGCTTGCTCTGTTGCGTTAAATTGATCAATAATCTCCGCTTGATTTCCCAGATAGTCTAATTCCGACAAGGTATTCTTTCCATCTGTAATCTGCTTAGCTATATGAATGAAGCAATCTAAAAATGATTCACCCGGAAATAGCTGTTGATCATAGTAAACGGAAAGCTCAACGGTATCTGATAACGCTTTGACCCATATATTAACCTGTCGCTCAGAATAACGAGGATGATAATAGTGAATATAAGTCATCTCTTGACAAACCGGAATCATCGTAAAGTTAAGATAATTGAAGTAAAAAGATACTTCTTCTTCCCCTATGATATTTTTTTGCTCCATCATGGAAATATCTCGATAGGCATGATCTTCCGATTTTATTTTCATCAAGTGAGCGAAATAGTCTTTCATTTCCATATCTGGTTTGAAAATATGACGTGGAAACAATAAGGGTGTCACTTGATAAAAGTTTCCGACAGTATGGGAGTACTCTCGCGAACGTCCATTAATAACATTGCGTATCAGAAAATCGGATTGCTGGTTGCTATAAATTTTAACCAACAAACCATATACCCCCCATAAGAAATGGGATAGCCGTACCTTCTCCTGTTCACAATATCTCTTGATCTGTACAAACAATTCAGCTGGTATCCGAGTGGTTTGACTTACAACTGCAGATTCCTGTTCTATACCGCTAGTAGAAAGTTGCTCCACATTAGAAAGCTTTTCCTTCCAATGTTTTTTGATGATATTGGTATCAAACGATTGTAAGTTATCCGAAACATAAGCAGGGAAGCTCTCTGTTTCCTTTGGTTTATATTCTGTACCGTTCTCCAAAGCTTCATAGCTTGCGATGATATGCTCAATAATAATTTTTACTCCTACACCATCAATGATGAGGTTATGAGCTAAAATACAAAACGTATGATTCCCAGCCTGATCAGTAGCAAATACGAATCTGACAAGCTTTGGCTCAAATAAGTTCCATGGAACGTTTAGCTCCTGTTCAATCAGCTTTGTTATAAAAGCACTGCTTGTTTCGGCTCCCTCTGTTTTGTATTCTTCGTAGGAAAACGGACTATTTTTCTTTACAGCTTGATAAAGTGTAGCGCCATTCTTAAGTAGATGAGCATGAAGCTGCGGTGTCTGATTAAAAACATGCTCGGTTGCCTGCTTCCATCGCTCTTGATTGATCTTTGCTGGGAGATCGATGGAGGTGGAGAAAAGATAACATAGCCCATTGTTTTGAGTAAGCAAAATATCGTAATACATGTCTCGTTGAGTGGTTGTCAATGGATAAACACATTCATAATCAGACTTTGATAAGGCTAAATGGTTAAATAATGAGTTTTCCGTCCCGTTACTCATTTGTATCTTACTAATTTCGCTCATAGGATGCTCAAGCAGCTCTATCAGTAGCTTTTTGAACCAATCGATCAATACATCCAGCTTTGTTTCGCTAAAAATAGCAGCATTGCATTCCATAAGGCAGGATAAACCATCATTCGTTTCTTGGATTAACAAGCTTACATCACTACGAGTAGCTGCATTTTTAACCTCAAAAGGTGTCAGCGTTAATTCCCCTGCTGATAAGGTATTTGGCAATTCATGATCTGCGCTTTGATACGTAAAGCCTGCGCGGACCTTTTCAATAGGAAATTGAAGCCGCTCTACCATGTATTCCAGTGGGTAATCCTGATTTTCAATCATTTCCACAATTTGCTGTTTCATCTCTTCAATTATATGCAGCCATGTTTTATTACTCGTCACCTGTAAGCGGACAGGTAGTGTATGGACAAACATACCTACCATATTTTCGACGAACGGATGAGTACGACCAGAGGTTACTGTGAGTACCGCTATATCCTCGGTGTAGCAGCATTTAGCAAGAAAAATCTCATAAACGGCAAATAGGGTATGATATAAGGTTGCCTTGCACTGATCACTGATTTTTTTGAGAGCTGCTGTTGTTTCTGCATCGATCTTGAAGCTTTGCACATGCCCCCGGCCATTTTGAGTCGAATTCACGTCAACATCAACCGGCAAATTTAATTCAGGAAGCGGTTCAGCTAGTAGATTACGCCAATAGGTTTCTTGCTTCTGCACATTTTCTGTAGATAAGAATGAATTCTGCCAGGCTGCAAAATCCTTATAGGTGGCACTTAGTTCTGGCAACTGTTCACCCTGATATAAATGAAGCAGTTCTTTTATCAGGATATTCATGCTTAGTCCATCTGAAATAATATGATGCATGTCCAGTAGTAAAATGTGCTTTTCCTCTGCGACTTTTACTAGTTGCAGACGTATTAGAGGTGCCTCAGAAAGCACAAAGGGTTGAACAAATTCCTCTGTGAGACTACTTAGCTGTTCCTCTGTTCCTTCTGTATACACCAATGGAATGTCTACTTCATCGTGAATTTGTTGAACAATCTCTCCCTCTCTAAGGTGAAAAGATGTTCGCAATGATTCATGCCGAGAAATAACATGCTTAATCTGTTCACGAAGTTTTGCATAGTCCAAATTTCCTTCGATACAAATCCCGACAGGCAGGTTATAGCTAGTTCCATTCTGGGCTTCCTGCTCTGCTAGAACGTATAACCTTTTTTGAACAGAAGAAACCGGATAATCATCTTGTTTTGTCAATTTCGTAATAAGAGGTACACCCATACCAGTTCCCTGTACAGTATTAGCCGCTAGTTCCCTGATGGTTGGATAGAGAAACATATGATGCAAAGGGATAAAGCAATCAAATTCCTTCTGCATTCTCATAGCAATGGTAGATGCCTGTAGAGATTGACCGCCTAAATCAAAGAAGTTATCTTCCGTGCCAAATTGCTTACTTTCTAAAACATCACTCCAAATCGCCCAAATTTTTTCCTCCGTATCATTGGCAGGTAAAGTAAAACCACTCTCAACTTCTTGGTAGGAAAATGGATCAGGTAATTCAGAAAGATCGAGCCCTCCAGCACTGCGTAGAGGCATTCCCATTTGTTTTACAAAATGAGTAGGCCGCATAAATTCTGGAAGACAAGACGATAGGAACGAGCGAAGCTTTTGAATATTCAATTGATCTGGCTGACTAGTAAAGAGATACGCAGACAGAAGCTCTTTATTGTGGGCCTGATCATCAGCATTCCTCACGATTGCTCGATCTACACCAGGAAATAGCTCCAGCACGGCTTCAATTTCTTGTGTATAAATGCGATGGTTATTACGTCTCGCTTGGTTATCTGTGTTTCCTATATACTCCAATTCGCCTTCTGGTAAGAATCGAGTTAATTCCCTGGTCGCATACGCAAATTGTTTATCAACATGTCCCCATGTAAGGTACAAATTCCCTGCTACACCCACTGGTACAGGCTGTCTCTGATCATCTACGATCTCTGGTTGAAAAAAGCCTATTGGATAACCTAATGGAACCTTTTGCAGGTCCGCCCGTTCTCGGTCAAATGCTTCATGTGCTGTTATAAGCATCGGAACTTTCTTCATGCTAAAGGTGCGCAACAGCCTTGAACCACTCGGCAAAAATTCCTTCCATTGAGCTAGGTGTTGGTAAAGTAATACTTCTGCATCAAGGACAATAAGCTTGAGCAGATCAACTTCTTGTAGGGAAGTCAGTATACGCTTTGTATGCTCGTCTAGCTGGCTACCCTTATGAATGAAAATGGTTTTTCCAGTGTCATTGCTTTTGCCAAGGAAAGCATCATCTTGATGAGCAATTCGTAGAGTCGCTCCATTTACTAGAGCTGGTATCCACAGCTTTTCCCAGAAGCCTGCTTCATCAGCCGAAGTAATATATACACAATCTGAGCTTGTAAGCTCACATTTTTCTTTTACTGCCTCTGCATAACACATGAGCTGTTGATGTGTAAAGCCGCCAACATCTGGTACGATTTGCACCATTTTGTCTTTGCGATTCTGTGATTGTAGGTTTGTAGAAGCTACCTGTTTTACATCTTCCTGTATTTCTTGAAGATCAATAATCTGCTTAGCATGCTCCTTGACAAATGCTGTCGCTTCTCGTGTTATGACTACCGCATGCTGTAATAGATCGCTCGGTTCTTCATTTAGATAGGTGTACGTGTAGCCTGCTTTTATCACAGCAAGAATACTTACAATCGCTTCTATAGAAGTAGGTAAGCAAATGATCATTTGCTGATTTGGTTCGATATTCATCTGCTGTATCCAGTGCGCTAATTGATTAGACTGCTCATGAAGGGATTGATACGTAATTTCGCTATTCCCGCATAAAACAGCATTCTTGTCGGGATGCTCAAACGCCCATTTTTCTACCTGCTCATGAATAAACAATTGATCCTTACTTTCTAGAAGGACTTGCTCTTTCAGGTTCTGCGACGCTTTCAGATGATGTGTAAGCAGTGGTATACCGGAAAGTGAGCGATCAGAATAACGGACCAAATCCTCTACTAATCTAGCAAATCCATTGATCCATCCATCTATGATTCCATGTTCAGAGAGATCAGCATTGTATTCAAATTCAAGATGTAATTCGGCCCCTACTTCAATAACATTAAGTCCGATATCCTGCTTGGTTGTAACCTTAGGAAAAGGTACAAACTCTACTGCACATTCAGGAAATTGCAAATTGCCTGTCGGCCGATCCATGTTGAAGGTTGCAGTAATTCCAGGTAGCTTAGGACTCTTTGCTTGAGCTGCTAGCATTTTGCCAATTAAAGCCATTGAGCAATGCTGATATTGGTAAACCTCAAAGGCATTCTTTTTCACTACGCTACTAACCTTTTCAAAGGTCATATCTGGCTCAATGTGCCCATGAATCGGTAGCATATTTACACATTGCCCTACTAAATGTGAGGAGCCTGCAAGCGCTTGTCCTCCACTAGGGATACCAATGAACATCGAATTTTGACCTGTTATCTTATGCAAAAACACCTGAAAAGAGGCTAAAAGAGTCATAAATAAGCTATTTCTCTGCTTCTTACTAAACTCTCTTAGTTTGTTTACAACATCGGCTTGTAGAATGAGAGTTGTGCGATTTCCTATGTAGCTACGTTTTGCAGGCTTCATTTTTGAACTTGGAAAATCCAGTACTTCAAACGGTTTTGTACTCTGTTGCTCCCAAAAAGGTACTGCTTCTGAAAGCTGACTCTGCTGCTTATCTTGCCATGCGATAAAATCTCTATACTGCATAGGCTCAGGGAGAACTATTTTCTGATCATGATAGGCAGCGGTATAAAGCGACTCCAATTCCTTTACAAGAATACCTACTGACCATCCATCAGCAATAATATGATGGATAATGAAAACGAGCTGATAAACATCTTTTTCTATTTGCAGGATATAGGCTTTAAATAACGGACCTTTTTCCAGATGAAAGACTTGTTTACCCTCGTTATCCATCCACGCCTGTGCTTGTTTTTTGGCATCCACGCCCGGTTGATCTAAAAAATCAACCAATGGTACGTCAAGCACCATTTTGGGATGGATACACTGATATTCGCCATCTGCGCTTATCGTTGTTCGTAGGGATTCATGTCTATCAACAAGTTGCTGTATGGCATCACGCATGCTATCCACTTTTAATTGACCTGTTAGTTGAAGCACGAAGCATTCATTATACGAACGCGACTCTTCTTCTCCTAATTGACAAAAAAACCATAATTGCTTTTGCTCTTCTGATAACGGTACCTGTAGCTTATTTTTAACTCCCTTATCTAGGCTCTCTTCTAAGGGAGTGTCAGGAAAAAAACCTGCTTTCTTCATCTCCTCTATACTGTCTTTAACTGCGTCAATGATTTTTTCGATATCTTGATCAGTATGAGCAGTGGACAAGAAGCAGTTTCTTCCTTCCCAGGTATAAATACCACGGAACAGCAGATGGTAAAATAATATTTCTTGCGTACCTTTTAATACAAAACGGAACAAAGAGCCAAAATGAACCATTCGAATAGAGATATTTTGTTCTCTAAAATAAGCGTTAAGCGTTTGGCACATACGTGCTGTTCGTTGGTTTACCTCTTCTTGTAGGGTACTTCCTTGTTGTTTCAGATGCTCTAGAGTCACTTTTGCGGCTACCATGGTCAAGGGATGATGGCAAAATGTCCCTGCAACGAATGTACGCTTTTCCGCAACTGGTGGATAAGATTGATCACCGTATTGCCAGTATCCTCCGTCAATACAATCTAAATAGGCAGTTTTTCCAGCAACAACACCTATAGGCATTCCGCCTCCAACAATTTTCCCATAGGTTACCATATCAGCCTGAACACCAAACCATGCTTGGGCACCGCCGGGATGGATACGGAAACCGGTAATCACTTCATCAAAAATGAGGGCTGTGCCAAGCTCAGTTGTCAGAGCACGCAAGGAGTGTAAAAACTCTTTTGGCTGTAATTCTGGATCACGGCTTTGAACTGGTTCAACCAATACCGCTGCTAGATCATCGGCATTCTCCCGGATGATTTGCAAGGCCTTCTCACTGCCATATTCAAGCACCAAAATATCATCGCTCATGCTTGCTGGAACACCTGGAGCCATCGGTTTGGAGCTACCATCGTCTTTAGCCGTATCAGTGCGAGCTAAGATACCGTCAAAGCTGCCATGGTAAGAGCCTGCAAAGATAGCAATTTTCGAGCGGCCCGTATAAGCTCGGGCTATCCGGACAGCAACCATAACCGCTTCCGTACCTGAGTTATAAAAGGCAACCCGATCTACTCCTGCGATTTCAGAAATTAATTCAGCCACTTCTCCGCTTAATCGTGACATGGGACCTACAGGGAAGCCTCGCTTCAACTCTTCATTGATAGCCTCTGTGATAAAGGCAGGATTATGTCCAAGCAGGTTAACCCCAAATCCCATGCATATGTCAATATATTCATTTCCATCGATATCCCACAGCTTAGAACCCATAGCTCGATCGCTAACGATTGGGTATATCATTTCTTTCCAGTTGGAACGATATCCCGCCACATTTCGATTATTAGCAAGTACATTGCGATAGTTTTGCGCTAACAGCTTGGAGGAGCGAGTTTTGTCAGAATACCTCGTTATAAAATCCTGTAGATGGCTACGTTCTTGCATTGTTACATTATGTGCTGACTCAAAAGAAACCTTTTGATAGGGAACGAACACTTCTTTTTGGTTGTTTTCTTTTGCTAGATTTCTAAAACCAACAGGAGGTTCTTGTACAATCGTAGCTTCTCCTCTAGCTTGTAAACGACGCTCATCAATTGCTATAGGAGCTGGGGCTAAGCTCTCCCTCTGACCATTCGGCTGTAGTAAACGAAATACATCCAGTTGTTTTGCCATTATTTCTAATTGCTGACTCATCAATTGCTCAAGCCCACCTAGATCGGTCTGTCCATGTCCATTGCCCGTTGGAACTGGTTGATAGTCAGATACGTGTGGTTGAGAAGCCTCTCTACTTGCTACCTGTACAGTTTCTTCAGATGGTTTCGTAGCCATAGCCTCGCACTTCATAGAACTTGCAAAAAAACTGTCAGGTAAGACTTGCGCTAGATAATTTGCTACATTGTATGTGTTATTTAATTCTTCAAAAAACATAGTAAAGGATATTTGAACACCGTATGTATCCTTGATTTGGTTGTTCAGTTGAATAAATAGAATTGAGTCAAATCCTAGATCATAAAAATTAGCATGCACATCAAATTCTTGCTCATTTATTTCTGCTTGCGTGCACACCATGTGTTTTACGTTCTGTAAAATCGTTTCTATTCTCTGACTCTCAAAATGATCGTTGTTTACTTCAGAGTTAGTAGAATGTGCATTCAAAATGTTTCCCTCTCTTTCGTCGATACATGCTGTTCGGGATTCAATCCAATATCGCTTGCGATCAAATGGATACACAGGTCCGCTGATCCTTTTTCGCTTTTCATTCCTATAGATAAGATCCCAGTCAATAATCGCTCCTGACACATATGCCTGACATAAGCTGACTAAGGCTTCAGAACTTGTCCGGTCTGTATCCAGGTATTTCTGGGCTGCTTCTTTTGCTTCTTGCGTAAATTCTTGAATTTCTCGCTCGCTAACTTTTCCTTTTGAAAGATCACACTGTTGTTCGCGTACGATCTTATGGATTCCATAGAATACATGATGACTCACATGTAATCTGGATTCGTTTGGATGAACTGCTGATAATACGGTAGCTGCTTGTTCTAACTCTTCTATCAATTCCTGTTTGGTAGAAAATGCAAGAGCAAGACGATGAGAATAATGTGCGCGGCCTCTGTTAGCCGTATAACAAATATCTGATAAAATCTCATCTGGTTTATCCGACAAAAAACGGATATATTCTTGTACCAGCGCTTGAAGAGAGGTCAAGCTTTTGGCAGAAATCGCTAAAACTTCAATTCGCTGAGGCAAATAATCTGCTGCCTCATCCTCCTGTACGGGAGCTTCCTCTAAGATGATATGGCAATTTGTTCCACTTAATCCAAAGGAGCTAATACCGCATCGCAAAGGTTCTTCCTTTGTTTCCCATGTACGCAAAGCCGTATTAACATAAACCGGCGAATTCTCAAATGCAATCTGACGATTCGGCATTTCAAAATGAAGAGTCGGTGGGATTTTCTTGTGTTTTAATGCTAGAACCGATTTGATAATCCCTGCTAAGCCGGCTGCTGCTCCTAGATGACCAATGTTTGATTTAACAGATCCGATTGCACAAAATTGGCTACGATCCGTGAATGTACGAAATGCTTTTTGGATGGCCTCTACTTCGATAGGATCACCTAACGCCGTACCCGTACCATGCGCTTCTATATAAGAAATGGTTTCAGGTTCAATACCTGCATCCTGCCAAGCGGCAAGAATTACTTCTTTTTGAGCCAGTACATTAGGTGCAGTCAGACCATTGGACGTACCATCATGATTAAGCGCACTTCCTTTAATCACTGCATAGATATGGTCACGATCATGAATGGCTTGGTGCAGCGGTTTTAAAATAAGGGCGGCCACACCTTCTCCCACCCCTGTTCCATCCGAATTCCTATCGAAAGCCCTTGTACGTCGTGTCGATGATTCAATCCCTAGTTTTAATTCATTGTCTAACGGCATAAAATGAAGACCTACACTCCCGGCAATGGCCATATTGCATTCTCCGTTACGGAGAGCTTGGCAAGCGGTATGTATAGCCACCGCCGATGAGGAGCAAGTCGTATCAATTGTTAATGACGGACCTCTCAAATCTAATAAATATGCGATTCGACTGGCAATAATCGGTGACAAATTGCCTGGTATAAACAAAGGGATCGATTCATGTCCCACTTCTTTTATCAATCCTTTGTAATCATGCAAAGCATCTCCACTGAATCCCACGTATACGCCTGTCTTGCTACCTTTGCATGTTTCACCACCGTAGCCCGCATCCTCAAGAGCATGCCATGCTGATTCCAAAAACAAACGCTGGGTTGGACTCATGTACGAGGCTTCTTTAGGTGAGAGCCGAAAAAATGCAGCGTCAAATTTGTCGATTTCTTCTAAGAAGGCACCCTCATAATAAGTATCTTCAGCAGTAGATTTAATCGTACGTAGATACGCTTTTGTATCGGCCTGCCTAGATTCAGGGAAAGGACCTATACAATCCTCTCCATTGCAGAGATTATTCCAAAAAGCTTCCAAATGAGACGCCTTAGGAAATTGACCAGACATACCAATAATTGCAATCGATTTTTTATCAACAGCTTTAATGTCACTCTCAGTTTCGCTGATTAAGCTATCTAATTTAAATGAATCAAAATTAAGCACAGATGTCTCACTCCTACTTCTTCAGGTTACATTGACTGTTGCCTGATCCCTTGATACTTGCCACGGATTGAATCAGGCAACAATCTTTTTGAAAATACCGATCCTGTCGAAAGTTACTAATTTTCTAAGATCATTGCAAGGAGTTTCCGATAAGCATGAAGTAATTCTTTCATTTTTTCGCTTCTAAGCCTTTGAGGCTGATAGTCGAGACGGAAGTTGATATAGTTGCTACCTGATTCGATCTCAAGCAGGATATCAAATAAGTCATTTATCTCACTGCGCTTCGTTGCAAGTCCTTTTCGGTAAAGTAACGGAGTAACAGTGAATGGTTCCTTGGACATAACAAGTCCAGAAAGTCTATCTGCCTCGTATACCTTGATCTCCTCTTCTGCTTTTTGCTTCTGATGAACATAGCGGAACAACTCAGAAAAATTAGTCATTGAGCTTATATCTACATCTAGTGACATAAACTGATTAGGCGCTTGCATCAGTAGCTGAACAGACACTTGCTCGGAACCACTAATTTGCGATAGCAAAAATGCATAAGCAGCGACAAATATATCGTCTATGCTCACTTGTTCTACTTCCGCTAATCGCTGTAATTTCAGCATAGTGGCGGATGTTAATTCTGCTTCAAATATAGAACCCGGCTCGCTCATTTGATTACTAGCAAAATAATCTCGTCCCATAGGAATGCTTGGTAATGTAAAGGTTCTGGCTTGCTCCTTATCACCATGCATAATTAGATTCGCGATCTTACTAATTGATGGATAAGTGAACATATCGGTAACAGTCACATGATTGGGGTATTTTTCATCCACACGGCTGTGCATCCGCACCAATAATAAAGAATTTCCACCGAGATCAAAGAAATTGTCGTGAACACCAAAGCCAGTGACTCCAAGTAATTCTTCCCAAATAGAAAGTAGCACTTCCTCTATCTCATTTGAGGCAGCGACAAATGCCGTACCTGTAGAAAGTCTAGATGTCGTATTTTCAAGTGCCTTGCGATCAGCCTTACCGCTTGGTGTAAGTGGCATCTTCTCTATTTGAACAAAATGTGCCGGAACCATATATTCTGGCAGTGCTTCTTTGACAAATTCACGCAGAGGAGCAACCGAAAGCTCGTTGTGAGCGACAATGTAGGCAATCAATATTTTGTTGCCAAACGTATCCTCGCTACTAAGAACGATCGCTTCCGTAATCTCATCATGGCTTAGTAAGCGTTGCTCAATCTCCCCTAATTCGATTCGATATCCTCTTATTTTTACCTGATGATCAGATCTTCCCAAATATTCAAGCGTTCCGTCCTCACACCATCTTGCTAGGTCACCTGTACGATACATGCGAACAGAGCTGTCAGCATGAAACGGATCGGACACAAACTTTTCAGAGGTTAGCTTAGGCTGGTTCAAGTAACCTCTTGCTACACCATCACCGGCTATACACAATTCTCCTTGGACGCCAAGGGGGACTAGCTTGTTATCTTTGTTTACAATATAGATCCTTGTATTTCCTATTGGCTGTCCGATGGTTACTGTTTCTTCATTGGTCAAATCAGCAATCGCGGAGTAAACCGTCGTCTCAGTAGGCCCGTACAAATTGAACAGCTTGGCCTGTGTGATGGCTTGCAGTCCATTCAATTGAACAGTTGAAAAAGCTTCTCCGCCAATCATAATGACCTCAAGCAAATGCAAACTGCGATGACATTCCTTATCATTCATCAGAAGCTGGAGGCGTGATGGAGTGACCTGTATCATGCTTGCCTCTTTATTGATGATTAACCTGCTCAAGCGTTTAGGATCACGTTGCTCACCTTCCGTAGCAATAACGACAGTAACTCCCTTTAACAATGGGACAAAGGTCTCTAGCACTAGCACATCAAAGCTAATATTAGTAACAGAGACAAGTCTTTTGCCCTCTTGGAAAGGTATGATTTTCACAGCAGCTTCGATAAAATTATGGACTCCGCGATGCTCAATCATTACACCTTTTGGCTTCCCAGTTGAACCAGAAGTAAAGCAAACGTAACAAAGCGAATTAGCGTCGATTAAAGTATGGATTGCTTCTGTAGATTGACTATTTATCATAGAAGCACCATGTTGTTGTCTGCGTTGAATGCTCACATTCTTTTTCGTCAAAGCATCCTCTGATAGACACGCTTTATCAATCGTAAATAAAGCATCATATCGATATCGAGTTAACTCATTTTCGATGGTGTGTTCTTTTTGAGAAAAAGTCACATGTGTAACCTTGTCATGCTTCGATAGCCAATCCTCTAAGAAAGAACGCGAGATAAACAGTTCAGTTGTAAATTCAGTTTTTGTACGATGCTTATCATCTTGAATCTGTGTTTTCTTATGCTCCGTTAATGACTGTATCATCTCTTCCTTCAACGACAAATCCATAATGTCGCCAACAAATAAAACCCCATTTTTCCCCATTAGCTCTAGCGCTTTTGCTAGGACAAAGCGTAAATAATTATGATTAGGGAAATATTGAATGACACTATTTAAAATCACTACATCAAAATCTCGTTCATCCAATTGGTCAATTTCGTGAGCAGGCAAAGTGGCAAGTTTTATGTTCGGAACACCTTCACGTAGCATTCTTTGCCTATTTTTTTCAATAATGACATCAGATAAGTCCGTACCATAATAAGAACCAACATATGGAGCTAGCTCAAACATTGTCAAACCTGATGAGCAGCCAATTTCCAAAACTCTCGTCTGAGAATGTAGATGAGGTTTTAGCTTATGCAGCACGTTTTTACTATACTCACTCATTTCCTCTAAAGAGAGGGGCTGTCCTGTATAACTGCTTACCCAGCCGCCAATTGAAATTTCATCATTTCCAACTGAACCGATATGATTCCACAATTTCTGATCAATCAGATCGTTCGTTTGGTTGGCGTCTATGGAAGTAATCTCATCTTTATCAAGGCAGACAAAGGTATCTAACGTTGGACATTCCCATTGCAACGCATTAAGCTGATGGATAAAACGCGAAGTAGATAGGACAACACTTATGCTAGCTTCATTTACGATTACCTTGACTCGTTCATCGGGTAATACAGGATCAATTGGTACATAGGCGGCTCCTGCCTTTAGAATGCCAAGCATTGCGATTAAGATAAATTCAGATCGTTCAATCAGGATTCCAATTAATTGATTTGGTTGTACCCGATGATGCTCAAGTAAATAATGAGCAATTTGGTTAGCCCTCTCATCTAATTCCTGATACGTTAGCGATCGTTCTTCACACATGAGAGCGATCTGATTAGGCGTTAGCTTTACACGTTCAGCAAATAATTGATGAATCGTTTTATCCTTGTCATAGAACATTGCCGTATCATTAAATTCAACGAGAAGCTGATTTTTTTCCTCAGGCAACAATAATTCCAAACTTTCAAACGTCAAATTCGGATTCTTTGTCACCATTTGTACGAAATGGATAAAATGTTTTAATAGTTGCTCTGCCGTTCTTTTAAGGAACAAATCTTTGCAGTATTCCAGACGGAAATGATATCGTCCTTCCCTTACTTTTGCTTCAAGAGTTAGGTCAAATTTAGATGTTTTATTTGGAAACTCCAATTGGCTAATGGAAATATCCTCTAATGTCAGCTCTTTACTATCCATATTCTGTAAAATAAACATGGTATCAAACACAGGGTTTCTGTCTACATTCCGTTCAACATCCAGCTTTTGGACCAATTCCTCAAACGGATACTCTTGGTGCTCATATGCTAGCAATACGTTTTGTTTCACTCTTGCAAGAAAGGAAACGAAGCTATCCTCTTGATCCACACGATTACGAATTGGCAACGTATTTACAAACATCCCCATTACGTTTTGTAAATCAGCATGTGTTCTTCCTGCAATTGGTGATCCAATCACTTGATCATTTTGTCCTGAATAGGTAGCCAGTAAGAAATGATATGCTGCAAGAAGCACCATAAATGGAGTCACGTTGTTTTCAAAGGCAAATTGATTTATCGCGGCAGTCTCTTCTTTATTCAACCCCATCCATATAGAATCTCCACGAAAGCTTTTTAATGGAGGACGGGGAAAATCGGTCGGAAGATGCAAGATTGGAATTTCTTCAGCAAATTGTGACAGCCAATATTGCTCTTTTTTAGCCCATTCATCTGAGGCTCCCTGTGAATTGTGCCAAACCGTATAATCTTTATACTGAATAGCCAATTCAGGTAATGATTTGCCTGCATATAAGCTCATGAACTCTTCGATAAATAACTCAAGCGTTGAACCGTCTGAAATGATGTGATGCATGTCAAACAAGAGTAGATATTCTTCCTTCTCTATATGTACTAGCTTGACTCTTAAGAGTGGTGCTTGTTGTAGATCAAACGGCTGTACAAAGGCTTCTACGATTTGTTTGATCAATTCAGACTGACCTATTTCCTCATCCATATACTCTAGTAATGAGTGTTCGGATATGGAAAAGGTAACTTTCGAATGAATCTGTTGAACAACCTCATTATTTATAAAATGAAAGGATGTCCGTAAAGCCTCATGGCGATCAATTAATTGATGAAATGCTTTTTCCAGTCGGTTACGATCTACATTGCCTTTTAGTGTGATCATTGCTGGCATATTATAGGTTGTTGAACCCTGTTCCATTTTATCTAATACGAACAATCTCTTCTGTGCAGAAGAAATCGGATAATAATCCTGTACAGGTGCTCTTTCAATGTGCCCGTTTGCTATGGATGCTTCACTTTCTATCAATGACGCTAATTCTGCAATGGTTGGTGTATGAAATACTGCTCGTAACGAAATCTGTTTGTTAGAGACTTTTCGTAATTTCGAGATAAATTGGGATGCTCTAAGTGAATGTCCACCCAGTTCAAAAAAATTATCATGAATTCCTATTTTTTCTACCTGTAAAATTTCACTCCAGATTTGCACCATTTTGATTTCTAGCTCTGTACGAGGCGCTACGTATTCTACTCCTGTGTTGATGCTAATCCCCTCTGGAGCAGGGAGCGACTTACGATCAATCTTTCCGTTTGGTGAATGAGGTAATTTATCTACCTGCATAAAATAAGAGGGAACCATATAATTAGGAAGCTCAGACGACAAGCTTCTTTTTAGTTCATTTACCGTTAATTGCTTATCCGCCACAAAATAAGCGCACAAATGCTTCGTCCCCTCTTGATCTTCCCGCGCAACTACGACAGCTTCCCGTACATCCTTTATTTTCACAAGCTGCGCTTCTACTTCTCCAAGCTCAATGCGATAGCCTCGAATTTTAACTTGATGATCGATTCTTCCTAAACACTCGATGGTTCCATCTGGGAGCCATTTTGCCAAATCACCTGTTTTATGCATCAGGCTCCCTGGCACAAATGGATTTTCTACAAACTTTTTAGCCGTTAATTCTGGAAGGTTCCAGTAGCCCTTTGCTAGTCCTTCACCCGCAATACATAGCTCACCTGCCACACCTATTGGTTGAAGCTGATTTTGAGCACTTAAAACATAGAAGTATTTATTCATGAGCGGCTTACCGACTGTGATAGCCTCTCCTGTCTTTATTTCTGCAACAGATGACCAAACAGTGGTTTCCGTGGGACCGTACATATTATACAGTCGTGCCCCCGTGTAGGTACGCAAGGTTTGTAGCAATGAAACAGGTGGGGCTTCTCCACCCAGCATAATCTCACGAACTCCCTCTAAACATTTGACACGCTCTGTGCCATGCATGGAAGACAATAACATTTGCATACGAGGAGGTGTCATTTGAAGCATATCAATTTTCTCTTTCCAAATGATTTCACTCAATACTTTTGGATCAGCCTGTTGAGCTTCACTAGCGATGACAACCTTTACCCCTTTACTTAGCGAAAGGAACGTTTCCAAAATGAATGGATCAAATGAAATCGTCGTAATACAAAGGATCGACTTCCCTGGAGAAAAATCAATTCGATCCGTAATGCCATCCACCTGATTGATAACTGATTGATGAGTAATCACTACCCCTTTAGGCTTACCTGTTGAACCTGATGTGTACATAACATAGGCTAAATTAGATGGGGTACTAATCGGTTCAAGATTGGTTGTGAGATCCTGATAAGAAGATTCTTCATCCACAGCAAGACATTTTCCAGCAAAGGTGATTCTCTCTTGTAAATGACTATGTACCACTACCAGTTTGGCATCCGTATCCTCTAGCATGTAGCGAATTCGCTCTTCTGGATACCCTGGATCAATCGGAACGTAGGCCCCTCCGGCCTTCAGGATTCCTAGCAGCCCAACTATCATGTCCATGGAACGCTCGACCAAAATACCAACAAGTTGATCAGGAGCTACTCCTTCTGCTCTTAGAGTACGTGCCAATTGGTTTGCTCGTTCATTTAACTCACGGTATGTGAGGTGCGCTCCTTCACAGACGATAGCAACTTGATCCGGGGTACGCTCAACCTGACTTTCAAATAACTGATGAATCGTTTGCTGCTGTAGATTCTTTACTGTTGTATCGTTGAACTTCTCAAGGATCAATGTTTTCTCGAAAGGAGTCAACATCTCAATCGAGAAGAGTTTTGCATTTGGGTCGCTTAGTATCCCTTCTGTCATTTGTAGCACATGCCCAGCAATACGCTCGATGGTAGATTCGTCAAAGCGATTTTGGTGATAAGTAATTCGTAATTCTACGTCCTCGTTCATGACGATTTCCAAGCAGAGCGGATAGTTGGTTAATTCGTTCATCTCGAAGGACCGTACTGACAAATCGGAAAATTTGTTCATCAGACTAAAATCCATCGGGTAGTTCTGAATGATCATAATAGAATCAAATATCGACTCCTGATGATCCAGTTGGGTCCATTTTTTAACATCAACAAGTGGACTTGCCTCAAAAGCTTCTCGGGCTTTCACTTGTTGGTGAACCATTTGCAGCAAATTGATAATTGTCTCGTCTGAGCGGTTTTGTACACGGAACGGTAGTGTATTGATAAAGAGACCTACCATTTGATCGATCCCTTTGATCGGTGCTGTACGTCCCGAACTCGTTACGCCAAACACAACGTCCTGATTGTTATTGTAGCGTTGCAGCACCATGCCCCAAACGGTATAAAAAAAGGTAGCAATCGTAATATTCTGCTCTTGGACAAATGCTTGTAAACGTTTGGTCAATCCTTGAGTGAAACCATATGTATAGCTTTTCCCCTGTTTCATAGCTTCAAGGCTATATTCTTTACGGGCAAGTACGTCTGATTTTGTGTCGAATCCATCAAGCAGGTTTTTCCAAAATAAAGTAACTTCTTCCTTCTTCTGCTGAGACTGACTCCATTTGATAAAATCCTTAAATTTACTTTTCTCTTTTGCCGTATGCTCCTGTCCTGCTTTAAGATTATGATAAGCTTGGAAAAATTCGTTCAGTAAAACACCATTACTCCAGCCATCATACAAAATATGATGATTTGTAATAATCATTTCATATTGATTGTCCGTCAATTTACACAAAGTAACACGGAACGGCTCGATATGTAGATGCAAAGGTTCCTGGAGGTCTTGTTGCTTCACACTTGCAAGCTTCTCCATTTTTTGTTCTGCAGGTACTATCGACAGGTCAATCTGTCTAAAAGAAACCGGCTTGTCCTTTAAAATGATCTGCACAGGTTTTTCTAAGTTTTCCCATCGATATATCGTGCGTAGCATCTCATTCTGTTGGGCCATGTAATCCCATGCTTGTTTCATTAGCTCTGGTTGAACACTGCCTTCCAGATTTAACGACAACTGTTCATAATACTCTCTACTTTCAAGATTATATAAATAGTAAAATAATATCCCTTCTTGAGAAGGCGTTAATCCCAAAATTTCTTCGACGTTCGCTTTGTCAATCTTCATTGTTTCCCCCATATACATCCACTCCATTTGTACTCTTGTCGGCCTTCTATTCAGTTCAAAAACGTACTTAGAAAAACAGAAGTTGATGAAAAAAGAAAAATGTACATACGCCAGAAAATTCCATGACTTAACAATATCATACAATTAAAAAAAATTCACTAATACTATAATAAAATAAGGAAAAAAGGTAAGACCGTGGTTTTTATCCCAAGGTCTTACTTCCAATCCATTTTATTTAAAACTGAAAGTCCAATTGATCAGAAATATCCATTTCGATTAAGTCATAGGATTCAGCAATCTCTATATCACTTAATTTTGTACCCGCTT
This sequence comes from Brevibacillus laterosporus LMG 15441, assembly GCF_000219535.2. Lineage (NCBI taxonomy): Bacteria > Bacillati > Bacillota > Bacilli > Caryophanales > Paenibacillaceae > Brevibacillus > Brevibacillus laterosporus. The sequence continues at coordinate 3,002,865 of NZ_CP007806.1, forward strand.
CATTAACAATGATCGTTAGCAGCTTAAGAAAGGATTCTCCGAGAATGTTGATCGTACTCTCTGTAAATAATGCATTGGCATACTCAAATTGAAATACTAACTCCTCATCAGCTTCTATCGTAATGACGCTTACATCAAATTTAGACATACGATATTTATAATCAAAGCGAGATATGGATAGCTTATCAGTAGCATCATTACCTTCTGTGATGTAAGGCTCCTCAATATTTTGCAGGATAAACATGGTGTCAAACAGAGGATTTCTGGACTCATCCTTTGCTGCATCCAGCTTTTCTACGAGCATGTCAAATTGATAATCCTGATGATCAAAGGCTTGTAACACATGCTCCTTAACCATAAGCAGGAACTCGGTAAATGTCTGTTGCGTATCAGATTGTATTCGGATGGCCAATGTATTGACAAACATACCGATTACCTTTTCCAAATCTGCATGATGTCTGCCAGCAATCGGTGTTCCGATAATGATATCCTGTTGATGAGCGTATTTGGATAGCAGCACGTGATAGGCAGCAAGTAACACCATGTAAAGTGTTGTACCTGTAGTGCTAGCTAGATTACGCAATCCTAACGTCAATTCTTTATCGGCAAAGAACTCAACAAAACTACCCTCAAAGCTTTTCACAGACGGACGCGGATAATCTGTTGGCAACCCAAGCACAGGTAATTGACCGCTAAATTGCTCTAACCAGTAATTCTCTTGACCTTGCATAACCTCAGACGCCAGTAGCTTGTTTTGCCAAGCTGAAAAATCCTTGTATTGAATTCTTGGTTCTGGAAGTTGCTTTTCCTGATAGAATTGCACCAGTTCATCTAACAAAATAGCTATGGATGACCCATCCATGATGATATGATGCATATCCAGAACAAGTACATGGTATTCATCTTCTACTGTGACCACGAAAACACGTAGCAGTGGTGCCTTGCTCAAGTCAAAAGGAGCCACAAGTGACTGCACAACGGAGTAGAGCTGTTCGTGTGTTGAGGTCACTTCTTTTATGTCTAGCTCCAGCTTCTCCTGAACATATTGAACAGGCTCTCCTCTTTCCCATCCGAAAGAAGTACGAAGAATCTCATGACGCTCCACCAGTTTTTGAAAGGCTTGATGTAGACGCTGTTTGTCCACTTTTCCCTCAATAATAAACATATTCGGAATATTATAGGCGATACTCTCTGAATCACGTAGATTTACAAGAAACATCCGTTTTTGTGCAGAAGAAAGCTGGTAGGCTTCTTGTTTTTGGACAGGTTGGATTATCGGATAAGCTTTTTTTCCACTGCTCTCTACTAGCTGTGCTAAGTCTTTGATGATAGGTCTGTCAAAAAAGTCCCGTAACGAGATATCTACCTGTAGCTCCTTATTGATACGTGAGATGACGGTCGTTGCCTTGAGTGAATGGCCACCGTTTTCAAAGAAATGATCTTCAATACCTATCCCAGCCGTATCAAGCACGCTTTCCCAGATCGCAATTATTTTTTCTTCAATCTTGTTACGCGGTGCTACGTATTTGCTTTCTAGTACATTTCGATCAGGTTTTGGCAACGCCTTGCGATCTACCTTGCCATTTGCAGTCAAGGGGAGTTTCTCCATTTTTACGAAGAAGGCTGGAATCATATAGTCTGGCAATGTATTTGCTAAATGACTTTTCAACTGATTAATTGGCACATCTTGTTTTAGCACCACATATGCACATAAGCTCTTCTGACCTCTTGCATCCTCAATATCCATTACTACTGTTTCTAAAATATTGGGATGATTGTTGATCTGATTCTCAATTTCCTCCAATTCAATACGGAATCCCCGAATTTTAACCTGATAATCTTTACGCCCAAAAAACTCAAGTGTTCCATCAGAGAGCCATCGTCCCATGTCTCCTGTTTTATAGAGTCGTACCCCTTTATGATCAGCAAATGGATCGTCCATAAATACTTTGGCGGTTCTTTCTGGATCATGTAAATAACCTCGTCCAACCCCTATGCCAGACACACAAATTTCACCTTTAATTCCAACCGGGCAAAGATTCATTTTTTCATCCACGATGTACACCTTAAAATTGTGCAGAGGTTTACCAATCGGAACGATTTCGCTCTGAGGCAATTGATCTATGATATGAATCGTAACATCGTCTGACGCCTCACTAGGCCCATAAGCATTCGCTAGCGGAATATGCGGGAAGAGCTTAAACCATCTCGCTACCAGGCTACGTTTAATTGCTTCTCCTGTGACACTTACATATCGAAAACAATCTAACGACAAGTTGTTTTCTTCTACATGATCTAACATCACAGACAAAACAGATGGAACAACTTGGAAGATGTTTATCCGATCTTGAATAATTTGTTCAATGCAAGCGTTAGGCTCCATTGTCATCTGATTATCATAAATAATGGTTGTTCCACCTAAGATAATAGATGTAAAAAATTGCCACACCGAAATATCAAAGCAGTGAGAAGCTGTTTGAGCGATTCGACAATCTTCACCCAAATTAAGCCGCTGTTTCATCATATGTAGATGATTCGTAAGTCCGATATGCTCTACCATCGACCCTTTTGGCTTGCCCGTTGATCCTGATGTATAAATGATATAAGCAAGTTGATTAGGCTCAACCCTCACTCTGAGGTCATCTTTCATTTCCTGATTGATGGCATCCATTTGAGCATCGAGGCAAAGAATGGTGCCCTTGTAGTTTTGTTTAATCTCAGGCGTTACAAATGCAGATATAGTTATCAGTACCGTCGCTCCTGAATCTTCGAGAATACCCATAATTCGCTGTATAGGATAGGCCGTATCAATAGGGATATAAGCCCCACCTGCTTTCCAAATCCCTAGAATACTTTCCATCATTGGAATGGAGCGTTCTAAGAAAACAGCAACGATCTCTTCCTTTTGCAAACCAGTTCTTTGGATAAACCGCGCCATTTGATTTGCCCGAGCATTTAACTCTTCATACGTGATTTGTTGATCTCGATGTATCGCAGCAATGTCAGTAGGTCGACATTCCACCTGCTCTTCGAATAATTCATGCACCGTTTTGTCCATTGGAAAATCACATGTAGTGTTATTAAAATCATCGAGAATTTGTTTCTTTTCCTGTTTTGTCAACATCGTAAGATCAGAAATAGGTTGTTCTGGATTCTCCACAATGGATTCAAGCAGCTCTCGATAATGCTCCATCATCCGGCTAATGGTGGTAGAAAAAAAGATATCCATGTTATATTCCGCTACCAACAGTAGGCCGTCTGGATGCTCTGCGATATCAAACAAAAGGTCAAACATAGACGTGCCTCTATCAATTTCCGGATGAATCAGCGTCTCATCAGAGAGTTTAAAATCTGTGCGACGAGTATTTTGCAATGTGAACATCACCTGAAAAATGGGCGTGATGTTTTTGGTACGTTCAGGTTGTAAAACCTCCACTAATTTTTCAAATGGAACATCCTGATTGGAAAACGCTTCAAGCGTAACCTCCCGCACTTGCTTTAAGAGTTGAGTAAATGTTGGATTATCCGCCAATTGAGAGCGTAATACAATTGTATTAGCAAAGAATCCAATCATCCCTTCAGTCTCCAAGCGTGTCCGATTAGCAATTGGAGAACCAACTAGGATATCTGTTTCGCCCGAATATCGACTAAGCAATACGTTAAACGCTGACAGCAAAGCCATATAAAGAGTCACACCTTGACGCTTGCAAAGAACATGTAATTTCGTAACAAGCTCTTTCGGCATAACTAACGTGTCCCGCTGACCTGCACCACTGGCTACACTCGGACGAGTCCGGTCTATTGGTAATTGCAAAACAGGTAAATCTCCAGCCAACTGCTTTTTCCAATAGGCTAGTTGCTGATTCATCACTTTACCATCTAGCCATTTACGCTGCCATGCGGCAAAATCGGCATATTGTAGCTGCATTTCTGGTAAAGGTGACGGTTTTCCTTGGCTAAATGCTTCATATAAAACAGATAACTCATGTGTAAATATCTGTAAGGACCAACCATCCATAATAAGGTGATGCATGGTGTAATAAAAGACATAATTCTCATCATCTTTTTTGAATAATATGAACCGCACCAACGGACATTTCGTTAAATCAAACGGTCGATTAGCATCCTCATTGGCCATATCAATGATACGCTGATGGCGTTCTGAAGCCACAACGTCACTCATATCAATCACCGGAATGCGAATGGGCTGGAATGGATAACTGACCTGATAAGGTTTTCCGTCTTTTGAGATAAAGCTGGTGCGCAGAATTTCGTGTCGACGAATAATCTCATTGACTGCACGCTCCAGAGCATCAATGTTCAAATTCCCTTTGAGTGTATTTGCCACTGGGACATTATAGGTTGCACTTCCAGGTTCAAGCTGCTCAACAAACCAAACTCCCTGCTGTGTATACGATAGGACAAGATCACTATCGCGTGACACCGGAACTAATGGAACTGATACAGATTGCTCTCCGGAAGCTATGATTTCGTCAATTTGTTTTCCCATTGCTTGGATCGTTGGATTTTCAAAGAACGTTCGCAAGGATATTTCGATATGAAACGTATGGTATATTCTCGATAACAACTGAGTAGCTAGTAGGGAATGGCCACCACTATTAAAAAAATCATCAATGATACTAATGCGATCAATTCCTACTATTTCTTTCCAAAATCCAGCTAAAATGAGCTCTGTTTCTGTAATAGGTTCAATAAGCGGTGTATTGCTTTCCTCTCGTTCTATTAAAGGAGCCGGCAATGCTTTTCGATCTACTTTCCCATTTGGAGTAACCGGCACATGATCCAAATAAATAAACGCAGCAGGGATCATATGCACTGGCAATTTCTTCTCTGCATAGCTGCGAAGCTCACTAGCGGAAAGTATCTCTTGATTGTAGGTCGTAAAATAAGCAATCAGTTGCTTGTTGCTATTTTGATCTTCTCTCATGATTACTACTGCATCTCGAATTTCTGGATGCTGACCCAAAACAGCTTCAATTTCACCTAATTCAATTCGAAATCCGCGGATTTTCACCTGATCATCCTTGCGTCCGATGTAGCTTAAAGTCCCATCTGGCAAGTACCGAACAATATCCCCGGTCTTATATAAACGATCCGTTGCGTTTGGTGAAAATATATTCTTTATGAAGCGTTCATTTGTGATCTCTGGTCGATGTAAATATCCTAGAGCAAGACCAGGCCCTCCTACATACAGCTCACCTGGAACTCCGATAGGGACGATTTGTAAATATTGATCGAGAACGTAGACCTGAGTATTAGCAATAGGCTTCCCGATTGGGATTGATAAAGCATCAGCAGGGACTTGCGTAACATGATGGGTCGTAGTAAACGTTGTACATTCTGCCGGACCATAAACATTAATCAGCTTCTTCGGCTTACCTTTTTCTAAGGCTATTCTTACCCATTTCGCATCAGCCGCTTCTCCCCCGAATAAAACCGTAATATTTGTAAACATGTCAGGACTTTCCCCTGCATATTGGTTGAACAGGGCAGTCGTGCATAGCATCACGGTTATCCCATAACGTTGAATCTCTTTCTGGAAAGCATACGGAGATAGAACAACGTCCGGCGCAATAAGCACAAGCGTCGCACCATGCAGTAGCGTCCCCCATAGCTCAAAGGTAAATGCATCAAAGGATGTGTTATTAATCTGCGCTAAACGATCGCTAGGCTCCCATTCTATATAGGAATGATTTTTTACGAGACGAACAATCCCCTGATGTGTAACCCTTGTCCCTTTTGGGATACCTGTTGATCCGGAGGTATAGATAACATAGGCCATATTCATAGCAGTAGCGTTGCTATTAGGTGTTGATAAGCTTTCCTGATCAAGGTCCTGAGCGTCGCTATCTAGTAGTACTAGTGTCAGATCATCGTTTGAAAACTGTTGATAATGAGACTGTTTGGTAATCAGCACAGATAATTGAGAGTCCTTGATAATAAAGGAAATTCTCTCCTCAGGATAGGTAAGATCAATCGGTAGATACGCTGCTCCCGCTTTCAGTATTGCTAGGATGCCTATGATCATCTCTGGCGATCGTTCCATACTGATACCCACAAGCGTGTCTGGCTGCACACCTAATCGTTGAAGTCGATGAGCCATCTGATTGGATTTCTCATGTAATTCTCGATAGGTAAGCTGACTTTTTCCGTCAATAATTGCGATTTGGTCTGGAGATTGTCTAACCTGCTCTTCAAATAACTCTTGAACAAGCGTTTGACTTGGAAATGGAATATTCGTCTCATTCCAAGTCGTAAGAAGTAGGTTACGTTCGGAATCATCTAGGAGAGAAACCTGCCCGATCGAAGTTTCCGGATGAACCATGATATCTCTTAGCATTGTAGTTAGATGCCCTGTAAAGCGTTTGATCGTTTCCTCTTCAAAGCGTTCCGCATCAAAAATGATGGTCCCTACTAAACCTGCTTCTTGTTGGGAAATAGCAAGAGCAAGCTCTGTATCATCACTCCAGAATGGATCATCTATCTCACCCGTTACAAATAAAATCTGAAATGCAGACTCTCGATAGACCGAAAATTCCTGCTCAAAAGCGCTAGCGTCTACTGTACGTTGGACACGCTGAAGCAATTCATTGAAGCTTGGATTTCCAGAAAAGTCACTGTATATAGAAAGCGGAGCATCTTTGCTAGGATCATCCTGTCTGATCCATCCGCTTACAATGCCGTTCTCACCTGTATAACGGTGAAGAAGCAATTGCCAGACACTTAATAGCGTAACAAAAAGAGAGCTGCCAGCTGTTTCTGCTAGTTTTGTAAGTTGTTTGCTTTCCTCATTTGAGAGAGTAAATTCAATAGTTCCCCATTTGTTTGGGGCATGATGTAAAAGAGAATGCTCCAATGGTAGCTGTAAGGTAGGCACACCCGTCAGTAACCCATTCCAATGCGTGAGAAGTTGATCCATTGCTTGCAGTGAATCCCCCGTTTTACTGGTAATCAAGTGTAAAACAACAAACAAACGATTCACTAGCTGTCCAACACCCTCATCACTGTAGAGAGCTGGGTGATAATCTAATTGGAGAATCAGACCCTTATCTTGTTTTTTAAAATGAAACACCATATCAGCAGGAATAGACTCTACACTTGCTTGATCATGTATGTTATCTAGCAGAACGATGGTTCCAAAGATCGGTCTGCTTTTTTCCTCATTTGACATCCCCAATAAGCTAGCAATTACATGATGCGGCAGACTTTGATGTTTCACTGCATTGGCTATCGTAGCTTTTAAGGTAGGAAGCACCTGTTTCCAGGTTAGGGAACGCTCTAAGGAACTGCGAATCGGCAAGACATTGGAAATAGCCTGCTGACCCCCCTCTTTTTGTTGAAAAACAGGCATTCCGACAATAATATCGGAACGCTGTTGGTATGTAGACAAAAGATACTTTATTCCCGCAAGCAAAAACATGTATATGCCGTAGTCTGAGTTGTTACTCATGCGCATAATGCTTTCCACTATTGCAGGTGGAATTGGATAGCTGACGGAATTCATATCCTCTACTTTATTGGCAAGAGGGCGTGTTTCAACGGGGAAACCACTAAAATCAGCGACACCCTCCAAGTTCTGAAGCCAGTAGGAGCGTTCTTGCTCAAATTGTCCGCTTGCAAGTAAAATGTTATGCAAAAAATTGGTGCTCATTGGAATCCCCCTTTCTACATGCTATGTTTATTCCAATAGTTGTCCTACTTTTAAATCCTCTGCTTTTTTCACAAAATAATGCCCCATCGAAATATCAAAAACAGCCATCCCCATAGGATTAAACATAATAGCCTGATCTTCACGATAACTAGATATGGCATTATGACAAACCACATCAATAATCGATTTTGTGTCTTCTTTTTGCAAACCACATTGCAAATGCATAGACTCTATATCCGTTTTTTCCCGACATACCTCTTCCCAGTTGTCTACAATAATTGAACCTTTTACATGCGGGAAAATCTCTGTAGTAAAGTCTCGTAACGAAACATTGAGTAGAAGTGAGCCTGCTTTTGGTGCTGCATCAATGTATGGTGCTTTAGAGACTGTGCATGTCATGAAGATATCCGAATGTTGATAGGCTTCCTTCCAGTCCTTAGCAATGATAACCTTCTCTTTCACAGATGGGTCAATCGACGTGATGTCAATTGGATTGAGATCATATAAGTAAATATTTTTTATTCGATCTCCCAGTAATGAAGTGACCATCTTAAAGTGATATTGACCGATCGGACCCCAGCCGATAATGCCAACCGTGATATCTTTTTGCTTGCGAACATCATCATAATGTTTCAAGATCATTCCACTGACAGAAGCAGTACGAATTACACTAAGCAATGCTGTGTTAACAATGGCTTCTGGAACCCCATTCGTTGCGTTATTTAGAATAGTGACGCTGTGCGCTCGTGGAATACCTTGATGAATATTATTTGGAAAGCTAGCAATCCATTTAATCCCCGCTTGATTAATCGTACCTCCTACAAAAGCCGGCATAGCAATAATTCGATTTTGCTCTTGTCCATAGCGTAAATAAGGTTTTATTGGTTGGGAAAAGTCATCTTGCTGTAAGCACTTCACTGCCTGTTCAATAACAGAAGTCGTTTCATCCCAGTTAATTCCGATGCTCAGCAAGTCCTTTTCATGTAGATATCTCATTCGGTAATCTCCTCTCCCTTTTTACATCTTGCTTGTTTCGAAACCGCTCAAGATCTCCCTCGTTGATTCTTGCAAGATCGCGCAGCCTTTTTGTAATTCATCCCATTCAATGGTTAATGGAGGCAGAAGCTTAACCACGGTATCATTGCGACCTACACACTCGATGATTAAACCGCGCTCGTAGCAGCGTTTTGCTATCTTTTTCGCAGTGTTTACATCTGAACCACTAGCTTTAGCCACATCCACACCCCAAATTAATCCCATTCCACGAACTTCAATCTGGTCGTGCAGGCTAGCAATCTGTTCATGTAAGAATTGCTTTACATACCCTTCTTTACGTAGAACCTCTGCTTCTAATTGTTCTTGCTCTCTGTAATGCAAGGCGGCCTCGGCAGCAACAAAGGCTAGTTGATTACCGCGGAATGTTCCATTATGTTCTGCTGGTTGCCAGATATCTAATTCTGGTTTAAACAACAAAAGAGACATTGGTAGACCATAACCGCTGATAGATTTGGAAAGCACGACAATATCCGGAACAATGGCCGCTCTTTCAAATGAGAAGAAGGAGCCTGCTCGACCGCATCCAATCTGAACCTCGTCGCAAATCAACAGCACATCATGCTTGTCACACAATTGGCGTAATCTTTGAAGCCACTGGATAGGGGCAACGTTAATCCCCCCTTCTGCCTGAATCGTCTCGCAAATGATTGCCGCTGGTTTCGCAATGCCCGAATGGCTATCGCTAAGCATTTTGTCCATATATTCAATCGTATCGAACGAAAAATCAGTAGGGTACGGCATAAATGTGACTTGAGGCAAATCAACACCTGCCGCCTGCCGATTGTAGCTATTGGCGGTAACAGACAAAGCACCTAAAGACATACCATGAAAGCCACCTGTAAAAGCAAAAATACCTGCGCGTTGCTTTGTCTTGCGGGCAATCTTTAGTCCCGCTTCTACCGCATTTGCTCCCGTAGGACCACAAAACATGACTTTATACTCCAAGTTTCTGGGACGAAGAATCAACTCATTAAAGGTCTGCAAAAAACTTTCCTTGGCAGACGTATGCATATCTAGACCATGAGCAAGCCCATCCGCGTCTAAATAATCGATGAGCTTTTTTTTAATAAAATCATTATTATGCCCGTAGTTGAGAGCCCCAGCTCCTGCAAAGAAATCAATGAACTTTGCTCCTGATCTGGTATACATCGTTGCGTTTTTTCCTTTTATAAATACATCTGGAAAGGATCTGCAATAAGAACGGACATTAGACTCTAGTTGTTCGAATATGGAAGTTGATTGCGTAAGCATAGAGATTCTCCTCTAGTTTGTTTTATAAGTTAGAAATTAAAATCAAAATCTCCCATGATGCTTGATACCTGTGCTTCTTTCCATTCCTGCAGTTGATTTTGGGACAAAAGCTGTACGTCAGGAATGCGCAAACCACTCTTGCTGATTTCATACAAGATATTCAAATAATAGTCAGCTAGCTTACTTATCGTTTCTATTTTGAACAGATTCGTATTGAACTCGAATCTAAAATCCAGTTGTTCTGTGTCAGCTCCGCCTACCAAGCTTACATCATACAAACTGACGCCATCGTTGTTAGCAGGCATTGATTCATGCCATTTAAACATCGTAGAAAAGATCGGATTTCGTTGACTACGCTTGGCATTAACCTGGGCGACAATAGCATCAAATGGGTAACGACTGTGTGTAGTGGCGGCCATTCTCGTTTTTACTACCTTGGCAAATAATGCTTCGATTGTATCTGTTTCTTCTATCTTCACACGCATACAAAAGATGTTCGTTAGTGCTCCCACTATTTCATTGCTATCTGAATGACCTTGGTGACGAGCCGTCATCCCTATGATGATATCCGTATCAAGAGTAAGCTTGTGTAGCAGAAGATAATAGGCTGACAATAGATAGGTTTCCATTGGAATATCTAATCGTTTGATTGCTTCTTGAATGGATGTGTAGATCTTTTTATCCGTTACCTGAAAAGGAAAAAAGCTTCCTTGATAGCTTGGAGTCTTAGTACGTTGAAAATCTGTTGCTAGGTTTAATTGAGGAAGTGGATTCTGTAATTCCTGTTGCCAGTATGCCTGGTCTAGTTGAAACCCTTCACTCTTTTCCCAGCTAAGCTGATCGCGTATCCAGGAGATATAGTTACCCTCTGGTGAAAGCACGATTTGCTTCTTTTCTTTTAGATCGTGATAGACCTGAAGAATCTCACTCGCAATATACTCAGAACTCGATTGATCTGCAATCAGTGAATGGATAATGAGAGCAAAGAGCGTTTTCTTTTCTGGTAAACGATATAAAATCGGACGCCATGTTGACTTTGAAAGCTCGCAAGCTCGAATTCTAGCTTCTTTCAGCTTTCTTCTAGCTAATTGATGTGCATCTGCCTCATAGGAGAGGTCCTCATATTCTGGCTCTACACGCAAAGCTGGCAAAATAACTTGTTTGGGTAGTCCATTCTCTTCACGGAAAATTGTCCGCAGAGCCTCATGCTGTTGGGTAACTACGTCAATCGCTTTTTGCAACAACTCAATGTCAACAGATGCAGAAAGCTCTTGTTCAATCAATAGGGTAAGTTCAGTCATCAAAGGATTATAGGATTGAAGGAAGTAGATATGACGTTGCATACCCGTTAGCTCCATTCCTTCCTCTGACTTCGGCATCAAATTCAGTGCTTCTGTAGCTTGCTCAGAGCTGATGCTTTCTTTCGTACCCTCTTCTTGAGAAGAAAGATGTGCCGCAAGTGAAAAAATCGTTACGTTTTGGAATATTTCACTTATCCCAATATTCTTATTCAGATGCTTTTGAACCGAATTGACGATCTTGACGGCAATAATAGAATCTCCACCGAGACTAAAGAAGTCATCGTAGATATTTATTTCGTCGAGTCCTAATTCCAAGCAAAAGACCTGCGCTACTAATCGCTCATTGGTAGAATAACTCTCACTAGCATTACGCCCTAGCAACGTAATGTCTGGTAAGCCTTGAGATGCTACTGCTCGTTGTCTTCTATCTTTTAATCTCTCCATTTTTTCCAACTTGGTTTTAATTGGGTTTGCGAGATGAAATGATAGAGCATCCAAATGTTCAGGAGTGTTATCATAATTGATTTCTGCTATGGTTACTCTTTTCAACTGCTTATGCAAAACCTGCTGAAATGCTTGGATGGCATGATGAGTTGACAAGGACTTAAAGAATCCTACATCACGATTAGCTCCGTATTCTACAGCCATCCCTACTTCTTTCCATGCCGCCCAATTGATAGTCAGTGTCTTCCCAGTATGGCGATTACGATAGGACGTAAATGCATCTAGGTAAGCATTGGCAGCCACATAGTCCCCTTGTCCAACTCCACCGTACAGTGAGTTAATCGAGGAAAACAGTACCATAAAATCAAGCTGATCACCTTTCGTCAGATGGTCTAATAACCAGGTACCCTTTACTTTTGGCGATAACACCTGTTGGCTGCTAGCTTCCTCTTTACGCAGGATAAATCCCTCGCCAGCTACACCCGCACTATGGATGATGCCATTGATCCTCGTGAATTGTGACCGAACTTGAGCAAGTACTGCTTGTAATTCATCCTGATCACTGATATCGGCGCTTAGTACCGTGACATGACTTCCCAACGCTTCAATCTGGCGGATAGCTGTGATTTGTCGATATAATTTTGGCTGGGACTGTTCTTCTACTTGGTCCCAAAGCTCTCTACTTGGCAACGAAGAACGATTAATTAATACAAGATTGACAGAAGCCTGCGAAGCAAGATAATGAGCCATTTCGAGCCCAATTGCACCAAGACCACCTGTAAGTAAATAAACTCCATTTTCGCGAATTTCGATAGAATCGTCTGCAATATCATCTAAATTCCACTCGCAGAATTCCTCCACAAATCGTTGATCCTTACGGTGCATCACAAGATAATCCTTGTCTTTACTCCCTAGTTCAGCAAGGATGGTTTCTGCAGTAGTCCATTTGTCAATATCGATTGCTCTACACAATAGATGCGGGTACTCCTGCGTTACCACTTTTCCCAATCCGAATAAGGTAGCGTGATGTGGCTGAATGTATTCCTGCTGTTCATTCAACTCGTATACATATGGAGCCACGAGCAAAATCTCTATCTCATCATGAATGTTATGCTCTAAAAGAGCTTTCGTCAGGCGAACGAGACTCTCATAGCCTCTTTTCTGCGTTTCTTCCAAGTCCAAAAGATCGTTGACATCCTGCTTTTCCACAACAGATAGCAAGTGCACGATTTGAGTAATGCCTCTTTCTTTTAGTAATCCGATTAAAGTCATATAGTCGGATTGAAGGCCGTTTATTTTATAACTGCGCTGGTCAAGCTCTTCAAACTCGGCTCCCCATTCAACCTGAATCCACGGCCTGTCCATGGAATCAAATGCTTGTCTCATTTGATCACCAATGCTTGTTTCATCTTTAAAGATAAGTACAGTCCCCATATCTTTGGAGCTCTCATCTGTAAGATTTATTTCCTTCTCAATCCAATCCAGGCCATAATAAAAGCTAGCATTTTTTGCTTTGTTTACTCCCAAATCCATTTGGTGTACACGTTTTATCGCATAATCTTCAATTTCTGCAAATACGACACCCTCTTCATTTACTAGTGTCACATCAAAATTAATAATTTCCTTACTTTCAGACTGATCAGGCTTTAGTCTGAGATGACTGTAAAATCTGCTGGGCATTGTGTTGTACACTTTACAAATACGGTAGGTAAACGGCAGATAAAAATCCTGACTAACTGTGTTAATCGCTAAGTTAACAGCATTATCCATCAGAGAAGGATGGAAATGATACAAATCTTTATCTGCTGCAAAGCGTTCTGGCAGACTAAAGTGTGCGAGCACTTCACCATCACCAACATATACCTGCTGCACATTATTCCAGCGAGGTCCTGTAATGATAGCCCCTGAACCAGAGAAATCCTCTTCGTATTGAATAAACTCTTTGCGCTCGATGCTGCATCTGTTTTTTATTTCTTCAAGTTGTAACAGCGGAGCATGATCATCTAAGCCAACTATTACTTTCCCTTGGGCATGTCGCACCCACTCTCCGTTGTAACGACTGGCAATGATAAAGTCATAAGCTTGTCCATTTTCTTTTAAAATGGTTTGGACCTTATGAGACTCTCCTTTTTCGCAAATGAATGGCGCAAGGAACACAATATCTTCTACTTTCACTTGTCTAGTTGGTATTTGTTGATAGCAAGCTTCAAGTAGCATTTCAAGATACGTAGTTCCCGGCACAACAAATTTATCATTGACGATATGTTCATGTAGCACCCAATGTTTATCTACATGAAAATCAGTTGCATAAATAATAGAATCAATCGATTCTGCTTCTAATCGATCTAGTAGAGGCAAATCAAGCTCTTTTTCTGCTCTTTTCATAAGCGGGTAAGAATTTACGGCTTCTGGCTCCACCCAGCACCGCTTACGATTAAATGGATATACGGGAAGACTTATCTTATGAGCATGTTCCTTCTGCACCAGTCTTTCCCAATCCACCTCTGCTCCACGGACGTATAATTGGCTCAACTGATGAAGAAGCACTTCGGAAGACTCTGCCTTAACAAGCTGACTAATTAAAGCATTTGCCTGTTCGCTCAATTGTCTGATATCTGCTTCCGTAATCTCTTTTTCACTTCGATTGGGTTTCTGATCATGTATGATCTTAAATGAATTTGAATAGCAGCCGATCCGCTCTTCCGTAGCAAATAATTCCGTTTTACATAAGGATAGCTTTTCTATTAAATCAGTACGATCACGCACTACCAGCGCCAATCGTGATTCATAATGTCCTCTGCCTGTATTAGACGTATAGGCAAGATCAGTTATACTTACCTTTTCATTTTTCTCAATATACTGAATGTAAGCATCCACTAGCTGACGCAGTCCATCCTCAGTTTTTGCGGAGAGGGACAAAATGTGTGGCTTAGATGCTTGATCTGATAATGGAGGACGCAGCTTAGGTGCAGGCGCTTCCTCCAAGACGATATGGCAGTTGGTACCACTCAAGCCAAATGAACTGATTCCACAACGACGCGGATGCCCATTCGATTCCCATTCCCTTAGACAGTCGTTAACATAGACCGGTGAACTGTCGAACGGAATTTTTTGATTGGGATATTGGAAATTAACTGTAGGAGGAAGTTCCTTATGTGTTAGTGATAAAATACTTTTGATTAAACCAGCAATTCCTGCTGCATGGTCGAGATGCCCAAAGTTCGTTTTTATCGAACCGATACCGCAAAATTGCTGCTGATTTGTATACTTTGCAAAAGCTCGCTGAATCCCCTTAATTTCAATAGGGTCTCCTAGTGAGGTTCCGGTCCCATGTGCCTCAATATATTGAATAGTCGACGGCTCTATATCTGCATTTTTCCAAGCCCTGACAATCACGTCTTCCTGTGCTAGTGAATTAGGCGCCGTTATTCCAATTGAATGACCATCCTGGTTGAAAGCACTGCCTTTGACTACGGCATAAATATGGTCTTTATCTTGTATAGCCTGATCAAGGGCTTTTAGCATTACAACGCCAACACCCTCCCCAAAGCCAGTTCCATCTGATCGATTATCAAAGGTTTTCGCCCGTCCATTTTGTGAAGAAATGCCGATTCCTGAATTAAAGTCTCCGTCTAAGGGAAGCATGATAATTTTGACTCCTCCTGCAAGAGCCATATCACATTCACCATTAATGATCGCCTGACACGCCAAATGAACAGCAACCAAAGAAGAAGAACAAGCTGTGTCCACTACCATGCTTGGCCCGTGCAAATCGAGCGTGTAGGCAATTCTGCTCGCAATGATAGACTTTATGTTACCGGGAATGGCTGCCCCAGACAGAGATGGAGCAACATTTTTAATATATTGCTTATAGTCCTCCCCTGAGTCTGCATCTGCACTATATCCAACAAAAACACCTGTTCTGGTTCCCGTAATTTTTTGACCGCCATAACCAGCATCTTCAATTGCTGAGAATGCTTCTTCTAAAAATAGACGTTGATTAGGGTCCATTAAACTAGCTTCTTTAGGTGAAATCGAGAATAACTGGTAATCGAACTGATCAATTTCTTCTAAATAGGCAGCATGTAAATACCGCTTTTGGATATGCGGCTGAACATGGTTAATAAATCGATCAATATCCTTTTGTCGTGACTCTGGGATCGTACGAATACAATCGTTGCCATTACGTAATGTCTCCCAAAACTCTTCCAAATTTTGCGTTTCACCGAAGCGTCCAGAGATTCCGATGATCGCAATGTCATTTTTTTTCACACTTTTCATTTGAACAACCGTGCGCTCGTCTTTTTGGGTTAAATTCACCCCTGTTAAATCCAGTAATTTTTTCTTCACTTATCTCCCCTCTTTTCCAGCTCGATTAGATAGTTGCTTGATGCTCATTTTCTAGCATGAGAGAAAGTAGCTTGAGATACCCATAAATGAGTTCCTCGACTTTTCCATGGTTTAATTTGTTTTGATCATATCGACATTCAAAAGCAATCATTTTTGGCTCGATTTGCAATTCAAATATGAGATCAAACAAGCGATTAAATTCGTTTGACTGAGAAGAATATTCGGTAAATAACGGCCATATTTGTTCATTTTTTTTACTTGTATAGCTCTTTTCCAATGACTGTATAGAATATAGAGAAAGGAGATTTGGCTGTATTCGCGCTTCTCTTACATATCTAAATAAGTCGCCAAAATCTTCAATGCTGCTCATATTTACGTGAATAGCTATGGTTCTATGATCCGTTGTCTGCAACTGAAGGGTGACATCAGTCAGTTCGCCGACTTCAGCATACAAATACAGATTCATTGCAAGTAAAATATCAGCTATCTCGACACTGTACCGATCTGCTACCATATGTAAGCCAGCAACCATTTCTTCCTGAAAAGCAAACGTGAATAGCGTACTGTTATGACCTTCAGTTACATTAAAATATTCTGAAGGGAGCTGGATGGCTGGAATTTGAATCAATGGTAGATTCTCTACTGTCCTCGATTCAATATAGCTGGCTAACTTCGCAATTGTAGAGTAGGAAAAAACATCTCCAATATCTATTTTCCCCGCATATTTTTTATCTACTTGGGCATGCATCTGAACTAGCAGAATGGAATTTCCGCCTAAATCGAAAAAGCTTTCATGTAAACCAATGACATCCCGTTTCAATACATTTTTCCAGATCTCCACTAACTCCCGCTCAACCTCTGTATGCGGAGACTGAATGAGCACTTCACTTGATCGTACACCTTCGCTCAGTTTAGGTAATTGCTTTCGATCGATCTTCCCGTTAGCTGTAAGCGGAAGCTCCTTTAGAAAAACAAAGTGTGCTGGAACCATATATTCTGGTAATTCCTGACGAAGTACCTGACGAAGCTCATGCGGATTTACATCATGCTGCCCTACGTAATAAGCGGTTAGATTCTGCGAAGCGCCAACCTCCTCCACGATCACCACTGCTTCGTGAACCGCTGGGTGTTTTACTAAGCAATTCTCAATCTCGCCAAGCTCAACGCGGAAGCCCCTAATCTTGATTTGATGGTCGATTCTACCTTTAAACTCAATCGTTCCGTCTGGAAGCCATCTTGCTAAATCACCAGTGCGATACATCATTCGATCTGTTTGGAATGGATTTATCACAAACTTTTCGGAAGTCTGTTCCTCTCGATTCAGATAACCTTTTGATAAGCCGTCACCTGCTAAACACAATTCGCCTGTCATACCGATTGGCTGTAAGCTATTGTGCTGATTGAGAATGTAGGCTTGTGTATTCGCGATTGGTTTTCCGATTGTAATAGCAGTTGTATTTGTCACATCCTGTATTAACGACCAGATCGTTGTTTCTGTAGGACCGTACATATTATATATCTTGGCTTGTGTACGTTCTTTCAGTTGAGCTAATAGGGAAGGGAGAAGAGCTTCTCCTCCTATCAGGATTTGTTCTAATTGGCTAAAGCAATCTGCCTCACTGTATAAAAGCAATTGCAGTCGAGAAGGTGTGAGTTGCAAGGAATTGATATTTTGAACCTTGATCAGCTCATTTAATAATTTTGGATCACGCTGCTGTGCTTCTGTTGCAACAACTACACGCATTCCTTGAGTGAGTGGCACTAACGTCTCTAATACAAAAATATCAAAGGAAATGGTAGTAAGAGCTAGGATTGATTTTCCTTCAGTAAAAGCAAGTTTCTCAGTGATTCCTTGGATAAAATTATGAACCGCTCTATGAGGAATCATGACTCCTTTTGGCTGCCCAGTTGATCCAGAAGTGTAAATCACATACGCTAAATCCTCTGACCCAGCAGTATCTGCTTTCCACAAGGACTCTTCTTCATACGCTACCGTCTCGTCAAGATAAATGTATTCCTGCCCCATTTGGTTATCTGAGACTAAATGCCGTTGGGTAAGAATCAATGTAGCGCCACTATCTGTAAGCATGTATTTCACACGCTCCTCAGGATAGGTCGGATCTATTGGTAAATATGCTCCTCCGGCTTTAAGAATCGCAAGTAAGCCGATCATCATATCCAATGAACGTTCGGTCATTAACCCAACAATCGTATTGGGGCCTACTCCTTTATCAATCAAACTGCAAGCGACTCTCTTGGCTTGTTCATCCAATTCACGATATGTTAGCTGAGCTCCCTCACATACGACCGCTATCTGATCCGGTGTTTTTTTGGCTTGTAGCGCAATTAATTCATGAATAGTCTTACTACGATCATATGAAAGCATGGTGTCATTGAATCGCTCAAGCAGCTCATTCTCTTCTGCTAGAGTCGTAATCTTGAGCTGGCTAAGCTCGATTTCTGGATTCGCTATGACTTGTTCTATCAATTCCTCGATATGACCAAAGATTCTTTTGATAAAGTCGTAGCTATGTAAATTCGCGTTGTAGCCCATCCGAATGATCAAGGACTCTCCCGTGATGACCATTATGCTAAAGTCATAATTGGTTTGTTCCAATAACTCAAGATGAGTGATTGCTTGAGCAAGCCCCCTCGTACCTGACTCAATGCTTGATTCACTCATATCAATTGGTGATTTTTGAAAAATAGAAACATGGTCAATGATGCCTTGACTCATATTTGTACCTACTGGCATCTCATAAAGCGGGAAAAAATCATACATCTTTGCTCTAGTTGAGCTTTCCTGAGCCATTTGTACAAGCTGTCCAAACGTTTCTACCCGGTCTGTCCGAATACGCACAGGAACTGTATTAATAAATAATCCGATCATCTGGTTAATGCCTGCTACTTCGGCATTTCGGCCAGACACAACAGATCCAAACACTACATCGTCTACATTGTTATATCGTTGGAGCACCAGTCCCCATATTGCTTCCCATACCGTGCTTAATGTAGCATTATTTTGCCGTGCAAGCTTAGTAAGCTGTTGTGTTTTTTTAATATCGATCTCAAATTCCGCTTCTTTTGCCTCATATCCAGTAGCATTCGCTTTATTGATTAAACTTGGCATTACGGCCAACTGATCATAACCTTCCAGATAACCTCCCCAATATTCCTTGGCCTGCTCATTATCCTGCTTTTCTAACCATTGAATAAATTGCTGATAGGAATGGACCGGTTCCAGCTTTAGCGTTTTATGGAACGCAAAAGAATCGTAAATTTGTAGAAATTCATGGAACATAATACCAAGTGACCAGCCATCCATAATTAAATGATGGTAGCTCCAAACTACTTTAAAGCACTCTTTTGATGTCTGGAATATAGCAATACGAATAAGGACTTCTTTAGATAAATGAAATCCCTGTGTTTTGTCTTTCTTCAAATAATCTTGTACATATTCCTCCTGATCACGCACTCTGGAAATATCCTCAAAATGAATGCTCGTCAATTCCCGTTTTTTAAGCACCAGTTGCATTGGCTTTTTTACTTTTTCATATACAAAGGCTGTTCGTAAAATATCATGTCGTTCAATTAATACATTGACGCTTTTTAAAAACAGATCAATTTCTACATGACCTTCAATCGAAAAAGTCAAGCTCTGAAAGTAGGCACCAGAATCTTTATGTACAATGGAGTGAAATAAAATGCCTTCTTGTAAGGGAGTCAGCGGATAAATTTTGGTTACTTCTGGTTTTTTTTCCAAGTGAAAAGCTCCTTTTTCTTCCCATAGTAAAGGTGACGGTTCAATCAATTTTCAAATCAGTAATTCTGAAACTCAGGAAGCAAATAGCCCGTCCCTGTTTCGTCTAGAATTTCATCAACGCGTTTTTTCTGTTCCTCAGTTGGAGTTTTTTTGGTTACAAATACCGATGTCAGCATATCAAGGGCTTCACGCATTTGTTTTACGGTCGGTTCTACGCCTGTCTCTTCCAGCTCATTTTGTAGCTTTTGAATCCGTCGATATGGCTCAATCACACCTTGTTGATACGCTTCAGCATCCATATTTCGATTTGGTGTTGCAACAGCAACAGCTAAGCATTTTGTAACTACACTAGGAATAAAGGCTTGATAATCCGCCGGGAATCCCATCATTTCTTTCACGCCAACAACATCCTGTGCGACATCATATGAATAGGCAAGTACATCAGGATATTCCTTTTTCATTAAATTGCGCAAGACCTTATTCGGTCCAAACTCGATTACTTTTCGAATGCCCTTTTGGTATAAAAACTGCATAGTGGCAAGCCATTGAACCGGTGCCGTCACTTGTGTAGTCAAATTTTCTACAATTTGATCACTGCTTGTGTATGGCTGTCCATCGACATTCGCAATGACAGAATAACGCATAGGCTGATAGCTATTTTGTTGAAGCTCCGTCTGTAAAGAGGAAGCAACTGATTGCATTAGTGGACTATGAAACGGGGCGCTAACACGCAAGAATATGACTGTAGCCCCCATCTGTTCCAGTATTTTTGCTACCTTTTCAATCGCTTGGCGATGACCGGAAATAACTACTTGACGTGAGGAATTAATGTTAGAAAGATGCGCAAAGTTCTCCTCATCTGAATATTCACAACAAACCTTTTCAATGTCAGCCTTGTCTATTCCCGAAACAGATGCCATCGCTCCAGTTCCTTGAGCCGTTATTTCCTGCATAAGTAGACCGCGCTTATGAACGAAACGAACTGCCTGTGAAAAATTCATTGCTCCAGCGCAAACAAGTGCGGAATATTCACCTAAGCTATGTCCAGCGACAAAATGAGGCTTGACACCTATCTCCTGCATATAAACACGCCAAAGAGCAATACTTGTAGCTAAAATAGCTGGTTGAGCATTAGCCGTTTTGGTCAGCTCCTCAAGATCGCCTTCGATGCATAGTTTACGTAAATCAAATCCTACGATCTGCTCGGCCTCTTCAAAGGTCCTTCTAGCAATAGCGTAATGATCGCATAACTCTTTTCCCATATTGACATATTGTGAGCCTTGTCCAGAAAACACAAATGCTAAATCTCTCATGTATTCATCACTCCCCCATTACGTATTTTGGTTTACTAGTCATAGATAACGCCCCCAAATTAGATGCTTGATGATAGATAATCGTGATAGGACGTTTTATATCGTTATGATTGGTGTAGGCAGAATTTTTCTACCCACTCTTTGTTATAAATCGTATCCACATAAGATAAACCGCTATCAGGACAAAGAAAGACTACATTCGGCGGTGTTTGAAATGTCTTATCTGCAAAATAATGCTTGATAGCATAATAGGAGCTGCCCGATGAGCCACCTACAAATAAAGCGTGCTTTTCTAGCAGTTCGTGACACCCTTGGATTGCTCGATACTCGGGTACATGAATCACCTCGTCGATCATAGCCTCCTTCAGTATTTCTGGGACCATGCTAGATCCAATCCCTGGAATAAAGCGTTTTTTCGGACTATTCCCAAATATCACCGAACCCTCTGTATCTACTGCAATAACCTTAACGGATGGAAACTTTTCTTTTAATCTGCGGGACACACCAGCAATGGTTCCACACGAGCTAACACCGATAAACACATAATCCAGATGTTCAAAGGAGTCGGCAATTTCCCTGCCTAATCCATGATAATGAGCCAGGAAGCTATCCCGGTTTGCATACTGATTTGTCCAAAATGAATCTTTGATTGTACGTAGAAGTTCATTTACTTTTCTTATTCGATTTAATAAATAACCACCAGTCTCGTCTCGCTCGGTTACTTTTATCACCTTGGTAGCGGTGACACGTAAAACCTTTTCATATATCTCATTAATATTATTATCAACAATAGGTATAAAGGGAATTTCGAGCTTTTTACATAAATAGGCTAATGCGATGCCAAAATTTCCGGAAGTAGATTCAATTACAGTAGTCGTAGGGGTTATTTCGCCTCTCTCAATTGCAGATTTTAATATGTAATAAGCCGGCCGAACTTTCACACTTCCACTATAATTCTGAAATTCCAGCTTGGTATAAAGGTTCATCGTATCGTTTTTCAAATGTAAAAGAGGTGTATCACCAATAAATGACTGTAGCTCGTCTAGTTTTGATAGCATAAATTACCTCTCCCTTTGGTATTCGTATTGCCCAATGCAACACTTCGCTTGCATTCCTTTTCATAAAAGTGCATGCTGATTAAGCTATCACCTTCAATCAAACTAAATAAAGTGCTCTAGCTACTTTCTGTTAGAAGCGAATAATCAAAAAGTGAATTGTAAGTAAATTCAAAACAAACAGCAAATTTCATTCACATTCCTGTTATGAAATAAAATGACTTTTTAAGATAATCTTTACTATAAAAGCATATTATTGAAAAATTTTTTCCATATTTTTAATATACCTAAACTTTCCAGCGATGTCTATATGACGAAAAGCTAAAAGTTACTATATTCACTTTTTTTCAAAAAGGTAATTCTTTTATTATTATGGAAAAATAGGCCATTATTGAATTTTAAGAATATATTATAAATAAATGCTTCCTTATATTTTATAAATAAAATTTTTCCTCCAGCGTTTTTTTATCTAATAAAGAAATTATTAATTTTTGTTAATAAAGCGCGCCATCTCTTCATGAGATCAGCGCGCTTTATCGTTACTTGTTCAAATCGACAGTCCGCCATTCACCTCTAAGACCGTACCGTTTACATAATCTGCATCCTCTGAGGCTAAGAATAGGTAAGCTTTTGCAATATCAGATGGCTTCCCTAGACGATGGAGAGGAATTTGGGCAACCAAATTTGACAGTACCTTCTCAGGTACCTTTAGAGCCATTGAAGTTTCAATAAAGCCCGGAGCAACCGCATTGACCGTTATTCCCTTTCTACCTAGCTCCTTGGCCCAAGTTTTTGTCATCCCAATTACTCCTGCTTTAGATGCAGCATAGTTGGTTTGGCCAATATTACCAGCACAGCCGACAATAGATGATGTATTAATAATTTTACCCGAGCCTTTCTCAATCAGATGCGGAATAACTGCTTTTGTGCAGTAGAAAACCCCATTCAGGTTAACATCAATAACCCGTTGCCATTGCTCTACCGTCATTTTTGCTACCATAGCATCCTGCGTAATCCCCGCATTGTTAATCAAAATGTCCACTGTGGAAAATGCTTCGATTACACTTTGAACCAGCTTCTCGACACTCTCCATGTTGGAGACATCTACCTGTACATACCTAACATGCTCAAAACCAGCCTGCTGGCACTCCTCCAATAAGGTGATTCCCGCACTTTGATTATAATCAGCGATGACCACCTTTGCGCCTTCCTCTAAAAACAGCTTCACGGTCTCTTTGCCTATACCATTGGCTCCTCCTGTTACGATCACTACTTTTGCTTGTAGCTTCTGCGTATTAATCTGACTCATAGCAACTATTTCTCCTCTCTATCAGCTATTTGGAGTATATTCACTCGAAAAAACAACATGCACCATTATTTTTTAGTCCGATGGAACGAATTTTTGAATCCGTTGCAGCAGCCCATCCGCAATCCACAGTGCTCCTGAAGAATCAATCCCTACTCCCTGCGGAGAGAAAAAATGTCCGTCTGCTCCACTAAAATGCCCCCACTCCTTAAGAAATT
Organism: Brevibacillus laterosporus LMG 15441; assembly: GCF_000219535.2. Lineage (NCBI taxonomy): Bacteria > Bacillati > Bacillota > Bacilli > Caryophanales > Paenibacillaceae > Brevibacillus > Brevibacillus laterosporus. Next base: position 3,026,594 of record NZ_CP007806.1, read on the forward strand.
TTCCCTCTTGATCGTACATTTCCATTCGATTGTTCGAGGTATCCGCGACATAAACACGATCCTGTTTATCTATGGCAATACCGATTGGGAGAAACAAATCCCCTTTTCCTTCCTTCCAATTTCCCAATTGGTCTGTTGCACCTACACCACCATTCGTTCCCCATTTAGCTAGAAAACGTCCGCTATTATCAAACTTCTGAATACGATGATTATTCCGATCCACCACATATATGTTGTCTTTTGAATCAATGGCCAATTGCATTGGCTGGTTAAACTGGCCTTCTTTTGTTCCCTTTTGGCCCCATTCTGTCATGTAAATGAAAAACGGATTAAATTTTTGAATGCGATGATTAAGTGTATCAGCCACAAAGATGTTTCCTTTACTATCAACTGCTACACCTGCTGGAAATTGAAAAAAACCGCTGAGATAGCCCATCGATCCATAGGTAGCTACAAAAACACCCGTATTGGTAAATTTCTGAATGCGATGATTCACAGAGTCAGCAACATAAACAAATCCGTAAGCATCTATAGCAACCTGACGTGGAACGATAAATTGACCAGGCAAACTGCCAAAAGCATTGGGGCCACCATTTCCGAAATTATTGCCCCATTTTCCAACGAGCACTCCACTGGAATTATACTTTAGAATCCTATGATTAAATGAATCAGCCACAAAGATATTGCCGCTTTTGTCAATTTCCACATCGAAAGGACCCGCATACTGCTTTTTGTCACCACGAGAGTTTCCGATAGAACCATCTAGCACAGCACTCAAAACGGAATCTTTATAGACAACAATCCGATTATTCCCCGTATCTGTTACGTAGAATTTCCCACCCCCATCAGGCAACACCTGGTTTGGATAGATTAAAATCGGAAATAGTCCCACAGTATACAAAAAGCGATCCTGCTGATCAAATTTCATGATCCGATTGTTAAAGGTATCTGCCACGTAGAATGCACCTGATAAAGGATCGAAATTGATGCCTCTCGGAAAATTAAATTGGCAGGGTCCAAGACCAGATTCACCTTTTCCAATCTGTCTTTGGAACTTGCCTTTATCATTAAACACCTGTATTCGATTATTAAATGTGTCAGCTATGTATACCTCATCAGTTGGACTAATTGCAATTCCTTGTGGGAGGGCAAGCTCTCCTTGTCCTTTTCCGTATGTGCCAATCGTTAGTAGATATGCCCCAGCCTGATCAAACTTTTGAATACGATGATTATATTCATCAGTAACATAATAGTTATTCTTGCTGTCAACCGCTAGCTCTCGTGGAAAACCAAACTCTCCTTCCCCTTTCCCACGGGTTCCCCAGCTTTTTAAAAAATGGAATTGATGATCAAACTTTTGTATCCGATAATTCCCCGTATCTGCTACTAGAATATTCCCCTCCTTATCAATAGCGACTCCAAACGGCATGTTGAACTTTCCTGGCTTGTCACCAAGACCACCAAAGGTCTCTAGTACCTTACCAGACTTATTCATTTTCACAATCCGATGATTCCCCATATCAGCCACATATATATTGCCAGTAAGATCCTTTGCCATAGCGACTGGCGTACGGAACATCGAAGGATCGTCTGCTTCATTTCCCCAAGCTTCTGAATACGTAAAGCTTGAGGCAAACACAGGTGACCCCACAAGGAAAATTAGGGAAAACGAACAGATTATGGAGAGTAGGTTGGTTACAAAAAGTGTATGAAGCCTTGATCGCTTATGACAAAAAGGGCGATTTTCCAAGCTTTTCATATTAGCAATCCTCCCCCATCCATTCAAGAACGGTAGCTGCCCAGGTATATCCCGTACCAGCACTTACTGCTACGACAATATCTCCCTTATGCAACAGATGCTTTTTCTGTGCAAAATGCAAACCAATGCATGGGTCTAATGCTGACATATGTCCATGGTGATCTAAATAAATCGCCTGATCCTCAGCTAGGCCTAGACGTTGTAATAACTCTCTAAACATGGAACGCTTGGTATGCAGTGGTAAAAGTAGCTTTATATCCTGAATGGTTTTTTCGCTCTTTTGTAGTGCTAGTTCAATCACTTTCACAAAAGCAGGAACGGATATGGGATCAAGACGCTCCTTCATGCCAGAAGGGTTCGTCACGTCAATATAATGAAGACGCTTCTCCACCGTATCGTGGCTTGCTGGATTTTTACTGCCACCCCCAGGTACCTTGACATCGTCGTGAAATGATCCATCAGTTATCACAGCTGATTGTAAAATTCGACTCTTAGAAGCTCCGCGTGTAACTAATGCAGCAGTTCCACCATCAGCGAAGTTAAACATGAACCGGGATCGCGGATTGTCGTAATCAATAATGTGCGATTCTTTACACCCAGCAACGAGCAGAATATTCCGAATGCTATTATCGGCCGTTAGCATATCCTTTGCCACCTTTAACGCGATAGGAAAGCAGGAGCTGACATTCATAATTTCAAAAGCATATGCGTTTGTAGCCCCTAGCTCATGCTGAATTTTAGCTGCACACGACCACACGTAATAATCCTTGTGCGGGCTACCAAAATAGATAATGACATCAAGCTCTTCTGGACGAATTTTCTTTCCTACAAATGATGTAGCAGCCGCTATCGCCAGATCAGATACGTGAAGCGTATCATCCGCTACATGTTTTTCATAAAGTCCAAACTTTTCTATGATAACGGATGCAGGAATACCTGTTTTTTGAGCGAGCAGGTCTGCTGTTTCAATGTGAGGAGGGAAATAAACACCCGTTTCCTCAATCCCAATGCTAACACTTGCTATGTTACTCTGTTTTCTATTCATATCTTCTCCCCTTCTCCTGGCACCACCATAGTAGCTATTCCAGTGAGAACTACTTTGCCATGTTGATTCATGCATTCTGTTACTAAAATTAATGTTCTTCGTGCTTCATTAAACTCTTTTACAGTAGCAGTGGCTGTGATGGTATCTCCAATAAACACAGGAGCCTTAAATTGCAAGGTCTGATCCTTATAAACAGACCCTTTACCTGGCAAATGCATTCCTAGTAGACGGGATAATAGGCTAGCTGTTAGTAATCCATGGGAAATTCTCTGTCCAAACCGTGTATCACCTGCATATTCCTTATCAACATGGATGGGATTGTAATCGCCGCTTAATCCAGCAAACATCACGAAATCTGTTTCTGTCATGGTTCGGCTAAATGAGGCACTCTGTCCAATCTTAAAACTCATTGTTGCAGTCACCTTCCTTATCAATGATTTGATCCTATCCTTTGCAAAGCAGTTTTATTGATCTTGCCTGTCGCATTTCGAGGCAATTCAGCCAAAAAGACAAAATATTTAGGTATTTTATATTTTGCGATTTTCATTTGACACGCTTGCCGAAGTATTTCCTCTGTAAGCGTAGCACTTTCTTTTATGACTACAAAAGCCTTTGCTACCTCACCCCATTTCTCATCTGCTACACCAACCACAGCCACTTCAGCTACTTCCGGTAATGAGCCAATCGCTTGCTCTACCTCTAAAGGGTAAATATTTTCGCCACCGGATATAATCATTTCCTTGCGACGTCCAGCAATATAGAGGAAGCCTTCTTCATCCCTTCTCGCTAAATCACCTGTATAAAACCAACCATTACGCATTGCCTTTGCCGTCTCGTTGGGTAAATTCCAATACTCCTTCATCACGTGAGGACCTTTTATTGCCAGTTCACCCACTTCCCCATTTGGTACTTCCTGATCATGCTCATCCACTAGCCTAATTTCACAAAATAAGACAGGCTTGCCAATAGAGCCAACCTTATGGCGTGCATCCTCAGCTGAAAGCATACAAACAGTGGGGGATGTCTCGGTTAGACCAAAACCCTGTCCAAAAGGAAGCCCTCGATCCTGATAATACAAAATCAGCTCATGTGGGCAAGGGGCGCCTCCATTATAAAACCAGCGGACGGAGCTCAGGTCTGTAGTGGAAAATAATTGACTTCTTCTAAGTGCATCATGAATAGCCGGAACCCCCATGACGATTGTCACTTGATACTGTTGGATCATTTCTAAGGCTTTGTCTGGATGAAACCTGCCCACAATAACAATGCTTCCTCCTGCAAACAATGTTGGAAAAGCAAACAGTCCAATTCCTCCGATATGAAATAAGGGTAGTAATACAATGGAACGATCACTCGAAGTAATATCTAAAGAGGTCAAATTATGGATCGCATTCCAAAACATATTTTCTTGTGTTAATACTGCTCCTTTGGGGCGTCCTGTGGTGCCAGAGGTATAGCAAATTAGATAGGGGGCTTTAGCATTCATCTTTTCATAAATGAGAGGTTGGCTTGACAACAGATTGATAGCGTTTTCAAAATCAGCTTCAATAGCAGTGGCTACTCGATCTCGTGCTTCTTCACCGGAAACATGTTTCTTGTGATCCATCCAAATAATCTGTATCAAACTCACCTTCGTTTCCAGTTGCTCGATGACAGGCTGAAATTCATGTTGTGTAAACAATACTTTGGTCCCACTATCCTCTAGCTGATAGGTGAGTTCATTTGCGGTCAATCTTATATTCAGCGGAACCGCAATACCGCCCAGCTTAGCAATAGCAAACAATAATAAAACATAGGACAGACTATTTTGTGCTAAAATCCCTACTCGGACTCCAGCATCTACCCCACATTCCTGTTGGAGAAACCGAGCGAACTGATTCACCTTTTGCCCCATTTCCTTATAGGTAAGCTGTTGCTCTTCTGTAATGATGGCTATTCGATTAGGCGTATTCTGTGCTCGCTGGTCGATCCAGTAAGCAATCCCTTGCATAGACATCCTCCTTTCCTAATTACTTGTTCTCAGCTTTTTTCCCCATACCTTGCAGAATAAAACTCATCGCTGTTTCAAATACCTCTACCGGCACCTCTTGATTTTCCCAATAAACCCATCTCATGCCTAAAAACTGTCCAATTGACATCAGACAATAAGCTAGTGTCTCCTTATCTAGTGAGCGAAAAGCCTTCTCCTCCATTGCAGCCGTCAAGCTTTTGATAAAGCCACTCGCCAGCTTATCATAGTACCAGCGATACAACGCCTCATCTACTAACACGGCTTGTTGTACGATCCCATATAGGTTCCGATGTTCTTTTACCCACCGAAAAAATGCTTGGAATCCAAGTCGCAAAGCTTCTTCATGGGAATGAGCTTTTATCACCTCTAGCTTAATTTGGGAACGTAAATCACGGCTTAGTTGTCTAATTAGCTCTTCATAAATTGCTTTTTTGGAAGAAAAGTAATTATAAAAAGTGCCTTGGGCTACTTGGGCCTCTTGGGTAATCATAACGATGGACGCTTCATAATACCCATTTGCCCCAAAGACCTGCTCGGCTGCTGTCAATAACTTTTGTCTGGTTTCTTGCCCTTTTTTTGTCATGTGTGTCATGGCTGTTTGCCCTAGTTCTCGCTCTATTTCTGACACCTGAATCACCTCTCAGTTTTTATTATAATTAATTTTCTGATTTTTTCAATATTTTTATCCTTTAAAAAGGACAGAGTGCAGATTATTCTGACTCACTTCATCCCTTTCCTGCCCGAATTAGCTTATTGGTTTGACCTTATCTACTTCAACGATTTTTTCTTTGATTAAAGCCGCTATTGCCTTATATTGAGCATCTCCATTCTTTACAAAGGAGACTTGGTAGCATATGTCATTTTCTAGCCAAAAATAAGAGATGATATCCGGCTCACTTGACGAGCTCATTTCCTCATCAATTTTATATGGCTCCGTATTGAGTACTTCCCTGCCCTCTATGATTACCGGTGTAACTTTAGCAACGAATTTCTTGCCATCTATCCGCTCGAAAGGAGCATCCCGCTCTTTTTCATATTCGTATACATTTTTTTGTCCTTGATTTGTTTGTAAGAAAACCCTGAAATTCCGTCTGTTTTCTTGTTTATTTGTACTAAATAAAGCTCAGGATATGGGGGAACTCGGAATCGCTCATCTCTTTACATAATTCCCGAGAGCAATATACCAATAAGCTACTAAAATATAAAATCCCCTCCCAAGCGAAAATTAACGCTATCAGGAAGGGAAGTTTTATCATGCAGCCCCATGATGTTCAACTTACATGACTAGACATTTTGGATGGAGGGTTTCATTCTCAAAGTCCTCTAGCTGTGCTTTTTTTGAAGAATGATATTTTCTGGTCAGTTCTGTAAAGTTTTCAACTAATTGCTGGCCAAATTCAGTACAAATTGACTCAGGGTGAAACTGTACTCCCCAAATAGGCCGCTCTTTATGGCGCAATCCCATAATGATACCATCACTTGTCCATGCCGTTTTCTCAAGGCATTCAGGGAGTCTATCCTCAACTATTAGAGAATGATAACGAACCACCTGAAAGCCTTGTGGAATTCCACTAAACAACGCTGAATGATTATGCCATATGTTGCTTAATCTCCCATGCATCGCCTCTGGTGCATGAATGATTTTTGCACCAAATATATGACCAATTCCCTGATGCCCCAGACAGACCCCTAAAATGGGAACTTCAGCTTTAAGCAAAGCGTCTCTACAAATCCCAAAATCCTTTACATTTGCCGGGGTTCCTGGTCCAGGTGAAATGACAATGTTATCAAACGACAGGTTCTGTAATTCCGACCATGTAAATTGATCGTTACGAACGACTGTTGGCAACACTCCACTTGTAGACGCGAAAAGTTGATAAAGATTGAACGTATAGGAATCATAGTTGTCAATTAATAAGGTCTTCACAGTCTTTACTCCTCTCCACTGCAAAAGGGCATCCTCACATTATACTGGGATTATTTTTTCGAAAATGTATGGTTTCAGGAAACATGCTGTATCAATCATACGTGAATTTAGACGATCAATAAATCTTTTTAGGATAAGTAATTCCATCCAGATGCTCTTGATGCGTTTACAAGTCTTTAAGACTCCTCAAAAATAATTTTGCAATTGGTATCAATTTTATGTAACTATCAAAGGGAGGAAATTTCCTACACACAATAATTACGTAATTAACATATACAAGGAGATGTGTATTTTGTCTAACATTCCGCCTCATTCAATTGTCCCTCAGGGAATATCTCACAAAAAGACAGATACATGCCCAACTGTCAAGGTTATCAGCCGAAAAGTAACGATGTATGTAGAACCAGAAAGAGTCTTTCTTCACTTATTCGCAAAAGAAACATATACATACTGGTTAGATAGCAATCATGTAGAATCAAATTTGTCACGTTTTTCATTTATGGGAACGAACGATGGTCCATTAAGCCGGGTTATTTCCTATGAAACAGCGACCAAACAGATCAAAATAAAAGATTCTACGGGCCAAACTGAAGTCACTGAGAGCATTTTTGATTATTTAGACCGCGAATTATATAGCATGCAACAAGAATCTACTGAATTGCCTTTTGATTTTAACGGAGGGTTCGTTGGTTACTTTGGCTATGAATTAAAAGCAGAATGCGGTGCTTCCCTACACCACACCGCAGCAACCCCTGACGCAATGTTTATCTATGCCGATCGACTGCTTGCTTTTGATCATCAGGAAAAGTGTATCTATTTGGTTAGCATTGTACCCATTCATGATCCTGCTTCAGCTGACCTGTGGTTTGAAAGTATGGAACAAAAACTAAAAAACCTTCCCCTACAGCCAGCTTTAGAAATTCCCAATACAGGTGATGTCAAGCAACCGCTTTCCTTTCACTTAAGTCAATCGCACTCACAATATGTAGATAGCATAGAGGCATGCAAGCAATATATTTTAGACGGTGAAACATATGAAATTTGTTTAACGAACCGAATTCATACGCGGGAGAATTTCGATCCAATGTTGACGTACCGAATTCTACGCGAGATTAATCCAGCTCCTTACTCTGCTTTTTTCAAGTTTCACGACCTAAGTATCCTATGTTCATCTCCAGAGAGGTTCTTAAAAATCGATCAAAATCGATTGGTTGAGGCCAAGCCTATAAAAGGCACCATAGCACGCGGCTCTGATTCCGAGGAGGATATGCGTCTTGCAGAACAATTACGCAGCAGTGAGAAGGATCGGGCCGAAAATCTCATGATTGTTGACCTGTTGCGCAATGATTTAGGCCTAGTATGTGAAACGGGAAGCATTCGTGTTCCCAAATTAATGGCTATTGAATCCTATCAAACGGTACACCAAATGGTATCTACAATTCAAGGAACACTCAGACCTGAGCTGTCAGGAATCGATTGCATACGTGCTGCTTTTCCTGGAGGTTCAATGACCGGGGCTCCGAAATTGCGTACAATGACATTCATCGACGAATTGGAAACCAACGCTCGGGGCATCTATTCTGGTGCTATTGGATTTCTAGGGTTAAACGGAACAATTGACCTCAATATTGTCATACGAACCATTGTAATGTCTCCTCAAACAACGACAATAGGTGTAGGAGGCGCCATTGTAAGTCTCTCTGATCCCGAACAGGAATTTGAAGAAATTTTGTTAAAAGGACATGCTTTGATCAAAGCACTAACCATTTCACGTTATGGCAAATTTGACGATCAGCTATGGACGTTACATGAGACGAAGGCCTAAGTACGCATATAACCCAAAGATCAGTACTTAGAACATGAATGATAACGACAGCTCTAATGTATTTACTTTTTTACCATTTAGTTATCAGCTATCTATCATTGTACCTTTTTGATGGCGAGACGGTTGTGAAAATGACAGTAACTCTCCTTCAAAAAGGTCCTCTCGTCTTCTCGCCTCTGACTGTAGACAGTAATAAACCAGAACAATGCTTCCCTCTACTCTAAGTATAACCGTCCTAAAAAGCTTGCAGAGACTGGTTGTTTATGTAGTTCCCTTGCCCAGACAGATAATTGACCAATATGATGAATTTCATGAGCAATAACATGGTGTAAAATCTCTCTTACTGTAAACCTTCCTTGATCCCATGGAACTATTACTATGGTGTTTAGTAAAACATGTACATCTGTCTTCAAAAATCCCTCATGTTCGGTACGACATGTATCAGAGAGGGATTTCACTTTTTCTATGGTAGGATAGTCCCCACATTGCAAAGCAACATCCTGTTCTCCCCGGATAGCCCGAATCCAACTATATTCCACATCAATAATATGTAAAAGCGTATTTAGTATATTGTCTACGCCCCCAACTTGGTTCATCAGTAGCTCTTCTGTAGTCAGTTGCTTGCACCATTCTAACCATTCATCTCTAACCTGCCAATTATACTGAAAAAATGCAAACATGAAAATCACCTCTTCACTAGAATGGAAATACAGATGTATCACGTCACCAAACCCAAACAAACGTTCTTTTATTATAAAATGAATATTCAAACAAAACAAATATAAAATCGTCAATTATCATTACTAACCGAAACAATTTACTGAATTTTCAAAATAAAAAATGGATTATTTTTTTGTATTGCTGTAATATGTTTTTACACTACAAAAATTGCATTTTCTACATTTTAGAGGTGATGATTTGGAGAGTATATATGAGAAAATAAGAAGCATTCGCTTACAAAAGGGATTAACGCTTAAAGATCTGAGCGAAAAGTCAGGTTTCTCGATCAGTTTTTTATCACAAGTAGAGAGAGGCAACAGTTCGCTCGCTATTACCTCCCTTCAAAAAATTGCGGAGAGTTTACAGGTTCCCATTACTTATTTTTTTGAATCTAAAAAAGCTAACAAATATGCCACACACGTTAAAGATCGACATCCGTTTCGAATAGAAGGATCTCCTAGTATCTATACCCGATTAGGTGGAGATTTTCCTGAGAGAACGATGGAGCCCCTGCTAACGATATTGCCTCCCGGTCAAACCCGCCATGTCAGTTTTCACCATGCTGGAGAAGAATTTTACTACGTCCTAGAAGGAACCATGACCATTTGTGTTGACGAAACAGAGTATATCCTCAAAAAAGGCGACACAATCCACTTCCCTTCCACATTAGAACACACTTGGTTCAATCCATCAGATAACGAAGAGACCCATGTCCTATCAGTCCTAACCCCGGTTATTTTTAAAAGCTAACACCCTACAATCATCTAAATCCAGCTTGTCATGTTTATCACAATTCAAGAAAGAATGGTGATCTGATGAAATCAAGAATAGAGCATCTCTACCTCTATATGGAAAAAGAGGCAATCGACGTACTATTGATAACCCTTCCTAAAAATGTTTACTATTTCACCGGCTAGCGCTCAGATGACTCTTCTCTAAACCCAGCCGCGTGATAGAGGTAGGCAAATAAAAGGAGGTTCATTGAATAGATCAATCGTTATTGACGTTAAATAAAAAAAGGATAGAGCATAGCCATTCATCAGCTCGCTCTATCCTTTTACAACCCCTAATCTACTAGCTTAGCTAGATTCGATTAGTGAGTTTTGCACTTGTCATATAGGCCTTTTTCTTTTAATACGGAAATTAATAGCTCACCCATTACTGCAGGAGTCTCTGCTACCTTAATACCGCATTCGTTCATGACACGAATTTTTTCATCGGCTGTTCCTTTACCACCTGAGATGATAGCACCAGCATGTCCCATACGTTTTCCTGGAGGTGCTGTGCGACCACCGATAAAGCCTACTACTGGTTTAGTTGCATGCTCTTTTACCCAAAGAGCCGCTTCCTCTTCAGCTGTACCACCGATCTCACCGATCATAATGATCGCATATGTTTCCGGGTCTTCATTGAAAGCTTTTAGCACATCGATAAAGTTCGTGCCATTTACCGGGTCTCCACCAATTCCGACTGCTGTCGATTGACCGATACCTTCAACAGTTAATTGATGTACCGCTTCATATGTTAAAGTACCAGAACGGGATACGATTCCTACATGGCCTTTTTTATGAATGTAGCCAGGCATAATACCGATTTTGCACTCATCTGGAGTAATAACGCCCGGGCAGTTTGGACCTACTAGGCGAGTTTTCTTGCCTTCCATGTAGCGTTTTACTTTAACCATATCAAGAACTGGGATATGCTCAGTGATGCAAATAACCAAATCTAATTCAGCGTCAACCGCTTCTAGGATCGCATCTGCCGCAAAGCGAGCTGGTACATAAATAACGGATGCTGTTGCACCAGTGCTCTCAACTGCTTCTGACAAGGTGTTGAATACAGGTACGCCTTCTACCTCTGTACCACCTTTACCAGGAGTTACCCCACCTACGATTTTTGTTCCGTATTCCAACATTTGTTTTGTATGGAACAATGCTGTTGAACCTGTAATACCTTGGACGATTACCTTTGTATCTTTATTAATAAATACGCTCACTTATTTTTTCCCCCTAACCATTAACCCACGAGTGATACAATCTTTTGAGCGCCGTCTGCCATTGAATCAGCAGAGGTAATGTTTAAACCAGAGTCTTTTAGGATCTGTTTGCCCAATTCAACATTTGTACCTTCTAGACGAACAACCAATGGCACTTCAAGGCTTAATTGTTTCGCCGCTTCAACTACACCAGTAGCAATAATGTCACACTTCATGATTCCACCAAAGATATTAACGAAGATTCCTTTTACATTTTTATCAGACAAAATGATTTTAAAGGCTTCCGTTACTTTCTCAGCAGTAGCACCGCCCCCTACATCTAGGAAGTTGGCAGGATCTCCACCAAAGTGTTTGATAATATCCATCGTAGCCATTGCTAGACCTGCACCATTTACCATGCAACCGATATTACCATCTAGGGAAATATAGCTTAGATCATATTTGGATGCTTCGATCTCTTTTGGATCTTCTTCTTCCAAATCTCTATAATCCATGATGTCTTTATGGCGGTATAGTGCATTGGAGTCAAAATTCAATTTTGCATCCAATGCCATTACGTTTCCGTCACCTGTGACAACTAATGGATTGATTTCAGCGATAGAGCAATCTTTTTCAACAAAGGCAGTGTATAAAGCAGTCATGAACGCTGCAGCTTTATTGATCAGCTCTGTAGGAATATTGATGTTAAATGCTAGGCGTCTAGCTTGGAATGGTGTTAAACCAACTACCGGATCAATATATTCCTTAAAGATTTTTTCAGGCGTTGCGGCTGCTACCTCTTCGATCTCTGTGCCGCCTTCCTCGGAGCCCATCAAAACCACACGAGAAGTAGCTCTATCTAAAACTAGACCTAAATAATATTCTTTTTTAATATCGCAGCCTTCTTCAATTAAAAGGCGCTTAACTTCTTTACCCTCTGGACCTGTTTGATGAGTGACCAACGTTTTGCCCAGAATTTCGCTTGCGTAAGCTTTTACTTCATCTAGAGACTTCGCTACTTTTACGCCACCAGCTTTACCGCGTCCACCTGCGTGGATTTGAGCTTTTACTACACATACTTTTGTACCTAGTTCTTTTGCTGCTGCTACGGCCTCTTCAACTGTGAATGCTACTTTCCCGTTTGGAACAGTAACCCCATATTGTCGCAGAACCTCTTTTCCTTGATACTCATGAATGTTCATCGATTATCCTCCTGTTACCTGGTAGGAACCATTGTAATTCAACTATCTTGTACAGCTTTTTTATAATAAGGTCCTGCCCCTTCCTCCCACTTGCTTCACCGCGCTTAGGCAAAGAAGAGGCAGACCGTATTCACACCTGGATATTAGCCTTCAAGCAATAGAGACTCTGGATCTTCCAATAGATTTTTCACTGTTACTAAGAAGCCTACTGCTTCCCGACCGTCAACAATTCTGTGATCGTAGGAAAGTGCGATATACATCATCGGTCTGTTCTCCATACGGTCTTGATCAATCGCTACTGGACGAGTCTGGATTGTATGCATCCCCAGAATACCTACCTGTGGAGCATTTAGAATTGGTGTAGACAATAGTGAACCGAATACGCCACCGTTTGTAATCGTAAACGTTCCGCCTTGCAAGTCAGACAGGGCTAGTTTGTTTTCTCTTGCTTTTACAGCTAGATCGCCAATTCCTTTTTCAATTTCAGCAAAGCTCATACGATCTGCATCGCGAACGACTGGAACTACCAAGCCTTCTGGAGCAGACACAGCGATACCGATATCATAGAATTTTTTCATTACGATTTCATCGCCTTGAATCTCAGCGTTTAGAAGTGGGTATTTTTTCAACGCACCAATAACAGCTTTTGTAAAGAAGGACATAAAGCCAAGCTTTACATTATTTTTCTTTTCAAACGCATCTTTACGTTTGTTGCGTAGTGCCATGATCGCTGTCATATCTACTTCATTAAAAGTAGTTAGCATCGCTGCAGTTTGTTGTACCTCTACTAAGCGTTTTGCGATCGTCTGACGGCGGCGAGACATTCTTTGACGCTCAACTGGTTTAGCAGGGTTAACCTCTTCGGCCTGCGGTGCTGCTTTTGGAGCAGAAGCTGCTTGTTTTGGTGTAGCTACTTGCTGACTTGGATCAAAAGTAGAAACATCTTGTTTGCGAACGCGACCTAACGGGTCCATTGTAGCCACTTCATTAAGATCAATGCCACGTTCTCTAGCATGCTTTCTAGCTGCTGGAGAAGCTACTACAGATTGTTTACTTTCTTCTTGAGTAACAGCCGGTTGCACTTTTACTTCTGGCGCAGGTTGTGAAGTTGGCTTTGGTTTGCTTTCCGCTTTTGGTGTTGATGCTGCCCCAGCTTCATCAATAACTGCGATGGTTTCACCCACTTTAACGGTGTCACCCTCTTCTTTTAATACTTGCGTTAACACACCTTCATTTTCAGCGATAATTTCCACGTTTACTTTATCGGTTTCCAATTCAAGTAGGATATCCCCCATGGCTACTGCTTCACCTTGCTGTTTTAGCCATTTACCTACTGTTCCCTCTGAAATGGATTCTGCTAATTCTGGTACTTTTACCTCTGCCATCTCTATCACACCCTTACCAAGTTTCTAGTAACACTCTGTGCAAGAATACGTTGTTGTTCTTTTTTATGAGCAACTGGATCTCCTTCTGACGGACTTGAGCGTCTCATGCGTCCGTTGTAGGATACATTTACTCCTTTTGGTGCTAGTGCTTTTAAACGTGGTTCAACAAAAGTCCATGCTCCCATGTTTCTTGGTTCTTCCTGTGTCCAGACAATTTCACGCAGATTTTTGTATTTACGAATAATCTCGTTGATTTTTTCTGTTGGGAACGGATATAGTTCCTCAACTCGAACAATTTGCAACCAATCAAATTTTCCGACGTCCGCTACCTGATCGGACAAATCAACAGCCATTCTTCCTGTGCAGAATACTAGGCGCTCTACGGCTTCAGCTTTTTGTCCCAAACCTTGCTGCTCGATAACCGTTTTAAACTCCCCGTTGGTAAATTCATCAATAGCTGATCCCGCAGAAGGATTACGTAGCAAGCTCTTCGGTGACATAATCACCAATGGTCTTACTTCGTCTTTGTTTAACATGGCAGCCTGTCTTCTTAAGATATGGAAATACTGAGCAGAAGAAGAAAGATTAGCTACTGTCCAGTTGTTTTCCGCTGAAAGCTGTAAGAAACGTTCCAGTCTCGCACTGGAGTGTTCTGGTCCCTGACCTTCATATCCATGTGGAAGTAGCATCACAAGACCTGATTTCTGACCCCATTTTGCACGACCTGCTGAAATATATTGGTCAAATATTACTTGTGCCGTATTGGCGAAATCCCCGAACTGTGCTTCCCACATGACAAGCGTTTCAGGAGCAAAAACATTATAACCATATTCGAATCCGAGTACGGCGTATTCAGACAATGGACTGTTGCGCACCTCAAAAGAAGCTTTTGCTCCTGGCAATCTGTGCAATGGAGAATACGTTTCACCCGTCTTAGAATCATGCAGTACTAGGTTGCGGTGAGAGAACGTACCACGCTCAGAATCTTGACCGCTTAAACGGATAGGTGTTCCGTCTTCTAATATAGTGGAGAATGCCAGAACTTCTGCATGTGCCCAATCAATCTTCGAGTTATCTGCGAAGACCTGCTGACGACGGGATAAGATTTTTTCTAGTTTATCAAAGACATGGAAACCTTCAGGCCATTTTAATAAATCCGCGTTAATCTCTGTCAGCTTTTTCAAATCAACAGAAGTTTTAACCTTTGGATAACCAATTTTGACCGCATCTGGTAGATCGGGAATCAAGCCAGAGTCATCATGTGCTTTGTTTACTTTCTCATAAGCTTTTACAAATGCTTGTTTAACCGTTTCTTCGATCGCTTCAATTTGCTCTTTTGACAGCTCGTTTCTTTCGGTTAAACGATCTTTGTAAATTTGAGTAATCGTTGGATGTTTACGAACCACGATGTAGGTCATTGGATTTGTCGCCATTGGTTCATCCATTTCGTTATGGCCAAGACGTCTATAACCTATTAGGTCAATTAGTACATCTTTATAAAATTTACTACGATATTGGAAGGCTAATTTTGCGGCGGCAATGCATGCTTCAGGATCATCTGCATTCACATGAATAATGGGAATCCCGTATCCTTTGGCAAGATCGCTCGCATATCTGGTGGATCTGGAATCTTCACTTTCCGTGGTGAAACCAACACGGTTGTTAGCGATGATGTGTACGGTTCCTCCTGTTTTATAGCCTTTGATACCGGAGTAGTTCAGCGTCTCTGCAACTACACCTTGACCTGGGAAGGCAGCGTCACCGTGAACAAGAATAGACATCGCTTTGTATTCATCCTGTTTTGGATAGCCCGCTTGAGAGCGATCATCCTGAGCTGCTCTTGTGTAGCCCTGTACGATAGAACCTGACACTTCCAAGTGACTTGGATTGTGCGCCATCGTGATGCGTGTGGTTTTATCGCCATTCTTAATCTCTTTAACTGCTCCAAAGTGATACTTAACATCACCTGTCCAGCCGACATGAGCTTCTTGGGCCTTGTCCAGCTTTTCTTTTGGTGAATGCTGGAATTGACTAAAAATATCTTCGTAAGGTTTACCCAGCACGTGAGTTAGTACGTTTAAACGACCACGATGTGCCATTGAGATGGTTACATCGCTTGTTCCCGCTTGAACGGAGTGCTCCACGAGCTCATCAATGACAGGTACTAGGACATCCAAACCTTCTACGGAGAAGCGTTTGGCCCCTACAAACTGCTTGTGTAGAAACTTTTCAAAACCTTCTACCTCATTCAATCTTTTTAAAAGATCAGTCTTTTTCTGCAAAGAGAGTTCCTTAGTTACTTCGCCAGACTCAATCATACTTTGAATCCAAGCTTTTTCTTCTGCCTCATCCACATGTTGAATTTCAAAGGCAATATTGCTAGTGTACGTTCCTTTCAAATACTGGATCGCTTCCCAGCCATTAGCGAAACGTTCCGGCTGATGCTTGCAAATGAATTCAGCTGGAATATCTCGAAGATCAGCCTCGGTCAAACCATATTGATCCAGATTTAACAAATCCGCTTGTGGAGCTTGAGCTTCCAAAGGATACAGATTAGCACCTAAGTGTCCAAACCCACGGATAGTATCTGCCAACTGAAGAGCAGCAACGAATTTCTTCATTTTTGCAAATGGTAGCGTTCTTGGTGCGGAGCTTTCAGGTGTCATTTCCTGACCATGAAGATCATTTTCTGGAAGGACCGGCGATCCCCAATTATCAAACAATTTTCGTAAGTCTGCAGGTACTTCTTCCGGATTTTCCATATAGATCTCATACTGCTCAAACACATAACCAAGATTCGGTCCATAAAATTCTGCCCAAGGGCTAGCTGGCAGTTTGTTATTCATACTCATTTGTAACCCTCCTACAGTCTTGTTGTGATCATGACCTGC
This sequence comes from Brevibacillus laterosporus LMG 15441, assembly GCF_000219535.2. Taxonomy (NCBI): domain Bacteria; kingdom Bacillati; phylum Bacillota; class Bacilli; order Caryophanales; family Paenibacillaceae; genus Brevibacillus; species Brevibacillus laterosporus. The sequence continues at coordinate 3,043,334 of NZ_CP007806.1, forward strand.
ACGAAATTGAGGTTTGTTGATCTCCTTTTATTTCAATTAAACTCCCAATTGGATGAAAATACCTAATCGAAGCGGTTTCAAATAGAAGGAGATCAATCCCATTAAACAATTTAAACCTTTTGCGTTCTAAAGTAAACCCATCCACTGCCAATAAGTCATACTAAATGCAATTATGAGAATAAAGCCCGCTATTGTAAGAGGTACACCCGACTTCACAAAGTCGCTGGTCGTAAAGGAACCTGTACCGTAAGCAAGCATATTTTGCGGTGCACTTACTGGTAAAAGGAAGCCAAAACTAATGACAAATTGCTGGATTAAGACCATACCAGGCTTGTTAAACGTAGGCTCCATTGCGGTTACCAATGCAATAACAATTGGAATAAACGCAGATGCCAAGCTTGTTGCACTAGCAAACCCGAGGTGAATCAAAATGTTAAATAATGTTAATATGATAATAACAGTAATTACTGGCATAGCAGTTAAACCCATTGATTCAAACAATCCTTTGGAAATCCACTGAGCTCCCTCTGTTTTTAATAAGAGGTTCCCTAGAGACATTCCGACCGCAAATACAATTAGCGTTCCCCATCCTACTTTTTGCTCTACCTGCTTCCAAGTATACACCCCAATGACAGGGCATAAAAGGATGGCAACAGCCGCAAGTGTAATTGTAGTGGAATCCAATGCATGCAAGACTCCCTCAGTAGACCAAAGGAACAATAGAAGCAAGGAAACTATCATTAAACGCCATTCTTTTGGGGTTAGCTTCCCTAGCTCAGCCAATTGTTTTTTGATTAATTCTCTGCCGTTTGGTATTTCACTAAGCTCTGGTTTGATTAATTTTGTCATCACAAAATATAGAATGACAGACATGATAACAGCCCATGGTGCTGCATAAATGAACCATTCTCCCCAGGAAATATGGTAATTGAAAGCGGTTTCCATGAATCCCAAGGCAACCATATTCTGCGCTGCAGCCGTTTTAATCCCAATGTTCCATATGGAAATGGATTGGACGGTTGTAATCATCAGCAAGGCAGAAAGACGGCTATTCTTTTCTAGACCAAAAGCAGCTACCATTCCCATTAGGATTGGAATAATAGCACCTGCTCTAGCTGTTGCACTAGGTACAAACAAAGCAAGTACAATGCTTACAAGAATGGTTCCGAGTACGATATTGTTTGATTTGGACCCTACTTTTGATAGTACCAATAGAGCAATGCGCTTATGCAATCCGGTAATTTCCATCGCTACAGCAAGGAACAATGCACCGGCCACTAACGCAACTGCTGAATTACTAAAACCTCCCAGCGCCATAGTAAGCGCTTTCTTTGTTGTGTACACGACATTTGGGTCTTCAACTGTTGGCGAAAATCCGATTAAAACAGCAATAAGCCCAACGATTAAAGCCGCACTAACCGGATATGTAACCGCTTCCGTAACCCATAAAATAACAGCGAATGCAAGGATTGCTAGTGTTCTTTGACCAGCAAGTGGTAAGCTTTCTGGTGTTGGGAGTAACAGAATAATAACCAGTACAGCTAGTGCGATGCTTAACGAGATGATATTCTTTCGACTAAAGCTCACTATAATACCCCCCCTTGTCTAGTTATAGTGTAACCAAGTTGTTACACTATAAATTATAACGAATAAAAGAATAGACAGGATGGTTTTATAATTTACTTTATTGTTTTATTATTTACTAAATTTAATTATATATGAATTATACGGTATTTCCATACCTGTAAATAAATAAAAGGCCGTCGAATTTACTCGACAACCTAATTATCAACTCAAATTTATTTTTGTAATGTTATTAATGTTTATTTCACACATTTTCGATTTATTTTTGAGTTGCCCAATCTGCTGGATAAGTTACATACATAAAGCGAGCAAACTCAGGCACAGAGAATTGGATTTTGGTTCCTTTTGGAATTAAAATGATTTCTCCGGCTTTTGCACTAACTTTGCGACCATCAATGATGATTTCCAAGTACCCTTCTATTACATAATCAATTTCATCATAATTAAGGGTCCAATCAAAGGTTGTCTCTTTCATTTCCATAATTCCACAACCTAAGCGTGGGCTTTCTTCTAATGAAAATAGATCCTTGCAATATACGATATCTTCTTTATTGCCAGTATCCAAACGGTCTGTTTCTGCTACACGTACAACTTGCAAAGGTATAGAGGTAACACCACTACTATCCCGATGTTTTGGGAATTCTTCAGGAGCTGATGCTGTGCTAGCTCCTACTTTTTCAGTAATGATTTTACGGACAATTTCTTCAATGGCTTTAATATCTAAGTTTTCCATTTTACGCAACCTCCGTTTTCTTATCTTTATCTTTTTTTCCTTCAATCATCTTTTTAGAAATGAAGATCGCTACAAAGATTGCCGTAATACCACCGACTAGTTTACCTACAATCATCGGGAAGATCATATCTTTTGCAACACCTGCTGTGAATCCTAAATGGTCACCAAGAACAAATCCTGCTGATACAGCGAAGGCAACGTTAATAATTTTACCTCTATCATCCATATCTTTCATCATTCCAAACATCGGAATGTTATTAGCAAGAGTAGCAACCATACCTGCTGCTGCAACTTCGTTCATTCCAAGTACTTTACCCAATTTAAGCAATGGCTTCTTAAACACCTTTGTAATAACAAATACCATACAGAACGCGCCTGCTAAGACAATGGAAATGTCTCCAACAATCTTAATACCTTCTGAGATAGGAGCTAGTCCTGGAATAATAGTCAGACCCACTAGTTGTTCAATGATGCCAGCTGCTAATGCAAGCGTTGCCACAATAACGATGAATTGGCCAAAGATTGTAAAGCCTTTGATCATTCCATTCGGGAATTTCACTAATCCTAGTACAATAAGAGCCGCAAAAATGAGAATTGGCACTAGATTGGTTAAAATCATGCCAATTGAATAACCAGCAACTAGTCCACCAGCAATACAACCAATCGGAATTGTAATAATTCCTGATAGAACACCTGTTGCTAAGAACTTGTGATCTTCTTTACGAATAATACCTAGAGCAACTGGAATCGTAAAAACGATCGTTGGCCCTAACATAGCACCTAAAATAACCCCTGCAAACATTCCTGCTTCTGGATCTTTCGCTAGTTCTTGCGCTAATGCAAAGCCACCCATATCATTTGCTAAAATCGTAGTAGCAAACATTGCTGGGTCTGCTCCTAGTGCATTAAATACAGGTACAACAATAGGACTAAGCACTTTGGCTAATACAGGAGACAAAGAGATAATACCTACCATGGCTAGTGTTAAGGAACCCATTGCCATAATACCCTCTTCGAATTGTTGACTTAAGCCAAATTTATTCCCAATACACTTATCAATCGCACCCAGAACCATAAAAATGACCATTAAGTAAATAATGATTTCATTTATTCCCATACATGACTTCCTCCGCTCTTACCGAAACTGTTTTTTGATCTCTTCACTTGGTGATGGCATAACGGTATAATGAACGATTCGCTTCTGATCGATGGATGAAACAGCTATATCCATCGCTTGTTCAACATCGCTTACACTTCCAGTAATGACAGCAAGTAGCTTGCCTCCGATACCCATACCTAGGTTGATTCTTTTCAAGAAGGTATGGGCACCTTTTAAGGCAAGGTTTATCGCGTAAATACCAGATGAGACGTTGGATGTTTCGAAAATTCCAATGGCATTTATAGGCTCAGTTGAGTAGCTTTTTTTCAAACCATTAACGATGTCGTTATGAACACCATTTAGAATAAATTCACTCACAAGAAAATCCTTTGAGACCTTTTTGGCAATCTCCATGGACTCTTGTACATTTGCAGTATCACCACTAACAATGATCAGAAATTTACCCGGGCAAATGGAACGCATATGATGGATATCCACAGTGGATTTTTTTAGCATGAAGTCAGCCGTCTCATATCCCTTACTTATACTTCTTAATTCTAGGATGCCAATAGAACTACTCATCGTTCATCTCCAGAGAATCTACAATACCCACGATAACTGCATCAATAGGTACGTTTTGATCTTTCATGGAGCTTCTTGCTGCGCTGCCTTTCGTTACGAGAACGGTGTCGCCTATGCCCGCACCGGCATGATCCGCCGCAACAAAGCATTCCTTTGAAGTATTTTCATCATATGAATGCGGTTTAACTACTAGAAACGTTAAACCATTTAGCTTTTCATCTTTTCGCGTAGCCCAAAGACTGCCGACAACTTCTCCAACAATCATACGTTCACCCCGTTATTTTCTCCGTACTTGTATTTGCTGCATTTTGATATAATCTTTTGCAAGTGGTGTAATAATGCTGTTTTTGTTCACGATGATTTGATTCACGCGACGCAGATGAAATTTCTTTAAATCAGACTCTGTAATCAGCTTCTTAGAAAGAACTTCCTGAATTACTTCTTCTCGTTCAATCTCGATCTCTTGCTTAGCACTTACAACCTTTTGGCTATGTTCCTTGTCATCCATTTTGAGTAAGTCAGATACTTGAACCATTTGAATGCCAAAACTTTTGATTTTCTCTTCAAACGCCTCGTATTGCTTAAACAACACCGGGTTTGCCGTCTGTTTATATTTTTTATAAACCATGGAATTTTCTAAAGCGACTACTTTTTTACCTTTTAAAAGCATGGTTAAAATAAAACGTTCACGACTGCCCGCACTGATGCCATTTGCCAAATTTCCCAGTAGCTGTATGCAAATAGTCGGGATGATAACAAGATCGCAATCCCTCGTCTGCTCATCGTAATATTGAAAATCGTAGCGTGATTCGATTTGTGCTTCAATTTCAGGGTGTGCTTGGTTGTCCATAATGATTGCTTTTTGCCGCTTGATTGGCTGTTCCTGCAAAAGCTTCATACCTTGGAGCTTTTTATATACCTCGTTTGTAACCGCTTCGACTAAAGCTTCTATGTTCATTTTTTCACACTCCTAGGTACTTTTCTTCAAAATTTTCCCCATAGTACCTTTCGTAAATCCACACGCATTCGCTTCATCATAGTCAATATGCATGAATGTTGCATAAGAAGGACTTACACGAATCATTACATCATCGAAAATCAATGGTCTGTTGCTGAATACCTTAACTTGAACCGTTTCGCCATTGACAACATTATGTTTTTTCGCATCTTCAGGAGTCATATGAATATGGCGTTTTGCTACGATTAACCCTCTTTGCAATTGAACCATATTTGTCGCTGAGGCGATTACAATTCCTGGTGTTCCTTCTAGCTGTCCGCTCTCTTTGATAATTCCTTTTACACCTAGTGCAACAGAATCTGTTAAAGCAATCTCTACTTGCGTCTCTTTACGTTCAGGTCCAAGTACAACTACATTATGCAATGCACCTTTAGGACCAATTAGCGTAACCCGTTCCTTGCAAGCATATTGTCCAGGCTGAGACAAATCTTTCATCTTTGTCAGCTCATAGCCTGGGCCAAACAAAGTGTCAATGTCAGCTCTGCTCAAGTGAACATGTTTCCCAGATGCTTCAATAGGAACGCACATTTCTTCATTAACACGTTTTACTACTTCATCTACAATGCTTTCAATCAGATCGTTTTTCATAGTTCTCTCCTCAAGCTTTGTATTTATCTAGACGAACGCGGAACATCAATATCCAAAATAAGGAGGAAAGGCGATTCAACGCTTGAATGATGTCTTCACGTTCCACACTTCCATGCTCTTGTTTAAATGCTTGATAAGCCAACAATTCCGTTTCTCTAGTGAAAGTACGCAATGAATTTAAGGCAATGACCATCTCACCCATTTCATAGCTCGGTTTAAAATGATCTAATCCGAAGTATTTCTTGGGATGATGCGATTGCTCTCTTATTTCATCAGATGTCATATCTAGCAATTGGATATTCGTTAGCCTCTCACCAAGAACTTCACAGCGCACAATATTTCGTACAAATAGAAGCACTTCTTCCAAGTCAACTGCCAGCTTTGGCAAACCTGCTCTTACTCCAGTGATTTGAGCTTCGAGAATGTTAGCTTCTAATGAATCTAGTTTTCCACGAAAAATGATGCGAGGATGGTCTTTATAGACAAGGAGATTTCCATATAAATGAGTCATATGCTCTGGCTTACTTTCAAGATATCCACCATAGATCGTTTCATAACGCATAGATGGCTTACTTGAAATTTCTGTTGGTGGCACAGGAGCATTCTGTTGTTGGGTTGCATTCTCATCATAGTAGCGAAGCTCTATCTGATGATCTGTTAAAAAACTTTTAGCAGAAGGCGTGAGAATGACGCCTTTTTTCACTTCAAAAACCTTGCTATCTTTAGCTTCTTGATTTTTAAAGTGTTTTCGCAAATCGCTTTCTGTGATAAGAGCCATATGTTCACATCCCTCGTCGGAAAAACTTCTCACAATGACTAGCCAAGAAGCTTACCTGACCCCAATATGGTAGATAGGGAGATGGATGCAAAAAGTTCTGCATCCATCCGACTATAATTATTCAGCTGTTTTAGGCAAGATTGCATCTACTTCAGTATGTGGTCTTGGAATTACATGTACAGATAGTAATTCTCCAACGCGTTCTGCTGCTGCTGCTCCAGCGTCTGTAGCCGCTTTAACTGCACCTACGTCTCCACGTACCATAACTGTTACTAGACCTGCACCGATTTGTTCTTTACCAATCAATGTAACGTTTGCTGCTTTTACCATTGCATCTGCTGCTTCAATAGCTCCAACTAGTCCTTTAGTTTCTACCATTCCCAATGCGTTTGCGTTTGCCATAATAAAATTCCTCCTAGAATCTTGTTAGATTTATGATTTTTAGAAAAGTACATATGATGTGCAACATGTTTATAAGTAAACTTGAACTAGCCAAGTTTATAGCGTAACAGGGTCTTACATTTCAGCTAAGATGCGTTTCACAATTAAGCTGATCAATTCTTCTTTATTAGTAGCTTCAAGAGTTGGTTCTTTTACTTCAGTTGCTCTTGTTCCTACAATATCTTCTAATTCCTTCAAGCCATAACCTACGCGACGAATGTTAAGTAGGTTTAATGGACCAACGTTATCGGAAGTTGAGCTTCCTCCAACCGCTCCACAACCCAATGTTAATGCTGGGAATAGAGCTGTGCTTGCACCGATACCGCCTAGAGTACCTGGTGTATTAACAAGGATACGGGATACAGGCTGTTTCAAAGCGAATTCACGAACGATAGCTTCATTGTTTGTATGAACCATCATTGTGTGTCCAGCACCTTCGTTATTTAAGATCTCAACGCAACGATCTAATGCTGTTCTCCAGTTGTCTTCTGTGTAGAAAGCAAGGATTGGAGCCAATTTTTCACGAGAGTATGGAACTTTGCTTCCAACTTCTGTTTCTTCAGCGATTAGAACTCTAGTTGATTCTGGAACTTCTAGGTTAGCTAATTTCGCGATGTGCTGAACGCTTTTTCCTACGATTTGAGGATTCATTGTGCCATTTGCACGCATAATGAATTTTCCAAGTTTTTGGCTCTCTTCTTTGGACAAGAAGTAAGCTCCTTGTTTTTTGAACTCTGCTACAATTGTCTCTTTGTTATCTCTTTCGACAACTACAGATTGTTCAGAAGCGCAAATCGTTCCGTTATCAAACGTTTTAGAATCCATGATACGTTTTACTGCTAAAGAAATGTTAGCACTTCTTTCAATGAATGCTGGTCCATTACCAGGTCCAACACCAATTGCTGGTGTACCAGAAGAGTAAGCTGCTTTTACCATAGCTGTACCACCAGTGGCAAGGATCATAGCTGTATCATTGTGTTTCATCAATTGATCTGTTCCTTGGATAGTTGGTACAGTCATGCAGCTAATCGCGCCATCTGGGCAGCCTGCTTTTTTAGCAGCTTCACTGATGATTTTTACGGTTTCCAAGATACAACGTAGTGCATTTGGATGTGGGGAAAATACAATACTATTTCCCGCCTTAAGAGCGATCATTGCTTTATAGATAACGGTAGAAGTAGGATTTGTTGATGGAATAAGACCAGCTACAACACCTACAGGTACACCGATCTCCATTGTTTTCTTCTCTTTATCTTCATTCAAGATACCTACAGTTTTTAGGTCTTTAATCTCTTCATAAACATGCTTGGAAGCAAATGCATTTTTAACAACTTTATCTTGCCAACGACCAAAGCCTGTTTCTTCGTTTGCCATTTTAGCTAGCTTCTCACGATTCTCATAAGCAGCATCCGCAATTGCTTTTACAATGGAATCAATTTGAGCTTGTGTCATGGAAGCTAGTTTGGCTTGAGCTTCTTTTGCTTTTTTGATTAAAGTACGTACCTCTTGAATGGACATTAAGTCTTTATCTAGAACTTCCATTTTCTACTCCTTCTCTCCCTCATGTTGTTGGATCGCTTCGATAAGCTGATCCTTTTTGGCATACTTTACTTGCCCTTTTGTAATGTTTGTTAATTTTAACTTGTAAGCTATTTTTCTTAACTCCGCTAGTTTCATATCTTCTAGTCGTTTATCTTTCTTTTTGCTAGAAGAAACAAGGGAGGTAGCTTCTTCTAGTAGTTGCTCTTGGATTACCGCATGATGTAGATCTTGTTCTTCCTCTTGGGCATGATCCTTTGGCTTAACAGAGACTTCTTCAAGGTGATCAACAACAGGTGCTGTCTCTGACACTTTTCCTCCTGTAATCACTTCAAGTGGAGTACTTTTGATGTCTTTTTCAGGTAATTCCTTAGGCGTAACCTTAGGTGCTTGTTTTGATGTTTGTTTTGGCAAATCTACAGCTACGATTTTAGCTGTTTCTTCATGTGGCCTTGCGATGACAAGACTATTAAAGAGACAGTTTAGTTGTCTGGCAGCAGCACTTCCCGCATCAACAGCAGCCTGTACCGCTCCGACATCGCCTTTGACTTTAACTGTAATCAAACCATCTTTTTTTAATCTTTCAAGACCAATCAATGTTACGTTTGCGGCTTTGAGAGCAGCGTCAGCAGCTTCCATTGCTCCCAAGAGTCCTTTTGTCTCTACAAGTCCTAATGCTTGATTTTTCATGGATTATCCCTTAGTAACTGGTAGGGTTGTCAGCCACAAATTGAACGGCTGCTGCAAATGCATCACATGCTGCTCTGCATGCAGATTGACTACCCGTTAGTAAGGCACCGCCAAAGTTGGTTTCAGATGGAGGTCCAAAGAAAGCTCCAATGCTCACATCGGCTGCTTTGAGCGCTGCATCAAGTGCGTACATTGCTTCGAGAGGAGGGGCAATCAAATAGGCAATCGCTTCGCCCTCATTTATATTAGCTACTTGAGACAAATAGCTACCTGTACGGGAAACACAATGTGCGAAATACGTAATGGAGTTATCGTCATTAGCACCTACGAAATGTGCTGAGTCTTCGATATAGGTGATAGCAGCGCTAAGTCCACTTTTCACTTCCGCTGGGCTTGGACCTGCAATGATTCCAATTACCTCACCAGCTAGTTTGGTAGATGCATTAGCTGATCCTGCATACATACTTTTTGCATAAACAACATCTACATCGGCTGCTTTGGTTGCTTCGTCCAATGCTGTATATGTCACATCATCAATATCAACTGTGATGATTCCCAAGCTTTTGTGATGCGGTTTTAATTCTAGCTTCTCAGCCATATCAGGACTCACGTTAGAGATCAACTTGGTTCCTAATACTTTTGCGTAGATAGGCTCGTTTCTCATCAGACTTCCTCCCTCTCCTACAATTTCAAATCGATACCTGAAGCTTTTTTCTCAATCATGGTTTTGATTAGCTCTGCAATATGAGCCCCAGCTTCTACTGCTGGTGTACCACCTTGGTGAATATTAGAGATAACTGTTCTTTTTGCTTCTGGCATACCAACTGTTGGCTTATAAGCAACATAAGCACTCATTGATTCTGCTGTAACTAGACCAGGTCTCTCCCCTACTAGCAGACATACAACATCTGCTCCGGTAATATCACCGATGACATCCATGGACGGTACACGGCAATGTTTTACGAATAAAATATTGCCCAATTCGATTCCATACATTTTTAAACCTTGAGTAATGGATGGTAAAATGTCTCGAAGATTAGCTTCAATTGCAGCAGAGCTTAATCCATCCCCTACAACCAATTGAACTTTCGCAAATTGTGTTGTGTTCTGTTTTACATATTGGATGGTTTCTGAAGATAGCTGACGGCCTAAATCTGGTCGAGTGATATATTCGTCTTTGTCTTTGCAAAGCGTTGCAATCGATACCAAATTCATTTCTTTTACAAATTCTTCAGGTACATAGGAGAAAACTGCATCCTGTGCCGCTGCATGGTCCGCACGAAAACGTAAGGAGGTAGATGTTTTGTAACGCGGGCCTGCTCTCCAAATCCCTAAACGAGCAGGAGTTCTTTCTTTCATTTTCAGATACCCTTCTCTATCCTCAGGGTCTGGAATTAAAAGCTGCCCTTTAATGTCAATCTCTGTGATGTCGTCTAGGCATTCATCACTGATCATAGATTCCTCTTGAAGTTGTTGAGCACTTGCTGCAATTGCTTGAGTAACCATTTCCTGTGATACTACTTCCTGTGTAGCTGCTGCCTCTTTTGGGCTGTCCATCATTTGAGATAGAATGCTTTCAATCATGGATTTTAGTTCTTTTTCGTTCACTGTTGTTTCCTCCTTTCTCTACTTTAAGAACACAGAAGCGTCTCCGGCTTTTTTCGTAAGTTTTCCATTTTCAATGAAGCCCATTTTTTCCATCCATTGTTCGAATTCTTTAATTGGAGTTAAGCCTAACAGCTCACGCAATGTTGCTGTATCATGGTATCCAGTCGTTTGATAGTTCAACATTACGTCGTCACCATGAGGGATACCCATGAAGAAGTTACATCCAGCAGCCGACAGTAATACTGCTAGGTTTTCAATATCATTTTGGTCCGCTTTCATATGGTTGGTGTAACAAGCATCGCATCCCATTGGAATACCTGTTAATTTACCCATGAAGTGATCCTCAAGACCTGCGCGAATAACCTGTTTTGAGTTGTAGAGATATTCAGGTCCGATGAAGCCAACAACTGTATTTACAAGGAATGGACTAAACTTCTTAGCAAAACCATAGCAACGTGCTTCCATTGTTACTTGGTCCACTCCATGATGAGCTTCAGAAGACAATTCGGAACCTTGTCCAGTTTCAAAATACATTACGTTTGGACCAGTAGCAGTACCTTCATGCAAAGCTAGGTGTTGTGCTTCTGCAATTGTTGCCGCATTAAAACCAAATGCTTCGTTTCCTTTTTCAGAACCAGCGATTGATTGGAAAATCAAATCTGTAGGCGCACCCTGACGAATAGCATCCATTTGTGTCGTTACGTGAGCTAATACGCAAGTTTGGGTAGGAATTTCCCATTTTTGCTTGAACTCTTCAAATCTTTTTAAGACACGAGCAACGCTTTCAGTGGAGTCATCTACCGGGTTCAAACCAAGTACCGCATCACCAATACCGTAGGTTAAGCCTTCCATCAATGATGCTGTAATACCGTCTGGATCATCAGTTGGATGGTTAGGCTGTAGACGAGCAGATAGCGTTCCTGCGCGACCAATTGTTGTATTCGCATGAGCAGTAATGCGGATCTTTTTTGCTCCGTAAATCAAGTCAAGGTTGGACATGATTTTTGCTACTGCTGCGATCATCTCAGAAGTCAAACCTCTGGAAATGCGTTTGATGTCAGATTCTTTTGTGTTCTCATTTAGAATCCACTCGCGCAATTCTTCAACTGTCCAGTTTTTAATTTCAGCGTAAATTTTTTCGTTCACTTGATCCTGAATGATACGTGTTACCTCATCCTTTTCATAAGGAACAACTGGATTGTTACGCAAATCGGCTAATGTTAGTTGGGCTAGAACAACCTTAGCAGCAACGCGTTCTTCAGCAGAAGTAGCAGCAACACCGGCTAATGTATCCCCAGATTTTACTTCATTCGCTTTTGCTAGAACTTCGATGATGGATGAAAATTGATACATCCGACCAAATAATTTCGTCTTTAAGATCACAAAAGCTCCTCCTCTCATTTGTACATCTCTTAGTTGAATACGAGTGTTTTGATCACTACAGGTAATACTTTTCCATCGGCAATTGGTTTCCCAATGTCAATGTAATCGCCATTGTCTACCTGAATACTATCGATGCACACAACATCTTTTTTGTAGTCGAGTAGTGCATACAGGGTTTGTCCTAGTACCTTCGCCATGTCATGGTGAACAATCACTATGAATGGATACTCTCTTTCAAGTAGCTCAGCCATCCCCTTTTGTATTCCTTTAGCGTATATCTGAATTTCGGGGAAGCTAGGATTCTTTTTCCCTTCAATGGCAATCGCTACTTTTTGTAGATCATTATCTACTTTGAACCACTCTAATTTTTCACGAATGGCCTGTGCTAGCTTCTCTTCGTCTCCCGATTCGTCCGCGTTCGAAACCTTTAGAATCGGTACGTTTTTAATCGGAAACGATTCATCTGTATAAGTGATCGTACTACCACTTATTTCAGTAGTATGAGAACCAGCACCAACAACTGTTGCGCGAATTGTCTCTACAGAATGAAAGACTTTCATTTGTGTCATCAGTGGAGAAGCAGCAATCGCTCTTCCTAGCAAAATGCCGATATCTCCGTAATGGAACACATCCTTCTCTTCATGCTGATAGATATAATCGGCTACGCCACCTGAAAAGGAAATGCATGAAATCGGTTTGTCTAGTTTTAAACCTCTATGAGTGAGAATCGTTTCATAGAAATCACTTTTTTCTTTTAGACCCACACTTTCTTCTAGTAGCCAAACCATTTCTTGGATGATTGGTTGCAACTTCTCTGGTGTAGCGGTTTGTCCTAGCTGTATGTCGTATCCTCTTTTTTGAATCAACATGTTGATTTTAGGTGCGATATAGATGATTTCATGAGTCACGGGATTTACCTTGATCAATCGTCCACCAATATCTAAACAACCCGTATCCTGTGATTCTCCGTGGGCAAATACCGCTAAATTACTAGTACCGCCACCAATGTCAATGTTAACAATTGAGGTAGAATGCTCCTTCGAATACGTATGTGCCCCTGCTCCTTTAGCAGCAATTAGGCTTTCAAGATCAGGACCAGCTGTTGCAACTACGAAATCACCAGCAAAGCCGCTTAAGGTAAGTAATACCTCGTTTGCATTCTCTTTTCGTGCCGTCTCACCGGTTATAATCACGGCGCCAGTTTGAATCTCTTCTTTTTTAATGCCAGCTTTTTCATACTGCTCCTGTACAAACAGCTTAATTTGTTGAACATCAATTCTGTTTGCAGAGAGCAATGGTGTGAAGCAAATATCACTTCGGTATACCACTTCTTTATCGGTGATGACGATACGTGGAACAGAAAACGTTGAGGCCAAGTTTTGAATATATAGCTTTGAAAACACTATTTGGGTTGTTGATGTTCCCATATCGATACCTACGCTTAGCAATTCCTCTTTCATTTTGTCACCCCCTATAGCTAGTAGAAAAAAGAAAAGAGGCTTAAAGTTACATACATCCCCATCTACCAGGAATATATAACCTTAAGCCTCTTTGCTTATTTCATACTACGTCTTTGTAGTATCATTATTAAATTTTGAAAGAAAAAGTAACAGATGTTCCATTTTCGCTAGAAGCAATTTTCATGCTCCCTTTTAGTTTATCCTTAACATAGCTTGTTACAATAGATAAACCTAGGCTTTCTTGTGAACATTTATCAACCCTGAAACCTTTTCCATTATCAACCACTTCAAGAGTAGCATACTTCCCTTCGACACAAAGGGAAACCCTTACAATTCCCTCCTCACAATCGGAGAAAGCATGCTCGTAGCAATTCTGTAGCAACTCATTGATTATAAGAGCTATAGCAACTGTACGATTACTATCTATACAAATTTTTTGATTGGCTTCAATGCGTATATCAATCTTCTTACAATTAACAAAGCAACGTTGAATATTAGCTGCGATTAGCTCAATAACCTCAAGCAAATCTACGTTAGCTTCTATTTGTGTAGAGAGCAGTTCATGCGTGGCAGCGATAGCTAATACTCTGCTAACGCTCTCATTCAGACATTTCTTTGCTTCTTCACTCTCACATTGTCTAGATTGAATACGCAGTAAGGAAGCTACGGTTTGCAAATTATTTTTAACACGATGGTGAATCTCACGAATAGCCACGGATTTTGAGATAATTTCAGCTTCCTTATCTTTAATTTCCGTTACGTCATGCAAAATAACGACTAAACGTAAATCACGCTCATCAATCAACAATCTTTTTACCTGAAAGAAATACTTAGCAACATGTACATCTTTCTGGAATTGAGTCAGTTGGGTTTCATCAAATTCTCTCATTACCTCGACAAACAAGGTTTGATCTAGCGAGAGATTATCGTAATGTAAACCCTGTATATCTTCTAAATACCCCAGATTTTTATATTGTCTATCCGCTTTGCTATTCTTGAGTTTTAAAAAACCATCTTTATCAAAGATTAAAATAGCGTCATCTAGCTGATTGATAACGGATTCATTAAACCGGATCATAGCTGTTACGGTAGATGCTATATCTTCGTACTGGGAATCATTTTTCGTTACTTTAAAGTTCGCATTGACGTCTTCGCTTACATCTTTTTCATAGATAAGCACAGCGATGACTTTTCCATCTAAATGAATGGGATATACCGTCTGTCGAACCAATTGATTCTCTTGGGTTTTTGCAACAAGACCCACTGACATAACCCCGGTCTCTAGCGTCCGGAGTACACCAGGCTCGTTCTCTCTTAAAGCAACCTCGCCAACCACTGGACATTGATAGAGAGATTGTGCAATCCCATGAGTTTGGTGGTAGACAACAATCGCTTCGTTCGTCACTTTTGAAAGGACATCGATAAAAAGGTCCCTTCCCTCCTGCAAATCAAATAATTCGTTTGAATGAGCTACTTCAATGATTTTCTGAATTTCAGCATCAGATAAATGAGTATGTTTTTTACACAATTGTGTAATTGTCTCTTTAATCATAGGAAATCACGATTGTGGTAGCGATTTCAATCATAGGACATCGTTTATCCATACTCAATTTACGAATCGTCTGATATGCTTCTTCTTCAGAAAAACCATTTTCTTTCATCAAAATACCTTTTGCCTTCTCAATTGCAATTCGTTCTTCTAGCTTTTGAGAGACTTTTGTATAGTTTTTTTCTAGCTTGCGAAATTCTTTTCCCTTGGCGATGGTTACTTCCACCATCGGAATGAAAGACTTTTCATCAAGTGGTTTTACTAGATAACCCAAAGCACCAATACTGGAAGCCTTTTCGATACTTTCTTTATCACTAAAGGCTGTCAGCAAAACGACGCCACCAGCTAATTGCTCTGAAAGGATTCTTTTTCCCGCTTTTAATCCATCTAGGATAGGCATCTGAATGTCCATAATCACTAAATCAGGCAAATGCTTTTTACATAACTCAATGGCTTCAAAACCGTCTGAAGCTTCCCCTACCACATTGTAGTTCGCTTCTTTTAAAATCTCACGAATATCCATTCTTGTAATAGGCTCATCATCGACTACTACAATTTTTCCATTCATGGGTACCACACCTCATTGTCTAAGCAAAATAAATACTTCCCAAAACTTATTCATCATCACTTAAATAGCTTTGCAGCTCTTCTAAACCAATGTTTTCAGTAGAAGAAATCTCAAAAATGGTCGAAGCTCCAGCCGCTAGCAAGTATTCTCGGGCTTTTTTCACATCCTCCGTATTTTTGGCAATGTCTACTTTTGTAATGATACCAATAACTGGCTTTGCAAATACAGAACCAAAAGAAGGTGGAAAATAACAATCTTCATTTGTGCAATCTTGCACAAGGCCTATGACATCCGCATCGACACTTGTTACAAGCAACATTCTATATAAACCTCTATTTTCTATACATTCCCCAGGTGTGTCAATGGCTTGATCGAAGGTTTCTATGGCTTGTGTTTTCTTATAGGCGATCACATGTCCGTGAAGTCGCTGGCATAAAGTGGTCTTCCCACATCCTGTATTACCGGTTAGAATAATTTTTTTCATAACTACGTTCTCGTTATCTTCGTAGCTGAAAATCCTAAAATATTCTGTAAGCCAAGCAACACTTCATTTAGCGCGGATTCCACAGAGGATACATCACCTGTAATCACCACTGATCCACTAAAACGATCCACAAAGCCGATTAGCACTCCAGCAGCTTTCGTTGCTATGTCAGCAGCGATAATCGAAGCTTCACTTGGGGTAATGGTCAAAATACCAATTGCATCCTTCGTATCACTACCTAATCCTAGCTTTTTATAAATATCTGCATTCGGATTAGCTATGATATGAGCTAGTGTGACTTGTTTACCTGGTACATACTCCTGAATGACACGTTGTTTCTCGTTGTTTTGGCTCATAAATCTCATCCCATCTGCTTGAAAAAACATTAAAAACACATAAAGGCCCCTTAAAAAATACACTCGGCAATTTTTAAGGAGCCTCTTCGCTCTCAACTGAAATTCTTAACACGTCATTGTGTTAATTTCACTATATTTGAACTTGTAAACGATGTCAATACTTCATTAGACTAATTTCGACAAAATATTCGCTACTGAAACATTTTGTTCAAAATTCCAATAACATCTTCTTCCGTTGGCACACGTGGATTTGTTTTTGTACATCCATCCTTAAGCGCGCCTTCTGCAATCGCATTTCTCATTTCTTCCAGTTGCTTATACTCTATGCCACAATCCCGCAAATTCGTTGGCATTTTCAATTGTTTTTGCAATTGCTTGATTGCATTAATTAAGCTGCGCACTCCACTTCTCGTATTGCTTGCTGGAAGACCTAAGGTTTTAGCAATAGCTACGTATCTCTTAGCGGTCGCCTGATTTTCACCCTGACCATATCCTGTTCCACAATTCGCATTGAATTCGATGACATGTGGAAGCAGTAAGGAATTCATGCGACCATGAGGAATGTGGAACTTAGCTCCAGCTACATGGGCAATTCCGTGATTGAGGCCTAGTGATGTAACATTAAAGGCCATTCCTGCAAGGCATGAAGCATTGTGCATTTTTTCACGTGCCTCTAAATCATTACCATCCTTGTATGCTCTTACTAAATATTCAAAGACAAGCTTCATCGCCTTTTCCGCTAGAGCATCAGAAATATCATTTGCTTTTGTAGACACAAACGCCTCGATAGCATGCGTCAAAACATCCATTCCCGTATCGGCTGTAATAAAATCAGGGACGCTTTTTACTAGCTCTGGGTCTAAAATAGCTTCTTCTGGCGTCATATCATTCGACACTAGAGGGTACTTAATATTTTTTTGCTGATCACTAATAACAGAAAATGCGGTTACCTCTGATCCTGTTCCACTTGTTGTCGGAATCGCAATGAAAGGAAGGTCTTTTTGATTCGACACTTGTTTCGCAAAATATTTCATTGCTTTCGCTGCATCGATAGCCGAGCCTCCTCCTAGTGCAACAATCGTATCCGTTTCAAACTCACTGAGGGCTTTCATTCCACTTACAACAACCTCGATTGGCGGGTCTGGAACGATATCACTAAAAACCAAGTGCTTATTACTCGCGTCAATCTGGTCAATGACATGCTGAATCATTCCCGATTGAACCATAAAAGGGTCTGTGACAATAAAAATTCGTTTTTCTTTCAGATCCTGCAGGCGATGTAGTGCGCCTTGTCCCATGTAAATATCTGTTTTAAAACTAACCTTATCCATGCTGACACCTCCATTTGGAATAAAAAAAGAGGCTTTTTAGAAGGGAGCATACCCTTTAAAAGCCTCTTTGCTATCTACATAAGTAACACGTCTTTGTGTAACCTGTATTCTGTTTTCTACCAATACTGTACTACTATATTTACCATATAGTCAACTATGTATTGATTGTTATTTTTAAAAACACTATACACGTCTTTGTGTATAAAAACCTTTTGCATCAAAGGTTTGATATAATTCGGCAAGCACTGCATTGTGCCTGTTCAGTTGTCAAGACTTAGCAAAATGTTGATTTATCAATTTGTGCAACAAAGGAAGTAAAAGAGGTGTGAGTACGACATAAAAAACGAAATTCCCAATTGCATGCATCGTATCATAGGGGACTCCTGCTAGATAATAAACAAGAAAATAAGTTGAACCGTAAAGCGGTATCTGACAAAGAGAGTTAATAAACCCGTAAAGCATTCCTGTAAATCCGGCGTATATGGCCATCACGAACAAGGAAAACTTTGGAAACACAGGACGTATAAATATACCGGTTACTACGACAATTATACAGTACGCAATGATCTGCGGGATAATCCAAATCCCGATTCCCAGGACCATATTTGACAAAATCATCACAATTATCGCAAGCAACAAACCATATTGAAGTCCCATCAGAATTGTCATAAGAATGACAAATGTTGTCACGGGCTGTACGTTAGGTATGGACGACAGTGCAATCCGGCCAGCAACAGACAAGGCAGCTAAGATAGCTAGCAGCGTTATGCCTCTTACACTGGATAGGGATGCTTTGTGTATTTGGTGGTTAGGAGGCATGTAAATCCCACTTAATGACATCGCCATCTTTGACTTTAAGATCCTTGGCTCCTGTAACCGCTGGGGCTCCGTTCACTTCGTATAACCAATACTTTTTCTCTGCTGGATTTTGCTTCACATCCTCAATTGACGTGATAAATCCATTATCGTCTTCCACTTTAAAATTGGTTTTCATCAACTCATACAAGGTTTGATCCCCTTTGAATTGAATTGTTTTTTCGGCAATTTTGGTTTTGCCCTGATCGCTTGAAACTTCCACAACGATCTTGTTTTCAACCTTTTCTTCTGCTAATGTGTTTTGCGCTACTTCATTATTTGAACAACCCACTACACTTACCAGCGCAAGTGCAATAAGTAAGGCGATTTGACAAACTCTTCTTACCATTTCCGCTCCTTTCTCCATTAAAAAAGTCTAGTGAGGCGGGAACATCACTAGACATGGACTAACCACTTTCGCCTCGAAATGGTTAGCCTTTCAGTAGTTTTTAGGTAAAAGACCTGACTTAAGACCGGAAAACAGTCTATCACAGTGGCGGGACCGCGTTGGATTTGCACCAAACTTCCATTACCTAAAACTATTATTATTTACATGAATGAGATGTGACCCATTTGAAAATATTATAGCACAAGAAATGGACTTGACAATCATGCTGTTGTGACAAAATATAGTTGTATTCTTCCATATTTTAAGGCAGATGACGTAAAATTCCCCGAGCAATATGAACGCCGCATGCTCCTGCTTGCGCAAGCCCTCGCGTTAAACCTGCTCCATCGCCGCCTGCATATAAACCACTAATTTCTGTTTCAAAGTGCGGATTCAAATATGGACGTGCTGAATAGAATTTCGCTTCTACTCCATAAAACAGCGTGTGTTCACTTGCAATACCCGGCGTAACATGATCGAGTGCCTCCACCATTTCAATTAAGCTTTTCATTGTATTATATGGTAATACTAGGCCGAGATCACCTGGTACGGCTTCTTTTAACGTTGGCTCAATAAATCCCTCTTTCAGTCGTTTTTCTGTCGAACGCCGCCCACGTTTTATATCGCCAAAGCGCTGTACAATCACGGAGCCGTTAGAAAGATCATTCGCTCGTCTTGATACCTCTTTCGCGTATTCGTTTGGCTTATCAAATGGTTCTGTAAAGACATGAGACACAAGCAGAGCAAAGTTCGTGTTAGGGGACCCCAGCTTCTCATCCTTGTATGCATGCCCGTTAGCCGCCATTACACCGCTGTGATTTTCTACAACAACATGACCGCTTGGATTGGAACAAAAGCTTCGCACAATTTGATCCGTAGAAGATTTGAACAAGAACTTCCCTTCATATAGATGCTTATTGATTTCTTCCATGACTACATTGGTCGTTTCTACACGAACCCCCACATCTACTTGATTGTTACTCAATCGTAGGCCCTGTTTTTTCAAAATCTCACCGAACCATTGCGAGCCGTCTCGGCCAGGAGCAATAACGATTTTGTTCGCTCGGTACTCCTGACCCTTTTTACAGGTAATTCCGCGAATTTCTTTACCACTTTCCGTTTGCTCAACAATGATATCTTCCACTTCCTGCTTAAAAAGCATTGTAATTTTTGATTCTAGCTCTTCGCAGATACTCTTCAAAATCTCCAAGTTTTGTTCCGTACCTAAATGACGGACATTTGCACGCAGTAGTTTCAGTCCAACTGCTTGCCCCTTACGTTCTATATCACGGACAGCCTCCGTGGTTGGATCGGTTATATTGGGAGTAGCTCCGTGTTTTAAATTAATATCATCAACATATTTAATCAGCTCAAGCACTTCAGAAGGTGCTAAATAATCGGTCATCCAGCCACCGAATTCTGTCGTGATGTTAAATTTTCCATCTGAATAAGCTCCTGCTCCACCAAATCCGTTGGTAATTGAGCAGGCTGGCAAGCAACCACTAAAATCCTTTCGACCTGCTGGAGGCGGACATTTACTAATTTTTTTCTCAAGGATGGGACAGCGACGCGAGTAAATATTATGTCCTTTTTCAATCAACAGGATCTGTAAATCAGGTTTTTTATGGATCAATTCATATGCCGTAAAAATGCCTGCTGGACCAGCTCCGACAATGATAACATCATAATTCATAGATGTTGCCCCCTTGAAAATGTTAGGAAATTACAAGCCTTATTGATTATAACATTGCTTTTTAAATAATCAAGAAAGAATCCGAACATTTTTATTGAATGTTTATTTTTTGTTCGTATTATTTATTTGTAATTGTTCTTGGAAAAAAGGTTTAATAAAACGATATTTCCTTCTTAATCCCTTCATTTCTAGATTGATATATAAGACAGAAAATTAGTACAATGATTAAAAAGACGAAAAAGGAGAGAACCTACTCGTGCATGCTGAACCAATTCTTACTTTAAACAAGGTAAGCTGGAAACGCGGTGATACACCTATTCTTAAAGAAATAAGCTGGAACATTCATTCTCAAGAGCATTGGTGTCTACTCGGTCTAAATGGATCAGGTAAATCAACCCTCCTTCAGCTTCTAAACGGCTATGTTTGGCCTACTTCTGGAGAAATTGAGGTTCTTGGAAAAAGGTTCGGTACCTATGACTTGCGACAGTTACGCAAAGAAATCGGCCTTGTCAGTAGTTCTCTGCAACAACAGCTTCGAGGCGGTGATACCGGGCTAGAGATTGTATTATCTGGTAAACACGCTTCTTTAAGCCTTTACGAGCCAAAGCTTCAAGAAGAGATAGAACAGGCAAAAGCTCTATTAGAACAATTTGGTTGTACTCATTTAGAGCATCGTCCCTATCAGGTTTTGTCACAAGGCGAACGTCAGCGTATTTTATTAGCCCGTGCCCTAATGGCATCCCCACGATTGTTGATTTTAGATGAGCCTACAACGGGTCTTGATTTTATAGCACGTGAACAATTATTACTGTACATTGAAACAATGGCGAAACAGCCTAATTCTCCCACCATTATCTACGTCACCCATCATATAGAAGAAATTTTGCCTTGTTTTACTCATACGCTCTTACTCAAGAATGGGAGTATTTTTGATTCTGGTCAGACACAAGACATGCTTGGTCCAGAGCTTTTATCCCGTTTCTTTGAGATCGAGATTCAGCTTGAACACGTTATGGACCGACATTGGTTGTTTTGTAAAGAGCCTGTCGACAAGCGTCCCTGATGAGTTTTATCTATCAAAAAGAAAGTTTTATAGGTAAAAAGGAAAAGATATCCATATAAAATACCGATCTGTACTCTGACATTGATCTTCGTATCGTAGTCAAAGATGAGTTTTATGAAGAATACCTAGCATTGAAGAAGCAACGAGCAAATAACTGGGGGAACGTTTTATTTTATGAGGATGACCCGTTGGCAAATTACAGTGTTGCGCATTTTTCTTCTTTTATAAAGGTAGATTCCTTTTATTATCGAGCGGAAGATATGCAGCCCTCCATCTGGTTACAAGCTGAGAATTTGGAGTGGGTCGATGAGATTTTAAATCTTATTCTTTAAACATATTCCATATAGGGCAGCTATTTGCTGCTCTTCTTTGCATTGGGAGAAAGAGAATTCTTTTTACTTGGTTTGTTTTTTCTAAAAAATTTTTTTGATTGCTGGTTAAATGATACTCCTCCATCAAAGAATAACTACTGATGTGGAAAAAAGCATTGAACCACTGGGTGAAGCTTGTTACAATGAGTCCTTGTAACAACTTCATACACTCTTCGCGGTTCGAGATCTCCCGCGTTATCAAAACTAGGAGGATACATGTTTAATTTATGGTTTGGGATTGGCTTTGTGCTAGTCAATTTTGTCTTATTCTTATTATGCTATCGTTTTTTTGGCAAAGTAGGCTTATATGCTTGGATTGGATTTGCTACCGTGCTGGCCAACATTCAAGTAGTGAAAATAGTTGAGCTGTTTGGTTTTGCCATGACGCTTGGAAATACGATGTATGCAACTATCTATCTATGCAGTGACCTGCTCAATGAAAAATATGGGCAAGAGCAAGCGAAAAAAGCTGTTTGGTTTGGTTTCTTCACGCTAATTGCCACAACCATTATCATGCAGATGGCCCTTAGATTTGTACCTCATCCAGAGGAGCTGGCGAAGCAGGATGCCTTAGCCATGATTTTTGGCATTATGCCTAGACTAGTAATTGCTAGTTTAACGTCATATTTTATTAGTCAGTTTTTAGATGTCCGTATCTATACTTTCTTAAAGAAGATATGTCCGAAACCAAATCAATTATGGATTCGAAATAACGGAAGCACTTTAATTAGCCAATTCGTTGATACCGTACTCTTCTGCACCATTGCTTTTTTAGGGGTATTACCTATGGATACTTGGTTTGACATTTTACTCACAACCTATCTGATTAAATTCGTAGTTTCGGCTGCTTCTACACCGATTTTATATATAGCGCGTAATTTTACGTTTACCAAAGAAAGCTAAGTATTCATTACTAGCTATCCTCTGAAAATCAAAAGTCCGTTTGTACATGAAAATCCATGTTGCAGGCGGACTTTTGATTTAGTTCATATAATGTTATAATTTTCTGATAAAATAAGGAGGTATTAGTATGCTTGGCTTTTATAACCGTTTATCTTCAGAAGTATATGATTTGGATAAACCAATTGGTCATTCCTTTGGTGATGTAGAATTTTATAAACAACGATTACTCCTACATAAAGGAAAAATCCTTGAACCTGCTGTAGGTACAGGTCGGATACTTATTCCACTCTTGGAAAGTGGTTTACAGGTAGAAGGATATGATAGCTCCCCAGAAATGCTTCGAATCTGTCAGAATAACTGCCAAAAAAAGGGACTATCTCCAACCCTGTTTGAAGCAACGATGGAAACTTATGCTTCACCTACCCTGTATCAGGCCATTATTATACCCGCTGGAACATTTTTATTGATTCATGAGAGAGAAGCATCCATCACAGCCTTACAAAACTTTTATCACAGTCTGGAAAACGGCGGAAAATTAATCATTGATCTTTTTTTACAAACAGAGTTCAGCTTTGGAACGATCTCAACAAGAACATGGACATGTGATAACGCTGATGTGATCACATATCAAGATACTTTGGTTGAGGTAGATTATATTAATCAATATAGTATTTCTTACGGCCGATATGAAAAGTGGCGTAATGGAACTCTAGTAGAAACTGAGCTAGAACGATTTCCCCTACGTTGGTACGGCGTAGAGGAATTTAGAATGATTCTTGAAAAAATTGGATTTCAGCAGATTATCATTTCCGCTGATTATCAGTTCCAGGCATATCCAACCAACACAACGAAAATCATTACCTTTGAAGCGATTGCTAACAAGGCGGGAAAAGCTGACGTGAATGTTAAAACTGGTGCTATCAGCTATGACATGTAACACTTCGTTATTAGGAAAGCGACCGTTCGAATTCTCCCTATCGGACGGTTCTTTGCCTTTACCGTTTCGGCAAGAGGATATGAATCGACCTCATATTTTTCACAATTGATACTATCCTGTTTGTATAATCCGTATCCTGAAAGATCGTTTTATATCCTAGCAACAAAACGATGATAATAACGAAAAAACCCCACTTTTTCATACACAGCTTCCCCTTTCATCCTATAGGATAGGGACAACTGTTTAAAAAATAAGCAGGGTAAATCTAAAATAATTCTTAATTTATTCGGTTAGTCTTTAAAATCTTGGGTCTTTTGATGAAAATTCTGCGGTAACCGCACTTGAAAACATGTTTGGATCACATTACTCTCCACAGAAATAACACCATGATGCTGCTCTACAAGATTCTTCGCAATGAATAACCCCAGACCTGTGCTTCCTCCCTGATGGGTTCGTGCCTGGTCACCTGTGTAGAACATTTCAAAGATGTGCGGCAGCTCTTCTGAAGGAATGCAATTTCCATAATTGACTATCTCAACTACCACATCCTCGACATCCAGATAACAACTAATATCTACAAACTGACCATCATTTCCATAACGAATGGCATTGGTCAAGAGATTTTCAAACACCCGCGCAAGCAGTTCCCCATCTCCCCAAATAATTAGCTGCGGCGTTACGTTCAGTCTAGCTTCCAGCTGGTTTTTCTCAAAGGCTGGGTATAGTTCTTCTTTTAATTGCACGATAAGTTCACTTAAATCGATTGGCTTCTTCTCAATGGGAAGCATTCCATAATTCATTCTCGCGATTTCAAATAATTCATCGATCAGCTTTTCTAAACGTTGAGACTTGGTAAAAGCAACGGCCATATAATGTCTGACTTGTTCTGGGGTCAAATGATCGTCTTGTAGAATGAAATCTAAATACCCTATAACAGAAGTCAGCGGAGTGCGCAAATCATGGGCTAAATTCAATACTAGCTGGTCCTTGCTATTTTCTGCGAAATCTCCTCTTTCGACCGCTTTTTGCAACTTCTCACTCGCCAAATTAATATCTTTTGCAATATCTCCAAACTCATCATTCGAAGGAATATGAACCCTATTTGTGAAATTACCATTGGCAAGATGATGAATGCCATTGGATATCTGTTGAAAGTAAGTGGCATAAGGCTTGGTCAAAAGAAAGAAAAACAAAATAGCAAGAGGGATAAAAATAAGCAGAAAAAAGTTGATATCCCCTATATCTCTGATGAAATAGCGAATCGTAGTTAGTGGGTTTTCGAACTTGACCTGAACACGATAATAAAGCTGAAGAGCTTTATAGAGTATGTAGGTAATCGTACCAGACAAGAGCATACTAAGACCCAATAACAGAATCATTTTAGAACGAAAGCTTCGTATCATTTTATCCATTGAACGAATACCCTACTCCCCAGACGGTTTTTATTAGTTTGTTTCGATTTTTATCTTCTCCAAGTTTTTTCCGTAAGGTACGAATATGGACCATGACGGTATTCCCTCCCTCAAAGTATGCCTCACCCCATACCTGTTGAAAAAGGTTTTCGGCACTATACACCTTCTTGGGATGACGAGCTAACAAATACAAAATATCAAATTCCTTTGGCGTCAGCTCAATGGTTTTGCCGTAAAGGCTTACGGTTCGTTCCTCCGGATAAATGATTAAGCCCCCCGCCTCCACAACAGGTTTGTTCGTCGCAGCCAGTTGATTTAACTGCATGGAGCGCCTAAGCTGAGCATTTATTCGAGCAACCAGTTCCATAGGGTTAAATGGTTTGGTCATATAATCATCTGCACCCATTACTAATCCTGAGATTTTATCTAAGTCGGAGTTTTTTGCACTTAAGAAAATAATCGGCATAGGATACTGTTCCCGAATAAGTCTGGTTACTTCATACCCATTCAGCTTTGGCATCATAATATCCAAAATCGCCAGATCAATCGAATGGTTCTGAACCGCATGAATTGCTTCTTGCCCATCAGACACTTTTATGCAATGGTATCCCTCTTTTTTTACATGTAACGCAATCAGCTCTGCAATCTCTGCTTCATCATCAGCTATCAAAATAGTGATACGCATCATTGTATTCACCCTCTAAATAAAGTTAAAAACACTGTCATTATAGCAGGTTTCCGCTTATCAATGCTGCCTCGTTTATAGGAGCAAAAAGAGACTGAATGGGATATACCCAATCAGTCTATCATTCATTATTTTATACGATTAACGTAGCCGAATCAAAGGGACCATTCGGAAAAAATTGCACACCGAAATCAACTATAACCTATAACCACTCAGCTAATGTAGCTTTTACAGCTTGCACATCTTCTATTCTTGTCAAACCAGTCGCTTTATCCACGATAGACGTATAGATATGAGGAATCACTTCTCTAGCACCATTTTCGATACAAATGCGCACCGTTTCTGCCATATTTTCAATCGTAATTCCTCCTGTAGGCTCAAAAATGGTAATACCTGCTTCCACAGCAGCCTTTACCATGGCAATTAACTCATCTAATCGGTTATTCAATGGATAAAATTTGACAGAAGGGATACCCATGTCCGCGATTAATGCCGCCGCCGCTTCACATGAGATGGCTTCCTCATACCTCTGACTCACAGGCCCTGTGGTTACATACACCTTTCCTACGGTTCCACTTGGGGTAATCACCGCATTGACAATGGTATTTGCCCCACCTTCAGCCTCCAATAGTCCAATCGTGTAGCCAGCTGCTGGAAATACTTGATTCACATGCGGTGGGATCGTTTGCTTGGCTACCTCAGCTACTTTTTTCCACTGAGTGGGGTCAGCCGCTCCTAAGCCTACTGACACTGGAATCCCTGCTTTTTGATACTCCCTTACCTTTTCAACTGCCAATTCCACACTTGAAAATGACTTGACCATAAGACCAATTAATACCTGCCCATTCAATATTTCCATGATATCCTTTGCATTCTCAGGGTCTCTGGCTAATAAATTGACGCGTACTTTTACATGGCTACTCATCATTTTCCTCCTTCTATGCTTGCTAATATCTCACGTAAACGCTGAGCAATCAGATTTTCTTGTTGGGGAAGCAAGGGTCTTGGGTCAATATAGATGATTCCTACATTGGCATAATGATCCCTTGTATAAATAGAGGGATTTCCTTCTTTCAATTTTTGCGCTAGCTCTAAAGCCGTCATCCCAGCTATGGCTGGATCGATCGTTAGTTGTGCCCGGTAAATTTCGCGGCCAGCCTCATCCTGAACAATGCGTCCTGTGATTCCTGGCACATCCTTTATCTGCTCCAAAAATGATTGCATGCGCCCCTTTTGCTCCTCGCCCGTATCACGCTTATTGGCGTAGCGCTCCAGTGCCACTGTTAAACCAATCAACGCTTCCTTCCCGACCTTCATTGCACGACCTATTCCTTTATATTGAGCATGGCACGCGTCAATGAAGTGCTGTTTGCCGCAAATAAAACCCGAGGTTGGTCCTTCGATGGCTTTACCACCACTATAAATGACCAAGTCCACGCCCATCTGAACATACTTGCGCAAATCTTCTTCAGCCGCTGCATCCACAACCACAGGGAGCTGATGACGATGTCCGATCTCTAGCATGGTCTGAAGAGATTGCATCCCCTTCTGTACGGCATGGTGGGACTTGATATAAAAGAGCGCAGCCGTTTTCTCACTAATCGCCCCCTCTATATGCTCGGCCTCCACAAAATTGGCATGACCTACCTCAATTACGTGGGCTCCTCCTAAAGCCATCATCTGTGGGACAGCTCCACCAAAATGTACAGAATGCCCCTTCTGTATAATCACTTCATTCGGAACACCTTGTAAAAATGGAATTTTCTCTAGTTTCGAAAGATTGCTTCCTGCAACAATGGCCGCAGTAGCAATTGCTATTCCTGCCGAGGCTCCGAGTGTTGGACAGCCTCCTTCTGCTCCGGTTGCTTTTGCGATACGTTTCCCAACCCAAGTTAACAGCTCCTGCATATTCACATAATCCATCGAAGCTTCTGAAATAGCTCGAGCCACTTCGGTATGAACAGCACTTGCACCTAGCGCCGTCATCTTTCCACTCGCATTAATGACGGCTTGAAGACCTAGCTGTTGATAGATTGACATGTTTTTCTCAGCCTTTCTGTTTCTAGCGTATGTGTAAAAAGATACAGGAATCTAAGTACACGCAAGACAACTTTCCATAAGCACCTCTTTTATGCTGGAATCGGAAAAATTCCACCCATAATCATTGCCCCAATGATTGCCCCACCTGCAATGGGCTTTTTAAACGCATAGAACAGGGCCGCACCAATTGTCGCGCCAATGCCCACTGGTATTGAGGCCATAATCGCTGTGATAACAATTAACGGTCCCAAATACCGACCAGCAGCATTTCCCGCCCCCATCATGACATCTGCCCCAAAGGTTGAGGTAGAACCAGCTACAGTATAGCGCCGAATGAAAATAATAATGATCCCAATCAAGAAACCTAGACCAGCACCTACTAGCAACGCGAGCGGAAACGATTCTATGGGAGCCACGATTCCGGCTCCTAGCAACAGGGCAGGTACTCCAATTCCGATGCCCGTTTGTAGAGCACCGCCGATATCCAAAATCCCTACTAGGGGGCCTTCTAAGACACGGGCAAACAAGAAGCTAGCGCCAAATGCCGCTGCAGCACCATAGCTTCCGCCTTTGATCCCTGCCTCTAACATCGCTACAATAGCAATATCATTAAATGCTCCTACATGATGCACATAATACATATGTGTACCAGCAAAAATCCCCGAGCATAAGCAGGCAACAAAGATAGGAAAAGCCCATTCAGACATCCAAAAGCCTTGTTTTTCTAACGATTGGTCCATATCATTTCACCTCTGATCCAAATAATTTGTGTACATCAATAAGCCATTGGGGAATATCCACCTGAATACTATGCAGAAACGCTACATCGAAACCACGGAAGAAACCACTTAATGTGTATAAAAGCACTACCGCAAGCACCAAGGTTTTCGTAATACGGTTCCAGCCGCTGTCGTCCACACCTTTACCGATGAGAATACCAAGAACAATACCAGGGACAGCATTCCCCATGATTAAATGAGCCAATCCACCTAGTACCGTCCCCCATAAACCAGTACGCTTACCAGCATCCATCGCAGCCATCCAGAAAACGATTGGCATGATTGGGTTAATCAGCCAGTTTGCAGCCGGGACCAATACCTTAGTTGCTACTAACTGCATGGAAGATGGTATGGACGAGGCGGTAGAATTTAATAAAGTCACCACGACAACCCCTACAAACGCTCCTACAAATGCCATTTTTTTCGGATTATGTAACGTTTCAGAAACATTCCGATTTTTCCATAACAGACCAGCCGCTGCCCAGTTTGGGATAATGCGATGATCAACGTCCTGAGTCAACGCACCTGCACCTACAACAGACGCCCATGCATTAAATAAAAATCCCAAACCGAATGAAAAGTGAGATATTGGATCTCCTTCACATGCATTTAATTCACCAAAGGTACGAAAAGCACCCATCCCTTGCACATTGGGAGCGTGAAACATACGAGCCGCACCTGCTCCAACTCCAAACCCAACGAGTGCACCAATAATGATTGATTTCACAATAATGACCAAGGTGATACCCATCCGCTACTCCCTCTTTTCTGTGCTTACGTGTTAGGATTCTTCGCTAGTTTGATCTGCCTGCTAGAAGTTGATTGAATTTCTTCCGTAAACGTTATTTTGGACAGCTCAATTACACGTAAACGGACCAAAATACGCACTTCAATCGTGTATTTCGTTCTAGTACGCGGAAACAAAATCCCTAGAAAGCGCTCTTTATAGGAAAATTGCGTTGCCTTCAAAACCTCAACATCCATCGGTTCAATTCGTAAAATGAGATCAGGAATTTCGCGAGCCATCTTGCTTTTAATTTGACTAAACACAAATTGAAAGGCAGCTTCTTTAGAATCACCGCTCCCGCTTAGCGTCAACGTGTAATCAAGCTCTTTATACATTCCCTGCTTCCTCCTATCCTTTCATTTTTTTAAACTCTTCTGTCATCCGTCTCCCCAATTCCTCCGTATCCATAAACCCAAAGCCAATTACTTTTTTCCCTTCACGCAAGGCCGTAATGCCCGCATCTATGGAGCGTAAGCCAAATTCAATCTCATAGCCATATTTCGTTTTAGCTGTAACAGCGCCAGCTCCACCGCTTCCACAAAAAGATAGTCCAAAATCGGCATGCTCCTTATGCATGTAATCTCCGACCTTCATATCTGCTCCGACTCCCGGAATAAGGATAGGTAGACCTCCAGCCGCTTTAATCCCTTTCGCAATATTCTGTCCTTTTCCTAGACGATCTCCAATAACCACCTTAATTTCACCCATTACAATTCCCTCCTATTTCGTCTCTTCTAATAAAGCCTTTGCTGTTTCTAAATGAACTTGCAGAAGAAAGATTTCAATTGGTTCGATCAAAAAACCATATTGCTCCCCATAAGCATCCAAAACCTTTTGCGAGATTTGCTGTAACCTTACATCTCCTTCTTCCATCAAAGATAAATCCATTGCAGCTAGTCTCTCCTTATGTTGCACGCGTCTCATAAAGGCCAGCAGATGAACTCCCATCGCAATCCAGCGTTCCTCGTTAATCGTCAGCGGAATCTGGCTCGTCAACTGCTGTATGTCCTCTAACAGCTTGGTTAACTCGGACACCTCTGTATCTTGTATGGGAGATAATTTAGCTACTTCCTCCACGATGCTTATCATCATACGCATTTCAATACCTTTCCTGATTTAATAGTGAGCTCTGGCTGCAAATAACTTGATGTGGTAAGGGTAGCTTGCTCAGAATCAGTTAGTTCCAAGGGCCCTTTTTTCATTCTCAACAGACTAATGTCAGCTCGTGTCCCTTCTGTTAAGGTGCCGATTTCATGCTCTTTTCGTAAAATCCTAGCTGGATTACATGTGCTCATCTCTACCACTTCATCGAGAGAAACACCTAACGCTAGTAATTTGTTCATTGTCATTGCTAAGCTGTGTACAGGACCATCTATGTTCTGCCGATAAATGTCTGTACTAATGGTGTATGGCTTAATCCCAAATTCCAGCGCACGTCTCATCGTGGCAAAGCTAAAGCTAGAGGTACCATGACCGACATCAAAGATTACACCACGCTTCAATGCCCGTTCTGCTTCTGGAAGCAAGCTACCCTCCTCTGTAAAAATACCGCCTTTTTTCCCATGAAACGCATGTGTAACAACATCCCCAGCTTCTAATAATTCCAATACGTCATGTAGCGCTGGAGGTGCATTTCCTATGTGAACCATCACTGGTACCTCTAGTTCTCTTGCCACCTGTTTAGCTATATATAGGGGCTTACTTCCGTTTTCTTGTACCACAGAAGCGCTCATTCTTGCTTTAATACCACAGATACGCGAATCATTTTTCATCAAATGAGCTGTTTCTACTGGTGCCAATTGAGATAAATCAGCTAACTCTGAAAGTCCTCCACAGAGCCCTAATCGTGAAATATTGATCCAAGCAAGCACTTCCGTCTCACTGCTCGTAACGGCTTTTTCCAGAAAAATAGGATAGGTTTCCACGCCGGCACTCCCAGCATCCACCACTGTTGTCACACCCTGCTGTACACCAATCCGATCCGTTTGAATGCCCAGCGGTGTGTAATCTGTGAATATATGCACATGCAAGTCTATTAATCCAGGCGTCACAATCAATTCCTTCGCATCAATCACCATTTTAGAGGCTGGAAGAGGCATATGATCATCTGCTTCCCAAACCCTTTGAATGTTGTCCCCTCGAATCCCAATATGAAAACGACCGTTTCGGCTGTTAGCTGGATCTATCACAAGACCATTACAAAGAAGTACATCGTAGTCCATTTTTATGTTAGCCCCTCTCTTCTGTGAAATATCGCATGATGGCAGTAAGCTCGCTGGTTGGCACTGAAAGATGCTCCTGCTCAAAAAATTGGATTAGCTCCTGCCGATAGGCCTTCATGTGACGAGATTCTTGTAATCCGCTTGTCTCATAGTTTAGATAAGAGCTGCCATGCGACAGGCGATTCACCATTAGTAGAACGTGTAGAAGCAAGCCTTGCTGCCTCTTTTCAGGTAACAGATGAGCAAATCGACTCGTTACTTTCATTCCAATCTCAAAACCTTGCAGGATAATGTCCTGTGTCATATGTTCCATTTCCTGAGCCATGGCAGATGAAGTATTTTTCACAAGTAGACTAGAATTTGTTCGCTCTCTGCTTGAGAACGGATCAGTACTGGAATCTACTGCACTTGAGAGCCGCTTAGCTGTATGTGACTTCACTTTTATTGCCTTCCATTCTCCTGCTTGGGAGGCTTCCTCCAGTTGCTTTGCCTTTACCACGTTTAAAACAGATTGTAGCTTTTCTCGATCCTGTTTCGTGGGCAGGGCATTTATTTGCACAACAGGTACTTTCGCCTGTAGGGGGATTACACTAACGATAAGGTCAACAGAGCGCCTTTGTAGGAAGCTATCAACCTCCAAGCTAGAGCAAAGGCCTACCACTTGTAATGTTTTGATTTCTTTTTCTAAATGGGTCTGGAGAAATCTTGCTACTCCTCTTCCCGTTCCACAAACAAGTAAGGTCCGCACTTGCCTATGACCTGCCAATCTTTCTTGAGCAGCTTGAAAATGAAGGACAATGTAGGCGATATCAGAATTAGAAAGTAGAATTTGATACTTTGCAAACTTTTCTAAGCAAATTTGCTTCAATACTGTAAACAAGGAAGGATATGTCCGAATGATATCATCAGTCAGTGGATTCGGGTCCAAAACGCCATTTCTGTATTTCACAATTCGATCTGACAGATGCGCAAATAAATGCTCCATTAGGCCTGGATCTTCTCGAAATCGAATCTCGCATTTGTTCGTTACCGCTTGAATAAGTTCCTCAGTCAGTGCATAAATCTCTGCTTGCTCGGAGGAATCAACCGTATCCTCATAGGCATGTGGGTCCACGATCATCCCGATGGTCGGCATACAAATAAAGGCTATTTCCTTCTCAGTGATCGGAAGCGACAGTTGTTCAGACAAGACTTGCAGTTCATTTTTGAAATAGGCAAAAATAGAAAACTGATGAATAGCTGAAATCTCTAGCGTATCTAGCTGGTTGCTGTATCCGCTACGCAAGCGTTGCACGACGATCCCCATCCGTATCAATAGGCTTATTAGAACTCGGTCTGACAGATGAATCCGTAGTTCTTTCCCTATACGAAGAACGACACGGTTTAATGCTTCTTTTAATCGGTATGCTTCCTCTTCTCTTATTTTCAATCTCTGAAAAATTGGCATGATGAGAGTCATGCTATCCTGTTCTTGTGAAATGCTCTGTACTAGCTGAAACATTTGAGCACCGTCTAGTAAATCCAGCATTAATTGCTCTAGTGCTAGCCTCCGCTGAAGTTCAGTACCAACCATTCGTAAGCCAACACGTAGCTTTCGCTCAAGATGTAATTGCCAATAGCTACAGAAGCGCTCTACCTTTTCAAGGTCTGAAATGATCGTATTGCGACTTACCAATAAGCTCTCCGTAAAATCCTTGATCCGCAAATATCGGACTTCACATAATAGCTCCAGGGCGATATAGCGGGCTCTTTCGTTTTGATGTAAAAAAATTTCATTTGCCCGGTGATTTTGTAACCAGTTGATTATTTGATTTTTGATCTGTCCTTCACATTCCAGCCAGATTCCCTTATTGGGTTGAGAAAGCAAAGGAATATTTCGTTCTTTCAGCCAAGCACGGATATGCTCCAAATCATATTTGACGGTTCGTTCACTAACTTGAAAGACCTGTGCTACTTCTTTTATTCGGAGTGGTTCTGGTGCTAGCACCAACGTTTTAATAATTTCACGCGATCGCGAAGACAGCATGCCTTCCTCTCCTTCCCGTCTCATCAATGTTGTAAGCGTATCCATCACTTGTTGATTTCATTATATGTCTGTCTCCTCTTTTCTTAAAGTTCGATTCCTTTCCCTATCAGATGGTGCAAAATTCGATACTTCATAGACGAAACGATAAACGATTTAAATTTGCTGTTTTTATAAAAATATCAATAAATAGCAACATTCGTTACAAAAAACTATTATTCATTAACAAAGTATTTTTTTACAATTTCAAATTAAAAAAAGTATTGAAAAAAATCCACAAACAGGAAATAATAGGAATATAGTTGATATAAATATTAAAAAGGAGGCTGAAAAATGAAAAGATTTTTCTCATGGCTATCTACGCTTCTCGTTTTGGTAGCAATGCTTGTACCAAACACATCCTTTGCCGAGAACAGGAGCAACTCCTCGCCCTCAGATTCAAAAACGGCTGCTTCACCGTATAACAAACGGATTGTAGCGTATTATCCAGAGTGGGGGATTTATGCAGGACACAACAATTATACGCCTGCCAAAATTCCTTGGAGTAAAATTACCCATCTCAACTATGCCTTCGCAGACATTAACATGACAACAGGAACCATCGATTATTTTGACAAATATGCAGCGACAGAGGCCTTAATGGATGGAGCAACATGGGGTTCTCCTGATGCAGGTACGCTAGGTTCTATTCGCAAGCATAAGAAGCAATATCCACATGTTAAAACGATGATTTCCATCGGTGGCTGGTCTAGGTCTGCCGGATTCCATGACGTTGCCAAAACGCCAGAGGCAAGAGCCAAATTTTCCAAAAGTGTGATCGATTTTATTCGTCAATGGCAATTCGATGGGGTAGATATCGACTGGGAATACCCCGGCTTTAAACGCGACCCTGATAAAGTAGACAATCCTAATGATCTTGGTACACCAAAAGCAGATGATACCGAAAAAGAAACCTTCACTCTTCTTTTAAAGGATCTTAGGGAAGCGCTTACAAAAGCTGGACAAGAAGATGGAAAATACTACGAGCTGACAGCAGCAGTAGGTTGCGGTTTAGACAAAATCGCCAAGACCGAGCCTGATAAATATGCCCAATACCTCGATTTCATCAATGTCATGACCTACGACATCCACGGCGCGTGGGAAAATAAAACTGGCCATCACTCCCCTCTTTTCCCAAACCCGAAAGAACCCTATGAAGAATTCGTCAAAGTGAATTACAATACGGCTCAGGCAATGAAAAACTTTGAAAAATTTGGTATCTCAAAGGACAAGCTAATTGTCGGCTCTCCTTTCTACTCGCGTGGATGGGGACAAGTGAAAAATGATGGTCCGATTCCTGAACTGCCTGGTCTGTTTGCTTCCACTGTTCCTGAAAGTGTAAAGGGAATTTGGGATGGTGGTCGAAACGCAGGCAACAATCCTTACTACCATATCAAAGAGGTGCTCGAAAAAGATCCTGCCTTTAAAAAGTATTACGACCCTGTTGCCAAAGCTCCTTATCTTTACAGCGAAAGTAAACAACAAATGTATACTTATGAGGATCCAACTTCCCTACAAGAAAAAGTAAATTTTGTTAACCAAAATGGATATGGCGGCATCATTGTCTGGGAAGTGACAGGAGATCCAAAAGAAGAATTAATTCATGTAATCGCAAATGGCTTCAAATCTGGCACCACCCCTACAGAATATGGAGCTGTTTCCTTAGAGGTTACCAAGCAGTCCTACTCCTTCACACCTGAAATTACCTTTAATGGCGCTACCTATAATGTTGCTTTTGGGCAGAAAAAGCTAGTGGAGCAAGTGCCAACAGGTACTTACGCGATCACGGCAAAACCATTTGAGGATACCACCTACAAATACTCTCCAATCGTTAAACCAGCTACCGTTCATGTTGCCAAAGGGCAAACACATCCCGTCACAATCGAATACAAACAGGAGCCTAAAGGCCCTACCGATCCTGATCCAAGCAAAGTTCAAGCTAAGGTGGATTTTCAGATAACCTCACAGTGGGATAATGGGTACAATTTTAACCTAGTTATAACCAACACAGGGAACACACCTATTACAAATTGGACCCTACAATTTGACTATACAGGTCAACTCACTTCTGTTTGGGATGCCACTCTCACACCAGGTCAAAACAACTACACAGTTAAGCCTCCAAGCTGGGCAACGGAAATTGCACCCGGGAAATCCTATACAATCGGCGGTGCTGGTTCTGGGAAAGCCTCCGTTCCTACCAACTACAAAATAAATGGTTCACCCATTACAGGAACCTCATAGTATCTCCTTAAAAACGTATGAATGAACCTCAGTAGTAAACAGCATGATTGAAAAACGATTTACATTCGGTTTACTACTAACACTCATTACTATTTGTACACAATAAAAAGAAGAGCCTGCGCTGTTCGTTTGCAGGCTCTTCTTTTTGCCGATCAAAAAACCTCCCATCCACTTTAAAGGTAGCTGGGAGGTATCGTTGTCGATAACTGATCTAGAAATTATATGTAAGACCTCAAAAATAACATTGAAAAAATCCATTCATGATGATAGAATGGAAGGTGCTTCTGTAATTCACTTTTCAATAATCACAATCATATAATTAGATTTTATCATGTGAAGATTCACTTGTCAATCCCCTTCTGCACTTTTAATTCAAGTAAAAGGAGTGACTTATTTCGTTATGACAGATCAAAATTGGAAACAAGAGCAAATACGTGTTAATCAAGTCATTCATGAAATTGATCGCCGGTTAAAGCAATACGAGGCTGATGTACATGTGCTTCAATCTGATGTGGTTGAAATGCGCAAAACCTTTTGGGACGATGTGAGCGTGAATTTAGATGATCCTCATGAGGCCGTCGAAACCTATGCTAGCGTCAAGCAGCAAGCAGAAATATTATCCGAGCGGGAACGTACACATGTGCATACCCAAAACCAATTGCGTACCTTAACACGCTTACGCGAATCTCCATACTTTGGTCGAATTGACTTTGTTGATTATGCTTTGCAGAAAAAAGAGGCAGAGCGCATCTATATTGGTCTCGCATCTCTTCTTACCCAAACAGACGATGAGCTATTAATCTATGACTGGCGTGCCCCTATTGCCAGCCTTTACTACGATTATCCGCCTGGAGAAGCCCAATATGATACACCAGACGGTTTTGTGGTTGGATCACTTGAATTAAAGCGACAATTTATCATTAAAAATGGTACGATCGAGGGGTTATTTGATACAGGTGTCACTATTGGAGATGAGCTGTTACAAGAGGTACTTGGCAAACAAGGAACCAATCAGATGAAGACCATCGTTTCCACCATTCAGCGTGAACAAAATCAGATCATACGTAATGAAAAAAGTCAGCTTTTAGTCGTACAAGGAGCGGCTGGGAGCGGAAAAACCTCCGCTGCTCTCCAACGTATCGCATACTTACTCTACCGCTATCGAGATCGTCTATGTGCAGATCAAATCGTTTTATTTTCACCAAATCAGATGTTTAATAGCTACATTTCTACCGTGCTGCCAGAGCTTGGCGAAGAGAATATGCAGCAAACAACCTTCCAGGATTTTTTGAGCAAGCATATTGGAAAAGCTTTTACAATAGAAGACCCCTTTTCTCAATTAGAATATGTTCAGACAGCTTCCAAGGAGTCAGATTATCAAGCAAGAGTAGAGGCCATTCGCTTCAAGGCTACCTCTGATTTTATACAGCTTATTGAATGCTACGTCCACCAATTAAGCAAGCAGGGTCTTGTGTTTCATGACATTTCATTTCAAGGCAACGTGTTAATCACCCAAAAGCAAATGGCAGATAAATTCTATTCCTTTGATCCTTCTATATCCATCCCTTTGCGAATCAAACAGCTAGCTGACTGGTTACTTGCGCAAGTAAAACTAGCAGCGCGCAAAGAGCAAACGAAATCTTGGGTAGAAGATGAGGTTGAGCTATTAGATAAGGATGATTTTCAAAAGGCCTATGACATGTTAGTAAAACAAAATCGCTTACGAGGAAATTCATTTGACGATCATGAGCAAGAGAAAAAAATACTAGGGCGCATGATTGTAAACAAACACTTTAAGCCATTGCGGGCTCGAATCAAACGACTTGGGTTCCTTGATCTTCCTTCCATCTACCAACAGTTGTTTACAACTGCTCCTGATACAGAAAGTGATACGATTACTCTTCCCACTCAATGGGAAAAAATTTGTTCCTTAACTCTAGAAAAGCTTAGTCATCGTGAGCTTTATTACGAAGACGCTACTCCTTATCTCTATCTGCAAGGCTTACTCAAAGGCTTCGGTATAAATACACGGGTTTTACATGTTTTCCTAGATGAAGCACAAGATTATTCACCCTTTCAGCTAGCCTTCTTTAGAAAAATGTTTCCTTTTAGTAAAATGACCTTACTTGGAGACTACAATCAAATGATCTTAGCTCATACAGCTCCCACTCACGAATGGACAGCATTTACGTCCACATTTTCTACTGCCACTAGCGAAATCATTCAACTGACTCGTAGCTACCGTTCCACTCGACAAATCGTTTTGCTTACACGTGAACTTGTTGAAGGTGGCCGAGATATTATTCCTTTCAATCGGGACGGCAGAAAACCTACCCTGACAATAGCAGGAAACATTACCAAGCTTACCCGTGATATCTCAAAACACCTTCAAGAATTACAGCAAGCGGGGCATCGTACCATTGCCGTCATTTGTAAAACGATGAAAGAAAGCAAGGAAGCATATGAGCTTCTACGAGCAGAGCTATCCGTACGGCTAGTGGAGCAAGACACAGCTAGCTTTGAGCCGGGCGTGCTTGTCGTTCCTGCCTCTCTTTCAAAAGGCGTTGAGTTTGATGCCGTCCTTATCTACAACGCCTCGGCAGATCAATATGGAAAAGAAAACGATCGAAAGCTACTGTATACAGCATGTACCCGGGCTATGCACGAATTGCATCTCTACTGCCTTCAGAACATAAGTCCATTTATTTCGTCAGTTTCTTCTGAGACGTATGAACTGCATCAGGAGTAGTATTCCTTTTTTTAGTCTACACAAAAATCCCGTTCCTCTAACTATGAGCTTCCATCATTTTTAGAGGAACGGGATAAATTTTTACCTTTTATCTAAAAGCTATAAGTATCTTACATAGTGGGTCTGTGAAACATAATGTGATAGATTAATTGACGCTCACTATCATTTATCTGAAGTTCATCTTTCCTCTGATCATTCTCCCAATCCCTACAGCTTTCCGGTTTTTCTTGGTTATTTTGTTGCACCTGTGCCGCCAACTGCTTTAAGCTGATCCCAACTCCAACCGCAGGAATTGCGATAAACTGACAGGAATTAAAATACAGGCGAACCATGGTATCATTTTCAATCAATTCCCATTTAGCCAAATGACGATGAATCGGAGGTGCCACCTCTTTTTCTGCATCCTCGGCAACATCAATGATCTGAATCTCCATAGCGCAATCCACAAAATCAGGCAGTATTTTTTGCAAAAACGAACCAACCTGCTTTTCTGCGTTCATCGTCACTTCTCCTTTCCAATCGTCCCTCAACTATCGGCGTTTATCAAGTGAATAGAGTAAAAAGGCCACCGGTACACAAATGATAGCGAGGCCGCTATATAGCAACACCTCCATATAACGCTGGGCATAAAACATATCGACGCACAGTTGCACAAACGTAATACTCGCCAACAAAAGCACGCTCATGCAAACAACTCTCCATTGGCTAGATTTCATACGGCTTCACTCCTGTCGCATAAATGGCTCCACCTTCAATTTTGAGCTTAATTTCGGGTAAAGCACGTTTAGGTGGGCCAGCGATCGGATCTCCTGTTATAACGCTAAATTTACCATGATGGCACGGACATAATAATTCCTGTTGCTCCTTATTCCAAAACACAGGGCATTTCAAATGAGGACAGGAGTTCTGATAAGCTCTATATTCGTCCTTCCCTATACGTACTAGCAATGCTGGATCATGCTTGCTTGGATAAGTAAAATTGACTGCTTCGCCGATCCCGATCTGAGCTATATCCGCTATCTTTAGCAGGTTATCTTCCTGCTTAGGTGCAAGCCCAAGCAGCTCGCGGGCAGCCAGTGTTCCCCAGGGTAATGAGGCTACGGCAAATACTCCTACAGCTCCGGCCATCGTTTTCATGAATCCACGCCGATCCAACTTACGTTCATTATCTCGATGAATATTATGTGTATAGTTATCATCCTGCTTTGGGACTATCATTTTTTGTTTATTTTCCATATCGTATGACACCCTCCCTTAGAATAGCTTCTGTTTTCCTTGTAAGATGCCAGGCAGACTGATCTTGACATTCGTTTCCCCTTCTAAGGCGCCAAGCATGCTGGCGGTCCATTTACCGTTGGCCAGCTTTACCTGAGAATCCTTCTGGGCTAGCTCTTCTTCTGTTAGCCATTGCAATGTATTGGTAGGGCAAACAGAAGCACACATTGGAGGAATCCCGTCCTTTGATCGATCGTAGCAAAGATCGCATTTGTACATTAGGTTCTGTTCTTCATCAAATTTTGGGATACCATACGGACAAGCAATCGTACAGTTTTGACAGCCTATGCATTTTTCTACTAAAGCTGATAAAACCGCTCCATTATCGGCTATCTGAATCGCTTGAGCAGGACAACTTCTAGCACAAGCCGGATTAACACAGTGCAGGCACATTAGTGGAATCGTCTGACGACTGACAAACGGGTCGGTCTCCAACACATAGTTGCGATTGCGCATATCATGGCCACCACACTGCGTACAGGCTGCTAGACAGCTCCGGCACCCGATGCAATTTTCCATTTCAATATATAAAGTGTGCTTAGCCATGGTATTTCCCTCCCTTGTCTAGCTTGACGATCTGTGCTGCACATGCCTTAAATTCTGGCATCCGACTATAAGGATCAAGCGCTGGATTCGTCAGCAGGTTAATGCATTCGTCCTTTCCCCAATGGTAGGGTACAAAAACAGTATCAGGTCGAATCGCTTCAATAATTTTCACCTTGTACTTCGCTTGACCGCGGCGGGTTTTTAATACAACAACCTCATCATGCTTGATGCCATATGCCTCTGCTGTTTCAGGATGAACCTCTAGCAATGGATCGGGATACATTTCTTTCAAAAAAGGAATCCGGCGTGTCTGATTACCAGAAAGATAATGAAAGACTACACGCCCCGTCGTTAAGCGCAACGGATATTCCTCACATGGCTCTTCTGCTGGCGGGCGATAAGGCAGAGCACAAATCTTCGCCTTGCCATCAGGATGATAAAATTGTTTATCTAAAAACAAATGCGGCTGTCCTTGATCCTCATCTGATGTACAGGGCCAAAAAACGCCATTATTTTGTTCAATTTTTTCATACGTAATGCCCGAATAATCTGCAACAGCGCCCCGAGACAGCTCCGTTAGCTCAGTAAATATATCGCGTGGAGATTGTAAATGCCCAAAATATTCTCCCCGTCCCATTCGTTTGGCAATTTCAATTTGAATCCACCAATCAGGCTTAGATTCCGCATACCAGTTTTGAGCTTGGTTGTGACGAATTACACGTCCTTCAAGATTTGTGGTCGTGCCTTCATCCTCTGCCCATGTTGTAGTTGGTAAAATCACATCTGCATATTCAGCCGATTCCGATAAATAAAAATCCACACAAACCATAAAATCAAGTTGCTTAAGTGCTGACCGTACATGATTCTGGTTAGGCGCACTTACCGCGGGATTCGAACATAACAAATAGAGAGAACGGATGGTTTTATCTAGCATCAGTTGGAACATTTCGTAGGCAGATACCCCTTTTTTCGGCATCTCACAAACAGGTACCCCCCAACGTTCTGCTACTAGCTTTACATCCTCGGGATTATCCATTTTACGATAGCCCGGTAATTGGTCCGCTTTCTGTCCGTGTTCACGTCCACCTTGTCCGTTACCTTGGCCTGTTAATGTTGCTACCCCTGATTTGGGACGTCCAATTTTTCCTGTTACTAACGCCATATTTGTATAGGCTGATACATTATCTGTTCCTTTCGATTGCTGTTCCACACCCCGACAG
This sequence comes from Brevibacillus laterosporus LMG 15441, assembly GCF_000219535.2. Taxonomy (NCBI): domain Bacteria; kingdom Bacillati; phylum Bacillota; class Bacilli; order Caryophanales; family Paenibacillaceae; genus Brevibacillus; species Brevibacillus laterosporus. The sequence goes on from NZ_CP007806.1 coordinate 3,085,356, forward strand.
AACATAACGATCGCATTTGGAGCCTTCCCATATATCTCGGCAGCACGAATGATTTTCTGGATGTCACATCCTGTAATCTCACTCACATATTCTGGTGTAAAGTCCTTTACCAATTCCTTTGTTTCCTCAAAACCATTTGTGTGGTTTTTCACAAATTCTTCATCGACATACCCTTTTTCAATCAACAGATGAACAATTCCATTTGCTAAGGCTAAATCGGTCCCCGGACGAATATCTAAATGAATATCGGCTCGCCGTGCCAACGGTGTTTCACGTGGATCGACGACAATTAGGTACCCCCCTCGATTCTGAACCTCCCAAATACGAAACATGCTCGTGGGATGGCACTCTGCAGCATTTGATCCCGTGATAAACAAACAATCCGTCTGATGAATATCTGTCCACGGAACGGTGGAACCTCGATCAATTCCCAGGCTACGATTTAAGCCTGCTGCCGCTGATGACATGCAAAAGCGACCATTGTAGTCAATATAGCGTGTTTGTAAAGCAATCCGAGCAAATTTCCCGGTTAAATAACATTTTTCATTGGTCATCGAAACCCCAGAATAAACAGACAGGGTATCCTTTCCATACTTCTCTTGCAGTTCCTGATACTTTCGGACAATAAGGTCTAAAGCTTCGTCCCAGCTAGCTTCTCGAAAGCCTTCTGATGTTCCTTTTAACGCTGCATTATCACGAATTAACGGACGTTTGATCCGATCAGGATGATTCACCTGCTGATAAGCTGTTGTTCCTTTAGGACACAGCTTGCCTAGATTAACGGGAAAATCATAGCGAGGTTCTACCCCGATGATCTTGTTAGAGGCAATGTCCACTCGCAATTTCATGCCACATTGCATACCGCAGTAGCTACAGTGAGTATCAACAAGCCTTTCACCTGGATGAATTTTGTTGGGAATCTGTTTTTGAAATTTATCCGTTGGCATGCTGGTTGCCCTCCTCCTTCAAAGTTTGATGTGTTGGTTTACCTGTAAAACGGAACATCCGATATTTGCGGCGACATGGCAGGCAAAGCTCTGCTAAGTGAAAGCCCTCCTGCATTTCAAATGCCATTTGATTTTTTTGTAGCACCTCGATAACATCGTTCGATTGCTCTGCGGAGACGAATTCTGCACCGCATAGCTTACAGGTTTTCATCGATTGTTCACTGTAATGAAGTCGATAATTGCGAGCAAACACACTCATTGGACGGAATGGCACATGCGCAAGCTTACCAAATGGCAGATAAATTAATGTAATAATAACAAAGAACTGATGAATCATTTTTAATACAGGATGACCAAAGCCTGCCAAAAAGACATTAGATGCGGTTAAGAATAGACCTGTGATACTGATAGCCATTAATAAATATAGCGGTAAAAAATCGTAAACAAAGCTTTGTTCTGCACGCGCTTGCATATCCTTATACCGTCGATACAAGGCCATTGAAACACCAGCAATCACCATAAAGGCGCTAATGTTTAAAGCATTATAAAAACAATAAGCTAAGATTCCATCTGCCTGAATCGTCATTAAATCAATTCCCATAAATACAACCGTGTAAATTCCGTTTATCGGCATCGTAAAATACATCCAGCCAAAAACAAGCGGGAAGGTTACGAAAGCGGCAAGCATACAGCCCCATCCTATCAGGATATGCTGAGTCCAACGATACCAATGGCGATTCCAGATGAAGCGATACGTTACCAGTTGTTCGGTAGCTGTTTTAGGGCTATTTTTACGAAAAAGTAATTTTATCCCCTTTTTAATGATAAGCTTAGTAGGTGGACGTTCTGCCCACGCGCCAAATCGATATAAAAATCCGCCAATAAACACGATTGTGCCAACCATATACCCATATAAGGCTAAATCCATATGTGTAAATGATCTTGAGCCTACATATGATAAGAAAAACAGCACCAAGATTATGCAAAAGGCTCTCTTGGCAAATTTGGATGCAAAAGCACGATCCATGATCTACTACCCCCCTGTAATTTTTCGTTTGTTTTGCCCTATTTTTTCTTTTTTAGGTGATGATCGATTGTCATTGTACTTAATTCACTTCTTGCTCATTGTGATGAGCATCACTTATTCCTGCACAAATTTTTAACATTGTGAAATAGTGCCTTTCATTTCTAGTTATTCATCGCTATAATAAAACGCAAGAAAACGTCAATTTGCATGGAGGTCTCGTTGTGGGCAATCAAGGATTTACATTCATTCAACAAGTCTCCCCTGACTTTACCCAGCGTCTAAAAGAGATTTCTATTTCTAAAAAATTTGCTGCTGGCTCCGTGCTTTTTATGGATGGAGACAAGGCTGATCATTTATACCTGATTGAATCCGGACAATTGAAACTGACAAAGACGACGACGGACGGAAAAGAATTAACTCTGCAAGTCTTCAGCGATGGCGAACTAGTAGGGGTACCCGGATTGTTCGAAGAGAGCTTAAGCTACAACACTACCGCCAGCATGTTGCAAGCGGGTGAAGTCAACATTATCCCCCGTCAATCCTTAGAACGCCTTCTCTTGAAAAATGGGATGTTCTGTGCTGAGTTTTTGCGGTGGATGGGTATCATGAATCGCCGTATCCAATCCAAATTCCGTGATTTGTTGTTAAATGGCAAAATCGGAGCACTATACTCCACGCTTATCCGGCTGAGTAACAGCTACGGAGAGCCACATGAAAAAGGGATTTACATTACGCTTGCTCTTACTAATCGAGATTTGGCTCAATTTATTGGGCTAACCAGAGAAAGCGTAAACCGCATGCTGTCTGATTTAAAGAAACAAGATGTCATTGAGCAAAATTCCCAATGAAATATTTTAATTAAGGACCTTACCTTTTTAAAAGATGCCATCTGCTGTGATGATTGTCCCAATGAAATATGTCAGATTTAAAAGAGAGTCTTGGTCACTGGCAACCAAGACTCTTTTGTTTGAATCAAGCCGGGTTATACTCTAGCACTTTACCTCGGCATTTTTACGTGCATAGAAGTACCACAGCAAGATCAAAGCTACTGCATAAAACACCAAGAAACCATATAAAGCAATATCTGGAGCACCTGTAGCCTTAATCGACATACTAAATGATTTTGGAATAAAGAATTGCCCGTAAGCCGCAATAGCCGATGTAAAGCCGATGACTGGCGCCGCTTCCTTTGGAGGAAAGATCGTAGGCATCATACGTGTAACGGAGCCATTACAAATCCCCGTCGTAAAGAAAATCACGATGAAACAGGCGAAAAATGCCCAGAATTCTTTAGCATTCATGAAGTAGATAACACCTGCCGTAGCAGCGATCAGCAGAATCACATTGTAGAGAGTTACTCTTGCCCCACCAAGCTTATCTGCCAGCATACCACCAATCGGCCGAACTAATGCTCCTAATAGAGGACCAATAAAGGCATATTGCAACGGATTCACATCAGGAAATTGGTGCTGGGTTAGCAATGGAAATGCTGTTGCAAAGCCGATAAAGGACCCGAAGCTCATCGTGTAGAGAAACGAACAAATCCACATATGCTTGCGTTTAAAAATAACCAATTGATCTGTAATCGATTGCTTCATCGGAAGATTATTCATTCCAAACATAGCTGCAATTGTTGTCAGTAAAATTGGGATTACCCAAATAAATCCAGCATTTTGTAGCCATAATTGCGTTGCATCGCTCGTTTGTGGTCCACCAGCGATATTTCCAAATACGCTAATTCCAATTACGATTGGTACTAGAAATTGTGCTACACTTACACCAAGATTCCCAAGTCCCGCGTTTAACCCCAAGGCAGAACCCTTCTTCGCTTGTGGAAAAAAGAAACTAATATTTGCCATGGAAGAAGCGAAATTACCACCACCAAAGCCGCACAAAATGGCGAGCAATGCCATTGTCTCATAGGAGGTAGACGGATCTTGTACAGCAAATCCAATCCAAATGGCTGGGATTAACAAAGTCGCTGTACTGAATACGGTCCAATTACGCCCCCCAAAGATCGGAACAACAAAGGCATATAAAATACGCAGTGTAGCACCTGAGAGACCTGGAAGAGCAGCTAAGCTAAATAGTTCATCTGCTGTAAATTGAAACCCGACTTTATTCAGATTCACAGCAACAACCGACCAAATGGACCAAATACTAAAAGCAAGTAAAAGGGCTGGAATAGATATCCAAAGGTTACGGTTGGCCACTTTTTTGCCTGTAGATTCCCAAAATTCTGGATTCTCAGGCTCCCATTTCATTACTCCTTTTGTTGACATAGGTTACCTCCTCTAATAAGTTCAAACGCTCAACCTATTTTTTTAAACGAAATTGAACTTTTTTATATATACAACCTTTTTTACATCACAAATCATACCCAACTCTTATATAGTGCTTTGTGATTTTAATCACATGGTTTTGCTTTTTCACATTTTGTACAAAAATATATTAATATATATAAATTTAAAAATGACATACAAAAAAAGCAAGCCATGTCAACCTAACATTTCTTGCTTCTTTTCCAATGCTCTATATTATGTCATTTTGTTGTGTTAAAAGTGGCCCAATGATCTTGTCCATAGCCTTCTTCCCATTTTGGCGGGATATACATGCATGAAGGATCGCTTGCCAAATAATCCTTTGTCATGGCATAAGCACGGGCGCGTGATCCGCCACATACCTGATTGAAGTTACAGACGCCACATTTACCCGAATAGCCATCCGGGTAGCGTAACGATTGAAAGACTGCATGATTACGATATAAATCAGCCAAAGGTGTTTGGCGTACATTTCCGCAATTAATTGGTAAAAATCCGCTTGGCTGAACATCCCCTACATGAGAAATAAACACAAAGCCTTTGCCGTCCGTAACGCCTCCAGCTGAACGTCCTAAAAGATCCATTCTTTTCACTTTCTCAGGTTGGGTATTCATGCCCTTTTGTGTTGCAAAGTATAGTGCTCGCCTATAGGCAGGGGCCGCTGTTGTTTTGATGCTGTAGCTAGCAGTCTGACTCTTCTCGATCAGCCAGCGATAAATGCGCTCCTGCTCCATTGGGGATACCGCATCACTTGCCTGCCCTCTTCCTGTAGGAATTAAAAAGAAAACACTCCATAGAACTGCGCCCCATTCTTCCACCATTTGGGACATTTCTTCTAGTAAATGCGCATTATAAACAGAAATCGTTGTATTTAGTTGAACAGGTAACCCATGTTTTTTCAATATAGCCAACGATTTTACGGTAATATCATACGAGCCTGGTGTTCCGCGGAAATAATCATGCACCTCTGCGGTAGGACCATCTAGGCTAAAAGCCCAGCGTGATAGCCCAGCCTCTTTTGCTTTTACGATCGCTTTTTCTGTTACACGCGGCGTAGCGCTAGGTGACATAGAGACACGTAATCCAATTTTTACTGCGTAATCGATTAATTCGTATAAATCTTCCCGCATTAATGGATCGCCGCCAGTAAAAACAAGAAGAGGATTACCCATTTCTTTGATCTGATCTAACAATTCCTTCCCTTCATCTGTACTCAGCTCGTCGGGATGACGATTGGGCTGCGCTACGGCGCGACAATGCAAACAACGCAATGCACATGCACGCGTCACTTCCCAAATCACGATAAAAGGATTCTGGTCGTAATTCATCTAGTTCACTCCATTGGCATGATGGTATCTATTTATAATGTTTGGAGATTGTCTGATACAGACTATCCTTTTCAGCTAATGTCAGCAGTTTATTGGCCATCGGGTACAATACCCGATCCTCCTTGATCGTATGCTCTTCAAATAGCTCATCAAATTGCTTCAGTAAACAAACCATCGTCGAGGTTTTTTGTTCCAGTTGCACACACTGATTCAATTCGGTCCCAATTCGATCTGAGATCTCTAATAATCGGTCATGTTCTGATTTAATGAGCAGTAATGGCTCCTCTAATGTTGCCAGTCGACTCGTCAACGTAAAAAATAAAATATCGTCCTCCACCATAATGTGCCGACGGAAATCTGTTTGAAGGAATTGAAGGAAACGATGTAAATCTTCATGCAATGCTTCGTTCCATTTTGTACCATAACGAATCAGAGACAGAATGTGCTTTAGTTTTCCATCCAGCTCGCTGTGGTCATTGTATAAATAGGAAAGCAAAATGTGTTCATGTTTCTTTTTCATAGCGAAATCGCTCTCGTATTCCAGCATACCAATCCCTCCTTGCTCTTTTTGATTGTAACCAAGTTGGCTATTCCAAGAAGTGATATTCCTCACAAAATCTTTTCCAGCTATTTGCTAGAATTAGGCCGTGAAAGTTTGTACAAAAGGCTTAGGGGAGGATATAATGATTGGACTTTCCAGTTTACTAGAAACAACTACGACCTTCGGAGATAAATTGCGATATTCAGAGGCTTCTCGAAATCAAAAAACAGGAACCCATCATGGGCATGGACCCGTTGTTGCTTGGAATATTACAAAAACTTGCAATCTTCATTGCTTACATTGCTACTCCAGCTCCGAAAATAAGAAATATGAAGGAGAGCTAAGCACAGAGGAAGCCCACGATGTAATTAATCAGCTAGCGGATATGAAGGTACCCGTTATCCTGTTTTCGGGCGGTGAACCTCTCATTCGACCAGATATTTTTGAGCTAGCCGAGCATGCTATTTCTCGGGGTATTCGCATTACATTCTCAACCAATGGCACGCTTATTGATGAGAAAAAGGCGAAGCGCTTAAAGGACTTAGGGATTAGCTATGTTGGCATAAGCTTGGATGGGATGCAAAAGACGCATGATTTTTTCCGTCAAAAAGAAGGTGCCTTTGATTTAGCCATTCGTGGAATCCGAAACTGTATGGCAGTGGGTCAAAAGGTTGGCCTTCGTTTTACGATGAACAAACACAACATTGAAGCGTTGCCAGATATTTTTGACCTGATTGAAAGAGAGAATATTCCGCGTGTCTGTTTCTATCATCTCGTCTATGCAGGCCGTGGAGGAGTCGAGGATGATATTACTCATCAGCAAACACGTGAGGCTTTAGACTTTATCATTGAAAAAATTCATTATTTCCAAAAATCAGGACAACCTCGCGAAATTTTAACAGTTGACAACCATGCAGATGCAATCTATCTCTACCTAAAAGTAATGGAAACCGATCCTGAGCTAGCAGGACGCATATGGGAAAAGCTGCAACGCAATGGCGGTAATCGTTCTGGTATCGCTTTCTGCAATATTGATCATCGTGGAATTGTGCATCCTGATCAATTTAGTCAAAACATCGCACTTGGAAATCTGCGGGAACAGTCCTTCGCAGAGATATGGCAGGGCGATCATCCTATTCTTCTTGGGTTGCGTGATCGGAAAAGCAAGATTCATGGGCGCTGTGCGACCTGTCAATACTTCTCCGTCTGTAACGGAAACTTCCGGCCTCGCGCACAGGGATTCTATGGAGATTTCTGGGCATCCGATCCACAATGTTATTTAACAGAGGATGAAATTCACTTGGCCGCATCAATATAAGGAAAGAAAAAGAGCTTTGCCGTATGCAAAGCTCCTTTCTTTTGCTACTCCTGCTCATTCAATTTCTTTTTACTCCCCCATGAAGCTTTTTTGGTACCTACCTGCCGGGTATCCCCTTCACTACGCAACGGTATTTCTCGCAGAAAAAACGTAAGAAGTAAAGCAAATACAAGCAACCAGGTGGAAGTAAGAAAAACTCCTGCTAATGCATACTGCAAGGCATCTCGTAAATTGGCAATTACATGATTAAACAGCTCGTGCAGCACTGGTGGAAGGCTTTTTTCTATTTGATCCAGCCGCTGTAGGTCCAGTAAAATTTGTGGGTTATGCAATGCGCTGATTTTCTGGACAAGTTCTGGCGGAATGTTAGGCAGATGACTAATACCTAATTGTGCCGTCGACTCACTCATTTTTGAGCCAATGCGTACGGAAAGAATGGTTCCCATAATAGCTACGCCAATTGTCCCACCTAAGGAACGAAATAACTGTGATGAAGCTGTAGCAACTCCTAAATCCTTACTCTTCACTGCATTTTGGACAGTGATCGTAAATACTGGCATAGCTACGCCCAGCCCTAATCCAAATACAATGAGATTGAACACAATTGAGCTACCCGTAGTTCCTTGATCCATTCGGGCTAGTAAATACATCCCTACAAGCATGAGCACTAAGCCACCCAAGGCAAATTTCTTATAAGTACCTGTCTTCGTCATCAATTGACCGCATACTGCACTCCCTACAACCAAGCTAAGCGTCATTGGCATTGTTAGATAGCTAGAATGAGTAGCCGAATATCCAAGTACCCCCTGAATAAAAAATGGCATGTACATAATTGATGCATACATCCCAGCTCCAACAATAAAGCCAATTACATTTGAGATCGTGAAAATATCATTACGAAATAAATGTAATGGAATCACAGGATTTCTCGCTTGCTTTTCAACATAAATAAATAAAAGGAATGAAACCAGAGTAAAGGCAAACAAACCGAGAATCGTCAGGGACGTCCATTCATATTTTGTGCCCGCCCATGAAAATGCTAGTAGAAAAGGCACCATCGTTGTCGTAATAAGTAGCGAACCCCAGTAATCAACGGTTTGCTTCTCTCGATGAACTGCACGTGGAAACAGCCAATAAATCATTCCAATTGCAATGATTCCAAACGGTAAAAACACCCAAAACACCCAGTGCCAATCTGCATTATCCACAATATATCCACCTAGCACAGGTCCAAAAACACTAGCTAATCCAAACACCGATGACATTAAGCCCTGCCATCTCCCTCGCTCCCTTGGAGCAAATAGGTCAGCTATGGAGGTAAAAGCCGTGGACATGATTACCCCTGCGCCAGCACCCTGAATACCTCGATACAAAATCAGTTCAAAAATAGTGCGAGATGTTCCACACAAAAAGGCACCTACAACAAATACTCCTAATCCGATCAAAATGAAAGGCTTGCGGCCATACATGTCAGAGAGCTTTCCTACTAATATGGTTGCGATACTTGAGGTGAGCATATAGATCGTAAACACCCAACTGTAATAATCCATGCCACCCAATTTAGCAATAATTTTAGGGAGCGCTGTCCCTACAATTGTTTGATTAATGGAAGCAAACAATAACGCCGCCATAATAGCAAGCATAACTGTCACTTTTCGCCTGTAGTCCAATTCCTGCATACATTTCATTCCTTTCTCATTCGCCTCCTTATTATGCCCGTGTTAAAAAACATGCATCACATAATTCCCTCCAGATACATCCAAGAAAAATAGCACCTAAATTGGCTTCCTCTTGAATATGAGTAAAAGAGATAAACAACAAGGAGGTGGCCTCATGATCATTTATGTTGTCCGACCCGGTGACAGTTTATATAAAATCGCCAATCGTTATAAAACCTCTGTAGAACAAATCGCCAACGATAATGATCTTACGCCCCAACAAACCCTGGTAGTAGGTCAATCGCTAGTAATCGTTACTCCTAAGCAGTACACGGTCCAGCCAGGGGATTCACTTTATGAGATTGCATTGAGATTCAATGTCTCTGTTCAACAATTAGCAGCAGCAAACAATCTTTCTGCTTCAAGGCCCATTTATCCTGGCATGGTTTTAACCATTCCCCAAGCACCTAAGCCCACGATTGAAGTGAATGCCTACATAGAGCCACGCAGAAACATCGCCATGACTGAACAAATTGCTCAAGAATCAGTACCCTATCTAACCTACCTTGCCCCATTTAGCTATCAAATCAAGCGAGATGGGAGTCTTACCTCACTGGAGCTGGGCGATCTGCCTAGGATCGCTACATCAAATGGAGCAACCTTGATGATGGTGATTACAAACATAGAAAATAATCAATTCAGTGCGGAATTAGGTCAGGAAATTCTAAACGATGAGCAAAAACAAAATCGCATGCTTGATGAAATCATACAAAGAGCCAAAAGATATGGATTTAGTGACATTCATTTTGATATTGAGCACCTATATCCCAAAGATCGCGAAGCCTATAATCAATTTTTACGAAAAGCAAGGGATCGTCTGCATGCAAATGGATTAATGATCTCAACTGCTCTTGCCCCGAAAACCAGCGCTACCCAACAAGGTCAATGGTACGAGGCTCATGACTACCGTGCCCATGGAGAGATCGTTGATTTTGTAATTATTATGACCTATGAATGGGGATATAGCGGAGGGCCTCCAATGGCTGTCTCGCCAATCGGGCCAGTGCGGCGTGTACTTGAATATGCATTAACTGAGATTCCCGCTAAAAAAATTATGATGGGACAAAATTTATATGGCTATGACTGGACACTCCCCTATCGTCCTGGAGGTAAATTTGCGAAAGTAGTGAGTCCTAAAGAGGCGGTTAACCTAGCACGACGTTACCAGCAATCCATTCAATTTGACCCGGTAGCACAAGCACCGCATTTTCGGTATTTCGATGAACAAGGTCGTGAGCATGAAGTCTGGTTTGAGGACGCACGTTCGATGCGGGCTAAGTTTTCATTATTAAAAGAGTTACATTTACGAGGAATTAGCTATTGGAGACTAGGCATTCCCTTTAAACAAAACTGGGTGCTGTTGGATCAAACCTTTAAAATTAAAAAATCTTGATGGATCTCCCCCAAAAAAATCTGGTGAAACTGTCGTGTATTTCGAAGGTCTCACCCCGTCTAAAACTATGCATAATTTATGCCAGTTTTACTCACCTCAAGCTGTGGAAGCCTACCTATGAACTGCCTTCTATACAAGGAAAGCTGCAAAAGCTCGTTGAAGCAGCCTAATTCCTTTGACAAGCTTGTCCAACATGATCCTTTGATGCAAAAGCTCCAAAAGGAAATAGCACAAGAAGGCTATAAGCTCACTTGGAAGAGTAAAAACATTCTGCCTGCTGTTCCCTATGAGGAATTAGCCGCCTATTATAGCTATCTGTCTGTGTCAAAAAGCTCTCCCGTTGGTCATTATTTCACCTTACGAGAGAGCTTCTTCTGTTTATTCTCTGTGTAAGTAACGCGCTGCTCTTTCATAGTGGTTATTCCACCAACCCTTAGACATATTGCTGTACTTAACACCTTCCTTTCCATATATATGTAGAACCTGATTGTTTCCAGCGTAAATTCCTACGTGACCAATACGGTTAATGGATTTTTTGGGATATTTCATGGTTTTCTTTGTCGAAAAAAATACGAGATCACCGACTCGCAATTTACTTCGAGGAATGGGAGTTCCTTGTTTATATTGGGAGCGTGCCCCGCCTGCGCCTAAGTTAATCCCTGCTCCTTCTTTATAAGCCCACATTGTAAAACCAGAGCAATCCATCGTTGTCTTTTCTTTACGACTAGAACAATATTTGTATGGTATCCCTAAATATTGTTCTGCTGTTGCAATAATATTTCGACCAATTATACAACCGGTAGGCTGATTATTCCTTTTCGATGTTATTTTTTTATTCATCTGTCATCCTCCCGTGAAATGAAATATTTCCTTGCAATACATTTCTTACAAATCATCTCTAGAACTAAAAGAGAATTTAAGATTTTCGTGAGAATTGGTAAAAGGGCGATCAATTGGTTACACTACAACAGATATACCTGTTTTGAAGCAGCAGCTTTACATACAAAGCGGGGGGATGACAGCAGCATGAGTCCGACAGATAGCAAAGGGAGCTTTCTCTTAGTTGAAGATGAAAAAAATCTTGCACGTTATTTACAATTGGAATTAATGAATGAAGGATATAATGTTGAGATTTGCTATGATGGGGCGATCGGGCTTGAAAAAGCATTACATAATGAATACGACCTCATTCTGTTGGATGTCATGATTCCCCAAATTTCCGGCATTGAAGTGTGTCGGCGTATCCGAGATACAGGAAGTGAGGTACCGATCATCATGCTTACGGCACGTAATGAGGTTCAGGATATTGTAGCTGGACTAGACAGTGGTGCTAATGATTATTTAACTAAGCCCTTTGCTATCGAGGAGTTATTTGCTCGTATCCGTGCTAATCTTCGCCCGGTTGTTTCCAAGAATCAGGAAATACTACACATCGGTTCACTGGAAATTCAAGTACAGAACCGGCGTGTATTCCGTGAAACGAAGGAAATTTTATTAACCCCACGAGAATTTGATTTATTGCTGTACTTAGCTAATCATCAAGGTCAAGCTTTAACCCGCGAACAATTATTGACGGCAGTTTGGGGATTCGACTTTATGGGCAATACCAATGTAGTCGATGTGTATATCCGCTATCTACGCAATAAGATTGAACGAAAACGAGCCAAAAAATTAATCCATACCATTCGTGGAGTTGGCTACAGTTTACGGGTGGAATAAATGCGAAAACAAGTTACTAGACGCCTGCCAACTTCTTTAACTTGGCGATTAACCGTTATTTTAACCACTGCAATGACTCTGTTTTTGTTATTTATGAATTTGTTTGTCTACATGTCTACTAGTAATTTGGTTTATCAATATGAACAAAAGCAATTGCAAAAGAAGGTTGTTACCATTTTAAATGAGTTGCAAAAAGCTACTTTGGGTCATAAAACCACTAACCTTCAAGTTGTAAAGGATGTACTGTTGAAATATGCTGATGTTCATCAAGCGATTCTATTAGAAACCTCCACTAACAAAACCCTAGCATCTGTGATTGGTACTGGCTGGACAGAAGAAGATTTACGTAATCAAGAAAATGTAATTAGCTCAATGCAAACGGTTCAATTACCTGGTTTTCCAGATGTCCTTTTGCTAACCATCATTCAGGATAATGAACAACTCCGTCCCATTTTTCGCATCCTTATCCAGATTCTCTGCTGGTCTGCTGTCGCTACCTTTATCATTTCAGCCATCGGTGTCTATCAATTGACCCAAATTGGATTACAGCCGTTAACCCAACTAATTGAGCAAATTCGTAAAAAAGAAGCTGAGGATTTACGCTCACGCCTTCCCGTCATCACCAATGATGCTGAAATCAAAGATTTAGTCCTAGCTTTCAACTCTCTATTGGATCGTGTTGAGGATGCCTTCAGTAAACAACAACAATTTATTGCAGATGCATCTCATGAATTTAAAACGCCACTTGCTATCATCGAAGGCTATGCACGCCTTTTGCAACGCTGGGGAAAGCATAATCCCGAGGTAAGGGATGAGGCGCTTTCTGCCATGCTTCAAGAATGCTCGCGTCTTTTTGAGTTGATTGAAGATCTACTATCGCTTGCTAAATTACAAGATAATCCCTCTAAGGAACCCTTATTTGCCACACAGGATATGGTTCCCTTGTTAGAAGAAATCCGTACAACATGGACAACGCTCTTTCCTAAACACCTTTCGCTTCACTTTTCATGGAATGCACCACTAACATTACCCATGAATCCAGGTAAAATCCGTCAACTTTTTGATATTTTATTAGATAATGCCAAGAAATACACAGAGGAGGGCTTTGTTGAAGTCCATGTCTTTTCCACTGACGCCTGGGTCGAGATACATATAAAAGACACTGGTGTAGGAATTCCTGACGCAGAACTTGCAAACGTATTTCAACGGTTTTATCGAGTAGATAAATCTCGGACTCGTGAAAAAGGTGGTAGCGGATTAGGCTTATCAATTGCCAAATCAATTGTTGATTTACATCATGGACGAATTGAGATGCGTAGAACGCCTACAGGCGGAACGGAGGTTGTGGTTTGGCTCCCCTGTTAACTAAAGAAACTGGTCTATGAAAAAGTCGCTTCTTTAATAAAATAGGAAACGACTTTTCCATGCAGGCTAGTAACACCTTCACGCCATTTTTGCTACATTTTTCTATACAAATAGCCATATAAAAAGGGCTGTAAAGAATATATTCTGAATTTCATCCTGTACATGAGGATGAGTACTTATCCTAGCATTTACAAATACAAACTTTTTCAACTCTGCGAACCTGACCACGTATTTCCCCACCAGGGTGTTGAGTGGTATGGGCATTTACATAGGTTTCTCCTCTTAGCATCAGCTGGATTAATTCCGCAAGTGTTCTTCCTTGGAGCGGACCAACCAAATCTGCACTAGTAATGGATCCAGTCACAACGGCATCACATACACTAATTCCACGTTGTACCGGTCCAAAAAGAAATACCACTATCGGCCCATTAACACCTCTAACCCCGATATGAATATGGGCTTGGGTCAGGTCACGTAAATCATGTAACGATAAACGGAAATCAAGTCTGCTATTATCTGCACTAAGCTGGAACGTAGCGGTCCCAGAAGCATTTGTGAGAACAGGTGGGACTTCCTCAGAGCCTCGTAGCTTAGCTTGGAATTGTATTGTCATCTCTACACCTCCTTATAATACTTTATTAGGAAAATTAAAAATGGCTTGTATGTTCAACTACTCAAAGGATATAGAAAAATATTTTGTTTTCTTGTACCTCTTTTTGAAGGAAAACATAAAATCGTAAGCCCTAGGCAAAATTCGAACAGCCCCCTAACGGCTCTATCCCGTCAGAGGGCTGTCATCTATGCTTCTAATAAAATAGGAGGTAAGGCTTTACAAGCATAATTATCATACATAATATAGCACTCTTTGCTTAACTCTACTTTTTCCCAGAACTCTTGTGCCAATGCCTTTTTAGATCAACACACACATAAATCGGAGAAGCGCCTTGAGCTTGAATCCAGTCATTAATTTCTCCACGATTGCTTGCCTCAGCTTTTGTTTACGATATTCAGGGACTACATATCATTCATCCATTTGCCAAAGCAGTAATCTTGGATTAGATCTTTTTTTAAAGAAGCGAGACCATAGCCTACTAACCTTGAAGTTTGGTAAAAATGAATAGGTTTCACTCACATAAATATCGCTGTCTACTAGTTCATATGCTGGTTTTGCTTTGCAGCATTTTTAGTAAAAAAGAGGACAGTTATCCCCTTTAAGTGGACAACTATCCTCTTTCATGATCATTTATATTTATTTTGCACTTGTAGAAGAAGTTAGCGGTACATGATAAACCTTATTTAAAAAATAGGTTTGCACGAGCGAAAATACTCCACCCACGACCCAATATAATGGAAGGGCTGCTGGCAAATTCATTCCAGCCATAAAGATCATGATCGGCATCATGTAATAGAACATTTTCATATTATTAGCTCCCATGGTAGGAGTCATTTTCATTGACAGCATCGTTTGGAAAAAGGTTGTCGCTGCTGCTAGTAAAGGCAAGATATAAAATGGATCGGCATGTCCTAAGTTAAACCACATAAATGAATGGTCAGCAATCTCTGGTGTACGACGAATCGCGAAGTAAAATGCCATTAGGATCGGCATTTGAACCAGAGCAGGGAGACAGCCCGCCATTGGATTAACTCCGCTTGCTTTGTACAATTCCATCATTTCCATTTGCATTTTTTGGGCTTGTTTAGGGTCCTGATTGGAATTACTATACTTTTTTTTCAGTTTATCAATCTGTGGTTGCAGCTTTTTCATGGCAGCCCCACTTTTCATTTGCTTCATCATGAGAGGCAATAAAAGTGTTCGAATCAACAGCGTCATAATGACAATCGCTAGCCCATAATTCCCATCTGTTAAGCTAGCAACGTTTTGGATTAACCATGAAAATGGATAAACAAAAAAGTGATCCCAGATACCAGGACTATCTGATGTTATCGGAGCTGTATTGCTACATCCGCTCAGCAATAACACCACAGCACCAAATAAAAATACAGGTAATGATTTACGTACAGCTTTCATGAACAAATCCTCCTCATTGTTTGCAAACTCTATAAACAAACAAGGAGAAGATTTGGGAGTGTATCATCAGATGACGTGGTTGCTCGCTTCTCTTTTCGCATAGGTACTCGTCGATATAATTTAATAAAAGACGAACGTATTGGCATTGTCACAAGCTGTTGACGCCATTCAAAACGTTCTTCGTATTGCATTGACTGACGTTTCCCAACGATGTGAGTAAATAATAATTGACAGCATGGAACTACAATTACAGATACCCAGAAGAGCAACCAAACATAAGGTAATGACAACCCAATTAATTCATCCACCACGTGCATCTCACCTCCCTATCTGTACATAAATAGCTAGTACAGTTCCTATTGTAACATACTGTCCATTCCTTGTGGGAGATGTTATGAATTGTTACTTTTTAGAGGAAGGTAAAGACAGTTTTTGATCAAAAAAGCAGTGAATCGCTCACAAATGGGTAACAGTTATAGCTTTTACTTTATTTTTTCGTTTTCTTGTCTGTCTTTGTTGGTGTCGCTTGTTTTTCTTTTACCATTCTGGATACCTGCATAATTGTGGCTTCTTTTTGTAATTGAGGTAAATAGTTGCGGATTGCTTGAGCAACCTTTTTACCTCCAGGCCCCACATGGCCGATAGCAACACATACTTCATTTTGTTTTACTTTTTCACTAATGAGTCTCAGTTGCTTCGTAATATGTGAGGACGTATGCACATCATCTAAAAAGACCATGTTTTCAATATAAGGAACCTGTAAATCGTGAGCGACCTGTCCCACAATGCTTCTATAAGAGGTTTTACTGTCAATGTAAAAAAGTCCTCGCTCTTTACATACCTGTAATACAATCCGCATAATACGTGGATTTTGGGTAATTTTCGACCCCATATGATTATTCATACCGATTGCGTGCGGAACATCGTCAATCGCTTTGTTCACTCGATTGCGGATTTCCTCATCACTTAAATTACTCATAAGGGCTCCGGGCCCTAGCCAGCTTTTAGCCCCTCTCATTGGTTCCATTGGCATGTGAACAATTACGTCATGTTTCTTTTGATGGGCCAACTCAGCATCTTTTTTTGTACTTGGTAAAAATGGCATGACTGCAATAGTTAATGGAATCGGTAAATTAAGAATTTCCTCTGTTCCCCTCATATTATTGCCAAAATCGTCTATAATGAGGGCCACTTTGCGTGTTTTCATGGGATCGGGAATCTTTTGTTCAGAAGCGGTGACTGAGGAACTGACAAGCGCTCCACAAAGCATCAAGACTATTCCTAGTTTAGAAGCAATCCACATACTTAAACCTACCTTTACAACGTTTTTTGTTAGTATGTGCAACGGCATCCGCTTTCACTCCATTTGAAAACACACAGTTTACAGTCCATGACCGTAGGGATACAAAATGTTGCCTTTCGTATCATAGATTGTAACGGGTAGCTTCCCTTTGGATTTCCCTTCACCAAACAGAATCGCTGCTGTGGCTTGAAAGCTTGCATCTGCATTTCCATATTGCGCCACATACGTAGGGACCTTTTGAAAATCAGTAAGCTGATATGGGTTTCGTGTAGAAATCATAATTACCGGCTTTTGCTTCTGGTCAATCAGCTTTTTTATGAGTTGATTTACCGGCTGTAAGCCTCCTGCGAATGAGTCTGGTAAAACCATCAATATGTCGGCACGATCTATTTGTTGTTGTTGCTCAGCTTTGAGCACATGGTTGAGCTTAATGGCTACTGTATTTTGATGATATTTCTGGAATGCCCTAGTCATTTCACTCGTATATCGTGACCCAATCACCGCTATTCTTTGTTCAGGAGAAGGATGGAGCGGCAGTATCCGATCATTTTTAACCACTGTGATTGATTGCTCAGCAATAGCTCGCTCCACTTGTTTGTGAGCTGGTGAAGTAATTGATTTCTCTGCGATTTGTTGAAGAATAGGAACATGTGGCATCTGTTCCTGCGCAAAAATTCCTCTTCTCATCTTTACTGTTAGGATCCGTCTAACTGCTTCATCCAAACGTTCCTTCTTTATTGTTCCCGACATGACTGCCTTCTGCATTCCTAAACTAACCTTTTCAACATCTGGGGGCATTAAAATAATGTCTGCACCAGCATTCATTGCACGAATACTGGCATCTACAGTCTCGAAATGCTGTGTAATCCCTCCCATATCCATAGCATCCGTAATAACTAAGCCATCATAACCAAACTCTTTTCGTAATAGCCCTTGGACGAGCTTAGGTGAGAGCGTAGCTGGTAGATAAATGGATTTGTCCTTTTGATGAGATTCTACCTTTGTAGGCTCTAGCTGTGGAAAAGCTATATGAGCGACTAAAACAGAATCTACTCCTTGCTTGATTGCTTGTCGAAATGGAATAAACTCTACTTGCTCCAACTGCTTTTTCCCATAAGAAATAACGGGTAAACCAACATGGGAATCTACCGATGTATTGCCATGTCCGGGAAAATGCTTTGCGCTCGCCACAACTCCCGCATCCTGCATACCTGCAATAAAGGAAGTACCCATTTCGGCTACTAATTGTGGGCTTTCACCATAAGAACGTACCCCAATCACTGGGTTCTTAGAATTATTATTGACGTCTATGGTTGGTGCAAAATCTAAATTAATCCCGAGTGAAAGGAGTTCATCTGCCATTACTTGTCCAGCCTGATAGGCAAGCTTAGGATTTCGTGTTGCACCTAATGCCATATTTCCTGGCATATTCGTCCCTTGCTTCAGTCGTGAAACAATTCCGCCTTCCTGATCTGTACCAATAAGTAAGCCGAATTTATGCTGGCTTTGCTGTAGAGCAGTTGTCAATTGAACAATTTGTTTGGTCTCATTTAAGCTGTCCTTAAATAAAATGATTCCTCCTAGCTGGAGTCTCTTTATCATATTTGCAATCTCTGGCGTCAACTCCTGAAAAGGCTTGCCGCCATACATACTAAAACTTGGCATTAATGTCTGTCCTACTTTATCAGCCACGCTCATGGTAGCGAGCAGCCGAGAAATAACATCGTATTTGGCCTGTGGCTCAGTAATGACTTTCACAGTATTCTTGTCCGTTTTTTCAAGCACCAATCGGTCATGGTAGGTCCCATCTGACACTAAAACGACTGTTTGACCCAATTTATCCTGTATGGTTAAAAGTCCTTCTCTCGTAACGGTTGCTACCAGTGGATTGCTAGAGCTCCAGCTTATATTAGCTTGCACCTTTGATAGGCGACCATCGGCATACGTATGCAACGCTTGTAATTGAATCTGCGTGGCGGGATATGTCTTGGGCGTTTCAGGCAGATTTTGCGCCAACAATAAATCTGTAGGGTGGGTCGTGGACACAGTTGTTGTCCGCATCGTATCTGCCCTGTCCTTTGATAAGAAGGGAATGAAAAAACAAGCAAGAAGAATCAAGCTAACTGACGTATAAGCAAAAATATGCTTCCGTTTCATGAACATAAGCCTCCGTCACATGTTGATTACTCCCCTTCTATTGCAGCCAAGGTAGCAATTTTTTGGCGCAACGCATTAAGGGAAGGTTTTTCTCTGGTCGGATGCACTCGATTCGTTAATAACAACACGATTGACTGTTGTTGTTGATTGATTAACAATGAAGTGCCCGTAAATCCAGTATGTCCCACGCTAGGCGTGACAAAACCATGCCCCATGTACCAGGCTTGATTCCGCTCAAATCCAAGCCCCATTTGTTTCGGGCAAGTGTCTGATAATTGATTCGCGAGCATTTCCTGTACACTCTCAGCCTTAAGTATCCGTTTTCCCCTTACTTTTCCATTGTGAAGAATCATCGTAGCAAATCGTACTAGATCATCTGCATTGCTAAATAATCCAGCATGTCCAGCCACGCCATCTAAGGCCCAAGCCTTTTCATCATGAACGCTGCCCCAAATGATGTCGCGCTTTGTCCAAGGTTGCTGTTCAGTGGCTACGATTTTCTGCCTATGTACTTTTGGACAAAATCCTGTGTGCTTCATTCCCAATGGTTGAAATAGATTCTCTTGCATATATTGATCCAGCCGTTTCCCTGTTAGCTGTTCAATCAGATACCCCAGTACAATATAATTGAGATCACTATACACCATTTTTTCGCCGGGATGATTTTTAAGACCAAGCATGAGTACAGCCTTCATCCTTTGCTCACGGTCACCCGGTATTCTGTACAGCCGCATAGTAGGGGCAAATCCAGAGGTATGAGTCAAAAGCTGCCGAATCGTAATATCCTGCTTTCCCTTACACGCAAAAGCGGGAAGATAGGCAGCTACTGGCTTATCTAGCTGCAACATTTGTTTTTCTGCTAATTGCATAATGGCCACAGCTGTGAATAGCTTTGTCAGAGAAGCGATGTCAAATAAATGTGTTTCCGTCATTTTGATTGGCATTTCTGCTAATTTACCAGCTTTGTTTTGATATAGATAGGCATGTCCATAGGCTTGCTCTATTTTTCTTTTTCCTCTTGTAATAATGGCTACGACGGCACCCGGGATAATCTTGTCTTTAATGGCCTGTTCGATCGCCTGATTCACTTCATCACGCATCCCCTCACCACGTTTCCCTGATCCACGTTCACGATACAGCAGATATTTTTGACGCACCTTTACAAATGGATGTAGAGCTGCTCTCCATTGTTGAATCATCTGCTGGGGATTATGGGCTTGTAAGGTTTGGGTTTGCTGATCAACTGCTTCCTGCAAGGAGCGCGTACCTGCCATATAATGAATCCAGCCATCGTCTCTCCATTTAAAATGCTGGGGATAACGCTTTTTAATAAGCTGCAGCAAGGTGAGTCCCGTCAAGGTGCTATGATAAGCTGTTCGATCTGTTACATACAATTGCACACCATGAATGGCTTGTCCCTTATATTTACCGTACATCGGTTCCATATGTGCTTCACGAATTGCTATCCCAGGAAGATTTGCCCCAACAAGATCTGCTCGCAAGCGATGAGCATGAATAAAAGGTGCACCAACCCATTCGAATGGATGAGTAGTCCCTCTTCCCTCTGAAAGATTGGTTCCTTCTAGCAATCCTGTAGCAGCATATAACCAAGCAGACTCTACTGTGGGTAGATTAGGAGAAGGAGCTACCCATAACAATCCAGTTTGATCCCAAGTCATTTCTCGTTTCCAGCCTTGCATTCGAATTACTCGTAGGTCTGCCTTTCCTCCACGCTTGTTAGGCATAACTTCTTCATTATAAAAGAGAGCAAGTTCCCCCATCGTCATTGCATGGCGCAGAGGAATAGGCATCATTCCGATAAATGAGCTCCACCCCTTCTCCAGTAGAGGTCCCTCTATCCTAACCCCGCCTAAGGGATTGGGACGATCTAGCACCATGACCGGCTTATCAGCTAATTTAGCAGCCTCCAATACATAAGCCAATGTAGAAGCATAAGTATAATAGCGTACACCCACATCCTGTAGATCAAACAAAAGAATATCCGTGCCAGCAAATAGCGTCGCAATCTGTTCTGGTTTCTTTTGATATAGCTCAAATACTGGAATGGAATGTTGTTTTATCTGTGGCGATACAGAAGGAAAAACAGTTGGCTCTCCATCCTGCTTTACCCCCCATATTCCATGCTCTGGACCATAAAGGGCAACTACGTTTAGACCTTTTTGCTGTAAGGCGTCCAAATCAGTAACCAAATCCTTAGTGACTCCAGTCTGATTCGTGATAAGTCCAATCTTCTTACCATGTAACAGCTCAGGATGTGATAAAAGAACATCAATCCCAGCAAGGACATGCTTTTCCTTTGTTTCATCAGCTAAGATAGAGGAGCTCCCATGAAAGAAGCTGACCCACAAAAGCAAGCAAGCGAGCACACAGACACTTCTGCCCTGAAGACGTAAAGCTCGCATGTTTTGGCTACCCACTTCCATCACCTCGCCTTGTAGTCTGCCCTCACGGCTAAAATAAATGACAAAAATTAGATGAAAAACACACCTAAATGAAGGAACGATAGCGAATAAGACTTTGGTACTCTTTAGATAAATTTAATAAAGTAAGACAATTCAAAAATTAGCTGTGATATAATCTTGCATATATCTTTTAGGAGGCGTTTGTATGAAGTACACAGGAATAATTCGGGCGCAAAACATTTAAGGGGAAAACGCATTAATTGCCCTGTAACCTGCGCGATTCCCCTTTACTTAGGGAAGGGGCATCTATTTGTGAAAAAAGATGGAAGAGAAATAAGAAGCAACGCAATGGCTGACTTAGAAGCTGATCGACCAAGCCACTCTTTTCAGAACGTAAAAACAATACTCCTGTGGCTTAGCTTTCTTGCTTTTTTTAGCGTTTTTAATGAGACCGTGTTTAATGTATCGCTCCCTGATATTGCCCAGCAATATGGTTTACAGCCCGCTTATGTAAACTGGATCAATACAAGCTTCATGATCGCTTTTGCTATCGGATCTGCCGTATATGGCAAAATATCTGATACCTATGGGGTTAAGAAATTACTTGTGATTGGCCTTTTGATTTACAGTGGGGGTTCACTCTTTGGTATCCTTGCACAAGCTTATTTTCCTGCTGTTCTTGTTGCTCGTGCTATTCAAGGGGCTGGAGCATCTGCGGTACCGGCTATCTTCATGGTAATTGTGGTAAAGTATATCAATGCAGAAAGCCGGGGCAAGGCTTTTGGTATGATCGGTTCTATGGTTGCCTTTGGTGAGGGAATTGGGCCTGCTATCGGTGGAATGATTTCACATCATTTCCACTGGTCCCTCCTGTTTGTTCTACCGATTATCACACTGATCTCTCTCCCGTTCTTTATACGAGTGCTACCAAACGAGCCCGCTCGTAAGGGAAAAGTCGATATATTTGGAGCAGCATTGCTTTCCATTGGGATTGTATTGTTTACCTTATATGCAACGGGAGATAACTGGTTCTATTTACTATTCAGCCTTGTCGTGCTGCTGATATTTTCTCTGTATATCCGTCGTGCAAAACAACCATTTATTGAACCTGCTCTGTTTCAAAATCGAATGTTTGTAATGGGTGTTTTGGCAGGAAGCATCTTATTAGGAACGGTTGCTGGCTTCATTTCAATGGTTCCTTATATGATGAGGGATGTCTATCATTTGTCAACAGGAATGATCGGTGGCGGCATCCTGTTTCCCGGTACACTCAGCGTTATTTTCTTCGGTATTATGGGCGGAAGTCTTGTGGACAAAAGAGGAAATACGTTTGTCATGTACCTTGGAGCCTTTTTGATTGTGCTAAGCTTCCTCGTTATTTCATTGTTCGTAGAGAAGTCACCGTGGATAACATCCATTATGCTGATCATGACTTTTGGAGGCCTCTCATTTGTTAAAACCGTGATCTCCTCCAGCGTTGCAGACACACTCGCATCTGAGGAAGCTGGTGCGGGAATGGGAATGCTTAACCTTTCGTGCTTTTTATCAGAAGGAATTGGGGTAGCGATTGTGGGCGGTCTGTTATCGAAGCACGTACTTGATTTTCCTATACTTCCTACTCTGTCTGTTCCTACTGCTTTTTTATATAGCAATGTATCGCTCGTTTTAATCGTTGCTATTATGCTTGGAGTCGCAATATACACATGGACTTACAAACGAAAGGAACGATTCTAGCATGACTAATGAGCCGATATCCTACCAAAGGATACCGGCTCATTGGCTATTACAACAGCTAGAGGAAGATTAATAACGATCCTTCATCCATTATGTAGTCACGCTCTTAGCAAGCACTTCGCCATGGAACCTGCCGTTTTCAATAAAAATTTCATTGGCGTGGGCAGAAGAGACAATCACTCCTGCAACAAATACACCGGGAACATTCGTCTCCATCGTAGTTGGATTAAATATCGGCGCTCCGGTTTCTTGATCCAGCTCTACTCCCAGGCTTTGTAGTAGCTGACGGTCAGGTCGATAACCAATTAGGCTAAAGACAAAATCATTCGGAATCTCTGTAATTCCCTCAGGATTTTTTATAATCACCATTCTATCCGTAATCTCTTGGATTTCAGAAGAATAGTACACCTTGATACGACCTTTTTCACACAAGCCCTCAAAAATAGGACGAGTCCATGCTTTCACACGAGAAGAAAGCTTCTCGCCACGACAGATCACCGTGACGTAAGCTCCCGCCCGCTCTAAATCCATCGCTGCATCCACCGCAGAGTTATTGCCACCTACAATAGCCACTTGCATTCCTGCATAAGGATGTGCCTCCGTATAAAACGAGTTTACTTTTGGCAGTTCTTCCCCTGGAATACCTAGACGGTTAGGATTATCAAAATAACCCGTAGCAATCACAACACGCTTTGTTTCATATTGCTTAGCGGTACCAAAACGATCCGTGCTAGATACAACGAAATGCTTGTCAACGTGTTCGATCCTTCCCACCACTTCAAAGGTCTGCACGCGAATATCATACCTCTTAGCAACCATCCGATAGTAATGAAGGGCCTCTAAGCGGGTTGGTTTCTCATTCGGAGTCGTGAAGGGAACCTGCCCAATTTCCAATAACTCTGGCGTACTATGAAATATCATATAGGTAGGATACCGATAGATAGAATGTACCAAGCTTCCTTTATCCAGCACGAGCGGATCAATTCCGCGTTTTTTTAATGCTACAGCCGCTGACAAACCGCATGGGCCAGCTCCAATAATGATGATTTCCTCCATAGATGAACTCTCCTTCCAGTTAAATCCATGCTTCTCTTTTTATTGTTCTTTTATTATAAGTCATGTAAACGAAAGAATGTGCTTTGCAAGTGTATTTCTGGAAAAGAAAAAACCTCAAGCACCGCCTCGCACTAGGAGATACTCAAGGGTTTCTTGAAATCTATGGGTTATTTTTGCGGGGCAAATTGCATATCCTTATACACCTTTACATCAGACGGTAAAGTAAGGGTAAATAATTCCTTTGTAAACGCAGGATAAAAATCTAATTTGGTTACTTCAGTGATCCCTTGTAAGCCAAAAACAGTTGTGATTGACTTCATAGCAACACCTGTATCTTTGTCCATCCACAACTCTACTTGAAGATCATCCTTCTGAGTAGGGATTGCCATGATATGATAGGTTGCACGATTGTTAATGGTTTCTTCGCCTAGAAATTGTAGTTTGTGGTTATTTTTTAATTCACGAAGATAAAAAACATCGTTATTTACCACTTTTTGATCAGGTGCAGCCGTAATTTCACTAGCAGATTTCGTCCCATCACGATAGCTAAGTGAGGATGTACCATTGAATACACTATAAGTGACAACCCCTGTATGATCTTTCTCCTCAATCCGATATCCTCTGTCTAGGGGACTATACCATTCCTTCGCTGTGGAAGTAACGACCTTTCCTTGCTGCTCACGTTTCACAGTTATTTCTTTATATAGCGGAACCATTTCCATTTTTTTTAATAACTCTTCATATACCTGATCCATTGTGAGTTTACTATTTTTCACCTCTGGTAGGGATTCACTACCTGCTCTCGTCTGCCCAATCACTTTACCCGTTGCATCGTAAACATTGGTCTTCACATATTTATCATATACAGCTTCTTGTGCATACGCTCCTGTTGCTACAAGTGTTGCTCCTACTAAAACCACTGCGATCATTTTCTTTTTCATTTGAAAAATCCTCCCCTATTATAAAAACGAAAATCATTTTGTTATTTTTGTTAATTCATAGTCAAAACAATACTAGATTGCTACTCTATTAGCCCTTCAGCTTGTATGTAGCCATTTATTTTTGCTTGTTTCATAAGCTTTGACGGAGAGATTTGAGAAATGTTACATGACTCGAAAACTTTTTTATTCCCTTTTTGCAAGTAGAAAAATCCTACAGAAATGATGCCTTCTGTAGGTCTGCTCCTCTAATTTCTTATTCAGCCTGTCCCGAGCGGCTGATAAAAATGCTTCCATTCTTCAGACTTTGCAGGTTGTAGGGATCGGCAGCTCGGCTCTATATCAACTCAATTTTACAATGTATTTTTGGTATTCTGCGGCTTTACGATGAAGAGATTTTTTAACACAGCATTCATAAGAAAAGGGGGGAAATATTTAAGAAGTGCTTTCTTAAAGTAGACCATTATCTGATTGTCCGATGAGGAGAAATGAGCTGCTTTGATTGATTTTTTCTGCGTTTTCTGAACGGCCTGTTTTAAATAGGATTCATAATTTTGAAATGCTTCATGATGTGTAGAGCAATTCATTAATTCTTCAACTAAATGATAGGCGCCTAGCATTGATTTTCCACCGCCGGTTCCCGACATAAATGTCATAGCATGGGCGGCATCTCCAACTAACACGATTCGTCCCTCGCTCCATTTTGATAGCTTGATGAGAGTCATTGTATCCTGAAAGATGGTAGAGGGATGATCAATTTGTTCAATAATATCCCGAACGCCCCACGTAATGTCTTTGCATAACGCTAGTAAAAATTCCTTGTTGTTTACATCTTTCAGTTGTTCGCGATATTTTTGCTTGTAGATAAACATTCCCCATGCAAAGTCCGCATCCATACCGCATTGGACATAATAACCTGGCATTAATGACTCTAGTGTTTGGTTTGTATCCAAGTTTTTGATGAAGATCTCAGGCTTAGGGATCGTAAATACGGAAAATCCGACATCCAACTGTTCTTCAAATTGATTGCCCATCAGTAAATTCCTCGTTTGTGAATGGATGCCATCCGCCCCAAATACGTAATCAAAGGATTCTTCCTTTCCATCCTGAAAACATACCCGAACGCTTTCTTCGTTTTGTGTGAGAAACTGGATTGTCGTATTAAATCTAACATCAATTTGGTTTTTAATAGCTTCATAGAGGATGTTATGCAGAGAAAAACGATGTATCCCTATTGAGCCACCTTGTTGTATATGAAACTTTCTGAAGTCGATATTGCGCAGTTCACTTCCATCTGCCTGAACAAAACGCCGTGTCTCTATTACAACCCCACATTTTTTCACCTGTTCTAGTAAGCCTAGTTTACTTAAAACAAAAAGGGCATCACCGCGTAAACTAATGACCGAGCCTATCGATCGGAACGAACTAGCTTTCTCAATCACAACAGGTTGATAGCCATAAGATAAAAGACAATTAGCCAATGTTAACCCAGCAATCCCACTTCCTGAAATTAAAATTTTCAAGGGTCATTCACCTCCTCTATACATTATTGAAAATCATTATCATTTATTCTTGTCACATAAAAGATTGATGGCGAGAGTTCCTTTGTATGTAGCTAAAAAATTCAGCATCAGAGAATGTTTTTATAAAAAAGCCTGCTGAAACATATGTTTCTAACAGGCTTGCCTAATTCTACAAAGCATAGGCAGTATGCAGGCACCCGCTACTTTCAGCAGGAAATACCAAGTATGAAAAAGTTGAACATCTTGTTGTTCATCGCTGTTAGTGGTTGAATGCTTTGTTGTTACTGTTGGGGGAAGTTGAATCAAGATGTCTTTAACTAAAATCTCTTACTCCGCCGCATTCATGAATACAATTCTCCATCCATCAGGATCTTCTATAGTAGTCCCTTTTTCTTTCCAATAAGGATTCTCTGGCTCAACTGGGTAATAGCCCATTGACTGCAATCTAGTGGTAATTTTCTGAATTTCATTTATATCAGGCATGTAAAATACCAGCAGATTGTCTTTGGTTGGAGCTGGGCAAGGACTTCCGTTCACATGTCTGGTAAATTCTAAATGATATTCTGCATCAGGTAAGCCAAACATGATTCCATCATAGCCTTCATGGTTTTCAAAGCTCCCAATCCGTTTTAGCCCTATACCTGTTTCATAAAAGCTGATAACCTCTTCATATTTATCCGTTGGTCTTGCTATCCTTACTTGGACCCAGTTCTTCATTCTCATTCCCTCCCTCATGTATTTACCCTTTCATTTGTTACTAAGAAGAGCAAATTATACGCGATCCTCCTTTTTATTTGGTAAATTTATATTTTTTTGAAAAAAATCCCAACAGATGACTTACAGACATTGTAAATAAAAATATTTATAAAGTCAATATATATTATACTTTTCAGATATTTTTGTTTAAAAACATCCAAAACAATACCTTTCCTGCATGTTGTGGCTTTTGGTTTCGAAGCTCACTTTTGTGTTTTGAAATGATGGACAAGGTTATTTTTAAATCACGCCTCGATAAATTGGTTCGGCAAAATTTTTCCGATCTAAAAAAACACCCGCTAACTGCGCGAGTGTTTCCAGCTTTATATTGCCCTGCATCTTTTATACTGCCAAGATAAAAACAGCTTCTATACGATGGCACCAATCGCTCTGATACGAAAGGCATGTGATGTTGAATGTGTTTCAAGAGCTAGGGAATGGTTACGTAAGAAATATTTAACATAGGTACTTCTACATCCACGTACTCACTATAATCAGGACCATTTAGTATCCTGACCGTTACCGTAGCATTCGTCACCTCTCGCAGGATACCATAAATAATCCGCTGTAGCACATGAATCTGTACCTCAAAGCCTATATATTCTTCTAGTTCTTTTCTAAACATGGGCTGTACCCCTCTCTTACAAGAGAATATTTTTCATTGTTTTCGTTAGTCAGCTACTCGAACCGCTAACACTGCTGAATAGGGTACCAGCACAATATGATTGTTTGCATCAATCCCTCTTATAAAATCGCTTCCTACTTCTACTACAAAAATAACAATTTCACCTGCTGTCGTTGTAATATTCGTATCTACATTGTGGAACCTGTTGCATGCATTTCTCAAAGGAGGAATATAAGGATTGCCACCAAAAAATCTCCAAAAAAATCGACAAAGTCCCATTTTATAACTCCTCTCTATAACAAAATAATACTGACAATAAAAAATTTACAAATGTTTTCTATATACTAGTAATATATTTAAAGGTCATTTCTTTGGAACCGTACAAGCATACAAGCCGTGAGCCTTTTTCCTGCACAAAAAAAGACCCAACTTCTAGGTCCCTATAAAATCCAAAGCCATCTAAAGCAGCTTAAACGGATCATGGCTATTTTATTTCTAGTATTTTTACCAAAAGCTGATCCACTGTCGATTCTAGCCCATAGCCAACACATTCATCATGTGTATTTCTCCTGCTGAACATGTGCCAATCCTTCAAGACTCGTCCCATACTTGCTTCTTGATTCGCTCCATAAAAGTAGAAAGCCCTATCTCTTTGGAAGATAAGGCTTCATTTTGTGGAATTTGAATAAGTTAACTACAGCCTTTTTGAATGTTAGTTAAACGCCGGTCGATGGTTACTAGTTGACTCCGAATCTTCGACAAACGGTTTTCAGTACTATCCAATCGTTGATGAATGCCTAAAAGCCTGTGACGAATACGTTCCAATTGTTTCTCTGCACGCTCGGTTTGCTCTAATAATTGAGCTATCAACAATGACCATCTCCCTATTGAATTAAACTCCACAACCTGTTTGTAACCGTTTTAATGAAGTTTGAAACCTTTTTCCATAAAAAAATTGTCCCGCCTAATTCATAGGCAGGACGAGTAGAAGCAGTTACTTACGCTTCTGCAATAATAGCTTCCAATGCAACTTCAATCATTTGGTTAAAGGTGGTTTGACGCTCCATAGCTGTTGTTTCTTCACCTGTCAAAATATGATCACTCACTGTAAGGACAGACAATGCGCGAGCACCAAATTTAGCTGCGATTGTGTACAGAGCAGTTGTTTCCATTTCAACCGCTAGGACGCCGTATTCAGCCAATTTTGGCAAGCGAGCTGTATCATCATTGTAGAACGAATCACTTGTAAATACGTTACCAACCCTAGTCGGCATGTTACGTTCAGTAGCTACGTCATATGCTTTTTTCAACAAGTCAAAGTTAGCTGTTGGTGCATAATCGATATTGTTAAAACGTACTTTGTTAACGGCAGAGTCAGAAGAGGAAGACATCGCAATGATAATATCTCTAACCTTTACATCTTTTTGGATCGCACCGCATGTGCCTACGCGAACCAAATTTTTCACGCCATAAGAGTTAATTAATTCATGAACATAGATAGAAATAGATGGTACACCCATTCCAGTTCCCATAACAGACACGCGTTTTCCTTTATAAGTACCTGTAAATCCTAGCATACCGCGAACATTATTAAAGCACTCTGGGTTTTCCAAGAATGTTTCAGCAATGTATTTGGCACGCAACGGGTCACCTGGTAATAAGATAGATTCTGCAATTTGGCCTTCTTTAGCTTCGATATGTACACTCATGTTCGTGTCCCTCCAGTTATGTAAGAGATAGTTGGACGGGCATCAAAAGAGACGCCTTTCGTATTATACCCTATCCTTCTTACATATCATAGCTAAATTATCACAATCCTCATTCTATCGTTAAACTTTCCTCCACACAAAGTATTCCTTCATGAGCGATAACCGTACCTCTCACGCCTAATGGCAGCGGGAGATTAGTAGGATCGTGACCGATTTGCATATTAGCTAGCGTAGGTTTCTGAAAAGGAACAATGATTCTTTCAAAAATCTCCTCGACCGTAAAGCTTTCTTTCCCCTCTTTTGCGGCACAAGCCTCCCAGGAGCCTAAGATAATTGCGCTCGCATCGGAAAATTTACCTGCTAAAGCTAACTGAGTTAACATGCGATCCACTTGATATGGCTCTTCATCTATATCTTCTAAAAATAATATTTTATCAGTCGTATCAAGCTCGTATGCTGTTCCTAGCGTCGTACAAATTAGGCTAAGATTCCCGCCAACTATAGTGCCAGAAGCCGTACCTGGCACAAGGCAACGAGCAGCTATACCAGGTGGATTAACGATTTCACCCAACGGCTCTGCACAAAACAATATCCGTTCTAAATACTCTTTGGAAAGGGGATCAAAGCCATTAACCGGTTCTACTGCTGCCATGGGACCATGCAGAGTAGCTAAGCAAGCCTCCTGCATAAATGCCGTATGCAACGCTGTAATATCACTATAGCCAATAAATAGCTTCGGATTCTCTGCTATAATCGAGTAATCCAATAAGTCTAAAAGCTGTGGTGTACCATAGCCTCCTCGAAGACACCAAATCGCTCTCACCTCAGGATCACGAAACATCGCTTCCAGCTCACAAGCCCTATTTTCTGGTGTATCACTTAAATATCCACCAAAGGAACGATAGCTACTAGGCCCTACCTTAACACGCAATCCCATAGCTTCTACCTCGCATATCGCCTTCTCTACCCGATACCCCTCAACTGGACTTGCCGGCGCTATTAATCCAACGCAATCTCCAACTCGTAATGTACATCCTTTATTCATGTACGACTCCCCCTAGATGTCTGATGAAATTATTATTGTTCAAACTCATTTTCTATACGTATGAGCCGTATCAGGCCTTTTATCCCCGTTTTCTACCGAAAAATAACTGTGTCTTCAAAAAGATTTTTAGAAAGGATGAATGGGGAGGGCAACAGTGACAATCGTCCCTTCATTTTCCTGACTATGAATCATGATTCTTCCCTGATGCTGTTTCACTACTTGATAACACATAGTAAGTCCCAGTCCTGTTCCTTTTTCCTTCGTCGAATAAAAGGGTTCTCCTAATCGATGCAAGCGTTCTTCTTCAATCCCGATACCTTCATCCACGATTGCTATGCATACCTCTAGCTCGTTTACATACACTGTCAGAAAAATATCTCCCCCACCAGGCATTGACTCGGCTGCATTCATGAACAAGTGCAGTAAAACTCGCTTCATTAAATCGCGATCGCAGCTAATCAAGGGTATTTCTCCATAGAAATGAAACTCAATGTGGATCTCTAGGAACAGGGATTGATTTTCTTCATAAAAAAGCTCTATTGCTTCCTCTACAAGACTTGGAAGATATAGATAGTTACGTTGTATTGGTTCAGGCAAAGACAACTGCATAAATCCATCAACAATCTGCTCGATTCGTTCAAATTCTCCTCCCATGATTTGCAGATACTTCAGTATCCTCTCATCTCTGTTTTCCATTTGCTTCTCCATTAATTTAAGAAAACCCTTTAAAGAAGTTAAGGGATTACGTAATTCATGAGCAATGGCAGCTGAGAGCTGACCAACTACCCATAGCTTCTCAGATTTACACTGCTTCTCTTCCACAAGCTTACGTTCTGTAATATTGCGTACAATCCCAACTACAAATTGAGTTGAGTTTGCATGCTGAATGGGATGTAGGGCAATTTCGTAAGTAGAGGTACCAAGCGGAGCGTTCAGACTTTCTTCATATTCGACCGTAGATTGCTGTTGTACGGCTTCAAAACATTTATCCACAGAAAAAAGCATTGCTTCTTCTTTGAAAGAGGCTTGTATGGGTTTTCCAACAACTTCATCATATTCATATCCAGTAGCTTCTAAAAATGCTTCATTTACCTGTAACACTACGAATTGCTGATCTGCCGTTACCTTTATCAAGAAGATAATGTCTTTTACTTGATTCATCAGAAATGAAAACGTGGCCAACTCAGTTTGCATTGTTTTCCCTCTCCAGCTTTACAATCCTTTATTGTCTACTAAAAAACATCCTCCTCTTACATTCGCCCCTGTATATCCATTTTCTTGCAATCAGCTTTCTCTAAACTGCAAAAACGGATTTCTAGTCTTGTGTCTATGAAAAGAACCGTAATCGAAAGCTATAAAAGAAAGGGACAAGCATTTTACCTCCGCTCATCCCTCGTTCGTTCGTATTATAAAAATGCTTCTGGCCATAGGCGAAAAAGAAGATGTGTAGAAGCTACGAGATTTTTCTTCTACCGAGAAAGCCTTCTTCCATCCCATGATAGTGGCTAACACTCCCCTCTCCTAGCTTCCAACAGAGGTATACCTCTACTCCATCTAGAATGGCCGGAAAATCCACTAACCCAAGCTCTATCTCTTTAACCTTCATGCCATGTCTTTCGATCGCTTCAGCATGCATGGAATATTCCATATGCAAAAACTCTATCTGACATTCTAATTCAAAAACCTCATGATCGGCAAAGTCATTAATCCCAATATGGTCAACATGACTTTTGACAATTTGCAAGCGGTGATATTTCTCAGAAATTTCGCGCTTTTGATCTCGTAAAAAGAGGAGTTCTTTTTCTAGAAACGGGATATATTGATTCGCTTCATCTAGACTAAAGTATTTCTTGCTCATACAGACTTTCTCCCTTCTACGTAATAATTTTACTTATAAATAACAACAGACTTATCACATTATTCATTTTTCTTCTAAACATTTTACATGAAAACGTCTTCTAATGTAATCCAAAGAACTGTAAATACCTGGTCTCTATATCTAGCGATTTTTTCTTGCCATCTTTGTTTTTCTCTCGCTACAATAGAGATATGAATAGTAAACAAAAACCAACTGCCCTCATGTTAAAATATTTATACGCCCACCTTTTTGTTGTGGACCCAAAACGTGAATTGGAGCTGGAGAAACTCTCCTATCAGGACGTGTATGAATTTATTCAGCAAATAAAACGTTTCACAAAAGAAAAACAACAAACGTTATCACTCTCTGGTAGCTTTCAAGAGCGAGCTATTTGGAGAATTGATACTTCTTCCTCCATGGAATTGTATCAAATTGGCAATCAATTAAGCCTTCATTATTTTGGCCGCCCTTGTAAGATTCCTATCGAATGGGATAAATCAGTAAAGGATGCTGCAGGAAGCTTTATATTTGAGCGAACCTATCAAAAGCCTATTAAAATTGTACAAAGCCTGTGGCAATACAATCAATTTGGCGCCCAGCATGTCATCGCCACGCTCAAGCATGAGCTGGCTCATTACCATCTGTGCTTGCAAAACAAGCCCTTTGCGGATGGAACACCAGAGTTCGTAGCCGAATGTAAACGTATAGGAGCTCCCTTATTTGCGGTTAAAATGCTGGAAGGATTTCAGACATACTGCTCTGAGTGCGGCAGAAAGGCAGACATTTTAAAAAAAGCACGTAAAAAAGATAAAAGCCCTTGCTGTAAAGCGGCACTCGTATGCAAAGAGTATGTCATTCGTTTGCCTGATGGACGTCTTGTCCAAGTAGAAGTGTAATGTAAAGGAGAAGGAAAATGAGCCGTAAAGAAATTGAGGAACAGATTATCCGACAATATCAGCATGATGAACATATGATGATTTTAGTTTTTGCACAATGGTGCATCAATCATGGACTTGATCCACATGAGCTATATCAGAGAGCGTATCCCAAGCAAGGTCAAAATCCATTGCTTGACCAAATCATGGAGTTGACCGTTCCCAAGGAAGAAGCCGGCACGATTGAAAATGATACACTGCTTGCTATGCTATCCATGTATGAAAATGATGATCTTGCTTTCGTGGTGAGTGAGGAGATAGAAAGACTAGCAGCACCTAAAAGCTAATATCTGATTGATTACTTACAAGCAAAGCTTATTACTATGAGGTTAAAATCCTGAATGTGTGAAATGCGGATGATCGGGCGTACGTATTAGCTTGTCGCGTACACCCGATCTTTCTATTTATTCCCCGCTACATTCTTACATTTTTTCATAATCAGCTTGTTCTAACCAATCTACAATGTCCTTAACCACTGAATCTAGACAGCCTGCTGTAAATGGGGAGCGCAGCTCTGCCAGCTCGACGATCTCCGTAAAGCTTTTGCTGCCTCCTACTTCGCAAATACGCAAGTAGTTTTTCCATGCTTGGTCTCGATCTTTATTTGCTAATTGCCAAAACTGGAAGGCACAAATTTGAGCAAGACCATAATCAATATAATAAAAGGGATACTTGAAAATATGGCGCTGTTGATGCCAGTAATTTCCACGCTCTAAATAATCATTTTCTTCAAAGTTGTAGTAAGGACGGTACTCCCGTTCTAGCTGCCTCCATGCTTGTTTACGATCCTCGGGGCTTGCTGTGTGGTTTTCGTAAACATAATGCTGGTATTCATCCACCATGCAAATATATAGAATGGAGGAAAAACTATCATGTACATGCTCATATTTAAATTTCTCGGCATCCTCTTTAAAAAAGAGAGACATCCATGGCCAGGTTAAAAATTCCATACTCATGGAATGAATCTCGGCTGATTCACTAGTTGGAAAGATGCATTCTGGCATGGGGATGTGCCTGCTAGAATATGCTTGGAAGGCATGACCTACCTCATGTGTTAGTACAACAACATCATGGGAAGTTCCATTAAAGTTGGCAAAAATAAACGGGACTTTTTGCTCCTGAAAATAGTCACAGTAGCCACCTGTTGCCTTGCCTTTTCTGCTATACACATCAAGCAAGCCTCTATCTACCATCATTTTGAAAAATTCGTTCGTCTCAGGAGATAGCTCCTTATACATTCTTTTTCCGTTTTCTAAGATCCATTCCGGCCCCCCTTTTGGGACTGGATTTCCAGAAGGAAACAACAAAGGATCATCATAATAAGTTAACGTCGAGACTCCAATGTGTTGTCGCTGACGTTCTTTAAGGCGGTTCACGGCTGGTACAATCTGCTTTTTCACTTGTTCACGGAATACGCTGACCATCTCTTGGTTATAGTCTATTCGTTGCATACGAGCATAGCCTAGCTCCACGAAGGATGGGAAGCCCAGCTTATGTGCGATAGTTGTTCTGATTTTAACAAGCTTGTCAAATATGTGGTCTAGTTCTGCTTCATGATCTTTCATATATTGATATTTTGCATCAATGGATTTTTTACGAATATCCCGATCGGTTGATTGCTGATATGGGCCTAGTTCGGGTAAGGATAGTTCCTTGCCATCAAATTCAACCTTAGCACTGGCTAGCAATTTTACATATTCGCTACAATATTTATTCTCCTCCTGCAAATCATAAAGAACATCTGGAGAGAAGGTGCTCATTTGCTTTTCTGCCAAGGTAAAATAAACCTTCCCCCACTTTTGCTCATGCTTCTCTCTGTGGCGGGAATGTAAAATTGCACGATAGTATTCGTTCTTCCACTCATCAAAATAAGGAACCTGCTCATCGTAAAATTCTTGTTCTTTCTTATAAAAATCATCTTCCGTGTTTATGCAAAAACGATTGCTAGCGATGCTCCATGCGGTTAGGAATTTTCGCTGTAAGGCAAGTATAGTAGCTATGGCTGCTTCTTCTTGTTCATACGTACTTATTTCCGTAAAATTATTCAATTGTTCAGTAAATTCTTCTTTCAATTGGGACATATCAATTCGTTCATACGGAAAATCCTTAGATTGTAACATGCTGTGTTATCTCCCCCTTATTTAATTTGGATTCGGTTTTTAAAGAAAAACTCCTGCTTTTTTCTCAGATCATTTAAAATTCACTGTCATTACAAAATTTCATTTCAATATGTCTATTTTCCTGCTATATTTGTATCATTTAGCCTATCACTCGTTTTTATTACAATTTATACTTTCAGAGGATAAAATTTACTTATTTCAAAAAAACATATTTTATGTTATTAATATGTATGATTAAACCAAGCAGGAAATTGTTATTATTTGTCGAATCTTGCAAATGGGAACTAATGTTCAAATATGGTATATGTCACCTATGGGAGGAAATGAAGTGACCGAACAATCCAAGGGTTTCGTCTACATTATTGGAGCTTTGGTAATCTGGTTACTTTTGCTCCTAACCTTTCAGTTTCTATTAAATATGAAACAAATCCAAGGGTTCACACGAAAAAATGTAGCCGAACATCAAATTGCTTTACTTTTAGAGGGTCCTACTTTCGATCAAGCTTGGAATAGTGCAGCCCTGCAGACTATGTATAAGCTACAGGACAAGTATCATTTTGATCTAGAGATCGTTCAGGAAGTGGATAGACATAAAATTAAGGCAGTCGCATCCAATCTGGCAGAGTCAGGATATGATTTAATCATGGGTCACGGAATCGTTTTCTCTGAACCCTTTACAGAGGTAGCTGCCATGTATCCACATACAAGGTTTGTCACTCTTAATGGAACGGCCAGTCATCCAAATCAAACAGTCATTCAATTTGATATGGAACCAGCCGGTTATCTTATTGGCAAGCTGGCTACCCTGATGTCCAAAACGAAGACTGTAGGCTTTATCGTTGCAGATATGCCTAATGATAGGCCTCTTGCGAAGGGATTAGAGCGTGGAGTGAAAGAAACAGACCCTTCCGCAAAAGCTTTAATCAGGTTTATTCCAGATTACAATGATACAAAGGCCGCCGTCAAAGCCGCTCGGAATTTGATGACTGAGCATAAAGCTGATGTGATTTACTCTGCAGGTGATAGTATTAATTTACAAGTAATCAATGAGGTGCAAAAACAAAATGTCCTTGCTATTGGATATATTAGTGACCAGCGTTTCTTAGCGCCGAACCATGTAATTTCTAGCCTCGTGCAAGACGTAGAGCAAGTGTATACGACCTTAATTGAACAATATCTTCAAAAAAGACTTGAAAGTGGCACCGTATTGTATGGGCTTAATGAGAATGTAAATTGCTTGGGGCCTTATGGGAAGATGGTTCCTCTTTCCGTCCAACTAGAAATGAATCGTACCATAGAAAATCTAAAACGAGCCAATGCCCATTGATCATGGCTTAGGAGGGATATTAATGTCCCCTTTTCGCAACATGGGATTTCAGATGAAAATGATGTTAAGTTACTTTGTGATGATGCTTCTCATTGGCTCCGTTGCAATTCTGAATAGTTATCAGATCACCAAGGTAACCTCTGAGGAATCTCATTTAACGCAAAAGGTTGTTCCACAAACCAATGCTTTATTAGAACTAAAAAATCAATTGTATACGAAAATGTTTGCCTTACAAATGTATGTATCAACACGTGAACCGAACTATCTGGAAAAATATTATACCGTTTTTGAGATGCGAGATACATTCACAATGTTGAAACGAAATGAGGAAAACAAGGAATTTTTCCAAATCATCGACCTTATTCATGAATTAGATCT
The DNA here is from genome assembly GCF_000219535.2 of Brevibacillus laterosporus LMG 15441. Classification (NCBI taxonomy): domain Bacteria; kingdom Bacillati; phylum Bacillota; class Bacilli; order Caryophanales; family Paenibacillaceae; genus Brevibacillus; species Brevibacillus laterosporus. The sequence continues at coordinate 3,122,949 of NZ_CP007806.1, forward strand.
TATTTTCCTAAATAAAGTTGATCCATTACTGAAAGCCAACAACGTAGACGCTGTTACCTTCGTCTTAACAACAGAGGTTGACCCTAAAATCGCTTACCTAGAGAAGTTCGTCAGTCTATCCTTACGAACGATTGAATCGAAAACATCAGAAGAAGTGCTAAACAGTAGCAAACGTCTAAAATTTTCACTCATTATTACATATACCATTTCGGTAGCCTCTATTTTGTTCGGCTTATTTTGTACCCTCTACTTCCGAAGAGAACTAATGCGCCCGATTCGCTCGCTTCTAAGACAGATGCGTGAGGTTTCGAATGGAACTTTTGGTCAGCAAATTACGTACAGTGTACGCGATGAATTTTATGAACTAGCACAAGAATGTAACAAGATGTCACGTAATATTTCTCTCCTCTTTCAACAAGGAGAACGCCAAAATCAAATTTTGGCCCAAGAGAAGCATGTTCGAGAGCAAATTCTTGATTCCTTGCCTGTAGGGATCATTACCCGCCATTTTGTTACTGGTGAAGTTTATATTAACCGCAAGGCCTTAGAATTAGTACAGCTAGATGAAGAATCATATCCGCGTACAGTGACTCCGCAAGTCTGGGTATCAAAAGATGATCCAAGCATGGATTGTAATTCCGTTTGGTTTGAGAATCAAAAAATGGAGCTATTACATAAAAATAACTCTCCTTTCCTTGGTCTCGTTTCCTACGTTCCTTTACGTGATAATGATCAAGGAAATATGGGGTGGATGGTTGTTTTATCCGACATTACCGAACAAGAACAGGTACAACAATATATTAACCAATCCGAAAAACTAGCCTTGGTCGGACAATTAGCTGCTGGTGCCGCTCATGAAATTCGTAACCCTCTAACAGTAATCTATGGATTTATTCAATTGCTACAACAAAAGCTAACAAAAGAAGAACGTAAAAAATATCACCTATCACTTGTCCTGCAAGAGATAGAGCGTGTGAACAAAATCGTTACGGAAATGTTACTTTTGTCAAAACCCTCAACACCTATAAACCGTGAAATTCCTGCCTTAGAGCTATTGAACTCTATTTTTACCTTAACGAAGGGGGAAGCTCTTCTGCATGGAATTGAAATGAAATTTATTTGTCCTCCAACCATTTCGCTTTATGTTGATCAGGAGCAAATGAAGCAAGTCTTGTTAAATTTAATGAAAAATAGCATGGAGGCAATGCCACAGGGAGGACAACTAAAAGTTGTCTGCACGGAAACAACATCAGGCGTACGCATTCGCATTATTGATACCGGAAATGGTATCCCTGAAGAATATCTATCTCGTGTGATGGACCCTTTCTTCTCTGTAAAAGAAGGCGGGACTGGTTTAGGCCTGCCTATTACAATGCGCCTTGTGAGCAATCATGGTGGTGAAATGCAAGTAGAAAGTAAATTAGGTAAAGGGACTACGATTACCATTGATCTTCCCTACCAACCTAAAAAGGCTGACCAATCAGACCATAATGAGCAGTAAGAAAATCATCACCAACAGTTACCACCATGCACTTCAACAAATGAAGAGGGCGCTCGGTTAATCGAACGCCCTCTTATCTATTTCCATTATTTTTGTTTATGCTGCGAAATGAGATTCATTTTGGTGTCCCATACTAATTGACTTAAATCAACTGGGTACCTCTCCGGATTTAATTTACGCAGATATTCATCCCAGAACAGTTGATACTGTTGTTTATGATATTCTTTAGTCTCCTCAAGAGTAGGAGACTGATACACTAAGACTCCATCTTCATAGATCGTTTGCAACAATTCGATTGCCTCGTAGTTCTCCACGAATTTATGAAGGTAAACGTGAACTGGATCAAATAGCATAATACGCGGCAGGCCATGGACCTGTTCTTCTGCCATTGCAATATAATCTCCTTCAGCCTTACCCGTATCCTTGTTAATTACTCGATATACACGTTTGTTCCCTGGGGTCGTAATTTTTTCTGGATTTCCTGAGATTTTAATCGTCGGGATGTAGTGATCTTCTTCTTTCTTAGCTACCACCTTATATACTCCACCTAATGCAGGATTATCCTCCGCTGTGATGAGCTTGGTTCCCACACCCCACGTATCAATCTGAGCTCCTTGCATTTTTAGATTGAATATCACATTCTCATCTAAATCGTTGGATGCTATAATCGCAACTTCCGGAAAACCTGCATCGTCTAGCATCTTGCGGGCTTTTCTCGACAAATAAGCAATATCCCCACTATCTAGCCGAATACCTTTTAATTGCTTTCCTTCTTTGCGCAGCTTTTCTCCCACCTTTATGGCGTTCGGTACTCCGCTTTTTAACGTATCATATGTATCAACAAGCAAAACCACATTTTCCGGAAGAGCCTTTGCAAATTTCTCAAACGCTTCCTCCTCTGTAGCATGGTCCTGCACCCACGAATGCGCGTGCGTACCCTTTGTAGGAATTTTAAACAACATACCAGCCCGCATGTTTGATGTGGCATCAAAACCCGCCAAATAGGCCGCGCGTGCCCCCCATACGGCGGCGTCTGCTTCTTGTGCTCGCCTTGTTCCAAACTCCAGCAAAGTTTCATTTGGAGCGATTAAACGAATACGTGCCGCTTTTGTCGCGATTAAAATCTGGTAGTTGATAAAGTTTAGAATGGCGGTTTCAATTAATTGTGCTTCAAAGACACGAGCTTCTACCTGTATCAATGGCTCATTTGGGAAAATGATAGTTCCCTCAGCCATACAACGAAGCTGACCTGTAAAACGCAATTTTGCTAGCTCCTCTAAGAAAGCAGGCTCATAATTTTCTTCCTGCTCAGCCAAATACTCCAGCTCTTGTTTCGTAAAGTGCAGATTGTCAATATATTCAATAACCCGTTGTAATCCGGCAAACACAGCAAAGCCATTTCCAAAAGGAAGTTTTCGGAAATAAGCCTCAAAAACACGAATTTGATTGTGTGTACCATTTTTCCAATGAGCATACATCATGTTGATCTGATATTTGTCCGTATGTAACGTCAAATTCTCATAGTTCACAGCTGGCAGCTCCTTTATTTTGACACGACGGTAGCACCCATCGCATTCTTGAAGTGTTGCAAGGCCCATTGGTGCCCTGTAGCCGAAAAGCTTTGCACGGCATCCTCATGAATAACCACTTGATATCCACGGTTATAGGCATCAACTGCCGTATGAAGTACACAAATATCCGTGCATACACCAGTCAAATGCACTTCCGTAATGCCTTTTGCCCGCAGGCGAATATCCAAGTCGGTTCCTGCAAAAGAACTGTATCTTGTTTTATCCATCCAGAAAATATGTTCTTTATTTTGTTCGTAAATCGTTTGAATCTCTCCATAAAGATCGCGGCCATGTGTTCCACGAATATTATGAGGAGGATATAATTTTGTCTCCGGATGGTCAGGATCATTCTCCTCATGAAGATCAACAGCCATGATAATCTCATCCCCGTTTTGCAGAAATTCTTCTATTAACGAACGTATGCGATTCTCAATAGCTTGTCCAGGTGCTCCGCATGTTAATGCTCCCTCGTCCGCCACAAAGTCAACCGTATAATCAATAACAACTAGTGCACGATTCATCAGCCACATCTCCTTCCCGAAGTCGGCTCTTCATGTAAATGTGGGCCGCTTTGCATTTATATGCATCATTGTATGATGAGGACATACCGTTGTCAAACCAAGAAAATAGCCTGTTTTCCTTTAGACAAGCACACCCTAGCTCCCAGTATCTGACACCCTAATTTTTGAGGCTTGGTTATGCAGATTCATGTAGGTACAGGTACACAACTTTTCATGTGTGTCATAGACTAAAAAGATAATGACATAGAGGATGTGAGCATTCTCATGAACAAGCTACTTACCAATCAGGTTAAAAAGCATTTTGGCTTGACAATACGTTCAAGTAAAAATTTAAGTAGAATTTCAACAGTGCATGTAAGTAAAATCATAACCGACCAAGGCATCTATCTTCTGAAAGGAAAGGAAGAGCAAGAGAGCCGTATGCGTTACATCCGTGCAGCTCAACAGCATCTGCATGAAAAAAAAATTTTGATCCCCCGTGAATATCTAACAGTAAACGGACAGCCATATTTCACATTCGAAAACAAACGATACATTTTACAGGAGTGGATTAAAGGAAAAAGTCCTACTGTTTCCTCCTTGGAAAACATTTTAAAGCTCGGTAAACTTATCGGTCGGTTTCATCACCGTTCCTTAGGATTTTCTCCCCCGGCTGACTGTAGAGCCATGGGGGCCTTAGACTGGGAAAATGAGTATCAAGCGGATAAAAGACGTATCGATCAGTGGTATAAGAAGCATCTACGTTCTGATTCTCCTAAAATCAAGTGGATTATACGTTATTGTAAACGGTTTAGTTCACGTGCCGAATGGGCCTATCAAAAGCTACTTGCTAACTCTTTTTATCACGAATGGAAATCGTACCCAGATGAACAGCATTATCTATGTCATGGCGATTATCATCCTCGAAACACCATGTTTCAGAAAAACACTCCTTATCTCATCGACTGGGAAGATATCCGACACGATTTTGTTTCCAAGGATATTTCCCGTATGCACTTTATGATCATGCGCAAGCATAAAACCTTTTGTCCCTCACGCTTTGAGTCCTTTTTACAGGCGTATCAACAGCAAAATCCACTACAGTCTCATGAATTAGGGCTTCTTTATATTGACCTTTCGTTTCCCCACATGTTTGAACGTTTTCTGCGAAAAAGCCTGTATAAGAAAATGAATACAAATGAAGTGGCTTCATTTGTGAAGAATGAATGGAAAAAAACACTTTACATGTGCCGAAAAGCCAAGCTCTATTGCTGAGCTTGGCTACTCTTCGTTGCCCTTTCGTTATTCTTGATAAGAAGCTAGTAATTCAAAGACTTTATCCTCCCATTTGCTCATTTTTTCTGGAGAACGGATATGTCCATTGAGAATAATCGTTACAGCTAGACGTTCATTCTTTTTCGTAGTAATATAGCCGCTTATGCTAGACACACCCTGTGATTGGCTACTCAATGCCCGCAGATTACCTTGAGCATCTGTGCGTTTTAACCTGTTTTTCAGTGTCCCATCCACACCAGCGATGGGTAGGGAGTTATAATATAATGGATATTCCTTTTGTCCAGCTAATGTAAGTAATGCATCGTTTAGTTGCCGAGCTGACAATAAATTATAGCGAGTCACACCTGAAGCATCAAGAATGTCGTAGCTAGTATTTACCCCCCAGGCTTTTAGAATCTCCTGTGTAGCTGCTACCCCTGCCTCAGTCGTTCCCTTGCCCGCTTTGCTTGCTCCTATCGCTTTATTGACCATTTCTGCAATCAGGTGATCATCATTTTTATTCTGCAGGGTCAGGATATCTTGCAGTACCATGGATCGTACTTCACCTAACTTAATTGCCTCTCGTGTCACTTGTCCCAAAAGCACTTCACTAGTAGGCGATATCTTGATACCAGCATCCTTCATTTTCTGTAGAAATAATACTCCTGAATAAAGAGCCGGTTCCTCTACCGAAACAAGCTCCTTTCGCTCCTTGGTACCCATTGGCAATTCTCCAAGAAAATGAAAAATATTTTTAGATCGTTCTTTTTTCAACTGAAAGGTTTGCTGTGCTCCTTTACCGACAGTGGACGCCTTTTGATAGATAACAACGTAATTGGTTTTTGGCCACATATCAAAGATTACTGGATCGCCAATTTTTAATCCAGGCTTATAGGTAAGCTTTACTTTTCCAGCTTCACTTGTAAGAGCGCTGATTTTTGCAAGTTGCTTCTCCGTATCCCACGGCCAGCCCATACCTACTAACTGATGGTCAAAATAGCTCTGATCAACCAGAATATTGCCATTGACCTGTGTAATTCCTTTATCTAGTAGAAAACCAACTAATTGTTCTAATGTAGGCCCTTGCTCCTCATCATTTTGATGATCTGCACGTAGGGTTGGATCCCCGTATCCTTTGACAATGATATCTCCTTCTACCACACCATTTGCATTAGCAGGTTTTGACAGGAATACTTCTGTTTTAAAAGAATAATTCTCACCCAAGGTCAAAAGAGCCCCTATACTCGTAAGCTCCTTACTAATTGTACCTGGTGTTAACAAACGATCCGCCTGATGCTCATACAATGTGGCTTTTGACCCTGTTCGGTCTAAGGAACTAACGATCATACTGCCATGCACATTGGCTAGGGCCGGATCTTCCCACAACGGGTCAAGCAAGGCGCTTAACTCATATGTCGCATTCGTTGATACTTCAGCGGGGAGTTCCGGTAGTATAGGATATTCGGCTAGCACAGTCCCAATCGAATCTTGCAGCTGAGTTGCAACCTTTGATTTATAAATTCCATTAATCATGATGGAGAAAGCTAGCTTATCGCCATTCGCAGCTGTAACATACCCCGATAAGCTGTTTACTCCGCCCATTGAGCCTGTTTTGGCTATTAGGGTATGAGCTGCTTTGGTCTCTCTCATACGGCTTTTTAATGTACCATCGATGCCGGCAATAGGTAAACTCGCTTCAAATGCTTCTCGATACTCCTTCTTTTGCACATAGCGAAGGAGGGCAATCATTTGATTGGGTGTGATCAAATTAAGACGCGACAATCCTGATCCATCCACCTGCACATATGCTCCAGGAAATTTAGCTCCCCGTAGCACCTCAGCAATCGCCTCTGTACCGGTAAGCCAGCTACCTTTCCCTTTTTTTATAGCTCCCAGTGTCTTGGTTAGCATCTCTGCATAAAAATTATCACTATCTTTATTCAATTCCAGTATGATTTCTGATAGAGGCCGAGAGTAATGAGTCACTAGTGGTGTTCCTTTGACTAAGCTCTTTTTTTGAACCGATTTCTTGTCAACCAATAAGATCCCTTCTGACTGTAGGATAGACTGAAACATTTCACCGACATACAGTGCAGGGTCTTCCATGGTAACGTTTTCTTTATAAGGAATGGCATCTCTACCAATACTGCCCTTCATGATTAGTTGATTATGTCCAATCGTCCGTTCAACAGTGATCTGGGTCTCCCTGCTATCGGTCGTTGTGACAGACGAAATAACCTTTACGTACTCATTTATGGGTGTTATGCTAACAGTAGCTGGTTTACCGACCTCTTTTGCAGGCGTAATCACTAGTTCCATGCTATTTTTATGTAAGGATAATCCACTGATTTGTGCGCTATACGCATACACCTCGTCATCCCACATCCAAGCTGGCCCCAGACGTATATCATCGAAATAACTTTCATCCACGTACACCTTACCTTGAATCCCTGTGATCCCTTTTTGTTTCAATTCAGACGCTATTTGGTGAAAATCTGTTGTTTGTAAGGTTGGATCACCGTAGCCTTTTATGATTACATCTCCTTGAAGTACACCGTTTTGTTCCACTTTTCCGTCAGTATATATTTCGGTTTTAAACTGATAATCAGCACCTAATTCCTCCAAAGCAGCAGCCGCAATAAACAGTTTCATATTAGATGCTGGAATAAAATTCTTATCTGCCTCATGCTGATATAGGAAGGCTTCCTTATTCAGATTGTATACAGAGATTCCTGCATACATCCCTTTGCTTACATCCTCATGCGAAAGCTTTTCAAGCAACGAATCTATCTGACGGCCAACCATGCTTGCTTCCATTTTGCTTGCCAATGCGGTGACAGGTGTGAATACCAACTGCATGAGAAGCACCACTGTAAGCACACAGCGTAGCGTAAGACTGTTTTTTCCCTTCATTGCTTTCCTCCTTCTTCTTTATAGAGTAAACAAAGCCAAGCGCTACCATGCATGTGCAGAAAAAAACGACGACCATCCAAAAGAGAGGTACCCTTACCCTTAAATAAGCAAAAAAAGGGAAAACTAGAACCATAAATTGATAACATACAAGCCATTTCTTACGCTACTGATTCATCTTATAATTATTTTTCTTACTTTTCTGACATAACAAACCAAAGTAGACATGGTATTATAGGACACTGTCCCCTTATACCATGTCTTCCTTGGTTTTCCACTCTGTTTCATTTGTCCTTATTGCGCAGATTACCTGCGAAAAAATTGTAAAAAATGCAGTAGAATTCGTGCAGTTAATCCCCAGATAATCCGGCCATCTGCTTCATAAAAATATTCAGGGAGCTTTCCATGTTTCCACTTATAATCTCGCCCATTGGCAATGAGATGATACGGGAAATCCTCCCCTGGCTCAAAGCGTAGATCAATGTCAAAGCGATCAGGTATCGTGTCCAAAAGCGTTCGTAACGAAACCGTAAAAACTTCTTCCACTTCATCTGGGTTAGGAGCTAGTTCAGAGATTTTCCTATGTATAAACCCAACATAAGGATAAATTAGTAAGCTTGAGGACAAGACTAAAATATCTAAATCTCCTGCATACATGATCTTATCAGGATCAAGCCCCAATTCTTCTGACGTTTCTCGTCTAGCTGCTTCCCATTCATTGTGATCGCTTTGCTCTATATGTCCACCTGGAAAACAAATTTCACCTGCCTGACTTCTTAACGTGGAAGCACGCTTCTCAAATAAAACAGACCACTCTCCATGTTCATCACGGATCAATGGAACAAGTACGGCTGTTCTACGTGATTCCTCCTGGCCTAAAATGCCACGCTGACGGGTGGATAGTTGGTTAACAACACTTTCTATCTGTTGGTCATTCATTATATCTCCCAGCTTTCTCCCGGCTGCATTACTTTGCCCTGTATGCCTTTTTTGGCTAACTCCTTAACAAAAGCATGTCCATCCTGTTTAATTGGCGGGAACGTATCAAAGTGAATTGGCACGACTGTTTTCGCTCTAGTCCATTCTGCGGCCAGTAAAGCATCTTCTGGTCCCATTGTAAAATGGTCACCTATTGGCAAGAAGGAAATATCTGGTTGATGTAGCTCACCAATTAGTTTCATATCGCCAAAAAGCCCTGTATCTCCTGCATGGTAAAGGGTTTTACCTCCCATTTGGATGATCAGTCCAGCAGGCATTCCTGTATAAATAATCTGTTGTTCATCATTAAATACAATGCCTGTACTGTGAAATGCTTGTGTCATTTTTACATAGCCGAATGGTAGCTGAACTTTTCCTCCAATGTTAAAACCCACCGTTTTAGCACCTTTCCAGTTCAGGTATTGGGCCAGTTCTACCATACAATAAATCGTAGCATCATTTTGTTTCGCAATCTGTACCGCATCACCAATATGATCACCATGTCCATGCGTTAACAAAATGTAGTCTACTTTTATATCTTCTGGCTTACTTGTTGTAATAGGGTTTCCTGTCAAGAATGGATCAATAATGATGGAATGCTGACCATGAGTTAATTGTACACAAGAGTGTCCATGAAATTGAATGCGCATTATAACCCTCTTTTCATCTGTGTAATATCCATTATTATACACGAAAAAAAGCAAGCCTGTCCTTATTTGTTCCGCATATATAGCAAAAAGAGCCGTTTTAAAAACGGCCCTTCAGAGTGCTAATCCTTGATTAATCTCTCATTGGTAATTGATTCACATAAGCATCAGATATAGACAGAAGCTCTAGAGTCTCTTCATACATTTTTCTGTACGGTTCCAGATCCACAACAGCTTCATGTGTCTTGATATTCGTAGCAGAACCGTCTTCCAGACTCTGACCAGGAATAAACAAGATGTCATCATTAATAAAGGAACCACTTGGCATATAGAAGCGTTCGCCCAGTACATTATGGGTCGTATTGAGCAAGTCTTGACCAAAATATGTCGTGTTTGAAAGATCAAGCCCAACTAAATTGGCGATAGTTGGCATAATATCGACTTGACCACCCATATTTTCCATCGTCTTGCCAGTCTCATTGCCTGGAACCTTAACAATCAGTGGAACCGTGAACGCATCCACTTTGTCGTAAGCATGTCCTGTCAGGCTCTCAATAATCGGTTTCCCATCTTTACCCTGATCATCTTGTGTAATGCCATAGTGATCACCATACAGAACAATAACTGTATTATCCCAGAGTCCATTTTGCTTCATTTTCGCAAATAAAGCTCCTAGCTGCTTATCTACGTAATGCTGGGCCTGCATGTAATTACCTACATTTGTCCCTTCCCAAGCTGGTGGTAGTGCTAGTGTATTCTTCTCTTGCGGAATAACAAAAGGGTGATGTCCCGACAAGGTAATGATCTGAGAATAGAACGGTCGGTTCTGCTTTTGATACTCCTCCAATACCCCTAAGGTTTTATTGAATAAAATTTCGTCAGATGGTCCAAGTCCAACAATATCGTCATATCCAAAGAAATCGGTATCATAATATTTATCAAAGCCCAGTCCTGGATACATTACATCTCGATTCCAAAAATCTACCTTATTTACGTGAAAGGTCATACTCGCATAGCCTTGTTCCTTTAACATTCGAGGCAAGCTTGGAATCTCTCTTTCTCCAAAAGAAACAGACATCGGTGAAGTTCCTACTGGATAAATTGAGGTGTTGCTAATAAATTCAGCATCCGAGGTGTTTCCTTGCCCCACCTGTTGGAAAAAGTGTGGGAAATAATAGCTTTCCTTAATCAAGGCATTAAGATTTGGCGTGATTTCAACACCGTTTATTTTTTTATGAAGCAAAAAGTTTTGGAAGGCCTCCATCTGAATAACCATCACGTTTTTGCCTTTTGCCGCTCCAAATAATTGCTTAGGCTGCTGTTTTTCACGTTCAGCCTTTAGTTCCTTAATACGTGCTATATATTCCTCATTCCACACTGGAACCTTCTGATCTTTCAAGAAGCTATTCACTTGAAAGGTAATTAAGCCTTGTTGCTGGGCTTTTTTTGTTTCGTTTTGAATGCCGGCTGTTCGCTCTGCTTTTACACCTTCAAAAGAGAACAGAACCACCACAGAACAAGCTGTCAAAATTAAACGCTTGACCAAAGTCATGTCCACCTGTGCTTGAACCGCATCTTGTTTTTTCTTTTTCACGGAGCGATACCAGAGTAAGAAAATAACTAGATCCAGATAAAGCACAAAATACTGTGGTTTAATTAATGTAAATACACTAGAAGAAACGTCCTTTACCTGTCCGATTTGCATGAATGCTTGGTAGGTCATGATTTTTCCATAGTAGGAATAATACACAACGATCGCAAGCATAAAGCTAGACAGTAAAAAGTTAGCAATCGTATACATCAGTGTTTTTCGCTTATAAAAAAGCAAGGTAAAGATTACGACGATTAGCAAAACAGAGCTTGTTTCAGCCCAAAGCAAGTGAAAAGGGTTGCGGTCATCGTAGATAAAAATTCTAAACCAAAAAAATTTAGATAGGAGTAACAGAGACGTTATCAGAGAATATTGTTTCCAATTCATTTTTTGTAAGCCTCTCTTTTAATCTATTATCGGCCGGTCTACCTAGTATGAGGCATTTCCGACCAAAATATCTTACCATAAACCTGCTAAAGTAGCACCTATCCTATAAAGAAATATGTTTGTCTGCGACGGAAGTTACTAAAGAGAATCTAATATTTCAAGCAATCAAGACTATAACAAAAGATGACCAAACGGCCATCTTTGTATGGTTAGGAATCATTTTACATAAGAGTTCAACAAAGTTTAACATTCTAAGATTGATATAAATTTACCAATTGGTGGTTAGGGTAGAAGGTTTGGAGAATTTGCTCCACAGGCAGCCCCAGCTTATCAAGTGTCGAGGCACCATATTGACTCATCCCCACGCCATGACCATTTCCGCCGCCATAAATGATGACATTTTGAAGATTGCCTTGCTCATTACGACTTACTTCAAAGGCAACAAAGCCGGATGGTAACAGGCTGTAGTTCTTCATTGCTAGTTTAGCGTCATAGTGAGAGGAATCACCCGCGGTTCGATGAAGAATGACATCTCCACCACCGGTATAGGTCTTAGAAGGACGGAGTAAATAACGTACATTGTAATCCTTCACTACCTTAAAGGTACCATTACTTCCTTCCAAAATAAGCTCCTGAATGTTTCCATTCTCACCACGTTTGCTCACATAAAGATTATATAGGTCACCTACACCGCTAGAAGGAATGGCTCCCTTCACGAAATTCCCATCGCCATTACTGATAAATACTCCATTTGGATCAGCGGCAGCACGAGCAGCTAGATTTTTATTAATCGTATTTTGTAGCTCCCCTTTCGATAACTCAACCTTCCAGCGGAAAAATGGAGATTGGGAATCTACGCTCACGATTGATAAATCTTTGACAAACGAAAGCATATCTTCCTCACTTGAAATGGCTACTGGCAAAAATCCTTGTTTCTTTTGAGATTCCATAACAAAGCTCTGTGGAATCAAATAGGGTACACCGCTTCCTGGAAATTGTTGTGTAATCGGATCAGGCCAAATTTCATGACGACCTGCCACCACTCCAGCAGATGATGAAAAGTAGCGTGCATCAACTAGCTCATCCCGATACTTCATGATGAGACCTGCTGTTGCCTCTACTGCTCTCGTCACTTTCGCATTTTCTAGAGTATTGTTGTAAACCTGGCTCATCGTACTATCATCTACATGAAAGCCTTTTGCCGCATAACGATTACTGTAGTAGTCGCTTAGTGCATATGTACGGGCTGCGATTGCCTGTGCTTTTAATGCTTCATCCCCGAAGGATGCTGGCATCTCGCTCGGTACGACTTGAAGCAAATATTGCTCAAGCGACAATTCATTGATGATAGATAGCTTACCGAAGGACACAGATGGTTTAACTTCCAGCACACCTCGATATTTAGGTGTTCCTTGTGCTCGCTTGAGACTTAGCACCTCAGTCAGTCCATCTTTATTATCAGCAGGTACTACATAAAGACGTTCCGACATAGAAACGAGCGTTTGATTATTAACACTAACAGTTAAACTGTTTCCTTGATTCGTAATGTTTACAACTTGATTAGGTGCAACCTCAAACTGCTGATTCGTTCTTTTATCAATAAGGTACAAGCCCTCCGCTGACTTTGCTTGGAACGTAGTGTGATCAAGTGAACCAAAGCCTGTATTGTACAATCCTATGCGCATCCGATCGGCACGTGTTTCTCCCTCTAGGACCAACATATTGACTTGATTTTGTCCATTTACATAAACTCTGACATTTTCCGCACCGACACGCACATCTGCCAAAGATTTTGGAACAAGCGAATCGCCAGATAATTGATAAACTTGTGCCTCGTTTGCTAACGTAAGGAACCCCGACCGTTCCAATTCAATTGTTTTCTTTGCCGTATCCTTCACCATAATTTTCTCGGTGAGATACGTTCCTTGATTCATTTGATCCATGGATCGGTATGCATCTTTGTTACTAGCCACAAGCACAGGGGCTTTTAGCTGGCTTGCCAAAGCACTCGGTGTGATGGCCGTTGACATGAGCACCACCAATGACAGGATCGAACTTGTTTTTTTCATGTTGTAGCTCCTTTCAGTTCCTATACAAGGCCTGTCCCCTTAAAAGGTCTTTATCAGGCAAGCATTTGCTACCCTTTGTGTTTTTTTGGATAACTTTCCCTTCTATGTTTAGACTCAAGACATGCCAAATAGTTTCACTTAATTTGAAAAAAAATATTTTAAAAATGCTCAAATCCATATGTAATGCGTATATATAATCAAAAATAAGTTCCTATTTTTTAGTATTACTAAACTTTTAAAAGATAAATTTCATTCATTTTTTTGGATTTTTTCTACATTAAATCTTTCCGCTGCTTTTTTACGATTATGTTACTCCTATATAAAAAGGGTTGAGGAACCAGCAACACTATGCTGAAGCCCAACCCTGCTAACATTAAATATAAAGCTAGCCACGCTCATTTTGGGAAGAAAGCGTACTGGCATATAGCGAAAATACTTCACGAATAAACACATCTTTTCCAAAAGGTAACTGAGGAAATAAAAAAATGAGCTGATCTACCTGGTTTTTTACACGATAAGGAATGGAGAAATCATCAAGTATTTTTTTAATTTGACCCCCATCCTCCCAGCTTACTTGATAACCAATCATTGCTTTTACCTGCCTCCTAGCGCTGTCCACGGCATCGCCTTTTTGCTAATCAGTATGCCTAATGGTTAGGAAGGAAATACGACAAATGGATTATATCGTAAATAATGCTCTTACCTAGTGACGAGCTATGAAAAAATGATGCTATAAAAAAAGAACTAACCACAAGGGTTAGTTCCTTATCCCTACGCCTGACCTACTAATTTATGCCGAAAAAGTAAGTCATGCATCTCTTGATTTTGTTCAATTTTCTCCATTAAGTCAGGGCAGATGCTTTCTGTTGACTCAATTGTCCATCCTGCTACTCTGGTACCGCATATAACCGCCTCTTGAAGAGTTAAACCAGTGGATAGCCCCATGACAATACCAGAGAAGTAAGCATCCCCAGCACCGCTGCAATCAACTAGATTCACAGGGAATACAGGCTGATGCCCTTTAGCTCCCGTCTTCTTGTCATAGAATACAGAGCCTTTCTCACCCAATGTAATAACCATTTGCTGTAATCCAGAATGCTTCATGTAGTCAGTAAGTACTGCTAATTGACCCGCAATTTCCATATTGGTAAAATCAATACCAAAAATTTTGTCCGCTTCATAATTATTACAAACAAAACAATCAAACTCATGTAGTAGCTCTGGATGCTCAAGCACGATTTCCATATTAGCTGGCAAACCATAGATTGGTTTGTTATGCTTTTTGGCTAAGCTCGTGATATGAGAAATGATCTCGTGATTTAAGTCCAACTCCGTAATAATATGTGAGGAGGCTTGAACAATCTCTTCTCCTCTATCCTTGATCAATTGTTCCATCTGTTTTAAATCTGGCATTTGAGAGATAGAGCCTTGTAATTCTCCAGTCTCATCCAAAATAACCATCCACATTCCCATTCCACCGTGCTTGGTATAATGAGAATAATCCGTACTTACATTTGCTGCTTTCAAACGATTCTCAACGTCTGGCCCCATACCGGTGGTCTCTAGTACCGATACAAAAGCGGTTGGACAGCCCGCTCTCCCAAGATTTTCAGCAATGTTACGTCCTACTCCGCCATGAACAAATTGGACATTCCCTAGATTCCGGTTTTTGGCCTCATATGCTTGAAACGGAAATCCTTTCACATCCATAAAAACTGTTCCTAGAACAGAGAGAAAAAGACTCATAATCACTAGACCCCTGTCTTTATATTGTTTTATGTCATTGATAACTAATCCATATGCCATTTACATTATTGTAATATTACCTTATTAGACAACATTCAACAATAGTTAAATGGAAAAACGGTTCGGCAATACCTGCTTATCGAAGAAAAACATGGTGCTACTGTATACAAATGAAATCTACGTTTGCCATACGCTTTACCTTCAAAAGTAAAAGAGCGAACAAGAAACATTCCGCGTTTCTCCATTCGCTCATGCCAAGCTTTAATTGTTAGAACTCCTATGAGCCGCCTGTTCTTCTACGTTGATTGTTAGGCTTCTTGTTGTTTTGCGTCTTTAGTACTTTAGTTGATTGATTTCCTTTTTGAAAATCCTTGTCACTTGCCTGTTGTTTTTTCTGAGCTAGTCGTTGTTTCATCGCTTCAGCTAGACTAATTTTTTTTGGAGCTTGTTCATCTGACATAAATTTACACCTTCTTCATCGAAAACTACTTTCTATTGTATAGCTTTTTATGAAAGCGTTCAATAACCTATTTTTCTAGCAAAATCTGCAATTCTTCTCGTGCATAGGTATGAATTTGATCTGGGTTATAAGTAGAAGCTGCACCACCTTGGGCAATCAATGCGTTCCCCCCACCCTTTCCTTCGACTCGTGGTAGAATACGCTTTACCCACGTGTTCATCTCAACATCTGCCTCTTTTCCACAAGCACAGACAAATTGCTGTTTCGTACCACCTGTGATCAAAAGAACAATGGCATTCGCTTCCTGCCCAGTTATAAGCTGTGCTATTTTTTGTAGCTCAGATAAGGGCCGCTCTTCATACCGTTGCGTAATCAACATTCTGTCAGCTAGTTGTTCTGCTTGACGAATCAGCATGTCCTTCTCATGGGAGAACAACGCTTCTTTTACTTGCAACAGCTCGTCAGCTAGTTCTTTTTGCTCCGTATGTAATCGTAAGAGGGCCTCCTGCAACCCAGCTTCATTTGTTTGTAGAAGACGGCTAACCTGTCTTAACAGGGCATGCTTATCATGCAATCGCTCTACTGTTCGTTTTCCTACTGTAAACTCTAAGCGAATATGCCCCTTATGCTTTTCCCACTGCAAAATAAGGATTGGTCCTACTTCACCAGTGCGATTAGGATGCGTCCCTCCACAAGGATTGTAGTCAAAGTCAGGAATAATCACTAAACGAATATCTTCTTCAACAGTAGGTTTTTTACGTAACGGATATTTCTCCAGCTCTTCCTCATGTACAAAACGTGCGATGATATCACGATTCTCAAACACGATCTGATTCGCATAGGCTTCCACTTCTTTTGCCATCTCTTCGG
This sequence comes from Brevibacillus laterosporus LMG 15441, assembly GCF_000219535.2. NCBI lineage: Bacteria > Bacillati > Bacillota > Bacilli > Caryophanales > Paenibacillaceae > Brevibacillus > Brevibacillus laterosporus. Next base: position 3,139,454 of record NZ_CP007806.1, read on the forward strand.
TTAATTCTTTTATATCCAAATCGATGGTACAGGTTTCTTGTCCTAAATGAAAGCCGATGGTAGAGGCACGATACTCCTCAGCAAAGGCTGCGGACAAAATATGTTGTCCTGCATGCTGCTGCATATGATCGAAGCGTCGATCCCAATCAATGCTCATCTGAATCTGTTTTTGGTCTGAATGGAGTGGGTTTTCTATTTGATGCCAGACCACGCCCTCTCTATCTTCTACATCTAGTACCTTATGCTGCCCTATGTATCCTGTATCGTGTGGCTGACCCCCACCTGTTGGATAAAAGATGGTTTGATCAAACGCAACCCAGTTTTTCTGAAATTCATCGGTGACTTGGTGTAAGACGGTGGCTGTACATTCCCGCCAATAAGGATTTTGATAGTAGAGTTTGGTTGTCGCTGAAATTAACATGCTACTCACACCTCCGCCTCTATTATAGAGGGAACCATGTAAAAAGAGCAAAAGAAGCACAATATTCGGATAGCAAATCTATGAAAATAGTTCACAGCGATCCAAACGCTGATAATCTTTCATTACAAACATCTTAGTTATGTAAACCTTTGTTGAGGCCTTTTCCATACGTAGTTACTTTATAACTAAAGCATAACGTCCAATAAATGCAAATCTCAGCATGACTCACCAGTGAAATGGAAATTTACACAATGAAAACAAAAGCAATCGGGAATTGTTGAACACGAAATACGAAAACGATCTCAAAAATCATTTATTTATAAAGTATTTTCAGTCCAAAAAGCAGCGACATAATCTGTACAAGTCCGCTTGTATAAGGTAAAATTATACATAATAGACAAACGTTTCAAATACAATTTGATACGTAAACAAAAGTAATCTATTTCAAAACTGTTCTTACATTACGGCAAAAAAATAACTTGGAAATGAGGTTATCTGATGAATACCTTACACACAATGTTAAAAATTCGTGCTGAAAAAACACCTGATTTGGAAGCTCTTGTTGGTGGGTCCACTCGCTATTCATTTCAAATGTATAACGAAAGAGTCAATCAATTGGCACATTATTTATTGGAAAACGGTATACAAAAAGGTGATCGGGTAGCCATCATGTGTAAAAACAATCACCCTTTTCCGACCATCATGATGGCAGCATTATGCATAGGAGCAATCGTTGTCCCCTTAAATCTTACCTACTCCTCTTATGAATTGGAAGGCATCCTCAATACATCTAAGCCGAAAATACTTTTCTATGACCAGGAATTTGCAAACGCACTTCCCAAAAATGATCTACTCCCCACTTCGATATTAATAGGCATAGGAATGGATACCTCAACAGCTTTTGAAGAAATCTTTAGTGGCAACTATCCTTCTTCGCCCCCTTCTGTAACCGTAAATGAAAACGATACAGCATTTTACTGCTTTACTTCAGGAACCACTGGCAATCCAAAAGCTTGCGAGCTCATCCATCGTACTTTCTCTGAATCATTTAATGAAATGCTTTCTTATCCCCATGCTCATCAAAATGAACGTTTTCTTGCCGTCCATCATCTCTACCATCTAAGTTCGATTAATAACATGCTATATAGTATCGTTGCTGGAAATACGCTGGTCTTTTTGCATGATTACGATCCCATAAAAATTTGGGAGATGATTGATCAAGAAAACATTACGATGATGATTGCTTTCCCTTATATTTTTACCTATATGCTACAAGAATTTAAAAAAAGCCAAAGAAAAACAACATCACTAAAAACTGTCAGCACAGGAGGCACAAAGGTTCCTTCTACCTTAATTAAGCACTATCACGAATTAGGAATTACAATGTCAGTCACTTATGGATGCACGGAAGCAATCGGAGTTAGCTTCTATACTCCTGAAATGGGGCTGGAAAAAACCGAATCTGCCGGAAAGCTCCTGCCAAAAGTTGTATGTAAAATTATCCATCCCCAAACAGGCGAGGAGTTGCCTATTGGAGAAGTTGGGGAGATTGTAGTGAAAAGCCCTTATGTATTTAAAGGCTATTGGAATAATCCTGAAGCCACTAATCAGGTGCTGAGAGAAGGCTGGCTACATACTGGTGATAGCGGTAAATTTGATGAGGATGGTTTTTTGTATATTATGGGTAGATATAAGGATGTTATTGTATCTGGTGGAAGAAATGTCTATCCCGATCAGGTAGAAGATGTCATCATGCAAATACCACAGGTTCTAGAAGCAGCAGTAGTCGCTGCTCCTGATGAAATGTTAGGTGAAATCCCACGCGCCTATATTGTGAAGGAAGTCGGAAGTAGCCTTTCGGAGGAAAACGTTATCGAATATTGTAAACAAAGACTCGCTCTTTATAAGATCCCTCAAATTAGATTCACTGATGCTCTACCGAAGAATAGCTTAGGAAAGGTGCTAAAACAAAGCTTACGAGAACGATCACTTGTCATGGAATAACAGATTTGTCGTTTACAAGCCAGTAGTCGTCTGCTTTGTTAAGAAGCTATTCCAGCGAAAAACAAACTGACTTTTATAACAATTCATCCACTTATAAGCGATATGAATACCTTTTTGTATATAAAAAACTTGGAAACATGGAGAGTCTTCTCTTCTTGTTCCAAGTTTTTGTTTCTTTATGAGAAGAATGAGCTTCTGTTAGTCGGCAAACGCTTTACTAAGTATCCATTTTACAAATGTAGATTTTCTTAAAGAAGAGATTTTCACCTTTTAGGGCAAACTAATGAACACATTGTTACAAAAATGTGTTAAAATTGTGTTATTCTTAAGAAAGACACAAAAATTTCACTTGTTTTCTTTCAAGATTTTTACTTTTAGAGGGAGGTTCCAACATGTTCACACTCCTAATTTGTATTATTATTGTAGCCATTGGAGGCGGTTTCTTTTTGTTGGGTCAAAAAAGAAGCTCGTAAAGCACACACCATCTACGCTTCACGATCTTCTTTTTGGGGAGTAGGATTTCTTTTTGAAGCTATTATGGATACTCATCAGGAATGTACAATTGGATCATTTTTTCATCCCACGAGACATTCCCCTAAACTACTGCTTTCTGAAGAGCAGTTTTTTGCTCTGCTCTTTTTTAATAAGCAATCAAATCGCCCGATATATTGGGAAAGCTTCTAGATTATAGCCACACAGCAAAAAGACAGCCACGTAAATACCACTATCTGGCGGCATAACGGACTGTCTATTCTTTTTATTTATCGTCGTGAATAAAAACAGGGCTTGTTAAATGCCAGTAGCGCCGAGCAATACATAGTTCCGGCTCGTATTCGGGATGTCCAGTAATTTCTAGCTCTTCTACACAACGTCCTGTCTTAGGAGCGTGAAGCATCCGTGTACCTCCCAGCGAGATGGCCACGTGATGAACAGCACCCTTCCCTTGTTCATAGGCAAAAAACAATAAGTCTCCTGGTTGTACCTTATCTAACGGTATCTCTTGCCCAAATGTAGCCTGATTGGAGGCATCTCGAGGAATTATTTTGCCAAATGCTTTATGCATGGAATAGGCAAACCCTGAACAATCATAGCCGAACGAAGAAGTCCCAGCCCACAGATAGGGCAGTCCAAGAAACTGCCTACCAGCGTGCACAATCAGCTCCCCTGAAACATCGCTCTTCTCGCCACGTGTACGGATAGACACATCTGCCTTTTGTAGCCACCGCTCCCCGATGGGGGTCTGTACCCGAACCCACATCTCTTCTTGTTCAACGACAGGCAATTCAGTTAGGTAGCTCAATTCAAGCTCAATTGCTTTAGAAGGAAGCTTAGCTTCCCCGGTAACGGGCCCTTCCTTTTCAACATACAAGCACGCCTTATTGACTTGTACGACGGCAATTAGCTCTTCCGGGGTGGAAATGGGCCAATTCACCAGAGCCAATTGGGCACGAGGCATCCAGCCTGGATAACCCTTCTTATTTTTTAGAGTAGGCTGGTCACTGACAAGGACTTTTACCCAATCCCCAGCCTCTTCCTCTACATGAACAATCGTTCCAAACAAAACCTGCGTCTGTGTCTTGTTTGCCTCACAAAGCTCCAGCCGTTCGTGATAGCCAAGAACACGCAACCACTCAGAGAGCTGTGCCGGATTTTGTAGGGCAGGCAGATCTAACTCGCGTGGTGATTCTGGAGACGTCCAAAGGGTTGCTACATTTACACTAACAACATACTGCTGTTCATATGTAATCATGTGTGTTCTACCTCCAGCACATCAGTTATACCTAGTCCGGGGGCATCTGTTAGCTTCATGCAACGCCCCTCATACACGACCCCACCTTTCACCGTATCATGCTGTAGCATTAATGGAGCATCGAAGTCAAAGCGAGTAATATTTTTCTTACTTGCGGCAAAATGAGCGGCTGCCGTGATACCCAAACGAGTCTCAATCATGCTCCCCACCATACATTCTACGCCACATAACTCTGCCAATTGATTAATTTGTTGAGCTTTATAGATTCCGCCTGCTTTCATTAATTTAATATTGATAAGATCAGCAGCGCGTGTGGTTAATACAGCATACGCGTCCTTGGGACTAAATACACTTTCATCAGCCATGATCGGTGTATCCACATGATCTGTTACCAGCTTTAGACCTTCAATATCATGTGCTTTAACTGGCTGTTCCACCAATTCTATAGCCAATCCCATCTCTTCCATCTTGCGTATCGAGCGAATCGCTTCCTTGACCCCCCAGCCCTGATTAGCATCCAGTCTAATTTTGACCTGATTGCCTACACGGTTGCGAATTTCCTGAATACGAAGGATATCATGTTCAATGTCATCTTTGCCTACCTTAATTTTTAGCGTATGAAATCCAGCCTGCAAATAGGAAACGGCGTCCTCTCCCATCTCTTGAGGGGAGTTCACACTAACCGTATAATCCGTCTCCATACTGTTTCGGAATCCTCCTAAAAACTGATACAACGGCATTTTGGCTTTTTGTGCTATTAAATCATATATAGCCATATCAACTGCTGCTTTTGCACTATAATTGCCTACCATACAGCTATGGAGCGTTTGAAAAATATCTTCATAGTTAGACAAAGATTTTCCGACTAATTGTGGCCGGATGACATGCAGGATAGCCCCCTCAATGCTATCAAGACTATCACCAGTGATCACCACAGTTGCTGGGGCTTCTCCAAATCCATGACATCCAGTATCGGTCGACACCTTTACAATAATCGATTCTGAAGTAATTACCGTTCTCAAGGCTGTTTTAAAAGGTTTAATCAGCGGCACAAATTGACGTCTGATTTCTATGTCAGTAATATTCATGAGGAACCTCCAGTTATTGGAATTATGGAATACTTCAGTAAATTACACGTTAAAATAATAAACGTAGTATACCAAAATTATCTGGGTTCGCCCATTCAAACCTTATCTAAAACGACGTCTCATCTGATAGTACGTTGCTGATAATGCAAAAATAAGTACAGTGCCCTTTACAATATCATGTGCATAGTAAGGCAAATTCAGCATGGTCAAAGCATTCAGGAGTACACCGATCAGTACAGCACCTACAAAGGTCCCTCCGACATTTGGTTTGCCAGCTCCTAACACAGAATAGCCAACAAATGCTGCCGCAACCGCATCCATTAACAAAGGGGCACCTCCATCTACCTGCCCAGTCCCGATACGTGCTGTCATTAGAACACCTGCCAAGCCACAAAAGAGTCCTGATAACAAATAAGCTAACACCCGATAGCGATCAACTGGAATTCCTGATAGACGAGCCGCTTCCTGATTGCCACCAACTGCATAGAGTAAGCGGCCAAAACGCGTATAATGCAGAAAAATATACACCAAGACAACAGCTACTAGCATGATAATCACTGAGATGGGAATGTTGGCTATCGTTCCTTGGCCAATTTTCAAAAAGGTTGGAGATATGACTCCTGGAGCTGTTGTCTGATCTGGCATGACCATGTTAGAAGTAATGGAATACCCCTTTGTATATACCAGATGAATTCCTTTCACAATGTAGAGAGCCGCTAAGGTAGCCAGCAAATCAGGAATCCTCACTTTTACTACCAGAAAAGCATTACATAATCCAATCAAACCTCCTATAACTATCGGTACCAAAACGGCTAACCACACGCTTTGTTCAAACCAGACCATGATAGAGGCTGACACGACAGAAGCTAGTGAGACGATTGATCCTACTGACATGTCAAAGCCATTGACAATAAGAGTAAACGTAACTCCAATAGCAACAAGCGTAACGATAGAAATGGACTGTAAAATACCAGTAATATTGTTAAACGTGAAAAAATACTCATTTACAATGCTAAACAAAACGATGATAATCGCAATAAAACCTAATGTTCCATATCGAAATAGAAGATGTAAAAGCTTATCTTTAGCTGTTCCTTGTACCATACTACTGTCCTCCGCTCGCGTAATACATGATGGTTTCCACTGTTGCTTGTGATCGGCTTAGTTCTTTAACGAAGGACCCGTCGTACATGACCAAAATGCGATCTGCAATCCCTACAAGCTCCTCGAACTCACAAGAAAGATACACAATTCCCTTTCCATTTTTGGCCAAATTGCCGATGATTCTATAGATTTCTGATTTCGCTCCTACGTCAACACCCTTCGTCGGCTCATCGAGAATAAAGATATCGGCTTCCGTCGCCAGCCATTTCCCAATCACTACTTTTTGTTGATTTCCTCCACTTAATGAGCCAATAGGCAACTGCGGGTTAGCTACTTTGATCTGTAATGCTTGAATCAGCCCTTTTACAGCTTCATTTACTAACAGCGAGCGCAAGAAACCGAATCGACTATAGTTATGAAGGGTAGTCATTGTTAAATTAACAGCTACGGATTCTTCTGCCATGATGCCTTCTCGCCTACGCTCCTCGGGAATCAAGGCAATCCCCTCATCAACAGCTACTTTTGGCGATGTACATTTCAGCTTTTTCCCTCTTTTGTACACTTCTCCTGAGGTCAGTGGGTCAGCTCCAAATAGAACCCGAGCTAATTCCGACTTTCCTGCCCCCACAAGACCCGCAATCCCTACAATTTCACCTTCATGAACCGTAAAGGAAAGGTTGCGTACTTGTGATCCAGCCACTACATTTTTACACGTAAGCAACCGCTCTCCTATTTTGACCTGCTCTTTGGGATATTCCTGAGACAATGCTTTTCCTAGCATACTGGTAATAACCTCATGCGGATTGGTCTCTTTTGCCTGCTTGCACAAGACTAGCTCGCCGTCTCGTAAAACCGTAATTCGATTACTAATCTTAAAGACCTCTGGCATTCTATGAGAGATAAATACGATTCCAATCCCCTGTGCCCGCAATTGTTTGATGATCTGGAACAACTGCACCGTTTCTGCTTGACTTAAAGGAGCAGTTGGTTCATCTAAAATAATAATCTTAGCCTTTTGAGCAATCGCCTTAGCTAAAAGCACCAACTGCTTTTCGGATAAAGTTAGTTCCTCGACCTTTTTTTGCACAGGTATATCGAGTCCTAGCCGCTTGAGTGCTTGGGCTGCTGTTTCCTCCAAGCTTCGCCAGTTAATAAAAGGAGATCGTCCCCTCTCTACAAAGCCCTCCAGCAGAATATTCTCTGCTACGCTTCCATATCCAATAAGTGCTGTATCCACTTCCTGATAGACACATTGGATACCATGCGCCTTGGCGTCCTGCGGCTCGGTCAGACTAACTTCTTTTCCATCTATGAAAATTTGGCCAGCATCTAATGCATAAGCACCTGTCATGATTTTCATCAATGTACTCTTGCCCGCCCCATTTGCCCCAAGCAAAGCATGAACTTCACCAGGTCTCACAGTAAAATCCACGCCGCGTAAAGCTGGGACAGAGCGAAATGCTTTTTTGATCCCCTTCATCTCTAATGCTGTCAACGTGCCTCTCCCCTTTTATGGGCGGATTTTACAAGGGGTCTGGCAACCTCTATGCCAAACCCCATTCACCGCTACCTTTCCTATTGACCCTGTGTACTCGTGCCCCATTCCTTCACGTACTTGTTCAAATCTGCCATTTTCACAGGCTCCTTAGGCAATTGTTCACGTGTGATTAGCACAGGATTTAAGCTTGCCTTATCTGGTACCTGCTCTCCCTTCAGCTTCTTAAATAAGTATCGTGCCTGTACCCGTCCAATATCAGAAGGGTCTACGGCTGCCGTGGCAATCCATGGTGAATTTTGGTCTTGGAGCATTTGCAAATCCTCATCGCTCATATCTATGCCGTATACCTTAATTTCATTGCGTCCAGCCTGCTGTATCGCGCGTGTCGCACCTTTAGCAAATTCATTCCAAGCAGTCCAAACTGCTGTGATATCTCCTTTGTTTGGATACTGCTTCAGAATCGCTTCCATTTGCGCTTGCGTATCAAGAGCCGTGTTAGCAGAAGCTGATCCGAATGCAGCAATTTCGTTAAAGCCTGGATTTTTGTCCATAAATGCCTTATAAGCGATTTGACGACGTTCCATTGGAGTAAAACCAGCTACCCATATCTTCACAATATTTCCTTTGCCACCTGTGTCTTGTGCCATTTTGTTTAGTGTTTGTTCAGCCAATTTGATATCATCTTGCTCTACTACTGTTACTCCCGGAATATCTAATCCTGTATCAAAAGCTACAATTGGAGTCTTTTGAGCCAAGGCCTTTTGAACACCTGGTGCTAAGCTATCTGCACGTCCATGATCCAGCAAAATGCCATCAAATTGTTGGGTAACAGCCGCGTCCACATGTGAAGCCATTTTGGCAAGGTCATTATCCCCGCTTAAAACTGTCAGTTCTCCTCCCAGCTTCTCTACCTCTTCCTTCACGCCTGCAATATATTGAGATGAAAACGAACCAATATTAAATTGCACCACCAGCGCAATTCGCTTTTTCTTAACTGTCGTAGGTTGATCCCCAGCAGTTTCACTACTTGATGCTGACACGTTATCGGCTTTTGATGTAGAAGTTACACCACAACCGCTTAGCACACTTCCTATTAAAAAGAATATTGCGAATAAATAGACGGAACCTTTGTTAATTAGACCTTTCATCATGTTTCTCCCCTTTTTCATTTATCTCTTTTTGTGAAAAAATGTACAATACTCATTGGTTCAGTCATAGCTGAGTACTACTCAATATAAAAAAGCCCCTTTTCCTAAGAAAAGAGGCTTGTGTATATGGAAACCCACTACGCCTCTTATCTCTCAGGTTTCCCTGCAGGAGGTAGCACCTTGATGTCTTGTCAAACAGACATTAGGTTGCCGGGCGTCATCGGGCCAGTCCCTCAGCCAACTCTTGATAAGAGAGTATTTTAAATTTTGTAACGTTTTTTCTTACAACAGATATTACACCTGGGTCCTTATCCATGTCAATAGATTATTTTGCTTCACCTTCAAATTTCTTTGAACCGCCTGCATAGGTATAAATAAACACCTGCGCATTCTTATTGTCACCTTTATCATCGAAAGAAACATGTACAAACTGTCCTTTAAAATCTTGTGTTTTGTGAATGGCTTCGAATACTTGAGCACGAGTTGGCTTTTTGTTGCCATTCGCTTTAGCCGCCTCCTCAATGCCATTGATAGCTACAGCCATGGCATCGTAGCCAAACGAGGTAAATATCCCCAGCTTTTTGCCTGTTGAGCCTTCAAATTCCTGTATCCATTTCTTCCCTTCTTCTGTTGCTTTTACGTCACCAACAGTGGAGGTAAACACGATACCCTCTGCTGCAGGTCCCGCAATTGTAAACATTTCAGCAGAATCAAGACCATCAGCGCCCATAAACACGCCGGTAAATCCTTTTTCCCGCAACTGCTTAATTAAAATTCCTGCCTCTGCATAATAACCGCCAAAATAGACCATTTCCGGCTTCTTCGCTAACACTTGGTTCACCACTGCACTATAGTCCTTCTCACCAGCAGTCAAGCCTTCAAAACCTAGAACGCTAACACCATCCTTCTCAAATTGCTTCTTTACTTCATTGGCTAAGCCTTGGCCGTACGCTTGTTTATCATGAATGACCATTGCATTTTTTACATTCAAGGTATTTTTTGCATAAATAGCCGCTTTTCTTCCTTGTTCGTCGTCGCGTGCACAAATACGATGTGCTACTTTTTTACCTCCCTCAGTAAATTCCGGCCCTGTTGTAGAAGGCGATACCATGACCAAACCAGCTTTTTCATAAGCTGTTACAGCAGACAAGGATGAACCCGTAGTCACGTGACCTACAACCGCTACTACGTCGTTGTCGTTAATCGCCATTTGGGCGTTAACAACACCTTGTTTAGGTTCTGCTTGGTCATCTAAAGGTTTTAATTCAACGTTAAGGCCTAAGTCTTGTAGTTCCTTCTGCTTTAATTTTAGTGCATATTCGGCACCTGCTTTGGCGGAGTCACCATAATCTGAAGCTGAACCTGAGAGCGGACCAACTAACGCAATCACAATCTTGTCTCCACCTGCTGCGCCACTTCCTCCCTCACTCCCCTTCTGCTGTGAAGTGCCTGATGTCGCATTATTCCCGCCAGCACACCCTGACAAAGCTGCTCCAGCCAATAAAATTGAAGATACGATTGCAAGTGATTTTTGATTTACTTTCATGTCTTGTCCCTCTTTCGTCATTTACTTGGTTGAATATTACGAATATTTAAAAATATAAAGAGCGGCTTATGCTAAAATGTATCGATCTTCTGAGAAAGCTTCTCCGCCTCTTGCCTCCTCAAACGCCTGTAGTAAGTCCTTTGTTGTCATTTGTGCTTTCGTCTCTTGGGGAAGGTCCAAAATAATCCTCCCTTCATGCATCATGAATAATCGATTTCCCATATGCAGGGCCTGTTCCATGTTATGAGTAACCATAAGCGTAGTCAATTTGTTTTCTTCCACTATTTTTTTGGTCAAATCAACAATTAACTGAGCCCGTTTTGGGTCCAAAGCAGCTGTGTGTTCGTCCAGCAGTAATAATTTAGGATTGATAAACGTAGCCATCAGCAAGCTCAACGCCTGACGTTGTCCACCAGATAGAAAGCCAACCTTGGTTTTCAAACGATTTTCTAATCCTTGGTCTAATATTTTCAGCTTCTCTTGAAAAAACGTTCTTTTTTTATTGGTTACACCCAGTGAAAGCGTACGGTGACGACCACGAGAATAAGCGATAGCCAAGTTTTCCTCAATTGTCATCTGTGGAGCTGTACCTGCCATTGGATCTTGAAATACTCGTCCAATCAAAGCGGCTCGCTTATGCTCCCCCTGTTTCGTTACATTCTGCTGATCAATAAAAATACTTCCTGTATCAGGGAGGATTCCACCAGATATCGTATTCATCAAAGTAGACTTTCCTGCTCCATTGCTACCAATCACTGTCACAAAATCCCCATGTTCAAGTTTTAGATGTATGCTGCTAAGGGCAATCTTTTCATTTACGGTATTTTGATTAAACACCTTGGTTACATTGGTTATTTCTAACACGATCATTACCCTCCTTTCACCGTTCTGCCTATTTTCCAAACACCCTTCATGATGTTCGGTAAAATTAGGGCAATGATTACAATAATTGCCGTGATCAGCTTCATATCGGACGCAAGGAAACCCTGCCGCAGAGCAAACGCAATCACCAGTCGATACACGATGGAACCAAGAATGACTGCGAGCGTAAGTCGCATTATACTTTTTGTCCCAAACAGCACCTCCCCGATAATGACGGAAGCAAGTCCGATGACGATCATTCCAATTCCCATCCCTACATCAGCAAAGCCCTGATATTGCGCTACTAAAGCACCAGAAGCAGCTACCAGCGCATTTGATAACGCCAGACCTATAATCGTAGTCGTATCTGTATTAGCCCCGAAGCTACGGATCATCCGATCATTATCGCCTGTCGCTCGAATATCTAGTCCCAGGTCTGTATGCAAAAACCAGTCCAACATTAGCTTTACAATCAACACCATGATGAGAAATACAATAGAACTCGCTACTGAGACACCATAGATTTGAAAGTCAAATATGGAGACTGCCTGGGCTTTCGTATAGAGTGTTTCCTCTCGCAACAGTGGTATATTTGATTTTTTCCCCATGATCCGTAGATTGATTGAATATAATGCAATCATGGTTAAAATACCTGCCAGAAGGCCATTTATTTTTCCCTTTGTCGTCAGAACCCCAGTAAATACACCAGCAATCGCGCCACCTGCCATGGCAAGTGCGGTTGCTAAAAATGGATTCATTCCGTCTACAATAAGGGTAGCTGCAATAGCTCCTCCCATGGCAAAACTACCATCCACCGTTAAATCAGGAAAATTCAGAATTCGAAAGGTTAAAAAAACGCCCAGTACCATGACTGCGAAGAGTAGTCCTTGTTCAATTGCTCCAACGATTGCAATGTTCATTGTTTCCCCCTCTTTAACTCCCTCTGTCAATTGCTTATTGATCAAAGGTTTGTACAGCTTTGTCTATGAGATCCTGCGGTAATGATATGCCCATTTTTTCGGCTGCCTTTTTATTAATGACCAGCTTCATTTCCTTTTGGGATTCCACTGGCATATCGCCCACCTTCCTTTCTCCCTTAAGAATTTTAGTAGCCATATCTCCTGTTTGCGCACCGAGCAGGCTATAATCAATACCAAAAGTAGTAATGGCCCCACTCTTTACGGAATTCTCTTCTCCAGCGACCACAGGAATTTTTTGTGCTTCCGCAACACTCACAACTGCTGAGATAGAGGCTACTACCATATTATCTGTTGGCACATAAAAGGAATCCACCTTACCTACCATAGACTCTGCCGCTTGCTTTACCTCAGTTGGATTTGTGATAGCAGCTTCTATGATCGTTAGCCCTAACTTTTGAGCTGCCTCTTTCGCTTTATCTACCTGCACTTTTGAATTGACTTCCCCAGCGTTATAGATTACACCTACATTTTTTGCATCTGCTTTTACTTTTTTAATCAATGATAATTGCTCTTCTACGGGATTCATGTCTGTGGTGCCAGATACATTGCCACCTGGTTTATCCATTGATTGAACTAATCCAGCACTTACTGGATCGGTCACTGCGGTAAACAGAATAGGGATATCTGTGGTAGTTTGTGCTACTGCTTGTACAGCAGGGGTACCAATAGCAAGAATGAGATCAACCTTGTCGCCAGTGAATTTTTTGGCTATTTGAATCGCCGTATCCATATTCCCCTGTGCGGATTGAAGATCATATGCCACCGTTTTATTTTCTTCAAAACCATTTGCCTGCATTTTGGCTATAAATCCATCCCTCGCAGCATCTAAAGCTGGATGTTCGATTATTTGCACAATTCCGACTTTAATGACTTTAGATTCATTTGTTGCAGATTGAGCTCCAGAATTTGCTCCGTTTTGGTTGCTAGCTGGAGCTGTGCCAGTCTGACTACAGGCAGTTGCAATCAAAAGCATTAGGATTGAAAATAGGGCCAAAACGAACCTTGCCTTACTTAATTTACCTTTCACACAGAATCCCCCTTTACCTTCTACAAGTAACGATATACGTAACTATGTTACCATTAATCATTTATATTTTGAAGAGTTAGAAAATTATTTTATCGGGCTTTTACCCGATTCCTATTGAAATATAGAAAGTGATTGTAGCCAAGAATATAGATCTGGTACGGATTCAAAGGCATACTTTCGTGCTACTTCTCTATCACGCTGGTAAATAATGAGACATGGGACACTGGTAATTTTCCAGTCTTGTGCCAGTTTTTTATGAGTATTAATATTAACTCGGTAAAACACTACTGAAGGAAAGAGCTGTTCTAGCATCGTCACCATCTGACTAGCAATTTGACAGGTTCCACACAGCGGCGTATACAGATAGAATATCGAGTATTCTGTGTGTAATAAATCTACTTGAATTACCTTTTGGACATCGATGATCTCTTTCACGTTACCTCTCTTCCCCTCCTTGGCAGAATAAATTCCTGCTACTTGCATTTCTAAGTATACGCTAATCCAGCCATAACGCTTTGCAAAGATACTGGGTTGTATGTAGGATTTGCTCTTCTATTTATAGGGTTGTTTATTAATACTGGATCATTTCAGCAGTAATAACAATAGTTGGATTTCTGACAATGATATTTTATGGCGAATAGAAAAAATGATAATACCCGTTCTCGTTTGAATTAAACGGAGCAAGAATATTGTTAGCCCAAAAATCAATGTGGTCACAACGTGGTTATCTGCCTTACATTGTTGTCACAAATCTGCTCTACTGCCACTTCGTGTTGGTCTTTTCAAATAATAAAAGTACACCACTCCATAAATAAGTGGTGTACTTTTATTATTTCACAACATGATAGACAAGTTTTTACATGAAATAGCCACATGTACTACCACATGTCCTAAATATTATAGAATAAGAGTGGTTTTTCTCGTTTACGGCAAAGAAATCAAGTCCAATAGCTTCTTGTTACGAGCTTCACGTTCGCTTTCTTCTGCCAAGTCGTATTTTTTAAGCGCATGAAACAGTCCGTTCAAAGTCGATTGAGGCAGCTCCTTTTGTAAAAATACATGTATCTGCTCTGCCAATGCTTTCGGTAAAAAAGTCTGTTGATCCGCCCATTTTTGTAGGACATCCGCCTGACTGTGATCTAGCTTGCATTCCCCCATATTCATTGCCTCCTTCTTATTTTCCTATCCTTACCTTAACCTGTTTCCGCCCAAGCTTCCATCTTTTTGGGCGCAAAAATTTTATTTCCTCAATAACCATCCACCCATTTTTGACATATTGATATAGGGCAGAGACAAAGGAGGGTGATATAACATGTCAAGTATCTTTGGTGGTAATGGTTGTGGCGATTTCTCTTGTATCCTAGTGTTGTTTATTCTTTTGGTGATTATCAGTTGCTGCTGCTTCGATAATTGCAATTCTCGCTGCTAAGCACTGAGACACCCGAACTGGAAATGGTCTACCTCGTATAGGAGCTTATATATCACGGCAGACTTATATCCATCACTAATCCTAGGTAGCTATGAACCTAGCCATTTCCTAGGTGAGTTAGATCACCATCTCAATATGTGATTTACAGCGAAGTAAAAAGACGCCACATTAATGGCGTCTTTTTACATATTTCCTGTATTAATTTGTTCACTCTGACGACCTTTCATTTTGACGTAGCTCTAGCCTTCTGATTTTACCGGAAGTAGTTTTGGGCAACTCGCTGACAAACTGAATTTTACGTGGATATTTATATGGGGCGGTCAAGCTTTTTACATGCTCCTGTAATTGTGTAATCAATTCATCAGACGCTTCCACCCCTTGTTTTAATACAATAAAGGCTTTTACAACCTGTCCGCGATCTGGATCTGGACTAGCTACGGCTGCGCATTCTGCAACTGCTTCATGCTTTACTAACGCATCCTCTACCTCAAACGGTCCAATCGTATAGCCAGACGAAATAATGATGTCATCAGAACGCCCCTCAAACCAAATATAGCCATCCTCGTCCTGTCGACCTTGATCCCCCGTTACATACCAGTCACCCCGAAACGCTCGCTGTGTCCGTATGGAATCATTCAAATACCCTTTAGATAAAGCAATCATTTTGCGATCTACTGCAATATCTCCCACTTTTCCTGTTTCCAATTCATTGCCTTCCTCGTCAATAATCGCGATTCGCACCGCTGGAGAAGGTCGTCCCATCGAGCCTGGACGCGGTTCCATACCAATAAATGTACCTACCAGCAAAGTATTTTCCGTTTGCCCGTATCCGTCTCGTACAGTCAGGTTGAAGGTCCTGCGAAACGTATCAATGACTTCACGATTTAAAGGCTCACCGGCTGAACAAGCAGAGCGCAAAGCATTCATTTTATAATTTGCCAAATCAGGCATTTTCGCTATCAGCCTGTATTCCGTTGGAGTGGCACACATAACGGAAATGGGATATTTTTGTAACAGGGATAAATAGGTATCAGGTCTAAATTTCCCTTTATAGACAAAAGCGGTTGCACCCTTGCCTAATGTAGATACAAAAGGACTCCATATCCATTTTGCCCATCCAGGGCTTGCTGTGGCCCATACCAGATCATTTTCTTGAACGTCAAGCCAATAGGTAGCTGCGACAGCTAAATGAGCGAACGGCCAACCGTGAACATGCATAACACCTTTAGGCCCACCAGTTGTACCTGATGTGTAAGATAGGAAGGCAAGCTCATCCGATCCTGTCTCTACGCTCTCAGCTTCTTCTGCTACACCGACTAGGATATCAGTTAGCTCCTGCCATCCCTTCCTATGCTCCCCAACTGAAATAAAACAAGTTAGTGATTCACATTCCTCTCGAATATCATCAATTTCAGATAGCAGTTCCTTTGTAGCAATAATGGCTTTCGCTTCTGCATGGTTAGCACGATACGCAATATCCTTCCCCCTTAGCATTTCAGAGCCGGGTATCACGACAGCACCCATTTTTATCAGCGCTAAATAAATTCCATATGCTTCTATCCCCCGCGGCACTAACACAAGCACTTTATCATAGCAAGCAATTCCACAGCTTAGGAAAGCATTCACAAGCTTATTCATATAAATGCGTAATTGCTCGTAGGTAAGGATTTCTTCCTTTTCATCTTCTGAGACAATCACAAGTGCAGCTTTCTCTGGATGAAGAAGAGCATATCTCTCTACTTCAGATGCAAAGTTATACAGTGGCGGAATCTCAACCATTCCATGTTCTCGCAGCTTATCTGTTGACATGATAAATCCCTCCCTTAGATGTAACTGTTATTTAATAAGGAATTCTATTTATTTTCTGAAAATTCCTTTTTCCGAGACAAATATGTAAATATCCTGTTTGATTGCATAAATATTAATCATCTGCTATGATTTGTTCGTGTTTTTTGCAACATGGAGGGAACATCAATGACAACAAAAAAATGGGGAGCTTGGATGCTAACCGCCATTGTGGTAGGTAACATGGTAGGCTCAGGAATCTTTATGCTACCAGGTGCCTTAGCAAGAATAGCTAGCCCCTTGGCAGTCACCTTAGCATGGTTGCTTACCGGGTTTGGAGTCTTATTAATTGGGCTCGTCTTTGGTAATTTAGCAATTCGCCGACCTGATCTGACTGCAGGTCCACAGAGTTATGCCTCTGCCTTATTTCGAAATCAAAGACGGGGGAAAGTATTCGGGTTTACAATTGCTTGGGGTTATTGGGTGGCGAATTGGTCAGGAAATGTAGCGATTATCACAACATTTGCCGGATATCTTTCTACCTTTTTTCCTATCATGAAACAAACTAGTGTTTTATTTCAAATTGGCTCTTTTCCGGTTGAGACTGGGAAACTCATCACCTTTTTAGTCTGTACGATTTACCTATGGGGGACGCATTTCATTTTATGCCGTAACACTTTGGTAGCCGGTAGACTTAACTTCATGGCAACAGCCACAAAAGTGGTCGGATTTGTCTTTTTCATGGTTGCTGCTCTTTCTATTTTTCAATGGTCCATGATGGGGTCGTTTTATTATCCAATGCCAGTAGCTGGTTCTACAGTAGAGCATGGATTGCTTGAACAAGTCAATCTAGCGGCTATTTCAACGCTATGGGCATTTGTTGGAATCGAGTCTGCCTCCATTTTATCATCACGAGCTCGCTCCCAGCGAGATGTAAAAATAGCTACGATTCTTGGATTAGTAATTGTTGTCTGTATCTATGTTTTAATTACATTACTGACCATGGGTGTGCTCCCTGTCGAAGCACTGCGTCATTCAGATAAACCGCTAGCAGATGCACTCGTTGCTATTATGGGACCTGCCGGGGGCATTGTCTTAGCACTTCTAGCGATTTTTTCCCTAGTTGGGACAACGATTGGCTGGATTTTAGTTGGTTCGGAGGTATCCTATCAAGCGGCACAAGCAGGGATGTTTCCTAAAATCTTTGAAAAAACGAATCAGCATGGAAGCCCAGCTCAAGCCTTATTGATTACTAATTTGTGCACACAGCTCTTTGTTTTTTCCACCATTTCCAATACGATCGCAGGAGCCTTTACCTTTGTCATCACGGTAGCAACTCTTGCTTATCTGATCCCGTATATCGTATCTGCCCTCTTTCAATTGAAGCTGGTTTATACGGGAGAAACCTATCGTACGGGTGAAGCACGAGCTAGGTTATTGGATGGTTGCATTGGAATTTTAGCAACGCTCTATTCAATGTGGGTGATTAAAACAGGTATTGCGGATTTAGAAACCCTTTTACTTGGAATAGGACTTTTCTTTAGTGCTATTTTGATCTACCCTTTTGCTTTTAAGAAAGCAGTTTGATATAGTCCAGAACAATAGCTCAAGACTTCATCGTTATATAGAAAAAAGCAGGAAGGAGTTTGTGCTCCTTACCTGCTTTTTCTGATTATCCTCTTATGTTTAGCTACTCTCGAATAGAAGTTGCCCTATTCCTTCTCCTCTGGATAAATCCACTCTTCTGGTTCACGAATAATAGACAGCTCATTAAAGGCTCGATAATAGGCAACATAGCTTTTATTGGCTTTTTGATATTCTACCTGATAAATCGTGTTACCCTTATTACTTTTGTCAAACGGGCTTTTTTCCAGCGGTATGACAGTGGCAGAAGTAAGCTGCCCGCCACGCTGGGCTATCTTCTGCTGGATTGTATCTATATTCGCGTCTTTTGCTTGTCTAAATCCGAGGAATGCCGCAATAACTGCTAGTACGCTTACAACCAAAAATCCGATGATCAGCAGTTTTGATTTCTTTGTACTGTCCATCCGGTTCCTCCTTGCGACTAAGCTTGTGCGTTTGCTTTTGCCGCTTCCTTCGCATCTATATATACCTTATCAATGGTACCGCCGCCCAAACATTCTTCTCCTTGATAAAAGACAACTGCCTGCCCAGGAGTCACTGCTTTTTGCGGTTCAGCAAATTCGACCTTGTAGGTATCTTTTTCTATCCGCCGAACCGTAACCTGCTGATCCGGTTGACGATAACGGAATTTAGCCATGCAGGTAAATACTTCTTCTTTTGGTTCATCACTTACCCACTTCACTTGTTCAGCGATCAGGTGTGATGAGTAAAGCCAAGGATGGTTTGAGCCTTGTCCGACAATGAGAACATTTCTCTCTAAATCCTTGTCAACAACAAACCAAGGTAGTCCTTCTCCTGCTCCTCCTCCAATGCCAAGACCTTGTCGTTGTCCTAATGTGTAATACATTAAGCCATCATGGTTACCGATAACCTCGCCATCTGTAGTTTCAATTTTACCTGGTCTTGCAGGCAGATAATTTTGGAGGAACTCACGGAAATTACGTTCACCAATAAAGCAGATGCCTGTGCTGTCTTTTTTCTTAGCTGTAGCAAGTCCTGCTCGATCAGCAATTTCACGCACTTGTTTTTTGGGTAAATGACCAATCGGAAACAAGGTTTTAGCTAATTGATTCTGACCCAATTGATTCAAAAAGTAAGTTTGATCTTTATTTTCGTCAACGCCTCTTAGCAATTTATATTCACCATCACGTAGTTCCACACGCGCATAGTGACCCGTTGCTACATAGTCAGCGCCCAAGTCCATGACCTTATTCAAGAATTCACCGAACTTAATTTCTCGGTTACACATTACATCTGGATTAGGTGTTCGTCCACTTTTATATTCATCTAAAAAATAAGAGAATACCTTCTCCATATATTCCTTCTCAAAATTAACTGTATAGTAAGGTATACCGATTTGGTCACATACACGGCGCACATCATGATAATCCTCTTCTGCTGTGCAATGACCAAATTCGTCCGTATCGTCCCAGTTCTTCATGAAGATGCCGATAACGTCGTAGCCTTGTTCTTTGAGAAGCAAAGCGGTCACGGAAGAGTCAACCCCACCGGACATCCCGACAACGACACGTGTATCTTCAGGTTTTTTCATGTTAAATCTCCTCTCTGCACCAACAAACTTCCTATTTCCATCATAACTGATATTCACAATAAGAACGATTGAAAATAAGTTTATTATACTAAAAATAAAAAGGAAAGGGAAATGATATACAAGTAAACAGAATTCTATATAAAAAGACCGCAGTACGCTTGGCACTAACGGTCACTCGATTACACAAAAGGGATATGTCTTCTTATTGCAGTTCGTCTTCAATCTCGGAACTGAAAGAATCAATACTGTTTTCACGACGAGCATTTTTATTTTGTAGATCGGAACGCTCTTTATTGGAGATTTCGTCTTCATGTGCTTTCAGGTAATCCTTTGTCTGACTAATATTTTGCTGTGTGTTTGCAATCATTTGTTTTAGCTTTGCAACATTGTCGGAACGATCGTCTGGTTTCGCCATAGATATTCTCTCCTCCTAAATAAATTGCTAGAATATCATATATTTTTTTCCAAAAAGGAGATTTTATTCATATCAACAGGAAATAACTTTCTATCTGCATACCTGTTTTTAGGCTTAAAACGCCCGAATATTCGAATTTCAGACGTCCTACTTTGTTCTGTTATCACCCTCGTAGCCATATTGCTATTGGTTTTTACATTTTTTCACATCTTTTAACTTCTTGTGGTTCAATCTATCACAAGCTTCTCCATTTCATCATAAGGAGTCTGAAACCTCCGAAATGGCATAGATCTAACTAATCTTAGCTTAGTTAACTAAACAGATTCGTTGGCTGCCTGCACCCAAGCCAAGCGCCTTTCATTTACTAGGCTATAATTATAATAATATAAACAGTTTGCTCCCTCTTCTACCGCAGCTTTTACTTTCTCTATCAAATCTCCCTTTGTTTTCGTTCGTTGATGGTGCAGAGAAAGCGCAACACCAATCTCCTGTTTGGGATCATGTAATTGTAGATTTTCAAATCCGTATCGCAGGGAGTCAGTCTGGTCACCATACATTAAAGGAACAAAGCGATCGACATGGGGGGCAAGATTACGTAACGACACTCCTTCTAAAAATGACTGGTTTACAGAGAACGGTGTCGAGGATGGAATGTAATCTATTTTTACCTGATAACGTCCTGCGATTTCATGCAAGCTAGCAATCAGGTCTGTAGTGATTTGTTCTCGGGATTGTTGATAGGCATACAATTCAGGATAAGAGAGCATCAAATAAGCAATTTGGCTACCTTCTTCTGGGAGCGGTCCGTAATCTTTGGATAACATCGGTTGTAGCAAGCGTTTGGACAATTCTTGTACAGCATCTCCATCAATGCCTCTCTCCGTCGCAATTCGTTTACATGCTGGGCAGAAGCAAAGCGAAAGTAACCATTGAGCCGCTTCACCTACATGCAACAAATTTATCTCATGATGGCCGCCATGCTTCATCATCATAAAAGAGGTTGCTTCTACCGTAATCCGATCTGGTTGAACCTGAATTAACGTATCTTCAAATAAAGCCTCTATATACTCCTTTACGTCTGGCTGAGCTGGACATAAGCTGTATGTAAATCTATCTCTCCATACATTTTGTACACATAATTCAGGAAATTGGCTACCTATTGCAGAATTATGCACCCCTACCCACCAGGTATGAAAGTGCATATTTTGCTTCCGACAGGCTTCCCTCATCCGTGGAAACAACTCCTCCTTCGCTAACGAGCGATGTACGACTGGCTGGACTCGACCATAGCGTGTCGGATCGGGCCTAAAAAATACCCCTGCGTGCGGCACTTGTAGAAACTGTTCTGTTTGGGATTGAAAAAACCGTCCCTGATGGTAGCTACTATTTAGTACCACCGTATCGCATCCTATTCTTTGCATATCAGATAAGATACGCTCTGTGCCGATTTCATAAACCGTCCATGCATACATAAACATCCCTTTTTGGATTGAAGTAGCCAACCTGCCTCCCCCATTTCGCTGATGTTCTTACTCTTGATCTTGAAAGTCTTTATACAGATTCATACTGTCTGTAGTAGATTAAATGCCTTTTAGGAGCATATTTCAACCGGATCAAATGAGTGGCTAGTTTTCCCGCACTGTCATTCACTAGAAACAATGCCTTACCCCATTACACCTACTCCCGCGACCTCTTCTCTATTCAACATATGCAAGTCCCCCTCTCTTCTTTCATTATAAAAGAGAATCTCTTATCAGAGCACGATTTGATCGAATTTTCACTAAATAGTTGCATCTGTTACTAGATGGATATGTGATTATCCATCCTAACAGGAAGTACGGCTTTCATTATTCTCTGGCCACTTGCTTACGATAGCAATGACAGTCTACAACGTGATCATTTACCATTCCAACAGCCTGCATAAAGGCATAACAGATGGTAGAACCTACAAACTTAAACCCTCGCTTCTTCAGATCCTTACTTAGTTTGTCACTAATTTCTGTAGTTACCGGAACGTCTTGTAGACTAGAAGGATGGTTTTGGATAGGATTTCCGTCTACAAATGACCATATGTATGTGCTAAACGATCCAAATTCATTTACAACATCAAAATAAGCATTGGCATTGGTAATAACAGCTTGTATTTTAAGCTTATTTCTTACAATCCCTTCATTATTCATTAGTTCTGCTATTTTCTTGTCATCGTAGGCAATAATTTTTGATGGCTCGAATTGGTCAAAGGCTAGACGATAATTTTCTCTCTTTTTTAAAATGGTGTACCAGCTAAGTCCTGCCTGAGCCCCTTCCAAATTTAAATATTCAAAGAGTAACCGATCATCATAGACTGGGACGCCCCATTCTTTGTCATGATAATCAATATACAAGGGGTCTTGATTTACCCAACCGCATCTATTCATCTGCTTTTCCTCCTTAATTATCATTTACCGAACAAACGTTCCTTTTCTGTAAACCTATCATATCGAATGTTAAACCTGTAAGCAAGATGTAATGCTAAAAAAGCACCCTTGCTCAAGATCTGCAAAGATGCTTTTCCTAATTTATCTACTACACTATCCTTACTCAACGACTGCAATCGCTTCAATCTCAACTAGTGCGCCTTTAGGCAAGGCAGCAACTTGTACGCAGCTACGTGCAGGAGCGTCTTTTTGGAAATATGTATGATAAGCCTCATTCACTTTAGCAAAGTCGTTCAAATCCTGAACAAATACAGTCGTTTTTACTACCTTCTCTAAGCTTGTCCCCGCTTCTTCTAAGATAGCCTGCAAATTTTTCATCGCTTGATGGGTCTGCTCTTCCACTGTTGCAAATAGGTCTGCCGTACCTGGCTTAAACCCTAATTGACCTGAAGTATACACCATGCCATTTACTTTAATTGCTTGTGAGTATGGTCCAATCGCTTGAGGTGCTTTTTCGGTATGAATAACTTGTCTGTTCATAATTGATCCTCCCCTAGATTTTCTTCTCTTTGCTTATTCTGCTACGTTCCCCGCTATATTAAGTACATCCCATGTTCGTGAAAACGGTGGAGAGTAACATAGATCAAGCATTCCTAACTCTTCTGTTGTCAGCTTGTTGTAAATAGCGGCTGCAAGCACATCAACTCGCAGGACAGCTCCTTGTTCCCCAACGATTTGTCCACCAAGAATGACCTTTGTCTCTGCATCATAAATCAGTTTAACATGAATGTCTACCTGACCAGGATAATAATGGGTCTGATTTTTGTCACGAATCAGGATTGTGTTATAGGAGAGCCCTAGCTCCTTTGCTTCCTTTTCTGAAAGTCCTGTACGCCCCGCTTCCAAATCTAGTACCTTTATGCAGGCAGAGCCTAATGTTCCGGGAAAATGACTATTGAGACCCACTAGATTTTCGCCTACAATTCGTCCTAGCTTATTAGCTGTGGTAGCTAACGGAATGTAGACTTCTTGTTTTTTGACCAAATGATAGACCGTTGCACAATCCCCAGCGGCATAAACGTCTGGAAGAGAAGTCTCTCCATGCCCATTAATGACAAGCGCGCCATTTTCCAGCATCGTAATCCCTGTATCTGTAAGAAACCCCGTGTTCGGACGCACACCAGTGGCTATCACGACAAGATCAGCCGGATATTGACCTTGATCCGTTATAACCCCCTCTACCTCTATTTCTCCGACAAACCCCTGCACACGTTCCTTTGTATGTAAAAGTACACCTTTACGAAGAATTTCATCAGTCATGATATCGGTGATTTCTTCATCAAATGTTTCAGGAAGAACTCGGCTATCTGCTTGAAATAACCTCACCTCTTTCCCTACATGCAGCATAGCTTCCACGACTTCCATTCCAATATAGCCCCCGCCGATGACCACTACTTGCTTGTATTCAGGCTTCATGACCTTTTCTTTTAGAGCTACACCATCCTGCATACTTTTTAGCGTGAAAATGTTCACAAGGTCTTTGTTATCAAACGGTGGTATAACCGCAGACGCTCCTGTAGCAATCATAATCTTGTCATATTGATCACCAAACTCCAGGCCCGTTTTTAAAGACTTCACTCGGATGGTTTTTGACTGTGGATGTAATGCCATCACCTGATGCTTCGTATGCACTATAATTCCCGAATCGGCAAATTGCTCCTTCGTACGGGCAATCATTTGATTGGGATTCTCAAAAAAATTTCCTACAAAATAGGGTAAACCACATGCGCCAAACGATACCTCTTCGGTCATTTCATAGACAACAATCTCTGCATCTGCATGGATTCGCTTTGCTTTCGCTGCTGCACTCATACCCGCTGCAACTCCACCAATAATGATAATTTTCATCCACAACTCTCCTTTTGTGTGTAATAGGTTCTTTATCTAGGCTCAAAGGGATTCTAACAGCTAGCATTGCCACCTAAGGTTGAGTGCATCCATGTATTTCTTTGTTCTACCCCTATATCTGGTAAGATGATTTTGTAAATACTGAAATAAAAAGTGCTATACTAAAAAAATAATGAATAAGAAAACGAGGGGAAATTTTTTGAAAAATTATCAAACCCTGTTATTTGATGTAGATGATACACTCTTAGACTTTGGTGCAGCAGAACGCTCAGCCCTACAATTACTTTTTAAGGATCAAAACCTTCTTTTAACGCCTGAGATCGAAGCGCATTATCAGCACATAAATCAGGGTCTATGGAGAGCCTTTGAGGAAGGGAAAATAGGTCGAGATGAGGTCATAAACACACGCTTTTCCATTCTATTCAAGGAATATGATCAAGAGGTGGATGGAGTCTTATTGGAGCAGAGCTATCGCAGCTACTTAGAAGAGGGGCATCAGCTTATGAATGGGGCCTTGGAATTGATAACAAAGCTTCACAAGCATTATGACTTATATATTGTGACAAATGGTGTTTCCAAGACACAGTATAGACGCTTACGTGATAGCGAATTATATCCACTATTTAAGGGTATTTATGTTTCGGAGGACACTGGGTTTCAGAAGCCTATGAAAGAATATTTTGATTATGTTTTTGCCCAAATCCCTAATTTCTCTGTTGAAAAAGGCTTACTGATCGGGGATTCTTTAAACGCGGATATAAAAGGCGGACAGCTAGCCGGGCTTGACACATGCTGGTTCAATCCCGGCATGAAGCCAAATCATACGGAATTTGTGCCAACTTATCAAATCCAAAAGCTTGAAGAACTATATCAAATCGTTAGAATCAACTCTGCCATCCTCTAACTTTGATTCAAAACGAAATCTCTATACAATAAAAAACCTATCATGTAATCCATATCTTGTCACATAACCACCTTAAGATTACATGATAGGGCCTATTTATTTCTTCTGCTTCTTAACCATCATCTCTAGCATCAGCTCATCCATTTTACCTGAGCCTTCATTGCCTAGACGGCAGAAGTTGTCGATCGTTTTTTCTAAGCCATCATCAATAATTCCATTTGTTCCAGGTACCCCGATCCCCTGTGACGCTAACAAGGCAGATTGTACGGCTGCACCTGTACAAGTAGACACTTTCATTGCACAGCCTGCTTTAGCCCCATCACACAGCATACCTGTTACATTCCCAATCGTATTTTGAATGGCAAAAGAAATTTGATTAAGATTACCACCGAGTAGATACGTAATTGCCGCAGCCGCGCTAGCTCCCGCAACCGTTACTCCGCATAATGCAGATAATCTGCCAAATTTTGATTTAATCCAAATAGCTAATAAATGGCTAAAGGTAACGGCTCGAATCATCTGTTCATCGGATGATCCCAATTTATCTGCAACCGCAACCACTGGCATTGTTACGGAAATCCCCTGATTCCCACTGCCTGAATTGGACATTACAGGTAACATAATCCCAGCCATCCTTGCATCTGAACCTGCGGCTGTTACTGACATGGCATGCGTAATTAAGTCATCGGATAATAATCCCTTGGCAACATTATCCTTGAGGATTTTCCCTACCTGTAATCCGTAGTTGTTTTTTAGTCCCTCCATGCAGATTGCTCGATTTAGCTCAATGCTTTGCTTGACCAGAGTCAACTCATCAAGAGACACTTCCATAACAAATTGATGGATACTATCTAGCGTCAGGGTTTCACATATGTCTTTTTCTTGCCCGCCCTGCTCATGATAGTAGTCGCATTCCTTTTCAAATATAGTAGCTCCATTTACTTCAATCCGTCTGATTTCTGTATGCATATCTTCGATGATTACTTTGGCATAATCAGAGGACGAGTGGACAGTGACTTCAATATATAACTTTTTGGGCGTGTCTGCTAACTGAATCGTGACATTGCCAGCTTCAACGAATTCAAGTGCCTGTTGTTCAAATTCGGGTCCTACATTCTTCAACACTTCTAGCTTTCGTTCATGATCGCCTGCCAAAGCACCCAATGCAGCCACAAAATCAATCCCGGTTTGTTTCATGCCAGGTATTCCAACTGCCATAGCATTTTTCATCACATTCGCACTAATTGTTACATCAATAGAGGTAATGGCGGCTTCCAGATAACTTTTGGCGACAGAGGTTGCCCAAGCAATAGCTACAGGCTCCGTACACCCAAGAGCAACAACCAATTCTTTTTCTAATAGCTGTACAATCTTTTTGCTCATATCTCTCATAGCCGTCTTCCTTTTCGTTAAAGTAAATCCTTCTCTTCTTCCTTGATTTTTTGCAAGTACCGGTAAATAGTTGGTTCTGAGGATTTTAATTGCTTGGAAATCGCATGTACACCGCCTTTTAACTGAAAAGCACCTTGATGGTACAATTTTTTCACAATCTCCATTTTCTCCTGTACCGTCATCCGCTCCGGTGGTGTTGGTAGATCCATCATCGTATGGTGGATCATACTAGCAAGTACATCCTCTGCCTGACCATGCAGGTGCTCCGGCAGGTGTTCTGCATCTCTGCGTCCTGTATGCTCTACCTCTTGCGGCTGCTCCCCGATGTGTAAAAAGCTATCGATCCACTCTTTTGCTTTTTCAAAATGTTCCACATCCGAATTGACACACAGCACACCGATTAGCTCATTTGCTTGATTCTTAATAAAATAGCTCCATGAGCGAAAAACCTTCCCATTTTTACCGTATGCCTTATAGTTTGCAATAAATTCCTTTTTTAAATAGGTCTTATCCTGTAGTACCTGTAGCACCAGATTCGTGGGTGCGTCTCCTACTTTTCTTCCACTAATATGCCCATTCTCAATCGCGATAATAGAGGTTTCCTGCTGAGACAAGTCATGTAAAACTACCTCTGAATGCTTGCCAAGAATGGAGGCGATAAAGGAGACAAGTGGAACATACATCTGTAGAACTGCTGTATTCTGCATGCTGTATTTCTCCGTTTTCCATCATTGTTAGCGTTAAAAAAGATAATAAGATTTTATCATCACAATAATATTTTTTCTACATATTTTGATCCTCAAAACTGTTTAAAGATGCTGTAAATACACTTCCCCTTCTCTCTTTTGCACAAAATAAAATACGCATCTTAGGTTTGTCCATTGAGTTACTATAAATCATCCTTTATGATTCTTTTAGTAGATGATAATGATAATCATTACTTTTGAAATAATATGTACATATGCTGGAGGAACGTATATCATGATCCAAGTCCGAAAAAATATCGTAAATTTGTGTATGATTGCGATGATTGGAGCTGTTGTAGCGGGGTGTGGCGGCCCTTCGGAAGCGCAAAAAAGCAGTACAGAGCAACATTCGACGCAAATCAATCAAACAAATACACCACCTACCTCTTCTGATGTTACGAAGCAGGATACGAGAGGCACAACTGTTTCAACTCGAAAATTTACAGATTATAAGGGGCATTCTGTGGATATTCCTGTTGAACCACAACGCATTATTTATCATGGAGAAACATTGAGTGATTTATTGGCCCTACAGATAAATGCTGTTGGTACATCCTCCGAATTCTTTTCAAACACCGTTTATGAAGATAAAGTCAAACAACATACTGTAGATGTTGGATTTCCGATCAATCTTGAACAAGCGTTGGGTCTTGAACCAGACTTAATTATTCTTGCAAGTACAGACGAGAAGGAATACGCACAGCTTTCTAAAATCGCGCCTACAGTTATGTTCGATACCTTCGCACCGTTAGACGAGCGTATCACTTTATTAGGCAGTATCGTTGGAAAAGAGCAGCAAGCAAAAGAATGGCTGGCTGATTACCATGCCAAAGCTGATAAAATGTGGGATGAGCTGCACAAAAATGGGTTAGGAAATGACGAGACTGCTTCTGTGTTCACCTATTATCCCGGCAATCGCTTATTTGTTATGGCAAGTACAGGGCTTTCACAAGTGCTATACCAGCCAAATGGCTTTAGACCAACCGCACCAATTCAAGAAATTTTAAACAATAATACTGGATTTAAAGAAATTTCTATGGAGCTTCTACCGAAATATGCCGGTGATCGGATTTTTATTCTCACTCCTATCGCTGATGAAGCGAAAAGATCTACAGAGGATTTACTACAATCAGCAATGTGGAAGGAGCTACCTGCCGTAAAACAGGGGCATGTCTATTCCCTTGACATCGTGAAATCAGGTAGTGACGCTTTAACAAGAGAATGGCTGGTAGAAAAATTACCTAAGCTACTAAAAAAATAAAGTGGCCCTCCTTAAAAATATGTGAATAAAATACATGAAGAAGCTTTTCAAAGATGATTGAAAAGCTTCTTTTCTTTTTATACAATGAAACACAACTGATAACAATTCTCACCAAAGAGGAGGAGAACAGAATGACTCAGCTTACATCTACTTGTGTTCCACTCCGTTCCTTGCTTTTTCATCTGTCAGCTATTGAGATGATTAGTAAGCCAGTAGGATGGAAGTCCGAAATGGAAACCTCTCATTATCATACCCTTTTCATTTTTAGTAAGGGAAAGAGCACCGTACATATCGGCACGGACGTCTTTCAATTATTGCCTGAAAAATGCTATTCCCTTCCCCCAGGGAGTAAGGTTCAGATTGAAAATGGATACGATAGTGAAATTCAATTCTATCAGATTACGTTTACCGTAATTCAAATAGGTGAATCCCAGCATACCACTTATTCTGGCAACATACTGCCTGACAAACAAGAAATAACGGTATACCCATTCTCACGTTTACATCGTCTCGCCGAAGCGTTATATGCGGGAAACGGCCATTCTTCCGAGCTTGAATGGTTTAAACAGCATCTTTATTTTCAGGATTTGCTAGGCTTTCTGTTTGAACATACTCTTCATTATAATCAGTCGTTTCATTCCACTCTCTCGGTAGAAAACACGATTCATTATATGAAACAAAACTATATGGACAACATTACAGTTAAACAGCTTGCCCAGCTAGCTCATGTAGCTTCTTGGAAATACACAACGATCTTCCAGGAATTAACAGGAAAGAAACCACTAGACTTTTTAACCGAGCTACGCATTAACCATTCGAAGGAATTATTAACTCATACCAACAGTCCCCTGCGCGATATTGCTTCCCAAGTCGGGTTTTCAGATGAGTATTATTTCAACCGCCGCTTTCGCCAAATGACGGGGATTGCTCCGAAGCAGTATGCTCTGATGATGCGGCGTGGGAAGGCTATTAAGGACTGGACAGGTCATGAGGTTAATATTCCCACACATCCAAAACGCATCATTTATCATGGCGAAACATATGGGGATTTGCTAGCTTTAGGCGTGAAGGCTGTCGGTGGAGGTTATGTTTTAGTGGATCACCCCATCTATAAAGATCGGGGAATTGAAGTACAAGATATCGGCTTGCCTATTAATCCTGAAAAAACGATGGCTCTCAAGCCTGATTTGATTATTTTCGCTAATGCTGACGAAAATGAATATAAAAAAATTTCCCGAATTGCCCCTACGGTTACTTTTAATTCATTTGCGCCACTTGCTGAACGTATTCAAACTCTCGGCAAAATATTAGATAAGAAGAAAGAGGCACAAAAATGGTTAGACTGGTATGATACAAAAGCTACTAGCATGTGGCAGCAGCTACGTTCAAAAATACCCCCCGGAGAAACCGCCTCCGTCTTTCTCTATGAACATGGCAAGCATTTGTATGTCATGGGGACTACAGGTCTTTCATCAGCACTTTATCATCCACTGGGCTTTCAACCAGTACCCAAAATACAAGAAATCCTGGATTCAGGTTCAGGTTTTATGGAAATCTCGGAGGAAGACTTGCCACAATATGCTGGTGATCGGATTTTCATGCTTTTATCCACTAATTCAGAGTCTAGACAAGCTACCGCTGAATTAATGGACACCTCTTTATGGAAAAGCCTCCCAGCGGCTCGCAATGGATACGTATATCTGGCAGAAGCAGAGAGATGGAATTATGCAGATGCGCTGACAAGAGAGTGGTTGCTGGAAACTCTCCCCCAGCTCATTGTGTAGTTAGCTCTAGTTTTTTAGCCGTATCATTAATCATACGAATTGACCTTATTGCTCAGCAGTACTTTTTTGTCGATACATCAAAAAGCAGACAGACACTCCCTATTGGTGTCTATCTGCTTTCTGTTTACAAGATGATTCAAATGTTTTCCCGTGTAACTATCCTCCAAGCATAGCTGAAAATTCAATTATCATACGTTGCGATAATTATCATCATCCAGTCCCAGTTGCTTGTTCTTTTCTTTAAAGCGAATATTGTGCGAAGAAACGTATGCCACTTTTGGTGCCTCTGGGTCTATATACAGCTTCGCACTGTTCAAAGCAAGTGCTCCGTCCGTAAATGCCCCAGCAATTAGCCGAACTTTACTATCATAATTGATGAAATCACCAGCCGCAAAAATACCAGGTATATTGGTTTCCAGCTTTCCATTCACAACCGCCAGCTCATCCTTCATTTCTAGTCCCCATTCGACTAGCGGTCCATAATCACATTTGAGTCCATGATTAACGATCACAGCATCCACCTCGATACGCTCGGTCTCTTCTGTTTCCATATGAGTAATCGTTACCTGCTCTATGTTCTCTCCATTACTATGAAGCTGTGTAACCGCATAAGGTGTCCGGATATCGACAGAAGATTCTCTCATAATGGAAACGTTTTTTTCATGTCCTCCAAATTGATCACGTCTATGGACAATCGTTACTTTTTCAGCAATTGGTTCTAATTCGTTCGCCCAGTCTACAGCAGAGTTACCGCCACCCGAAATAAGCACTCGCTTGCCTCGGAACACCTCTAATTCTTGAACGGTATAATGTAGGTTTGTGACCTCGTAACGGTCGGCTCCCTCAATCTCTAGCTTTTGCATGGTCAATATACCGTACCCAATTGCTAGAATAATGGTGCGCGTATGGTGCTTCTCACCAGTTGCAGCCGTAAGAATAAACGTTCCGTCTTCTTGGCGAGAAAGCCCCGTAATTTGTTGGCCTAGTACGATTGTTGGGTCGAATGTTCTAGCTTGCTGTTCCAATTGTCCGATTAATTTTTCACACAGAATTGGGGTCATACCACCAACATCCCAGATCATTTTCTCTGGATAAATGAGCATCCGCCCCCCAAGCTCCGGCTTTGCCTCGATCAATTTTGTTTTTAGATCACGCATACCACTGTAAAAAGCGGTATACATTCCAGCCGGGCCTCCTCCAATAATCGTTACATCATATAGTTCTAACTGTTCAGTCATATCCCTATCTCCAACCTTCTAGTCATTTTCATCCCACACATAAATCGGGTAGCAAACAGATATTGAAGAAATAATAGAATCTTTACGTTCCAAACTGTGCTTCATGCAGTCTACTGTATATGCCTCCCACCGATAGTAGCTGTTGGTGACTTCCCTGTTCGATAATTCCCTGATCCGCTACTACTACGATTCGATCAGCATTTTTAATCGTTGCTAAACGATGAGCAATCACTAGCGTAGTTCTTCCTTCTGACAGCTCGGTCAACGCCTGCTGAATAGCAACCTCCGTCTCCGTATCCAATGCAGAGGTGGCTTCGTCAAGAATTAGAATTGGTGGATTTTTTATAAAAATGCGGGCTATGGAGAGCCTTTGCTTCTGTCCTCCTGAAAGCTTAACACCCCTCTCCCCAATGGCCGTATCCAATCCATCTGGTTGAGCCAGAATAAATTCATCAAGCCTTGCTCTTTTAACTGCCTCCCATATCTCATCCTCTGTGGCATGTAGCTTTCCGTATAGGATATTTTCACGAATGGTCCCCGAAAATAAGAATACGTCCTGCTGTACAATCCCAATTTGTCTGCGTAAGGATTCTTGCTTAAGATTGCGAATATCCACGTTGTCAATCATAATTCTTCCAGCTTGTACTTCATAAAAGCGCGGGAGTAAGCTGCACAGGGTTGTTTTCCCCGCCCCAGATGGACCCACAAAGGCTACTGTCTCTCCCTTGTTAATGGTTAACTGAACGTTATTTAGTACCTTTGTTTGATTCTCATACCCAAACGAAACATTTTCAAAACGGATTGCCTCTCTAAATGCTCCCATTTCAACTGCATGCGGTGCATCCATGATGTCGGGTTCCGTATCTAGCAATTCAACGTACCGTTTGAATCCAGCAAATCCTTGCGGGTAACTCTCAATGATCGAGTTAATTTTCTCAATCGGTCGGAAAAAGACATTGGTTAAGAGCAAAAAGCCGATAAATTCACCGTACGTAAGTTCATTATTAATGACGTACCATGTGCCGCATACCATCACAAAAACCGTTATAAATCGCATCATCATATAACTAATCGATCCATTTTTGGCAATAAGTTTATAGGAGACTAGCTTCGTTACACGAAATCTACTATTATTTACGGCAAACTTCTTTCTCTCATGCTCCTCATTTGAAAAAGCTTTCACAACACGAATGCCACCAACATTGTCCTCTACTCGCGCATTAAAATCTCCAATATCAGTAAACAATTGGTGAATGGCTTCGGTCATTTTTTTGTTAAAGTAAACAACAAACCAAATAATGATCGGGATGACCACAAAGGTAAACACAGCGAGTTTCCAATGGATAAGTAACATTAACGTAAAGGAACCTATCAAGGTCATCAGCGCTACGAACAAATCTTCTGGTCCATGATGGGCCATCTCGCCAATTTGATTCATGTCATTGGTTAATCTCGACATCAGATGACCTGTTTTGTTGTTATCAAAAAAACGAAATGACAACTTCTGTATATGATCGAATAGTTTCTTACGCATATCGGTCTCAATGTTGATACCCAGCGTATGACCCCAATAGTTGACAATATAGAGTAAAAAAGTATTCAAGGCATAAATGCCTAGCAAACCAAGCGATGCCCATAAAATAATATCCCATTTCCCGCCTGGCAACAGATCGTCAACAAAATAATTAACTGCAAGTGGGAAACAAAGCTCTAATAAACCAGCAATGACCGCGCAGCCAAAGTCCAGCATAAACAATTTCTTATAAGGAACATAATAGGCAAAGAAACGTTTTATCATATTTTTCAATAAAGCCCCCTTCTTTGTCTTCATCACCAAAGTATGTAGATCGTCATGCTATGCTTTCGATCGCGCCAACAGATAGAGAAAATAAGGTGCTCCAATAACAGCTACCACAATTCCAGTCGGTATTTCTGATGGCTGTAGCATCCATCTTCCAATCGTATCTGCCGTGATGACAAGCAATGCTCCAGCTAGAGCTGCCGTGGGAATCAATATCTGATGTCGTGGACCAACCAATCTCCGTGCCAGATGCGGACCAATTAGCCCTACAAAGCCAATTCCCCCACTTACTGCGACACAAGAACCAGCAAGTCCGACTGCCGCAGCTATCAACGCTAGCTGTTCCCTTGATACAGACACGCCAAGTCCGACAGCAGCTTGTTCACCAAGGGTTAGTACGTTCATGACTCGTGCCTTATAGTACACGTATGGTAGTAATAGTAAAATCCACGGGAGTAAAGACAACACAAACTTCCAGTCAGTTCCCCATATACTCCCTGCTAACCATGTTGCTACAAACTGATATTTCTCCGGGCTGATTTTTAATGTCAAAACGATCATGGCAGCACTTATCCCTGCAGCAACCGCAATCCCACTAAGTAACAGTCTCGTGGTTGAAAGTCCCTCATATCGCTTGTAGGCAAGTGAGTAGATAAGCGCCGCAGTCAAGCCTGCACCAATCAAAGCTAGAACAGGTAATAAAAAGATCGGCGCAGCTGCTGTTGTTGGGTAAAAAGAAATAAATAGCATTACCATCAAACCAGCACCCGCATTTATACCGAGAATACCAGGATCAGCCAATGCATTACGCGAGATTCCCTGCATCACACAGCCTGACACAGCTAAACCCGCACCAATCAAGAGCGAAATCACAATACGTGGAAGGCGAAATTCAAACAGAATTAGATTCTGCTTATCTGTACCTGCTCCAAACAGCGTCTGTAATAGCTCCAGTGGAGACAATCGGATAAATCCCGTATTCATACTGAAAATAAAGGCAATGACAATCAAAATGCTTAAAATAGCGATCGCCGTGAACCCATGTTTTGATTTAAGCCGTTCTGTTTTCGTAGCTGTTACACTTTGCATAGCTTACAGCTCCCTCCTTTCCTTACGTGCCAGATAGAGAAAGAACGGAACACCTATCAGGGCGATTAAGGCACCAAGCGGGGTCTCAAAGGGAGGGTTAATCATTCTAGCAGCTAAATCAGCGAATACCACTAGTAAACTTCCAAGTATAGCTGAGCATGGAATGATGTAGCGATAATCGACACCCACTATATAACGGGTTAGATGAGGGATAATAAGCCCAACAAAACCTACCGCGCCGACGATCGACACCGCAGCACCTGCTAGAATCAACACAAGAAGAGTCCCCATCAGCTTTACCAAGAGGGTTTTCTGACCAAGTCCTCTTGCAACATCCTCACCTAGACTAAGCATGGTAATGGAACGCGATAAAGCAATCGCACCTATAATAGAAACAGCAATCCAAGGAAACATAATCTGAAGCTGTACCCACTTCGTCCCTGCCACGCCCCCAGCATACCAAAATGCTAAGTCCTGACCGATCCGAAAATATAGGGCAATCCCTTCGCTAAGTGCCGATAATAAGGCACTTAATGCTGCACCTGCTAACACAAGACGAACTGGTGTTAATCCCCCTTTAGCCAGCGAGCCAATCCCGTATACCATTCCGGCTCCTAAGCCTGCACCAAGAAACGACCACATGATCAAATACATAAATGGCAGACCTGGAAAGAAGGCAAAACAAAGTGCCAGAGCAAACCCAGCTCCAGCATTAATCCCTAACAAGCCAGAATCTGCTAATGGATTACGGGTCATTCCTTGCATAATTGCTCCTGCAACAGCAAAACAAGCCCCCACCATAGCTCCTCCAAGGACCCGTGGCAAGCGAAGCTCCTGGATGATCTGATGCTGGGTCATTTCTGGATTAAAGGCAAAAATAGATTCCCAGACAACGAAAAAATGAATATCGGCTGCCCCAAAGGAAACGGATAAAATAATTGCTAATACAAGCAAGCTCAAACCACCGATTATGATCAATGTAACTACCCAAGGACGAGATCTCACATTGATGTGATCGAGCTCTGTAACTGCTTTACTTACATTGGCCTTTTGACTCATTCGTGCCACCTTTTCATCAATGTAATATGTAATGGGTACTGATATGTACAAATGCATGACCAAATGGCTTCTTCCACGTGACCATGGGAAGAAACTCCTCCTGATCTTACAATTTAATGAAAGTGATTCTCATTTTCACTTTTATGATTATAGTCCACTAGCTTCCATAATGACAATGGACAAACTGAAGGATTTTTTTGTACAAAAAGAATCATCTGATATCTCATTCCCCAAAAAAAAGACTCGATCGTTCATACGATCAAGCCTTTTACTGTCTATATCCTACTTACTAATCATTAGCATTTCTCTTTGTATAACAAATCCTATTCTTCTGTAAACAATCTAGAGCGTGTTAAAAATCTAACACCCTCTGGTCCCTCCAACGAAAACATTCCTCCGCGTCCAGGAACCACATCAATAATCAGTTGGGTGTGCTTCCAATATTCATACTGGGCTTCACTCATATAAAAAGGCGTATTTCCAATCTCTCCAAGCAGTACATCATGATCGCCGATTAATAGTTCCCCCACAGGATAACACATCGGAGAACTACCATCGCAACAGCCCCCAGATTGATGAAACAAGAGGGGACCATATTTGGCTGTAAGCTTTTCGATTAAAGCAAGCGCAGCTTCTGTTGCCAACACCTTTGGCTGCATTCCCATGATATCCCCTCATCTCATGTTGTTTGGCTATTATTTTTCTATGCTTGTTTAAAAGAACCCGAGTGCTTGGTCACTGTAGCTTACTAGGATATTTTTAGTTTGCTGATAATGTGCCAGCATCATTTTATGATTTTCGCGTCCGATTCCAGATACTTTATACCCGCCAAAGGCCGCATGTGCTGGATAGGCATGATAGCAATTCGTCCACACACGTCCCGCTTCAATAGAACGTCCAAAACGGTATGCTTGGTTGATATCCCGTGTCCATACACCTGCCCCTAGTCCATATAAAGTGTCATTTGCAATCGACAATGCTTCCTCAGGATCGGAGAATGTCGTCACGCTCACTACCGGGCCAAAAATCTCTTCTTGGAAGATTCTCATTCGATTGTGTCCTTTAAACACAGTCGGCTTAACATAATATCCTTCTTTCAACTCTCCTCCCAGCAAATTTCGTTCTCCACCGATTAGACACTCTGCCCCTTCAGCTTTTCCTATTTCTAAATAGGACAGAATTTTTTCTACTTGCTCAAAGGAGGCCTGAGCACCAATCATCGTTTCTGTGTCCAATGGATTTCCTTGTTTGATAGAAGCTACCCGTGCAAGTGCTTTCTCCATAAATTGATCATAGATAGATTCCTGAATAAGCGCACGGGATGGGCATGTGCAAACCTCTCCTTGATTGAGCGCAAACAAGACAAATCCTTCAATTGCCTTGTTTAAAAACGCATCATCCTTTGCGCATACGTCTGCAAAGAATATATTTGGCGATTTACCACCTAACTCCAATGTCACAGGAATGATATTTTGTGAAGCATATTGCATGATCAGTCTTCCTGTAGTCGTTTCACCTGTAAACGCAACCTTAGCAATACGATTACTAGAGGCGAGCGGTTTACCTGCTTCCAACCCAAAACCATTGACCACATTAACTACCCCTGGAGGTAATAAATCACCAATTAATTCCATGAGCACTAGAATTGAGGCCGGTGTTTGCTCGGCTGGCTTGAGCACCACGCAATTACCTGCTGCGAGTGCCGGTGCTAGCTTCCATATAGCCATTAACAACGGGAAGTTCCAAGGTATAATTTGCCCAACTACACCAAGTGGCTCATGAAAATGATAGGCAACAGTGTCATGGTCAATTTGACTGATTGAGCTTTCCTGCGAGCGTAAACAACCTGCAAAATAACGGAAATGATCAACTCCAAGTGGAATATCTGCTGCTAGCGTTTCTCTCACAGGTTTTCCATTTTCCCATGTTTCAGCTACCGCAAGCATCTCTAGATTAGCCTCTATTCGATCAGCTATCTTATTTAAAATGTTTGCGCGTTCTGCTGGAGAAGTACGGCCCCACGCTTCCTTCGCCGCATGAGCTGCATCAAGTGCAAGCTCAATATCTTCAGCACTCGATCTGGCTATTTCACAAAAGACTTTACCTGTAATGGGAGTAACATTTTCAAAATATTCTCCATGAGTAGGCGCTACCCATTTACCACCTATATAATTATCATATCTACTTTTAAACGCTACCTTGGCTCCTGATTGATTCGGATTTGCATAAATCATGGGAAAACCTCCTTCATATCCTACAAATAGGGGTGATAGTTTTACCTTATGCTCAATATCTATAAATATTATCGTAATTTTCGAAACTTTGTAAACAAAAATAGAGAGTTTGAGACTTTATTCGACAAAAAAAGGGTTATCCCATAAACATGTGATAACCCTTTCCTCTTGTTGTTCCATTTATGCTTGTAAGAGCTTGCTAGTCAACTCTTCTATTTCTACAATTGTAATTTCCTCACAAAATTGATCCTGCTTTGTACATACGGCAACTTTATACATCTCATCTACGTGATAGGCTCTACAATGATAACCAGTCGGTATGTTATCAGCGTATACCGTCGCTCTGTCTAAGGCCTCCTGCTGAATCGTAAAAGAATCAAGCGGCAGTGAAAGTCCCTTCCCCACGGCTTTTATATAGCTTTCTTTATACGCCCAATAACTAAAAAAACCTTTTATTTGGTTCGCCTCAGGGAGCTGGAACAAATTCTGACGCTCTTGTTCAGAAAAAAATCGGTCAGCAATTTGTAGATTAATGGGTTTGATTTGTTGAACATCAATACCAATTGGACTGGCACTAAAAGCAGCAACTACCCAGCTAGCTGAATGCGACACATTAAATTCGCACGCACCTTCTCCCGTAACAAAGGGCTTTCCGTATGGATTGGTCTCATAGCGAATCTCTTCTGGCAAAATCCCCATTCGTTGAGCCAATTGCATCCGTACCAGCACCTCCCCAAGCAAGGAGCGCCATTTATCCTCCGTTTTAAGGTAACGATTTACTTTTTCCTGACGGTCCAACGGGAGCAGAGAGAGCAACTCCCGATACACCGCCTCTGAAAACGTATCGGGTACTTTTATCGCAAACACTTTCATGGCAAAGTAGCTATCTCCTCTCCAGCCTTCTTACTCACAACCCGATACACTTCTTGTAGGGCTCCAATCATCATGGCTTCTTTGCGGACGGCAAATGCAGGCGGTCCCCAGATTAGAAGTAATTGCTCAGGTAGTATATTTTCTTGCGTAAAAGAATTTGTCATCGCAGAAAAATGAGGAGCGGTCTGAAAAAAGGTGCCGTGGTCAACCGCTCTGCGTAAAAACACAGCACCCACTTCCTCGTCTATACCTGTATGTAGCAATTCAGACGGATTGGTCGGCTCTGGTAGACTCGTAATTTCCTGTTGGCCCATTCCCTCTCCCGAATAGGCTTTACTGTGTGGCAACCACTGCTCCCGAAATCCACCTATAATATCAGCACACTGTAGCCCAAGAAATGCTAAAAATACAAATGGGTCCTCTTCCGCTTCAGCGAGCAGTTGATAATACAGAGCATATACATGTTTGCAATAACCAACCACATCTGGACAACTACAGTGAGCATTCCATTCCTCTAATGAGTCTGGAAGAACCTCCAATTTTTGATCGGCGAAATGGGCAGCCAGTTCCCCAGAAAATGTCCCGCCTAATAGCTGAGCTGTAAAAAGAGGCGACTGTCTGATTAAGTCCAATGCTTTTTCACGCCCTACATGCACCGGTTTTTTGGGGCTAAGTGAGACCGTGTAGTGCACCTGATTTGCCCCTGTCACTTTTGCTTTTATACCAGCCTCAACGGCTCTCCACTCTAATACTCCGCCTTCTTTGGCTTTCGTACGTCCACGCTGATTTCGCTGTGCCCCACCTGCTTTTCGAATCAATTCCTTCAAGCGAGCGATCCACTCAATCTGTACGTTCGATTTTTGCGGCTTCACAACAAATCATCCTCCTCTTGGCAGATCAAATCCTCACGTAGCTCAAATAAGGAGTGTAGCTCATTTGCTGATAACTCGGTAATCCATTGTTCACCAGAGTGGATCACCTGCTCTGCCAATTCCCGCTTTGATTCCATTAACTGATCAATGCGCTCCTCTAGCGTTCCCTGACAAATTAATCGGTGGACATGTACATTTTTCTTTTGCCCAATGCGATATGCCCGATCGGTTGCCTGGTTTTCGACAGCAGGATTCCACCACCGATCAAAATGAATCACATGATTTGCTCTGGTCAGGTTAAGACCGACACCGCCAGCTTTTAATGACAAAATAAAGATTCGCGGTCCCATACCAGACTGAAAGCGATCTATCATATCATCCCGCTCTTGTTTACTAATCCCTCCATGTAAGAAGAGAACCTCCTCTTGTAAAACCTCACGAAAATGCTTTGCAAGCATGCTCCCCATGTCTACATATTGCGTAAACAGCAACACGGCCTCCTGCTGTTCCATTATATCGTGAACAAGTTCGGTTACCCGCCGTACCTTACCAGAACGACGCTCTAAATGATCGGCAGACTGGTGTAAATAGAGGGCTGGATGGTCACAGATTTGTTTAAGATGAGTTAACGTAGCAAGAACATATCCACGACGTTGCATTCCTTCTACCGAATTGATTTTTTGCATCATATGATTAACGGCTGCTTGATACAAGCTAGCCTGTTCCTCTGACAGTGTGCAATACGTTTTGCTTTCAATTTTTTCTGGTAAATCCACAATAATGGTAGGGTCTGTTTTCAACCGCCGCAAAATAAAGGGCTTTACTAATTTTCGCAGAGATTCCATACGTTCCTGCTCGCGATACCTTTCAATAGGCAACGTAAATTGTGTACGAAATTGCGTTAAAGTGCCTAAATAACCCGGATTTAAAAACTGGAAGATCGACCAAAGCTCACTTAGCCGATTTTCAATTGGTGTACCCGTCATCGCAATTCGATGCTGAGCATGTATTTTCATGGCGCTTCTCGCCTGTTTACTTTTACTGTTTTTGATATTCTGAGCCTCATCTAACACCAAGTAGGACCATTTGATTTCCATTAAATCAGCTAAATCACGGTTGACTAAGGAATAAGATGTAATCACAACATCATGTTCAGCTACTTTTGCTTGCAGTTCATTTTGGTGCAAGCGTTCTGGTCCATGGTGCGTATACACCCGTAGTGTTGGGGCAAATCTCTCTATCTCTTTACTCCAATTATTCATCAATGAGGTCGGGCACACGATTATAGCCGGTGCAGATAGCTTCTCCGCCATCAAAACTGTAATCATCTGAATGGTTTTTCCTAGACCCATATCATCTGCCAAACAGACGCCAAAGCCTAATTTGGACATAAGCTGAAGCCAAGCATACCCACGTTTTTGGTAAGGACGCAATACTCCTTGCAGTCCCATTGGGGTGTCAATATGATCTAAATTCTGTTCAAGTCGTCCATGTAATAAGTCATCAAGAGCTGTAGGAAGTTCGAAATCAACTACAGGGATATCTTCCCATTCATCACTTGCTTCCAGCTCAGCCATTAAGTAAAGCATATCATGCAGCGTGATTTCATCTTGCTCAGCCTGTTTTAAATATTGCAGCATCCGTTTAACCGATTCCTGATTTACCTCAGTCCACTCCCCGCGTAATTGGATAAAAGGGAGCTTTGAATCGGCAATTTTCTCCAGTTCGGCCAAGCTGATTTCCTGGTCACCTAAAGCTGCTTTCGCATCAAAACGAACGATTTCATGTAAGCCTAAACGATGAATAACAGCAGAGGAATCCGCTGCATAGAGTGAGTGATCCTGCATAACTCTAAGCTTTAAGCCTAGTCGTTTGCGTCCACGCTTTACCCACCAAGAAGGTAATTGAACACCAACTCCTTCTGCCTGCAACCGTGGAGCTATCTCTTGTAAAAAATGAAAGGCCTCTTGCACAGGAAGCTGTATTTGCTCCACTAATGCTTGGCGTAGCGTTTCTTCTAACGCTGGCATTAGTATCGACGCGCATCCCAATTGCTCCAGCAAGAATTCTTGAGCCCTACCCAGATCCTTTCCGAAAAAGGCTGTAGCCTCACCAGACCCTAACCAGATATCCTTAGCTGAAATAAGCCGAGATGGTTCTGTGACAGGTTGTAGATACACATGCAATGTAAAAATGGACTCTTCTGCTTCTACTTCGATCTGCTGAGGTGGTTCCAGACGTAAGTATAGGCGCATTGCATACTGTCCCACACAATCCCGCTTGTTACGTCCTTCTCCTTTTGTCCACAAATCTACTTGCTGTTTAAAGCTTTGCAGCTCCTTCGTTGTACCCTCAATAGGCTCCGTTATCCGAGTTAGTAATCCCCGTAGCCATTGCAAGGAGAAATCTCCCTTCCCCTTGCTAAGCTGTTGTCGCAGCTCTTCGCTTTCCATATCCAGCCAGTCATGTATCGTAGTTTGTATTGCATTTTGTAAAAAATCCGCCTGAATGTTGTGCGGATCTGTCATAATGTCGCTTCCACCTGTCTTCTGTGGGTCATACGCTCGACAGATAGCCGGCATTGCAAGCGCCAAGGTGTGTGAAAATGTGCGCACTTCTTCCTTGGTCAAATCTACATCCCAAATAGCGTCTGCTTCTGCATAGCCGTACCGTTTTCCTTTACGTACCTTAACACCCGGCCGGATATTTGCATGCCATAGCATTTGCAGGGCAAATTGAGCTACCTTTTGGTAGTAATGCAAGCTATCACCTAGCAAAAAACCGCTATGCTGTAGCATTGCTTCGTCTGTTTGCCACAGGAATGGTAAAGCTTCCTTCATAGCTATACTTAGTCCATTAATCTGTTGTACCATCAATTTTGGCTTATTGGACGGGTAATACTCCCCTTGATCAAACCAATATGGAACTTGAAAGGTACGGATGCCCACTTTTCCAGACTTCATCAATTTCATC
This sequence comes from Brevibacillus laterosporus LMG 15441, assembly GCF_000219535.2. Classification (NCBI taxonomy): domain Bacteria; kingdom Bacillati; phylum Bacillota; class Bacilli; order Caryophanales; family Paenibacillaceae; genus Brevibacillus; species Brevibacillus laterosporus. Next base: position 3,182,257 of record NZ_CP007806.1, read on the forward strand.
TGTTGTTCGGTCGACAATTGTTCCATCCAATTACTGACGGGTACAATCTCGCCGCCGCGCAAACAGAAAAGAAAAAAAGCATCTGGTAACCAGATACCGTGCAACGTCGTCATTGATGCCCTCCAGCTTTTAGTAAAAGGGTTAACCTTGATTGGTTAACCCTCTTTTCTTTTTCATTACTCGCTGTACAATTTTTCGCGAAGCTGTTTGATTTCTTCGCTTTCCAGATATTCATCGTATGTCATCATTTTATCAATGATACCATTTGGAGTAATCTCAATGATCCGGTTGGCAATGGTTTGAACAAACTGATGGTCATGAGAAACAAACAGCATCGTACCATCATATTCAATTAAACCATTATTTAATGCTGTAATAGATTCCAAATCCAAGTGGTTAGTAGGCTCATCTAATAGGAGAACATTTCCGCCCACCATCATCATTTTGGACAGCATGCAACGCACTTTCTCTCCACCGGACAAAACATTAGCTTTTTTCAGTGCTTCTTCGCCAGAGAACAGCATTCTGCCTAAGAAGCCGCGCAAGAATGTCTCGTCTTGATTTTTGGAGTATTGACGCAACCAATCAACCAAGGATAAATCGCATCCATCAAAGTACTCAGAGTTATCTTTCGGGAAATATGCCTGAGTGGTTGTAACACCCCAAGAGAATGTTCCACTGTCTGCTTCCATTTCACCCATTAAAATTTGGAACAAGGCTGTTTTTACGTGACCATTTGGGCCCACTAGCGCTATCTTATCACCCTTGTTGATAATAAGGTGTGTATTTTCGAAAAGCTTTTCACCTTCAAGAGTCTTGGATAAGCCTTCTATTTCCAAAATATTTTTACCTGCTTCTCGCTCCGGCTTGAAGTTAATAAATGGATAACGGCGGCTGGAAGGCTTGATATCATCCAACGAAATTTTATCCAACATCTTCTTACGAGAGGTTGCTTGTTTTGATTTAGAAGCATTGGCGCTAAAGCGCGCAATAAAGCTTTCCAATTCTTTAATTTTCTCTTCTTTTTTCTTATTTTGCTCTCTCATTAACTTAAGAGCTAGCTGGCTAGATTCATACCAGAAATCGTAGTTCCCCACATACATTTGAATCTTACCAAAGTCAATATCAGCAATATGCGTACATACTTGGTTTAAGAAGTGACGGTCATGGGATACAACAATAACAGTATTTTCATAATTAGCTAAGAAGTTTTCTAGCCAACGAATGGATTCGATGTCCAAGTGGTTGGTAGGCTCATCGAGTAGAAGGATGTCAGGGTTACCAAACAATGCTTGTGCCAGCAAGACACGAACTTTCAGATTTCCGTCAAGCTCTAGCATTTTCTTATCATGGAATTCAGCAGGAATTCCTAGGCCAATTAGTAGAGCAGCGGCATCAGATTCTGCTTGCCAACCATTCAAGTCTTCGAATTCTCCTTCCAATTCAGACGCACGAATCCCGTCTGCTTCAGAGAAATCTTCTTTCATGTACAGAGCATTTTTCTCTTCCATGATATCAAACAATCTTCTATGACCCATCATTACCGTTTTCAAGACTTCGCATTCATCGAACTCATAATGATTTTGCTTTAAAACGGCAAGACGTTCTCCAGGAGTTAAAATAACCTCTCCGTTGTTTGGTTCAATTTCGCCGGATAAAATCTTCAGAAATGTAGACTTACCAGCTCCATTTGCCCCAATTAATCCATAGCAGTTACCAGGTGTGAACTTGATATTTACATCTTCAAACAAAGCGCGTTTCCCATATCGCAGGGTAACACCATTTGTACTTATCATTCAATCTCATCCTTTAATATGCATTTTCTTCTTCAAACGTATATTTTACTACATTTACAAGTAAAAATTAACCCCTTGTATTTATTAACACCTGCCCTAACAAATTATAGCTGATGTATCCTTGCTTTTTACAGCCCAAAACCCTCCATGCTCTGGGCCAAATTGATATTATCCACTGCCTTTTTTATTTTCTCATAATAAAAAACCATCTACACGCATACTCCTTTTTAGAAAAGGAAGCATACCTCAGATGGTTTTTATTTTTACCACGTTATAAACGGTTTTGATCCAGGTGGTGCATGATCAATCAATTGGTAGATCGGATATGCATAAGCCACGATAATCAAAAATACGGCGATACCGAGCCATAAAGACCAGCGCTCTAAAATTTTTGGAGTACGTTCCACTGATTCTTGGGATTCAGCAATTGGATAATCCTCCTCGCCTTTTGGTGCCTTAAAGATGAGATAGAATAAAATTCCTACCATCAGTATTCCTGCAAAGAATAGGATAGCACCGCCAAAGCCCATTAACTGTTGGGGAGGTATCCAGCTTAGAGCCTCCGCATTGTCAAAGTAAGTAGTGTAATCCGTACGGCGCGGCACACCCTGAAGCCCAAGATAGTGCATCGCACCTGACATGAGTAACATCCCAACCGACCACATGACTGCCTGCAAAATTCCTACACGATGCAAGGCAGGGGTCATTTTGCGCCCTGTTAAATTTGGCAATAACCAATACGTAATACCAAAGAAAGTGAGCGCAATGCTAGTTCCGACCGTTAAATGGAAGTGACCTGTAACCCAGATTGTATTATGCACCACTGCGTTCATCTGGTTACTCGCATTAATAATTCCACCTGCACCCGCTGGAATGAAAGCAAGCATCCCCAGCATAGGGGCAAAGAAACGCACATCCTTCCAAGGCAATTTCGAAAACCAGCCAAACAAGCCCTTTGCACCCTTTTTACGTCCCGATGTTTCAAATACGGCAAATAGCGAAAATGCCGTCATAAGCGAAGGGAATACTACGGTTAAAGTCAAGATTACATGTAGCATTTTCCATTTATCTGAAATACCTGGCTCCATTAACTGGTGATGAAAGCCTACAGGAATGGAGAATAGAATAAGCAGAATAAAAGATAAACGTGCGAGCGAATCACTAAATACTTTACCACCGATTATTTTTGGAATATTAACATACCAGCAGACATAAGCAGGCATTAACCAGAAATAGACAAGTGGGTGACCAAAATACCAAAAGAGCGTACGGCTTAGCAGGACATTCACTTCTGGTACCCAGCCAAGAGACCATGGAATGAGCTGTAGCAAGACCTCTGCTGCCACCCCTAATGTTGCAATCTGCCACAAAATCATGGTAGAAACAGCCATGAATTGAAATAGGGGAGATGTTTTTCCCTTATTTGTTTTTCTCCAATGAATGTAATTCGCAAAAATCGAATATCCGCCCATCCAGCTACCTACGACTAGTAAGGCTGACCCAATATAGAACAGTGGAGACGCTTTCATTGGTGCATAGAATGTATACAGAACCGAGGCTTCATTGGATAGAATCGCTACTGTTGCCATCGCTGTACCCACCGTCATGAGAAGCCAACCAATCCAACCCAGCTTCAAAGCTAAAGGTGTTAGCTTTCCCTCTGATGTGCGAGCACAACCTGAGATGAAAAATCCTATAATAAAGAATGTTGTAAAAACTAGACCCAATAATACCCCGTGTGCTGTTAAAACCTGATAATAGCCTAACCAAGATGGCAAGGTTATAACCCCGCCCCGTACCAGACCTTGAAGCAAGCCGCACAAAATGGCGATAGCAAAACCAATATACGCCACATAAATATGCGCCAACGAAAGTTTTGCAGCTGCGGCGTCTACTTTTACCACCGGTTGTGTTTTATGATATTCCTTTAATTGCGCTACCATACTTTATCGTCACTACCTTTCTGCATCACTTCACAACAATTGTAGCTGCCATTAACTGGTGACCAGCGCCACAATATTCATTACAGAGAATTAAGTACGTTCCTGGCTTGTCAAATGTGTGAGTGACTTCGCTGATGTGACCAGGTAACACCATGATGTTGACATTTGTTTTTGGTATCTCGAAGCCGTGTACCACGTCTTTGCTCGTTACGACAAATTTAACCTTGGCACCGACTGGAACTTCAATTTGATTAGGTTGGAAAGTAAAAATAAATGATGTCATGACAAGATCGTATTCATTATCACCAGTTTTATGAAGTCCTAGATTATCAAATGGGGCAGTTTCATCTACCTTTTTTGGGTCTATCATTTTCATATGGCTTGGCGGCATCATCCCCATTGCATAGGCATTGACAGACAAGACGATCAAAAACAGTACAAGCGTCGCGCCCCCAACCATCAGCCAAATTTTTTCAAAGCGGTGTAAATGCATAAAATACCCTCCCGTTCATTCCCTCTCTATACCAGCTATGCCCTGCTTAGAAAAACCCCAAATACAGCAAACCAAGTCACTGCGATAAACAGACCTACTAGAAAGACCGAAGCTAGCGTTCCTTTTAAATTTAGTTCGCCTTCCTGATGCTTCTCGTTCTCTGCCTTTTGATTCGGTTGAGTTTGGGAGCTGTTCATCCGATGACCTCCTCTCTTTTTCTTCCTTGTCATCCAGTTTTTCCTCAAAAAGGAATTGGCATTGTTTACGATTTGATTAAACCATTCCCACATTTGTAAAGGGTGTGAGATTCATCACTTTTAGCCCTTTAGAGCTATCTAGTTTTCGCCATTGTCAAGGTTTTGACAAAATTCTATTTATTTAAAAATCATCTTAGAAAAAAGAGTGTTTTTGTGAGAAAAATGATTACTTTTTATTTTCATAATTTTACATTTTATTTCTCGTTTATTACCTTTTATATATTCTCTTTTAGTCCAAGATAAGAAAATAATAATAGACAACGAAAAAAGCGGAATCTACGCATCTAACGTAAATTCCGCTTTTTTATTGTAGTGCCGGTAGAGGGACTTGAACCCCCACGGTTTCCCTCACGATTTTGAGTCGCGCGCGTCTGCCAATTCCGCCATACCGGCAAATATAAAGTTGGCTGGGGTACCAGGATTTGAACCTGGGAATGACGGAGTCAAAGTCCGTTGCCTTACCGCTTGGCTATACCCCAAAATGGTGGGGAGAGACGGATTCGAACCGCCGAACCCTGAGGGAGCAGATTTACAGTCTGCCGTGTTTAGCCACTTCACTATCTCCCCATAAAAAAATGGTGCCGGCGATAGGACTTGAACCCACAACCCCCTGATTACAAGTCAGGTGCTCTACCAATTGAGCTACACCGGCATTTTCATATTGAAAGCTTGTCTTTTCGTTATGTATGTAAATGGTGCGGGTGGAGGGACTTGAACCCCCACGGTCGCCCGCCAGAACCTAAATCTGGTGCGTCTGCCAATTCCGCCACACCCGCATGTGAGCTAAACGGTCAACAACGAGCTTTCTAGCTTGTTGTTTTTCTTCAGTACCGTTTCGGCTTTTTTAATATAGCATACACTTAAATTAAAAAGCAAGACTTTTTTATAAAAAAATTTGATAGCCACAATTAATCTTTAAAAATTAACTGTAGCTATCCGTTTTTTATACCTATATAAAAGCTGTGTATTTCATAACATTCTCTCATTAAGCAAGTAAGCGCTGTAATTGTAAAGCTAGTGTTATATCTCCCTTAATCTTTATTTTACCTAACATAACAGCAGCAGTAGGATTCAATTGTTTTCGTAGGAGCTTTGCAAAATTGGTGTCAGATAGCTGGAGCGTACATTGTGCCTGATTAGAGTTTCCTTCCATTACTTGAACCTGATTGTCACAAAATCGAACCTGATAGGTGCCTCCCCGTTCTCCACTTACATCGAATTGATAAACAGCCAACCATCCCTCAATGGTAGAAGGGTCTTGATTTATGCGATCAGCAAGTGTCTCCAATTCTTGCAACACGTGTGAACTCCCCCTTTCCCAGCCTGAGCCTATATTTTTCCTTATACTATCCTATTCAGTAAATATCCATTATATGCCATTTTCACTTTTTCTGAAATAGAAAAAAGATGCCTTGATAGGCATCTCAGCGTGTAGACAAAATACCGAAAGGTATGAAGGTCTGCACGCTTTTTTGTTGAATGTATGAATATAGTGGAAAGGAGTGAGTTTCTTGTTAAAAAGACAAGATGCAGAAGCCCGTTACCAACTGTCTGTGGTTTCATTAGATGAGCTTGTCCCTTCTAATCATTTAGTTCGTAAAATTGAGAAAGCAATTGATTTTACTTTTATATACGACCTTGTAAAAGACAAATACTCGCAAGATAATGGGAGACCGAGTGTCGACCCTGTTGTATTAATCAAGATCGTATTTATTCAATATTTATTTGGAATAAAATCTATGCGTCAGACAATCAAAGAACTGGAAACGAATGTAGCTTATCGGTGGTTTATCGGTTATGACTTCACTCAACCAATTCCTCATTTCTCTACCTTCGGTAAAAATTATGCTCGTCGTTTTCAAGATACAGACCTCTTTGAAACCATTTTCGCACATATTCTTGGACAAGCTCTTAAGCATCGATTTGTTGATCCTTCTGTTATGTTTATTGATTCTACTCATGTAAAGGCTAATGCTAATAAGAAGAAATACATAAAGACTATAGTTGAACAAGAGCCTAAAAAATATCTATCTTATTTAACAGACGAATTAAATCAGGATAGGATCGATCACGGAAAGAAGCCCTTGCCAAAAAAGTCTGAGTATATAAAAAAGGAAGTGAAGTTGAGCACTACTGATCCTGATAGTGGTTGGTTTATTAAGGATGAAAAAGAAAGATTATTTGCATATTCTTTCCATGCCGCAAGCGATAAGAACGGATTCATCTTAAGTGCAAAAGTAACAGCTGCTAATGTTCACGACAGCCAAATGTTCCAAGATGTTTTAAGTCAAGCTATTCATCAAGTAGGAAAACCGTATGCAGTAGCAGTAGATGCAGGCTATAAAACTCCTTATATTGCTAAAACCCTCATTACGTCTGGTATACGTCCTGTAATGCCGTATACGCGACCACGTACAAAGGATGGATTCTTTAAGAGATACGAATATACTTATGATGAATATTATGATTGCTATATTTGTCCTGCAAATGAAATATTATCTTATGAGACAACAACCCGTGAGGGGTATCGAATGTACAGATCGAATCCATCAATCTGCAAAGATTGTTCCTTTCGGAACCAATGTACAAATAGCAAGGATTCAGTGAAAAAAATTAGTCGTCATATATGGACGGAATACATAGAAGAAGCTGATCATCTTAGACATACGCCAAAAAATAAAGAAATCTATTCAAGAAGAAAAGAAACGATTGAACGAGTATTTGCAGATTTAAAGGAAAAGCATGGCTTGAGATGGACCACTTTACGAGGGATTAAAAAAGTGACCATGCAGGTGATGCTTGTTTTTGCTTCTATGAATTTAAAAAAGCTCGCTACTTGGCTCTGGAATCCTGAAAAGGAGAAGCGTAAGCTTCTTCAATTACTGACTTTTTACCAACAAAAAATAAAACAAACTCTCCTTATATCAGTAGCATAAGAAGAGTTTGTCCACAGTCTGAGATGCCTTGATAGGCATCTCTTGTAAGTGTAATCGCTTCTCGTCCAGACGAGCGTTTTTGACTACTTATTTCTCCTTGCTATCCGATTCTGTCTTTTGCTCTGAGACTTCCTGCTTTGAAATCTCCATTAGCTTTTGCATCAATATATGCTGAGGCATGTGCATTAATCTTTCCAAGGGAACTCCAAGCTGTTCAGCCAACTTTACGGCTGTTTCTGCTGATATCTGTAAAGGTCTCATCTTTTCACCTCTTGCTGTCTTTATCAATCGATCCCATTATACCACGCTCGACGCTAATCATTGTATCTGACGGAATAAATCGGATAATTCTTGCACAATGACCTGCTGGTAGCCAGTCCCCTCTCCATATTGGGCAAGCATTTCCTGACGAGCCACCATGATTTTGTCTTGATAATCGTGTGCCTCACGATCAGGGTTTTCCTGTTTAAACTCAGTCATAATTTTCTGAACATGCGCTGGACGTGGTCCCCATGTAGCAAGCACATCTGAGTCCTTGTTGCAAATAATCAACACCGGAATAGCTCGTCCTCCCATAGTTAGAAATTGATCCATCACATCCAGATGATCCTCCATGACTAATACTTCTACAGGTAAAGAAACGGCTTCTGCTACACGGAACAATACGGGTACATTCCGCACAACGTCTCCACACCATTCTGCACACAATAAGAAGGCTCGCAATCCCGCTTGCTGAACCATGGCTGCTATTTGGGAATGCTCCTTTTCTGTTTCCCACGAAAATCGCTCATACCAGCCATAGAATTCCTCTTTATTTTTCTCCATTGTTTCCATGAATTGCTGCATGGTCATTCCTGTCCCTGTTTTCGAGTGCAAGTTAATCGCCATGATTGCTCCTCCTTTAGCATTGATTCTCTTCTGTTTCAATTCGCTAGGATGTGAGCATCTCCTCTTTGCGATCCTTTCTGTAAGTGTTAGAGATGATGCTTAACAGCAGCAAAAAAACCTGTGCACATTTGCTACAGGTTTTTTACAACAATTTATCCGGATAGATTTTGTTGGATTTGTTGGGAAATTTCTGTTGCCAGTTGCAATGCCTGCATACCTGACTCCGCTGAGACCAAAGTGGGCGTTTTCTTCGTGATGCTTTGTAAGAAATCTATTAGCTCTGCCCGTAGTGGCTCAATCCCAGGTACAATCACTTTTTCCAAAATGTTTTGCTGGCTATAGCCATCACTTTGTTTCTCTAAGAAATTTGTAGAACGGGAAATGACCACTTTTTTATCGAGTAGATCAGCTTGAACAAACGCCTGTCTAGTTACTACTCGTAAGGTACGCACTTTTTCTTCCGTTAAATGACTAGCTGTGATTTGTGCGATAACTCCTGATTCGAATTGAAACAGTGCTACAGCATGTTTGATTGCTCCTTGATAAGATTGACCCACCGCATGCATCCTGGCTAATGCACCCGGCTGTAAATGCTGCAAAATATATATGTCATGAAGCATAGCATCCAATACCACATCAATTCCTTGAATACGTGGTTCCATCGGACTCATGCGGTGCATATCGATGGCGACAACCTCTTCACCCTCCAAAATAGAGCGTAACACCCCAATAGCAGGATTAAACAGCTCGATATGCCCCACCTGCAAATGTAACTGAGCTTCTTTGGCTCGATCAATCAACTCACTGGCTTCTGCTAAAGTCGCAGTGAGAGGTTTTTCCATCAGCATATGCACCCGATGACGAATACAAGCCATTCCTACCTCAAAATGAGCAGGTATTGGAACGGCTATACTGACTGCATCTACTTGGGCCAACAGTTCATCTAGGGTAAAAAACGAAAGTATATCATATTCCCGTGCGACCTCTTGCGCCCGTTTTTGGTCTGCATCGTAAACGCCTATCAATTGGCAATGATCGTTGAGCGAGGAGTAGACACGTACATGATGCTTGCCCATTACACCGGTTCCAATTACTCCTACCTTCACTCCACATCCCTTCTTTCCATCCAAAAACTTACAAATTCACTCAACTCTCACATTGTATGAAGTAGATGGAAAGAAGGTCACTTTTCCTGTGAAAGAAGTTAGCTACCTGACTCCTCCTTATTCAACAATCCCTCTATTAGCTTTTTATTGAATAAATATTTTGGATCATTTGGTCGATACTTCCCTACTTGTTCGTTATGCTCATAGGCTTTTTCATTTTGTCCAATGCGATTGTAGCAAACACATAATTGAATATGCGGAAGCCACGTCCAGCATGCTTCTGTAAAAAATCCCCAGCTATCCGGTCTTTTGACCTTAGTAGCTAGGTCATACCAAAAAATTGCTTTTAGATATTCCTTTTTGCCAAAAAAGATATGACCCAATCGGCAGCAAGCCTCAGCCCGTGGAGTATCATAAGAAAAGGCTTTGATTATATATTCTAATTCCTTCTCTTTATCCCCTAAGGCAACATAACAATCTGCGATCTTGTAGCACGCATTGATTTCATCCTCAATCCAGCCCTGTTTAGAATCGAGCATTTTGATATAATATTCAATCGCTTTTTCATGAAAAGAATGATCTCGTAGTTCATTTGCATAATAATACAAGTCCCTTATGGTAAATTCTTCCCCGCGCTCCAGCTTTTTTTCATAAATCCGCAAATTACGCGTCGAATACCCTTCGTGCTGATGAATCTTTTTATGAGTCACAGCAATATCACTGTCGATAATTTTTCCCCAAACAGCTAAATACTCGTGCACAGCACCAATCCATTGAAAATTATTGCTTCGTTTCACCAGACGGTTTCGGCGGAAAGACATAATAGGATTATCGAACTCATCAAAGGCAGTGTGATATTTCATGGTAACTGAGTCAACAGCCGGATCTAATGTTTCCTTCAAGGTTCGTAACCGTTCACGGTCGATCTCCAAGAGGAAATCATCTGCATCCAGATGCAAAATATATTCTTGTGTTGCTTTCGTAAAGGCAAAATTACGAGCGGCCGAGAAATCGTCAATCCATTCAAAGAAAAAAACGCGATCCGTATACTGTTTTGCAAGCTCTACAGTCCCATCAGTCGAGCCTGTATCAATAATATTGATTTCGTCTACCAGGTCCTTTACAGAATCCAAGCATCTCGCCAAACTATCTTCCTCATTTTTCACGATCATGCATAAACTAATTGTGATCATGCTGTCACCTCATGTCGCTAATTTTGCTCACTTTTGTATGTATATTTCCTGCAAATAAAAAGGTGAACTATTTCTTTATCTATTCTCAATAAAACATAGCGCCAAGAGCCCGTATTCCTCATAAGATAAAGCAGAAAGGAAGGGTTCTATGGAAATTCTGTCGCACGCCTTGCCACAGGTTTATTATGTAACTGTCTCAGATGAGGGTATTGCTTACCTGGATCAGCATATCAGAGCGGATGTTCGCATAGATGCTTCCCTCTCCATCCAGCAGAAAGCGTACCCCATTCAGCTTTCCTATCGAGGTGCCCATACACGAGAATTGGCGAAAAAGTCTTATACTCTCTATTTTTCTGATGACAACCGTTTTCAGGGACAACGTGAGGTTCATCTTAATGCTGAAATGCTGGACCCCTCGTTCATGCGAAATGCCTTGTCATTTGCCTTTTTTGAGCTCCTCGGTGTCTTATCGCCTGCTACTTCGTTTGTGGTGTTATGCAAAAATGGAGTTAGTGAAGGTCTTTATCTTCAATTAGAATCTGTCGATGAATTATTTTTACAAAGGCGTCAGCTACCACTAGGTCCAATTTTCTACGCTGTTAGTGGAAACGCTAATTTTTCCTTGTTAAGCCCCAAAACAGAGGAGGTAAAACCACGCCTAGACGCAGGGTATCGACGCAAATATGGCCAAGAGGAGGATATCCAGCTCCTCCGAGAATTGATTTATATCATAAATACAACGCCAATAGCTGATTTTGAAGAAACCATTGCTCGATACCTTAATATCAACCAATATCTAAGTTGGCTAGCAGGGGCTGTATGCACCCAAAATTTTGACGGTTTTATTCATAATTACGCTTTATATCGAAATTCGAGGACAGGTTTATTTGAGATTATTCCATGGGATTATGACGCCACCTGGGGACGAGATTGTAATGGAAAAGAAATGGCCTATGATTTTGTTGATATAGACGGATACAATACCTTGAGCGCTCGTCTACTAGATACTTCTACATACAGACAGCTCTACAAAGATAGAATGGCAGAAATACTAAATTCCTGGTTTACTCCCGAATATATAGGCCCTCGAATCGAGTCTCTCCATCGCCTGCTACGTCCCTACCTCCAGATTGATCCGCACAAAAAAGAAAAGCTCAACGTCTTTGACGCCGAGCCTGACTATATTTGTCGTTTTATTAACGATCGAAATCATTTTTTAAAAGGACAGCTTGATACTTTGTAAACATATATCGCTCTTCATTTCTTGTTAGGAAATCCTGCAATAGCAGTCTTTTCGCATCGTTATTTTTTTGCTTTGACTACTTTATCTAGCTCTGTCTGAAACACGCCCGGTTGAATCGATCCCATTACCTTATACGTAACAACCCCATTAGGATCAATAATAAAAGTCGTTGGGATAGCGAGGATTTGGTACTGCTTTGCTACTGTTTCATCTTGATCGAAGAGAATCGGCATCGTCAGCTTATAGGTATCTACAAATCCCTTGACGGAATCTAAATCATCCGTTTTGGTCAGATTAATTGCATAAAAATCTACGTTGCCTTTATTTTTTTCATATAACTTTTGTAAATCAGCAGCTTCCATTCTACAAGGACCACACCAGCTTGCCCAGAAGTTTAGAACCAGTGGCTTCTGTCTTTGTCCCGAAAACTTGTATCTAGTTCCATCCATACTTGGAAGTTCAAAGGCAGGAGCTTTAGCCCCTTGCGCAATGGTTGGGTTGGCTTTTGGCTCTATCTGACTAGAGACCTCTTGTTGTACTTGAGTTTTGGTTGTCTCTTTCGCCTGATGCTGTTGCTGTGGTTCAGATTTTATAGACTGTCCCAATATTGGTTGCGGAGTAGGTAGCGATTTACTTTTGACCTCGCTTTGGTAAATCGCTCCTCCTCCCAGAACGAGCAAACTGAGAATGATAAAAACCTGCCGCATGCTTTATCCAGCTCCTTTATAAACTAGGCTGTCCAAAAATTTTAATTAAGTAGATAGAGATATCTGTTAGCTTATCAAAGTACAGCAAAATCCCGAAAAGAACCATGATTCCCCCGCCAATTTTCATTAATTTATCCGAGTATTTCATGATCCAGCTTATCTTACTAATGAAGAAGGTCATCACGAAGAATGGCAGGGCAAACCCTATCGTATAGGCAAGCGTATAAGTAAGGGCACTCTCTGGGTTCACCATTCCAAGCGTAATGATCCCTGACAAGATCGGCCCTACACAGGGAGTCCAGCCAGCAGCATAGGTAATTCCCACCAAGATAGAACCAGTATACCCAAGCGGACGATTGTTTATGTCCTTCTTCCATGTTTTCATCATAAAATCAAACTTTAATACCCCTGTAATTACTAATCCCATAAAAATTAATAAAATAGCACCTAGTTGCCTAATCAAATCCTTTTTTGATGCAAATAAGCTACCAATCCATGAGGTTGACAATCCGAGCGCGATAAAGACAAGAGAGAAACCGAGAATAAAAAACAAGGTGTGTAACAATGCTTGTCGCTGAAATACAGCTTTTCCTTGTTTCATCTCTGAAACCGAAACCCCAGTAATATAAGATAAAAAGGATGGGTATAACGGCAAGCAACAAGGTGATATAAACGAGAGAAATCCTGCTGCGAATGCTAGCCATACTGTAAGTTGTGTATCCATAATTGGCCCCCATTTCCCAAAAGTCTCTTTCTGTTATGTATTCTAGTCCACAGATATTCATTCATGCTCCGTTCTGCATAACAGGTGAACGAAGTGTGACAAAACTCACAGCAGTACGCGGGTCATTCTTCTTCTATTTTATTTAGATAGCTGACAAAATATCAATGACGTGAGAAGTCTTTATGAAAAGGTCATACAAGCGAGGACTCAGCAAAGAACGAGACTGAATTCACAGTATCAAGAGGAACATTTGCATTCCAAAACTGAGACCGCCTGATAGGAAATCCCACCGGCGGTCTGGTTTTCTTATTTATTTTCCAACAAAGAGAGTCCATTCGCAATCAAAACAGCTAATTCATGATCAGCATCACCAATTTCTTTTATTTGGGCGTGAAGTCGCTGGCAGTCCGCTTCCGGGAAATGATGATCCATCATTATTTCTAAAATTTCCAATCGCAGTAGCCAATCGTTCGGATAAGAGGCATCTAGTTCTTGCCTAATAGCTTGCAAGCTCTCTGGCAGTTCCTCTTCAGCCCCTTCTTCTATCCGTAGGTTACGAACAATTTGATACAACTGCTGCTGTCTTTTTTGCACGTCTGTGTATATGGGACGACGGGTTTGGGTCTCTGAGGGTTGATGTGTACCCGATTGAAATTTTTCGCGGTCAGCAGCTCCTGCATAGACAGAGACGATCTCGGCTCCGACTGCCATATCGTAGGTCCCCCATTCTGCTTGGAACAGCATACGCTCTTGATAGCGTACACTACATTCATCGAATCCAATTAGCACCACTTTATCCTGCATACGATCAATATAGGAAACACGACCTACGACTTCAACTCCTGAAGCAAAGCATACCACCGTTTTTTTACCTACAACTAAGTCATAGGCTTCAAGTTCGGCATCGGTCCAATCCTCTAATGGCTTCTCGTTTCCTTTTATTTTGCCTATTGGGGAAGAAAATCCATGGCTATGATAGGATTTATCATGACCCACCAGCTCAATATCTCCAAACGCGAGGGCAGTAGGTCCTCCTGTCGCTATATAAATCGCTTCCCCCTGATCATCCAAGATAAGATGATGTAGCGTACCGCTTACCTGTAGACCAGAGCTGTACACACTAGTAGTGATTTGGCCACTATTGATTGCCTTATGCAAGCTTTCAGTGCCACCAAGATGCACGGCCATTCTCTCTTTCATTTCAAGCACCGCTTCAATTAATTGATCAAAATCTCGACAAACAAACAATTGGGGCTGAGGCTTGGTGATATCAAAATCAGTTTCTATACAAGCATCGAGTGAAAACGGGATTTTTTTAACCCCATCTGTTAAGCAGCTCATGCTTTCCCCAACAGAGGACAATAGCCCTGCTCCATAGATTTGGGGCTGATCAGCATCTCCAATTAAGCCATATTCGACTGTCCACCAATAGAGACGGGATAATTGAGTAGCTTCTGAAACCTCCGTAACCGCCGCTGTTTTCCGAGCTAGGTCTTCTTCTGCTGCAAGCACTTGTTCTTCCGTAGCATTGATATCCTCTTTTACGATAGATAAATAGCGAATCGACTCATATAACTCATAATCTGCCCGTGATGAAATGGCTTTAGAACCAATTTCTCCAAAAATTTTCAGATAGTCACGATATTTCTCGTCTTTAATGATTGGGGCATGCCCGGCAGCTTCATGAATGATATCAGGTGCAGGTGTATAAGCCACATGATCGTAAGTACGAATGTCACAAGCGATTGGAAGGATTTGATGAGCCTGAAAGTCAAAAAAGGAGACGGCTGGTATAAAACCATCGATACTTACTGCTCCCCAACCAATTTCCGATAAACACCGATTCATTTCACGAATATTCGGTATTTTTTCGATACTGATACCAGATGCTTGCAAGCCATCTAAGTAAGCGGTATGGGCTCTTTTCCCTAGGAAATGATAATTCTGACGCATAACGTATCGCCAAACAGCTTGATCTATCGGTGTATACTTGTCATAGTCTTGGTCAACAACGAATTGCTTTAAATGAACAGGAATGTTGACCAATGAAAAATCAGATTCAATGTGACTCATAACTTTATACCTCCCTTAGCAAAATAACGATATTTCGGCAATAGAAAGCGCTATCATTATAAGATTTACTATAACATCTTTTGGTGGAAAATGGAGTAAAAAAGTTTGCCTATCAAACGCCCAATTCCTATGATACTGTAACGCAGCAAGCAAGGCATCTATGCTCGCATGTAAAATCAAGAACCCCAATCGATACATTCAGATTGGGGTTCTATTTGTTTTGTCGCAATCCATATGTTCCCTTTGCATGAATGCTTTCGTTATTCCTTAGAGGAACGTCGATTTTGTTGTTGCTCTAGCATTACATCCATCAATAAATGATCCTGCAATTGATCCATCGGGTCGATGGTTAGCAAGGCTGAGACAGCAGCAAGCGCCGCACGTACGGTCTGATAAGAAAAAAAGGCATCTCGCTCTTCTTCACTGTAGCTAGAAATATCGGCACTTTTAACCGGGTTAGGAAAATCCGCCTCCACTCCGGCCCTATCCATGACGACCAATGCCTGCTTAATCGCTAAAATCGCTGCGCTCACGCTTAACGAGTATTCCTTACGCAGATCATCCCAAACTTCAAAAGCAGTGCGCTCTGTATGCTCTCCATTTAAGCGAGTTATCATGCCACGTTTCCTTCCCTCCTGCAATAGCCAATCGACTAAAATGTCTGGATGGGGTGGAAACGAGTAATACTGCAATCGCATTTCTAGCTCTGTAGGAAAATGGCGGGCAAATCGAGCATCCTCCAGCTTCATCTCATATCGCCTAGACGGATGGTTGGGTATCATAACGTATACTATTCCATCGCGAATAGCCGTGATTTGTAGCTTTGTTCGGGCTGGTATGCGGGCTTGTGGTGCTTTTTCCCGTCGATAATTACCTGGAATTAATTGCTCACCAAATAAATGATATTCTAAAGGTGCATCAATCCAAGGTATTGGTTCTCTTGTTTGGATTTGATACGTACCACTAAAAGTTATCCATTCGCTTGGTCGGTGCTGATAGCGAACCAATATCTGATGTTGCTCACACTCTGGCGCCACTTCTTCTTTATCTGCATCAACAGGATGGAGGCGATCATGTTGCAACATGAATCCATCTTCTATGTCTAAACGCTCCAGTAATTCGCGTCTGGATACTCGCTCATAGCCGATGTGATAGATGTTTTTTTTCAAAATGATGTACCCCCCATAATTACTCTTGTTCCTTGGAAATTCCATAGTGAACAGACTAGAAAAAGCGCCATGAACAGGCGCTTTCTCATTCATTTCTTCTTATTATACATTATTTTACTACTGGAAGAATCTCCTGAGCTGAGAAAGTCTTAGAAATGAGCTTCTTAGTAGCCATCCAGTCAATGACCTCCTGCCATTGGGCTGTATCCTGACTACCAAAAGGTTGACCCTTAGCATCCATCAAAGGAAGTAAGACCTTCAGGCTTTTGTGTTCAATCTCTCTATCTAAAGGAAATTCTGTGGCTTCATGCTGTAAAAGTGCTTCCAGTGCTTCTTTCGGATGAGAAGCAACATAAGCCTGCCCTTTTTGTATCGCTTGCTGGAAGCGTTCTAGCGCCTCCCGTTTTTTTGTTGCCGTCTGATCACTTGTGACCAACACCAATTCATAATAGCTGGGTACACCATCATCAGTCAATCTAAACAAACGAACAGGAACATGATCTTTTTCATTTTCTCATTAAGATGCATGCATATGGCAATTCCTGTCCCTACGATTATAGAGATCACTAGTCCTAGCAACGCTTCCTGTAATGTAATCCACAGATGTGTCGTCAATAACTGATTGCGTAGCTCCCAGAGCGCAACGGCAATAAGAGAAGGCGCTGGCAAAATGAATGCAGGTAGCTCAAGCAAGCGACAACTTGCTTCCCATAACAGGAGGAAAGTACCTACGGAAGCGAGAACCCATCCGATATGCCGATTCTTTTTCCAGACCTCCTGTGTGACTTTTTGCCCCCCTTTCCATTGCATTACGGCCATGTCTGTTCTAGATAAGCCATATCCCAAAATAAATACTCCATTTTGCAAGCAGCGATAAAATGCTGTTTCATCCGAGCAAGCTCCTGTTTGTTACTGTCACGGGCAATTTCATTAAGTACACCTTTCAGCCAGTCCGTCGAGTTGGCAAATTCATCAGAACTATACATCCGCACCCACTCGCCATACTGCGGATGATCGATTACCCCCGTTTTTTGTGCTAATCTTTTCCCAATTTCCTGATAGCTCCACATGCATGGAAGCAAAGCACTCAGTCCTTCTCCTAAGCTACCTTGGTGAGCGATCTGTAGCATATAGCTTGTATAGGCAAGCATGACGAATGATGGTTCGGCCGTTTCTAATTCACTTTGGGAAATGCCTAGTCGTTGAGCGTATCCCCGATGCAAGGACATCTCCTCTTGTAGTGTTGATGTCATGATTTGGGCAAATCGACCGCTCCAGTCTAAACGCGCTGTCTTAACGCTCGCAATCGCAAATAGTTTTGCATATTCCTGTAAAAAGAGATAATCCTGTTTCATGTAATGGATAAATGCAGAGATCGGTAAATTCCCATTAGCAATGCCAGTAATGAAAGGATGAAGATGCGTCTTTTCCCAAATCGGCTTTGCTTCTGCGTATAAAAGCTCTGTAAAAGAAGCGATTTCTATTTCTCGCGTATTCATCGGCGTACAGCCTCCTTTTATGCGAACTCATGTATAATTATGATTTTTATGAACATGGTAAATAAAATCCTGAACGGCTTTTTTGGTATCAGGTGCTTGTGTAATAGCTGAAATGACCGCGATAGCATCGGCTCCATTTTTTCGCAAGCAACTTACATGTTCTGGCTTAATTCCACCTATAGCCACAATGGGGTACCCTCCTACAAATTTGCGAATAGCGGAAAGTCCATTGGGGCCGATTGGCTTCCCAGCATCCGTTTTACTTTTCGATGTATACATAGGCCCTACCCCTAAATAATCAGCTCCATATGTAAGAGCGATCCGAGCTTCCTCTATATTGCCGGCTGATATTCCAATGATCATCTCAGGAGGAACTAATTGTTTAACCTGGGCAAACGGCATATCCTCATGTCCTACATGCACCCCGTCAGCCTGAACCTTGCAAGCCAAGCTCACATCATCATTAATCAGAAAAATGGCATCGTATGTATGACATAGCTTTTTCATACGGATCGCAATTTGCTCTCTTTGAATCGCATCGCTGATGGAGCCTGCTCCTTTTTCCCGCCACTGAACGCATCCGACTCCCGCTTGAAGTGCCTCTGTCAAGATACGAAACATGTTTTCAACGGAGTTCCCGCAATCTTGACTACCTATTACTAAATAGATACTCCACTTTTGAGATAAAAGAGCGAGACGAGCCAGCTTCATGTCAGCATTCCTTCTATCGGACTACTAGCACAAGCATAGCGTTTTCGAGGAATGCGTCCTGCTAAAAAGCCTTTTCGTCCAGCCTGAATCGCTAGCTTCATTGCTTCTGCCATTCGTATAGGGTCGTTTGCTAACGCAACTGCTGTATTTAATAATACGCCGTCTGCACCTAGCTCCATCGCTTGCGTCGCATCTGAGGGTGAACCAATTCCAGCATCTACAATGACGGGAACTGTCGCCTCTTCGATCATGATGCTAAGGTTCAGAGGATTAAGAATACCTTGACCAGAGCCAATTGGGGAGGCACCGGGCATTACAGCATGAACGCCTACTTCTTGTAGCTTTCGCGCGAGAATGGGATCATCATTGGTGTAGGTTAAAACAGTGAAGCCTTCTTCCACCAATAAAGCAGATGCTCGCAGAGTTTCTATTGGATCGGGCAGTAACGTTTTTTGGTCTGCAATTACTTCCACTTTAATCATGTCGCATAATCCGCTCGCTTTTGCTAAACGTGCAATACGTACAGCCTCCTCTGCGGTGGTTGCTCCTGCTGTATTGGGGAGCAGTGTATACGCTGAGAGGTCAAGCGATTCTAAAAAGATAGGCTCGTTTACTTTTTCCAAATTTAAACGACGTACCGCAAATGTGATAATTTGCGCTTCAGAGATCGTTACTGCTGCTCGCTGAATTTCCAAATCACGAAATTTCCCGGTACCAATTAAAAAACGTGAGCTAAATTCATACTCTCCAATTCGTAAAGTCGTATCCGTCATCGATTATCCTCCTCCAACAAAATGAACTATTTCTATGCGATCCCCATCCATTATGGCTGTATGGGCATAGCTGGAACGATCAAGGATGATTTGGTTGTGCTCAACAACCACTATTCTTTGCTCCAATCCATAATGAACAAGCAATTGCTCCACTGTCGTATCTTTTTCTACACTTGTTGCTTTCCCATTAACCTGAATCTGTACTGTGCTAGCGTGCAAAAACGGTCACCTCGTTTCTTGTGTGATTGTTTTTTCGCCTATCTTTTCCAGCGTTTGGCGTAGCCTAAGCAAAAATCGAATAGAGTAGCTACTGGATAGCATTTTCTGCTGTTTTATCAAGCTGATCACGGTACTCTTTCATCCTTTCTTGCGGTTGTGCTGACTGCATGATCCCCGACATTACAGCAATACCATCCGCTCCAGCCGCTATCACGTCCTTAACACGATGCGGAGTTATGCCACCTATCGCAAGTAGTGAGATACTAGGAGCTAACAGTTTCCGCATTCGCGTTACAAAGGGAAGACCACGCGGTTCTACGCCGGGCTTACATTCCGTCACAAAGACATGCCCCGCTATCACAAAGGTTGGAGGACGGCTTGGTACGAAATTATGTTCTGTCAATGAATCGTACTGGTCAGAGGGTTGTAACGATTGTACCGACAAGCATTCCTGATCGTTATGAACCGAACAACCCAGCAATTGATGGGAGGCCAGCATACGACCTGCCAAGCTGGCATGCAGACTTTGCTGTCCAAGCTGTACACCGCCGCAATGATAAGTCATTGCTACATCCACACGGTCATTTACGATGATTCGGTCCCTTGGAAAAACATCCGACAAGAGCCTGATCCATTCAGCTAATTCCCTTGCTGTCCGCTGCTTTTCCCGAATGTGTAGATAATCTACTCCTGCTTGGTCTGCCTTCTCTATAATGGGCAACACTTCTCTGAGAGCTTGACGCCCTGTGGTAATGAGATGAAGGGAGCGTGCTCGCAAAAATTCAACTCCTTTCGCAAAAACATTCGCATATGCCTTGTTTCTTGTTGTTTGAAACGAACCTCTATAGCTGACCGATCTAGTTGGGACCATTCATGGCCTGACATCAAAAAAGCCTCCGCTGTCTTTTCGGATAGTACCGAAATAGATAGCGGAGGCTAAGCTGAACTAGCTGTTCGTAAGCTGATAATCTTTAGTAGCTTACTGCTTTTTTGATCCATACTGTAAACAGCTACAGGTTGTTTTTTATAAAAAGAAAAACCACCCGTAGCGGATGGTTTCGTATGCATCTGAAAGAACAAAGTTATCTTCACTCTGTTCTCGGTTGCCCTCTTCCTCCGCCGGTATTAACCAGATCAGGTTCAACGGTCAGTAACGCATCGTGTTACAATCTCAGCCGACAGCTCGGCCCCCGCTCGGTACAAAGTTATAAAGTTTTGAATTCGCTTTTACAGTACCACGTCACTACTTATTTGTAAACAGATAGATTTTCTTTAGAAAAATTCTCGTTCATTGTTCACACCAGATCATTCTGCCTCGTATCAGTGTGTAATCATTCCCTTATTCATTGCCTGCATACACTCTTCTAACCATCCCAGAGCCTTGGCCTGCTCCGGTACTTCTCTTACTTCCCGATATGCTTGTTCTACCAGCTTTTTTACTAAAAACAAACTGGAGAAATCTAAAGCCATCACCACTTGTTTAGGCGGCTGCGTCTGTTCTTTTAAAGCCTCAACGCCATCTAATAAAATCGCCGCTGTCTTCTCAGCCACCTCATTTAGTTGCTCATGCTGTCTTAATTCATCGTAAAAACTATCATACAAACGGCACAAGATTAAAAATGCTTGTGTGCTAAGAACTACTTCGTTTGCATGTAGGTGCATCATTGAGTCTTCCACAAGTATGCCTCCGTCTCTTCCCATCTATCTGCCGTAGATTTATTTTTATTATAGCATGAATGTTTCCTCTAGGTGGCATTTTGCCCAGTTCTAGCCTTGCCATACTGTACATTGAATACAAATCAAAATAATCGTTCTATTACAAAAATAACATTTTTCATGTATACAATCAAAGTCCCCTTCTCTCTCTAGAAAGGGGACCTTGCTGTTTTACACACATTTATGCTTTATGCGTATTTCCATTATCGCGAATGTTACTGTTTTGGTCATTGGTATCTAGCGTTTTCCCTCTGTTTTTCGCCTTGTTTTTAGATTTGTTGTTCTTGCTGGACATGGTTTGACTCACCTCCCGATTGTTCGGCTTAGTTTCCCCGATGTGAGTGAAAGTTACACATGGAGGTGGATTTCTCTCCCCTAAATCATCCAGTTATCAACGTACAGCACTCCTAAAAAATGAGTTGCTTCTCTGCTGAATACCTTTTAATCTGATGATAGAAAAAAGGATTCAGAACTTTCACATAGATAAGGGGCCAATTACATGCTTGTTATTACTCCCATTCCACTACAAGGAACTTTCGTGGTACTCGAACCGCTACAGCCAGAACACGAAGCAGAGCTTCAGCAGGTCGGAAGCTTTCCCGAAATTTGGACCTTTTTACCGAAGGCAATGGTTACAAATGAGGACTGGAAAGCCTATTTTAAAAAAGCATACGATGCAAAGGATGCAGGAGTAGAATTTCCTTTTATCATTAGGGAACGTTCCTCCCAACGCATTATTGGTACTACTCGTTTTATGAATATTTCAAGTAAGGATGATCACTTAGAAATTGGTTCAACCTGGCTTACTCCACGCGTATGGAAATCAGGCGTGAATACGGAATGTAAATATTTGTTGCTAAGCCATTGCTTTGAACATCTCGGATGCGTTCGCGTTCAAATTAAAACCGATTCTCGCAACGAAAACTCACAACGAGCTATTCGGCGAATCGGGGCTACCTATGAGGGCACGCTCCGCAAGCATATGCGTCTGGCCAATGGTTATGTCCGTGATACTGCTATGTTTTCGATCATTGATTCAGAATGGCCTCAGGTAAAAGAGAAGCTGGCCCTTATGATGCAACGTTACTCATAGAAAAGTACACCCTTCTTTGAAAAAAACCTCCCCATTTCGCTCATTTTGTACAATCTTAGGCTAGATCAATGCAACCAGTTCGTGTACAGTTAAGAATAGAGATCAACAAGCGATGATAGATTATGAGGTGACCTCTTTTCATGCATACAAATTTACGAACTTTTATCCAACAGCTTCGCGATGAAGGACAATTATTGCAGATTGATACTCCTGTCGATCCATATTTGGAATTGGCAGAAATTCATCGTCGAGTCATTGATGAACAAGGCCCAGCCCTTCTTTTTACAAATGTTAAAGGGAAAAGCTTCCCTATTGTAACCAATCTATTTGGAACCCGTGAACGGGTCGATATGGCATTCGGACCAAAGCCAGAAAAGATCATTCAGCAATTAGTAAGTAACATGGACAAGCTGATGCCCCCGAAGCTCTCTGCCCTTTGGGGATTACGTGATCCTTTATTAAGTGTCATGAAAACAGGTACGAAAAACGTATCGTTAAAAAATGCTCCTGTCGCTCAGGTACATACAACTGATGTCAATTTACATGAACTACCGGCTATTACTAGCTGGCATGAAGACGGGGGACCGTTTGTTACATTGCCACTTGTCTACACAGAGCATCCCGTTAGTAAAGAACACAATCTGGGGATGTATCGTATTCAGCTATATGATGAAAATACTACGGGTATTCATTGGCAGATTCATAAAGGTGGTGGGTTCCACTATTATGAGGCAGAAAAACGTAACCGTGCTTTGCCGATAACCCTGACAGTTGGCGGACCACCTGCTTTGATTGTCTCTGCTATTGCTCCATTACCGGAGATGGTTCCGGAGCTTATTTTCTCCTCTCTCTTAATGGGAGAAAAGCTAGGAATGACCGATGTAGATAATCATCCACATAAAATTATTTCGGAAGCAGAATTCGTGTTTGGCGGTATTGTCCCTCCGCATGTTCGCCGACCAGAAGGACCGTTTGGCGACCATTTTGGCTATTATTCCTTAGCTCACGACTTCCCTGTCTTCCATGTGCAGCAAATGTGGCGCAGGGAAGATGCCATCTATCCAGCTACGGTGGTTGGTAAGCCGCGCCAGGAGGATTTCTTTATTGGTGAATACCTGCAAAGTCTGCTGTCACCGCTTTTCCCTGTGGTTATGCCTGGAGTGAAGGCTCTTTGGACGTATGGGGAAACCGGCTTCCATGCATTAGCAGGAGCAATCGTACGCGAAAGCTACTATAAAGAAGCAATGGCCCATGCCTTTAGAATTCTAGGGGAAGGTCAGCTTACATTAACTAAGTTTTTGATGGTAACGGATGTGCATTGTGACCTATCGCAGTTCAGTAAGTTTTTAGAGATCGTGTTAGCTCGTTTCCAACCGGAACGTGATCTACTGATTGTCAACGATACCTCCAACGATACACTTGATTATACAGGACGCAAATTTAATCATGGTAGCAAAGGGGTAATGCTCGGCATTGGCGATCCTGTTCGTGACCTGCTACACACTTATAACGGGCCGGACATCCCGCGTTTTCCTCATGTAGAGGTTTTTTGCCCAGGCTGTCTCGTAATTTCAGGACCAAAATTTGAAGATGCCCCGCAAATAGGGGAAGATTTGATCGCTTATGCCAATGAACATGTAGCGGACTGGCCTATGATTTGTATCGTTGATGACGCTGCAATCTCTCGCAAGGAAAGCAGCTTCCTCTGGACAGTCTTTACGCGCTTTGATCCAGCAAACGATCTATATGCCAAATCAACTATCGTACGCAATAAAATCCGTTATGAAGGGCCATTAATCGTAGATGCTCGTATGAAGCCGTTCTATCCAGCAGAAGTCGAAACCCGTCCAGACATTGACAAACTGGTCAGCAGACGTTGGAAAGAATACTTTCCTCATCTGTAAGTAATAGTCCTTGTGTGCCGCTTCTAGATCGGCGTACAGGAAATAGACAACCTCCTACCTTGATATTATCCCCTTTTAGTAGACAGTAAGAAGCAAGACCCCTTACTGTATTAACTAGGAGGGGAATTTTTTATGGGGAAAATTAGAAAAACATATTCAAAGAATTTTAAGCTAAAAGCCGTACAGCTTTATTTGAGCGGTGAACAAGGGTACAAAACACTTACAAGGGATCTCGGCATTAGTGACCCTTCTATTTTAAGAAGATGGGTTGATCATTATAGAAAGGAAGGTATACAGGGACTAGATGAAAAACGCGGGAGAACAAAAAATCCTCTTAGAGGAAGACCACGAACAAGGCCAGAGAGTACGGAGGAAGAGATAGTTCGATTACGTGCAGAGAACGAATTCTTAAAAAAGTGGCTAGGTCTAGAAAAGAGGTGAAACCGAAAGATAAACGCTGTTTTTTCGAGCTTATTAAAGAATTGTCTAAAAAGTATTCTATTACTTTATTGTGTAAAATTACGAAAGTATCTCGTAGTGGTTTTTACAAGTGGCTTTCTCATGAGAAACACCCCACCTCAAAACAATTGGTAAATGAAAAATTAAGAGGAATGATCATGGAGTGTTATCAAGAGGTCAAAGGCATTTACGGGTATCCCCGAATAAAAGTGTGGTTATTTAGAAGGTACGGACTAAAAGTCAATCATAAACGTGTGTATCGCATCATGAAGGAACTTGGGATACAAGCGCTAATCCGTAAAAAACGAAAATTCTTTGGGCGCAAAGAGAAGGTTGTTATCTCCGAAAACAAGCTGAATCGAAATTTTTACGCCTCACGGCCAAATGAGAAATGGGCTACAGATATTACCTACATACTATTTAATGGTCGCCGTCTTTATCTGTCGGTCATATACGACATGTATAACAACGAAGTTGTTGCCTACAAAACAAGCAAACGTAATGATTTACAGCTTGTAATGGATACCGTAAAATTAGCGCTTAAAAAGCGGGATGTAAACGGAGTCCTCCTACACAGTGATCAAGGATATCAGTACACCTCAAAGCAGTATAACCAGTTCCTTCAGAAATATAAAATCGTAGCAAGTATGTCTAGAAAAGGTAACTGTTTAGATAACGCCTGTATTGAGGGATTCTTTGGGCATTTAAAAACAGAGTGTTTGTATCTTCATTCGTTTCAAACAGATAAAGAAGTGGAAGAAGCTCTCCACGGTTACATTAATTTCTATAATCAGCAACGGTTTCAATCTCGATTAAAAAACCTGAGTCCGATAGAATACCGAACTCAGGCTGCCTAGATGGGGCTTGTTTAAAGTTGTCTACTTGACAGGGGTAAGATCACCTCAGATGACAGAGGAAGGAGGTTTTTCTATTGCCAGATTTACTTTACAAGGAAAACCCATATAATATAAAAGAAGATAGTCGGAGCAATGGAGGGATAAGCATGCGACAAAAACAAATTCAAGCGGAACTGGATGTGCAACCGACCATCGATCCGCAGCAAGAGATACGATCAAGAGTGGAATTTTTAAAGCAATATCTGCTTGCAACGCACACCAAAGGGTATGTACTTGGAATTAGTGGTGGACAAGATTCTTCATTGGCAGGTCGTCTCGCCCAATTAGCCGTGGATGAGATTCGCCAAGAAACTGGTAAGGATTATAGCTTTATCGCTGTTCGATTGCCATATGGAGTTCAACAGGATGAAGATGATGCCCAGCGTGCGCTCGCTTTCATTAAACCCGATCGCACGGTTACGGTTAATATAAAACCAGCTGTAGATGCTTCCGTACAAGCCTTTGAGGAAGCTACTGGAGAACAATTATCTCACTTTCTTAAAGGAAACATTAAAGCACGCGAACGTATGAAGGTTCAATATGATCTAGGCGCCCACTACCAACTATTAGTGATTGGAACAGACCATGCGGCTGAAGCGGTTACCGGCTTTTTCACTAAATTCGGAGATGGTGGTTGTGATGTAACACCTCTCACAGGCCTTAGCAAGCGTCAGGGTAAACAGGTATTACAAGCTCTTGGTGCAGAGGAATCTCTCTATGCCAAGATACCTACAGCAGATCTTGAGGATGATAAACCACTTTTACCTGATGAAACAGCGCTGGGCATGTCCTATGAGCAATTAGACGATTACTTGGAAGGGAAATCTGTTCCAAGCGAGATTGCTGAAAAAATTGATCAGCGTTACCTTCGTACAGCACACAAACGCCATCTTCCCGTTACGCCATTTGATACATGGTGGAAGGAAGAAAAATAAAGCTAGTTACATAGCTGGGAGGGCAAACGATGCTTGCCCTATCCGAATACCTAAAGGCTTATGATGTAAGCAGGTTAGCAGATTGATGCTGCTAGCCTGCTTTTCATTTACAAAAACCAAAAACAAAAAAACAGGCGAAATCATCACCTTATTTTTTTATAACATGCATCCTGAATAGGAATATCGTGATTTGCTATTCGTTGTCATGGTCAAAAAACAGCGTCAATAATTCCTCGACCGTAATAGCTCCAAAATAGGTTGGCAAATGAAGTGACTCCAAAACCTCACGGATCGCTTTCTTCTCCATCGGAATATCGGTAAGCTTTTGCTCAATTTCAGATACTTCCCCTACTCCGAAGAAATCGCCATAAATTTTTGCGTGTTTGATTTTTCCCTTCTCCACATCAAGGCGGAGCTCAATCGTTCCTACCGGAAAACGTTTGGTTTGTTGGAAATTGCTCTTCGGTGATTTTCCATAATTCCACTCCCAATTTTGGTAGCGTTCCTTGGATAGCTCATGGATGTTTTTCCAATCCTCTTCAGTCAACACGTATTCACTTACTTCACCCTGAGCAAAGATGGAGTGTAAAATTTGTTGTTTAAACTCTTCGATAGTCATTGGTTTCTGTAAAAATTCTGTGATATTAGCAACTCTACTACGGATTGACTTGATACCCTTCGATTCAATTTTAGCAGCATTCACCTTCAACGCTGCTACTACATTCTCCATTTCAGAGTCAAATAAGAGAGTACCATGGCTAAACATGCGTCCCTTCGTGGAGTATTGAGCGTTGCCCGAAATTTTACGTTCACCGACTTGAATATCGTTTCGTCCGCTTAATTCAGCCTCTACTCCCATTTCCTTCAAAGCGAACACAACTGGTTCCGTAAACTTTTTAAAGTTATGAAAGGACTTGCCATCGTCATTGGTAATAAAGCTAAAGTTTAGGTTACCTAAATCATGATAAACCGCACCACCACCTGATAAACGGCGGACAATGTGAATTTGATGCTCGTCCACATAATCCGCGTTAATTTCCTCGATCGTGTTTTGGTTTTTACCAATAATAATGGATGGCTCATTTATGTAAAACAACAGATAATCATCATCTGCCGGCAGGTGTTTTAAGGCATATTCCTCAATAGCTAGATTAATTCGTGGGTCTGTAATGCCTTGATTGTCAATGAATTTCATGTTGATGCCCTCCAGTGCCAGTTGTCAGTAAGAATGATTTTCACTCTATTATCTCATCTCTTACTCTGTTGCTCAAGCTCTGGAGATTGCAATATCATGTCTTCGAAAAATTGAGCCGCCCTACTTTTCGGTCTACCTTTTTTTGTAATGAGCGAAAAAAGACGTTTATGCGAATTTGAACTGATAGCAAGCGCTTTACATTCCTTCAAAAAAACCTCGCGTTTCGCAATCAATCCAGAAACAATTGACAGGCCCAGTCCGGCCATTACCGCCTCCTTAACTGCTTGGCTGCTACTAAACTCATAATAACGCTTTACTTGTATCCCTAGCTCTTGGATAATTTGATCACTTTGCTCACGTGTCCCTGACCCAAACTCACGAAAAATCCATACTTGGTTCTCTAAGTCAGCCTGAGTTGCAACCTTTTTGCGTGCCAAAGAGTGGTCGTTTGGAACAAGTAGCACCAATTGATCCTCCATAAAAACCTGCACATCCACATCAGAGCTACTGATTGACCCTTCAATTAATCCTACATCGATTTTCTCATCAATTAACGCCTCAATGATTTCTCTAGTATTATTAATTTTTACCTGCGTCTGTACCTTTGGATACTCCTTGGTATACATAACCAATTGCTTCGGCAAGAAATACTCCCCAATCGTATAGCTTGCACCAAGAGAAAGGAGGCCGCTTACTTCTTGCTTGAGGGCTTGCAGCTCCAATCGGGTTTCATCTACGGCATAGAGAATCTGTTTGGCTTTCTGATAAAAAAGTTCTCCTGCTCTAGTCACCCTCACATGCTTTGGGGAACGAATAATAAAGCTAGTATCAAATTCTTCCTCTAAATTGCGAATATGTAGACTGACCGCGGGTTGCGACAGATTAAGCTCTTCAGCAGCACGGGAGAAGTTTTGTTTTTCTACTACTTTGACAAAAATTCGTAGGGAATCGAAATTCATGGATCAGAACTCCTCCTCTGGCTCGTTTATTCCTTCCTTATTCTTATCTCAGCACCAAATCCCCTTCTAAACGCGTCCAGAAGGGGATGGATACTCATTTTCTTATCGAGAATCGTGGCAACTAGTTTTAGTGCTATTGAACCGGAGCAGGGTGGCTACTGAGTATGCAATTCTATCCCCTGAGGATTAATGACTACATTCTCTCCGTCCTTTTTCACTGTAGCTTTTCCATTTTGAAAGCTAGAAGCCCAATCATAGGTTAATGCAATGACTACCTGACCTGTAGTATTCACGTAGCCAAATTTACCATTCTTCTTCACTACAGCAAAACCTTCCGAAAAAGGCATTGCATAATCATACTGATACTCGACCACGACATTAGTAGAGCCAGTTGAATCTAACTCAACAAAGCCCCACTTCCCTGCCCTTTCTCTAGGGATAAGAGTGGGGTGTTTCGGCTTTGGAGTGCTTTTTTTCTGATTCACCTGTATCTTGTCTTTTTCTTGTGTATGTAACGTTACTTTAGTAGGTGACTCCTGAGCTACATTTGTTTTGCCGTGCGCTACTTCCTTTACTTGTATATCTTTCTTGGTCTTTTCAGGCTTTACGCTAGTGGTTTTTTTAGGGGCTTGTTGCTCATTCGTCTGTTCTTTCTTTCCTTGAGCTGCTTGTCCTTTGTCATCGCGTTCAGCCTTCTGCTTCGCTAGCTGCTCCTCCTGTATGGCTATCTCCTGTAGGTTTTTAGCAGCCTTTAGTTGTTCCACAGCTTCTTTTTCCAAAGGTTCTCGCGCTTCCTTGTCTTGTTTTTCCCCTTCCGGAGGTTTTGTTATCTCAATAGCATTGACTGCCTGCTTCTCATTTTGTTCATTACTCCACATAAGACCACCAACTGCTACGAGAAAAAAGGCAGCTGCCACCCCTGCTCCAAGCGATTTTTTAGCCATGCTGTTTTTATGTTCCGCCTGCTTGGCAGGTGCCGATTGGGATGCTTTCTCCTCTGGGAGAGGCTTGTGAGTTTTTATTTTTGTTTCAAGCTCAGCGATTATCATCCATAAATCCTGGGCTAGAGCATGCTGGGGCTCTAGTTGCTTCTGCACAGCTCGATACGTCTCTATTGCACGTTCCAGCTCTCCTTGTGCTTCCCACTGTTTAGCACGTTCCATTTTTTGGTAGATAGCAGGTAAATTTGCAAAGTCTCCCTGTGCGTTTTCTTCCGTTTTCAAGATTTCCGGAGCAGGCAATCGTTCTGTTTCTTTTCTAGAAAAAGGCATGTCCACTTGCGGTAAGGAGATATGAATCGGTGGTTGATCGGCCATCTTCTGCTTTTCGAATCCTATCTGCCCTTCTTCCTGTACATCCATTAAAGCGAGTAACCATTCTCCAAAAGTTGGGCATTCATTTAGCTCCTTACTTTGCCAAGCACGATCAAGCAAGGAAGCAATCTCTGCCCCCCAATCATTACGAATAGAATCTATCAAAAGTGGATATCTTTTTGTGCTGTGAGGTATTTCTTCTGGATGGAAATAGCTTTCTCCCCAAGCGGCTTCTCTGACCGTTTCATCATACCAGCCTAATATCTCGGCTAGTAAAATAGCTCCAGAGAATCGATCAGCATATTTACTCCATAAGCCTAATGGAGAGGTTTGTGGCAGGGAATAGCCGGGAGATGCTGCAAATATGACATCAGGCCGCTCCAATCTCGGTCCATATAATTGCTCTACGTCTACCAGCTCTACATAAGAAAAGCCGTCTTCTACCTGATCCCTGACCAAACCTGGCAAAATCAAGTTGGGACCGGATAAATCACAATGAGCTAGCCCTTGTTGTTCCATAGTTGATAAAACTTTAGCTAATGAACGTGCTAAAGTTAAGCTGTCTGTCCGGCTTAATGCCCGTTTATCTATAATAATATCCATCCAAGTAGGTCCTTCTATCCAGGGCATAACCACTGCATACATCAGATCGCGATGCTGACTTAATAGCTCTCCATGTTTCTGAGGTGTCAATATAACGCGGTCACATACAGATAGCCCTGGTAAACTAGCAAAGTCCCTGATTTGCTCAGAAAGATAAACCTGCTTTGGATCTTTATACTGCTGACGAAACACCTTTAATGCCTTCCACTTGGAATCTGCTTCTTTTCGAGGAATCATTTGATAGACAATTCCTTGACGCCCCTCCTGACCGTAGGGAACATGAGGAGCGACTGGATGCTCGCCGATTGTATATGTAGCATTGTGTAGATGAAGCTCTTCCTCTACTCTCGGCTGAAATACCATGAGAGCCTCCTCTCTTTCTTACCTTGTAGTATTCATATAATAAACATAGATGGTGGAACGAAAAAAAACATACAGGCGCGTTCAATGGATTTTTGACTATTGATTTTTGTCCTATGTAATCTCTCACTGAGAAAAGGACTAGGCTCTCTTTCCCACCTAGTCCTTTTCTGATTTTCTTGCTTTATTGAGAATCCGCCTGACGGAACTTCGTCGCAATTGCATGTAATTCATGTGATATACTTTCAAGCAACAGGACAAATCCAGTCATTTGCCTGTTCGCTTCCTGAAATTCCTGGAAGAATTTTTGTTTCGTCATCCCGTCCCACTGACCTTCCATTTGGTGAATTTGTTGGTTCAGACGATCAATCACTTGCTGACTTTGTTCCTTGCTTTGTTGAAACTGGTTTGCTACTTCATCCACTTGATCAGGCGAAATTAAAATGCGTGACATGTTCTTTTTCCCCCCAAGTCGTTCACATTCTCTTTTGTCCTATTGTAGCCTAGAGTATTTTTAGAAACAATTCCCAATTTGTAAGGAAGCCGATTTAGAAAGAAACACCTATGTTCACTTATAGTTAAAAAGGACTTTTGCCCTTCATTTTTAACAATAACTTTTATTTTGTGAATCTATCGGCCTACAAGCATCCTTCTGTACCCATTTTTCATTAATAGTGTGGATGAGCTCTTGTAGGGATCGCTCCTCGTTGAAAGGCATAGCTACCTTGACTCGATGATAACGCCTTTTAGCAAAGTAGCCCTGACCTGGTGGCAGCATTTTATTATAGGCAGCATGCGGATAATGACTAGCTTCTGTCGATGGGATTTTCAAGAAAGCCAAGTCATTAGCATCAATACTGCCAAATAAAAAGCCTGTTTGCATATTTTTAATCTCGGATAACCAATCGTTGCTACTATATGGAAAATCAGATGGCACCCCAGAGATAATCACATACAGATCGCGGCTTCTACCTTGTCGAAGCAACTGAGTCAATTGATCCTTGATTTGATAATCTGTGATCTGCTTGAAAAATAAATCTGCATCATCAATTACCAGCAGAAGAGCTGGCTCTTTATGATTTTGGTCCTCTAATTTATCTGTTTTGATGGATTCAGCCTGATTGAACAATTCCTCCTTGCACATCTGAGAAGAAGTCGATTGCTCTCTGTAAGATTGATTGTTTAGCTGATCATCATGGGTGTGGCGCATTTTTATTTTCGTACTTAGAGTAGTAAGCAATTCTGTAAGCTCGCTCTCTCTAGTGGCCGTCCCCTTTACGTGTGTTACGTGTTCTAGAGCTAGTAAGGATGCGGAACTAGGCCGGAAGTCGATACAGTAAATTTCCAGATCTTGTGGAGACACTCGATCGCATAGAGATAGTACCCATGTCATTAAAAAGGAGGTTTTTCCCCCTTCCATCGGACTTCCTACCACAAAATACGGGCCTTCTTTTACATCTACCTCAAACAAAGTTAAATCATCTACATATATACCTACAGGAACTCTAAATGAATTAGAAGGTGAGGATATGGAAATATCCGTTATACTAGAGAGAGAGGATTTATTAGGAATAACAGACTTGATAGCTAATAGCTCCTCTAGGAAAATAACCTCTGGTAGTGACAAAATTTCTTTTGGACGGTCCCCATTCCAAGCAATGCTCATCTGCTCCATTACATTGCGCAGTCGAACCGAGCGCTGCATGTCGTCGTTGCCCGCTATAGGTAAAGCAGTCTGAAACTCAAGTGGAGGCACTTGTCCTTTCACTAGTCCTCTTCCTTCTGATAAATGGACGGGTGGTTTTGTAGGACGCCCCACCGCAAAATAATAGTCGCTTGGATCAGATAGTTCAAAGGCAATTCCCAGAGAAAAGTTACCTCGTATTCTCTCCACAATATCTGTAATACGGTTAGCAGTCACAACGAAAGAAAGTCCTACGCTTCCCCCTTCTCTTACTAGCTGCTCTAGCTGATCATTCTCATAGGAGTACTGATTTCGGAAGTTTAGATAGCCATCTATGCATACGACAATTCTAGGGACGGTCTTCCCCGTAGACATTTGGTACGCTCGAAGTGTTTTCACACCGCTATTTGCAAGTAGCTCTCGGCGTCTGCCTACCTCCTCAAGCAGATAACGAAATAAACGCTTGATTTTATCTGTTTCCTCATCCAAAATAACGGAGCCAACATGAGGCAAATACGAAAAGTCGCGTAGCGTTCGTCCAAAATCCAACAAATAAAAATGAAGGTGTTCTGGAGAATAACGAGTAGCCAGGGATAATAGTAAGGTTTGTAAAAATGTAGTCTTTCCTGTTCCCGGCATCCCATAAATAGGTAAATGCCCTTCTTCTAGTGATAGTAGCAATGGCTCCTGTCGCTGCTGTGCCACATCGTCTACTAAGCCTACAATGGCAGAAAGACCCGGGGCATTGGCTCTCCATTCCTTTCCATTCCAACCGTATGTACACGCTGAAATATCCTCTAAAGCAAGCTGTTTGGGCAAAGGAGGAAGCCACGGACCAGGTAATCGGCTGACCCCTTCTTTCTCTGCTACGCTTGCCAGATATTCCATTAGGACCTGAAGCTGCTTCTTTTGCTTTCTCGTTTGATCTGTGTTTAGCTCTTCTTTTATCTCACATTTCGTACGTTTTCCACTTAATGAAACCTCATAAATCTCCGGTTCTTTTTGATTTCGCGTCTGCTCTGCCAGATATGGTGCGCCACTCCAGGCAAACTGGACCAAATCAAATTCCTCATTGCTCCCCACCTGTAAGTAGCCACGCCCCGGTGTTGTAATCCATGCTGCATCTGGTATCTTTAGCATTTCCCGGCTATCTGCATCATCCTGAACTCTAAGACAAATACGAAAACGGGCATTACTCCAAATCTTATCATCTACGACACCGCCAGGCTTTTGCGTAGCTAGGATTACATGCACGCCTAACGTTCTACCAATGGTTGCAATTGATATTAGTTCATTCATAAACTCTGGCTGCTCTTTTTTTAGTTGAGCAAACTCATCAATAATAATAACCAAATGAGGTAGAGGATGAGTCATCCGCCATGTCGTTTCATAATACTCATCAATGTGCTGAAGGTCTCCTGCTTCATTTAAAATTTTTTGCCGACGGATTAACTCAGCGCGTAACGAAACCATCGCTCTTTCTACGAGCTGATCATCCAGATTGGTGATGGAGCCGACCAAATGCGGTAAATCTCTAAACGTGTTAGACATTCCCCCGCCTTTATAGTCAATCAATAGAAAAGTCATCTCATGAGGATGATAATGAACGGCTAATGAGGCAACAATGGATTGAATAGCCTCGCTTTTTCCTGAACCTGTCGTGCCAGCCATTAATCCATGCGGACCATGCCCACGCCGTTCTATTTTGTCATGTATATTCAACAGGACTTTTTTTCCACCTGTTCGTACTCCCACTGGAACTGGCAAGGATTGTGGAAACCGATTCGCCTGCCAAAGGGCAGTTACATCCAAATCTTCTATTTTTTCAATCCCCAAAAGCTCAAATAACGATAGTCGCTGTGGAATTTCTGCTGATGTAGAGCGCTTAACCTTTACACCTGCCATCATTCGCGCAGCATGCTCCGCTTTATCTAATGGAAGATCGTCTATAGTACATGCAATTTCTCCCTCTTCTAGACCAGTCACATCCCCTGTCACCGTTTCTTTACAAACACCGCGATTGCCCTGTATTTCCACAATCAATTGACACTGCATAGGCAACGAATCTTTCCTATCCGCCAGTAAAATCGTACATGCTCCAATTGCTTCAGCCTCTTTTAAAAGTAAGGGCAAAATAGGCTCGTCCTCAATTAGATGGGGGGCTGACAGAATAAACACCCAGCAAGGTAGCTCTGCCTCTTTACGAAAATCAGTAGCCCTCGTCATTTTCCGCCGGTTTAGCTGACTGTACAAAACGTCGAGTAGCTGGTGAGCGCTTCCTTTTTCCTGAGCAACGAATCGCATGGTCTGTTCATCATCCCAAGTATGCGGCAGCCAGCGTAGCCATTTCCATTGCTCTTCTTCCCACTCTGGATAAAAGGCAGCGATTTTCACCTCATCTGGTGAGTGATGTGTCGCCATCTGCAATACCATCACTCTGATCGCATTTAGAATAGCCTCCTGCTCACCGACCACGCCTATGACTTTCGATTGATACAGGGGTAGTTGAATAGGAACCGACTCAACTCTTTCAAAGGCTTGAGCCAACGCCTGGGCTTCCTCAATCAAAGGCTCTGTCTCATAGCCTTCCTGTTTGGGCGCTATAATCTGATAGGTAGCTGGTAGCGTTCCTAGTCCCAAACGCAACTGTAAAAAATCCTCATCACGTGCAGAACGCTCCCATAGCGAACTGCTTCTCTCCTCTATCCGCTGTATACACTCCCAAACAGACGGATTCAATTCGTGCATAATGGCTTGCTGTTCCATTTGTAACTCTTTTAATTCTCTTCTGTGTTTCTCTAATTGCTCCTGGTACTGAATGGTTCGTGTTTCTGCCTGTCTACGATATTTTCTCTTGTTATGCAGATAGGTAAACACCGGAACTGTGTATGAAATAATCATGGTGCTCATAAAAATCATTTGAAACACAAAAAAATTCTTGTTTCCCGTATTCATTCTCGATCCCATATATAAATAAGCAAAAAGCGAAATCCCCGTGATAATAATGGGGATTAAGATAGAAATGATGGAGAAAGCGGGTGGTTGGGGAACAAGAGGAGGTCGATGGATTTCTACTGTTTGCTTGGGTAATGTACGCTTTAAGCGCGGTGATCGCTGAAAATAATCATAGGCCATTCCTGCTCCCCCTCCCCTGTATTCGTTTATAAGGTTTTCCACACATACCCTTTTAGCTCGCTCTTGTTTTTGTCTTTTTTCTCATTTGCTAGATGTACATGCCCAGCTTCAGATAATGGTTGTTGATATAATGAGCGCCAACCTTCAATTGTTTGGCCCTCCCCACCAGTAGAAAAGCTACGCTGTACTCTCAAATATGCCCCGGACTTGACACCTAACTCAGACAATGTGGAGTCTGACGAAAGGATTTTCCATTCATGTTCTCCCACTTTCATTTCTAGCAGATATCTTGCATCAGTCCCTCTATGGGGATCTCTGACTTTTACCATGCGAGAGACCTTTTCGGCAATCATTTGACAAGGGAAATGAGTCGGTAATTCAAAATCCGGCCACTTACTTTTATCAGCATTTGTTACAATTGTCACAATGATTTTATCCATTTCTCCACCATTTTTTAGATCGTCTGAGCGACCAGCTTTTCTAAAATGATTTCCTGCAAAATGTCATCCATTTCTATATGAGAGCTGGGAGAAATGCATACCCAATCCTCTCGTTCCTTCACAAATAAACGAATCAGCCAATTGGCAATACTAGAGGTCAGAAACGTCATGCCATTTAAGCTCCATTCATTTTGATGCCATGACATTGTAATTAGTTGTCCCTCGCACCATTGAGCTTTCAAGGACTGAGCAAAAGCCTCTGCTGCATCCTGATGGCACTGATAATCCTTTAAGGTAGCACAAATCTCATCAATTGAGGCGGTTTCTACCATTCCTCTGATCTGTTGAAAAATGGCATTTGGTAGTTCAATAGAGGGAACTACTACTTTTTCCTCAGCGTTTTTTCTGATTCGATTACACATTGTTTTACTGGCTTCTAAGGGGTCACCTAAAGCTAGTAGCTCATATACGTTTTTACCGCCTACTGCTGCTATTTTTTCCACTACAACTTCTCGGTCAAAATGAAAATACCCCTCATAATCTTCTCTATGTTTATCCGTATAACGAAAATAACAGCACGTTGTGGCATGTCCGCACGGAGCTACAAGGGAATTTACCATCTCATCTATGTACAAGCCTGTTTCATCTTCAAAAATATACCCTTTGTGTAATAGCTCTGTCTTTATTAGGTCCCATTCCTCTTGCAAGTCTTCTGTTAGATACCCAGCATAAGGCTCTGCTATACCTAGTACTTGATCAGCACCAGTTAGGCATGCTAAAAAGTATAGCTGTTTATCCGTGATTGAAATAGTTTCAAACGGATTTTTCATACTAGCCTCCTTACAATGCTATTGATTTTATCGCGTAAGCCAAGCGAACCACTCTCTTTTGTGTCCCGCCTTATCGTATGGGATAAACGAGTCTGTCTGATTCCAGCTAACATCCATTAACGCTATATCATCACTAAGCGGACTGTCACCCGCTTGAAGAATCATGGACTGTAGCTCGTTGTCTGTCGGGAGCGGATAGCATTTATCTAATGTGGCTAAGCCATCTGTATAGGCTATCATTCGTGTAAAGCGATGTTGTCCAGCTAAACTGGATTGAAATAAATGAGGCTTTCCTCCCACAGGTCCATGTAACGTTGACCAGCGCTCTTGTGTAGTAAATGTTCCTTGTAAGCATTCCGTTATTTCAAGCTCTTGGTTAAATAATCGTAACCGTAAATCCCCCTGCCAAGCGAACAGGATTCTTCCATTAGGAAAGGAATGCGAGGGTAGATCAATACGCCCGCAAATGTACATGGCTTCACTTCCATGTGTCCGCTTCGATTCTAATACATCACGTAGCAAGCCTGTAATACTTGAAGGTATCGGATGATTACCTATGATTCTACTCGTTACAGTGGTTAACGATTGTAGATGTATATCCAACTGTTGTAGAAGGAACTCCTCTCGCTCCTCTTTCTCAAAGAGATCGGAAGCAAGCCAATCTAGTAGCCCGTCCCCTAGCATTTTGGCCGCAAGCTCCCCACAGTAAGAGAGCGATACGCCATCACACAATGCAAATAAAAAAGATTGCTCGTTTCTGGCAAACGTAAGATAATCCTGCCCCTTCTCCTGAGCATGTTGCGTTTCCAAAGCCCGGGCGTACGCATATCTCCAGACAAAATGTTCCTCTTCTCTTGTTACAGACTGTTCTGTGTGTTGATGTATGTTTTTATAACGATAGGCTAATTTCACATTGCATCACCTGTCTTTAACGGACGGGGGTTGCTGCCGACATTTGAAACCCTAAAGACACCAATTCTGGACTGGTAGCCGGAAACATAAGCAAGGCACCCTTTTTTAATTGATACATGGACTCACTCATCATCTCACGATAGCTCTCCGGTAAGACAGAGGACATGGAACGCAGCCTATTGGCATGTTCATCTCTTAAAATTGTATCTGGCATGATTCCGTCCCAGCGCTTCACATCGACAAGCTCTTGATCATGCAGCTCTTCGGAAATAAAAATGTTTTCTACAAGCACATGTCCATCAGGAACAGCCATTTGCATAATTCGTTTGACAATGGGCTCCGGATCTTCACCAGTCGCAGCACCATCTGTCATATGACAGATCAAAGGGGCCGGAGAATCTTGTAGAAACGGGAGCTCTTCTAGCAATAATTTTTCAACTTGTTTAAATGCTTTAGCCATATCTGTCAATCTACGCGGACTTATTTCGGGCAGTTTCCCCAAACGGGCTACCTCATCTATTCCTCGAATTCCATCCAATAAATCATATACTTCATCGCTGTATGCTAAAATTGCGATACGATAGCGTGGGGACATCCGAGTTCCCTTTGTCGAACGAAAAATCATCTGTCGAATGGCAGCAGATAATGCTTCCATCACTATATCAATCCTACGTTTATCTCCCATAGGCAGACACATGGAACCACTCACATCAATCAGGTAAATGATAAGAGCAGGGGTTCGATGTGTCGCTGGTAACTCATAGCTCATAATCGACTCTCCTTATGCTCCTGTTGCAGAGAACCACGGTAGAAGCGCTTGACTTTAAGCCACCGTGATCTTATTTGGAATATGAAGTGTTTTATGTGTTCCCTTCTTTCAACACTTCCCGAGGAGATCCCCCCTTTGATCATTACTTATACTACTTTCCAAGCGGCTCTGATTGCTACTACAGGACGATAAGCATTCGCTCAGCTAAAATGCCTGCGTAACCTTACTGGTGTAATAAAGATCAAAAACTCGCCTTCCTCCCTAGCAGAACAATCGCTTTAGGACCTCGGAATTTTTTCACTTACTTTAACCAATCCAGATACAGAAGGCTGAACCTGATCATCTTCATTTGTATCCTCGCTATATCCATCATGTATAGAAGTATCAAGAAATTGTATATTTTCACGGACAAATTGAAAACGTGCCATTGGCAGCTCTTCTGTGCTGCCCAATGTAGCTAAATGACGTTGCATATCCTGCTGTGGAAAAAAGCGTGAAGAGCTTGTTAATCCCAGTACAGCTCCCTGCTCTCTCAATTGATGTCGAACCTGCTCTATTGTCATCGTTAACCGCTCTGCACTTTCTCTATCAACTTGTTGAAAGCGTTCCGCAGATTCGACGAGACGCTTAGCTAAATCGTTGGAGTGTGCTTGCAGTTGCTCCATGAGGGCACGGACAGCACGCCAATTATCCTCTAGCTGTGTGTGTTGCCCAATTTCCCAGCTTAGACTTTCCATTGCATGATGCAAACGTCCTTCTATTTCATTCCACTCCTGTGCAGCTCGTTTGTATTCGTGACCCAATTCTTGCAACAGATGCGGATGTACTAGTATTCGCGACATCTCTTATCCCCTCTGATTTACTCATACTCGTTCTAACAGGTAGTACGAAATTTCATTACTCTTGACCTTGGAAATGAATCATGATGCTCACTTAAACAAGATTTCTGGAACAAATTCAGGGATTTTCCCTATCTTTTTAGATTTACAGAACCAGGAACTTCATACTAGAGTAATTGGTCCTGTTTTTTTCGTTACGTATAGGTATATAGATACAAAAAAAGTCTTTTTCACTGAAAAAGACTCCCTATCATTTTTTGTCTATGATGAAAATTACAGAGTAAAGGCAGCTAGAAGTCCAAATATAAACAAGGGTATATTATAATGAAGAAATGTAGGTACGCATGTATCCCAGATATGATGATGTTGCCCATCTGCATTCAATCCTGAGGTAGGCCCTAGCGTGCTATCGGAAGCTGGAGATCCTGCATCCCCCAAAGCTCCGGCTGTACCAATTAACGCCGCTGTCGCAAGTACAGAGAAGCCCAGTCCAGCACAAAGCGGTACAAAGATAGCAGTAATGATTGGGACCGTACCAAATGAAGAACCTATTCCTATGGTGATCACTAAACCGATCAATAGCATAATCACACTAGCTAAAAAACGATTTTGACCGAAATATTCCACTCCAGAAGCTACTAGCTGCTGAACAGCTCCTGTCTCTTTCAACACAGTAGCATAACCAGAGGCAAGGAGGATAACAAAAGCGATAAATCCCATCATAGCAACACCGCGCTGCACCACCTCGTCCCCCAAATTCCACGGCACCACTCGGAAAATAAATAAACAAACAATTCCTGTAAGCGAACCAATAATGAGTGATTTCGTCAATAATTGCACGGTTAATGCTAAGAGAATGGCTACGAGGGTGAATGCATGTCGTTTGGTAAAACGTAATTCTTTCTTCTCGTTATCCTGGTCAGTATCTGTAGCGATAATTTGGTATGTTCTGGGTTTACGATAGCTAATGAATAGTGCCACCAATAACCCTACGATCATACCAATCCCTGGAATAAGCATTGCTTTTGGAAAATCGGTTACTGCAATTGACATCCCAGCCTTCCCCATTTCAGATACAACAATCTGATGATAGATCAGCCCAAAGCCCGCCGGAAGCATAATATAGGGTGCTTGCAAGCCGAATGTTAACGCACAAGCAACAGCACGACGATCAATTTGCATTTTAGTAAACAAGCTCAGCAAGGGTGGGATTAAAATAGGTATAAAGGCAATATGCACAGGTACTGCATTTTGCGACAAACAAGCTGCTGTAGCAATGGACATCAGTAAAATACCACGTTTTCCACGCAATACCACCAATAATTTTTTTACTAATAAGGCTGTAATATCAGACTTAGCGATCATCACAGCAAACATCCCAAGTAAAATATAACTGAGCGCTGTTTCTAACTGTCCGCTCATCCCCTGCACCATCATCTGGATGGTGTCAGTTATGGAACCACCGGCAACCAGCCCTGCGGTGATGGAAGCGGCGATCAAGCCAAAAATGACATTTAATCGCAACAGCGACAGTATAACAATTACGATCACCGAAAGTATAACTCCATTAAATAATAGCATAACGTTCACCTACGCTTTAGTATATTAGCTAACTAAAGTTATAACATAGTAAAGTGTTTGTGACAAGCGCTTTTGTAGCTCGAAATACAGCGCATCTCCTTCTCAACATCATTGCAGGTACCTGAGTAAAACGCCGAATTTTTTCACAATGATCAAAACGAACAGGATCAATCATTGAATTGTATTCTTTATAGACAAACGTTCCATTTGAGTATATGATGGCAGTAACGATAACAACTGCAAAACGCTTCGGGGAGCTGGAATTGGCCGGCTGAGAGTGTATTCCTTATAATACTGACCCATAACCTGATCTGGATAATGCCAGCGTAGGGAAGTAAGCTTCTGATATCTTCTTACATGAACGCTTCCAAGACAGGTTGCGTTTTTTTGTTGTCTACCAAACAACATGGAGGTTTCGGGATTTATGAGAACTAGTAAACGCTTACCTGCTACATTACTTTCTGGATTGCTCGTGCTCGCTCTATCAGCTTGCGGACAATCTGCTACACCGGATACACCAAGCGACAAAAAGACACCTGAAGCAGCCCCTGCCAAAACCCAAAGTAAGGTCGTCCTTGACTGGACACCTAATACCAATCACACCGGATTATATGTCGCTCTTGAAAAAGGCTACTACGCCGAGCAAGGGCTGGATATAGAGATCGTTCAGCCTGGCATGAACGGAGCTGATACCATGGTGGCCACCGGTGAAATTCCATTTGGAGTAAGCTATCAGGAGGGTGTCACGCAAGCACGAACTCAAAATGTCCCTATCGTATCGCTTGCCGCTGTCATTCAGCATAATACTTCTGGTTTTGCTTCACCAGTAAGCAAGAAGATTTTGTCTCCCAAAGATTTTGAAGGAAAAACCTACGGAGGCTATGGGGCTCCAAGTGAAAAAGCGGTTTTACAATCTCTGATGAGCTTAGAAAAAGCTGATATCAATAAGCTAAACATGATTAATGTAGGTGAAGCAGATTACTTTACTGCTGTAAAACGCGATATTGACTTCGCTTGGATTTTTTACGCGTGGACGGGCATTGAGGCAGAGCTGCGAAACGAGCCAATTAACATGATATACGTTAATAAATATTCGGATAAACTAGATTATTATACCCCTGTTCTCATTACGAATGAAAAAATGATTCAAGAAAAGCCAGAGATTGTTAAAGCCTTCATGGCAGCAACCTCCAAGGGATATCAATATGCTGGTAAGCATCCGGAAGAAGCGGCTAGCATCCTCCTTAAGCATGTTCCCGATTTGGATGAAAAATTGGTAAAAGCGAGCCAAAAATGGTTAAGTCCA
Organism: Brevibacillus laterosporus LMG 15441; assembly: GCF_000219535.2. Lineage (NCBI taxonomy): Bacteria > Bacillati > Bacillota > Bacilli > Caryophanales > Paenibacillaceae > Brevibacillus > Brevibacillus laterosporus. The sequence continues at coordinate 3,224,916 of NZ_CP007806.1, forward strand.
CGTTATCAGGATGATGCACCGCGTTGGGGAGAACAAAAACGCGATGTTTGGCAAGGCTACTCCGACTGGATGGTGGAACATCAGTTATTAGAAAAACCACTGGATGTCGACAAAGCATTTACCAACGACTTTTTACCGAAATCATAAACGCGGCATATCACATAGAGGAGCGATTACAGATGGCAAATGCCTTAGTTAGCATTCAAATTATCCCTACCACCCCTCAAGGTGAGGGAGTCATTCCCTTTGTAGACAAAGCAATTGAAGTCATTTCGCAATCAGGAGTAAAATATTTCGTTAGCCCGTTAGAGACCACGATGGAAGGCGAGTTGGAAGAACTGCTTGCTATCGTAAAAAAGATGAGTGATGTAATGGTTGAGGCTGGTTGCCCGTCCGTAATCTCCCAAATCAAAATTTATCACCGTGCTGATGGGTTAGCTTCGATGGATGCATTGACGGAGAAATATCGTCCATGAATAACAATCGTCGTCTATATAAAACAGGATGGCCGCCCGTTCTCGCGGTCTTCCTGTTTCTCTTTATATGGCAGCTTGCGACTTTTATCTGGAAACCCGAAGCGTGGTTTTTACCAAGTCCCCTTGCTATTTTCCAAGAAGGCTGGAATCAAGCGCCGCATCTTACACAACACCTATGGGCTACTTTACAAATCACCCTATTAGGCTTTGCAATTGGGAGTACAACGGGTCTTATTCTTGCCTTTTTATTACATGTAACTCCGCCTGTGAAGGCCGCCTTGTATCCATTACTCATCCTAAGCCAAAACATACCGACCATTATTTTAGCTCCTCTCTTGATGATCTGGTTTGGCTTTGGGTTATTGCCAAAAATGATTTTGATTACGCTGGTCTGCTTTTTTCCCGTCACTTTATCTACCATGACGGGACTGGCGCAAACCGATCCTCAAATCAAACGATATATGCTAATGCTTGGAGCAACTCGCCAACAAATTTTCTGGAAGCTAGAGTTACCTCATTCGCTTGCCTCCATGTTTTCTGGACTAAAAATCTCGGCAACCTACAGTGTGATGGGAGCCGTCATTGCTGAATGGTTAGGGTCGCAAAAAGGGTTAGGCGTCTACATGCTTATGGCAAAGGCTTCCTTTCGTGCTGATCGGGTTTTTGTCACGATGTTTCTTATTGTAATTGTCAGTTGCTTACTATTTGGCTTGATTCGTCTTTTAGAACGCTGGGCGTTCCGATGGCAATCGAATAAGCGAGACTAGCCAGTAGCTACAATATAAGGTCAATAAAAAAGGGAGTGAGCAAGAGTGAGTAATGGAATTCAAACATCTCATACTATGAGGTTGACTACAGAAAGTAATCTAGCGTCTACTTCAATAACAACATCTACGTCTTCTCCCCCCTCTGCACTTGTCGTTGAACAAGTTTCCCAATCCTTTACAGAGTCGGGGGTCACTATTGATGTACTTCAGCAAATATCTTTAGAAGTAAAAAAAGGAGAGTTTGTTTCCTTAATCGGACCATCTGGAAGCGGAAAAAGCACGCTATTTCATATCATTGGCGGTCTTATATCACCAATACACGGGAGCATTACGATTGAAGGCAAACAGGCCACGGGCAAAACAGGTCATATTAGCTATATGCCGCAATCCTCTAGCTTACTTCCCTGGCTCACAATAGAGGAAAATGTGGGATTAGCCTTAGAAATAGAGGGTGTGCCTCGTAAAGAAACGCTAAAGCTGGCTCGGGAATGGCTCCCGCGGGTTGGTTTAGGCGGATATGAAAAAGCGTATCCCCACATGCTTTCAGGGGGAATGCAGCAAAGAGTCGCTTTCTTGCGCGCCTTGTTAAGCAGACAAGAACTCATCTGCTTGGACGAACCCTTTGGGGCCTTGGATGCACTTAGCCGTACTGACATGCAGAATTGGTTGTTATCCATTTGGGAAAAGCATAAACGCTCCGTTCTTTTAATAACACATAGCATTGATGAAGCTATCTTTTTATCCGATAGAATCTATGTGCTCACAGCAAAACCAGCTCGAATTGCTGCCACAATTTCTGTACCATTTGAACGACCGCGTCAGGAAAAAATGCTGCTATCTTCAGAGTTTCTCCTTGTGAAGGAACAAATCTTGACGTTGCTACGTCACTCATAGGCAAGCATAGATTAGCGTCAAAATAAAACTCGGCTCTAGGAACGCACATCTGCGATAAGCCGAGTTTTATTTTTTGACAGACCCCTTTAGTCTTTTTGTTTTCTCAGCGGAATGAATCTTCCTTTTTCCTTCATCCACGCTTCATATTTATATGCCTTTTGCAATGCTTCCTCCTCTGCTGTAATCCGCACGCTTAATATGATGGCCTGAGCAACTGTAAAGATTACTGCTGTTTTCCAAGCACCAAATGTAACGGGAAGCATTCCTACCTCGATTAATACGACCAGATAGTTTGGATGCCGGATGTAACGATACGGGCCATGTACCACTGGCTTTTTACCTTCTAATACAAAGATTCTTGTATTCCAAAAATACCCCAAGCTTCGCATGCTCCAGATTCTTAATAGCTGAGCGAGACAAAATATGCAAAACGGCCAAAAATAAAACGGGATTGAAACAGTGGATACATGAAGCAGTACCTCGCCAATCAAGCTGACAAAAAAAACAGCATGTAAGCTCACGATCCACTTGTAATGTCCGGCAGCTACCTCATAACCCCCCGCTTGCTTTATATACCGCGCATTTCTTCTTGCTATTACCAGCTCAATACAGCGTTGGTAAATCACGATCATAATCACCAGCAAAAAAATAGCTACCATTCCAGCAACACCTGCTCACAAGAAAACCCCGGCCCAAGGGCTAAAAGCAATCCGATTTCCCCTGGCTGATGTTCTTCTCTCAGCTCTCTTTCTAGTACAAAGAGGACGGTACAAGAAGACATATTCCCATGATCTCGTAGTACCTCTTTGGCATGGCGCAATCTATCTGATGGTACTTGCAAAGCCTGCTCGTAGGCTTGCAGAATCTTACTTCCCCCTGGATGAGCGATTATGCGATCAACGCTACAATAATCCCTTCCTTCTCTTTTCAGGAAGCTCTCCATCTCTGGCTTCATTTTATCTTTTATGAGTGTCGGAATGTCTTTAGAGAAGACTACCCGCAAGCCTTCTTCCCTTACATCCCATCCCATAACATCAACCGTATCACGCCAGATCGTTGAATGTGTTGACAAGATAGCAGGCACATGATCAGATACTGCTTGTTTATCTCCATAGAGCAATACAGCAGCAGCCCCATCAGCAAATAAACTGGTAGCGATTAGATTACTTTTACTTCGATCCCCATGTACAAAGGTTAAACCGCACAGCTCAACGCAACAGACAAGTACACGTTCCGATGGGTGTGCCTTCGCAAACGCGAAACCTCTGGCTAATCCGGCTGCTCCTCCTGCACATCCCAGTCCCCATACAGGGGTTCTTTTCAAATTGGAGCGAAACGGTAAGCGATTGAATAGAAGAGCATCTAAGCTCGGAGTAGCGATCCCAGTGGAGCTGACCATAATCACATGATCAATCGCCTCTGCTGTAACACCTGCCCTTTCCAAACACTGCTCAATTGCACGTACACTTAATTCTAGTGCCTGCTGCACGTATAATTGATTTTTTTCTGCCCAGTCATGGGGCTTTTCAAACCATTCTAGCGGAGTTGAGAAGCTTCTATTTTCAATTTCTGCTGATTCAAATACTTGTAACAGACGTTCGATATCAGAAAAATGCGGTTGAAAGAACCGACGCGAGAATTCCTTGCTTTCTTGCTTCGTAATAGTATAATGTGGATTTGCTGTGCCGATTGAGACAATTCGCGGCATCATTTCTCCTACTTTCCGTTGTTTTCCTTTTATTCTTTCCCAAAGACTTTCCCTTATGTAAATAAAGTGGTAACATCAGGAAAAATGGGTCTAAACAATTCGTAATAGTATAAACCTTCGAACAAAAAAGTGGGAATTATCAATAAAAACAGATTTTATTCACAAAACGGTAACATTATTAAAAAATTTAACACGTATGCTTTTTTCAATGTGTGATAAATTAATTGAATAAGAAAATCTATCGCAAGGAGTCTACCTACCTTATGAAACAAAAGCAATTATCAATGAAAGAAACAGTGACAATTGGATTAATGCTGTTTGCTCTCTTTTTTGGAGCCGGCAATATGATATTTCCTCCTTTATTAGGACAAAACGCTGGGACAAGCGTATGGATAGGTATTTTAGGATTTGTTTTAACTGGAGTAGGTCTTCCGATCCTAGCAGTTGCTGCCACTGCAACAACATTAGGTGATTTAAAAGTTATTGCAGGTCGAGTACATCCGCTATTCGGCATTATTTTTCCCACACTCATTTATCTAGCTATTGGCCCATTTTTCGGAATTCCACGAACGGCTAGCGTTGCCTATGAGATTGGTCTTAGTCCTTTGTTGTCAGAATCTATTAAAGGAAGCAGTCTACCTTTGCTTGTCTATTCGATTGTCTATATGTCGATTACGTTCTGGTTATGTCTAAATCCTACAAAGTTGGTCGATCGCATCGGAAAAGTTTTAACACCCACATTATTGCTAATTATCGCAATATTGTTTGTTCGGAGCATTTTTAAGCCATTAGGGGACTTTACAGCACCTTCAGAAGCCTATATGAACAATGCATTTTTTAAAGGATTCCTCGAAGGATATCTAACTATGGATACGTTGGGTGCTTTAGTTTTCGGAATTGTCGTGATTTCTTCTATACAAAATCGAGGAGTTACAGATAAAAAGAGCATTACCATGGCTACAGTGAAAGCAGGTTCCATTGCTGGAATTGCTCTAGCCCTTGTATATATGTCTTTAGCTTATCTAGGAGCTGGCAGCTCTTCTATAGTAGGCACCTCAACAAATGGTGGCCAAATTTTAACTGCGGTTGTATCCTATTTGTTTGGTCAAGGAGGCGTTATATTACTCGGTACCGCTATTACCTTAGCATGCTTAACAACTTCAATTGGACTTATTACAGCGTGCGGTCAATTTTTCTCCAACCTTATTCCTGCCCTAAGCTATAAGGTTTCGATCAGCATTTTGTCTGTATTTAGCTTAATTGTTGCTAACTTGGGTTTGAATCAAATCATTTCCTTCTCTGTACCTGTATTGGCTGGACTATATCCAATTGCAATCGTACTGATCCTTTTATCTTTGATTCACAAACATATAAAAGGCTTTAAAGAAGTATATATATATAGTGTCGTGTTCGCTGGAATCATTAGTCTAGTGGATTGTTTGCATGCCTTTGGCTTTGCTTTAGGCAAGATTACCGTATGGCTACAAATTCTTCCGTTATATTCAGTTGGTATCGGCTGGGTTATTCCCGCCATCATTGGTGCGATTATTGGTTTTGTCGTAGGTTCATTGAAATCTCAAGATCGTGTGAATCCCTCTACTCAAACCGATTAATCTACTTTGTTTCTTTCCATTCGTATTGTCGCGATCGTGATGGAACCAATCCGTCTTCGCTTCTCATATACTAAGTAAAAAAGACAGGGATAGGCTCACAGCCCCCTGTCTTTTTCTATTATTTTGCCGGCATGATACGCTCAATAGCTTTACTAAAATCTTCCCATGTAAGTAATCTTAAATCCTCTTTCGTCCAATCTGATTTCTCTGCTGCTGCTAACCGTAGGGCCTGCTCCTGCATTGCTTCTTGAACCAAATTTTTAGCAAATCGCCCGTTTCCTTTAATTCTTCCCTGTTCACTCCACGTCCCTAGCTGCTCTGCTAAACACTCTTGTGTATCATCCGTTACCTCATAGCTATTGTCCTGAATAAATTGTGTAATAATGGATAAAAGCTCGGAGGCTGTATAATCCGGGAATCGGAAATATTTTTTAAAACGTGAGGAAAGACCTGGATTGCTATCAATAAACTTTTGCATATCGTAGGGATAACCTGCTAGGACAACTACTAAATTTTCTCCGTGCTTACTTATCTCTTCGACCAACGTATTGATTGCCTCGTGTCCATAGTCATTTTCACTAGTAGACATCAACGCATAGGCTTCATCAATAAATAAGACACCGCCTAAGGCCTCTTTCATTTTTCGCTTCGTCTTACTTGCTGTCTGCCCTACGTAGTTTGCCACAAGATCAGCGCGACCAACTGTTACGAGATGCCCTCGCTTGAGATAGCCTACTTCTTGTAATATTTGTGCATATAATTGAGCTACCGTCGTTTTTCCTGTTCCCGGGTTACCCGTAAACACTGCATGCAATTCAACAGGAACAGCCGGCAACCCATTTTTTTGACGCGAACGCTGAATAGACACAAACGCAGCGACCTTGGTTAATTCAGCTTTCATTTCTGCAAGCCCTATCATTTGCTCCAAGCGTTGCTTTGCCGAAAGAGTGTTGATTTGTACCTCTTTACCAGATAAATGGGCTTCTACATCTGCTGGTGTAAGGATTGTGAAATCTGGTATCTTCATTGCTTCTGTATCGCCTACATGGCTTCCTTTAGCAAAGATAGCATCTAAAATAATATTTTTGGCTGTTCGAGCATTCCCAAAGGTTTCATCAACCCTCTCTCGCTCTAAGCGCTGCTGAATCGAGATCTTTGTATCAGGACGAAGAATGAAATCATTACGCTCCGCCACTTGCTCAGCTACTTGTAATAACTCATCTGTCGTAAAGTCAGGCAGTGTAAAGTGATTGCTTTCCGGGAAACGACTGCGTAAACCAGGGTTTGCCCGCAGGAAGTTTCGCATCTCTTCAGGATAGCCTGCTAATATTACTACGAACCTGCCGCTATATTCACCGCTTGTCATTGCAGAAACAAGGGTATCAATCACAACCTGTCCATAATCACTATCGCTGGACTCCGCCCGTTTCAAGCTGTAGGCTTCATCAATAAACAAAACACCGCCCACCGCTTTCTTAATCACTTCCATCGTTCTTTGCTCTGATTGACCTACATACGCTCCCACTAGCTGAGAACGATCGACTTCTATCACTTCTGCTCGTTCTAATAAGCCTAATTCATGATATAGAGTGGCTAACAGGCGAGCTAATGTCGTTTTCCCCGTACCGGGATTCCCCATTAATACAGCGTGCAATTCTATCGGATCGGCCAACTCCCAGCCCTTTTCCGTACGAATACGCTGGTACTGTAAAAATTGTGCAAGTTGCTTTACCCTTTTTTTCATGTCGGCTAAACCAACTAATTGATCAATTTGTTCCATTGCCGGAAGTTCATCCTGTAAGTCTGCTTCTGCTTGTGTAGGAGTTAGTTGTTCGCGAATAGATTGCTCAATCTCCTGCAAATTTTTATTAGCTTGCTGAAGTCGAGCCAACAATTCGGAAGAGTAAAATAATCCTTGTACCGAGTCGGCATACTTCTGTGCCTCCTTATGTAACAGGATTAATGCTTCCTCTAGCTCTAAGGTACCCTCACGCAGAGACTTATATTTTTGCTGAAGGAGGGTATTCGCCGAAAGCTGAGCGGCTTGTGTTCCTGCTTGTAAGATATCCTCCCAATTAACCAAATCGTCAAGACGCTCTTGAATCTGTGAAACGAATTGAGCTGTTACTTTCTTGCGCGTAGCTGCATTGTCAGTTTCACGCATAGCAGGAAATTGAGCTGTTTCTTTTGAGGATTGCAATAAAGAATGCAGATACATGTCTGCTTGCAAAGAAGCGGCTTGCTTACTATCTGGGTCCAATTTTCTCGCTTTTTTTAACCATTCCTCCACCAGCGAAATTTGCTGGGTCTTCCTCCAACGTATCTGTGCAAGGATAGTAAGGACTGTTGCTTCAGCTTGATCAAGCTCAGCCTGTTCTACTCCGACCATCTGTTTTTGCTCTATCTGTTCGTCAGAATCCTGGGTAAGAATATGTAGGAGTTGCTCGCGTTTTTCTTCTATATATTGCAAGGCCACAATAGCCTCTACTTCTGTTACATGCAAATTTCCATTTGTTTTTTGCCATTCTTTGATTTTATCTAGTACTGTTTGCTCTTCTCTTCTATTCATTGTTATGTTGTCCTCCGTTATCTGCTCCCTTTCCTTGTTGTATCACTTTTTTAACTAAAAAGAAAGAGGATAACCCAATCAGCTCATTATATCTATGGATTTTGCTTCCATCTATTTAAAAATAGATACCTTCCTCACAGCAAAAAACCCGGCTCATCCTTCATTCCGGGTCTTGTTGCTATACAAGACATAACTTGCTCTGCAAGAAACAAGCAATCGCTATTTAGCTCCTGCTTGTTTGTCCATACGCGAAATGTCGCATGACCTATTATAGTTGCAAATGTCCCATTTCGATATCAGACTCCATATGCGCTAGTGCTGCAGGGAATACGTCCTGTTCAGATTCAGCATATATCTTAAATGAGCTGACAATCTTTTCTCCGCTGCACACCTGTACGTTATATTGAGAATCTCCATCGTAGGTTGTTGCAAATCGATACTCTCTTCCGTTTACATTCAAATTTTTTTCCACGATAATCACCTCATCCTTAGTTTGTCCAGCTTTAAAAAAAGCATTACGATCAATCCTTATCTTTGCTCTGGTTACCTAAAGAAATGAGTTCCATTCTCCATTCTCCATTCCCCCGGAAATAAGCCATTTCACTCATGGAAAAGATAAAAGCCGCTGTCCACGTGCTTGGACAACGGCTCTTTCTTGGCTTCCTATCTCTACCCTGTTTTTATACCATGGAAAAATCCATGATATTGGTTCGTTGCGTTAGTTCTTTTCCTGATGGCAAAGTAACGTACATAAGACCTTGACTCTCTTCTTCATTCGTCCAGGTAAAATCAAACGTTACACTTTTTTTCTCAAACGCCTGCTCTTCCTCAAATTCCTCCAGGATTAAGCGCAATGTTTCAGGATGCAAAGGTACAGAAATGGATTCCCCCGACTGACTCGGAATCGATAGATATTTTAACGCATCTTCAAAATACATGACTGTATCAAGCAACAATGATAACTGTTGCCAGTTCAATTCACTTGTAAACCGCTCGAATGGTTTTAACATTTCCCCGTCATCCCTTCAATGATGTTCCTGTATAAGGATTTCTCTTGGTGCTTACTCTTAGTTGGATGAAAAATTCTCGTTTTTATTGCTGATTCGAAGTTATAAATCGGTTTCCGATTCTTTATCATCATGGGATGGAATCGTGGCTTCTAACAAAATCTGGTTAAAAGCCTCATCAACTATTAGTCGTCCAATTCCACCTTGCTCCGTTATTGGCACTTGATCGGCTTCTACCGTTATCAACTCTCCACGCTTTGTCACCACAATCCACTTAGGAGAATGAGGCTCCTCCAGCAAAATCGCTTTGATCTGATGCGGATTCGTTTTTCTTTTACGGATCAGAAGTAAGCCTTTCCCAGCTCGACCCTGTAGAGGAATATGAGCAATGGAAGTACGTTTCACTACTCCTTCTGTAGTTAACGCTCGCAATACTCGATTATCTTCTATATCCGTAGCCAGCAGGTCAATTAATAGGTCTTCTTTTGCCAAATTAATTGCTTTGACACCACTGGAAGCTCGGCCTGTCGGCGATACCTCCGTTTGCAAAAAGCGGATTACCATTCCATCCTGCGTGACACCAACAAATGCTCCCTCGTCATCAATCAAATGAACATGATTCACTTCATCTTCACTGTTCTTTAATTTAATAGCAACGACCGCACCTGATCGATTGGTTTCATACTCTTTTAGCGCTGTCTTTTTAAGTAAGCCGCTCTTGGTTGAATGGCAGACATATAATGGCTTGTCAAAGCTATCGACAATATGTACAGCAACGATTCTTTGGCCCTTTTCAAGAGAAAGCACATTTACAAGTGCTGTCCCGATATCCTTCCATTTCGCGTCCGGAATATCATTTACCAGCATAGCAAAATATTTGCCATCCTGTGTAAAGAATAGTGCTGTATGGGATGTATTGGTTTCACAGAAGGTCCTTACCTTATCCCCTTCCTTTACCCCGCAGGTTTCAATCGAACCACCCATTGATTTAAAGGAACGTGGGCTAACTCGCTTCACATAGCCTTGATGAGTTAACGTCACAATACAGTCCTCTACCTGAATTTGCATGGATAAATCGAGTTTAATTTCCTCAATTTCACCCTGAATTTCAGTCATACGCGGCTCACTATATTTTTTCTTGATTTCACTTAGCTCAGCAACCAGAACTGAAATTAGCTTTTTCTCACTACCTAGAATAGCCTTAAGCTCCTCTATTTCCTTGGCAAGCACCTGTAGCTCCTTCTCAAGCTTCACAATATCAATTCGTGTTAAAGAAGCAAGCTGAATACTTAAAATAGCGTCTGCTTGCAGCTCAGTAAAACCAAACTTAGCAATAATATTCCCTTTGGCATCCGCACGGTCCTCAGAATCCATAATCGTATCCACGATCTGTCTAAGAATGGACTTAGCATGAATCAAGCCCTCAACAATATGCTTTCGATTTTCTTTACGGTCCAGATCAAATTGAGAGCGACGAGTCACCATCTCTTTTTGATGTGAAATGTAGGCATCCAGTAAGTGCTTGAGTCCCATCTGCTTGATGGTGCCCTCATGGATGGCATTCATATTGTAGTTGTAGAAAATCTGTAAATCCGTATTTTTATATAAATAATGGAGGATCGCTTGGGCGTCAGCTTCTTTTTTCAGATCGATAACAACACGGACTTTTTTGAGCTCGGCTTCCTTACGCCCGGTCTCGTCTCGAACAGCTAATGCACCTTCAATCTTACGCTCCATAACCAGCTCATCGATTTGAGCGACTAGCTTTGATTTCACCACATCATATGGGATTTCACTAATCACAATGCGCTTATGCTTGTTCCCTTTTGCCTCTTCGATATCAGCTCGTCCACGAATAATAAACTGGCCTCTACCTGTTTCGAATGCCTTTTTAATGCCAGATACCCCTTGAACAATCCCTCTGTTAGAGAAATCTGGACCCTTCACAAACTCCATGAGCTCATCAGTCGTAATGGACGGTTTACGCATCATGGCAATTGTAGCGTCAATGACTTCTCCAAGATTATGTGTAGGAATGTCGGTAGCAAAGCCTACAGCGATACCAGACGCTCCATTTACCAGCAAATTCGGGAACCGTGCTGGTAAAACAGCAGGCTGCACTGTGGAATTATCATAGTTCGGGATAAAAGGTACAGTATCCTTTTCAATATCTCGCAATAACTCATTAGCCAGTGCAGATAAGCGAGCCTCCGTATATCGCATAGCAGCTGGAGGATCGGCATCAAGGCTACCGAAGTTACCTTGACCCTGAATTAACACATGGCGCATCTTCCACCATTGTGCCATCCGTACCATTGTCTCATAAATGGAGGCATCCCCATGCGGATGGTACGTTCCCATTACGGAACCAACTGTTTTTGCTGATTTCCGATAAGGCTTATCAAAGGTGTTATTCTCTTCGTACATCGAATATAAAATCCGGCGTTGTACCGGCTTTAAGCCATCGCGAGCATCCGGAATAGCACGTGAGAGGATAACTAGATTAGCATAATCCCCAAAACGTTTTCCCATGATCTCTGCAAAGCTTTGTTCAATTAAACGATTAGAAAACATGCTACTCATCCTCTCCTACTTCAAAAGTGACATGGGTCTCGATCCATTCACGGCGAGGAGGGACTTTATCGCCCATTAAAACCGTAATTAATTTTTCACAGTGAGCCCTGTCTGCAAGAGACACTTGAATCAGCTTCCGGTTCTCAGGGTCCATTGTCGTCTCCCATAATTGATCAGGGTTCATCTCACCTAAGCCCTTGTAACGCGTAATTTTTGCCCCTTTGCCTAACTTTTTCAGAGCGATTTCCAATTCTTTATCATCCCAGCAGTAATAGGATTCTGCACCCTTCTTACCCTTTCCACCATCTCTAGATACCTGATAAAGCGGCGGCTGAGCAATATAAAGCTTATTAGCAGCAATAAGCGGCTGCATATAACGGAAGAAGAAGGTTAACAGGAGCGCCTGAATATGCGAACCATCCACGTCTGCGTCAGACATGATGATAATCTTATCGAACGCACAATTCGCAATCGAAAATTCTTCGCCGATATCTGTCTCCAGCACTTCTAAGATCGTTCTGAACTCTTCATTTGATAAAACCTCGGAAAGCTTAGCCTTCTCCGTATTCAACGGCTTTCCTTTCAGACCAAAGATCGCTTGATATTCAGAGTTGCGTGCTTGCTTAGCCGATCCTCCTGCTGAATCACCCTCGACTAGGAATAGCTCGTTAATCTTTGGATTTTTATATTGAGGGGGTGCAAATTTTTCCGAAATGGATTTACGTTTCTTCGCACTCTTCCCTTTTTTGTCCCCGCGCAATGCTTCTCGTTGTTTTCGCAGCTCTTCACGAATTTGCATCGATTTTAAAGCTTTATCAATTAATAGCTTAGCAATCTCAGGATTCTCTTCTAAGAAAAAGCCCAATTTTTCCGAGATAATCTGTTCAACAATGGTGCGTGCTTCTTCATTGCCCAATTTGTCCTTTGTTTGCGATTCAAACTGAACATCAGACATTTGCAGAGATAACACGCCTAAAAAGCCTTCACGCAAATCGTTCCCGGTCAAATTAGGATCTTTTTCCTTGATATACCCTTTCTTGCGGGCAAAATCATTAAAAATCCTGGTGGTGGCATTTTTAAAGCCTGTGACATGTGTACCACCATCATTTGTCGGGATTGAATTCACATAAGAAGCTAATGTCTCCGTATACCCATCATTGTATTGGAAGGCCAGCTCTACATACACATTATCCTTCTCTCCATCGAAATAAACTACAGAATGGAGACCATTTTTACCCTCGTTTAAATACTCTACATACGATTTAATGCCATCTTCATAATAGAATTCTTCTTTACGTACCTCTGACGTACGTTTATCAATCAACACCATGCGCAAGCCTTTCAACAGAAAAGCCGTTTCACGGAAGCGATCACGCAAGGTCTCGTAATCAAATTTAGTAGCAGTAAATACCTCAGGGTCTGGTTGGAACGTTACGGTTGTCCCTGTACGTTTGGACTTTCCTACAATCTCAAGGCCCGTGACAGCTTTACCCACAAACTCCTGCCCATTCTTATCTACTACATATTCAAAGCGTTGTTTATAAATGTTTCCTTCTCGGTGAATTTCTACTTCCAGCCAGCGAGACAAGGCAACAACGACACTGGAGCCAACTCCATGCAAGCCACCGCTTTTTTTATACCCGCCTCCGCCAAATTTACCACCTGCGTGAAGTGTGGTAAAAATAACCTCTGGCACTGGTCGTCCAGACTTATGCATACCTGTTGGAATACCGCGACCGTGATCCTCCACGCTAACGCTACCATTTGGATAAAGAGTGACAATAATACGATCGTTCACGCCAGCCAAAGCTTCATCCTTAGCATTATCCACGATCTCCCACACTAGGTGGTGCAAACCGCGTGATCCAGTGGAGCCTATGTACATACCAGGCCTTTTACGTACGGCGATCAAGCCTTCCAGGACCTGAATATCTTCTTCGGTATATGATAGTGCTCGATTATCAGCCATTCTGTTCTCCCCTCTTACACACTTGCAATCAACGTTCCTTCAAGCGAACACCTAATCGCTATTTTATCTCATTTCATAAAAAGAAAAAACTCTTTTACATGAAAGCTCTTACATAGTTGCTACTATACATGTATTTTACTTGTTGTTCCACCGTAACAAACTTACATACAAAGAAAAGTTCACCTTTCCTATTGCTTTTCCCTATTCTTCTAGAAAAATAACCATCTTTATCCCTTTCTAACAAAGGTAACGTTCTTCCTGCTTTTTTATATGTATTTTTTTGCAACCTAGCTCTTATAAAAGGTAAAGCTTTTACGTAACAGGCTACTTCCTAAAAACAACAGGAACATTCGTTCGTTTCTTGTAGATAAATACAGCCACCCTGCCGTTTGGACAAGATGGCTGAAAGACTTAGCCTTGAATACGTTCCAGCTCTTCTTTATCAATGTCGTAATTCGCATACACATTTTGTACGTCGTCATTTTCTTCAAATGCTTCCATCATCTTCAGGATTTTTTCAGCATCTTCACCTGAGATTTTCACAGTGTTTTGTGGAATCCACTGTATCTCAGCATTGGTAAATTTATAACTCTCTGTTTCCAATGCATGTTTTACTTGCTCTAACTCGTGGGGATGCGTAATGACTTCGAATTCTTCCTCTGTCACGATTAAATCCTCTGCACCCGCCTCTAGGGCTTGCATCAGCATTGTATCTTCATCAACCTCGAACTCTTCGCGGTCAATAACAATTACACCTTTACGGTCAAACATGAAGCTTACAGATCCTGTTTCCCCCATGTTTCCACCACGTTTACCAAAAATAGCTCGTACATCAGCGGCTGTACGATTACGATTATCAGACAAGCATTCTACGATCACAGCTACTCCGCCTGGAGCATAGCCTTCATAACGGATTTCTTCGTAATTATCCCCTTGACCACTGTCTGTCGCTTTTTTAATCGCACGCTCAATATTGTCATTGGGCATATTAATAGCTCGTGCATTGGCAATAATTGCTTTTAGTTTCAGGTTTGCAGTGGGGTCAGGTCCGCCGTTTTTAGCTTCTACAAAAATTTGACGAGCTAACTTAACATATTGATTGTTTTTCTTTTGATCGGCTGCACCTTTTTTTCCTGCAAATAACTTAAACTTTGGCATCTGAAACTCTCCTCACCAGAAATGTCTGCTTGGGTATGAAATAATAATTTATTGTAGCAAAAAATAGCGATTCATACAAGGCTGGCTCGTCTGATTGCCACAAAGATGGCAAGGGTAAAGACATAATTACGGGGTAAGCTAGATAGTGAACCCATACCTATTTGCGAGGAGGATGAGCCGTGCTAAGTGCAACGAAACCGTTTATAAAGCTGCATAAGTATGACGAGCATCTGGTTGCTGACATTGAGGCACTTAATTCATCTGGATATGCTAAAGATGACATTTATGTCTTGAAATGGAATCCTGATAAGAATCATTCAAATCAACGCGACAATTTTTACAAATACAGTACACATTTTGAAAAAGCAAAGGGCCATATGGACACCAAAGCTAACTTTTTTGATAACGGTGGGAAGGAATTACGTTCAAAGCTCGAACATATTGGACTAACCAAAGACGAAGCCTCTGCCCTAGTTAGAGAACTGGAAGAGACTGATAAAACCTGCATTTTGGCTGTGCATGATTTAAAAGATAATATTATTGAAATGAATACTCAATATAATCAATAGGGTGCTACAAACAGCAAGAAACCCGGAGTAAAGGTAGCTCCGGGTTTGATTTATCACATTTTTTACATGTCTTTTTTACTCGTGCGTACGGTCAATCAGCTCAATGCCTTCCATTGTTTCGTGCAATTTCGCATGAGCAGCCTCTTCCTCTTCTTCTAGCAATGGTACTAGTTCTCCATCTTCAATACCAAATACATAAATATCGATTTCGCCTTCTTCATCAATCTCGTCTTCCTCGGTTGCTTCTGTAAGTGCAACAAATTGCTTGTTATTTAATTCAAACATCGCGATTACTTCAAAATCGCCCATTTCTTCGCCATTTTCATCATCTAGTGTGATGATATCACCTAAAACCAAATCTTTTTCATTTTCCATGTGTATATGCCTCCTGCTTTTGTTCGCTTAGGTTATGTATCGTCGTCCATTCAGACAGCAACTCATATGTTTGGTATGGGCTTACATAACAGGGTAGATGCTAGCTCAATTAGCTAGTCCCATCTATATCCAGTGTTCCCCTACACCTTTCTTAGCATACCCTGCTTTTTAGGAAAAGTCTATGAGAAGTTCTAAAACATAAAGACCGTCTCCTTCTAAGAAGACGGTCTCCTTCATGTATCTACTGTTTCGAGGTAAACTAATCAGCCTCGTAAGGGATCTCTTCAATGACTCCCTTTTCAATCAAAAAGGCTTCCTCAGCTTCCAAAATGGTAATAATTTCTTGACGGCCTACTTTCATGCCGCCTTCAGCCAGTTTTCTTTCTACGAATTGCAGCATCTCTTCATAGTCTAACACTTGTACATCTTGTTGATTATTTTGCTGTCCCATGGTTATAACCCCCTGCATTCTCTCAGCCATTCTTTGGGTAGTATAGCATGAATCCACCAAGCTAGGCTATTCACTAGAGCCCTCACTGATGCCCTCTTGTTTTCGAGACCATGGACGGCGCACTGGCTTTAACAAATAAGCAGACCAGCATAATAAACCTATACTGAGCACTAGATAAAAGCTAGCGAAATATCCCCAATAAAAATCATCGTTGCTTGACATAGAAGAAAACATGGTCATGCCTAGAATACGTGAACCGACTATACATGGATTAATATAGGTGAGCCACTTTAGTAGGAAAAAGTTTTCTATCCCATTCATTTCGGGATACCAGTAACGCATGATCGCTACCAAAAAGTACAAGAGAAACCCCGTACCTACCACAAAGAAAAAGGCAATACCATATGCAATAATCGTACTAACCCCAGTACGTTTAACCCATGTTGAACAAAAGATTCCTAACGAACCAAAAAACAGGATATTGATAGCAAAGAAGAGAATGATACTAAAAATCTGGGATGGTGATACTCCACCGTATAAGAATACAAAACTGTATAGAGGCAGAGAAGCCATAATTAAGAGAAACATAAAGGACAATGATGTAACCAGCTTGCTCAATATAATCCGTCGTGGCGATAATTGAGTGGTTAATAGGATATTCAGGGTTTGTCTTTCCCTTTCACCGCTGATTGTCCCTGCTGCTAATGCCGGCGCAATAAAACAAATTAAGGCATAATGCAGAGCTGACATAGCAAAAAATAGATCATCTCCCTCTCCTAAAAAAAACGTGGACGTTTTCTCCATGATAGTTAAATATCCCAACAGAACAGCACCAAAGACCATTAGATAGCTAAATAGAATCCAGATCGACCTTTTCGAACGAAATCTCTCACGCAATTCTTTCGAAATAAGCGGATTACCAAAAAAGTGCCCCATCAGTTACCCACCCCTTCCGTTATCGCTAAGAACACATCTTCTAGGTTTTCCTGTGAGTCTGCGAAGTGTGTTACAGGGATGTTTGCCTGTATTAACTGCTGTAGTAAAATAACCTTCTCTTCCGGTGTACCTGTAAAGTGAAACCGAAAATGACTGTTTTTATTATCTAAGCGTCTCACAAAAGGAGAGGCTTGAAGGATTCGTTCTGCAAGCTCCACGTTCCCCAATGTCTTTACCTGCATAATAGAGATACCGCGTGTCTCCGTGCTTACCTCGTTAACCGCTCCATTTGCAATAAGCTGGCCTTTTTCAATGACGCCGATCTCATCGCAAAGCTCTGCTAGCTCAGGCAGGATATGTGAGCTAATCAGGATTGTTTTGCCCATTCCTTGTAATTTCTTTAAGATTTCTCGCATCTCGATACGTGCTCGTGGGTCCAACCCTGAAGCCGGCTCATCCAAAATAAGAATTTCTGGACTATGAACCAAGCAACGGGCTAAGCCGAGACGCTGTTTCATTCCGCGTGACAAATGATCCACATAAGCATCAGCTTTGTTACTGAGATTAACTAAATCCAGCAGATCAGCAATCAAATTAGAACGGTTTCGGGCTGGAATATTATATGCCCTTGCATAAAAATCAAGGTATTCGGTTGCTTTTAAATTATCATAAACACCAAAAAAGTCAGGCATATAGCCTAGGAGCTGTTTAACCTCCCTCGGCTCCTTCTCTACATCATATCCGCCAACATAAGCTTTTCCACTGGTAGCTGGCAGGAGGGTAGCTAGAATCATCATCGTTGTACTTTTGCCCGCACCATTTGGCCCAATAAACCCATAAACGCTTCCCTTTTGAATGGACAGGTTCACATTCTTTAGGGCTTCAAATTTCCCATATCGTTTGGAGAGATTCTGCGTCTGTATCATTATTGTTTCTCCTTTCCTTCCAACTGGAAGACAGGCTGTGGAATGGAGACAGGTGAATCTCCTTCATAAATAAATCTGATCAAAATAAAACCTTCCGAATTGATATATTCTTTCGGATTATCTTTTAGCTCTAATGCGCTACTACTGTCAAGGATTTTCCACTCACGAGAAGCGGCATGATACACTGCTTTCTTCACAAAGCGATAAGCCAAATTGTCTAGAGGGGCCGTCACTCTTGTGATGTCCACATTGGCTGGTACTTGTAATCCGTACGTTACTTTTCCATTAAACATAGTAACAGCATCGTGATCATCTCTATTTACTTTGCCTTCCGTACTAAGAATCTGAACCCCTAGTGTCCCATATGGATACGTGATGTGACTGGTTTGCGCATCTTTTAACAAAATTGGTTGTTGAACAAAGCTTAGATAGTCTTCCATGATTCCTTGTTCAGATGTAGTAAAGACCTGATAGGGGCTATTGCTTACACCTATCAAAGTCAATCCGTTAGCATTGCTTAGCCCTTGCAGTGAACTTTCGTACAAAATAGCCTTTTCCCGCTCGTTTTGCGTAGGATATGTCGCGTCTTCAACTGAGAAATCTTGTGTATAAAATGGCTTCACTTCTTCATTTATTTGCTTGGTTTCCCCTTTAGCAAGAGAGCCTAGCTCCATTCTTCGATTTCCCATTGTCAGATACAGCTCTTGATAATCAAAAACACTCTTGTTTGTTATGGTTCCTTTGATATGCTCCTGCTCGAACACTAAATCAGCTTGTAATTGGCCAACATCTTTAACTAAACCTCCCCCATTAATCGGCTTTTGCGCCATATACGGGATATGAGTTAAGGTTGTTTGAAATTGACCACGATCGTTTTGTCGAATGGTATAGGTTGATTTGTTTTTATTTCGTTCTGTGTATTGCAAAAGATTTCCTGGAACGATAATCCCATCTTTTGTGTCTAAGGTTACTTCTCCACCAGAACGTTTCAACACAGTTGCATCCGATTTTAAAATCGCTAAATCTGGTCGAATCGAGATAATTTGGTTTACTGTATAAAGCTTATCATTTGGAACTATTAAATTCTTCCCAAAAGAAAGGGCTCCAACACTAACCACGAGGGCTGATACCGGGATAATTCCCCACGCCCAGTCTCTACGGTCCCTACGTTTTAACAGCACATACAGGATAGGACCAATCAATAGTACATAACCGATCCAAATGAAAAATAGCACGGAAGCAGACGGCAGACGAACATCAGGAATGTGCTGTGCCATATTATAATAGTTAGGATTTCGATTCAGATAAGGAAAACGCACTTGGCTATTTAGTGCATATTGGGAGACTAGCTTACTCCAAAGCTGACGGTTGAATTCCCATGAGGCCAGTGGCTGTGCATTGACATCATAGTTAGCAAAAAACAACTTTCCTAAGCCCACCTTTTGGGTCGAAAACAGTGGCAATGACTTGTTATACAACGCTATCTGTTGAATAGGCAAAGCTGATTTTTTACTGATCTCGGTAAAGCTAGACAAATCCTTAGTGATTCCCGGCTGCTTGGTTAAAGCCGGCATCCACTCTTTAAAAGCATCTAGTATTTCTGGAGGAGTGGAAGCAGATAACAAAATGTTCCCTCCAGCATATACCCATTCTTTTATTTTCTTTATCTGTTCTGAAGGTAAGCTGCTTGCTGAAATATCTCCAATGACTAGCATATTGATATTACTTAGTACATGAGCTTCAGTGGGTAACTCTTCTGGTCTTACATTGCTGACCAGCATACTGCTCCAGGTAGCCTCATTTCTCGGAGCAGCTTCTTGATTACTGTCTTTAGCACCCTCTTGTCTTACTTGGTTTAAGAATTGCATACTATTTTCGTGTTGATCGAGGACAACAACCGTTACTTGATCCGATTGCTTTTCTCTAATTTGATAGTTTGGTTTTACCTTTGCAAGCAAGTGTTTGCCTTGATAAAATTCAAGTCGTAATGCCTCGCTATTATTTATGATCTCTTCACTTGGTAGGTCGAAGAAAACATGCTTCGTTTCCCCTTTTTGAACCGTAATCTCTTTTACATAAGGAAGAGCCTCCTTTGAATGAGGCGTTTCACTTGCAAACCGCAGTTCACCCGAGACGGCATCACCGTTATTTGTAATATCTGCATGAACGCGAATTAAATTATCCTGGCTTGTTATATCAGCAAACGGAATCTTCGTTTTCATTTCAATTCTGTCCGCCGCATACGAAACAGGAAGTTGAAATCCCATGAAAGCGAGCGCAATCGCTACCAGCCATTTCCACATATGTTTTCCTCCTATTATTGTAAATCAAGCGGCGTAAACATAAACCCTTGTTGATCAGAGTTGACAATTAATAGATGCTTTCCATCACTCGTCCATTCAGCCCTTTTTACTGATTCCTTCTCGATACCTGCTGGAAGCTTTACTTTTTTCCAGTTTTTAATAGATTCATCCATTGTCCCCATTAGCATGATGCCATCTGGAGAAAGAATTGTAAGCTGCTTAGCTGAAAACCACGAGGGAGAGCTGCCTTTTACTTTTTCCTTGATTTCTCCCGTCTGGCGATCATAAATACAAACCTCTCCATTTTGTTCAAACGAGAGATAACGACCATTGTGAGACCAAGCCGGCTTTGAACCGTCCGCTACCTTCTCTTTACCAAAGGAACGCAGATTGGTTACCCAAATCTCAGGTTTATCCTGCTTATATGCTGTATAAGCTAAAAATTCATCTTTAGGATCAAATGCAGGGTCAATCACCGGACGATTCTCCTGCTCCAATAATAGTCTCGGAGCATAGCTTTTTTGTTTACTCTTATTAAGCTGTAAAATCCACAATTTCCCTTTCTCCTGGCTGTTTTCCGTTAGCGCCAGCTTTGTGCCTGTAGAATTCCATGCAATGGAGTCATATGTTCCAATTTGTTGTGGAAGCTCAATAGGGGTATCTATGTCACTGTCAAATCCGCTTATGATGTGCAACTTATTATCGGCTTGTAAATAGGCAACTTGTAAATCAGAGGATAGCACTGCCAAATCAGTGGATAGCTTAGGAATATTGATGGATGACTTTGAAATAGCAAGATCAACATCTGCCTGAGCAACATTTACGTATAAAAAGGCAGCCAAAGCAATTGTTCCAATCCCGCCTAGCATATACCAGCCTCTTTTTCGATTGATCCTCTTTTGATCATTGTGCTTTATTTCTTCCTGGCGTATTACCGTCAGTTGCGGTTGTTTTTGCCCTTGCATTTGCTCCATTAATTTACGTTTCAAATCTTCTTTTAATCGATAGTTAACAGGAACCGCCTTACGCATATCACTTAAATGTGACAAGAGTTCAACCACGGTCTGTTCATGATCATTTATCTGATCTGATGCATTGCGTAGATCATCCTTCATGGCGATCACCTTCCTCATAAAAACTCTGCAAGACTTTTATTCCGCGGTGAGAGATCATCTTAACGGACGATTCACTTTTACCTAGCACTTCAGCAACCTGGGAAATCTTTAGATCAGCGAAGAAACGTAGCGTCAAAACATCACGCTGATCCTGCGATAACATATTTAACCTAGTCCGTAATAAAGTCATTTCTTCTTTAGATAAAACACGCAATTCAGGTTGATACTCATCATCTGCCTCAATAAACAATAATTCTTCTGCTTCAGTCGGGTATTCACGTACCTTACGAACAAAATCAATAAACGTATTATGAGCGATACGAAAAATCCAAGATGCAAACGGGCTTCGACGGCTATATTGGTCAAATTTTTCCAGAGCCTTTAAAAATACGCTGGTTGTCAAGTCGTCTGCATCCCACGAACTATGTACTCGACATCGTAAATAACGATTGACCCGATCAAAATATTCATCATATAACTCTGGGAAATCTCTCGCCTCATAGTAATCAGTCTCTATCGCAACAGACGGATTTTCTTTACCGTCCTGCTTTACGGCCATTACCATCCCTCTTCCTCCACACTGTTTGTTTCTACTCCAATTGACGCATCATATCTGAAAAAGGTCACAGCCATAAATAAAAAAAGTGCAAAATATGCATTTTTTCTTATACATAAGCAAAAAAAAACAAACACACAGAAAAAAACATCTTTGTTCCCGATCAAATACTGGGAGCAAAGATGTTTTGGCAGTTGACATTGCTTGGGATAGTCCCCAAACTATTTACAATTCGTTACACTCCGAACATATATTTGGAACTCATACTGATATGGATTCTCTTCGTTTTGTACACCTGGTGTCACTTCAACTAATGCCCATTCAGATTCATCAAAGGCTGGAAAAAAGGCATCTCCCTCGAATTCCTGCCCAATCTTCGTAATGTACATTTTGCTAGTGAAAGGCAATAATAGCTTATAAATTTCCGCCCCACCAATAATAAAGGCTTCTTCTTTATGATCAATCAGGGACAGAACTTCTTCGATCGAATGAGCGATTTCACAGCCATCCGCCTTATAGTTTTCCTGTGTCGTCAGCACGATATTACGCCGATTAGGCAAAGGCTTTCCAATTGATTCGTAGGTTTTACGCCCCATGATGATAGCATGACCAGTGGTAATGCGTCGAAAATACTTGAGATCCTCTGGCAATCGCCATGGGAGCTGGTTATCTCTCCCAATAACACGGTTCTGACCCATAGCAAAAATGCTTGAAAGCACTAAACAGCCACCTCCATGGCAATTTTCGGCTGATGCTTATAATCGATTAATTTCACATCATCCGGTGTAAAATCATAAAAATCGGTGATCTCCGGGTTAATCCAGAAGGTAGGAGCAGGATAGGCCTCTCTTGTTAATTGGGTACGCAAGCCTTCGAAATGATTTTCGTAGATATGTGCATTGTTAATATAATGCTGGAATTTCCCTGGCTTCAGCCCTGTGACCTGCGCAATCATATGAATAAGCACGGCATACTGGGTAGTATTAAACGGAATGCCTAACCCCATATCACCGCTACGCTGTACAAGAGTACAGTTTAAATAACCGTCCGCAACATCCCACATGGTTTGAAACGCACATGGCTGCAAGGCCATTTCTTCTAAATCATTCATATCCCATAAACTAATAATATGTCGGCGCCCTTGAGGATCGTTTTTTAGGCCATCAATCAGCTTGTCTATCTGTTTGTGTTTAGCAACTTGATAACCGTATGCTTTCCCGATCGTTCCGTCCTCTTTGGCCCATTCATCCCAAACACGTACGCCCATCTCTTGTAAGAGTCTCACATCATTGCTTTGATGCTTATAAATCCATAGCAATTCCTTAACTGCTGTTTTAAATGCAACAAATTTAGTTGTTAAAATCGGAAATTCTTTTTGCAAATCATAGCTTAACAGCTTACCAAATAGCTTTTTTGTAGGGATTCCTGTCCGATTGTTATCATAGTATCCGTTTTCTAAAATATCTTCCACTAATGCAAGGTATTGTATATCTGCTTGACTCATCTTGTTCACGTCCTTCTTACAAACTCTAAGACAGTATATCGAAACATTCCGTTCTTGAAAAGCTTTTCGCCCAATACACTTTTGTGTTACAAAACTAGCAAAAAAACTAGCACATGATTACAAAATGGCGGGATTGCAATGCTTCTAGCTAGAAAGACCTTGCTCCTTTGCCTTGTGCAATCTGAAATAGATAGTAGTCATAATATTCAAAAATCCATAGATAACAGGTGTGCCGTAGGTGAATGAAAGAGAGTTTCCACCTTCTGTTGTAAAGGGATAGGATACAAATTCTTTCCCCCTTTTCCAAAAAGTGCGTTCGAAAAATAAGGGGATACATTTGACTTTTACCTACTCTGAAACTCTCTTAGATTTCTGGATCGTTCAACAGCTTCTGTCCCATCCCCTCAAACACCTAAGCTTTAAGCTTAGAGAATCCTGGATATGGATATAACACAGAAGACATGATTTTTTGGGAAACAGGATGTTTTAATCGTTCAAGCTGCTCCATATCATCTACCCATTCAACAATCTCACCTTTATACATGACCCCTATACAATCCGCGATATAATTGATCGCCTGTAAGTCATGTGAGATAAACAGATAGGAAAGCTGAAACTCTTCTTTTAATTCTGCTAAAAGGTGTAAGATTTGTACCTGAGTAAGAGCATCTAAAGCGCTTACAGCCTCATCAAGTATAATCAGCTTCGGTCTTAGTGCAATCGCTCTAGCGATATTGATTCTCTGTAATTGCCCTCCGCTGAACTGTTGTGGGTATTTATGCATATCTTCCGGATCTAAGCCTACGATCTCCAAAAGCTCCTGTACTTTCTGTCTTTCTTGAGTATCTGTTCGTTGTTCGTAATTTCGTAAGGGTTCAGCGATAATCTCTCTAATCGTTAATCGTGGATTTACAGCGCTATAACAATCCTGAAAGACAACCTGTAAATCCCGCCGTACCTCTCTTAATTCTTTTTCTTTTAGACGATAAAGGTCCTTTCCCTGAAACCAGACCTCTCCCTGATCAGGTTTTTCAAGTCCCAAAATAATTTTGCCAAGAGTGCTCTTTCCTGCTCCGCTTTCTCCCACTAGTCCTAAACATATCCCTTCTTCCAGAGTGAAAGAGACATCTTTAACAGCTTCTACCGTTTTCCCCTTCCTCCAAACAGAATTTCCTAGTGAATATGTTTTCTTTATGTTTGTAAGCGTAAGCAGACTCACTCTTCATTCAGCCACCTTTATCGTAATTTTACACATCGTACCAGATGATCTTGTTCATATTCTTTCCATTCAAGCTTTTTCGTTGCACAGATGTGGTCTGCATTCTCGCATCGGTCTAAGAACGGGCAGATATCCTCTCTATTTAACTGTTTAGGGAGTGACATGCTAACACGGTTAATCCCCTTCCTCCTGCTCGTTACTCCAAGTCTGGCTTGTAACAGGACACGGGTATAGGGGTGCATCGGGCGATTAAATAATGTAGATGCCGGTGCCTTTTCAACAATATAGCCAGCATACATGACAGCTACTTCATCAGCTAGCTGAGCAATGACCCCCAAATCGTGTGAAACTAATAAAATACCAGTATTATATTCTTTTCTTATATGATCCAACTGCCTCAAAATCTGAAGTTGATTCGTCGCATCGAGGGCTGTCGTTGGCTCGTCCGCGATAAGAATCGTGGGCTGTAAGGACATCGTGATTGCAATCATCACACGCTGGAGCATACCGCCGCTTAACTGAAATGGATATTGCTTCAATACATTCTCTGGATTTGGCAAGTCCATTTTTTCCAGATGCTCCAAAGCTATTTTCTGTGCTTGTCGCTTGGTAATAGGCAGATGAGTTCTAAGTGTTTCAATAAAATGTCTGCCAATTGTTCGTACAGGATTAAAGGCAGTCATCGGATTTTGCATGATAAAAGCGATCTCGCTACCGCGTATTTTTCTTACCTCTTCTTCTGAACAGGTTAGCAAATCTTTATTGCGAAATGTGATGCTCCCTTCGACCACCTTTGCCTGTTCAGGCAAAAGATGTGATAAAGACAGGCATGTCATCGTTTTACCTGATCCACTTTCTCCAACAAGTCCAAACACTTTTCCAGCCTCTATTTCAAAGCTTACCTCATTGACAGTCTGAGTCACCCCATGCGGTGTTGATACAACTATATGTAAATTGTTAACAGTTAAAATGGGGTGCTGTGCCATCCTCTGATCCTCCCTTCTATTTTCTTTTTAGGTCTAAGGCATCCCTCAAGGCTTCTCCGAACAGGTTGAAAGCGATCACGACAAGTAAGATCATCATCCCTGGATACAGCATCAAGGAAGGGTTATTTCTAAAAAACGGTTTACTGTCATTGATCATCATTCCCCACTCCGCTCCTGGCGGCTGTATGCCAAGACCCAGAAATGAGAGACCAGAAATAGCTAAAACAACTCCTCCAATGTCCATAAAAGCTAAAACGACCACCTGCGATACAATGGTGGGTAAGATATGCTTTAGAACAATGACCAGCTTTGGTGTTCCGCACACTTTTGCTGCTAAGATAAAGGGTTGCTCCTTCACACTAAGAACCATTCCTCGAATGATTCGCGCATAAAACACCCATTGGACAAGCACCATGGCAAAAATCATATTCCCCAGACCGGGCCCGAGGATTCCAATCAAAGCTAATGACAGAAGCAAGCTTGGAAAAGCCATGAAAATATCACAAATTCGCATGAACAGATAATCAACCCAACCACCTCTATAGCCTGCAAAAATACCAACTGGAAGACTAATTAGCATGGTAAATCCCATGACAAAAAAAGCTGTCCCCAGTGAGGTTCGTGTTCCATAGATCAGTCGAGACCATATACATCTGCCTAAATGATCTGTCCCTAACGGAAACTTCGAGGAAGGGCCTTGTAGCTTTTGCGTGATATCAACTAGATTCGGATCATTTGGAGACAAAAAAGGAGCAAACAGAGCCAATAGTATCATGAGGATGATAATCATGCTGCAAATGATCATGAGCTTTTTCGACAGTAGCTTTTGCTTCAATTTTTTCAACACGCTTATTGCTCTCCTTCCCATTTTATCCGGGGATCTAGGAAAGCATATGCAATATCCACAAGGAGATTGCAGACGACAAAGATCACACCCATAAACAATAAACAGCTCTGAATCATCGGATAATCACGGTGTAAAATAGAAGTGACAAACAAGGAACCCATACCAGGCCATGCAAAGACGGTCTCAACAATAACGGCTCCGCTTAGCATGTTTCCAATGCTCATGCCAAGTCCAGTTAACACAGGTAATAAGGATTTTTTAAACACATGTCTACCAATGATTAGACTTTCTCGCAGCCCTCGCGCTCTCGCATACACCACAAATGGCTCATTCAAGTTTTCTAGCATACTGGTGCGAAGCAAGCGCATGTACGTACCTATATAAGGAAAAGCCAATGTCAGGGCCGGAAGCACTAGATGGGCAAAAGTTCCTCTTCCCAATACAGGAAATAAATCTAACTTTACCGATAAAAAATAGATGAATAGAAATCCGAGCCAAAAAGCAGGCATCGAGACGCTTACAAAGGCAAGCATCCTGCTAACCTGATCAATTAATTTCCCTTTGTAAAGGGCAGAAATCATTCCTAAAGGTACACTAATAAAAATAATCAGGAGCAATGAAGCACATGCAAGTTGCAGCGTTGGGAGGAAATGGAGAATAATTTCATCCCATATAGATTTCTTCGACACATAAGAAATCCCTAAATCCAATTGAACCACTTTTCCTAACCAATTTACATACTGGATATACAGGGGCTTGTCCAGCCCTAGCTCTGCTCGAAGGGAAGCCACTGCCTCATCTGTTGGAGGAATATGTGACGCCCTCAAGTAAGCTACGGCCGGATCCCCAGGGGTTAAGTGGAGCAGAATAAAAGTGATCAGAGAAATTCCCAATAATATTGGCAGTAAACTTGTGAGACGTTTAACAATAAACCAACCCATTTACTACTCCTTTGCCGTTTTTACATAACCCCACTTCACTTCATATCAATGGTAGTGAAAGGAACTTCGTATTCTTGAGGCAAGAAATGAACCCCGCTCAGATTTTTATGATAGACCGCTATATTAGATTGATAAGATATTGGTAAGTAAGCAGCCTGTTCGTGCAATGTTGTTAAAATATCTGTATAAAGCATCTTTCTGTGTGCTTCATCTGTACTTACTAATACTTCCTTGATTTTTTTATCTAATTCTTTCTTGCCTGGTAGCCCTGATAGAGCTTTGTAATCCGGACTGCCACCTTCCGAAGGTGTTGTGATAGCAGACAAATAGGAATGTGGATCAAACGGAACACCCCAGCTTGCCGTAAATAATAAATCAAAGCTGCCTTCATTGGCTGTAGCCCAAAAATCCTCTTCTTCCTTACTTGTCAGCTTCATATCTATCCCTAATTTTCTAAACTCACCTTGGGTATATTCGGCGATCGCCTTCTGGATGTTGTCTGAGCTAATAAACATTAGTTCCAATTGTAGCGGTTTTCCAGCCTTCTCTCGAAATGGTTTGCCATTTACTAGTTTCCAGCCCGCTTCATCCAACAATTGTTTCGCTTTTTCTTCATCGTGTTCATACGGTTTTACATCAATCTTCGTATATGGAATGGTAGGTGCAAATAACGTATCAGCTTTTCTTTCTGTGCCGTAAAAGATATGATCGATGACAGCCTGCTTATCAAAGGCATGCTGGATAGCTAGACGTAAGTTACGCTCTTTAAGAGCTTCTCTGTTCGTATTAAAGAGTAACGCCCTTGTAGCCGTAGGTTCTGATAGTTTGGTTTCATATTTTCCCGATTCCTTCAGAAACCGGAACGAATCCTGGCTTATGACTCCGTTTCCAAAAATCAGATCAATGTCCTTTTTCTCAAAAGCTAGCACTCTCGATTCACCGTCAGGTATGACTTTAACAATCACCTTATCGACTTTCGGTTTCTCGCCCCAATACTTCTCGTTTCTTGTAAAGACAGCCGTTTCATTTTTCTTATATTCGCTTAGTACCCATGGACCTGTCCCAATCGGTGACTTGAGCCCGTCTTTAAATGTGTTTTGGCTATCAGGAAAGGCAGCTTCTCCTACAAATCGTAAAGGTCTAATGTACGTAAGCTCCTGAAGAGTAGGGTAATATGGCTTGTTCAAAATTAATTTAAACGTAAAATCGTCCACTACCTCAGTACTTTTAATTTGATTGATTAATTCCATCCATTCATGTTGGGGAGCATTAGCTAAAACCGTATCGAAATTTTTCTTCACGATTGTAGCATTAAACGGCGATCCATCCGAAAATGTAACATCTTTTCTTAGATGAAACACATACTCTTTTCCATCCTTCGATACATCCCAGCTTTGGGCCAGCCACGGTTTAAGCTCCCCTCCTTCACCGTAGTATACTAGTGATTCATATACCATAGCTTGTGAGAACCATTGATTCGGAAAATAGGTATGAGGATTTACGTCTCCGATATCTCCAGACCAGGAAAACGTAAGAACTTTTGAACTATCTTGAGTTGCTCTATTTTCTCCTTCTTTTGTTGTGTTACCACAGCCAGCGATAATGATTGTTAGCAGCGCTATTAGTCCAACAAAAGAAGTAATAAATGCAGACCGTTTCAAATACATTTTTATCACCTTTTATATAATTTAATTATTCTAAAAATGTTAAAACACAAAAAAACATTACCAACCAGATTAAAAAGGTCAGAAATGCCTATCGTTTATGAACACATCACATCGGTCTTTTAGCATTCAAACACCTCCCTATCTCCCCGTAGGTCTAACAGCATTTCTAGAATAGGCAGGTCTTCTGACTTGGGTTCATCATCTCCATGCGTCTTCCCAGATATGATCCAGTGACATATTTGCATAAGACTCCCCCTTACAGCGGCGGGACCGTGCCGGATTTACACCGACTTCCCTTTTAAGTATCCGTTATGAAACAAATACACCCATTCCACTACCATATGTAGTTTTTCCTTGGAAATATTCACTTTATATCCTTTTTTTGAAAGTAGGACAAAAAGTTTACCTAGAACAAATTATATTCGTTATTCCGCGTTTACGCTATATGAAATTAAAGCCCTTCTATAATTCCGCTCGGGAGATGGAACATTATTGCCCAAAGAGGTTTAAGAAGACGCATCTAGGATCAGGTTCATCTATAAAAAGCGCCAATTCCTCTACAGTAAAAAAACATTGCCACAGCATGTCCCATTAACAGCTTTAGCAATGTTTTCATCGAAATCACATACCGTTGTAGCTTACAAATTCTCCGTTCGGCTTACGATAGCCGCGTGGACGTTGGCTTGAGAGCTTTTCTTTTCCGATAGTAATCATCATGACTGTTTCATATCCATCAGGAATTTCTAAAATTTCCTTAATGGCACCTGGATCAAATCCAATCATCGGGCACGTATCCCAGCCTTTATCTTTTGCAGATAGCATGAACAGCATCGCAGAAAGGCTTGCATTACGAATGGCTTCTTCCTTCATAAAGGATTCACCCTTACCCTCATATATCCCTGTAACAGTCTCGACGGTACGATCTAGCTCTTGTTTACTCAAAATTCCAAGATGATGCATTCCCTCGTTGATTTTTTCCACCGCTTGATAAGCGTAACGATTGCCCAACACCAATATGACCGCTGAAGCTGAATGCACCTTATACTGCTTGCAGGATTCATAAATTTTTTCTTTCAAGACTGGATCCGTTACGACAAGATAATGTGTATGCTGAAGATTAAAAGCAGAAGGAGCATATTTAGCCAAAGTAAAGATCTCTTCAAGCTCGGACCGGGTAATTTCTACCCCTTCCATATAATTATTTGCGGAACGTCGACTTTTCACTAGGCTTGTAAATTCACTCATGTAAACTCCCTCATCTCATGTATGTATCGTAATTGTTACAGGGGAGGAGAAAGAGCGTTTTCTCTACACTAACTCGCTCCCCTTGCTTTTTGTACCGAATTCATTCTGCTTTTCTTTGTCAGTTCTTTTCTAATCACACTTATTTAGACTTATAATTGCGGCATAGTTTACGTTATCCCTCATTATCATACAATAGAGTACGTGAATCTGGATACCTTTCTTTTCAGGTCCGTCCTTAGGCAAAACTTATGCAAATAAAACGTATGCACCTGGCCCAATCAACGCAACACCGATAGCTACCGCTAGCAATACTAGATTGTATTCCATACCGTTTTGAGTAATCCACAATCCATTTTTTCCATGTACAGTAAAGATAGCGATCAGCATAGTAACAGCGATTAACGCTCCTCCTACCCAAGTAAACACACCGGAGGCAAAGAGCAATCCTCCAACAATCTCACTGGCTCCTGCCATGAAAGCCATTAACAAGCCGGGTTTCACACCGATTGATTCTAACCAACCCGCTGTTCCCTTTAAGCCATGCCCACCAAACCATCCAAATAATTTCTGTGTACCATGACCAATAAATAAAAGTCCCACAACTAATCGAATAAGTAAAAGTCCTGCATTCATTTTCTTTTTCCTCCTCAGGAATATGTTTTATTTTAAGTATCTTCAATTAAAGATATATGAGAAAGATGGATAATATGCTTCTTTTTATTATCGCATCTGTTTTCAGCTACTTATCTACAAAATTCATTTGGGCTGACTTCCCTAGCTTTTTTAACAAGGTAATGGTAATCTCTTTTTCTTCAGGAGACAGTCCATTCATTGCTTCTGCTAGCTTTTCTCGATGCTTCGGAAAAATCTCTTGGAGAAATTGTTCTCCTTCTTGTGTTAATTCCGCGTAGATCACGCGTCGATCATTCGGACAGGGCTTACGGAGCAAATAACCCTTTTTTTCTAGCTTATCAACCACATAAGTAATATTTCCGCTAGAGATTAAAATCTTATCTCCAATTTGCTGTAGAGGCTGTCTGCCTTTATGAAATAACAATTCTAGGACGCCAAATTCAGTCGGATTTAATCCATATTGTCGAATATCCTTCTGAACATGAGCAGACATCCAGTTAAAGGCACGAGATAAGACAACGAACAAATGGAGAGATTGCTCTTGAGCTTTATTAACATCCGTAATCATGTCCGTTTGCTTTCCCTGTTTGTCCTGCATTTTGTTCTCTCCTTTCCTTGATTATTTTATCTTACCTTTTACAAAAAACAATTCAACATGTCTCACTTTTTAATATCTTAAATTTGAGATATACAAAGCATACCCCATTTTTTTTGTGTTGTCAACTAGTAAACTAAAAATATATGAAAATCAACAATGTGGCGGCTTGGCTGGTTATATCTGCATCTGTACACAATCAAATTTTACTAACTGGAAACCTTATCAGCTTTAGTTACAAACAGCTTTTGGACAAGAATCTCCTCTTCTTTTAGTCCATACATTAGTCCATACATTAGCCCATACAATCGTTTTAAATCCATTTCCAAATCGCACACAGTCCTAGTATCTCTTCAGCCCTTAGGAATGGCTTGCTCTACATAAGGAAAGAGCAGAAGGTGTGTCCTTACCCTCGGCAATGCCACAAGCGAGGAAAAGCAATACCAGTCTTCTAGCTCCCCTAGTTCTTTTGTTCTTTTTATATAGTCATTCTCTGTTACAACATCACCAAACTCTTTTAGATGGTAATAAGCACAGCTTACAAGATTATCTTGTTCACGGTAGAAAGTATTTTGATAGTAAATGAATTCCGTATGCTTGGATCATTTAAGGTACCCATTTACAAAAAGAAAAGACCTAACAAAATCGTTAGGTCTCCTCTTATCATTATCATCGTTAGATTAACGAAGTAATTGAAGTACGCCTTGAGGCTGTTGGTTAGCTTGCGCAAGCATTGCTTGAGCTGCTTGAGTAAGAATGTTATTTTTTGTGAAGTCCATCATTTCTTTCGCCATATCAACGTCGCGGATACGAGATTCAGCAGCTGTTAGGTTCTCAGCAGTTGCTCCCAAGTTGTTGATCGTGTGCTCTAGACGGTTTTGGTTCGCACCTAGTTTAGAGCGCTCTTCGGATACTTTGTTAAGAGCGTTGTTGATGGTTGTGATTGCTTTGTCTGCTGCTCTTTGAGTAGAGATGTTAACACCTTTTGTGTCATCTTTGTCTGTAGCGGCAGCGATAGTTGTGGCAGCAACACCAGCAGTAAGTACATCTGCTTCTTTACCAGCAGTAACAGAAACTTCGATACCGATCTTTTTAAGAGCATCTGCTATATCTTGTTTTGTTGCAGTGATATCCCCTGTAGTACCTGCACCAGTTTTATCTCCTGCTTTTTGAGCCAATGTTACAACAACATTACCATCTTTATCAATTTTTGCTGTTGTTTCTGTTACTGCATCATTTTTTTTGGCTGTTTCTGCTTTCAATTCTACTTTAAAGCTATCTGTAGAAGTGTTTCCAATTTTAATATCTGAAACAGTTGTTTCTTTCAATTGCATGCCTGTTACACCAAGCTCCGTGTTGCTCATGTCGTTGATGCTCAATTTGATGCTTTGTCCTTGGTTAGCACCGATATGGAATGTTTTATCTTCAAAAGATCCATCCAATACTTTTTGGTTGTTGAACTCTGTGTCTGTAGAAATACGTTTGATTTCTTTAGACAGCTCATCAACCTCTGCTTGTAGCTTTTGACGGTCTACGCCTTCATTAGTGTCAGAAGATGCTTGAACAGCTAGTTCGCGCATACGTTGTAGGATGCTGTGTGTTTCAGTTAATGCACCTTCAGCAGTTTGGATCAAAGAGATACCGTCTTGCGCATTTTTAGAAGCCATTTCTAGACCGCGGATTTGACCACGCATTTTTTCAGAAATTGCTAGACCTGCTGCATCATCACCTGCGCGGTTGATACGAAGACCAGAGGACAATTTCTCTAGGTTTTTACCAGATGCGCCAGTGTTTACGCCTAGTTGACGGTGTGTGTTTAGTGCTGATACGTTGTGATTGATTCTCATGATTTGTTACCTCCATGTTTTTCATTTCTTGAACCATCCAATTGTTCAAGATGATATTGTGTTGCTTTATTTTGAAATAGAATTGTTTCAAAATGGCAACTGTTTAGTCCTCTAATCGGCTAATAGTAGCGCTACCCTTAGCATGCATGGTTCAGATAAAAACCAAGATTTAGGTGACTATTATTAGTATCGGATATTCATCATAAAATTTTACAGTTCATTAAAAGTTTTTTTATTCAAATTTTTCCAACGTAAAGTTGAGAAGTTTTATTTTATAGGTTAGCTTTTATGATGAAATTTCAGCAATTCATTCGTTTACCATCAACTAATACTTGATTCAAAAACGTAACAAAAAATAGAAATATCAATTACAGGACTTTTTAATCACTACAATATATTGCATCCAAAGAATTGGGGAATGCTCTGATATCTCCCGGAGAAAAGGTACATCGAACTAGTTCAGTTCGTATTATCTCTTCTCCAAAGAATACCTTTAGATAATTTAATATCTTATTTTCCTCTTTTATTAAGAACTACCCTTTTGAGCAAAAAGAAAGACCTAACTGAATTGTTAGGTCTCCTCTTATCATTATCATCGTTAAATTAACGAAGTAATTGAAGTACGCCTTGAGGCTGTTGGTTAGCTTGTGCAAGCATTGCTTGAGCAGCTTGAGTAAGAATGTTATTTTTTGTGAAGTCCATCATTTCTTTCGCCATATCAACGTCACGGATACGAGATTCAGCAGCTGTCAAGTTCTCAGCAGTTGCTCCCAAGTTGTTGATTGTGTGCTCTAGACGGTTTTGGTTCGCACCTAGTTTAGAGCGCTCTTCGGATACTTTGTTAAGAGCGTTGTTGATCGTTGTGATTGCTTTGTCTGCTGCTTTTTGAGTGGAGATGTTAACACCTTTTTGGTCATCTTTGTCTGTAGCGGCAGCGATAGTTGTAGTACTACCAGCAGTAAGTACGTCTCCAGCTTTCGCAGTGGCAACAGAAGCTTCGATACCAATCTTCTTAAGAGCATCTACTACTTCTTGTTTTGTTGCAGTGATAGCACCTGGACCAGCAGCTGTAGGTAAAGATCCAGCTTGCTTCAATGTTACAACGACATTACCATCTTTATCAATTGTTGCTGTTGTTTCTTTTACTTCATCATTTCCTTTTACTGTTGCTGCTTTCAATTCTACTTTAAAAGTATCTTCAGAAGTGTTTCCAACTTGAATATCTGTTGCAACAGCTGTTTCTTTCGATTCAAAGCCTGTTACACCAAGCTCTGAGTTGCTCATGTTGTTAATGCTCAATTTGATGCTTTGTCCTTGGTTAGCACCGATATGGAATGTTTTATCTTCGAAAGATCCATCCAATACTTTTTGGTTGTTGAACTCTGTGTCTGTAGAAATACGTTTGATTTCTTTAGACAACTCATCAACCTCTGCTTGTAGCTTTTGACGGTCTACGCCTTCGTTTGTGTCAGAAGATGCTTGAACTGCTAGTTCGCGCATACGTTGTAGGATGCTGTGTGTTTCAGTTAAGGCACCCTCTGCTGTTTGGATCAAGGAAATACCATCTTGCGCATTTTTAGAAGCCATTTCTAGACCGCGGATTTGACCACGCATTTTTTCGGAGATCGCTAGACCTGCTGCGTCATCACCTGCACGATTGATGCGAAGACCAGAGGACAATTTCTCTAGGTTTTTACCAGATGCGCCAGTGTTTACACCTAATTGACGGTGTGTGTTTAGTGCTGATACGTTGTGATTGATTCTCATGATTTGTTACCTCCATGTTTTTCATTTCTTGAACCATCCATTTGTTCAAGATAATATTGTGTTGCTTTATTTTGAAATAAAATTGTTTCAAAATGGCAACTGTTTAGTCCCCTAATCGGCTAATAGTAGCGCTACCCTTAGCATGCATGGCTCAGATAAAAACCAAGATTTAGGTGACTATTATTAGTATCGGATATTAATCATAAAATTTTACAGTTCACCAAAAGTTTTTTTATTCAAATTTTTCCGACGTTCCGTTAAGAGGTTTCATTTTAGTAGAAAGTAGGTTAGTTGTGATGATGAAATCTCAACAATTCATTCGGGTTTAACATCAACTTATACTTGATTCAAATACGTAACAAAAAATAGAAATATCATTACAGAACTTCTTAATCACTACAATAT
The DNA here is from genome assembly GCF_000219535.2 of Brevibacillus laterosporus LMG 15441. NCBI lineage: Bacteria > Bacillati > Bacillota > Bacilli > Caryophanales > Paenibacillaceae > Brevibacillus > Brevibacillus laterosporus. Next base: position 3,260,538 of record NZ_CP007806.1, read on the forward strand.
ACAGCATTCAAAGAGTTGGGTAATGCTTTGAAATCTCCCGGAGAAAAAGGCACATCTAACTAGTTCCGTTCGTATTGTCTCTTCTTCAAAAGAAATACCCTTAGATAACTTAATATCTAATTTAATTTTCCTCTTTTATTAAGAACTACCCTTTTATACAAAAAGAAAAGACCTAACTGATTCGGTTAGGTCTCCTCTTATCATTATCATCGTTAGATTAACGAAGTAATTGAAGTACGCCTTGAGGCTGTTGGTTAGCTTGTGCAAGCATTGCTTGAGCTGCTTGAGTAAGAATGTTGTTTTTCGTGAAGTCCATCATTTCTTTTGCCATATCAACGTCACGGATACGAGATTCTGCGGCTGTCAGGTTCTCTGCCGTTGCTCCCAAGTTGTTGATTGTGTGCTCTAGACGGTTTTGGTTCGCACCTAGTTTTGAGCGTTCTTCAGATACTTTGTTAAGAGCATTGTTGATTGTTGTGATTGCTTTGTCTGCTGCTTTTTGAGTGGAGATGTTAACACCTCTTGTATTATCTACCTCACTCGCTACTGCAATGGTGTCTTTGGTAGGAGCAGTTTTACCAGTTAGCGTTTTTGTGCTTAAATCCACACCAGCTTTTGCTGTAGCATCGATCCCTACTTCCTTAAGTGCGTTCAAAACATCTGCTTTTGTTGCATTGATGTCACCTACTGCACCTGTTCCTGCTTTTTGTGCTAGTGTAACAGTTACATTCCCATCTTTATCTACCTTGGCAGTTGTTTTGTCTACTGCTGGTTTATCTGCACCATTGATAGAATATGTGATTTCAAATTTATCGCCTTTATTATTGACAATAATATCCCCACCAAGAACATTGGATTCTTTTTTCAATCCATTTACACCAAGCTTCTCATTGCTCATATCATTAATGCTCAGCTTAATATTTTGTCCTTGGTTAGCACCGATATGGAATGTTTTGTTTTCAAAAGATCCATCCAATACTTTTTGGTTATTGAATTCTGTGTCTGTAGAAATACGATTGATTTCTTTGGACAATTCATCAACCTCTGCTTGAAGCTTTTGACGGTCAACACCTTCATTAGTGTCAGAAGATGCTTGAACGGCTAGTTCACGCATACGTTGTAGGATGCTGTGTGTTTCAGTTAATGCACCCTCTGCTGTTTGGATCAAGGAGATACCGTCTTGCGCATTTTTAGAAGCCATTTCTAGACCGCGGATTTGACCACGCATTTTTTCGGAGATTGCTAGACCTGCTGCGTCATCACCTGCACGGTTGATGCGAAGACCAGAGGACAATTTTTCCAGGTTTTTACCAGATGCGCCAGTGTTTACACCTAGTTGACGGTGTGTGTTTAGTGCTGATACGTTGTGATTGATTCTCATGATTCTTACCTCCGTGTTTTTTACATCTTGAACCATCCATGTTGTTCAAGATGATGTTGTGTTGCTTTATTTTGAAATAGAATTGTTTCAAAATGGCAACTGCTTCCGTCGTCCCAAATAGTAGCGCTACCTTCAGCATCCATCCATGCTAAAGAAAAAATCCATGATTTGAGCGACTATTATTAATATCGGATATATGATTTAAAACTTTATTGTTTTATATAATATTTTTTAAATCGAAATTTTTTGTATAGTTTTACCTTTTGATTTAGATTTTTACTCTTCCATGTAATATCCTACACATTACCTGAATCAAGCCCTCTATTTTGAACGAAAAAAAAGACCTAACTGATTCGCTAGGTCTTTTCGATCGATAAATAATCCTCAATACATTAACGAAGTAATTGAAGCACGCTTTGAGGCTGTTGGTTAGCCTGGGCAAGCATAGCTTGAGCTGCTTGAGTCAGGATGTTGTTTTTCGTGAAGTCCATCATTTCTTTCGCCATATCAACGTCACGGATACGGGATTCTGCGGCTGTTAGGTTCTCAGCAGTTGTTCCTAGGTTATTGATTGTGTGCTCTAGACGGTTTTGGTTCGCACCTAGTTTAGAGCGCTCTTCAGATACTTTGTTAAGAGCGTTGTTGATGGTTGTGATTGCTTTATCCGCAGCCTTTTGAGTGGAGATGTTAACACCTCTTGTATCATCAACATCTGTAGCAGCAGCTTTAGCAATAGTTGTTTCTGCTAATTTAGCGGCAGTATCGCTTCCTTTTTTACCAGCGCCAAGCTTCGATTCAACTCCTACGGCCTTCAGAGCTCCTAATACATCATCAAATTTTGCTGTTGTATTTGTTCCGTCTGTAGATGCTAATGTTACAGTTACTTTTCCATCCTTATCAACTTTAGCAGATGTACCAGAGCCTTTCGCTCCAATTGCAAATTCAACTTTGAAAGCTTCATCACCGCTTCTGTTCGTAAACGTGATGTCACCCGCCGTTGTTTCTTTAGCCAGACCATTTACGCCAAGCTCTTTGTTACTCATGTTGTTAATGCTTAATTTGATGTTTTGTCCTTGGTTAGCACCGATATGGAACGTTTTGTCTTCGAAAGAACCATCCAATACTTTTTGGTTGTTGAACTCAGTGTCTGTAGAAATACGTTTGATTTCTTTAGACAATTCATCAACCTCTGCTTGAAGCTTTTGACGGTCAACACCTTCGTTGGTGTCAGAAGATGCTTGAACGGCTAGTTCACGCATACGTTGTAGGATGCTGTGTGTTTCAGTTAATGCACCTTCAGCTGTTTGGATCAAGGAAATACCGTCTTGCGCATTTTTAGAAGCCATTTCTAGACCGCGGATTTGGCCACGCATTTTTTCGGAGATTGCTAGACCTGCTGCGTCATCACCTGCACGGTTGATGCGAAGGCCAGAAGACAATTTCTCCAAGTTTTTACCAGATGCGCCAGTGTTTACACCTAGTTGACGGTGCGTGTTTAGTGCTGATACGTTGTGATTGATTCTCATGATTCCTACCTCCGTGTTTTTTACTTCTTGAACCATCCATTTGCTCAAGATTATGTAGTGTTGCACTATTCTGAAATAGGATCGTTTCAAGATGCTAGTCAACCAAATCTTGGATAATTATACCTTTCTTAGCCATCATTTTGCCCAGAAAATATCCATGATTTGGGTGATTATTATTAATATCGGTTATATCACAAAAAAATTTATAGTTTTATCAAATATTTTTTTATTTACTAAATATTAAAGTAATTACTCGTGCGTTATCCCTTCTCTTCACGATCTGTGATCATTCGCTAATGCTTTTCGTCACGGTAAAATATGTGTTAAGAAGAAGGAAAGAGATTGTAATCTTACATGTTCATTGACTATTTGGCACGAGAAATTATTAAACCAAATAGCTCAGTTGTTATTTCATAAAGTAAGTTTCTCTCTGGTCAAATGGTTGTTCGATATGTTGGAGATTTTTCTTGTAGTATTCAAACGAACTCAGGATTTTTGCATGCAGAAATCAAGGTTAGAGGATATCGGGATGTACAAATTCCAGCTACTGTTACAGTAAGGGTAAGAAGGATTAGTGACATACATGCGAGGATTACAGTGAGGAATTTAAAATATGATGCAGATGCTGGCTAAGTATTTATTTTGTAAGGCTTGAAAAATAATAAAAAAAATAAGACCGCCTGAGAACAGAAAAGTAAGGACGATCTTACATAAGGCTTGAGTAATTCCATTGAGATTCGTTTATTGTCAAGACTATAGCTTATACCAGTACCAGATATTGGAATTTTGGACATTAGCTAATAAGGTAAAAATATATAAATAACCAATAAAACGAAAATAATCAGAGTCAGAAGGGCAATAATTTTCTCCTCTTTTTTATAAAAATTATACATTAAATATAAAGACAAGATTATATATAATGTATGCATTAATGAAGTCCGAAATTCTGGACGCTTTGTTTCATCATTTTCAATCTTCGATAAGACCCCTTAGGTTGATAAATTTGATCCCCTATAGGAATGCATATCAATATAAATTGATGTTGTTTTATAAAATATTTTAATGGAAGTTTACATATATGGCAGAACCATTAATTAGCTGGTATTCACAGGACAATACACTAGATTTAGCTGCTAATGGCGGTTGAAAGATAGGAGCTATTAATGCAGGAGATACTTCCCCACAGTTAGGAGTATTACTTTGGAATAACAGAGGTGGTACATCGGCTGTCTCAGATATGAATGACTGTACTCTTACTACAGTAGATACACAGGGTGGTTCTAATAGTCCAGTTGTTACAGGTAAATGGGTTTCTACTAAAGTAGTATCCATGTCAGAAGTTAATTTCACTGCAATTGGTGGTAATCAATCAACTAAAAAAATCAAGGCTAGTGGTCAAGAGGATGGCACTATTGCTGGAGCTGTAAATGATGGAACTAAAGAGAATTCAAAAGCAAACTTTGCTAAATTTATTCTTCAAGCTACCCCCCACTAAATGCCCCTGCTGGTAATTTTAATTTTAATATTCGAGTTTCTTATACGTTCACCTAATAAAAAAGATATTTTATTTGATTGGTGGGATGCAGAAAAGACCCAACTCTTTAGTCAGGTCTTTTCTCATTATTACTAATGTTAAATTAACGAAGTAATTGAATTACGCCTTGAGGTTGTTGGTTAGCTTGTGCAAGCATTGCTTGAGCTGCTTGAGTCAAGATGTTGTTTTTCGTGAAATCCATCATTTCTTTCGCCATATCAACGTCACGGATACGGGATTCTGCGGCTGTCAAGTTCTCAGCAGTTGCTCCTAAGTTGTTGATTGTGTGCTCTAGACGGTTTTGGTTTGCACCAAGTTTAGAGCGCTCTTCGGATACTTTGTTAAGAGCGTTGTTGATGGTTGTGATGGCTTTGTCTGCTGCTTTTTGAGTAGAAATGTTAACACCTTTTTGGTCATCAACCTGAGCTGGGTTCGCTGCATCTGCTTTTGCTGATGTATACGATTTTCCATAAGCAGCGGCTGCAATTACATCAGTAGCAGTACTACCGTCATCATTAACTTCTAACCCAGCTTTCTTTAATGCTTCCAATACATCTGCTTTCGTAGCTGTAACTGTACCATCATCTTTTTGTGCTAAAGTTAATTTGACTTTTCCATCTTTATCAATGGATGCAGTAGTTTCCTTGATTTCAACAGCTGCTTTAGCAGTAACATCAATTACAATGTCTGATTCACCATCACGATTCGTAATCTTAACACCAAGTTCAGCTTGTGTTGTTTCATTTTTTAGTCCGTTCACACCAAGCTCTGTGTTGCTCATATCATTGATGCTTAATTTTATGTTTTGTCCTTGGTTAGCACCGATATGGAACGTTTTGTCATCGAAAGATCCATCCAATACTTTTTGGTTGTTAAACTCTGTGTCCGTAGAAATACGTTTGATTTCTTTAGACAATTCGTCAACCTCTGCTTGTAGCTTTTGACGGTCTACGCCTTCGTTTGTGTCAGAAGATGCTTGAACTGCTAGTTCACGCATACGTTGTAGAATGCTGTGTGTTTCAGTCAATGCACCCTCAGCAGTTTGGATCAAGGAAATACCGTCTTGCGCATTTTTAGAAGCCATTTCTAGACCGCGGATTTGACCACGCATTTTTTCAGAGATTGCTAGACCTGCTGCGTCATCACCTGCACGGTTGATGCGAAGACCAGAGGACAATTTCTCTAGGTTTTTACCTGATGCGCCAGTGTTTACACCTAGTTGACGGTGTGTGTTTAGTGCTGATACGTTGTGATTGATTCTCATAATTTGTTACCTCCCTGTTTTTCATTTTTTTAACCATTCATTTGTTCTAGATGATATTGTGTTGCTTTATTTTGAAATAAAGTTGTTTCAAAATGGCAACTTCTTTAGTCTCCCAAACGGCTAATGGTAACGCTACCATTAGCATGCATAGCTCAGATAAAACCTAAGATTTAGGTGACTATGATTAGTATCGGATTACATCACAGAAAACTTTATAGCTTTATTAAACAAAGACTAAGAATGTTAATATTTCTTCCTTTAGTTTACACTTATAAAATTATTTGGAGATCAATACAATGTTATCTCACATTATCCCCTACTCTCCTGTACCACAAAGGGGAGTTCATATGGTTGGCTGAATACGTAGATGGTACTCATCTATCAGAATTTGATTTTAATACAAAACAAGAAAATGATTTTTACTCGATAGACAAAAAAACTGTTGTTCGTTTTGGACTAATCGGTCATGGACATAAACTTTACTATGAAACATTTGGTGGTCATTTTAAATTAGGAAATGGACAAATTGATCTTGTTTATAAGACTGGAGATAAAGAATATTTCTTAACAGGACAAAATGAGTTTTATCAAGATTTAATTACGTTTAAACGTGCTGAAGCAGAGATAAATTTGTTAAATAACTTTGGAGAATTAAGCCCTATTATCACAGAATATGTGTTTGGGTATAAACATAAATTGATTTTTGAAGATATTTCTTTTCATATAAAAGTATTGATTGGATTATCTGAACAATCCCCTACCCTTACTCTTCGACTAGTTGCAGATAGAAATATTCAAGGTAGCCTTGGAATTAAGCGTAATGGGGAAATCGTAAGCGAATCGGTTGCAAACCTCAAAAGAAACTGGTCAAGAATTTAATTGGGAGATGAATTAAATGCCGAAAGTTTTAATAGGAAGTGAAGAAAAAGAGTTTGATGTCGTTATCTATGTTGATGTAACAGGTGATGATGCTACTGGAGATGGTAGCAAAAATAAGCCATATAGACACATAGACAAAGCTTTTTCTGCTCTGCCGAACACAGGAAAAGCTTGTATATATGCTTTGTCTAAAGGTGATTATGAACTGAGGAATGGGATTCAAGGTGGGTTACATCCATCTATTGAATTAACATATGCAGATCACCCTTTACATTTAGGGAGAGTTAATTTTCATCTTTATAAAATATCTCATAATGATCGGATAAAAATGGGCTTCTTAAATGAATTTATTGGTATTGTTTTTAAGGCAATGTCTTCCATTGTTGAGTCAGTATTATGAGCGATTTGAAGCTGATGCCACCCTTAATTTGAGATTCTCAAATTGTGTTTTTGATGATCAGTCTTTCGGAGCGTCATTTCCAATTATCATACTCAATCCTAGTCAAAATACAGTCATTAACTGTTTCGAATTTGTAAATTGCATTTTCAAACAAAAAAGTTCTTGGAGTACAGAGCGTTTTCGTGGATTGGTTGAATTTGATTTATCTAAATTATCCAAAGAGAAAGAATTAAAGCGAGCCAAGTTAAAACTATACTGTGGATACCTAGATTCACCCATTAATCTTTCTTTGTTTGAAATTCTCGATGATTGGCGAGAACATGACCTAACATGGAGTAATCAACCACCTCAAGGTAGAAAGATAGCTGAGAAGTACATTACTCATGCTGATGGATATATTGAAATTGATGTCTTTACGTAGTTAAAGAATGGTATGAAGGTAAAACACCTAATCATGGTGTTTTTTTATTTGCAGAAGAACAAAATGAGCAATCAACTATTCAATTACAAACCAAAGAATCATCAACTCCCCCTATATTAGAAGTAGGGTTTTATAAGCTCATATCTAATTTAGCTTTAGGCAAGCTTCCAGCAACCTTGTCTATTCGTGCTAACGGTGAGGACATCCTAACAGCTTCCATCAATGTAAACAGCAAATACAAAGCAAAAGACTTAGCTGCACAGGTATCCATTTTAAGAAAAGCAGTAGATACCGATTTAAGTTGCTCATTGGATGTAGTAGGTAAACGAAACAATTCAATGTCTGCTTTCATGTCTATTGTGAAAAAGTCCAGAGAAGCTACAATTCCTGCTGAACTTACTGTAAGACGATTAGAAGATACATCTTTACTAAGCTCTATAACAATCGAAAAAAAGTCACGTATGAGTCAGTTAGATGCTTCATTAACTGTACGTATAGTAAAGCATCAAGGGCTATTCTCTAATCTGAGCATTGAGAAGAAAGCACGTAATAAACAGCTACGTTCAAACATTAAAGTTGCTTATGTAAAGAATTTACCAGCTACCTTGAGTATTGAGAAAAAGGAAAGAAATCGTGATCTTGCATGTTCATTAATTGTTCGACAACGAGAAAGTGATACACTCAGTGGCTCAGTTGTTATTCCATTAAGGAAGTTTTTCACTAGTCAAATGTTTGTTCGACATGTTAGAGATTTCCCTTGTAGTATTCAAGTTAACTCAGGATTTTTACATGCAGAACTCAAGGTTAGGGGATCGGGATGTACAAATTCCAGCTACTGTTACAGTAAGGGTAAGAAGGATTAATGACATACATGCAAGGATTACGGTGAGGAATTTAAAATATGATGCAGATGCTGGTTATGTATTTATTTTGTAAGGTGGAACCAAAAAAAATAAGATCGCCATGGCCTGGAAGCTAAGCGACCTTACTTTGTGTTTTAATTTAATTTTATAAAGAGATAATCTATTAAAAAAACCGTTTGTGTTGACGCACCTCGATTTTTTAATCTAATAGGGATTATCTAGTGTTAGTATAAATCCTTGGTATACTCTTTCTCTGAGAAATCAATCGGATATATAACAGTCAAAGAAAATGGTATAATGGAGTTTACACTGACAAAGAGCAGACTGAACATATCTTAAAGTCTAAACCGCCATCAAATCCATAAAGAAGGGTTTTATTGTAAATATACATATTTTCAAATAAAATGAGGCAAGAGTTATACCCGCCTCATTTTATATACTTTACGCTTTACCTTGCATGAAAGTAATCACTCCGATTGCACTAAATAAAACAACTACCCCTGCAATTGACCACAGTACGATTTTCAGTTTCTTACTCACGACAACCTCCTTGCTACTCTGTCCATCCTCTTCCACCAGTTTTACCACTCTCATCTCCTGTCACTCGGCAGTAGGCAGAGCCAATTTGATAACTTAACCCCTCTAATGGGCCGATTTTATAATCAAATACAGCAGTCCCATAATAAGTACCACCAATTACTTCATCATATTCAGATGTTTTCGAAGTCTGAACCAAAGGATTCAAATTTTTCTTGACATAACCAGATGCACCTAACTCTTTTGTTGCTCCTTTTTTGTCATATTCATATTTGCCGTCTACAACATAGATTGTCCAATCAACACCCAGCAGAGTCATTTTGTATTCATGGCTAACACGTTTCGTGCTGGCTTGTGGTTGCATAGCATAATCAGAAATCAATTCTTGCTTTTGGACTTTTTCGACTTTTGCATTTGTAAATGATTGTTCCAACATTTTTGGAGATTGCATGTAGTCTAGTAATTTTTTCTGATTCTCAGTTGACATTGCTTGGAAATCTTCCAATGCATCTTTAGCATCCTGTACAGCTTGTGTTATATATGCAGGGTCAACGCCTAATCTTAATGCCTCTGCTTTGTCATAGTTTGCAAGATATTCTGCATAATTCTGAGGTGTAGCTAGTGGATTTTCCTTCTCTTTTGCAACAGAAGCACCTACTGATAGACAAAAAACAAGGGCAAGGCACATTAGAAAACTAAATAACTTGCTACGCATAAAATTACCTCCACAAATTAGTATAATATGGTAAAAGATGGTTGTAAATAGGAGCAACTTCCTATCTACGCTTTAAAGCAGTAGGGTTGTAATTGCTATATTGGAGTAGCATCTTTTTTGCCAGCATCGCCTAGCTCTAATCGAAATACGAATTTTGTTTGCAGGTGATTCTTGGTCGAAGTCTGGTTTTGATTCCTTTTCGTTTTCTTTAGAGATTTCATTTTCGACTAAAGGAAATGAATTGTCTCATATTAACATGTTGTAAACCTCCTAGGAGGTCTTCAATGAATAGCTGAAAAACGACTTTTTAATTATTCCCCCTACTGGGTTTCGTAAAGTTTCCCGTACAGCTTATCCACATGTTCGATAACTACTTTTCCAATAAAAAATTTTTTCCCCTTTGAACGCAAGGGCATGATAGACTTGAATGGAGCATTTTTTAAATGCTTGGAATGTCGCGGTGTTCCTAAGCTTTCTGAGAGCATATGGGAACATCCCGTTTTATTTAAATTCCTTCTCTCGACATCTATCATCGTCCCAAACTAGCATTCTCAACTCCTTTTAGAAAAATCTGAAATTGAAGTGAGGGAAATAGCAGTTCGAGGCGAGTTACCTCTCGCTAACCTTTTTTTTGGAAATTATGTTGTGCTTTTATCTTTAGTCTCCAGAACCCAAACCCGTAAAAAAATAATAACAGAAGCAAACTAACTAACCAGTATCTTGTGTCAATTGCATAGATTAAACCAGACAGCAGACCGCCATTTATTGGCTTGAATATCCATTTGTTTTTGAAGATATCGTATAAAGTAGTGATAAGCATTAAACCAAATGCGATATAAATATAATTATTTGCCATGACGATCGCCTCTCTTTTATCTAGATTTCATCATAAAACCGCCACTGTATACTCTAAAAATAACACCATTTCCTTTATTTTTGTTAGAAACTAGGGAAGCCGCAGTTCCAGCAATAGCACTGCATAGTGCAGATGAAGCAGCAGGAAGAGGACCCATAAATAATGACAAAATTACAGAAGCTACAGCAGTAACTCCAGTGGCAACAATTAAAACATCAACAACTGCCCTAGTATCATCATCATTTGCGTAAAACCAGAGACCGACATCCCAATTAGGGTTATCATATATATATGTTTGCTTTGATTTTCCTTGATATTTAGTTGAATCTTCATGCTCTGGAGGAATAGCAGACGGAGATAGTTCATTGGATGGCTTGTCGCTAATTACTCTTTCCTTTATTAATTTATTTGCTTGTCTAAATGTATCCTCCATTAATGCATAGGTTTCTGTTGGAATATTTTCTCTAGCCTTATCTGTAAAGTAGTACCCCTTATTACCTACGGAGTAATACTGCTTATAATCGTCCAATCCCTTAAAAAGTAGTTTTGCATCTTCAGATTCCATTATTTCATGAATTTTTTCAGCAGTTTCATTGGGCAAATTCAATTTATTTGTAGCTTGTTTAATATTGCTTGTGTGTGCAGAAGTAGGGACTACAAAATACAATGAAGATGTGAAAATTGACAAGGAGAGAGCAACAAAAATCGATTTTTTCAAAATAAATACACCTCTTTCAAAATTATCGTATTTTTATGAATATCACAATAAACTTATTGGAGGTCTAGTTGTCAGTACTAACACGCTGAAACGTTCAAATCTTTTCCCTTCCAGTCATCAATTAATACCCTTTAATATTGAATAACCGATAGTTATTTTTTGATATGCAACAAGGTATTCATCTAGTTGCTGACTCAGTTGCAACACTGTTGGACTTGAAAATGAGCCTTCTTTGAAATACAACATCTCTAATTCTTGACGGAGGAGTTCAATATTTTTTTGTAAGTCATTTCCTAGTTGAGAATTTTCTGTTTTCACATTCTGTAGATGAGTGGTAAAATGAGTTTGAGTAACATTTTTTGTTGCTCAAGGTGGGGGCGTTCCGATTGTCTGCAAACTAACGGGAACGCTCCTTTTAGTTGACATATGGATATAGACTAAAGGTAGCACCTCCTTTCTTCCTCCTGAGTATTATTTTCCATCCTGTTCTAACTTTTGCTTTAAATTCCATTTACTTGAAACGTTTTACAAATTACGACAAAAGTTGATTAAAAAAAAGAACACCAATTATTGGTGTTAATAGCCGGGATCATAATGATTCTGCTGTATAGTGTAAAGCCCAATTTTTTTTGTGGTAGCATTACTATCGCTTGTAGGGGATTCTGTAGAAATAAAACAAATTATAGCCAAAGCCAACGTTAATATTGATATTAATTTTTTCATTTAAGCCTCTCCTTCCTAATTCATTTTATTGCTTTCAATCCCATTATATACCTTTTTTAACTTTTCGAACAATAATTCCGATTGAGAACGCAAAGAGTGATTTGAAAGTATTTCATTCATGCATTTTACAATTTCTTGATATGCGTTAACCTCTCCATATGCTTTCAAACTTTCAGTGTAACTAATTATACCATCCTCGAATAAACCCATGCTTACTTGATAATTACCCTTGAACAAATAGTACCTACCAAGTGAATTTAGTTTATATGGTGTCGAGGTACTAAACAGTAAACTCTTTTCATTTGCGAATATCTCAGAAACAGAGTCTATATCTTTTAATTCAAAATATATTTCTAGTAGTTCATTAACTACATGTATTCGAGCGTGCTCGCTAATATTTTGTAGAGATTCTTTTAGTAACGGGATAGCCTGATCATACTCTTTCTTTTTCGATTTTACGATTGCGCTTTCTAGTTTTGTTGCTTCCGCAACAAAATTATGCTTAAACCCCTTAAAAATCTCTAGGTGTAATTCTACTGTGGAATAGTCGCCCAAATCGGAATATGAGTTAATCATAGCTAAATATGCTCTAGCCTTCAGCTCAGTATCTTTTTTTTCAAGAGTAATTCCAGCTTGACATAGTTCAATACATGTTTCGTATTTTTTTATAGCATATGCTTGAAGCGCCATTCTAAAATATAAAATGATCCGCTCCTCTTCAGTCAAAAAATCCGCATAGTGAACAACCTCTTCACCAATTTTAAATGATTCCTCCATAGTTTTAAAATCTTGTCTTTCAATTAGGTATTTTTGTAATGACGATTTTGCTATGTACATAGGAATGCCGTGTATTCTTGCATATTTAATAATTGTATTGTATAGCGACAGTCTAATTTCATTGTTTACAGTTTTATTAGCAAGTTTATTTATATGTTCTAATAATGCAAATGTATCCTCTTTGGAATTTTCAAGAAATTTTATAGCAACCTTAGCCATCAAAGTAGGATTCGAAAGTTCAATGCATAATGATAAAAAATCATCAAAAACTTCAGCCCGATGTTCTAATTTGATATACCATTCAATGATTTGTTCGTATGGGATATCTAAAACATCTGCGATAGGCTTCAAAGTCCTCAACTCTGGACGCTTTGTTTCATCGTTTTCAATCTTCGATAAGACCCCTTTGCTAATTCCTGTCATTCTCCCTAGTTCCGACAAACTCAAGCCCATATCTGCTCTTTTCCCTCTTATCAGTTCCCCCAATGTTGTGAAAGTTAGACTGTCAACCATGCCAATCCCCTTCCATAATTTATAAATAATTACATTGATTCCTTTATCAATCTTAACTTGACTCTAACTATATTGTATATTTTTGTAAATAACAATAAAAATTATTGGATTAAATAATTTTTATATTTTTTACAACAAGAAAGGTGGTTTTTTAAATTTAAAACCTTATAAATCTACTCCTATTCGCTGGAAAGGGAGTTAATTAATATGCACTTGCTTCATATAACTCTACGTTGAATTGAACTTTTACCATGTCCAGTAATCAAGTCTTAGAAGTAAAAATTGAAAATCTACACAGCATGACTGAAAATCTGATTTACATAGGGACTTAATAGTTTATATATTTATAACTTTCAAGCCAGTTATCAGCTTCATTTTGTGTATATTGAGATTTAGCTACCATCATTTCACCTCTCCATGGGTTGTCTGTTACAATAAAGAAAAAATAAGGAGGATCAGTATGAAACGTCTACCGATCGCACTATTATTAGGCTTCGCTCTTCTCGTAACAGGCTGTGGGACAAAAACAGCTCCTGCTCCTGATCAACAGCAAAATAACGCTGCTTCCGGGCAACCCGCTCCTTCAGACAAAAAGGAGGAAACCGCTAAAAAGCCTAGCAAACAATATGATAAGGCTCCTGAAATGAAGATTGATCCAAACAAAAATTATGAAGCCGTTGTAGAGACGAACAAAGGGTCATTTACCATCCAATTGTTTGCAAAAGACGCTCCTAAAACCGTCAATAACTTTGTTTTCCTCGCAAACTATCATTTTTACGATGGTGTAACATTTCACCGCATCATCCAGAGCTTCATGATTCAAACTGGTGATCCAAAGGGAGATGGAACAGGCGGTCCTGGTTATTCCTTTGAAGATGAATTAATGAATGGACACTCGTATGATAAAGGTGTTGTAGCAATGGCGAATGCGGGGCCAAATACCAATGGAAGCCAGTTTTTCATTGGTTCTGGAGATGATGTAAAGAACTTGGAGGCTCGACCAGACTATACAATATTCGGCAAAATAACAGCAGGTATGGACACCATCGACAAAATTGCCGCTACACCTGTCAAAGCAAATGCATTTGGTGAATACAGTATGCCAACTGAAACCATTACCATACAAAAGATCACCGTTACAGAAAAATAAACATAAGGAAACCGCAAGCCCTTGGAATGCCTTTTGGCATGACTCAAGGGCTTTTTCCTTTTTCATCTATTTTTGCTACCTACATATACAGCGTCGTATACATCCCCATTCTTCCAGTTTATTTCATACGTTTCCCATGGGAATTAGAGGTATGATAGCCAATCTTCGGGTTCATTTGTGGCAAAGTGAACCATTTGTTCTCCTCCCTCCCCTGTCTATTTCTGCTTTTTTTGATCATGTTCAATTCTGTTTTCTAGCTGGCTAACTCATACTTTCCCACTCACCTCTGTTCCCTTCATTCCTTGTTCCATTGCGCTTTTATTCGACTGTACCTACTAAAAGCCTTCTCTTTCTCACTGCCTACTGCTCCCCCCACAAGAGAAAACTTCTTCCATTTCTATATCCCTATGCGTTTTTTCATGCATTTCCTCCCAAATCGGTTTCCAATATCCTACTATTGTCCTAGTCTTTTGCCTACGACTAGAATGATTGAAGATCAAAAGACTCATCGGCATAAACTGAGGACAAAAAACAAAAGGGCGTTTACCTCTACGTCCTTTTCTATTACATGAAAAAATTGCCAAATTTGACGTGTGGTGAACTAGTCTAGCTCCCATTCGAACTTTAAAGGAGGCATTCTCTTGCAATCAATAAGGACATTACCTTTGATACGTATGGCTTTACACATTAGCCTTTTAGCAAGCGTTAGTTCTATTGCATTTTTCTTTACACCAGCCGGTGTAGCTGCTCCGGCCATCCAACCCGTGTCTGCAAACAAGACAGAAAAGCAAGCCGCTCCCGTGGCTTTTGCTCCTCAACAAAGTCCAGCAAACGTGGAAGTTGTAGAAGAGGTGCAAACAGACAGTAATCAGAAAAACATTCAGAAAACGCAAGCTAAGCTCCAAAAAGCAGGGCTATATCAGGGGCCGATTGACGGTCGGTCAAGTGAGCAATTAGGACAAGCAGTAGCCGCTTTTCAACGCTTAAAAGGTCTCCCGGTAACCGGACTACTTAATGAAGAAACGTTCGCCCGGTTACAAAAAAGTAATTCTATTTCCGCGGAAATAGACATGCTAGAACGTCTAGTTTATGCGGAAAGCCGTGGTGAGCCCTATGACGGAAAGGTTGCCGTAGCAGCCGTTGTATTAAATCGAGTGAAATCAGAGCAATTCCCTGATACGATAAAAGGCGTCATTTTTGCTCGTAATGCATTTAGCGTTATTCAAAATGGACGATTATCCAGTGCTAAAAACAAAGAAACTCAACTAGCTGTTCGAGATGCTTTATTTGGAGATGATCCTTCTCGTGGAGCACTGTATTTTTACAATCCAGATATCTCTACTTCTAGGTGGATTTTTAGCCGGACAACAACTGTCGTGATTGATAATCATGTGTTTGCTGTTTAGGTAAATAGGAGCAACATGTGACATCAGATGATTTTATTTTTCTTTTATTTTACCTTTATTTCCAATTTATTTTTGTTTGATATAGTAAGGCCTAATCAGTCGTTTCAAATTTGAGTTGGATTCTGAAGGCTTATTCTTCAGAGTACTTATCACATATTCGGTTATTCGGGTGAGAGCGGATCAATCGATTTGTAAGTATTCCTTCTCAAAACCCCCATATTCTCTGCACACATTCTATGACGAATGAGTGCTTTTTTTTTACCATTTTGGCTCACGCTTTTTCTTTTTTCTTGTTACAATAAAGAGTTAGAAAGATAAATTGAAGCAGGAGTCAAGTATAGGGGAGGCAGAATATGCGTTTATACAGCCAGTTTACCTTAGCAGAACTACAAGAGGAAATGGAAACACTTCGGAAACATATTGATGAGAAAAAAAGACAAAACGATCAGGTAAGCATTGGCATTCTTGAACAAAAATTTTTCATGGCAAAATCCTATTATCTAGGTACCAAAGAATTCCGTATTGGGAAATGCTATAAGGTACACGGACAACAAGAGCCTTTTATCATCGAGTATTTTAATGGTGTCTTTGCGTGGGGAACCTTTCAACATGACAGAGAGGCAGAAGCCGTGGGTTTTCCAGTCGGCATGCTAGAAGAATAATTTACGGGGAAAGTGAGATTATCATCATGGACATCACCAGTTTACTTCTATTGTTATTGCTAGGATTGTCAATTGTAGGTAGTAATAATGCAGTAGCGATTGCTGTTTCTT
Organism: Brevibacillus laterosporus LMG 15441; assembly: GCF_000219535.2. Taxonomy (NCBI): domain Bacteria; kingdom Bacillati; phylum Bacillota; class Bacilli; order Caryophanales; family Paenibacillaceae; genus Brevibacillus; species Brevibacillus laterosporus. The sequence continues at coordinate 3,276,974 of NZ_CP007806.1, forward strand.
TTTTACTGTTTGTGCGTTTATTACAATTAGAGCGTGTTTTTCCGTTTTTAGAACAAAACGGTTTGCATATTGGAATCATTATTTTAACAATTGGCGTCATGACTCCGCTTGCTAGTGGAAAAATTACACCGCAAATGATTTGGAGTACATTTACCCACTGGCAATCGTTATTAGCTGTAGCGGTGGGAATTTTTGTTGCTTACTTAGGGGGACGAGGTGCAGGCCTCATGTCAGCGAATCCTGTCATTGTTACAGGCTTATTAGTAGGAACAATTATTGGGGTATCACTATTTAAAGGGGTTCCTGTGGGACCATTAATCGCTGCTGGTATCGTTTCGATGTTATTTCAGGTTCTACCAAAATAAGCATAAAAACAAAGCCTCCATCCATACGGGTGAGAGGCTGTTTTTCTAGTTACTGCATTTGCTGCATGTTCTCCTGCAAACAGGATAGGCTAATAGGTATCTGTAAAAGAAAGGATTTTTTACACTGCCATGTCTGCTTTTTCAAAAATAGAAATCCTAGCAAGCATTCGTCATCAGGTAAAGGAAGCCAATGCCACAAATATTACCCGCACGAATGCTTATCACTCCTTTTATAAGGCTTATCCTGAGATAGATTGGGCACTGTTAGCTCATCTAGTCTCACGTAACGGCGGTTGGCAAATGACCGATTTACACGGGGAATGGTTGCCCAAAATATTACCTCAGCAAGAAATAGAGGATTTTTTTATCTTTTTGGAGCGATGTAACTGGCTTATATTCCAAGACGCCTATCCCCAGCTATTGCTATATGCAGCCATGCAGAAACATTCGCAGGATTTTTCAACCTGGCTCCCTGAGCTTGGGGTTTCTGCATTTATGATTCCAATCTGGTCTCAATTTTGGCGGAGAATATCCCAATTCAAAGGAAAAGCATGGAGTCCTTTTGATCCATCTCTAAAAGATGAACGTAGACGACTTACCTGGGCTCTCATTATTAATGAGCAAAATTATATTCATCAGCGAGTCATTACCCATCCCCACTTTGTCACACATGTATTAAAACGATTGGATTTTACCTTACCCGAAATGCTTTCCTTGCAACAAGTCCTATTCCCTTACCAAATCTCGTGCAGCAATGCCTACGATAAAATGCTAGTGCTTAATCTAACACATTTTGAGAAGCTATCCAGCCGTATTCAGATCGGCAAAACCTTATATCATTATCTATTTGCGAATCCTGAACGTTTGAAGGCTATCTGTCGTTTTTGCGAAGAGGTTACGCATACAGGCTCAAGGGCTGATTATTGGCCCCATCGATTTACTTCTACGAAAGAAAACATACGTACTTCTGCCTTTGCCACTGATGAACCCTTCCCAGCCTACAGTCCTTGTTTACAACAAGTATGGTTACCCGTTCGCCATAAGAATGCCGGGGGAATAGACTGGTTTTGTGACATGTCCTGGTACGATAAATTAGAAGAAGGGGAACTATTACCAGTAGAAGGAGAGTCTGAATATCAATCAGCATTGGATATGATCAAACAAGGCACTCATTGGTTTGCTCCGTTTTTGAAAATAAAGCAATGGCTACAATCCATTACAAAAGATCGTAATTTTTCAAAATAAATAAACCACATTCGTTACCAAACGATAGCTATTTCACAAAAAAGGAGAGCAACCTGACGATAGGTTGCTCTCCTTGTGACAAAAGGCTTTATCTAAAAAAATGAGTAAAGCCTCTTGTCATCCCGCTGTATTGCTTTGGCTTATTTAGGCTGGGTCAATCCCAATTTTTTCGTGATGCTAATAAACGTCTTATAAGTTGCGTTCATTTCTTGTCCTGGCTTCAAGCTTTTTTTATAATCGCTATAATCAGCATATAAATCATCCATGCATTCTTCTAGTAGTTCTTTTTCAATTTTCGTTAGCATTTTTCTTATCCTTTCTGATTAGGACTGACGACTAGGTAGGTCTCTAATTCCCCTTGTTGATAGATGAAAGGTAACGGACATATTGGCACGTCACCTTTACTTGCGAAATGGTGTGTTACTTGAGCTAATAGTTGTGCGCCTTTATCATTTGCTAGATCGCCAATGATCATGACATCCTGGTGAGGAATAGCGGTTCCCAGTAGCTTTCCTTTCTTTTTCCCCTCAAATTCATGTAGGATGCCGGGCAATAAAATCCGACTCGCCGCATATCCGTCTTGTGCATTGAGAAAATAAAGCACATGCTCTCCTACCTGATCGCTTTTCATGGTATAAGGAGATGCCTCAAGATTATCCATCGCAAGGTCATGGAGTTTCTCCTGGGTCCATCCAGCCTGCTGTAGCATTTTCTCATCTAGTAGAATGTATCCATCCTCGCGATCTAATGCATAGGCAATTGTGGTTTCTGCTGTATGGGGATGGGTAATTAAGCTTTTTGCTCTAGGATGATCGAAGAAAGATGAATGGCGCAACACTGGATACACATTCTGTTCATTACCCTCTAGCTTACTCGTATCTGTAGCTCCTTTTACCGCTGCCATGATATGCTGTACATAGCGATATAAAAGTTCACGACGGTTGTCAGGCTGAGCTTCCACCTGCTTATATAAGGCTTGTAGAGAAATGGAACGCTCATGGATCTCCTCTTTTATAACAGCTTGTAGCTTAATGTGCTCCCCGTCTAAAAGACATCTCCAGCCCTCGGGTAATTCTTTCTCCAATAATTCTTTTACACGCTTCTGAATGGATTCACGGCCTTTTAGATTGTGTTTTTGTTCTTGATCATGATTGTAGCTCATCTACTCACCTCTTTGTCTGATCGCTACTTTACATTGCCTTTTAAAAAATCATTCCTACCAAGGTGGAGTATCTTCTGAAGGTGCTAGTGCTGATGCTACTTCCATACTAGAGGTTTCTTCAGCGCTGTTTCCTTGGTATCCAGGATGAATGGCGGCTTCTTTAGCCCTTCTTTCAATGTCATCTACTAGCTCATGAAGAGATTTAGGCTTTAAAAATTCCACAGGAGAGAAGCCTTTCTCAAATTGCAGCACATCTCCCTCTAAGACAACAACATAACGGCCATTCACTTTGGCAATATTCATTTGTGTGCCATAATCGGACAGCATTGCTCTTACCTGTAGGTGATCCAATTTAAATTTCAGTTCGATCTCAGGTTGGTGCTCCGTAATGATGTTCATTGCTTCCATGACAGTCTCATGTTCCCATTTCTCAGCCAGCTCCCGTTTAGGACTCGTAGCTATTAGCTCGATTTCTTCTTCCTCCTGCTGACGCTGTGGTGAATCTTCTGGATAAGTATATTCAATATGCTGTTTTGCAAGCGAGATAACTTCTTGAGAGACAATCTCTGTGATCGTTCTTGGATACTCGATAAATTTGAGGAATTCTTCAAAATAGCGAGCATGGGAGAACTGATGAATTTTCACATGATAAATATCTACCATACCTTCTTCTTCCATGAAGGGGTACATAATTGATTTGATATTTTTTGCATTAATGGCCATTTCCACATTAGATATCAGGCTGTTTTCATCCGTGATCACCGCTGTTTTTTGCTCAAAGTCACATTTTAACAGAAATAAGAATGAATCGTCGAGCTTGTCTAGCTTGGCTTTGACGATTATGAGTACGCCACCGCGAACTTGTGGTGTTTTGACATACGATTGTAGAAGGTCTAGCGAATGCGATTTGATATCTTCCTTAGCTGTGGAATGCAGCAAACGTTTAAACAACCCATAATTCGGATTTGAATCTAGCGGATGTCCAGGCTCTAGGATAAATTGCCCCAATTTCGTTGCCGCCGCATCATGTAAGGGGTTTTTTTCTACTTTTCGTTTAGCAATCTTGGTAAATTCTCCGTCAAGGAATGTTTTTAGTTCGCTTTGTTCATATTCATTATGGGAAAGAATTTTAGACATGCGTACCTGCTTCGTTCCCTCATCATCAATCTGCTCTAATACAAAAAAGGAAAGCCAATCGATACTAAAGTTCATAAAAATGTTTCTCCTTCTCTCTATTTCCCGCGTTCTAGCTATCAGAACTTGATTATAACAGATGATTTGCTTACATTGGAGATGAGGAGCAATTTTCATGAGCAGGTTAGTCCCTAGGAGGAGAGAAAACATTGAGCAGTTTACCTTTTACTAGTATTATCTGGATCATTATTCTTGGGGTCAGTTTTTGTTTTTTATTCTATTTGCTATCTAAACGTCCAAAATAACCAGCTATAACCTTGTAGTAACGAAAAGAGCGGCTAAAAAAGCCGCTCTTTTTAACGTGGACCCTATTCGACAATCTCTTGTTGCTTTGCTTGTTCCATTAGCTCTTTTAATTCCTGAGCTTCTCTTTGCAATGTTTGGCGCTCCTGACTGGATAACCGCTCGCCACCAATCTGCCCATTTACCAAAAGCTTTTCTTCATACAGTCGGTTTTTACGCACAAGCCCTTCCCACCTTCCGTTAATAAGGAATGTTTGTACCCTACTAATGTGTCACAGTTAGAAGAGGCTTATGTACCTACAAAGAAAAACAAGCGCTCTTTTTAGAAACGTTTTCTTGAAGGACTCCGCTTACCTTGTGTACGATCTCCAGTTGAAGACTCACGCTGTTTCGCTTTCTGTCCCACATTAGGCTTACGTGCCTCACCTGGATCAACCAAAGCCCCATGGGACATCGCTTTTTCTAGAATCGGAATTTGTTTTTGTTTAGAGAATTTTTGGATGATAAATCGTTGGTTAGGTAACACAATCGAAAAGACCAGTCCTGCCTTCCCCATACGTCCTGTTCTTCCGCTACGGTGAACATATGTATCGGCATCTGTAGCAGGATCATAGTGAATAACCAGCTCAACATCAGAAATATCAATACCGCGCGCGGCTACATCTGTTACGATTAATACAGGCAGTTTCCCTTCACGGAATTGCTGTAGGGCCCTTGCTCGATCCACTTTTGGCGTATCTCGATGAAGCAGTTCGCATTCTAGATGATGATACGTTAGCTTCTCTTTAATTTCATCAACCCGCTCGATGGTATTTAAGAAAACAAGTGTTTTTTTAGCATTGACCAAACGAATCAGACGACGAAGCGCATCCGCTTTTTTACGCCCTTCTTCTACTAAATAAAAATGAAGCACTTCATATTTACTCTCAGGAGCCTCTGTTGCAATGACTACCGGCTCGTAAGCCATGCTCTTTATTAAAGCTTGTGTTTGTTTAGATAATGTTGCAGAGAAAAACAAGCGTTGCGTATCACGCATTAAACGGCGCAATACATCCTGCACCGAATTAGCAAATCCGCGATCGAGCATGCGATCGGCCTCGTCGATTACTACACTTTTCACGGTATGCACTTTTAATTTGCGTATTTCTAACAGCTCTTTAACGCGCCCCGGTGTTCCGATAACAATAGCTGGATGGGTTTTTAGCTTGTCCAACTGGCGCTTCGCATCGACTCCACCAATCAGTGCGGCGGCATGCATTCCAATAGAAGCTAACAACTGTGTAGCCTCGCGATAAATCTGCATAACCAGCTCTTGCGTAGGTGCTAATACTAGTACTTGTAATTCTTTTTTTGTTTCATCTAAATTTTGGACAAGAGGCAATAAATATGCCATTGTTTTCCCTGATCCCGTAGGAGATTCAGCTATGACATCTTTTCCCTCTAGAATAACAGGTAAGGTTTGTGCTTGAATAGGAGTTAGCTTTTCATAGCCACGTTCCCTTAGAAATGTTACAATGGGACCTCGTGTAATTTGCATAAAATCGTTAGACACTGAAGAAATCCTCCTACAACCAAATAGTTCGTACAGATTAGCTTACCATTTTCTTGGCAAGAAGAAAACCCAAGGTATCAAATTCAATCTTTGCATCTCTCATCACCATCTATGTATGCAAAAGGCGATTTCTCAAAAAGAGTCATCGCCCTTAGGTATCAGATTAGCCAGATTAGGAGTTAGAATCCACTCGTGTTTCGTGTTTTTCCATTTTATCATGGCGGTCTGTCTCACTATGCTGGTTATGAGTACCCGGTGGATTTTTTCTGTACTCTTCTACTTGTTCCTGAAATTCTTTATCAAATTCGCGCATAAACCTCACCTCCATATGTAGTTTACCCAGAATAAGAGAAAGCATGCTGATCGCTTCATTAGGGCAGATCCAATAAGTGCTGTCAATGGAATGCAAAAAGGTCGTAACCTTTTATCCACATGCGCGTCATATAAATGGAACTACCTCCTTACACCTAAAAATATCAGATTAAGCTAGATAGGAATGAGATACATGTCAGAGGCACCACTAACCCGTACTCGCAGTTCTAAAGATCAGCAACCCATGCGAAGATCAAAAAAGAGAAAAGCGAAACGAAAAAAGAAACTATTAGTAGGAAGTATTGTAACCTTCGCTGTACTAGTAGCCGGTTTTTATTTAACCCACGACTTGCGGTTGTGGCTTGCTGGAACGTTGTTAACAACTCAACATTCCAGTTGGGCTAAATATACATTGGTAGGAGAAGACGCCCTTAATTCTCTTCGTGCGGAGATTAATAATCCCGAAGCGATTAACTCCGTTTCACCTACAGAGGTAACTACTCAGCCTGGAAAAGAAGAAGAAAAACAAGAAGAAAAGCCTGTTCAAAAAGAGCTGACTGAAGTTGTTCCGGTAGAAAAATACTTCAATCCCGCTCATTACTTTAAAGGATACGTTATGAAGGTTTCTGATCCTAACCGAGTTCACTTAATTCAAACAACCGGTGCAAAAAAGAACCGGGGTAAACCACGCGGTGAATGGATTAGTGAATTCTCAGAACGAACGAATGCAATTGGTGGAGTCAATGCAAGCGGCTTTTATGACCCCAATTTTATGGGGTATGGCAGCCAAGCAGCTGGACTAGTAATCGTAGATGGAAAACTGCTTCAAGATTACAATCCATCCGGCGGGGACACCGTGCTTGGAATTGATTATAACGGCAAGCTAATCACAGGTCGTTATACCTCTAAAGAGCTGTTGAAGATGAATATTAGAGATGCTATGTCATTTCGACCTCAATTAGTGGTAAATGGGAAGAACCTTTTTGCTGGAAAAGATCCGATTAGCTGGGGAATCGCTCCCCGTACGGCTGTAGGCCAGATGGCTGATGGCACCATCTTGTTCATTGTGATTGATGGTCGTCAAAAGCACTCTATTGGGGCTAGCATGAAAGATATGGCTGATCTGCTCGAAGAATATGGCGCTGTAAATGGAATGGCTATGGACGGCGGTACTTCTTCTATGATGGTTGATAAAGGCAACGTTCTCACAAAATCCGCAAATGGCGACCCACGTGGTCGTTGGTTACCAAACGCATGGATGGTATACTAAGAATAGGCATGTGAGTAGGTTAAAACAAAAAACCTCGGCGAGCTTGATAGCCGAGGTTTTGCTTTGTGCAAATTCAATGTAAGGAGGTTTTTCATATGGTACGTGTGTTATTTGTTTGTCTAGGCAACATTTGTCGATCACCCATGGCAGAGGCAGTTTTTCGTCATCATGTACAACGCGCCGGACTAGAGCAATTCATTGAAATTGATTCAGCAGCGATTGGCAGTTGGCATGTTGGAAATCCTCCACATGAAGGGACTCAACTAGTATTAACGAAGCATAACATTCGTTTTGATACGATTGTTGCTAGACAAATTCATTCTGCTGATTTTCAACAATTTGACTATATTGTATGCATGGATGATTCCAACGTACAAAAATTACGTGCTTTTGCTCCAGATGCTAAAAATGTTACCAAACTGATGGATTATGCTTCCGCTTATAAGGAAACAGAAGTCGAAGATCCCTATTTTACAGGTAGATTTGATTATGTGTATGAGTTAGTCGAAGCAGGTTCGATTGGTTTAATCAATCATATTCGTAATACATACCATTTATCTTAATAAAACAAGCCTGTGTCATTATTCGTTTTGTTTATTTGCCAAAAAAGCAGCCACTCCCGAAAAAAAGAGTAGCTGCTTTTCTTATTTAAGAAGGATTCCCCTGCTATTTATCCACTTTATTTCATTCTAAGGCAAGACAATATGCTCAAAATAAGCAGGTGAAAACTCCTCCTTGTACGTTCTGCCTGTTAACACTAAATTGTCTAGTTGTTCCCTCAGCTTTTGTAGTTTCGTTTTTTCTAAAGCTAAATTAATAAGGGTAGCTCTGGCAATCTGACGTAATATCTGTATTTCTTCTTTGATTGTATTACCTAAATCCTTACCGCTATGAACCACTTCAGAACGATGGTTGTAGGAGCTTTTAATAAAATTAGCAATCCTAATCCTCTCTTCAGGTGTTTGCCCCAGATAATAAGCAATTCTTGTTCGTACCTTGTACGTAATCTCTCCCTTTTTACCATCTGGTACAAACAAGGACTCCAAAGCAATCCATAAATCTAATAACTCATCCTCCAACGATTTCTTTTCTAAAGCTAATAAATATCTGCGATACGGAACGGTTGGAAACGAGATATCTGCATTCATGAGACGCTTGAACAATCCCTCTATCTGATCGGTATAGATAAACTTAGGACCATCTAATGAGCGTTTTACATAATTAATCCCATACCGATTTTCTTCCATTGTTAATAGATAAGGGATCGAACAAACCCCTTCGCCATTCGCCATGTTTAAGCGATTCTCTATTTCAGCTATAAAAGGACGATCCTCTTTTACTTTTAAGGTAGGATACTCTGCATAGAGAAACAATGAGTTTGGTTTTACCTTCTCTTCAAAATGAAGCCGATTCTCGTTCATCTGTGGACGCAAGCGCTCATGACAAATCTTATACAAGGGCTCAAAGCCGGATACCAGAAAGAAATCCTCACTAAGCTGTATACGAAGTGGTTTATCTGTTATGGTATTAAATACGGGTGCAATCAAGGTTGGCATGATGATCCCTCCATTCGCCACGGCTTTATAGGGTATGACTCTTATAAAGGCTTCTGGCCGTTTTTACTTAGATGCTGATCCTTGTTCCTGACTCAAACGCTTAATGATATTTTCATTCTCAATCATATCCTCTTGCTTGTCCGCATACAACAATCCGTAATGGGTTAACATAGTGGAAATTTGATTATTGTCCGTTAGAATGACATGCAGAACAGCTTTATTTTTGAAATCATAATACTCCAGAACTCTTCCTAGGTCGCGTGTTGGCGCACCGTATACCTTTTTGATATCCTCTAGAGTTAGTTGCTTTCCAGTCTCAAGATTTTTCATCAAATCTCCGCGTTTTAACATCACTTGGGCAGCTACTAATGTAGGGTTAGCCGTTTTGGTAAAATATAAGGGGTATGCCTTATTCCATTTTGCCCCTGTTAGTGGGTTGATCTTGATAAAAGCTACTTCTTGCTCTACTTCTGGATTTGGTCCATTCTCTGATTTTAAATTGGTACGAAAATTACTTTTAATGGTCTTTTTTTCTACAGCAGGACCATATATTTTTTCCATCTGAGCTAGTGTCGTTTTCCCAATCGTAGCTTGCTCTGTAAACTTGAGCTCAGCTGTGAGATCTATCTGATTAACCTTTATATCTTGGGCTTGTTCAGTAGGCGTAGTATTCGATTGATTTCCACTACAGCCTGTTACAAGTAATAAGCTAGCTAGTACTGCCGTAAACATCGATCTTTTTTTCATGAAAATCTGTCCTCTCCTGTTTAACTATAATTCACAGCGTTACAAACACTTCCCTGTGCATGCGATACCAATTTCCCTCCCATACTAATCACGAAGGAGCTGATAAGGATGGCAAAAGATGATTTCTTAGTAGAAAATCCGCATCAAACATATAATAACCAATTTCAAGGCTTAGAACAAACCGGGAAACCTTTACCAGGAACCAAAAAGGTAAAGCAAAAGAATCATTCCCGTCAAGTTAAAACACGCGAAGGATAATCCTCTGCTAACAAACCGCTTGTCCTTGGCCGGATTGGCGGTTTTGTTTATTTGTCCCACACGTAACGTCCATCAGTCCTATTGACCCACATTTTCCCATATGATATGGTAAAAGGGCAACTACATATGGATACGGGAGCTTGGATGAAGCCAGGCTGAGAGGGTGGAGAACTCTGCTACCGACCGTGAAACCTGATCTGGATAATGCCAGCGTAGGAAACGATCCCATACGAATGACTTCGTTTATTTCAGCATGTTTATTTTGTATGGATAAGAGCCGTCAGCCTTTGCTGTATGGCTCTTTTTTAGTTTGTCGCTCCTACCGTCCCTTGCTAGTTGCTAAATGATGTTGGGAGGTATAGCAATGTCTATTTTATCAACTCCGTCTTTTTTTCCAGCAAGTCGCAAGAGATATGTGACAGGCTCAAGGCCTGATCTACTGGTTCCGTTTCGTGAAATTATGCTTTCCCCTACTGTTGATCAGCAAGGGCGCGTTACTCCAAATGCTCCTTTGCAAGTGTATGATACGAGCGGACCCTACACAGATGAAACACGGTTTGAAACGATTGATCTAAGCAAAGGTCTTGCACCACTCCGCTCTCCTTGGATTTTAGAACGGAAGGACACGGAAACATATGGAGCCTCCAAAAATCTTGCCCCTACAAAATCAAAGGCCGCTAACCCGCTTCCTGTTCAAGAATTTGAAAATCGTCCATCTTTGCGAGCACGTAGAGGAAAACGCGTCACTCAGCTACATTATGCACGTAAAGGCATCATTACACCTGAAATGGAATTCGCAGCGATACGCGAGGGAATAAAGCCAGAGGTAGTACGTCAAGAAATTGCCAGTGGACGCGCCATATTGCCGGCTAATATAAATCACCCTGAGCTTGAGCCTATGCTTATTGGAAAGCAATTTTTGGTAAAAATAAACGCTAATATTGGAAATTCGGCTGTTCTTTCCTCCATAGAAGATGAAGTTGAAAAAATGGTCTGGGCAATTCGCTGGGGAGCGGATACCATCATGGATTTATCGACCGGTAAAAATATTCACACGACACGTGAATGGATTTTACGGAATGCTCCTGTACCAGTCGGAACTGTACCATTGTATCAAGCTTTGGAGAAAGCGGGAGGACAGCCAGAGAATTTATCCTGGGAATTATACCGGGATACGTTAATCGAGCAAGCAGAACAAGGTGTGGACTATTTCACAGTACATGCTGGACTTTTGCTTCGTTACATCCCCCTTACCATGAACCGCGTGACAGGAATCGTTTCGCGAGGAGGTTCCATTATGGCCTCTTGGTGTCTTACCTATCATCAGGAGAATTTCTTGTATACACATTTCCGTGAGATTTGTGAAATTGCAAGTGCTTACGATATCTCACTCTCCTTAGGGGATGGTCTGCGGCCGGGGTCCATTGCGGATGCCAATGATGCTGCTCAAATGGCGGAATTAGAAACCTTGGGTGAACTAACGAAAATTGCCTGGGAGTATGATGTTCAGGTCATGATCGAAGGGCCGGGACATGTTCCTATGCACAAGATTAAAGAAAACGTAGACATTCAGCAGGATATTTGTCAGGAGGCTCCCTTCTATACGTTAGGGCCGCTTACAACCGATATTGCCCCCGGATATGATCACATTACCTCTGCCATTGGTGCTGCTATGATTGGCTGGTTTGGTACTGCGATGTTATGCTATGTAACACCGAAAGAACATTTAGGACTGCCTAATAAGCATGATGTAAAAGAAGGGGTCATCGCCTATAAAATCGCAGCGCATGCCGCAGATCTAGCAAAAGGTCATCCCCTTGCTCAAGCATGGGATGATGCGATGTCAAAAGCACGATTTGAATTTCGCTGGCACGATCAATTTCATTTATCATTAGATCCCGAGCGAGCACGCGATTATCATGATGAAGCCCTTCCCGCTGAACCAGCTAAAACAGCACATTTTTGCTCGATGTGTGGGCCGAAATTTTGCAGTATGAAAATTAGTCATGAGTTAAAAGGAATGGTTGATAACAGTCCTTTGGCAGATAAAAGTACAGCAAGTCTTGAAGATTCTCTCATTGAAACAGGACTTTCTCAAAAGGCAGAAGAGTTTAAACGCTCTGGCTCTAAAATGTATACCTGATCTCTTTTATTAGCTTGTATTACACAGTAATGCTGTATACCCTGTTGTCTTTTTCTTGTAAGCTAATATGATCTTCTTTTACGAGTAAAGAAAAAAGGTTGCTGAAATAGACCAGCAACCTTTTTTTATAGAAAGCAATTATTTTACCACTACGTGAATCGGACGACCAAGCGCCATTTCCGCAGCTTCCAATGTTACTTCGCCCAAAGTTGGGTGAGCATGGATAGTTAGCTCGATATCTTCTAATGTAGCACCCATCTCAATAGCCAAAGCTACTTCAGATACGATGTTAGAAGCATCTTCCCCAACGAATTGTGCACCTAGAACTACTCCTGTTTCTTTGTCAGCAATGATTTTTGCAAATCCTTCACCGGCATTAACAGATAGAGCACGTCCGTTAGCAGCATAAGGGAAACGACCTACAACTACATCTAGACCTTGTTCTTTTGCTTCTCTTTCAGAGATACCCACACTGGACATTTCTGGATCGGAGAATACAACAGAAGGAATGCACTTGTAATCCACTTCAGCCGCATGTCCCGCAATTGCTTCAGCAGCCACTTTACCTTCATAAGAAGCTTTGTGAGCTAGCGCAAGACCTGGAACAATGTCACCAATCGCGTAGATGTGTGGTAGACTTGTACGACCTTGTTTATCTACTTCGATCAATCCGCGCTCGTTCATTTTCATGCCGATTGCTTCAAGACCGATATCATTTGTGTTTGGCTTACGGCCAACAGTAACTAGTACGTAATCAGCTTCAAAGGACATTTCTTCTCCTTTTACTTCTGCTTTTACGACTACACCGTTTTCTGATTCTTCCACGCCTTTTGCAAGAGCTTTGGTATGAATTTTCACGTTGTGTTTTTTCAAACGACGTTCAACTAGACGAGTCATGTCTTGTTCAAATCCAGGTAGGATATGGTCTGCACCCTCAAGGATTGTAAGTTCTGTGCCAAATTTAGCAAGAACTGTACCTAGTTCAACCCCGATGTATCCACCGCCGATAACTACCATGCGTTTTGGAATTTCGCCAAGACTTAATACCTCAGTAGAGGACAATACTCGCTTGCTCCATTTAAACGCTGGAAGTTCGAACGGACGAGAACCGGTTGCGATAATCGCATTGTTGAACTTGAATTTAAGGGACTCATTATCGTTATAAACGCTGATTTCATTCTCAGACAAGAAGAACGCTTCCCCAGAAACTAGACGTATTTTGTTTCCTTTGAACAAGGAAGCAACCCCGCCAGTCAATTGTTTCACGATGCCGCTTTTCCATTCTTGTACTTTCGCATAGTCAACTTTTACGTTTTCCATGGTAATACCCATGCTAGCGCCATGCTGTGCATTTTCATAAACGTGAGAAGCATGGATAAGAGCTTTTGATGGGATACAACCCACGTTCAAGCATACGCCACCTACGTTAGCACGTTCTACTACAACTACGCTTTTCCCCAATTGAGCTGCGCGGATTGCTGCGACATAACCACCAGGACCTGCCCCGATGACTACTACGTCAATTTCTTCTACGAATTCTCCTACTACCATGTTGTTATCCCTCCATAACCAATAGTGTTGGGTTCTCCAGAAGCTTTTTGATATAGTTCATGAAACGTTGCGCTGGATCTCCATCGATTAGACGGTGGTCAAAGCTTAGAGACAACGCTAAGACTGGTGCAACAACAATCTCACCGTTTTTCACTACTGGTTTCTCTTCAATGCGACCTACACCCAAAATAGCTACTTCAGGATGGTTGATCACTGGAGTGAAGAACATTCCACCAGCAGAACCGATGTTTGTGATGCTGAAAGTAGAACCTTTCATTTCATCGGCAGTTGCTTTACGGTCACGAGCTTTACCAGCTAATTCGTTAATCTCAGCAGAGATTTCGAAGATGGATTTATGATCTGCGCCTTTAACTACAGGTACGAGCAAGCCGTCTTCTGTAGATGTTGCAATACCAATATTATAGTACTTTTTGAAGATGATTTCTTGTGTTTCATCATCCATAGAAGTGTTAAGGATTGGGAATTTTTTCAAACCAGCCACTACTGCTTTCACAATGAATGGAAGGTAAGTTAATTTAATTCCTTGTTCCATAGCTAGTGGTTTACCTTCTTTACGTAGGTTAACCAAGCCAGTAACGTCTACTTCGTCAAACAAAGTAACGTGTGGAGCTGTGTATTTAGATTTAACCATCGCTTTAGAAATAGCTTTACGGATACCTTTCAAAGGTACGCGCTCTTCTAATTCGAAAGCTTGTGGAGCGTAGTGTTGTGTAGGTGTAGCTGCTGCTGCTTGAGAAGCAGTTGGTGCTGCAGCCGCCGCTGGTGCTGCTGCTTGAGCAGGTGCTGTAGCCCCACCAGCAAGATATGCATCTACATCAGCTTTGGTAATTCGACCAACTTTACCGCCTGTACCTGGTACAAGCGCCAAATCGATGTTCTTTTCACGAGCATATTTACGCACGGAAGGAGTAGCAAGTACTTGCTTGCGATCAATTGGAGCTCCACCTTGAGCAACAGCTGGTGCTGCAGCCGCCGCTGGTGCTTCAGTAGCTTTAGGAGCTTCTTGAGCTGGTGCTGCGCTTTCGCCACCATGTCCATGATCTGCACCTTCAGGCAATGCACCTTCTACTTCAATAACACATAGTGTGTCACCTACTGTAGAAACAGTACCTTCACTCACATTGATCTCAACTACTTTACCTGCAACAGGAGATGGTAGTTCTACCATGGATTTATCATTTTGTACTTCTAGGATAACTTGATCCTCTTCAATTGTATCTCCTACAGCAACATGCCACTTTGCGATTTCGCCTTCGTGGATACCTTCACCGGTTTCCGGCAGTTTATATTCAAATCGTGCCACTATAATTCCCTCCTATCGATTTCGAGAAAGAAGGCGGAAAGCTTACTTTCCGCCATTGATTATACGAATCTTAGAACTCCAATACGCGGTTCACGCCGTCAATAACACCTTTTACATCAGGCAGCCAAACATCTTCTGCTTGTGCAAACGGGAACACGGAATCTGGAGGTGCGATACGAAGAACAGGCGCTTCTAGATGTAAGATAGCTTTTTCGTTGATTTGCGCGATGATTTCAGCAGCGACACCGGCAGTGCGTTGTGCTTCTTGCACAACGATTGCACGATTTGTTTTTTGTACGGAAGCAAGGATTGTTTCCATATCTAATGGAGAAAGGGTGCGCAAGTCGATAACTTCAGCGCTTTTACCTTGTTTTTCTAATTCTTCCGCAGCTTTCATGCTTGTTTGAACCATTGCACCGTAAGTGATGATCGTTACATCTGTACCCTCACGAACGATATTTGCTTTACCCAATGGAATTGTATATTCGCCTTCTGGTACTTCTTGACGGAAGGAACGATATAGTTTCATATGCTCAAGGAAGATTACCGGATCGTTATCGCGAATCGCGGAGATCAATAGACCTTTTGCATCGTAAGGATTAGATGGGATTACTACTTTCACACCTGGTGTTTGAAGGAAGATACCTTCTAGTGAGTCAGAATGCAACTCAGGGGTTTTTACGCCACCACCAAATGGAGAGCGGAATACGATTGGGCTAGTGAAATTTCCACCAGAACGGTAACGCATACGAGCAGCTTGAGTTACGATCGCATCAATTGTTTCAAAAACGAAACCAAAGAATTGAATCTCAACAACTGGACGGAATCCGTTGACACCAAGACCTACTGCCAATCCACCGAATCCAGATTCAGCTAGCGGTGTATCGAATACGCGATCTTCGCCAAACTCTTTTTGCAGATTTTCTGTTGCACGGAATACACCGCCATTATTACCCACGTCTTCCCCAAAAACTAGAACTTGAGGGTCGCGTGCCAATTCAATACGCATCGCATCAGTAATGGCTTGAATCATTGTCAAATTTGCCATGGCTTACTTCGACTCCTTTGCCAGATATTCTGCTTTTTGTTCTTCTAGGTGTGGAGGCAAAGTCTCGAACATCACATCAATAAGCTCAGAAACTTTCATTTTTGCTGTTTCGTCAGCTTTCTTGATTTGCTCAGCAACATGGGCTTTTGCCTCTTCGATTACTGCCTCTTCATCTTGCTCGCTCCATAGACCTTTTGCTTCTAGGAACTTACGGAAACGAATCAATGGATCTTTTTGTTCCCATTCGGATTGCTCTTCCCCAGTACGGTAACGAGTTGGATCATCACCAGACATGGAGTGAGGACCGAAACGGTATGTAAGAGCTTCGATCAATGTAGCTCCTCCACCGTTAATACCGCGTTCTCTTGCAACTTGAGTTGCTTTTACAACTGCAAGAACGTCCATACCATCAATACGAGCGCTAGAAATACCAGCTGCTACGGATTTAACAGCGATGTTTTCGGATTTTGTTTGCTTAGCAAACGGCAGGGAGATTGCATAACCATTGTTTTGGTTAAAGAAGATAACTGGTAGGTTGTATACACCAGCATAGTTCATAGCTTCATAGAAATCACCTTGAGAAGTTGCACCATCACCGAAGTAGTTGATTGCTACTTTCTTCTCTCCGCGAAGCTTAAAGCCCATTGCTACACCAGTAGCTTGTGTACATTGTGCCGCAATGATAATTTGTGGCATCAATACGTTTACACCCTCAGGGTAACGTCCACCTTCGATGTGACCGCGGGACCACAAGAATACTTGGTACATAGGAACACCATGCCATACCATTTGTGGAAGGTCACGGTAGCTTGGTAGGATAAAGTCTTCTTTGCTCAAAGCAAATTCAGAACCTACCATAGTAGCCTCTTGCCCAGAAACTGGAGCTACGAAGCCAAGACGACCTTGACGTTGCAAACTAATTGCACGTTGGTCCCAAACACGAGTGAAAACCATGCGACGCATAATTTCACGAAGCTCTTCATCAGAAAGCTTAGGCATCATTTCAGGATTGACAACAGTTCCATCCGGAGCCAGAATTTGCAATGGCTCATTGTGACCGATATGTTCTACAGCAGTAGATACAGTCATTTAGCTCACCTCATTAACGGAGTTTTGTTTGGAGTAAAATTACATTTTTCGGAAGATACGAAAGCCCTGTATATATGAACCATATAAAAGTTATTTCAACTGTTATATTTCAGTTCATGACTCTGTTTTTTGTGTTATAATATAGTCATTACAGGGGTTTACTTGTTCCTGTTATTATCAATGATAAGTTCTGTATCATTTTTTTGCAAGACCTTAATTACAATTTGTTAAAACGATAGAATAATTGTCGGGAGGTTTTCATTCGATGTCAGACATCCTAAAACGAACCATCATCAAAGAAGAACTTACCAGCAAGTACCTAGATACACCACGCCAAGTAAAAGTATATTTACCCCCGGGTTACAATGACATGCTTTCCTACCCGGTCATCTATTGTCAGGATGGAAACGAGTTCTTTACGATGGGTCGAATCGCTACAATTGCTAACCGCCTTATTCTTGAAGAAGGCATGGAGCCTATGATTATTGTCGGCGTCTCAAACGAACGAAGCAAACGCACCAGTGAATACTCACATGTTGGGGAAAGAAACCCTGGGTACAAACGCTTCTTCGCAGAGGAACTTGTTCCTTATATTGAAAACAAATATCCAATTCGCCAAGACCCTGATAGCCGCATTCTAGCTGGCGACTCCCTTGGTGGTACAGTTTCGTTCCATCTAGCTCTTGATTACCCTCATCTATTCCACAAAATCATCTCTTTATCAGGTGCATTCTTTGATGCCTCTATTGATGAAGCGAAAAAAGAAACTGACCTATCCTGGATGAATATGTGGATGATCGTAGGTTTGGAAGAGCTACAAGTCGAAACCAGTACAGGCACTTACGATTTCTTAGACTATAACCGAAGAATGAAGTCTGTTTTGGATCAAAAGCAAGCACGTACCTCCTATATTGAGGATCACGGCGACCATGTATGGGGCTTTTGGCAACGTGTGCTACCTGATGCATTGACCTACTTCTTTCCAATCTCAGGTCTATAAACTATAGCAGGGGGTGCTTCTGCCCCCTTTTTTAGCCTTAAGAAATACAGGGTGATAGGACGACTAAGACATCGTAGCTTCCTATAAAATATTTTCGGCTCTTTCCCATCAAATTGTTAACGCTTTCATTTTTATAAGCCATTAATTTCTCGGATATTTTCATACCTGTAGATTCGCCCATCAGATAAGCGAATCTCCTCATCGGTTGCTTCCGAAATTTCGCCAGCCACTTGTTGTGAGTCGGCTAATACAATAGTAACAAGCTTACTGACTTCCCGATTCATCTGTTGCTTCATCTTCATAATATCTTGTTGTGAAATCACGTATCCACCCCAGTTTCATTAGTTCCTCTTTTCTAGTATGACAAACAGAGCTTTCATTTAATCGCACGAAGAAGAACTGTGGAACGAGATTTTGCAAAAGAGGACCTTCCTTCTATCTTTCCTTGACGAACTAAAAAATAGGCCTCTTTCTCAATGATAGGATAACATACAGATAATCATGTGTCATAAAATAATTGTATTTGAAGCAATTCCATCAAATAATTGAAACACAAATCCTAGCTAATACAAAAAAAGCACCCTGACTAACAGTCAAAGTGCTTTCATTACAAGTATGGTGGGGAGAGACGGATTCGAACCGCCGAACCCTGAGGGAGCAGATTTACAGTCTGCCGTGTTTAGCCACTTCACTATCTCCCCATAAAAATGGTGCCGGCGATAGGACTTGAACCCACAACCCCCTGATTACAAGTCAGGTGCTCTACCAATTGAGCTACACCGGCATTTCAGCAACTAAAATATCACTTGTTTCACAACAAGATTGAGTATATCATGAACCTTTTTGATATTCAATACCTTTTTGAAAAAAGTTTTAAAATCGTATTTCCTTTTAAAATGGGACAGACTAGTACTGTG
Organism: Brevibacillus laterosporus LMG 15441; assembly: GCF_000219535.2. Classification (NCBI taxonomy): domain Bacteria; kingdom Bacillati; phylum Bacillota; class Bacilli; order Caryophanales; family Paenibacillaceae; genus Brevibacillus; species Brevibacillus laterosporus. Next base: position 3,295,950 of record NZ_CP007806.1, read on the forward strand.
AAGGGAGGCTTTTCTCCATGAAATACGATCCACATCGTCATGCAGAGCCGAGTGAGTTGTTATTTGTAGATGAGCACGAATTGTCCTACCCTCCTCGTGAAGAAGATGCATTTACAGATGCTTATTTATCTTCACTAGGTTGGTACGATTGGCCTGGAGCATTTTATTAAAAACGAGCTAGCTTGGGTTGCCAGGTTCATATTGGCAACCCAATATTCATATTTTCTGTTTTTTGTTCCTCATTTTTCCTTTTAAAATATAACCATTCACTTCATTCAAGATGTTCACGCAAAAGTGCGTAAGAGGTTTGCCACATGGAAGGTAAGTTTGTTATGATGAACACATCCTAACAAGGTAAGGAGTCCTCGACGATGAAAGCAAAAATTACTCGCAATGCGGCAAAAAAAATCAATGAAATCATGGCTCAGGAAACTGATAAAGATGCAAAGCTTCGCGTATACATCACACATAAACACGGTAACCACGCTCATTATGGAATGACTTTGGACAAACCATCAGAGAAGGATACCGTTGTATCTACTGATAAAGATATCGATGTCCTCCTGCAAACCTCAGAGGAATTACTAGATGGCGTTGTAATAGATTATCTGTTTATTCCAGAGGAAGGCTTTGTAGTAACCAATCCAAGCAAGGGCAATACAGGAGATCACTAATACTTCTACCTGATTAATTTGTATGAATCAAATCATATTCTACATATTATTTGCCTTCAGAGAAACCACGAGGAGCACTCTTCTTCGTGGTTTCTCCATTTTCGAAACAGGAGGAAGGACCATGCAATTTACTCAGATGAATCAAAACTTGCAAACAACCCTACCCTATGGAAATTTAACCATCTCTAGTGACCGTCAGCAAGGCTTTAAACCGATTGATTTGCTAGTTTCTGCCATTGCGGGGTGTAGCCAAATCGTCTTTACGCGCATCCTGGAAAAAAAACGCATCTCATACAACTCGCTTACTCTCCATGTAGATGCCGTTCAAAGCGAGAATGCCCCGAATCCTTTGACGAAGATAAGTCTCATTTATACTATTACTGGTTCAGACCTTGTGCAGGAAAAGCTGGATAAGGCCTTGCGCTTGGTACCTCCTAACTGCACCATTATTCAATCACTCCATCCAAATACCGAAGTAGTAGAACAAGTGATCATCTCTAAAGCATAAGTCAGCTTCACTAAAGAAAAAACCATGATTGCATTACCGGAATATCTTACTTGTTCATTCTGGCAAAGCCTCATGGTTTTCATTGTTTTTCTTCCTTTTGTACACGTTACTAACTTTGATTTTTATCAGCTTTTCTGAGTATGCCACCCCTATTTGGGGATTGGTTGTATCAAGTGTACATCTAATCTTCTGAATGATTTTTCATATCATAGCTCTTGTATCGCAGCTGCTTTTGTCTTTAGCCATGGAGTCACCTTAGCATCCCCTTGAATATATAGCAGAAGTTGATGGACAGGTCGTGACATGGTGACATAAAGTAACTTGGCATCCATCACATTCTCCTTGTAATGTTCATCATCTACGTGTAGGACGATTACTACATCAAATTGCAGCCCTTTCGTCAGATAAGCAGGCAGAACGGTTACTCCACCTGGAAATTCCTTATCTTTCACACCTAGATGATGAAGCTCAAGTCCCTTTTCTTTTAAGGCTTTAGCAATTTTTTTACTCTCATGTATGGTTTTAGTGACAATCGCCACCGTTTGATGACCAAGTGCTAATGACTTTTCAACCCGCTTTTTAATATCCTCAAGCATGTTGCTCTGATTCTTCGCCCGTAAAAATAACGGTTCTTCACCATGACGCAACACCGGCTTTGCCTCAGTAATTTCCGGCAATTGCGTGCCCTGTAAAACCTCATTGGACCAATTCATAATTTCAACTGTCGAACGATAGCTCTGCTCTAACGTATAAAAGTCTGTTTTCTTTTTGAAGATATTTCGTAAAACTGGCTGCCAGCTATCTAATCCACGGTACGCATGAATCCCTTGTGCCAAATCCCCTACGATTGTCATTGATTCATTTTTCGTATGTAAAGAAAGCACTAAAATCTCTAGATAGCTCAAATCCTGCGCCTCATCGATTACCGTATGATCAAAAGGGGCTTCCTTTCCGCTTCCTTCCAGCAGATGACGTAGATATAAAATGGGAGCAAGGTCTTCTGCTTCTATACGCTCTTCCTCTATGATTGCTTTTGAAGTCTCTACGACATCCTGCAACCATTCATCTGAAATATCCTCACTAGTAAGCTTTCGTAAAAGCTCCCAATCCTGCAGAAGCTGGGTATACACAGTAAAAGCATCTATCTCTGGCCACTTCCCTAAATACAAAGCGAGCAATTCATCCATTTTCTTCTCGAACCGCAATAAACTTGGCTTATCCAAATCGATTTTTTCTTCTCGTAAATGTGTAAACAATTGCTGGGTCATTTGTTGTTTAACATGCTTAGCTAAGGCTTCTATTCTGCGGTGATAGGGCAAATGAGCAAATTCATTAATAAACAACTGGCGAATATCTGCCTTTTTCATTTCAAACACATGCTTTGTCTTGTTATAAATAAATCGTAAATCCTTATAGGTAATCAGCTCATGCAGTAAGTAATCCATATACTTATCTAGCATATTTCGACAATGAACGGAACCCTTAAAAGACATCCGATTCCACGTTTGACGCTTCTGTACCTGCTTACTAGCATCGTCTTCAAAGAAAAGCAACAATGGCTTGCTCGGATCAACAATTCGCCAGCCTTTTGGTAAAAGTACTTTTACCTGTTTGGCAGCCCACTCTGAGAAAGTGGCTTGTTGTACATCCTCCACACCTAATTCGGGTAATACATCCGAAATATATGTTAAAAACAGCTTATTAGGAGCAAATACCATAAATTTCTTGGATGCAATCAAATGCTGGTAATTATAAATCAAATAGGAAAGGCGGTGTAATGCAATCGTAGTCTTTCCGCTTCCAGCTACCCCTTGGACCACAATAGCCCGATCTTTTTCTGCACGTATGATATCATTCTGTTCCGTTTGAATGGTAGCAACGATATCCTTTAATCGACTATCGTTATTTTGATTCAGACTGGAAGCTAAGAATTCATCAATATAGCCTTCTTCCAGAAAATCCTCTGGCGTCCCGATTTCGCGATTGATCGTCTCTTTTAACGCACCATCATAAATTCCTGTAATCTGACCATCTTCTATAGCAAAATTACGCTTAAGCTTTACTTCTCCCCGTACAATTCCCTGTAATGTTCGGTAAAAAGCATCCTTGCTCTCCCCGCTATAATAAAGGCTAGCGATAGGTGCACGCCAATCTACTACAACACTATCCATTGTGTCGCGTTCTACAATCCCACGCTTTCCTATATATACGGAATCCATTTCATAGGTTTCGTCTTTCATGAAATCTACTCGACCAAAGTAAGGCTTATTCACAGAGCTTTCCAAATGAAAGAGATCCCTAGCTTTCGAGGAATTGACTACTTGTTTGACATAGTCGTCCGTTGCCTCTCGCAAATCCTCTCGGAGCTGTCCAATCTCCTTTTCAATCGTATGTACTGTTTTTTCCAGCCGATCTTGTTCTTCCTTATATGCAGGATGATGAATGGTCACATGACTAACCTCCTTTTCATCAAACGAATATTTATCTTATCAAAATGAAAAAGCAATTCCAAGGACAATCTTAAAAATCACAAATGTACCCCGAGCAGCATCCCTAGTGCAGCAGATAAAATCCCCACAGAATAGCTAATAAGCAAGTAGATGAATCCTATCTGGTAACGTTTTGATGTAAATAATGAATAGCTCTCCCACTTACATGTAGAAAATGTCGTAAAAGCCCCCATAAAACCTGTGCCTGCCATTACGATAAAAAAAGGAGCTAAGGAAGAACTTGTTAGTACCCCTAATAAAAAACACCCCAAAATATTAATACAGCAGGTCGCTAATGGGAACATTCCTTTATAACGTTGATTGATCAGAGAACTGATTCCGTAACGAGACATGGCCCCAAGACAACCGCCTAATGCTACTCCTATACTATTCAACAGCATCAGTATCGCTCCCTCTCTGTGCTAATTGGGTACCTATCCAAGAACCCAGCCAAACATAACACTTTGCCTAACATAATAGCATTCGACATCATTATCTCAAATGAAATCTTCTATAATATACAGTTTAAATAACCTATTTTTTATTAATAGGTAACAAAAGAAAAAATCGTTTTCTTTTATCTTAGGAAACGATTTTCTTCATTTTTATTTCATCCTTGTATTTTTTCTGATTTTGCACATAGCTCATGTCGACACTTTGTATCGCTTGTTAAGCTGGCAACCAAAAATACGTTTTTAAGTTTTGCCATCTCTCAAGCCCTTTTAGCGTTCGCACTTAGACAAGACTCATTTCTTCCATTTCTGAGTCAGTAAGCTTCCTTATCTTATTTATAACTCAAAGAGATAGATTATTTCTTGAATCAGTCGCCCGTCTTTTTTCATAAAAAGCTCCTAATGGGTATCAGGTTTTGATACCATTCTATCATATACTGAAGGTAGTAAAAGTAAAGGTGTGAAAGAACTATGCAGCGGTACTCTAATGCTGAAGAATTAATTGAATCAATCGATAAAGCCTATAAAAAATTTATTGAAGAATTTAAGGTGATTCCTGAAGAGTTGAGAGATAAACATATCTCTGAAGTGGATAAATCTCCTTCTGAAATCCTTTCCTATCAATTGGGGTGGATCAACTTATTGTTATCGTGGGAAAAAGACGAGCAAAGTGGACTTGACGTACAAACACCCACTCCAGACTACAAATGGAATAACTTAGGTAAACTTTATCAATCTTTTTATGAGCAACACGGTGCTTTAACCTTAAAACAGCAGGAAGAAGAATTGACAAAGTTAGTCCGAAAGCTAGTCGATTGGATAAATGATCTTACTGAAGCAGAATTATTCCAACCAGAACAAAGAAAATGGGCTACAACAAAAGCAATGTGGCCTGTTTGGAAATGGGTGCATATCAATACAGTTGCTCCATTTACGAATTTCAGAACTAAAATTCGTAAATGGAAAAAAATATCTTTAAAGTAATTTAAGAAAAGTAAGTACTGTCACAAGTCAGATATCCTGTAGCAAAACTCGGCTAGCTCGTCATCTTCAATGATCGGCGTCTCAATCAGTTTCTTATCTTCATGAAACTGACGTAACATTTCTGTATGCTCTGGCAAAATAAATCTCGTTATAAGTGGATCAAGTATTTTACTAGCCATCAAAACATCTCCTTAAAATACAAACGTACGTTCTCGTATGCAAATTAATCTATTAGGAATCTATGATAAAAAGGGAATGGGTATTTATGCTAAGATCAAAAAAGAGATTCTGAGGAAATGAAGTGTTAGTTTAATCATTTTTTTAACAGATGATGATTATATATGTAAGCCTCACACAACAAAAGCCCTAGAACAATTCTAGAGCTTTTCCATAAACTAACTAATTATCCTAATCATTTTAACATGGTATTTTGATCAAGCACGTGGGGGGCATTTCTCAACTACAGCTATCCAGTATTGTTTAGTATAGCTAAAAGCCTGTATCATTAAGTGTACATTTCAGTATACATTAATTAGTCTTTTTTTTGTTGATTATTAGACCCCACCACACAAGTAGGTATATGTATCCTAAAATCGAGTAAATAGTCCACCCTTCTCCTTGTTGTAATTGATCGATAAAATATTCAAACTCATTTAACCCTTCTTGTCTTTCGATACTATAAATTAAACTTATAAGGGGAATAGTACACACAAAAATAATTGTAAAACTAGATACTATTCTTAAAACCTTTTTTTTAACAAGGCTGGATATAGCACTTCTTAATGTTGTTAACAAAAACAAGTAATATATAATCCAAAACCAACTTGGAAGAGTTTCCACTTGTTTTTTCACTCCTTAGAAATCTCTTATCGGGATTCATTCTAAATAAACAAGTCAAACCTAATATTTTTTGATGTTATCCACAAAATATATAGGATCTTTGTTACTTAATACTAACCGATTTTTAAGGTCAAACTTTTTCGTGTCTCTTATAGAAATCACTGTTTTTTTATCAACATAAGATCTAGTAAAAACCTCTTCTGTCTCATAGTCCACATTTAGAATATCTTTGGAGTTAGTATAGTTTCATGGACACCTCTTAGTTAAGTCCTTACAATGAAACAAGAGGAGATGAGTCCGGATGGAACACAAAAAAACGAACAAGAGATACAATGAAGATTTTAAAAGAACAGTGGTAGATCTTTATCACTCTGGTTACTCTGTAAAGGAATTATCTAGCGAATATGGCATTTCAGAAGTCACTATTTACAAATGGATCAAAGAATTTACTCCTCTCGGAGAAGCAGGACAATCTATTGCACCTAAAGAGATCGCTGCTATGCAGAAGGAAATACTTCGATTGAAACAGGAAAATGAAATTCTAAAAAAGGCCATGGCCATATTCGCGAAAAAGTAGAAATTGCAGAACTGAATCAATTTATTGCAGCAAACAGAGAAAAGTACTCTGTACAGACTATGTGTAAGGTACTCAATCTTTCCAGAAGTACATACTATCAATTCCAAAAGAAAGAGCACTCTCCACGTCATAAAGAGAACCAACTGATTAGAAAGAGAATGTTTGAAATTTATCAGGATAGCAAGGGACGTTATGGTGCTCCCAAGATTCATTATCTTTTGAATAGAGAAGGCTTTTCTATTAGCCAGAAAAAAGTGCAACGATTAATGATTAAGGCCGATATTCGATCCATTACGCGTAAGAAATTCCGCCCACAAGGAAGCAAAGACAGAGTTATGGAAAGACCTAATCTACTTCAGCAAGATTTTAAAACAACATCTAGTAACGAGAAATGGGTAGCAGATATTACGTATATTCATACTCTTCGGGATGGTTGGTGTTATTTGGCATCCGTTCTTAATCTACATTCTAAAAAAATCATAGGGTACTCTTTTTCACGTCATATGACAGTGGATGTAGTTTTGCATGCATTAAAAAATGCCTATGATATTCAAAAACCCGCAAGGGATTTGGTACTTCATACTGATTTAGGTGCCCAATATACGAGTAAGGATTTCATGCAAGATGTTAAGCAACTTCACATTGTTCACTCATTTAGCAGAAAGGGCTGTCCCTATGACAATGCCTGTATCGAATCGTTCCATGCCATTCTGAAGAAAGAAGAAGTAAACCATGTGACTTACATTGATTATGAATCCGCAAAGCTTGCGCTTTTTACATATATAGAAGGTTGGTATAACCGAACCCGAATTCATGGTAGTCTAGGCTACAAAACACCTCAAGAAGTAGAAGACTTGCAAAGAAAAGCATCCTAGTACTTAACTTAATTGTGTCCAAGATATTGACTCAAATCCAAGTAAAATTTTCTAAAGAGATGTAATTATTATGAGTCTTATTACTATAACCGTATATGTAAAATATAAGGAAATTCAAGACCTAGAAAATGGAGATACTATTTTAGGTTATAGTACACAAACTTCGAATCACCATGTTGCCATACAGGTTCCTTACAGTTGGGTAGAGAGTAGGATGAGTGATGGAGAATTTGGTCCATTATTTAAGATCAAAATAAAAAAGTAGCTACCACATGGTGGTTACTTTTTTTTAATATCCATCACCTTCTACCTTAGCTACTACCCTAATACTGTATCCACTGAATAAATCATGTGGTCTTAAAGCTCTTTGGCATAATAGCACCCCAGCCCATTTTGAAATGTAATTTATGCTTCGCCTGTATTATTGTCTTCCTAACACATATAATGTTTTCTACCTTATACCCTTTATGAGTGGCCCATACTATTATATCTGACAAAGCTATCCCATCATCAAATAGCCTGTTTATTACTTATCCGTTTGACGGATGTTTTAAGATTTTCTATACTTTTTAGCTGGGTCTACTGCATCAAGATAATCTTGCACAGTACAAATTTTATGAAGATCATTTTTACTCTCTGGTCTATCTGGCTTGATATTATGCTGTGGTATATTGGTTGTTGTTGAATAACCACATTGAGTCACCAAATAATTACCAACCATTTTTCTTATTGCTGATAACCCACGATTTGTCCATCCTACTATACTAACAAATGGTTCAGTATCATCATTTTTATAAGCAGAATAATTACCACTGTTGATGTCACCAACTATCCTTATTTTCTCCATAGCAACAACCCCTTTCTTACATATGATACCCTCTATTATACATGGGATTTTGCCTTACTTTTTTAATGTTTCATATTTCCACAAAAAATATATTCTCTTTTAAAGCAACTTGTTTTCGCTCATATTTACCCTTCTACTTATAGGTGGCATTTGCATGACAAAAAGCCTATCCGAAAACGAATAAGCTTAACTTCAAAGTTCTTCACATACCTAAGGATATTTACCCTTTATCATGTTATACTTGTAAAAATTGGTATATACGGAGGCTTGGTCCTATATGAAAGTAAGATCAGTTGGGTTATTTACGCTTATTCTTTTAGGTGTTCTTCAATTCTATGCAGCTTCTTCATCTATAGAAGAACCTACCGTTGGAACCGGTGCACCTCCTGAATATTTATCCATCCAAGACCTAGATAATGTTAGGTTTAAGGACGACAGTAGCAAAACCAAGACCATAAAAATACCAATCAAATCTATACCAGAATTTAATAGGATTTACTCAAAATTAGAAAACGATAACCTTAAAAAAATGGAGCTATATGCTACCCGTGGAATCATCCTCTCAGGAGATAAGGATACAACCTATCTACTCCTCAGATATCAATGTGGTACTAAACTATGTAACGCAGTTCTAATAAAAAAAGACCACAACAAAATTACAACAACCCCTGTTATTCCAGAATCTCAAATTTATGTAGAACATAAATTTTCACCAAATAAAGAGATATTAGCATTATCTTTTATTTCCGATCTCCGAAATGACTATAAGGAATATACGGTATACCTCATAGATACTTCTACGTTAAAAAAACATAAGACAATCTCCTTAAAACAACAAACTCCTGATTTAAACAAAATCATACGTGAAAACTCATAAAATTTTAGAGGGGCATGTATGGCCCCTCTTTTTCATTAGAAATATGAGTAATAAGACAATGAACCAAAATCGGAAATATCATATGTCTTTCCTAGATAATTACCATAACCCTCTTTATTTAAGCCACGGCGTAACTTTTGATTAGCACTCTCTGAAATATAGTCCAAAATGACACTTAAACGATCTTGGTCTGGTAAGCGTTCCCGATCATGAGACTTACGATATTCGTCTTCTAGTTCCCTTATTTTAACGAATATAGATCGCTCATCTACAAACCTGTAGGTCTGAACCATATGATCGAAAATAAAAGCTAGTCCTTGAGTTGTAATGATACCGAACCTTTTGCAATAATCTTCTGCACGATCAACATACTGCATATCAGCATCCTCTTGATACTTTTGATTGTTTCGACTTCTACCCATGTCCTGAAAAGGAATTTTCCACTCTGGTACTACTCCTCCACCCCGCAAGGAGATACTCGTTCCCCACCTGACTTGATCCTCTTTTCTATATTCAAAAACTACTTTCTTGAGTATGGTTGCCTTTTCTTTCCCAAAAGTAGATGTAAACTCTGCTTTATGATATCTAATATAATTTTTAAGCACAGGCTGTAGAGTTTCTTGACCAAAGTTAAACTGAAGAATTCAGTAGAAAAGCCATCGTGTCCTTCAAAAAAACCAGTGTGTACCAAAATGTCTCTGACTAATGAACTTGGAATTGCCATTCCTTCACGCCCTTTATCATTTTTAGCGGCAAAAAAAGCTACCCGGTTATCGAGTAGCCCTGTTCGTTTATTGAGTTTAATTTATATACTCTGTGTATACATTGTAATCATGTCTAAAATCCGAATCTCTTGCCCCAGCGCTGATACATATATAGTATTTTGTTCCTGCTTTAACATCAAATTGTAAAACCTCTCCTGGATCTTCTGTCCATGTTATCCTACTTGGGCGTTTCCCTTCTCTCCACTTTTCATACACTTCTACACTAAAAATATTCGACTTTCCTTTACTATAAGCAAAGACTAAACTAACTTTACCCGAGCGCGTAGGGGTAAATGTATAGTAGTCTAATCTATCTCTAACCTTATCCATAGGCAATTCCCCATTTATTTGTCCACCTATCATATATGCATTGGCTTGTTCAAAGTCATCATTTGGTTCACGATCATAGAATATCGCTGCACACGTATTTACTTCTGTCGCTTTTGTTGCTTCTGCTACTTCTGTTGCTCCAATTTTTTCTGTAGCCAATGCGGATGAGGAAATACTTGTAACTAGAGCTAATGTTAAAAGACTAAAAATTACTTTTTTCAATTAAAGCACCTCCAAGTAATTTAAATGTAAATATATACCAAATATATACTTTTTTACAATATTTTGCAATGCTTTGATATTTTTTAATATATTTTAATTTTCGTATCTTTCATGCATTAATCTACAACATTTGATGGATATAGGTAGCTACTGTGTTTGATTAAGTCTTTGCTCTAGCTTTAATTTAAGATCGTAATGACCTATATCATCCTCATAGGTTGCAAATTCATAGTTTTGATAGTCAAGAGCGCTAATGATTAATTCAATTTCTTTATCACTTAAAGAAACGCTTTTCAATTCAGCACCTCCCATCGTTTTACCCTTCTACTTATAGGTGGCTTTTGCATGACAAAAAGCCTATCCGAAAACGAATAAGCTTCAAAGTTCTTCACATACCTAAGGATATTTACCCTTTATCATGTTATACTTGTAAAAATTGGTATATATGGAGGATGAACCACAGATGAAAGTAAGATCAGTTGGGTTATTTACGCTTATTCTTTTAGGTGTTCTTCAATTCTATGCAGCTTCTCCATCTGTAGAAGAACCTACCTTTGGAACAGGTGCACCTCCTGAATATTTATCCATACAAGATTTAGATCATATTACGTTTGAAGACTATAATGACAAAACAAAGAACATAAAAGTCCCAATCAAATCTATACCAGAATTTAATGAGATTTACTCAGAACTAGAAGATGATAAACAAAAAAAAGCTGAACTGGGTGTTGCTACACGTGGTATGATCCTCTTAGAAAATAAGGATGCAACCTATTTACTCCTAAAATATCAATGTGGAGTTAAACTTTGTAACTCTCTTTTACTAAAAAAGGAGAATGAAAAAATCACAACACTACCCATTAATGAAAAATTCCTTTTTGCAGATTATCAATTTTCATCAGTTAAAAAATCTTTAGCTCTTTCCTATATTACTATTCATTATGTAGACTTCCATAATAGTGACAAGGTATATAAAACATACACTGTCTATATAGTTGATCTGCCCACTTTCAAAATTAAGAAAACCTTAGAGATAAAGCAGGAACCGGATTTTACAAAACTTTTAAAATAAAAAACGGGGTATTATTCCCCCATTCTCATTTTATAAAATGAACTACTGTAATTTAATGACCCATATCCAAAATCACTGATATCATAACGGTTATCTCCATAATATCCGTAGCCTTGTTTGATTAGGGAACATCTTTTAAATTGGTGAGTTGCATCATCTGGAATAAAATCTAAAATAATACTTAAGCGATCTTCATCTGGCAGAGACCTATTATCATGCGCTTTACGATACTCGTCTTCTTTTTCTCGAATTTCACGCAAAATTCGTCGCATATTATTAAAACTCCAACTTTGAACCACGTGATCAAAAACAAAAGCACGACCTTGTGTTGAAATAATACCAATGAATCACAAAAACCTTCCGCTCGATTAACAAAATCCATCGCCACATCTTCCTGGCACTTTTGATCATTTCCACTTCTTCCCATCTCCATGAATGGCTTCTCCCATTCCTTTATTACTACTCCACGATTGGAAATACTCGCCCCCTATTGAACTTGTTGTCTAAAACCGTACTCAAAAACTACTTTTTTAAGGATATCTCCTTTTTCTTTTCCGAAAATAGAGTAGAATTCTTTTTCATGCTATGAAATATATTAGCTAACTACCGGACGTATGAAACTGATTTAGAGTAGGTTTTATTTACTGTCTACTCTCATACACCCTCAACAGGTTTCCATCAGAACCCTCATTATGTTATTACGTGTCGGCGGAATCTTACCAACAAGAAGCATATGCTGTACTCGGTACTAAAGCAGGATACAAATTGTGGCAAGCTTATAAAGCAAGGCGGGATTGCGACTATAGATTCAAATCTGCAACAAATTAAATAGATATAAAAATTGGATTTCTGACATATCCAATTAAAGACTGGAAATAGTTTCCATATTATAGTAAATTGAGTCGTAACTGATGCACTTTTATTTATTTAGGAGGTATTCTATGGACAGTGTTTCTATTATCATTTGGGTGACCACTCTTTTTATAGTAACTTTGATCTTGTTTAAAAATATGTACATTTCAATAAAAATAACTAATATAAGGCTAAAAGAAATTTCTAAAAAATTAGCCATTGAAAATGAATTAGATTTAAAATTACAAACGTTGCTTGAGCGAGGACAAAAGGCTGAGGCAAAGAAATTAGCCCAAGATAAACTTAAATTAACACCTCGGGAAGCAAAGCATTATATTGAGCTACTATAAAAACATTAAGCCTTGCAATTAATGCAAGGCTTCAGGCTGTGGACAAACTCTCCTTAAGCTACAGATATAAGGAGAGTTTGTTTTATTTTTTGTTGGGAAAAAATCAGTAACTGAAGAAGCTTGCGCTTCTCCTTTTCAGGATTCCAAAGCCAAGTAGATAGTTTTTTTAAATTCATAGCAGCAAAAACAAGCATCACCTGCATGGTCACTTTTTTAATCCCCCGTAAAGTGGTCCATCTCAAGCCATGCTTTTCCTTTAAATCTGCGAATACTAGTTCAATCGTTTCTTTTCTTCTCGAATAGATTTCTCTATTTTTTGACGTATGTCTAAGATGATCAGCTTCTTCTATGTATTTTGCCCATATATGACGACTGATTTTTTTCACTGCATCCTTGCTATTTGTACATTGGTTCCGAAAGGAACAATCTTTACAGATGGATGGATTCGATCTGTTACATTCGATACCCCTCACGAGTTGTTGTTTCATAAGATAATACTTCATTTGCAGGACAAACATAGCAATCATAGTATTCATCGTAAGCATATTCGTATCTCTTAAAGAATCCATCCTTTGTACGTGGTCGCGTATACGGCATTACAGGACGTATACCAGATGTAATGAGGGTTTTAGCGATATAAGGGGTTTTATAGCCTGCATCTACTGCTACTGCATACGGTTTTCCCACTTGATGAATAGCTTGATGTAAAACTGAAACACTTGGCTGTCGTGGACATTAGCAGCTGTTACTTTTGCACTTAATATGAATCCGTTCTTATCGCTTGCGGCATGGAAAGAGTATGCAAATAACCTTTCTTTTTCATCTTTAATAAACCAACCACTATCAGGATCAGTAGTGCTCAACTTCACTTCCTTTTTTATAGACTCAGACTTTTTTGGCAAGGGCTTCTTTCCGTGATCGATCCTATCTTGATTTAATTCTTCTGTTAAATAAGATAGATATTTTTTAGGCTCTTGTTCAACTATGGTCTTTCTGTATTTCTTCTTATTTGCATTAGCCTTTACGTGAGTAGAATCAATAAATATAACGGAAGGATTAACAAATCGATGTGTAAGAGCTTCTCCAAGAATATGTGCAAAAATGGTTTCAAAAAGATCTGTATCTTGAAAACGGCGAGCATAATATTTACCGAAGGTAGAGAAATGAGGGATTGGTTGAGTGAAGTCATACCCGATAAACCATCGATAAGCAACATTAGTCTCCAGTTCTTTGATTGTCTGACGCATAGATTTTATTCCAAATAAATATTGAATAAATACGATCTTTAATAGCACAACAGGGTCGATACTCGGTCTCCCATTATCTGCCGAGTATTTGTCTTTTACAAGGTCATATATAAAAGTAAAATCAATTGCTTTCTCAATTTTACGAACTAAATGATCAGAAGGGACAAGCTCATCTAACGAAACAACGGACAGTTGGTAACGGGCTTCTGCATCTTGTCTTTTTAACAAGAAACTCACTCCTTTCCACTATATTCATACATTCAACAAAAAAGCGTGCAGATCTCCATACCTTTCGGTATTTTGTCTACACGCAGAAGCACCTTAGTAGGTGCTGATCTAATTAATACTCAGAGCTTCAGTTTGTGTCCTTAGTCATTTTTTTAAAAATAATCATTGTGACAAGAGATATATGATAAAAAAGTAGCGATCCAACTATATATATAATATAAGCTTTATAGTTAAATATTTTTTGTAGAATATCCCCTTTATTTAATCCGAAGAAAAACCAAGCTATAGAAATACCCGCTAAAGAATATAATCCTAAATTTAAAAAATAAAGCTTACTTTTAGTCGATATTTCCATTCTATTAGTAATAAAATCGATTAAGATAGTGCAGGGAATTCCAATAAACAAAAATATCGGGATGGAGTACATTAGATAGATTAGCATTAGAGTTATAAAAGGAAAATAATAGGTATTCGGCTGACGTGCTGTCATTGGTGTATATTCTGACACTGCAAGAACTAAGCAAAAAAGTATTGCGGTAACGACCCCAACAAAGATTCTGTGTAACATTGCCTTCCCCCTTTATTACTAGTCTAGTTAATAGTTCACATACATTAATTTCACTAAGGTGAAAAAACCGGAAGCTTAAGGGCTCCCAGTCTTCCAGTTTAATTAGAGATATTAAAATAATGTTTTGGAGTCAGTTCGAATAAATAAAAGAAATCATAAAGATCGTGTTGAAATAATTCTTCGTATGGACCATCATCAAAAGATATGTAGAACTCATGACTTGGTGCCCCATCATGCCAACCCTTAATTTTATAGTCACCGTCTTCTCTAAAAAGACTTGCAGTAAAAGCGTAATCAATTCCTGGCGGAGTAAATTTTAAAGAACCTTCTAAATATGGAATTCCAACTGAATGTTCAATATCAAATTTGATATTATCCATATTTACAATTTTTTCATCTAATCTAATTCCACTACTACCTGCCTTTTTGGTTTTAAGTAATTTTTTATTAGAGTCATAAAAAGTTGAGCTATTCACTTTTTTTGATAAAGTTGTATCTTCATCTGTAAAATCCGATTCAATATTTATCTGGGTTCTAAAACGAGAATGGGAAACTGCAAAATCTCTATTATCTCCACCAAAATATTCAACGTCTCTCTCCCATTTGTCTCCAGTTAATCTTAACCAATTCGGTACTGGATTTCCCACAATTTCGTCACCTATAAAAGTTGTATATCTTAACTTTACGTTATCTACATCATTATTTGAAGAAATCCCTAACGGAGATACTTTTTCTTTCTCTACAATTTTAATAATTGAAACATAATTATAGAGGAGTTCTTCGCCTTTTGAAACAATTTCGGAATCATTAGCTTCTCCACTT
Source organism: Brevibacillus laterosporus LMG 15441 (assembly GCF_000219535.2). NCBI lineage: Bacteria > Bacillati > Bacillota > Bacilli > Caryophanales > Paenibacillaceae > Brevibacillus > Brevibacillus laterosporus. Next base: position 3,311,528 of record NZ_CP007806.1, read on the forward strand.
TTCAAAAGATGCTGTATTTTCTCTTTTCTCTTTTCCTTTTCTTCTTTATCTAGTGGAATTTTACCAAGAAACTCATAGATAACCTTCTCTTCTCCTCCGTCCAATTCATCACTATATTCACTTGTCTGGACAGTATCAATTATTTTTCCGTTTTTCTTAATTTGATACTCCTCTACCTGTCCGTTATCATCCCAGTCAAATTTTATATTTTTCCCATCGGAAATCGTTGAAACAACAGTATCATTTATTTCGTTATCATTAGCAGATAGCGAAATTAGACCCGCATTTTTTATTTCTGATTCCAAAGTCTCAGTATATAATTTTGTGCTCATAATCTCAGAATTGTCAGAATCAAGAGCTACTAACTTATACTTATAGCTTTTTCCTGATTTTAAATTATTATGTATAAAGGAGTTTTCTAAGCCACTGAATAACTCAGTGTCCCCCTGATAAACCTTATATTGAGCTGTATTGGGTATATCTCCCCATTTAAGGATAATTTGATCTTGATGAGGCTCAATAGTAATGTTTTTTAGTAGGTCTTGATGACTGACCTTTTCTGAAGCATATGCATTAGCTGATCCAAAAATTGTAGATAAAGCGATTATGCCGGATAGTAACATCCTCTTCATTTCTATACACCACCATTTTTATAATTATATTACAATTTAATAATAACATTATTATGATAATTTTACCATTTTTTTATAATATTAGATTCAAAAAATATTATTCTCTACCCATATAAGAACTCTTCAAAAAAATATTAGCTTTTTATATTGGTACTTCATCCATTTTTTTATCAACAGCAATTCTTTTTTGTTTACAAAAAGACATGAAGTATCCTTAGCTCAACATATGTCAATAACAAAAGATTTATTTGTCTCTCTACTTATAGGTGGCTTTTGCATGACAAAAAAAGCCACTCATCAAGAGTGACTTCTTTTTTATAAAAAATTTTAAAAGAAAAAGTTCAGCCACACGTTTTTTTAGATGACTTTCTTTAATATTCAACATATCCAAACCCGTGAATAGGAAAATCAGAGTTGTTTATAATGTGGATATAGTAACTCCCAGGAGGAAGATTGGGAAATGTTATCTTGAAATCCCCCTCAATTGTAATTTGACCATATACCTCCTTAACGGATACTTCTCCATTAGGATTCATAAGCTTGTATGTCACCTTAGGGTATCCATCTCTCTTACCATCCCCCCACCATTGAAGAAGTGTAAAAGTAACATCAGTTGTTGAACCTACCCAAAATTCCTTTGTTTTTGTTTGCCTCATAAGACGGCTCAACTCATAACTCATTCTTAATTCTTGTGTTGATGCGGTTTGAAGACTAACACTCTTAGGTTTAACCTGCTGATTTTCACTTGCTGACACGCCAACAGAAAAAGTCGATAATCCAGCTACTAGAGTCATAGCTACTACTGTAGATTTGAATAGTTTCACTACATTAAACTCCTATTATTTTTTGTAATATAAGTATTATATTACAAAAAATTGCAAATATTTCGAACTATTTTTGAAATTTATCTCTATTTATTAAAAAATAAAAAGCTGCCCGTAAATATCCGGTTTTTCACATGATATTATCATGCGCTTTACGATACTCGTCTTCTTTTTCTCGAATTTCACGCAAAATTCGTTGCATATTATTAAAACTTCAACTTTGAACCACGTGATCAAAAACAAAAGCAAGACCTTGTGTTGAAATAATACCAAATAAATCAAAAAAAACTTCCGCTCGATTAACAATCCATCGCCACATCTTCCTGGCACTTTTGATTATTTCTACTTCTTCCCATCTCCATGAAAGGCTTCTCCCATTCCTTTATTACTACTCCACGATTGGAAATACTCGCTCCCCATTGAACTTGTTGTCTAAAACCGTACTCAAAAACTACTTTTTTAAGAATATCTCCTTTTTCTTTTCCGAAAATAGAATAGAATTCTTTTTCATGGTATGAAATATATTGTTTTAAAACTGGTTGAAGAGTTCTCTGTCCAAAGTTAAATTGGATAATTCCAAAAGAGATACCCTAACCATCAAAGTTACCAGCCAAGTTTGAGTAGCCATAATGCCTCTCAAAAAACCCTGAATGTTGTAATAAGTCACGTATTAAATAGCTTGCAACTGCCCTTACTTCACGCCCTTTATCATATTTTGGCAGCAAAAAAGTCCATACAGTGTTAAACATATTCAAAGTCATCGACAAAACATTTGAGTTATTTACTTTTTTTACTATAATTGTTATTTACAGTAAATAGAATGGCATTTATAATCAAGCACGTAACATACTACTTAAGGAAGGTTGTGGTTCTATGACAAAAGGTAAAGCAGTCATGTCAGCAATGATGTTGGTTCCTCTTTTGTTTGGCGTAAACCAAGTTCATGCAAAGCAAGAAGTGACATCAAGCTCAGTCTCTGCAATGGACACAGTTGAAGTTCCTGCAAGTTTGAAAGTTGGAGATGTCCTTTACCTGTCAGGAAGTGGGTTCTACCTAAATGGAGATTATGGTGTTATTTCACTTGATAGAAATGGTAAAGTCGTTGCTCTCAAAGAAGGCAGAGCCTCTGTAGGTGGAACTTTAGGTAATGGGCAACATGTTGTCTATTACATTACTGTTACCAATTAATTTTTTCATTACTGAAACTATCAAGAGACTGAGACTCGAAGCTCAGTCTCTTGTTTTTTTCTACAGTTCCAAGCTTTTTCAGAGAAAATATTCTTACCTACTTCCTGACCGGCCTTTCCTTAAACCATGCAATTTTTAACAAATCGTATGTTGAGTAATTAACCTAGTGAAAAAGATTACACCAATTTACCAATTTTTTTATATAATCGAAATGTCTCACAAACTTAAAAAGCAGGTGATATCCTTGATTGACATGGGCGAAATTATACATAGTTTTTTTGCATTGCTGCCCATTTTCTTAAATATTTTCTTTAGTATCTGGGCCTATCGTGATTCAAGAAGTAGAGGTAATAGTAAGGAATTCTCACTCATTGCATTAATAGTTGTATTGGCTTTTCCTATCATTGGTTTGGTATTATATTTGATCATTCGAAGAGATTAGTTTTTGTGGGGTGTAAGGGGATAACGATGCCCCTTACACTGTTTCAATGAGCTGCTGTTTGGTCATTGTGCTTCCTCCTATCCAAAGCTAACAATCATGCCCTGTTCATACGAACCGAGGATATACATATCTTCGTGCCTACATCATTCATCCTGATCAAATCGGTACCTATCCGTAACAGCGATAATGTTCGGTTTACCTTTTCCAGATTTGACTGTGATGCAGTATCATGTCGTGCATTTGGTGTTTGGTAAGGCTGGTGAAGCTTATCTGATTAACCACTCTTCATCATCTTCCTAGAAATCTAAAGGCGTACAACGTGAATCATCCCGAATATAAGTAGCCCCAATTGTTACCACATTTGCATTCCATATGAGCTACTATCGACCAAAGGCATTGACTCGTCTTTTTCTTATTTAGCCAACATAGTGACTCAATATACAATCGGAAAGAGCATAGGTACTCTAACTAAACACAAATAGTGTGAATGCAAATTTGTTATGTACATTATTACCAAGAATGAAAAGGGTTGCCCGTTCCCATTCCCCCAAAAATAGGTTCTGTTAAAGAATGTGATTTGTTATTCAGCTAACGAGTAGTTTAATCGCAAAAAATTTTTACCAAGCACAATAAATCCGTTCTTTGAATATGATGGGTTATAAGTCAGTGTGTGCACTCTATTTGTTTTGTACTAAAGGGTGAAACTTGCGAAATTGTATTTTACAGTCTCACCTCACACCGATATGTATGAGCAATTACTATGTTTGGTGGGAGGAAGAATAAATGGATTCCTTTCAAAAAAATAACATGTTAGCACAAAATTCATCGAATAATGCTAAAAAGAAACAGTCAGCCAACAATTCATTAGATAATGAAAAAAGGAAGCAGCCAACCGATAATTCATCAGATAATAAAAAAAAGAAGCAGCCAACCAATTATTCATCCAATAATAAAAAAAAGAAACAGTCAACCAATAATGCTAAAAAGAAACAATCAACCAATAATTCATCCATTTTACATTGCATGAATGGCAATAATTTAGAGCTTATTGTGGCTGCTCTTCTTTTAACTGGTAAGTTAAGAGTAGATGCTGTTCAATTGTTTAGACAAGCTACGATGATTGTCAGTTTAACGGGAAAGTACGTTACATTAGGCGATTTGAACAATACAAATGTAGATAGCATGCTAAAATTTCTCAACGATAATGGCAATATAACTGTGGATGAGATTATTCAGGCACTTAAAAAGAAAATGGATAATTAATAAGTATTAAAAGGAAAAGGGTGAGCTCATAATGAAAAATTTTGATGGAGAGGGTTTCTCGGAATTAATACTAATAGTTATTTTAATTACATTGCTAATATTTGGTTCCACAGATATAGTTGGTCTTTCCGCTCAACCAACAAAACCATAGAAAGAGAATGCCAACCCCCATTTAATTTTTCTGAACAGGACTTAAAAGGAGTCCTTTTTTTTATGAATGATCAACATTGTTGTATAACAGAGTCAAAAAATAAATTCAATCTCTTCTTTTTCTATAGTTGACTTACAATATATTTAACGTAAGCAACATTCTATCTACAAAATATATTGTTTCTTCATAAGAAGTTTCACTTATGTAAGGGTTTCCATGCGCGTATCGGGATATATATTGTAAAATCAATTCCACAATTATATTCCGTCACCTGTAATTTGCTTGGGGCCCTAATTAGAATCACGAATCGTTCTAGTAGCATCTTTTATATACTTGGTATCAGTAAGTTTTTTCATTAAGAAACTCGCTAAGGAATCAGATTAAGAAGAAATCACAATTAGAAACTGCTAAAAATGATGTTGAGAAGCAGCTACATAAACTTCAGGAAAGCAAAAAGAAATGGCAATTTGCATTTGTTGAGGAGCTTCTAACAGTTGAAGAATTACGAAAGCGGACAATGGAGGAACGTGATTTAAAAACTCAGTCATTAAATGATCTGGAAGCTATTAATAAACAAATGAAAGCAAGTGCATCATGTTCTGATGCGTTTGAATTCATGCTTAAGCTTCCAGATCTATGGCCAGTACTCAGTGATCCAGATAAAAGCAAAATGATAAGAACTATTTTTACACCATAGTTGTTAATACACCATTTACAAAAGTAGTGGCTAGAAGGGGTACACCATTGCCAGCTTCAATTGAAAGGATTAAGTACAACTAACTCTTTTTCGTTTTCCATTTGATATGAAAGCCAAGCCATACCATCAGTAAACCACCCCATAGACTAGCCAGTACATAGCAAATGGCAAGTACATATTGATGCTGATGCCAAAGGGTAAGTGTCTCTACACTAAAAGTCGAAAAGGTCGTGAAAGAACCAATAAACCCTGTTCCTACTCCTAAGGTAAACCAAGCAGGCAGTTGATTTCGGGTTAAGAGATATTGATTGAGAGCTCCCAATCCGATACAGCCTATGAAATTGACTACTAGCGTACCTAAAGGAAATGAGAGCTCCCACCAGCCCGCTGTCCATGCTCCTACTAAATATCGGGATACAGCCCCCAACATTCCTGATAGTCCAACAATTAAAAAAGACATGCATTCTCTCCTTTTCCACTATTTTTCACATATATACAAACAAACTCCTACCAGTAATATTACTGGTAGGAGTCATTAGCCTATTGGCGCTTAGGGCGAACTCCATCGCCTCTATTTACTTGTAAAAACCTGTTTCACAGCACTAGTGCTACGGATCATTTGGAAAAATCACATAGACTAGTGCTTAGGTTCCTCATCCTCTACATAACGGATCGAATCTAAACTAGATTTCAAGGAAGCCTTCATAGCATCAATGTATTTTTGACGAAGAACTTGTTGCTCCGTTTTTTCTTCTGGAGTTAAGCCAACATCCTTCGATTTCTTGGCTAATTCATTAATACGTTTTACTTCTGCATCAGTAACCAATGGTGATACCTCCTCAACTAACTTCTCTTTATTATAACACAAGACCAAAGGAGAGGAGATATAAATTATGGCTCCCGCTTATCGGTATACTGGAATAGCTAGATTATTTCCTGCATAAATCATGGGGCTATCTAACTGATTTTGTTTCATGATCTCATCCATTAGCTCTCTGGCTGATAGCCCAGATTCCTGTTGATAAGCTTGTGCAATACTCCACAGCGTATCACCTGGCTGAATTGTAATGACTATAGCTACCTGCTGTGTATGGGGAGCCGCAATAGCCACCTTCTCTTTTCCAAAAATCATGCTGCCTGCTGCAAAGGATACTATGATCAGCAATAACGTTACGATTGCTTGCCCTCGCGTTATCCCTTTTCTATGATGTACCAATGTGTTCTTACTCGTCATTGTTTTTGTTTTATCTTTATATAGATTCTGACAATTGCTAGATTGTACCATCATTATCATCACCCTCACAAACGTTTGTTCTCATTCTGATAACATCATCATAATGCGAACAAATATTCCTGTCAAGCAAAAGAATCGAACTAATGTTTGTCGAACGCAAATTCTCATGGTATAATGTAGAAAATATCTGGATCGAGAGAATGAGGTGTTCGAAATGTCCAAACTCTCCAATCGCCAACAAGCGATCATTGATTTTATTCGTAAGGAAGTAAAAGATAAAGGTTATCCCCCGTCTGTTCGAGAAATCGGTGAAGCCGTAGGACTAGCTTCCAGTTCCACTGTTCACGGTCATCTCGCAAGACTTGAAAAGAAAGGCTTAATCCGCCGCGATCCTACTAAGCCACGTGCTATTGAATTATTGGACGAGACTCGTCTACAGGACGATTATGAAAGCTCCATCGTTCGAGTACCAGTGGTTGGTAAGGTAACGGCAGGTCAACCTATTACAGCTATTGAACAGGTGGAAGAATATTTTCCATTGCCAGAAAACATCGTTACGTCTGACAATGTGTTCATGTTGCGCGTTATGGGAGAGAGCATGATCGAAGCAGGCATTTTAGATGGCGATTATGTAATTGTCCGCCAACAAAATGTAGCTAACAACGGGGATATCGTGGTAGCCATGACCGAAGAGGATGAAGCAACTGTAAAACGTTTCTTTAAAGAGAAAACCCACTTCCGTCTACAACCGGAAAACTCACAACTAGAACCAATCATTTTAGATAATGTGACGATTTTAGGTAAAGTAATTGGCGTTTACCGCCTTTTCCACTAGTGCATTGGATTTTTAACTTCTCACATGCTTACACGTACAAACTCTTGGTGAGGATCATACTCGCCAAGAGTTTTTTACTGCTCAAATTTATTGTTTGTAACGGTTTATTTTATGCCCCACTCTACCTATCTCCTTGATACCTTTCGTGTTTCTCCTACTATTTGGACTTATATTTAGGTGTAAATTAGCTGCATAGCCACTTAAAACAGTGTTTCTTTTTAGCAAATCTTCAAACAATCTTCAAACAAGCCTTCTCTAATTCTGATTTGTAAACACAAATAAACCGAGATTGCCGGTTTCCCTACAGGAAATGATAGAGAATTTGACAATCTCGGTTATATGGAATGGATCAACACTCAAAATCCAATGTAACGATCCACAATAAGCTTTACCAAGCAACAATAAAGAACCAGATAATCATGATGAGTTGGATAGAGATTTTCATAATGACACTGCTAAAGAAACCTATAAGACTTCCTATCGCTATCTTAAAAGCTCGTTCTGCCGGTTGTTTTTGCATCAGCATTTCAATTAATAATACAAATACAAATGGGAGAATAATCATACCAAATGGCGGAAACGTAAGTACACCAATAATAACACCTAATATTGACCCGATTGCTGATGCTTTTGAGCCACCATATTTTTTAACAAAGTACATATTAGTCAATAGGTCAGCACCAAATAACACCACACTCAAAATCCCCATTCCCCACCAGAAGGAAACCGGTAATCCTGCTCCAGGCTCTGCAATCGCGAATTGATATAGTAAAAAACCGCCCCATAACATAATCGTATCAGGTAACACTGGGAAGAAAATACCAGCAATACTTACACCGAATAGAAGTATAACAATCAACCATAATAAAACATCCATGTTTAACCCCCCTCTTTGTTGCATCTGACCCGTTTTCTATATGTACGTTTCAGTGCCCTCCTACGTTTCATTTTTACTTAGGAGTTTCCTTTTCTTGTTTGCGAAACGTGTCTTTTCCTACATATACATGATTCTGCTCTTTTTTATGATCTCATTTTTAGCAAAGCCTGACCTATTTACCTATAGCGCTCTTTTACCAGTTCCTTTTTCCACTTCATACAGGCAAAAGGACAGCAAGAAAAAGGTATATGGATAACAGGAAAAATATAACATTTAGAGAAATTAATACTATATACTAAATTGTCCCCGCTTCAAGCCTGTATATCCTATTTCGGAAAGGAAGGTTACAAGATGCACAAAATTGTTTGTTCTTTATTAGCAGTACCACTTGTTTTCTTACTGTCCTCGACTAGCTACGCGGCTTTAGATAAGCATAGCACAACAAAAGTAACGATTAGTAGTAATGCTTACAGCCAATATTCTATTCCATTTGCACTAACGGTAAAGGAATGGGATAGAGGTTATGGGGAAGCTGGTGTTACAGGCCCTTTTTTCCTTGCGAAAGGCGGTAGCGTAACGGTTACGTTTGATAAGAAAGTAGATTCATTGGGCTGGTATCTACTGAATGCAAATACCTACGGAGCTGAAAAAATCTACCCAAAAGGCTCTACTGTAACCGTCCCACGACATTCACATTGGATTGTTATTCTGCAAAACGCTAGCATAAAACCTGTTCCTATTACAGGCAACGTGACGATTCACTAGTCTTTTTATCACGTTATCACGCAATTAGTATCAGCTCTTACAGCCTCTGCATTCCCTAAAAATTGGTGTAGGAGAATGGGTTGTCGTATGCGAGGAAATGCCTTAATGCTAGCTGTATCGCATCGCCTATTTTCTTACACGCATCAATTTTCCGCTATTTAATCTTACTAAATCTTCTACCTTTATTTTCACTAATGAATGAGGAGAGCCTCCTCCCGTATAAACATACTCTAATTCTGTTATTTTCGGATCAACCAAAAAAATCGCCTCAAATCCAAAAGAAGGAACCCCACCGGCTGGATAACCTGTTGCTTCTAATACTTCCTTTTCATCTGCCAAACGAGGTCTTTTTATATTGAGTCCCTTACTTACTCGTGATGTACTAGCTCGATCCTCTCCTTTTACAATGGCCACAATTAGTCGTCCATCTTCATCAATCATACAAATATTTTTAACCAGCTCATCAATAGAAGCATTCACAGCTTTAGCCGCCTCTTCGACCGTATGGCAAGATTGATTCAGTATAAAGTGCTGGGCATCAGCAGCTTTTGCATGTAGGTACTCTTTTATTTGCAGCTCATAAGAATTCATTGATCCCTCTCCATCCTAAAATATTTTCCCCATTTTAGCTGTACCCCACTAGTTAATCAAGAGTGCAGGTGATCTTTTTTACGTAATATTCGCTGTTTTTTGTTGTTTTGGTTTTTTTAACGTATAAAGCATCCCAATAAATATTAATAAAATTCCTATTGTTTGTATCATATTTGGTCGAAATCCAATAATGATCACATCTAATAAAATAGCAACAGCTGGATCCAAAAATACCATTCCTGAAATGGTTCTGGTCGATAGTTTTCGTACACTATCGAAAAACAGAAGATAAACAACACCAGTGTGGATAATGCCAGTAATGATCGCGTATGCCCAATTCTGCGGAGTTAGGTCTAAAAATACATGGTAATGGATAAAGGGAAGCAAGCATATCGCGCCAATAGCAGTTTGAATAAACGTTGTGGCATAGACACTTGCTTGTTGTATACTCTTCCCTAAAATCATCGTTACTGCATAAAAAAGAGCCGCTAGAATAGCGTACAAAAATCCTGTCATTTGAAACGAAGCATTTGAGAGATCACCATCTACTCCGATGATAAAAATCGTTCCTACAAAGCATACAGAGATAGCCAGAATTGAAAGTATGGTTACCTTTTCTCTGAAAAGAAAGCTACCGACAAGTAAGACAATCATCGGAGCAAGATGATAGAGAGAGATGGCAACTGTAATCGAAATCAGCTCAAAGGATTTAAACAAGAAAATCCAATTTAATAAATTTGCTATACCACAGAAGCCAATCCTCATTAGTTCTTTTTTGCTCCATTGCTCTTTGGCATACGTTCCTGTAATAAACCAAATCGAACCAAGAAAAACTGTCGCACAAATGCATCTAATAAAAACCAATTCTAAAGCGGAAAGACCCGTTAACACGGAAAAAAATCCTACTGATCCAAAAATCGTCATCGAGATGAACATTTGAATAAAAGCCCTTATATTCATAATTTTTACTCCAATCTATTTTTAGAGGTTATTAATCTAACTACTATAATGAAACTATAATAAAACGGGTTCATAGGACTGAACCCGCTCTTCTTACTGCTAAAAGAAAAATGAAACTGGCCTTAGTAGCTACAAAGCAAAAACATGCAGGTAATTAGAATAAAGAAAACCTTTTAAGTTATATACTATTATTCATAATCTTGAAGACATTGCAAGCAAACTTCTGCTTTATAACAAAAAATTCTAAATAAATAGTAGAATTTCTGCTGTCTGCTGCATTGCTTAACCAATAACTATACGGATTGTAAATTTGAACATTAAAGCCACATTCACTAGCATCATGACAAGTACTTATATTATAAAATAATCTAGAGGATAAAAGATAAAGGAGACGTACAACTTTGATAGCTACATGTATTAGATTTCATGCGTTTGGAAACCCGCAGGAGGTTTTACAGGTTGAACAAAAACAAATGAAATCTCCTATGAATGGAGAAATTCTTGTTCGCATGATTGATCGTCCTATAAATCCATCTGACTTGCTTCCTATTAGAGGAGCATATTCTCATCGTATTTCATTGCCTACCATTCCTGGGTATGAAGGTGTCGGCATTGTTGAGGAAGTAGGATCTTCCGTTTCTCATGAGCTTCTTGGCAAACGTGTTCTTCCTTTGCGGGGAGAAGGGACCTGGCAGGATTATGTGACAGCACCAGCAGATTTAGCAATCACGATACCACCTTCCATGGAAGATTACATCGCGGCTCAGCTCTATATAAACCCTATAACAGCCTGGATTACGTGTACAGAAGTATTACAATTAAAGGAAGGTGATATCCTTCTGGTCAATGCTTGTGGTTCTTCAATTGGACGTATCCTTTGCCAGTTATCTGCGATTCTTGGGTTTCGACTGATTGCGGTCACAAGGAATCATTTCTATACCGAAGAACTTCTTCAATTAGGCGCCTTTGCTGTCATTAACACCTCTGACACCGCATTACATCAAACGGTTATGGAATTGACAAATGGCCAAGGAGCTACTGCTGCTATTGATTCTGTAGGTGGCACAGCTGGTTCAGACCTAGCTTTTTGTGTTCGGCCGAATGGGACATTGGTAACGATTGGACTTTTATCGGGAACACCTGTTCATTGGGGGGAAATTTCGCGTAGAACACAGGTAAACATTAGATTATTTCATTTAAGGCATTGGAATCAGCAGGTATCTGTACAAACCTGGCAAGACACCTTCTCTCATGTAATAGCATTAATAATGAAGCAAAAATTGGGGCTCATGATGCCTTATGCTCATTACGATCTTTTGGAGGTCCAAAAAGCCGTTCAGATGGCAGAATCCTCTAGAAATAGGGGGAAAATATTCTTGCGCAATAAAGTGAATCATCATATTTTCGCTTAAAAATAAATAGGTCCTTCTATTGAGGAAGGACCTACTTACCATTTCTGGTGACTTTTATTCGCCAGTTTGTTTTCAAATAAGTATGATTTCTACAAATCGTATAACTTATTCGACTTATTTATAAATAGAAAATGTAGCAGTAAAGTTCATTTTCTTTGTGAAAGAAGAATTTACACCTGCTTGAAATTGAACAGAAATGTTTCCATCTTTTGTAGCTGTAAAGATACGGCCGTACCTTGCGTACGTATCATATGTACCTATGACCTTATTATCAGCATCATAGACTGTGTATGTGATCGGATAGCCTGAATTTGTTACGGTAACGCTAAGCTCTTCCCCTTTTTTTAGATAGAAGGATTCTTTTGGAGCAACTTCATAAGAGCTTAAAGAATAATATTTAAACACATCTTGATCTTGAACACTTGCCGCACTTGCTTTCGTTGCTTCTAAACCTGTGAAGCTTGCTCCTGTCAATCCTGCAACTCCTAATACACCAGCTAAAAGAATTTTTTTAAACATCATAATTCCTCCCTTAGATTATTGTTAAAAAGTAAAAACTATGAAAATTATTAAAATTGCTTCTAACCACTTTCTTCTAATTTGTTCACCTCCTGTAATCATTATAGTTACATTGAGAACTATTATCAAGAATTTTTTTCTTATTTTTACAAAAAAATTAAATTTATAGATAAACAAGAATTTGTTAACATTCGAAAAAGCCCTATTTACCGGGCTTTCTACGTCATGCTATAAAAATAGTCTCACAAATAAAAATATGTTATTTTTAGAAAAAACCTATTATTTATGAAAAATATGAAAAACCCTCTCGCATAATGACATGAGGGTTCTATGAATATGGTCTCTATTCAAATGTAGGACTAGTCTTTAAAAAATATGATAAAAGTTATGCTTGATGATCTACTTTTTTTTGCTCGCTTAATCTAGCCGATTTTTTGACATTATCGCTCACTGCCTACCAATAAATTGATTTCTTCATAAGAAATCGTCTCGTTTTTTCTCTCTCCAAATTTTCTCACAACAGGAGTAGGATTTTGATTGAAATTCATGCTTAAGCTTTGATTGGAGTAGTGTCCTGCTGGATCGATATAATATTTAAAATCAATGATTTTTTCGATATCGATCTCTGCATAAGCAATTCCTTCTGTTTCTGCCGGTACCATTTCACTAATCGGCTCTCCATCAGGTCCATAAATGCAAGTATGCCCACTCTTAAATGTGTTGAAATACTCTCTTTGTTCTGGTGTTAAACAAATCATATCTTTCATCTCTTCAGAATAAATGGATGAGGTCATTATGACAAAGGTTTGGGTTGAGATCGCATAATATCTACTGGAGATTTCATCATCAAAGTATCCAGGCCAAGAAGCGACGTGAACTTGTTCATTTTGTGAATTCATAGCAAGAAGATCTAATGGCACTTGATGCTCCCAGCACATAAGACCACCCAGGTTTCCGATTTCTGTTTCGAATACAGGCATTAAGCTTCCACTTCCATCACCCCAGATCAACCTTTCTGCAACCGATGCTCTCATCTTTCTATGCTTTCCAATTAAATCTCCGTTCGGATTAAACCATAATTGTGCAAGATATAAGGAGCCCCCATCCTTTTCACTGCAAGAAATGCAAACGTACGTTTGATTTCTTCTAGCTGCTTCACTTAGTTTTTGAATGGCTAAGCTGGGGATTTCAACTGCATTTTTATATAGCTCGTGATAGAATTTTCTTGTATATTCTGGGTGTCCAATAAACGCAAACCAAGGATATCCCGGAAGAAATGCTTCTGGAAATGCGACTAGCTTTGCACCATTAGTCGCAGCTTCATCAATCAATTTGCAAGATTTCTCAACCGTTGCATCTAAATCTAGATATACGGGCGCTGCTTGAACTGCTGCTGCACAAAATTTCGGATATTTCTTCATCATAATTCCTCCTCTTGTTTTTGTTTATTTCCTTCTCAAATAGGTTTGAATCGTTCTTACAACAAGAATGCTATCATTTACTAAAATTGGTGTAACCATCCACCTTGTGGTTATTTTATCCATCCACCACCAAATCAAGGGCAAGAAAAAGAGACCTCCCAAAAAATGAAGATCTCTCACATTGAATGTCACTTATATAGATGCAGATAGTAAAGCCTTTCAAATTGAACCCATCGCTAGCCTAATTGTCAGCCCAAGTCGTGACCAGTCATGAGAATATATCCGACCAAAAAGACATTTAATGCTAAAATAACGCCAGTGGACAACCAAGCTAGCCATTTGACCCACGTTCGATTTACAAACTCGCCCATTTTCCTTTTATCGCTTGTAAATAATACGAGTGGAATAACCGCAAATGGAAGCTGCAGGCTAAGTACCACCTGACTCCATAAGAGCAAATCCCCTGTTCCTCTAGAGCCAGCTATCCAAGTTACAATAAACGCTGGAACGACAGCAATTAAACGTGTAATAATCCGACGAAGCCAAGGTGAAATACGTAATTGGATAAAGCCTTCCATGACAATTTGTCCTGTTAGGGTTCCAGTTATTGTTGAATTTTGACCGGATGCGAGCAATGCAACGGCAAATAATGTACTTGCAATACCAACACCTACAGTCGGACTCAAAAGCTCATAGGCACCTTCAATTTCAGATACATCCAAGCCAGTTCCGTGAAAAGCTGCTGCTCCGAGAATGAGAATAGCGGAATTAATCAAGAAAGCAACAGTCAGGGAAACGGTTGAATCAAGCACTGAAAACGTAAGTGCCTCCTTGCGCCCTTCCCGGTTACGTTTATATTGTCGGGTTTGAACAATGGACGAATGCAAGTACAAATTATGTGGCATCACGGTTGCTCCTAAAATTCCAAGGGAAACAAACAGCATTTCTGGATTTGTAACAATTTCAACCTTAGGTACATAACCGGATAATAACGCTGATACCTCTGGCTTTGAGATGATCAATTCAAAAGCAAATACACCAAAGATCGTCGTCATTAGCACGATAATGATTGATTCAATAATTCTAAATCCCTTTTTCTGGAGCATTAATAATAGCAAAACATCAAGCGTGGTAATGACAATACCCGCTAAAAGTGGGATACCAAACAATAAATGTAGGGCAATTGCAGAACCGATCACCTCTGCCAAATCGGTGGCGATAATAGCAAGCTCAGTTAACATCCAGAGAACAAAAGCTGTTTTTTTACCTACCGAATCACGAGTAGCTTGCGCCAAATCCCGACCGGTAACAATCCCCAGCTTAGCTGCCAAAGATTGAAGTAGGATGGCGATTAAGTTAGAAATGAGTATCACAGACAGCAAGGTATAACCAAACCGCGCCCCGCCAGCAATCGACGTTGCCCAGTTTCCCGGATCAACATAACCAACGGCTACTAACGAACCAGGACCAGCAAAAGCTAAAAATTTACGCCAGAACCCCGCCTTGCTAGGAATGCGCACGGAATTATTCACTTCTTCTAAGCTTACATTGGAACTTCTCTGTAACCAACCGCTATTATCTTTTGCTTCTTCAACTCGAGCATTCATGTTTCTTCCTCCTACTAAAATTGCGTAAAGGAAATTATGTTTCCTTAGGGAAAAAATATATGTAAAAAAAAGTACACCGATTGCGTGTATATATTAATATAATACGTCCACATCGTTTCATTTGTAAATATTTTTTTAACCTTATGCAACTTTTTGTCTCAAAGGAAACTTTCATCCTGATTAAATAATGATCAACCTGTTGATACATGCAATCAAAGCCTTTTAACCGCATCTTATAAACCCAAAACCCTCTGTCATGAAAATAGAACAGAGGGCTTCAGAATTACATATTGAGAATCATGCAAAATACGGTTGCTAGTAGCTAATCGAGATATGCTACTTTCTATTACGGCTAATCCTTCAACAACTACAGAGGCTCCAGCCAATTTACTATCTACATTTGTAACTGCCTTCTCTGGCTAGCTTCTCTCCCTCTTCTCTCTTTGTACAACTCCCACTGTCTACGTAACGTTTTTCTTTGCTAGACTTTTTTGTTTGCCATTTGCTAGGCTCGTCAGAATCATCCCAATTATAACCACAATCATTCCAAGTAAAGATAATCCTCTGGGGAATGATCCATGTAATAAAATCACTTCACCAAGAACGGTAAAGATCATCGTTCCAGATTGCGTGGATTCGACTGCTGCAAGCAATCCCATATTGTTTTTGGCCATATCTGTTGCTAAGAAGAAAAGAATACTTGCAATCACTCCAGAGAATAGAGCCAGCAATATGGCCTGAACAAATTGAGTTCCAGTCGGTAACCCCACCGTAACCGTTCCATAAATCCCCAAAAGAATCGCAATTGGCAAACTACTCATTGCCATTCCTAATGTACGCTGAAAGGTATCGATTCTTCCCTCACACAGCTCCATCATTTTACGGTTACCCAATGGGTATAAAAAAGCACCGATTAAAACGGGTATAAATCCTAGCAAAAATGCCTGAGCACTTAAATGGCCTGCTTGATTTACCTGCATGAGAATCACACCAAGTAGAATAATGACAGAAAAACGCAAGCTTTTAAAAGGAATCGCTTGCCGCACTCTCGTCTGACCTTTTAATGCTGGTACTGTTACAAAAAATATAGGCGAAAGC
Organism: Brevibacillus laterosporus LMG 15441; assembly: GCF_000219535.2. NCBI lineage: Bacteria > Bacillati > Bacillota > Bacilli > Caryophanales > Paenibacillaceae > Brevibacillus > Brevibacillus laterosporus. The sequence goes on from NZ_CP007806.1 coordinate 3,328,044, forward strand.
AATGCCCCCGCTACAATCGTGACTTGCCACGTCCCTGATGTTAACCAGGATGGACCATAAACCGCCGCAAAACTTAATAATGAATAAAAGCCAACACCACCTGCTGTCCCCCATAATAACCATTGGAATGGATGCTTGGCCATTTCCCGGAATAAATCTCCTAGATTTTTTCTAAACAATACGATAAGAAAAAGAAATGGAAGGGCAAAAATAAACCGTAAAGATGCTGTCCAAGCCCAGCTAGTTCCCCCAAGATTCATGGCTCGATTTATGATAAAGGTAGCTGAAAAAAACAATGATGATAATATCCCAACTAGTACTGCTCTCATTTTTATTCACCTCTTTTTATCTACTATGATATATTATATTATACTTTTGCTGTAATAATGTAAAGTAAAATATATCTTATATTGAATAAAAAATGTAATAGAAAGTACTTATAAATAGGAATCCTCTCTTCATTTGATATAGTATAATATATAAAAATAAGAAAAAAGTAAGCTAAACATCGAAAAGGGTGTATTTATATATGGGTTCTACTAATGATGAAACAAAAAAACTGATTCAATTTGTAGGTACTACACTTCGAGAGCTTAGAAAGGAACAGAATTTAAGCTTAGAGGAACTAGCGGCAAAGACAGGAGTCAGTAAGCTGACGCTTGGAAATATTGAACGAGGTGAAACCAATCCAACGCTAGGGATGCTGTGGAAAATTTCAAACGGTCTTTCTGTACCGTTAATGACACTCTTAAAACCGGAAAATGAAATTAATATTTTACGTGCTGGACAAGGACCACAAATTTCAGAAGAGGGTCAGGCATGGGTGCTCGAACCATTGTTTAGTGATACCAGAGGAGGTATTGAGATGTATCGTGGCTTCCTACAACCTCATTGTCGGTATGAGCCTGAAGCCCATCATCCTGGAACGATCGAGATTGCTACTGTAATGGCAGGAGAAGTTCAATTAACAATTGGTGAAGCCACTTATACACTTAACAAATTCGACACCATTCAGTTTACAGCGAGTGAAAAGCATGTTTACATGAACGTACGGGATGAACAGGTTGTACTCCATTTAACCATTAGCTATAAATAGCTATTGATTGTACATAGTGACCCTGCCTATTTTTAGTATATGTATACCTATTCCAGTAAAAAGGAAAGTGCCAGTAATGAGCTGGCACTCATGCTTGTCTAGTATTCTTTATATCAGCTCCTATTTACAACACGTTGCTTACTAGCTCACCGTTTCAAACTAAAGCTCGATCACTCTTTTTCCTGTTTTAAGAACCTTTTCCGCCAAAAAGTTCTCCTCAGGAAAGCTCTCACTCCCCTCCACTTTTTATCTATCCATTAGTTATTTTGTTCACGCTTTCATCTATTGGTTGACAGGTAAAACATAATGAACGCGCTTACTTATTCCCCCCTTACTCTCCTCATTTAGTGTATGCCATGCACTCGTGAACAACGGCATTGCAAAGCTTTTCTACATGATCCTACATTCCACAATTTTACGTTCAGATTTCTATGCTTATCGTGATTTTTTTCTTACAAATGAACGGCTAAAAGTAACTTTGACAAATATATTTTTCGCTATTCAATTCACAGAAAACCAAATGATAAAATGTTTTCATTAAAAATAAAAACAAATTATACCAATGTGAAATTTGTTATTGATAAAAGGGAGGTTTTTCTCTTCATTACGCACGTTTTTCCTTATTGCTAGGTATGATTTCAAAGGCGTACGACTTTGAGAAAATATACTTGGATGAAACCGTAACACTCAAATACTCCACAGAAAAGAGATGATCCCATGAAGTTACCTAACATGTATAAATGTTTGATGGCAACTGCCCTTCTCGGTCAATTTGCAACCTATCCAGAAATATCACATGCGGCTTCACACGAAAAGGAAGTAGTAACTACACAAGATGCTAATTTTAAAGGCTTAATTGGCTACTATTTTAATGATAAAGAATTAAAACAGACTGCTCTGATCTCGAATTCAGAGACAGGCGATTTATCCATTGACAGCGATCAACTAGATGACATGTTGCCTGAGGAATTGCAACAGTTTCAATCTGCCATGTGGAAAGGATTTATTAAGGTAGAAAAATCAGGTGAATATACGTTCTCCACGTCTGATAATGACCACACCATGCTATGGATAGATGATCAACAAGTCATCGATCACTCCTCTGCTACGCAAAAAATCGAATTAAAAAAAGGGAAGCTTTATAAAGTAAAAATTACTTATCAGCCAGAATCCGCTTCCGCTAACGAATTTGGCTTACAGCTTAACTGGATTACTCCACAAGGAAGGGAAGAAATCATTCCAGAGGGAAATCTACTGCTTCCTGACATAAAGAATCAACCAGAGAATGAATCTAGCAGAAAAAAAAGAAGTATTTCAGCTTCTGATGACGGAGTTGAAGATAGTGATGGTGACGGCATCCCTGATTCCTTAGAAGTTGAGGGATACACCTTGGATGTTAAGAATAAAAAACTTATCCTGATGCCTTGGATTGAAAAAGTTCATGGAAAAAAACGCACGAAATCTGGTGCTCCACTAACGAAATATAAATCATCTCCATTGAAATGGAGTACCGCTTCCGATCCGTATAGTGATTTTGCCAAAGTATCAGGAATGATTGATAAACAGGTACAAGTGAGAAATCCATTGCTTGCTGCATATCCTAATTTACAAGTTCATATGGAGAAATTTATTATCTCGAAAAATAGACATGAAACGTTAGAAAATGGCGGGAATACAAGTAGTTCAATCAGTGGAAGTACTTCCACAAGCAATACTAATTCAGTAGAGGTTTCTGTTGGAGCTGAAGTCCACGCTTCCCTCTTTAATTTTGGTGGAAGTGTATCTACTAATTTGAGCGCCAGCAATTCACAGACCGTAACCATTGATCGTTCAAGCTCTGAGAGTTTAGGGAAAAACTGGTCCAAGTCCTTAGGCCTAAACGCAGGAGAGGCTGCCTATTTTAATGCGAATATCCGCTATGTGAATAGTGGTACAGCACCTATTTATGATGCAGCACCTACTACCTCACTCGTGCTAGGAGATAACGACACCATTTCAACAATTAAAGCAAAAGAAAACCAACTAGCAAATGTAGTGTTACCGAACCGTTTTTATCCAAATAAAGAACAAGCAGCTATTTCTCTACAAACCAAAGACGATTTCGGTTCTAGCCCTATTACAATCAATAAAGATCAGCTTGATAAACTAGAGCAAACACAGCAAATGCGCTTGCAAACAAATCAGGTTTCCGGTTATGTAGGAGTAATTGATCCTAAAACAAAATTAGTATCAGTTGATAAAGAGAAGCAATGGAGTCATATTATCCCTCAAATTGAGGAAACTACTGCTCGATTGATCTTAAAAACAGATGATTCAGAGACAGAAAGACGAGTAGCTGCTGTTGATCCTGACGACTACACCGAACAAACGAAGCCAGATGTTACATTAGGAGAAGCGCTCCAATTAGCTTTTGGTTTTGAGGACAAGGATGGAACCTTATATTACGACAATAAAAGTATAGATGAGTTTAAATTGGTATTTGATGAAGAAACTGCTGAAAATATAGAAAAACAATTAGAAGATATGGAATCAGAAAATATCTATGACGTCCAACTGCATGCTCGAATGAATATTCTAATCAAGCCGAATAATGATGAACCTATTGATGAAGTTGAGGTATCTGGTTGGGAAGAATTTGATGGAGAAAAATATTACAATAGATTTGGCGTGATGCAAACTGGTTGGCAAATGATAGATGGGAAAAGATATTATTTTAATGAAAATGGTGCATTAGTACCCAACAGAGTAATTGAGGATGGAACCTATCAAATTAAAACAGCATTAAAGAATACAAGTCTAGTTGATTGGAATAAAAGCGATAATAATATCACAGTGTGGGAAAAGAACAATGAGGATAATCAAAAATGGAAGTTAGAATATGATGACTCTCATCAAGCCTATGTGATTCGCAGCGTAGAAAATAACGATAAAATTATGGCTTGGAATGCTTATCAGGATTCCACTAATGTATTTGCTACAGCGTTTGAAGGGAAACCCGAACATTTTTGGATTCCTGAATGGATTGATAATGACTTCTATATCTTAAAAAATAAGAAAGACCTTACTAAAGTGCTAGATGTAGATGGTTCAAACACTTCAGACGGGTCCAACATTCAGGTACGAGATTACAAAGGCACTGATAATCAAAAGTGGGAAGTAAAACTAGTGAAAGAAAGTTAAGTTGTCGTTCATATTGGACAATGAAATGAACACGAAGTTGATACATTCTCCTCTCTCTATACCATAGATATCAAAAATAGCCCTCTTTTACATAGTAATCACATATTAGACTTACTAAAAAAGAGGGTTTTTTTCTTCTACTGTAGCGCACATAGATAGACGATGATCTATTTTTTACTGCCTATTCAACACACTATTATCTTTTAAGATTTACTACCTGTAAGGAGGAATTTAGATGCCACACAGAAATAAAATGTTGAAAGTCTTGAGTACAACTACTATGCTGTTAGCTTTAACAGCCGCTTCTCCAGCGTTTTCCCATATTACTTATGCAGCAAATGGAATACATGATGTAGAAAATAAAAAGAAAGAGGATAAAGAAAAGAAAAACAAAGAAGATAAAGAAAAGAAAGAGCGAGAGAAAAAAGCCAGAGAAGAAAGAATGAAGGAAGTCATAAAAGGAATTGTAAAAGCAGAAGGTAACAAGGAAGATGAGCGACGCTTAGAAGATACCCAAGAACTATTAAAAAAACTTCCACCAGAAGCATTGGAAATGTATGAAAAAGCGGGAGGAAAAATTCATCTGACCGAAAAAAGTATTGCGGAAAATCCTTTAGTCGAAAAAATCAGTGAAAAAGACAAAAATATAAAAGATAGCGAAGGAAATGAAGTATCCTTAGATTCTCATGTTGTCTTTTCAATTGGTGGGAAGGAACCAGCTCTGATTATTCATACGGAAGAGTTTTCGGATAGCCACACAAAAAGCAAAGAGGTTTATTATGAATTCGGAAAAGCAATCGCTCGTGATACGTTTGAAGAAAAAACTTTTGTCAATGAAGCATTTATAGATGCTTTAGATCGTGTACAAGCAGACGAGGATGCAAGCGCATTACTCCTATCCCATTTACCAACTCATGAGGGGAAGTTTGATTCCGAATATGTGAAAGAACACATCGATGGCTTTCGCGAAGTGTTTGCACAAGCCTTTTCATATTATTATGAACCAACCTATCAGCCGGTATTAAAGACTTATGCGCCTGAAATGTTCAAGTACATGGATGAAATGAATAAAAATGGATTTGAAGAAATAAATAAGAGCGTAGATGCACCAGAAAAACAGCCAGAGCGAAAAGACTTCGAGGAAAACGTAACAGCGGCTGACACATGGTACAAAGAAATGTATAAGGATTATAGTCAAAAACTCAAGCCTGAACAAAAATCTGCCATCCAATTATATACCACGCAAAATTATAAAACGATCAACAAAGGACTACGAGAGAACGATTTGCCTTTAGATAAGATTAAAGAAGTAAGAGATATGTCAAAGGCTTTAGCTAAGTCCCCTCTCTCAGAAGCAGGAACTGTCTATAGAAAAGTGGGAAAAGATGCGCTAGGCATTGACATAACAACTAATTTTAAAAACGAAAATGTTGTAGAGAAATTGAAAAATCAGCTAGAAGGTTCCATTAGAGAAGAAAAAGCTTTCCTTAGTACCTCAGTAGCGAACCATTTTAGTGAATCGTTTGATGCGAAAACAGTTTTAGTTAAAATAAATATTCCAGAAGGAACGCATGCTGCGTATATTTTTGGTGATCTTGCCACCTATCAAGGAGAATCCGAACTAATCATAGATAAAGGTTCTTCTTACAGAATTGATAAAATTGACACCTACGAATACACGAAAAAGTCTGGCGTTAAACAAACAAATTTACTAGTAGAAGCAACGTTACTTCCGAGCCACCTTGCAGAAAATGTCAATACAGCAGCAAGAGAATTAGACAGACAGGGTCTAAAAGAAGATATGATAGAAAAATTAATTGATTTAGATGAGTCTCTATCTGATCTGGATCGTCTATTAAAAAAATCAGACAAAATGGATAAGGAAGAAGTAGTAGAGTTTTTTAATACGATTGTAGGTAATCTCAGTCATGTTACTAAACAAGATGCTGCTATCCTGGATTCACTAGTAACAAGTAGCCGCAGCCAAGAAAAAGAAGAATATCAAACTTGGCTAGAAGATGTAAAAACAATGTATAACCATTATGAAACAATGCAACAATTAAATGACAACGAAATCGTTGAATACGTAACTGATTTGAAGAGTAAATTAGATTCTATTACCAACTAAATAGACTTCAACCCGTTTTTCCGTAATCTATGCACCCCTAACGCTCAGCGGTAACCCATAAGGTTTTCCATTGACTGCTGAAGGGGTGTATTCTCTTATAAAGTCCGAGAATGGTTTTCTTAGTAATTTATAAGCCTCTATCATGCCTGCATAAGTAATACCACCTAAGTTAACTCCCAGACGAAACGATCTATTTATACGTAAAGAGCCTCCCTATCACCCACATTTTTACTCATACTTATGTCCCAGGAAATAGCGCGCCCCTTTACACGTTTTGTTACCCCGTTTTTCTGCTTCCTATAATTGCTTATAATAAAACCTATTTTATTAAAGCAGGATGGAAAATGCTTGAAGCCACTTCACACGGCAACAAGCTGCGGATAAAAAAAGGGACAACCCCTCCTTCTATCTCTGGAGCACTTGTCCCAAAACAATCATTCCTTCACTCTGTCTTTTTTAAGCAAGAATTAGTTAAACCAAATTTATGTGCAGCTCGGTACACCTAGCGATAGCAGAAAGTTTGCTAATGCTTCATTAATAGGTGTTCGAATTGTCACACCAGCAGCGTGACAACTAGGAAAAATTGGCCATTTACTTCATTTATACAAGTAACTTCTACCATATTTTCACCTTGTTTCCAAGAGTATGCTACATACTATGAAAAGAAGGAATAAAATGATAGGGACAACCTCCTAATTGAGTTAATTTCAACTGGCTTACTAGCGTAACTTCGTCTATAAAAACTGTAAGTCTCATCTCATCGCACGAATATACTTAAAGGGAAAGGATATCCTGTACATCGGTTAATCGACTTGATTTTACGTGTAATTGCCTTGTTTTCGTATGTGCCCATGTAAAAATTCCCTTCTTGCACTACGACCTGTTAGTGCTGCTTCAGGTCCACGTTATCTGTTGCATGAAGCACTACTAGTATTTTGGTCCGATTTTAACCCATTCATTTACGAAGCTGCCGCATCTATTGCTTTTCCGTCCGTACCACGAATTTGCTCTGCTGTACGAATTGGGTAATTTTTAAATAACAGTGAGCCAATATATCCTGAAAGAATACCAGATACCATAATACATAAGAAACATAATGTCACTTTCATTGGATCGTTAAACCCGTACATAACCATAAGCCCTGCAATTGGCGTTGCTGTTCCGGTTGCATTATTAATCAGATCAAACATTGAAATAATAATTCCCGCCGTTGCTCCACCAATAAAGTTCGTTATATATACCGGTATTGGATTGGCTGAAATGAGATCCGCTTGCGTTAATGGTTCAATCGAAACGGCAATTACTGTACGCTTATCTCCGAGTTTCATTCGTTTAAAGAAAACATAGTTCATAAAGGATGAGCTTGTTACCGCCAAGGCACCAATTGCCATCGGTAGCCCTGTTAATCCGAGCAATGCTGTTAATGCCATTGAGCTTAACGGTGCAGTTGCAACGACTGTAATAATTCCACCTAGAATAATTCCCATAATAATTGGATTGGCATCAGTTGATGATGTAATAACTGCACCGATCTGCTTCAATGTTACTGTTACAATCGGGTCCATTCCTTTTGCAATTAATCTTGTTAATGGTGCCGCAATTACAATACAAGCAATTAAATCTAATCCTTCTGGTACGCGTTTTTCAATTTGTTTTACTAAAAATGATATAAGGTAACCGGCAATAAATCCAGGCAGCAATCCAAAATTTAACACAGAAGCCCCTACAAGCATAGCATAAACAGGTGATACACCCATCGCTAAAGCAACCAAAGTTGCACCAGCTACTCCGCCGAGACTACCGGAAGATTGGCCAACCTCCTTTAAAAATGGTATACCGATTAAATCGCCACCAACATATAGCTGAAAAGCTTCAACTAAAAAACTAGCAACTGCCGCACTTGCTAAAGCCCCCATAGCCTTCATTCCATTGGGTGCTTTAAAACTAAAAAGGGAAAACAGACTTAGTACAAATAATAGTAATATCGTACCCTTAAGAATCTCCATGATATCAACTTCCTTTTAATCAGGTTTAGTATGAAATAATGCCAAAAATCTAGTTTTCAAATGATGAAGAATGATAATACGCCCTCATTATAGCTTGTTTATTAGCAAACGTTTACTTTTAGTTAATTTAAAAACTTCTGATTTAAATAGCATTCACTTTTCTTACAATAAAATTACCGTAATGAATTACCAGTAAATAGGCAGTAAAAAGAGTAGGCTCTAGCTTATTCCACATAACATGATATAGAACGTGAGCAGCACATCCTCTTAAATCACCTACCAGAGCTATGTTAGTGCAACTAACATTACTTTCTATTAAGATTGATGTAAATCGTCTGAGAACAGAGTAAGATCTTCGCAAAAAATATACTACGCCATTGAACTCTTTTTGTTTTCCCTTAAGTTCCCAGACCCTATGTAAAGCGAGCCAGATTTGTCATTTATGATGATAGGAATACTGCTGACCAGCACGACTTGGTTTTTCTATCAAGGTGCCAATCCTGTTTATTTCACGAAGTAAATTATAGGATGCTCAACTGAAAAATGAAAGCACCACCCGGCTTTAGAGAAGCATGTACCTTCTTAACAACTTCCCCGTTCGATTCGATGTAGTGAAAAGCCAACAAGCTAGTAACTACATAAAATAGAGAGTTTACATATACAAATTAGTTCATTTTACTTGGGTCATAGCAGGTCAACACATAGTAAAAATACAACGATTAGGTTTACAAAAAAGTCGTCTTCTACATTCATAGAAAACGACTTTCTTCACTAGATAAAAGCCCTCAGTGATTCTGTATATCCTTATGTACTTTACGCCAGTATTGTCTTGTTTTTTCGTCGCGTACAATGTAGCCAAGCTTTGCAAGTTCATTGCGAAAGTCTCTGATATCTTCCTTTTCTTTCTTCTCTAAAGCCATTTCTCGCGCCCTCATTAGAGCATTGGCAGATGGTGATATATCGGGGGTATCAAGGACCCAGCGCCGATACTCGTCTTTAAACGGGTCCCCTTCTGAAGACCAAGGATAACCATGCTTCTGAAAGGCATTACTTATTTTGATAGCTGATTCATCGCTTTGTTCTCGTACAAGCTCATATCCTGATTTATCGAGCATGACCAATTGTTTTCCATCCAAGAAAACTGTATCAATATCTTTTAAGGCAATCGTCTGCTTATACTCATCCTTCTCTAACTGTACTTCCTGATTCGTAATCGTTAGGATAAGAGATTCTTTAACAACTATGTAAGCAAACACCAAACCAGCAAGTAAACCAATCACTGCCAACACGATAGTAGGCCAGAATCCTTGAAAGGAATTGATGAGTTTTAAAATTCCTCTGAATGGGACCCAAGGAAGTGTTAAAGCCCATGCCGCTATTTGAGGAAGAAAAAAACCAAGAACTACCCCTACTATTCCGAATCCACCGTATAAAAAAATACCAATCATTTTGGTGTATCCAACAACTGTTTTTTGTTCATTCAATGATATCTTTGATGCTGTCATCTATTTTCACCTACTTATGTATGATGAGCCTACTTTAAATCACGTCTTGCGTAAGCAATGAACGATCGCTTCTCTTCTTCATTCATGTTGCTGTGCTTCTCTACTTTTGTTCACTTCTTTTGTTCACATAAAAGCTCTCCCTTGAATTTTCGATTCAATAATCAATTTTTCGAACAATCAATCAAATGTTATCGCAAAAAAATTTTCTAGTCAATTCACTGCATATTTCTAATTTATTTTTGTTTATGTAGGAGAGAATAATGGATTTTTCACTAGCACCATCCTATAAAATTGGATCAACAGTAGAAAAAGGAGGCTGCTAATTGTTTTACATAGCAGTATTTTTCTCTGTTAATTCGTTGATCTCCATGAAGGCGTTAGTTAAACGAAGCTATAAAAGAAGGTTCTCACTCGTGCAATAAAATATTTTCGATTTTTATGTTTGTACCATATGTTGAAATAACAATAAATCTTTGTGTCCAAATTGTTAACTTAACCATATATGGAAGGATATTCCTTTCTACCAAAGAATTATTTGTGTTGTAACAAAAAATAATTTTTAGGGAGTTGAGGCAAATGTTTAAAAAATTTGTTGTTGGTGCCCTAGCCTTAGGACTTATGAGTGGATTTGGCGGTAGTTTCGCGTCTGCGGCTACTTTAGATTCCGCTCAAGAGCAGCAGATTGTTAAAGCACAAATAAGAACTGGAGATCTTTTTGTAGTTCCAGGTGGACAACCAGTGCCTTTGTATTCTATGCGTAATATTTCATATGTAGTGATATCAGGCAACTCACATTTAGAGGTATATAAAAATCCCTATAATCAAACATGGTACATGAGAGCTGATTCCCAGTTCACCGGTGGTTATATTAAATTGCTTCTCGATGGAGAAGATGAAATAGTGTATAAAGTTTATAGAAGATAGGCTCTACAAAGCTCTCCTTTTAAATGAAGGAGAGCTTTTCAATTCACTCTCGTACATGCCCCAAAAACCACCGCCTACTGATCCGCCGGAAAACCATAGTCCTATCCAAAAGAAAGCATGAAAATAAAAAGATCACGCTGATGTCGCGATCTTAATTTACAAGATTACGATGTATTTTAGATGTGTTTTGCTACCAAAAAAATTAAAGCTATTCATGTATTGATTTATCGTGTTAGATCGAGTCAGGCATTTAAATCTGTCATAGCTGGTACATGAATTTCTTTGACACACGAAACCTTTGACAAGTTCACAACACATTTGGCTAAAGAGACAATATCCTGAACTGGAATTCGTGTGCCGTTATATTCAGAAATCGCTTTTTCGGCACCAGCCTCATATGGGATTTCTGCTGCTAGTTCACCTGGATTGATGCAAGTAACAGCAATTCCATCTTTTCTGACATGTTCTCGCAAAGCATTGGTTATGCCTCGCAACCCGAATTTAGAACTCACAAAAGATACTTGAGAATTATTTGTATTATCTAACCCAGCAGTCGATCCAATTAGGATGATCTTCCCACTTTCTGATCTTCTTAGATTTGGCAACAAGGCTTGGATATAAGTAATCGTGGATGTTATGTTTGTATGAATGATAGTAGCAATATCTTCTGGATCGTCCTGTTCGAAGTCGTAATGATCTTCAAACCCTTCTTTTTCCCACACCCCAACATTGTATATCAGGACATCAATTCTTTCATGTTGAAGAGTATCCGTAATCATTTTTATTTTATTTTGTTGCGATAAATCGGCTTCCAGCCATATTCGCTGAACTCCGTCATGTAAGTCTAAGCTTCTGGGCCTGCTTCTGGACACAATCCATACCTGATCACCAGAACTGGGTAAGCCTTTAACAAAAGCGTCTCCTAAACCTTTGCTAGCTCCAAATATAATATATTTTTTCATCAAACGACCCCCTATTTCTGTAATTTTCCACAATTATTCAGAATGTTACCACCTTTCATTATTTCAGTCAATTTACGTTAGATCAGGGAAATAGATATTGAACAGATTTTTGCGATTTTCTTTAATGTTTAAAAACAGCTCGTGTACAACATCACATTGTTTGGCAATCTCACTAATTTTCATAATTTCATCTCCTTATTTATGATCAAAAAATAAAAAAAGCCCTATGCTAACCATAAACCTATTGAAGTGCACCCCTTAAAGTAGACATTGGTCATTCATTATTGAAAAGCCTCTTCAAATGCACGATCAATTTGATCGGCTTCCTTGGAAACCACAAACAGAACAAATTGGCCCTTCACCTTCCAAACATGTTTTTCAACGAGATGATATTCTTCCGGGCGATAGTCTCTGAATTTGAGGGTTTGGGCCTCAATTCGTTTTTGCACATTTTCTTTGACGACATCCACCTGATTCAGGTCTTTCACTTTCAGTACCAAGAGTTCGTCCGCCTCAACATTAGATGAAGAGGTAAATAGGATAAAGTCCTCGACCTCCTCAGGAGCAATGTGATAAAGCTTTTGCAGCTTAGCTATATCACCTTGCTTCATTTTTTCCAAATTCACGGCTTGCTTGATGTGTTCTCCGACCTCGATCGCTGTATGAATGGGGGTATCTTCTCCCTCACTAGAACATCCCGTCATCGCACAAAACACAATTGTGCAAGCAAGGAATAAACACAACCATTTCCTGCAACCACAACCTATGCTAGAATAAATTCCTTCCATTCTACTCCCCTCTCTCCTCCTCCTGTTCTGTTAAGGCCTGGATAGACGGATCTTCAAAAAACGTCTGGACATTGTATAGCAACAGCATGTCGTGAATCTGCTGTTCCTGTATAAGCTTTTTGATATCTCCCTCATAATATCTGAGGTCGATGACATATATTTCTTGAAAATGCTGTGTTAAAAAGGGAAGAAAGCTGTTGGCATAGGAATCTTTGATAACCAGCAGTTTTTTGCCCTTCCGATTGCTCGTTGCTATTTTGATCAGGCCGTGGTTCCCGTTGAGAAAAACGGTGTACTTGTCCTTCTTCTTCAGATTATCCATCACATACAGGGAGTCCGACCGCTGCTGTTCGTCAACATATTCTACGCTGTTTCTACCGTTATCCTCTGGTAAATATAGCTTAATGCTGTCGGGCTTCATGTGTCTGTAACCGCTCTTGGAATACAGGGAACCGTAGAAGTCATTCGTCACTGTTTCAATACGGAAATCTTCTTTTATTTTCGGCTCAAACCCCATCTGCTTACCCAACACCTGATAGGCATAGTAAGCGCCATTGGTAGTCCAATGGTGATCCGTTTTATAAAAAATGGATTGCTCCCGATTGGCAAAAAGCGCTGGATACACATCAATAATATGAATATTTTCACGAAGAGATCGTTGGACCTTGCCTCTGGACACAAGCTCGCCATTATCCGAGACATTGGAAGGGAGCTTGTCGGCCAACACACTCTGTGCCGTGGGAACAAGCATCACGTATTTTCGAAGATCGGGGGTGGCATCATCGAAGGCATGGATTGCTGCTACCTTTTCCTTCAGATTCTCGTCTGTTGGCGGAATAAATTTTTGCAGTAAAAATCCGTCCTTACCCAAATAAACCCCGTGGCTCTCCTTTTTCCCGATAACTCGTTCCGCATCCGTTTTCAAACCGATCCAAAAATCCCTTGCCGCAAATTGGTCAGCAATGTACTTCTCTACATTGGAAGCAAGCTTTCCCGACATCAGATTGCGTGAGGAAAAACTCGCTAGCTGCTCCAAGCTCCGGTTTTCCGATTCCGAAAAGAGCTTATCTGGAGTCAAAAGGTTCCATAACAACATGCCGCATAAAAAAACGATCAACAGGATCGCAAGTATGTTCGGATACCAATGATTAGGTCTGTTCAGAAAAACCACCTTCTTCAAAATCGAAAGTATAAGAAAGGATTGTACGTATCATTGACCAAGAAAGCAGTGGTCAGAAGCAGGAAAAGGAAATGCATAGTAAAAACAGCAATACCTCCTGCCCAATGGAATTTTTCTCTCACGTACAAAACAGCCTTTCTCGGAAATGGTGTTGCGCACAAGGCCAGCAAAAGCAAAAGAATCAAATTGCTGGACAGGTAGTAAAACGATTGATCATCAGAAACACCATGCGAACCGAATCCGAACATCGTTTGGATGAATGTCCAGGCGTCAGAAACATGATCGATTTCAAAGAATACCCATCCTACGATCACGATGATAAGCGTGTAGACATGCCCGACAAAGGCATGCGACTTTTGTAGCCAGCTTAAAAGAATCCATTTTTCAATCATGATCAACACCCCGAAATACAATCCCCAAATCACAAAATTCCAGCTCGCGCCATGCCATAGACCAGTTAAAAACCAGACTACAAACAAGTTGATGAACTGCCGCAGCATGCCTACCCGGTTCCCTCCAAGGGGTATATACACATATTCCCGAAACCAGGTGCCTAAAGAAATATGCCATCTGCGCCAGAACTCCGTTATGCTTTTCGAGATGTACGGGTACTTGAAGTTTTCCATAAAATCGAAGCCGAACATTTTTCCTAGACCGCGCGCCATATCCGAATATCCGCTGAAGTCAAAATAAATCTGAAAACTAAAGGCCATAATTCCAAGCCAGGCGGAAATAACTGTGACTTCTTCTGCAGGCATCGCTTTCACATTCGTCCACAGAATACCGATGTTATTCGCAAGCAGCACTTTCTTGGCAAGTCCTCCGATAAACAATTCCGCTCCTTCGCCGAATCGTTCCAATGTCACTTTTCGAAAGGATAGTTGCTTGGCAATATCGCTGTATCTAACGATCGGTCCTGCCACCAACTGTGGAAACATCGTCACGTAAAGCCCAAAGGACAGGATATTTTTTTGTACAGGCACTCGATTACGGTACACATCTACGATATAAGACATCGTTTGAAATGTATAAAATGAAATTCCCACCGGAAGTGGAAGCTCTGTAGCTTGCAAATTCAGGCCAAGCCAGTGATTGAGATTGTCCACGACAAATCCGCTATATTTGAAGAACCCGAGAATGCCCAAGCTTCCGGCAAGCGAACAGATAAAAACAGCTCTGCTAATCCCTTTGCGGTGCCTGAAGTTGTCTATCAATAGTCCGTTTGCATAATCAAAGACGGTTGAAAAGAGCATGAGGAATACGTATACAGGTTCTCCCCACGCATAAAACACCAGACTGGCGGCAAAGAGAATCACATTTTTCAGAGCTGTGGGTACTAAAAAATAGAGTAAAATCGTTATCGGCAAAAAATAGTATAGAAAGATGAGACTGCTGAATACCAACGCTCGTCACCTCCTAACCTGCAGTCATTTAAAAATTTCAGCATGTCAGTTCACGTAGCCTTTTAATAAGTCCAGCAAAAGTTTGTAGTATTTCTCGTTGAAATGGATGCCGTCCTTATCATACAGATCGAGGCTGTTGGTAAAGATCGGAGACAAATCGACAAACGCTACTTTTTCCTCGGCAGCAAGCTCTTGTAATCCTTTGTTGTACTCTGCAATTTTTTGATAACGGGGTTCTTTCTGCTCCGCTTCCACAGTAACCGGGGTTACCGATAAGATCGTTATTTTTGCTTTAGGAAGTCTTTCTTTGATGCTGTCGATTAATTTTGCGTAATGCTTATACGAGTATTTCAGGGGATCATCTGTCGGCCACAGGATGTCATCCGATCCCAATTGAATAAAGACATGTTTCGGGTTTCTTTTCGCCAGATCGTTGACATCTTCCAAGGCAAATTCGGCTGTTTTCCCTGCACCTGCACTCACATTGGCTTCGTCCAAAACATCATGGAAGGACAGTCCTTCCATGATCGAATCCCCTAAAAATACACTTGTTTGAAACGTGGTTTTATACGAATGCTCTGCTATAGTGGGAGCAGATTTGCTTTCTTGAGTCACTGAACCCATTGCTTGCTCATTTGCCTGATTTCCACACGCTGCCAAGGATAATGCGATGACCCCCGTCAGCATAATTGCAAAAGTTTTATTTCTCATGTCAGTCTTCCTCTCTTGTGTTTGATAGATAATCTTGAATTCCCTCGATAATCGAAGTGGCAATGCGATATTGAAAATCTTCTTTCAACAGTTTTTGCTCCTCCATCGGATTCGTTACATACCCTACTTCAAGCAGTACTGCCGGCATTTCCGTGTCTTTGACAACGAAAAAATCCTCCTTTTTCACCCCTCTATCCCGAAATCCGGTCGCTTCTATCACGTGCTTGTGTATGCTCTCAGCAAACGGAAGAGATTCGGGACGATAATAGTACGTTTCTGTACCCGAAACAGTGGAATCTGTATACGTATTCCCATGGATGGAAAGAAACAAATCTGCGCCCATCTGATTGGCAAATTCCGGTCTCTTTCGATCAATCGAGGATAAAAAACTGTCATCGCTTCTGGTCAAGTACACCTTCATGCGCGAATCTTGCTCCAATAACTCCTTTACCTTTCGTGCCAGTTGCAGAGTAAAATCCTTTTCAGCTTGACCACTTACGCTCTTTGCGCCATGATCTTTTCCACCGTGCCCCGGGTCGATGACAATCTTATAGACTTGAGGATTGGCATAGCTCTTGTTTACATAACTGTTGCTTGCATCACTGTTGTTAGGATTGCTGTATAATAACCCAACAATAAAGATGACAAATACGGGCAATATCATATAAATAAATTTCTTTTTGACGATCACTTCCTACTCCTTTCCCCCTCTTACTTACATCCGCAAGGCTCCATTCTCTTGCTCACAATGAGATGATAATAGAAAGAGATAAAGATAAAGTGCAGAAGAAATCGAAATGGATTAAAGAATACGCTAAAACGGAAAGAAAACAAAAAAAGCGCAGAAGCGGGTTCTGCACTTGGGTGTTGACTTATACTTACTTGTGGAGATGGAAGTAAAACATAACGCCATCTTCCGTATTGAAAACGCCATAAGGTACGTCATGGAGCTCCAAAATCTTTTTAGAGATGGCAAGACCGAGCCCGGTTCCACCTGTGGAGCGATGGCGGGAAGACTCCCCTCGATAAAATCGATCCCATATTTTCTCAAGGTGCTCTTCTTGTATATGAGCTCCTTTGTTTTCGATACAAACGATTGCCATATCCTGTTCTGCGCCGATCGAAATCATGATGGTTTCCCCATCAGGCGTGTAACGAATAGCGTTGGTCAGGAAATTGACAAGAACTTGCTCGATGCGCAACTGGTTGGCCACTACCTTGATCGGAACAAGCTCGGTATGCAAATGCAACTGTTTGCTCTCGATTTCTGGCTGTAATTTCTCACAAATCTGCTTAATCACCACATCTAATGGAAACAACTCCATTTTCATCTTGTACGTTCCGGACTCGTATTTAGCAAGATCCAGCATATCCACAATGAGCATATCCATCTTTCTCACTTCATTTTCCATCGCATCGAAATAATAATCCTTCTTATGGCTCGCCACTCCATCTTTTAGGATCGACAGACAGCTTTGGATCACACTGAGTGGAGTCTTCAACTCATGCGATACTCCTGAGATGAACTCCTTTCTCGTATTTTCCAATTGCTTCTCTTTCTCGATATCTTGCTGCAGTTGTTCGATGTAGGAGTGTAGCCGATCAGAGAGCATATTAATATTGTGCGATAAGTCCCCGATCTCATCTTTGGACTTAACGGGAATTTTCTCTGAGAAGTCTAGGGTTGCAATCTTTTTAGTCGTATGGTTGATCCGTAGCAAAGGCCTCGCGATCTGCTTCGAATAGTAGAACGAACTCAACAAGATGAGGAGCAGTACAAATAAAATGAGATACACATAGTATTCTTTAATCATGCTGATTGCTTCATCAACAGGCTGTAGCGATGTCATAGCAAAAATATAGGCTGGCTTCCCGTCCTTGTTCTGGATGGGATGGACAAACAGTTGGTACTTGATATCGTTTTCTTCTACAAGGTACGTCCACGGGATAGTCAATTTCATCTTTTCCGGACTTAGTAAAAGATTGGCTTGAAATTCTTTGATCCGGTCCATAAAGACAAGGTTTGTATATAATAGCCGGGGTGTTTCGTTCTTTACAGGAAGGTGAGTCTTGGTGATGGTTCCAAAAAGGTAGATGGATGGGAAAGCTTTTAGCGATTTTTCCTGGTCTTGAAATTTTGGAATTATCTCGTGCTCTTTTTTAGCGATTTGATTATTTTCAAAAGTTACCTTCCCCCATTCCACCCCAAGTCGATAAGGAACAACCGCCTTATCTTTCTTGATTCCTTCAATGGTAACCATCGCTCCTGTATGAAGAAAGCTGTTTCCTTGATGAATTTCCTCAATATTTAGGAACCCATATAACGGAATAATAAGCGTCTGATTGGAAAAGGGGCGGTTCTTATCGGGCAATAGCTTTACTTCGATGGAAAAATCATCGGCATGATTTATATTTCCCAGATAATCCACCGTGGTGATCCATGTATTGTGTTGGCGATAATATTCTTGCTCCAGCCTCTGGATCGCTTGCGCATCCCCGTTGTTCTTTCCATATTCTTGTGCGAATGTTTTCAGATTCGCTTGGACGTCCGCCACTTTTTTATTGATGTAAAATTGTTTGAAGAAAACGGTCTGTCCCACATAAATGGAAGCAAGAATGAACAAGCATAAAGTCGTTGTCCAGATAAATAATTTCAATACAATGCTACACTTCATACTTGCTCCTCAAATTTATAACCTGAACGCACGACTGTGGTAATACATTTTGATTTCTCCCCTAGTTTGGAGCGCAGATTACGAATGTGACTATTCACGGTGCGATCATCGCCGGTAAAGTCATACCCCCATATTTTGGTGATCAATTGCTCCCTTGTGATAATCATCTCTTTATTCCTCATTAAATAAGCTAAAATTTCAAATTCGGTGTGCGTTAAATCGGTCTTAACACCTTCTACGGTAACTGTTCGGGACAGGAAATGAATGGTAATCCCGCTACTCGACAATCCTTCACCCACCAGCCCGGAAACATCGCGACTCTCCAGAAGCCGTTTTGCTCGTGCCAATAAAATGGGAGGACTGTATGGCTTGGTCACATAATCATCTGCCCCCAGCTCAAACCCAAAGATCGTATCATCCTCATCGACACGAGCTGTCAGCATGATGATAGGTACATTGGATGTCTTACGAATACGTTTGCAAACAGTCCATCCGTCCAATTCAGGCAACATAATGTCCAAAATAATCAAGTGTACTTCACTTTCCTGAAAAATCGTGAGTGCTTCTTTTCCGTCTGCCGCTTCTAACACTTCATATCCTTCATTTATAAAATAATCCTTCATGATCTCCCGCAATATTGGTTCATCTTCAACTATCAAGATGGTTTTTCGCATGTATGTTCTCCCTGAGCAATTTTATCTGATATACTATCATATCCGAAAAAGGATTTCTATCAGTTGCCCACGAACTTTCAGTCATGTAGGGATGCCCATTCCTACGCCCCGTGCTTTCACTAGCAAGGGTTTTTTATATTTATCAGGGCTATTTAACTTAATTTCTTCATGATACGGTTTCCTCCTGTTTGCGTAATTTTTAAGGAAATGAACTCACTTTAATAATAAGTGCACGCTTGTCCCACTAAACTAACAGACCTACTGTTTCATCCTAAGAAAGCTATAAATGACAACACAAAATAGCCCTGTTCACCTTAAATATGGTGAGGACTACTTGTATGTATGAGGAGAGCCATCCTAACACTTACACAAATACGGGTTCCCAATCAATCTCCCTGCTACTTAGATGAGTTTTCTAGCAGTATGAAATTATTTATATAGCTGTCGGACTTTGAATATATTTCGTTAATTTTATGAGTCTTAAGATCAAAGTAGAATAGTCCATTCGGTGGACCATCTTCGGTTATATCATTATTGTTCAAAGTCGATTTGAGGTTTCCTTTTATGAAAAGACCTTGTTTATCAGAAGCAAAATATGCCTCTTCGATTGTACTTAGTTCTGGAATAACAAGTGGCTCTTTTTTGCCTGAATCAAAATAAAAAAGATACATTTGTTTTTCTTTAAAAACCTTAGAGCCACTTTTTATCAGTGCAACTTCTGTATTTGTTGAGACAGAGAATAATCTGATTACTTCTTTTGCTTTGTATAATTCTCTTGGTTTTTTTTGTTCTCCTTGATTCATATCGTATTCGACGACACGATGAGTGGCTGCATCAATGTCAGGTGCTTGTTCTTTTGCTGCTTTTCTGGTAAGTGTTTCATCTTCCTGATTAGAATATAGAGTAGCATACAGCTTTTTTGTATATGGATTATACATTAGATGTTTTACTGAAGTATCATCATCATTTGGAGGAACCCAAAATGATAGTTTTTTTGTTTGTAGGTTATATGAAGCTAATTGGACCGCTGATTTTGTTTTTTCGGCAGCGGCTATAATTATTTGATTTCCCACTGGGATAATATAATTGATTGCAAATAAATTGGTGGTTAATTTCTCCTTCTTTTTCGTAGCTAGATCGAGTTTTACCAGTTGGTCAGACCCTGTAGAATCACGTTCGGAATAATAGAGTGACTTAGTATTTAGATCAACAGCTCCAAGAGGATATTGAGCAGTATCAGGGGTTTTGGCCATTTCTTTTATGGTTTTTGCATCTATATCGTATGTATAAAAATGGTTTTCATTTTGTTTGTTTGTCACGGTGAGGGAAAAATATTCAGATTGGTTATGTTTTTCAGCATTTGAGTCAGAAGACGGTACAGTCGAAGTGTTGGTGGTGCTTGTATTTGGAGTACAGGCATTGATCGCTACAGATACGACAAGAATGAAGGTAGTTAAGATTTTTTTCATTTTTGGCTCCCTCCTATATAACAAATAACACTACATTTTATTTTGAAAAAGAGAAAAGTGTCGTAAAATAACTCGACACTTATCAATCAGTTATAAGTAACATTTTTGGTATGAGCTATTTTAGAAGAGCAGCTGTTCTACTTTTCGTAGTAGGTCCTTCCCTGAAATCGACCAGTTTTCTTTTTTCTGTCTACGGGAGAATCAAAGTCATCTTCCATTTTATCAGGCATGATATCTAGGACTGCATTAGGAAGGCCACCAACATCTGCCTTATATACATAGTCAACGATATCATTTTTTAAGTTCCTCACTTTGATCTTCGTATTGTATGCAGGTCTGTCATATTTCATTTTTGTAGCACAATGTTTTTCTTTTAATACTTTTCTGTCCGATCCTTTTTCGCCCATTCCATCATACCATGATACCCATCCTTCACCTTGAACATAGCTATCTGTGATGGTGAGTTTATTATCATCCTTACCATAAATGTAAACACCATTTTTCGGAGGGGTCCAAGAAGCAGCGGCTTTGGACTCGGTATCAACTAAGTTGCCTTTAGCATCAACGATCTTTGTAGGTAACCCCATTCCATCATAATAAATAGTCATTCCAGGTTCAGGTTTCGGTAATACTGGCTCGTCGACATAAAAAACAGGCAACGATTCTGCATCTTTTTTCACTTTTTCATAAATTGCCGTTTCTTCTTCAAGGAGTTTTAGATTTTGCCTATTTTCTTTAATAAGAGCTGAACGCTTTGCATTATTATTATTAAATTGGTACTTATGGACAATCATTTCATTATTTTCATCATACGTAACAATGGTTCCTGGTTCCATAGTCTCTGGGATACTTGGATTTGCAACTACTGAATATGGTACCACCATTAAACCACCTAAAACGGACAGCGTTAAAACAGAAGCCACAAATTTGTTATGTACTTTCATGATATCTACTCTCCTTTTTACAAATTTTGTTTTGATAGTCATCAGACCATATAGATAGAAGAGAAACAATTGAGAACGCTCTTATACCGTATTTAAGAATTGATTTATAAAAACAACCACCAAATATTTCCTTTTATGAGAATAACATTTATATTTCTGATAATCTATAATTTTTTTATTTTTTCGTACAAGGAAATTCTAGTTTTTTAGTATCAATTCATAATAAAATACCGTGCTGTATACACGGTATTTTGGTAGTGTTCAAATGTAATTTTGTAACATCAATAAAAAAACAATTTTTTCATTTACATCGGATGATCTTATTTTTATGTTATCGACTTTAACAAAGAAAAACATAGCTTGCGAACATATGACATTATAAAAAATAAGGGGCACAAACAGGTAATAATCGTTTGTGCCCTCAGGTTTTATTTTTCCATAGGCGTCTCAACTTCGCCATTGGTTGGTTGCTTTTGTTCGATAAATCCTGCTAATGCTCGGATCGCTCGGTGTTCATAGACAACCAGATCATCGGAGATTAATCCCTCTTCCTCCATCTCTAAGTCAAGAGTAACAGCAAGTAATGAATTTCCCCCAAGCTCAAAGAAATCCTCGTTTGTCCCTACTTGTTCAACTTTCAAGACACGTTTCCAAATTTCCAAAAGCTTCATTTCTAATACAGTCTGGGGTTCTTCTCCTTCTTGGTTCCTAGGTGGTAAAAGTAGAACTTCATCCTAAAGTGCACGTCGATTTACTTTTCCACTGGTCGTTATGGGAAGTGTATCCAGTGTCATGAAATGAGCTGGAATCATGTAGCTTGGAAGCTGTTTACTCAAATGTTCCTTAATCTCACTCATATTGATTGAATTTGTGGTAATGATGTATGCTACTAGCTGTTTATTTCCAAGTGAATCATCTTTATCTAGTACCACAACGTCAGCTATCCCTTCATAGGAGCGAAGTCTTGTTTCGATTTCTTCCAATTCAATACGGTATCCACGGATTCTCACCTGATGATCCATTCGGCCTAAAAATTCGATATTTCCGTCAGGTAACCATCTTGCTAAATCCCCTGTCCGATACATCCTCTCATTGGCTACAAATGGGTTAGCAAAAAACGTCTGTTCATTCAACTCTGGCTTATTCAAATAGCCTCTCGCCACACCTGCACCAGCAATATATAATTCCCCTACGATCCCGATTGGCTCCAATTGGATTGACTCATTCATCACATAAACTTGAACGTTTTGGATCGGTTTGCCAATCGGCAATGGATGATACTCTCCTGCGTTTCTCAGCGGAAAGCTTGTGGCGATGACGGTTGCCTCTGTAGGACCATAGAGATTATCAAGTGTTACATTCCTTGTAAGAGAGGAGAATTGCTCGACGACGTCGTGCGAGATTGCTTCCCCCGCTACCAAGACGTATTTCAACTTATTGAGAACCTCAATTGACTCTTCGTGAATCGAATTGAGGAATACTTTAAACATGGATGGAACAAAGTTGATAAGTGCTACATGATAAGACTCAAGAGCACGGAGGATACGCTTAGGATTTCGATGTCCATTTGATTCAGCGATAAGATCAAGAATTGGCCCCGTAAAAGCAATCGTATCGGTATGCTTGGTTTCCGTTAGTAAAACCTGTGTTTTGCTATCTTCAAGAATGTAGTGTACATGTACCGCTGGGTAATCAGGATCGATTGCTACATAAGCAGCACCCGCTTTCATCACTGCTAAAATCCCTAGAATCATCTCTACCGAACGGTTAAAAAGTAAACCTACCACATCTTCTTTTCCAATCCCTAAGCCACGTAATTTTCTCGCTAATTGGTTCGCCCGTTCGTTCACAAACTCATACGTGTATGTCTGATTTTCAAAGATAAGAGCGATCTGCTTCGGATTGCGTCCTACTTGCTCTTCGAATAATTGATGAACCTGTTTATCTTTTGGATACTCCTCTCTGGTATTGTTGAACTGATAAAGAATCTTATCTTTCTCTGCTTGCGTTAGGAGCTCTATATCAGAAATGCTGATGCTTGGATTTCGAAGTATCTGCTCTATAATCGCAAAAAAGTGATTCACCATTCTCTCAATGGTATCTTGTTTAAACAAATTCGTCACGTATTCTACGTGGGAGCAAGAGCCCATTCTTTTCTTGAAAAATTTCAAAGTGCAATTCAATCATTATTTTAAGAACCGGTACCGTTATTCATCTTCAGTTAAAAACAACTTTTTGGTCAGAATCTCCCATTCTTTTAGCCCATGCAAATTTTTCAAGTCATTTTCAAATTTCACGTCGCTTGTATCACTCCAGCCCTTGTCAATGGCTCGTTCTAAATAGGAAAGAGCAGTAGTCGTGTCTTTACTCACAGCAAAGCCACAAGCGATGAGAAAGCAATGCCAGTCTTCCAGTTCCCCCATACCTTTTGCTCTTCTAACATAGTCATTGGCTGTAACGACATCGCCAAACTCTTTTAGCTGGTAATAAGCACTGCTGACAAGATTATCTTGTTCTCGATAAAAGAAATAGTACGCCATGTAATCCCGACGGTTTTCAAAGCCTAACTTATTTGCAAGTCTTATGGACGCATAACGGAAATGTTCTGTCTTCCAATGCGGAGTGATCCCCCGTTGAAGACATTCCTCCAGCACAGCGCGAGCAGCCAGTGTTGCCAATCCCTTGTTCCGATGTTTCCTATCGTAGGTGTTAATGCCGATCTCAATATTTCCTTCACTTGCATAAACAGAAAGGCAACTGCTAACTGCTTTATCCCCTTGCATGGTGCAATAGCCAATACCCTTCTCGAAAAAAACCTCTGGAGAGACCCAGAAGTTCTCCAGCTCTTCTCGAATAACGCCCTCTTTGTCCCTCTCCATTAATTCCGGAGTAATTTTTTCTACAGAGTAGCCAAAGGGAATCTGATCATGCCATTTTCCAAGCTCTCGATACCTCGCTTCATTAAATGTGAAAGCACAACGTCCATAAGCTTTTGGCAAATAGCTTTTCAGCCTATCAATCACTGTTCCTTCACCCGTATTCGCCCCTGCGAACTCTAGCTGAAAAGCAATGTCACCAATCTGCAAACTCTCTGGTGCAATCCTCTCCCGAATAAACGACTCAAGGCTTCTGTTAAATGATTCGTTCTCCTTGTCTCCACCAAGTATAAATATTTCAAATCTTGCCCATATCAATGCTGTTTTTGGTTTTTCTGTATCATCTACATATACTTTTCCTTGGTTATTTCCATTAATGATTCCCCAAATAATAGGATGATTGATTTGTTCGCGAAAAATATCCGTAATCCGATCGTATTGTTGAACAGGAAGCTCATAAATCATGCCTGATGTTTCCTTTCTGTTGTGGGTTTTCTTTTCTAATATTCAAACTCTCTAGCTTATTCTTTCTTTTCTAACAGGAGACGATTATATTACTCAAGCAATGGTACGGCAAAGCATCTTTCGTCCTGTGAAACCTCCATGATTTTTTGGGAGAGCTTCTCCAGTGTATTATCATTATATCTTTTTGTGAGATGCATTTTAATAACCATCCCTCGAATCACATTCCAATTATTACCTATCCCTTTCATTTCTTCAACTTCCTGTTTCAATCGAAGCATTTCCTTCTGCATAGCAGCAATCTCTTTAGGTGCAATAGATTGTCCTGCTTCCCGAGAGGAGTAAATTCTTTGATCCATTTGTAAATAGTAACTTCTGAAATACCATATTCGCTAGATAATTCCTTTACAGAGTAACCAGAGTGATAAAGATCTACCACTGTTCTTTTAAAATCTTCATTGTATCTCTTGTTCGTTTTTTTGTGTTCCTCATCTCCTCTTGTTTTCATTGTAAGGATTTAACTAAGAGGTGTCCATGAGACTATACTAACTCCATGAATCTTTTTTCAACAGATAGTCATTAACACATTGTACCTTTTAAATAACCATACATTATATTAATTTACATAAAATTACAATTATAATTTTAGTATTAGCCGTACGATAAACAAGCTCAGCAAAATCTCTTCTTACACCAGTTAATCGCTACTAAAAGTGTAATGCATGTTGACTCTGTGTATACTGTGTATTATCATAATATACAGTTAGAATAACAAGGAGTACACTCATGAAAATTATTATTCAAAATAATTCTGGTCAACCATTATATCAGCAAATAAAGGAGCAAATTAAATCGGCTATTCTTCGTGAAGAATTAAAGCCAGGAGAACAGCTTCCTTCCATTCGTTCATTAGCAAATGATCTCCAGGTTAGTGTACTTACAACCAAAAGAGTCTATGAGGAATTAGAAAAGGAAGGTTTTGTTGTAACACAAGCAGGTAGAGGCTCATTCGTGGCATCAGAAAATGTAGATATATTAATGGAAACGAAAAAGCACCTAGTAGAAAAAAAATTATCAGAGGTATGGCATATGGCAAAAAACCTAGGGATTCAGAAAGAAGAACTATATGCCATGATGGATATACTTTTTGAAGAGGATGAAGAACAATGAAAAATGTTTTAGAAGTGAATCATCTAACCAAGAAATTAGACAGTTTTAGTCTGGATCATATTAATTTTTCCTTACAAGAAAATTGTATTACTGGATTTATTGGCACGAATGGATCAGGGAAAACTAGTACGATAAAAACAATACTCGGACTCTATAAAAAGGATTCAGGAGTTATACGCTTTAACGGTCAAGACATAGAAAAACATGAACAACAAATAAAAAATCGGATTGGAATAGTCTTGGATGAGGGTTATTTCTATGAGGAAATGACATTAAAAGAAATGAAAAGTATCATAGCCCCTGCTTATAGTAACTGGGATGAATCAGTATTTTCCCAATATATCAAGCGATTTCAATTAAAATTAGATCAAAAAATTTCTCATCTATCAAAAGGGATGCGCATGAAGTTTGCCATTACCTTGGCTCTTTCTCATCATGCCGATTTATTAATCATGGACGAACCAACAAGCGGCCTAGACCCACTCGTTCGAAGTGAGCTAATGGAGATCCTGTTAGAATTTATGAAAGAGGAAGGAAAAAGTGTATTTTTTTCTACTCATATAACCTCTGACTTAGAGAAGATTGCTGACGTTCTTATCCTCATTGATAATGGTCGAATCATATTTAATGAGAGTAAGGATGAACTATTAGACCGCCATGCCTTAATCAAGGGCGACAATCATTTGATTAATCAGCATACGGAAAAATTATTCTTAAAGCTGCGCCAAACAGCATACGGATTTGAAGGAATTACAGATAAGCCAAAAGCGATTCTAGAACAGATGAATGGTGTCATCGTAGAGAGACCATCTATCGAAAATGTAATGCTAGCTTATATAGGAGGACATCAAAATGGTTTTGAATCTTGTTAAAAAGGATTTAATTCTTGCCAAAAAATATATCATCCCCATGCTCATTTTTGCAGTTGTTGGCCCCATCTATCTCTATTCGAAGCTAGAATTCAGTGGAGGTAGCTTTATCAGCTTTCTAATCACAGTGATATTCGCAGAATTTATTCTATTTAATATGGTTTCAATGTCAGAAGAGAAATATAAAGGTGCTGTTCTGCTATGCACTACCCCTTATACACGAAATGGCATCATTAAGGGAAAATACCTATTGGTTCTTTTCATCTTTTTGAGCTGTTTCATACTGTATAACCTAGCAACAGTACTTGGAGCATCTATTGGTTTAGAATTGCTAACCCCTTTGACTTTCGGAATAGCCTTATTGGTCGTTTCTATTTTCTTTGGAATATTAATACCCGTTCAAATTAAGTTAGGTTATGAGAAAACAAGATATATCTCATTCTTTACAATCTTTCTAACACCTTTTGTACTTCCTACTATTTTAAAAGGGATACAATCTTCAAACCTATCCTGGCATTTTTCTTTTACTGAAGGAATCCCTGGCATAATCATAGATTGGCTTCCATTAGGTATTGCCTTATTCATTGGTTTCCTATCTATGTACATTTCTTTACATATTTATGCGCAAAAAAATCTATAGGAATATAAGATTGCAGCAGTTTACAGTTGATGCACGCAATTGGACAGCTATTCTATTTTCAAAAGCAGATTACAAACACATGCCACGTTTGTAATCTGCTTATTTTTTCACAGCTTATAGATTATTCAGTATTTCTTTTACAATTTCATCTAGAGGAAGCTGACCATCAATAATATAATCCGCATCAGGTTTCACCTTATTTTCCATCAGCTTGTATGCCTTTCTTCCCACCTCCAAATATAGTTCGTAATCATCTATGACATCATTGATCGAATCCATCGGCTCACGAAGGAATCTTCTGGCCATCGCGATATCTAATGGTGTATCGATATAAAAGGAATGATCTATCAATTCCTTCATCTGCTTATTAAGATAGGAAAAAGGATAGTCTACAATAATATATTGCACGTTAGATTCATGTACTAGCGATTTGATGTCGTTTACGATTGGCTCAACATTCCAATCATCATAACTTGCACTTTCTTCTACCCATCTACCAATATCACTTGGTCCTTCAATGTCATAATCATCGAAATGAATGGTTCTAGCATCATTAAGTTTACTAGCTACATTTTTTGCAACGGTTGTCTTACCTCCACCCGACACAGCCGCAATAGCTATTACTATTGGTTTCTGTTTCATTTTTCCTCCTTAGGATGACTCGTTTTGTGCCCCTATAACAATCGGCTAAAAATGGTGCCCCAAGTCCTATTACTGTTTATCTTGGTCTATCCAGAAGTAAATAAATCTAAAAGTTGCAAATCTTATAAGTCTTGCGATAGACGCACCATATCTGTGCACTGTATGCCATTTTCAAATATCGGTTCGTCATAATGTCTGATAAAAAAGTCCTTATCAATATGAGTCATTCTAAATCCACATTTTTGATAAAGTGCTAATTGAACAACACTTGAATTACCCGTGCCAATTTCAATCGTTTTATAATGACTCAATCTTGCACTTTCAATGGCATGTAAAACTAGTTGTTTTCCATATCCTTTCCCATGCAGTTCTTCATCAACCGCGACATTGACAAGCTCTACTGTTTCTGGACGAGTCGGGATAAGCACATATGTACCGATAATTCGTCCATCCTGTTCCATAATATAGCATTGCCCCCTCGCTACATACTCCTTCACAAGCCTCTCAGAGGGATCTGCCAACAACAGTAATTCCATCGGTACATCCTCAGTTTCATGTATCATTCTAATCTCCATTTTTTCACCTCTTGTAGAATAATCTTGTATGTATCCATAATTTATTTCAGAAATATTTTACATCAATTCGTTATAAATAGATATTCTAGGCTGAACCTTACAAGAAAGAAAAGGCTGCGATTTGCAGCCTTGTTTCTATCGAATAAGGTCAATTATATTTACTAGGAATCAATCCCCTTTCTACACAATTTTATTAGTTGGTGCTGAGAAAAAAGCTTTCCTCATCCTAAATAGATTTATGTATGTAATGACAATTAAGCTTAAACTAAGTAAGAAAGGTACTACGTAGTAATGGCTGTTAAACAAACTATTATATCGCTCAAGAGGGGTAAAATAAATGGCGACAATAAGACTCATCAGAGCTAATGCAACTGTAGTTGCTTTATTACAATTTTGACTTTTTATATTTCTATAAATAAAGATAGAATTAGTAGTTAACATCCACATACTTAATACAAGCAACGCGTGAGAAATCCATTCTTCATATAATGAATGAAAATTGTATATAACAACTGAAATGATAAGCAAGGCAATTACAGGTGTAATCATGAGTACTTTCATTTGCATATGTAAATGACTTGTTGATGAATAATTCTTTACGCCAATGAGCTTATTGGTATTTAAAACCGAGAGTAATGCGAAAAGAATAGATAGAAATATAGTAATAAACAAGGGATCACTTCCTATACATGTATAGTTTAATCAGACTTACTTGCAAAGCTACAGCTAGCCATTAAAACATCTGCTTTCAAACGAATATTTGTCTTTTCAGTATTATGATGAAGAAATTATTAATGAAAGCGTAACACTAGTGTTTCTAAGATCAAACGTAAACTTTAATTTGAGATATATTCTTCTAATAAATGCTCTCTTATGTTTGGATACAGGATGATATGCTGTAATTCAGAAAGAGCCATTTTCGTCATGAAATTCAATTAACAGGATTGAATCATTTTTGATAATAACTGCTCCCGCTCTTACCCTAATATGATAAGCCAGCAGTATCTCCCACCTTATTAAAAATTGATTGATAGTCTCTTATTTTACATGATCTTAGAGTCCTTTGTCTCATAAAGAACCTTTTAAAAAAGAAGTCAGAAAAAGGTCGATTCCTAGTATACAGGAAATCGACCTTTTTTCGTTTTGACTAACGAAAGCACCTATTCGTTCAATATAGTCTCTCGTTTCTCCATGTACATAGGAAACGTTCTACGCCCGAATACTTTTCACCCAGACTAGTTACCTCGAAACCGTAATTTCGATAAAAATCCACTGCCTCATGATCCGTCTCAGCATAAATCACTGAATATGTATCAGCGACATAGGTAATCATCTTGCTGCCAATACCTTTACCTCGTTGGCCTGAAGATACCGCAATATGTTTAATTTCACACTCTTTATCACTGATCATTTCAATACCAATACAACCAACAATTTCCCCTTCAAGCTCAAAACTATACAATTTTCGGTTTAGCAATTCTAAATACTTCTGGTATTCTTGCCCAATCTTATACTCTGATGTGGCAAAGGACAAAAGCTTCCTTATAGATGGATGAATCGTTTCTGTATGAACCTCTTTCATAAATATCACCTTTAGCAATCGACTTGTTCTTCATTTATGAGGTTTTTTGATTGGAGAGATCATTTATTTTTTCTGTTTTTCTGGTAACAGCTCAGCTTCTATATTGACAACGATCTTACCATTTAAAACTATACCTTTCACATTTATAATTTTATAAGAAGAATCTCTTTTCAATAATAACTCTAACCAGCTATTATCCATGTAAATTGCAGGAGTCCCTTTTGGGAGTTTCATTTGTATAAGAATTGATTCCTGATTTCCACCTAAAGGAACACTATTAAGAGCTAGTGATGTGCTAATAAACCCTTTATCCGTTTTTATTTTGCCTTCTAGTTTCTTTAATTTATTAATGGCGTCGTGATTAACATTTCCATCCTTAGTGAATAAAGACCCCGCTGGGAGAGCAAATTCCCTCTCATCCGTTCTTCGATATACAATAAGATCATTAGGAAGCTTTGCTTCCTCTTTTTTAAAGAGACTGTCGATCCCATGAATGAACAGATCAATATCAGAAATTCCCGGATGTTTGTCGACCCCTCTTAAAATCCTATTTAACATTGGGCCATATGCTACATAACCATCCATAAATTTTTTGTCTTCTTTTGTCACTACAGTATCCGATAGTTTTATTTTAGCTCCAAATTCCTTCGCAGCATCCATATCATCTTGAAAGTCTAAGGGAGTTGTTTGTTTTTCCATCAAGTGAGTATTCGTTTCATTAAATCCTTTTTTGCTCATGTCATTCATATATCTAAACATTTCCGGTGCATAAGCTTGTAAAACAGGTTGATAACTAGGTTCATAATAATACGCAAAGGCCTGTGCAAACACTTCTCGAAAGTCATTGATGTGTTCTTTCACATAAGCGGTATCATACTCACCTTCATAGGGAGGTACATGTGTAAGAAGTAAAGCACTTGCATCTTCGTCTGCCTTTGCTTGATGTACAGCATCTAAAAAACTTTCATTTACAAAAGCACTTTCTCCTAACGTGTCACGAGCGATTGCTTTTCCTATCTCATAATATACCTCTTTGCTTTTGGTGTGGCTTTCTGAATACTCTTCTGTATGTATAATCACAGTTGGATTTTTACCACCTATTGAAAATACAAAGTGAGAATCTACAGAAACCTCTTTTCCTTCGCTATCTTTTATGTTTTTGTCTTTTTCACTGAGTCCTTTGACTATAGGATTTTCCGCGATACTATTTTCGGTCAGATGAATTTTCCCTCCCACCTTTTCATACATTTCCAATATTTCAGGCGAAAGCTTGTTTACTAGTGCTTGGGTATCTTCTAACCGTTGTTTATCTTCACTGTTCCCCTTTGTTGTTACAATTCCTTTTATGACTTCCCTCATTCCTTCTTCTCTGGCTTTTTTCTCTCGCTCTTTCTTTTCTTTATCTTCTTTGTCTTTCTTGTCTTTTTTTTCTTTATCTTCTTTCTTTTTATCTTCCACATCATGTGATCCATTTGCCGCATGAGCAATATAGGAAAACGCTGGTGAAGTGGCTGTTAAGGCAAATAACATAGCAGTTGTACTCAGAACTTTCCGTATTTTTTGTCTGTGTAGCATCTATATTCCTCCTTACAGTAGTGGAACCTCCGAAAGCAGTAGCGTCTTTTGTATCTCCATCGAAGAATAGAACCGCTCATTTCTCAGATTCATCGACAAAGAAAGAAAACAGCCCTCTTTTTTAGTAAATCTATGAAATAATTACTATGTAAAAGAGGGCTATTTTAACATCTATGGGATAGCGAGAGATTCAGACACTACCTTCATGTTTATTTCATTGTACGTAGATTCACAACCTAATTTGCTTCTAATTGTTCTAATTTCCACTTTTGATTATCAGTACCTTTATAATCACTTACCTGAATGTTGGACCCGTTTGAAGTGCCTGAACCATCTACATCCAACACTTTTGTCGGATCTTTCTTGTTTTTTAAGATATAGAGATCATTACCTAGCAATTCAGGAATCCAAAAATGTTCGGGTTTCCCTTCAAATGCTGTAGCAAATACATTAGTAGAATTCTGATAAGCATTCCAAGCCATAATTTTATCGTTATTTTCTACGCTTCGAATCACATAGGCTTGTTGAGAGTCATCATACTTCAATTTCCATTTTTGATTACTTCCATCGTTCGTTTCCCACACTGTGATATTATTATCGCTTCTATTCCAATCAACTAGACTTGTATTTTTTAATGCTGTATTGATTTGATAGGTTCCATCCTCAATTACTTTGTTGGGTACTAAAGTGCCATTTTCATTAAAATAATACTTTTTCCCATTTATCGTTTGCCAGCCAGTTTGCAGCACATCATATTTATAGTAATTGTCTTCTCCATCTATTTCCCAGCTAGATAACCCTTCATGAACACCAGGTTCATCCTTCTTCGGTGAAATTAGTATATTCATTCGAGCATGCAGTTGGACGTTATAGATATTTTTTGTTTCCATATCTTCTAATTGTTTTTCTATATTTTCAGCAGTTTCTTCATCAAACACTAATCTAAAATCATCTATACTCGTATTGTTGTAAGATAATTTTCCTTGCTTGTCCTCAAAACCAAAAGCCAATTGGAGCGCTTCTCCTAATGTAACATCTGGCTTCGTTTGTTCAGTGTAGTCATCAGGATCAACAGCAGCTACTCGTCTTTCCAGCTCTGAATTGTCTGGTGTTTTTAAGATCAGTCGAGCAGTAGTTTCCTCAATTTGAGGGATAATATGACTCCACTGTTTATCTTTATCTACCACAATTAATTTTGTTTTAGGATCAATTACTCCTACATAACCGGAAACCTGATCTGTTTCCAAGCGCATTTGCTGTGTCTGCTCCAGAATAGTAAGCTGATCCTTATTGATTGTGATCGGGCTAGAACCGAAATCGTCTTTGGTTTGTAGAGAAATAGCTGCTTGATCTTTATCTGGATAAAAACGGTCTGGTAACACTACGTTTGCTAGGTGATTCTCTTTTGCTTTTATCGTTGCGATGGTATCGTTTTTCCCTAGTACTAGTGAAGTAGTAGGTGCTGCTTCATAAATAGGTGCCGTACCATTATTCACATAGCGAATGTTTGCATTAAAATAGGCAGCCTCTCCTGCATTTAAACCTAAGGACTTGGACCAGTTTCTTCCCAAACTCTCAGAGCTTGAACGATCAATGGTTACGGTCTGTGAATTACTATCGCTAAAATTAGTGGATACACTTCCGCCAAAGTTAAATAAGGAAGCATGAACTTCCGCCCCAACAGAAGCTTCTGTTGAATGAGTATTGCTTGTGGAAGTACTTCCACTGATCGAACTACTTGTATTCCCGCCATTTTCTAGCGTTTCATTTCTATTTTTTGAAATAATAAATTTGTCCATATGAACCTGTAAATTAGGATACGCCGCGATCAACGGATGTTTCACTTTTACCTTTTTATCAATCATTCCTGATACTTTGGCGAAATCGCTATATGGATCAGATGCGGTGCTCCATTTCATAGGTGAAGATGTATATTTTGTTAACGGTGCTCCAGATTTCGTGCGTTTTTTTCCATGGACTTTTTCAATCCAAGGCATCAGGATAAGTTTTTTATTCTTGACATCCAAGGTGTATCCTTCGATTTCGAGGGAATCAGGGATGCCGTCACCATCACTATCTTCAACTCCGTCATCAGAAGCTGAAATACTTCTTTTTTTTCTGCTAGATTCATTCTCTGGTTGATTTTTTATGTCAGGAAGCAGTAGATTTCCCTCTGGAATGATTTCTTCCTTTCCTTGTGGAGTAATCCAGTTAAGCTGTAAGCCAAATTCGTTAGCAGAGGAGGATTCTGGCTGATAAGTGATTTTTATTTTATAAAGCTTCCCTTTTTCTAGTTCGATTTTTTGCGTAGCGGAGGAGTGATCGATAACTTGGTGATCATCTATCCATAGCATGGTGTGGTCATTATCAGACGTGGAGAACGTATATTCACCTGATTTTTCTACCTTAATAAATCCTCTCCACATGGCAGATTGAAATTGTTTTAATTCATCAGGTAACATATCATCGATTTGATCGTTATCAACGAATAGATCTCCAGACTCAGAATTAGAAATCAGTGCGGTTTCTTTTAACTCTTTATCATTGAAGTAGTAGCCCAATAGGCCTTTAAAATTCGCTTCTTGGTCGTTTATTATTTCTTTCTCGCTTGAAGCCGCATGTGATAGCTCTGGATAGGATGTGAATGAACCGAGGAGTGCAGTAGCTAATAAACACTTATACATTTTAGGTAATTTCATCGTATCAACTCTTTTCTAGGTGTAATTTGTAGAAGTAATGAAATCTTACCAATTTTATACTTGGAATAAATTCCATTATTTTTTACAACATTACTTTATCATTCGTTTTTTTGTTCATTAAATAGCAGAAAGTTCCTTAATCAAAGCAACTTTCTGCTATTTACAAACCATTTATCATTGTGATCGTGACACAAATATTGGTATTTTATGCTATAAGTAGCTTTTTTTCGTGTCTGCGCGGCGGTACACAATTTGTTGGCGGGAATGGTAAAGAAGTCGGTAGTAAAGCTCGCCCGCCCGAATTATAAATACGCCGTCGTTATGGGCTCATGCGTCTTATCTATTTAGATGTCGTTTTATTCTAAATGTAGGACCACGTGTGCCCTTTTTAACATGAATCGCAACAAGAAACCCGACACCCGTCCTCGAAAAAAGCGCCGCTCTCTAATGAAGTAATACTATTACACAATTCCTACATAAATAAGAAATCTGCGAAATATTTAGTTTTTCTATGATCTTCATGTTAACGGAGCGTCCTTACTACCGGGTCAAAATAGGAGGGTTCTACACAGCTGCACCCACTCCCCGTAGCAAATAATTCGATGAACACAACCGTGTAACAGCCAGACACTTAAGTGGACAAAATGGAGAATTTGCCAGTACCAAATAAATTTCGTTTGCCTGTGACATTTTGTTTACATGTTGATCAAACTTTGGTGACATGTGCCCGCTATAGTGGAATAAGCACAAGCATCACCCATATGCAAAGAATAATAGAACACCTAAAGAAATAACCATTTTGAGGAGGAATGCTAATTGTCAGTCAGTAGCAAGACGCCGGACGAGTTCGGCAGTGAATATAAAACAGGAGCAAGCATCGCGGATGCAGTGGCTTCCAAAAACAACGGACTGAAAAAAAATGCGGTTGCAGGCAAATCAAAGGGGCGTCTTGTAGCGCTTGATGCAGCACGGGGGTTGGCAGTCATAGGGATGTATTTGCAGCACTTCGGGCTCAACGAAAGGATTGCTGCAATCGTCTCTGGGAACACGACGCTACTATTTGTGCTCTGTGGCGGCATTTCCTACTCGATCATGGCGCAACGCATGAAGGATCGAGAAACGGAGACAGCCGTCTTCCGGACACGGATGCTCGCCCGCGCGGTGTTCATCGATGTGATTGGGTATCTGCTCATCCTACTGAATACCTCGTATGGAGTGATCTTGCCCGCTTATGCAGCAATGTTCGTGCTGGCGTTGGTGCTGATTCGTCGATCGACGCGCGTACTCATTACGACAGCAATCGCTTTGACCGTGGTGGCCCCACCGCTGATGATTCTTGGTACGAGCGTCCTATCGGGAGCTTACCTCCTTTATGATATTGCGGGCGGCCCGATGTCTGCGCTCGCACTTGCCCCCGCTTTCGTCGCGGGTATGGCAATCGGGCGCCTCGAACTTACCAAGATACATACTGCACTCTCGCTCGCGGGCGGCGGCATCATCATGCTCGTCGTCGGAAAGGGGCTGGGCGCTTTCGTTCTTCCTGGGCTGAGACCTTCCTTCGAGGCATGGCTCATTGGCGTTCAAAGCACTGTCAGCAACCAGCCGGACCCGAATGCAATTTGGCCGCTCAACGCGGAACCACCGCTGTGGAACATGCTGCTCTGGACATCTCCGCACAGTGCGTCGACATTCCAGACGCTGATTGGGCTGGGGGGCGCATTCTTGGTGCTGGGACTGGTATTCCTCGTACCGAAGAAGACCTCTGCCGTGTTAATGCCTTTCGCGGCAGTCGGACGCGTGGCGTTAACGATGTATGCGGCTCAGTTCATAGTGATATGGTGTCTCAGACTCGCGGGGATCGAATATGGTCTTGAGGGAATTCCATTCAGTGACCTGCTCGTTGCAGTCGCAACGTTGGTGACGGGGTGGTTGATCGCGCGGCTCCCCAACGGTCCGCTCGAGTCATTGATGCGACATTTCGACCAGGCATTCATCGCCTCCCGAACAGCACCATTGGCCAGGTAGGCGGTCGTCCTCGACATTTGATCTTCTTGCTTCAGCCTTATAAGGACGAGCTCCGAGATATAGCATAGTTCACTCTTTGGAACAGAAGTATGATAAATTTGAAGCCTGTTGTCGACCTTCACTGAGAAAAATACTTCGTTGCATCGGAAAAGCTTAGACCCTGCTAGAACAGTTCACCCTTGGGTGGGCTGTTTTTGGAGTCAAACGCTCTACTTTTATATAACAAGTTCCGATGAACACTCATAAAAGGAAGAATCTCTATAAGAAAGAAAATCGACTTAGAACTGAAGGGGATCAAACCTACACAGGAGATAATCAGTGTGGCCCTTGAGGTTGATTCAGAATGGGCAGGGGAAAAGCATGAAAGCGACGATACCTCTAATGGTTACATCATGAAGACGTGTAGATGTCTGAGGCTTTCTATATACTTCTTTCAATTGATGTCACTACGGTTCTGCTTGACGGCGGCGGGAGCCAAGCTCGTTATCCAACGACCACCTCTATTTAACGGGGGATGCTTGATGTGGGTTTTTACGGCGCTTAGCAGACGTTTGAAACCAAATGGATAACTTTCCCTCGTTCATTATTAAAAAAAACAAAAGAAAACTGTCAGACCTTTTCGCAATATCAACAGTTTACAAATTCAATTTTTTTGCATATGGGGTACCGCCAACAAAACGCAGATTTACTACATGAAGGACTTCTTGACATAAAAGAGCCGGTTTTCACCACATTCAGGGTGTGACCGGCTCTTCTAATTAAACTTTATCCCTTTGAATTTTGGGTTGTACCAGCGTCGTGGATACGACCCGTAAACTGCTGGCTGTACCCCAAATAGGCGTTTCGTTAAAACACAAAAAAAGTACAGGGATGAAATCTATTGACGATTCAAAGCATGGTGAATCTGTAAATGTCTTTTTTATAACATTAAGCTGGCAGTAATGTGTACTGAAAAGGAGTAATTCCGACTATTTACTGAGATAGAGAGTTCAGGTTCAATATAAGAGACAGACGCAAGCTTTTATTGTTTTGATGAAAAAAACAACCTTATTTCGGTTGAATAACGAAATAAGGTTGGAAAGCTGTCTGGTTCCCGATATGGCCTCAGACAGGGTATTATCATTACAAATTTGAGGATTTTAAGATTGAGCTACTTTTCCAAGATATACTATTGAAATGTGAGTACAAAAGGCGGCTCATCTGAGGTATTCGATTCTACCAGCCCACCCTGCACAGAAGAATAGTACTTCCTGCCATGAATGAGAAGGCTTTTATTATCTGGACTCCAGAATATTTTCGACGGTATGACTCCATGATACACGGGTTCTTCGTAGAGGACATTTTTACCTTGGAGCTTTCCGACAAGGATGGTGTCTTTATCGTACAACGAGTATGCGACATACTTCCGGTCTCGGGAGAACTCGAAGTTGCTTACTTTATCCAGCAGGACGGTAAGCTCGCTGGTTCTGCGGTCGTATTCATACAGCGTTCCATCTGTTCCAAGGTACACGAACTGATCATTATTTAGCCAAGCGTTTTGTTCGCGACCCGTCTGGTGCTCATACTGTACGGTAATCTCACTTCCATTGATCATTCCCATGACTATCCTGTTGGAACGATTTGATTTATTCTCAAACAGGGTAAGTAGCACGCTGTGTCCATCATCAGAAATGTTAACCCCTGTGAGCGTCCTTCCCCGATCAATATCCCTTAGTTGATACGTTTTGTACGATCCTGAATCGTTATCGTATACACCTACTCTGGCGTTTCCCTTCATGGATGCATCTATGATGAGAAAGCATACGTATCGACTGTTGTTAGACCACCCAACATCTTGCAGATACAAATTTTGTCTAGAATGGTAGATAACTACTTCCGTTTCCTTTCCATCAGGTAACGAGATCAGCTTTAGCGATGCACCCGATGCCGACATGGCCATTTTAGAGATTTTCTTGCCGTCTGGGGACAGTTCAAAAAAATCTGTATTGGCGTCGATTTTTTTCAGCAGCTTGAGCTTTTCATAGGGAAAGGGAAGACGACCCAGGTTCCACGTCACACCCTCCGTTGTGCTCGCTTTTCTGAACAAACCAATCACAGAATCTGTGGCGGACCACCCCAACATCTGATCCGTCTCCACGAATGTATTAATGAAACGGTATATCGCCTTCACCTGGAACGGGCGGCTATTCAGTTCATCGGTATGAGTCTCTTCCTTGCTTGGTATAACAATCGTCTCAGATCTAGGCCCTTGCATGCATCCGGACAGAAAGATGGCGAGGAACAACAGCAACACCCCAGAAGTTAACAAGGATCGACTATTCATCATGATAATATCTCCGCCTTCATGCAAGGTATTTCCACAAACACGCTAGTATAATCATTCTCGCTGACGATACTGATCTTCCCTCCGTGATCGTCGACAATGGATTTGGCAATACTCAATCCTAAACCGACACTCCCTTCTTCCGCGCCTTTCACATTTGCAGAATAAAAGGGTTGAAACAGTTTTGTTAGTTGCTCAGGTGCGATCGGATTACCGGGATTTTTACATTCAACACGTACATTCCCAGCTGAAAGCTCGCCCTTAACTGATATTTCCGCATAAGTTGAGCTGTATTTGATGGCATTATCCAGAAGATTAATGAAAAGCTGGCGCAATTTGTCAGCTTGACCGTACACAAACAGATTTTCTTCAGTCCTCCAGACGATCTTCCTCTTATAGCGCTTCGCCCGAAACGACATCGAATCACAAACGTCATGCAGAATTATTCCTGTGTCCACCCTATCGAATTCATAATTCTTTGAGGTTCTGCGGGAGATCTCAAGCAGTTTCAACACCATTCTGTGCAGACGTCGGCTCTCTTCAATGATGTGATTGATCCCTTTTTCGAAAAACGCCCGGTCAGTTTCCCCTTTTTCCCGAATAATTTCGGCGTACCCCAGAATGGAAGTCAACGGTGTTTTGAGCTCGTGCGTGATATTGTCAAAAAATCGTTTTTCCTGTTGGTTGACTTCTTTAAGTAAGTCACGGTCTCTTTCGATGGTTGAAATTTGGGTGCTGATCCGCTCGATCATATCGTTAAAATTGACAGCCAATCGACCAATCTCATCCTTGCGATGAAAATGAATACGCACATCGAGATTGCCGTTCTTCACCTCTGTGGAAGCGTGGGTTAGTTTGACGAGTGGGATCGAGAGGTGCCTGGAGAGGATATAGGAGAACAGAAACGCCACTGCGAAGAGCGCAAGCGAGCTGTAAAAGATGATGTCCAATATCCGTCCACTTTGTTCATAAAGCAGGCTAAAGTCTTTAGCAAATCGCAGAATTCCTACCTTGCTTCCATCAATGACAACTGGATAAGAGAAAAAGACCTCCCCGTTGTTCTGGTCGTACGTGATATGATAGGCTGTTTTGCCTCCAATCGCCTGTTTAAGGTCCTCCTCTTGCTGTCCTGAGAATACCAATTTGTCCGAGGAATACAACAAAACGCCTTCCAACGTATAGACGCCGACGTTGCTTCCGGTGGCATGATTTAAATCACTTACCAAATCCTGAGCCATTTGGCTGAAATAGAGTTTGTTATTTGAAAAATGATTGATAAGAAATGCTTGACGCACATACACATTGCTGTTGTTTTTGAGACCAACCAATTCCGAAGTTACAATCTTTTGATTGCTCGTCCAAATGATCTCTTTTACCGTCTGATTGAGGATAAGGAAAGAGAAAAGAAAGATCAGAAGAAAACCGATGATAAATTTGGCTCGAATCGTCCCGATCATCGCTATTCGACCTGCTTCCCGAATTTATACCCGATTCCGAACACGGTTATGATCAGATCGCCTGCATCTAGTTTTTTGCGGAGCCTTTGAATATGGGTATCAACCGTCCGGGTATCGCCGCCAAAATCGTATCCCCATACTAGGTCTAGCAATTCTGACCGAGTAAAAATTCTTCCCCGGTGGCCAAATAATGTCATGAGCAAGTCGAATTCCTTGGGAGTCAGGTCGACTAGTATGCCCTCTTTTTTAACCAGTCTTTCCTCCACCACAATCTCGATATTTTTAAACCGGATCACATCGTTCTCACCCGTATCCCGTTCCCTAATATTGGCTTGATCAACCCGACGTAGAATCGTGCGGATTCGAGCGATAACTTCACGCAGGTCAAAAGGCTTCGTGATATAATCATCTGCTCCGAATTCAAGTCCGAGCACTTTATCGGTAATATCAGACTTCGCAGTTATCATTAAAATAGGAATATTGTAGTTTTCTGTAACTCTTTTACAAATATCTAGTCCACTTTGATCCGGTAGCATCCAGTCGAGCAAGAGAAGATCGGGGTTGAATTGTTCCATTTCCATCATTCCTGTAGCTCCACTTGCGGAAGTACGTGTACGAAAGCCTTCCAGCGTAAGCCCATATGAAAGTAAATCAGCAATTGGTTGTTCATCTTCAATAATGAGAACTTTTGTTTTATTCATGGAGATCACCATTCCTTACTAGTCCGGCTAGGGGTAAAATGTAAAAAGGTCCCTATGTTGAATCGATTTTAGCACATTATAATATAAATCATAACTTCCAAGCACTATCTTTCTCTTCCTAATTCCCTAACTCTGGTAACCAGGGAAATAGGAAATATTTGCCCCCAATACTCTTGCCTTTTGAGAGTTTTCATGGATTTCGGTCATCAGCTTATCATAAGCTATGTGCGCCTGAGCTATCACCCCCGCCTGTTTTTTTACTACTGCTTCCTCTACTACCTGTTCAAGTTTTGCCATACTCTTTTCATCTCCTTCGTTTTTTCTCCATGCAAAAAAGGACTCACTCCAATTTCAACAAGTGGAATAAGCCTCCAGGATTTTTATCAACACCTACTCCAACCACCTCTAAAGGCACTAATTCTTTTTTAAAATACCTTCCCGAGTTTAGTTCCGCAATTACATAACCTACCTCCCAGTCTGACATAGTATCAAATACATAAAGATACACTTACATTTCCATTTTTCCAAATAAAATGGCTACTAATAGAAATTGACCAATCAAAAGCTATATCCATTCGTTTTACACGCCATTCTCCAATAGCTAAGTCTTTTCCGTAATCTTAAGACATAGTTCTACATGCAACGAAAATTTATTAAAAAAACCGTTCAAGCTTGACGTAGAGAGGTATTGAACTATTCTGCTCATTACTTCAATCCCTAAAACTACAGTCCAAAAAGCCCCTACCAGAAAGGTAGAGGGTTTTTGGACCATATAGCTACTGAGTATTTTACGAGGGATAATCAGGACACCACCTGTTACTTCAAGACCTCACTATTTGTTTAAATACCCCATAAATGTTAGTAACATCCAATTGTAAAGGAACTTTTCATTCTTACTAATAAAAATGCAGATGTACTGAATTAATTCTCAGAACATCTGCTTTACCACTATCATCAATTACTATCGTAATCTACACCGAAATATTTTGGTATTATGGTTTCGTATACATGTCCATCAACCTTATGAAGTAACTTAGTTACTTCGATTTGGAAGTAATGTAATAGGTTTTCTTCTGTCATCAACTCAGATACTGGACCTGTAATAATGGGTTGGTCTTTAGCAACCATGAGCACTTTATCTCCAAAATAAAATGCATGATTTGCGTAATGTGTATTGATAACACATGCTAGCCCACGTTCTTTCACAAGCTTTTTAATCGTTTGTAATATAATTTTCTGCTTATGAATATCTAGATGCGATTCTGGCTCATCCAATACTAAAATGTTGGGTTCTGATACCAATGTACGAGCAATCAATGCAAGTTGTAGTTCCCCACCACTTACAGCTGTGCATGGCTGTTCTGCTAGGTGTTGAATACCTACCATATCGAGTGCATCTAGTGCAGCTTTTCTATCGACTTCAGATGGTTGGGCGTAAGTATGCAGTAACAATGCACGCCCCATGATTACTAAATCTAAAATAGAATAGCCAAATGTCATTTTAGATGCTTGCGGTACATAACCAATCGTTTTCCATACTTCCTTTTGACTATAGCTAGAAAGAGGTTTCCCACCTAATAAAGTTTCTCCCTTTTTCCATCTCAACAACCCCATAATACACTTGAGCATTGTCGTTTTTCCCGCACCGTTTGGGCCGAGAATGGACATAATTTCCCCAGGCTGTAGTTCAAAGTTGATATCGTTATGGTATAAATACTTTTGTTCATTGCCGTGATTCGATTTTTTATAAAAATAGTTGCCATCTTTTATTTGTAAAATCAACTCCAGCCACCTCCTGTTTTTCGTAATAAATACGCAAAAAAAGGTGCCCCGACAATTGCTGTTAAGATCGATAATGGTATTTCTGCTGAGGTTAAACTTCTCGCTAAATTATCAATCATTAACAAATACATCGCACCAATTGAGATGGATGCAGGCAATACATACTGATTATTACTACCAACAAGCATTCGGGCAATATGTGGGATAATTAAACCAACCCAGCCTATGATTCCTGCTATTGCGACTGC
The DNA here is from genome assembly GCF_000219535.2 of Brevibacillus laterosporus LMG 15441. NCBI lineage: Bacteria > Bacillati > Bacillota > Bacilli > Caryophanales > Paenibacillaceae > Brevibacillus > Brevibacillus laterosporus. The sequence goes on from NZ_CP007806.1 coordinate 3,371,315, forward strand.
AGAAGATGTAATTAACGTTGCCCCTAAAATTACGAGCCATTTCATCTTCGCTACCGATATCCCAAGCGATTTTGCTTCATCTTCAGAAAGCGATAAAATATTTAAACGCCAACGCAAGATATATAAAATGATGATTCCTATTAATATAAGTGGACCACCAATAAATAAATCTGAATAGCTTGCTGTTCCGAGGCTGCCCATCAGCCAATAAGTAATGGAGGGCAGCTTTTCTTCTGGATCAGCTAGAAACTTCACTAGTGAAATAAGAGCTTGAAATAAGGCGCTTGTTACAACCCCTGCTAACACTAGCATAAAAATAGGCATATCTCGTTTGGAACCACCGATAAGAAATGCAAATCCAATGGCTAACATTCCCATCAGTAGTGAGAAAATTTGCATTGTAAAACCATTACCAAAGAGTAATATTCCAATAGACGCACCGAATCCAGCACCGGCAGAAACACCTAAAATGTCAGGACTGACTAAAGGATTCGCAAACATTCCTTGAAATGCAGCACCGGCGATGGATAGACCGCCACCGATGAGCATTGCAAGTAAAATACGGGGAAGACGGATATTCATTACAACCGTTTCATCCATATTTGTCCACGTCTTTTCTATAGGAACGATTTGTGAAAGCAATATTTTAGTTTGTACAATAAAATCTACGTGATAACGTCCAATTCCAATTGATATAAGTCCAAATATCAGCGGTAGCGTCCAAAGTAATGATTTTATGAATCTAGATTTCATTTGAAAGCCACCTTTACATTAATATTTTGCTGCCTCAGATGGGGGATTTAAGATTTCTTGTACTTGCTTATCTGTTAATTCATAATCATAGAAACGCTTATAGTAATCCTTAATTTCTTTATTCATGTCGTATGTGAAAAGTTCTGGATAGTTTTTCTGTGCCATCCATTTCAGCATGAGAGGAGCATCTCCACTTGGTGGATACCAACGATATATTCCAAGAGGCATTTTATAAACTTTCTTATTTTTCACTGCCTTTACTTGGCTCCAGTCTTGTCCATCAAATACGTTATTATATAAGTCTTCTGGTTGTGTTTCCGTGAAATTTGTAATGTAAATAATGTCCGGATTCCATTCATAAACTTGCTCCATATTAATTGCTTTAATACCTTTTATTTTTTCAGCAGCAACATCAATACCTCCCGTTGCGTTTAACCAACGATTTCCATGCATACCAATACCGGCTGTCGAAATTTCCCCATTACTATGATATTGAAGGATCATTACACGAGGTTTATCTTCTTTCACTCCTGAAAGTACTTCACTAATCATTTTCTGATTTGCTTCACCCTCATTAATAATTTCTTTTTGTCGATTTATCGTACCTGTAATTTCCCCTGTTAAAGACAACCAACGATTTAATGTATCAAGTGGGTTTAAAGAAGTTGTTTTTGTATCTAAAGCAACTGTTGTAATACCTGCTTCTTCAAGCTTTTTTACAGTCTTTTGTTGGTTAGCAATTTCAAAATACACTTGAGGATTTAACGCTAATAATTCTTCGATGTTTACTTCACCATTTTTAATAAAATTTGTTTTCGCTTTTAGAATAGATGGAGAAATATCTTTTAAAATCGAATGCGCTGCTGCATTATATGAATTCGGATGAATCCCTACAATTTCATCCGTTGAATTGGTTGCAATATACCATGTCGAGAAGTATGGAAGAATACTTCCCATTACTACACGATCAATTTTTGTTGGAATTTCCACCTTTCGATTTAATTCGTCAACAATTAGTTTTGTTTCTTGAGTTGGCATAAGTTCTTTACTTGTAGAAATCTCTTCTGTGTTACCACATCCAGCAAGAAACAATAGTAGAGTAGTAGCCGATAAAACAAATTTACACTTCATTCTTTTACCTCATTCTGATATTATTTTTATTGATAACGATTTTCATTATCAATTTACAGCAATACTATCCTTTGGTCAATCATAATATCAAAATTTTAATATTAAGATAATAATATATGTTAATTTTTGAATATGGCGACGGTGTTCACCGTTACATTGATATATGTTAACAAGACCTATTTAAACCCAATTCGAATGGAGGATTTTTTTTGGCTCAGTTTAAAGAATTTTTATGGTTAGATCCAGGTCATGCATTTGGTCTAGAGAATCGTACAAGTCCATTTATCGTAGAAAATTTTACACAAATTGATCAGTATGACTTTGCTGAGATAAATGTAAGACCATTCAAATGTATTGTCATCCATGATTTTATTGATCAGGAATATATGTTTAAACATAAGGAGAAAATTTCTTCATTTTTAGAAGAAGGTAAAATTGTTATTTTTTCTGGTCACTTATGTAAAGAATGGTTACCTGGTTGTCCAATATTTACGCCTAAAAAGATAAATACTTACAAAGATTATGAGATTTCTATCGCAACATCAAATCCAATCTTTGAGGGTGTTACACCAAACGATATGACTTATAACAAAGGAGTTGCTGGTTTTTTCGCCCGGGGTACACATTCACCTGTTCCAGCCAAAGCTGAAGTATTGCTTACACTTTCTGGTGATTTGCCGGTAACATATATTGATCGGCATACAACAAAAGGGACAATTTTAGCCCACGCGGGACGAGACATTTTTGCCCATCGGATGCAAAATAAATCAACAGATCGTATTAGTACGCAATTACTTCAATGGATTCACGATGAATACGAAACAATACAAAATTCAGGAGGGAAATAATGAGAAAAATCGCAGTAATTTACAGTGGAAACGCTCCGCATCATCGCACATTTAATGAACCTAAATACCGACAATATATCAAAGAACTCATATACTTTCCCGAATTTTTCGATACCCCTCTAGATAGTTTTGATGTATTAATCGTTCCGTCTCAATTGAACCAAAAATTACTTCTAGAATCTAAAGAGAAAATTCACGCTTTTGCACAACGAGGAGGAATTGTCGTTTCATTTGGCCCACAACCATGGGAGTGGCTACCAAACCAAAAATGGGAGGACCGAGAAACGAATTTTTGGTGGTGGATAGAAAAAGGAGCCCAAAGTGGTCTAGTATTGTCTGCACCTGAATACGACCTTTTTAATTACATTACTTTAGCTGATGCAACTTGGCATCAGCATGGCGTATTTTGGCCCATAGAAGGAACGAAAAAACTAATCACAACAGAAGATGGAGGTGCAGTAATGTATGTAGATAAGATAAGCACTAATGGAACTTGGATTATGACAACACTTGATCCTGACTATCACTTTGGCTCATATTTTATGCCAGCCACTGAACGTTTCTTCGATGGCTTTTTTCCTTGGTTAGCAGATGGGGAAATATAGAATTCTCTAAGAAAAATTTATTTCTTCTAAAGCTAATACATTTGTATGGGTAAGCGACTTATTGATTTTTTCGTAACAAAATTAACCCTATAACAACTACTATCATGCTTCTACTTTGCACCCTCCAAAAGAGGAGGGAGATAATCTCCCAGTTTCTAAAATAAATTTTTATTGAAAGGCTTATTTGTGATATCTAGCAAATAAGCCTTTCTCCTGTTGTAGGGAACGCTTCAAGGACAAGGTTCTTAAACAGTCCATTCACTCCTTTCAATCCGTGCTCCTACATAAAAGGAGCGATACTTTCATCAATTGCTTTCTTGAATGCAGTAGGACGTTTCCATCCAATCTCCTATGTAAAGAGCGATGACTCGATTTAGGAAAAATCACCACCCCACCAACCATGTTTCTGTCCGTACTCTGCATGTAAAGGCCCGAACTGAGTATCAAGCAATTTCATGTAGTTAACAATATCAGAAAGGATTATAATAGTGTAAATAGTAAGAAAAACCACAACATAATCTGTACATTTTTATCAATTGGATGAAAGATGACATAGGCGATTGTCATCTTTCATCCAATTGAAAACAAATGCTCAACTCAAGAAAGAGAGAACGCTATGAAAAAAAATCTCCTGATTGTAATAAGCTTGTTCATCATGATGTGTGTTTTCACGGGTTTCTATTCTAAATCAGCCAACACGTTGAAACAGTCATTGAAATCTACCCTTGTTCCTGTTTCAGAAATAGAGCTTCCTTCGAAAACCACTATCTCTGAATCACCCAACACGCTAGAACAATCATTGAAATCTATCCTTGTTCCTGTTTCGCAAATGGAACTTCCTTCGAAAACCATCATCGGGTTTGGAGAAGCTACGCATGGTAACAAGCAATTTACTACGCTAAAGTCAGATATTTTTAAGCATCTTGTGGAAAAACAAGGATATCGCGTATTTGCCATAGAAGGCGATTTCGGCGGAGGACAAAAAGTCAATGAATACATTTTAGGAGGCAACGGAACTGCGCAAGATGCTGCAAAGGCAATCGGATTTACGATTTACAATACACAAGAAATGGCGGCCCTTCTATCTTGGATGCGGTCCTATAATGAGCATCGGGAGGCAAAAGATAAGATTCATTTTTATGGTTTTGATATGCAGCGCTATGACCATAACAAAAACGGGCTATTCTCCTATTTAAAAAAGGTTGATCCGACACTTGCCTCCAAGTATGAGCTTGCACTTACGAATCTAAATGATAAAACGGTGTATGATCAAAAGCAGGCCAACGTTAAAGAGGGGCTTGCCCATAGTAAAGGCTTGATGGAGCGGATGAAAGAAAACAAATCCGTTTATACCGCAAAAAGCTCTGAAAAAGAATATGAGTTGGCTCTGGCCTTTGCCGAGGCTATCAAGCAAAACGCTACACTGCACGGAACAAATGCGAACTATAACAATACCCGTGATCAATATATGGCGGAAAAAGTGAAATGGATTTTATCATTTGAAAAGAAATATTACGGTCGTGAAAACATATTCATAACAGGACATAATGGACACATCGAAAAAACCTCCACATCCTTGGGAATGACAACCTGCATGGGAGAGTATCTCGCAAAAACCTTAGGTGATCAATATTACGCAATAGGAAGTGAATTCTACGAAAGCTCCTTCATTGCTACTGACGCTTCTACCAATGAACGAAAAGAGTTTTATGTCAAAAATAATGGGAACGATCGGCTAGCTGTTCTGTTTGCACTTACAAACATGAAGGATGGATTCCTTGACTTTGCAAAGGTAAGACATGATAAAAATTTCATTGAATATCTGCATAAAGCTCAGTCCATCAGTGCAATAGGTGCAGTCTTTAGTGGATTGTATGGAAAAATTGAAAAGATGTATACTTTAAAGATGATTCCAGCGAAAGCTTTTGATGCTATTATTTTCGTGCGCACAGCTACTCCTTCGGTCATGATAACAGATTAACGAACTTATTTTAGAACAATATGTTCACAGTCTAACACTTTATTTCGAGTCTAAAAGATTCTTTTCAATGAACCATATTACCTTCAAACCATTAATGGCTTCGACCCTTGTAAGAAAGAGCGAAGCCATTAATGTTAAACGACTCCGGCATGGAAGTATCCCTTTCCAATTGCTTCATTTCATAGGTTTACTCAAGCATTCAATACACCACGAGCCAAACAAATAAGCCTTCCTAGTAGCAAGCTAACTGATTGCTTGGTTTAACCATCCCCTCCCCCCTCTCACCCGTAAATCTTGTACAAATACTTTTCTAATAACGGGAATCTATCGTGTAAGAAAAAGTGGTAGTCCGGGACATATTTCTTTCTGACTACTACTTTTTCTTTACTAGAAACCTTCTGCCACATGTATCATGCCTCAGATAAATAGATTATGTCCAAACGCACCTACCCTCTTTAGTAGTCTTCTTGGTTATGACACGTCTCACATAATGGTCGCCAGTTGTTCCGAGCCTAAAATAACGTCTTATCTCCCTTGTGTAAAACGTTTGGTCTACTACTGTATCCCTCGTTAGAAATTCTTTGGCATAACAATGTTTGCAGCATTGATGCTTTCTTACAAATCCGACAAAGTTATGGCTACATGATGTAACCAATCTGTACATAAGAAAAAGCACCACATTGGGTACGCCATGTAATGCTTTCTCTTAGAATTATAATCACTGGTATTTCTGATACTAAACGGTATTTTTACCACGTTAGATTGCTAAAATAGACCAGTTTACGTAACCATCATAAAATCATTCTTTTCAAAAAGGCCAAACTATTATCAAGGGTTAAAACTCCCCTTTATTTTTAATCCGTTCTCAACTTTGTAAAAAAAACATACCCTGTATTAATGGGCTCTTATGAAAATTAGCTTTATCCTCTATATCTATGGACTTTCATACGAAAGAATTTTCGACACCTTGGCTTTTTTATTTTATGAGAGGAACGTTTAATAAATGAAAATTTTAGCCTTACTGTCTTTTGAAATTTTTCGTTTTTCCATTGGAAAATCTCTTGAGAAGCTAGGTCATGAAGTCATTTATTTAGATAACTTCGATGAACATCTTTTGGAACTAACAATCAATACATTTAAACCAGAGATCGCATTTAGTATGGGGTGGGAAGTGTGGCATGTATCTTTCTTTAAAACAGGAAAATTCCCGTTAATTAAGGAGCTTCTAAAAAAATACAATATCTTTCATATATATTTTGCTGAAGAAGATTGGCTACATCATGACAGATGGTCCAAGTCATATGTTGAAGCAATTCAACCTAATTATGTATTAACAAGAAGTACAATCTGTGTAGAAAAATATCAAAATCTGGGGATACCTTCTATGTTCTTTGATGTAGGTTGCAATCCCGATATTCACAGACCCGTACCAATTGATCCAAAATATCAATGTGATGTTGCTGTAGTTGCTAATGGGCACTTTGGTTTTGGGGAAATCCGTCACAAAAGTATTTGTGACCTTGTCTTTTCTCTAATTAATCAACCATTCAAAACTAAAATTTTCGGGAAAGGTTGGGAAAATGTACAACATCACTTTAGTGATATAAATCTCCCATCTGAAATGCTGCATGGATCTATCGCTTATACCGAAACACCCAAAATATATAATTCAGCAAAAATATCCATTAGTTTACAAACCTGTAACGATCAATTAAGCAATCGCACTTTTGATATCATGTCTTCAGGGGGATTCTTACTTACTTCTGATACACCAGCAGTCCGTATTAAGCTTATTCCTGGCGTTAATTGTGTAATCTCTAATTCCGCTAAAGAAACAGTTGAAAAAATTACGTACTATTTAGTCCATGAAAAGCAACGAAATCAAATAGCAAAAGCTGGGCGAGATTACGCTATTAGACACTTCGACTATAAAAACACCTTACATGACGTTTGGCCAAACATTTTAGCCGAATATATGAACACTTTATTTCTCTAGAGAGGTTTTCTGCACACGCTGATCATTTTTAATATGGTGATGAATCATTCGAACCTATGCTACAAGATATCCCTATAAAAAGTACCGCCTCTACAGAATGGCGGTTTTACTATGTTTAAGTTCGTTTTTACCTTTTTCCCAACCTCATTAAATTGAATATCTCCTCTGGTAATTTTCTATTCATCTTTTTGTGTGAAGGTTGAGTACCTCTAACCCTGAAAACAGCATCCACTTCTTCTACAGATATCCACTAAAAAAACGAAATCGAAATCACAGGTCTAAAGAACGTTTAACGAAACTCCGATATTAGGTAATAAGTAACAGACGACATACGACGTTGGTAAACAGAGCAGTGATCAATGGACCGTAACGATGTAGGAGGACTCATCTTGGCAAAAAATAATGAAACAAAAAGCGAGCTTGGTAAAATCATCGTAGTGTTCGGAACTGTTCTAGGAATAGGTGTAGGCTCTATCTATTGTTTGTATCATTTTGTATTTGACTCCAAAAATGCTACTGCTGTAATAACAACGGCTCATCCAGAAGCAGCGAAGAATGCGGGTTCAGAAGGAGTATCTAAGCTTAATGAAGCTGAAAATAGTGAATCTCAAACCTCACCTCCTGTTGATAAGGTAAACAATCCTTCTGAAGCAGGATTTGAGCCCTTCTATGCTTCTCTTCAGATGGATGAATATGTAGCTGTTTACAATCAGAATGGTACGGAAAAGGTACTTTCTTTGGATTTAACAAAAGAAGAAGTGAAAACATTGCTGGGGAACCCTAAGTCTGAGTCCTACGTGGATAATGGGACTAGAAGCTTATGTTACAGATATGGTTCTTTATCAATTTTCTTCGATGATGAAGACCAATCCATTAGTTACATGACATACGAGGGAACGAAGGAACTATTGAATAAACAATGGTTGTCTAGTCTTACGAAAACATTAGATTCAGGCGACGTGAATTTCTATGAGTCTCCTACCCGTAATACAATGGTAAAAGTGGACCATTATCCTGAAACCGATGAGGTTGTAGTTTATTTGTCAAAACAATACCCACAGGATCAGAGTCTTACTGCACCATCGACCGAACAACCTCACGTTGTCCAAACACCAGCACCAACGCCACAAAATGCCAACACTTCTACGGAAGAACAGATGAACACCAATGGTGGATACTTGTTGTCCCCGGGTGAAGAAATTGTAATTGAAAATATTCAGGTGACCAATGACAGCAGAGTCCATACCACTAAATACAATATTTATGTCAACTATCACTTTGCCTTCAACAGTCCCAATATGGTAAAGGTTATTACCGACCCTGAAAAAAACTTGGAACTCATGCCCGGAGAAACGGCCACAGTCCAAATCAAAGTCAAAGCCAGCAAAAGTGCTCCCAAAGCAAGATACAGATTTATCGTTTCATTGACACAAGGTTGGTCAATGCAGCCGCTGAAGGATTTTACTGTAGAAGTGAAATAGAGGATTATCTGGTTCTATAACGAAATAAGTTCAAATGATAAAGGGGCTACAAATTCGTTTTATGGTACGCCATTAATGGGCTTTCTAAAGGAAAACGCGATCGAACATCTTGTTATCATGGGATGTATCAGCTTACTCACTTATTTAATGGCTCGATCAATCCAAAACGGGCTAGAATTAAAATTAAATAAACTGCTCCCTTCAACCCTTTTCTGTATGATAGGATTAAAAAAGGCACCTTAGTGGGTGCTTTTCCTTGTGGCACTTTTAATTTGTTTCTTTACTATCCTTATATGTAAAATTGAGACTTGATCTGCTTAAACGTATGCTTATAACAAGCCGTATAACAGAACTACATTTAATGTAAATAAGTTGATTAAAAAGTTGTTTACATAAAGTTAACCCTCTAGGGCTTTCTAGAGGGTTTTGTGCTTATTAATAATTAAATGCCCCGTCTCATCGAAAAAGTAACCTAGCTTGCAACATAACTGAACGATTTCTGCCGAAAGTAGTTCATTACGAACAATATTTAAAGTAAGATTACCAGCGGGCACTGATGCTGAACTGAATTTAATAAAAATTTTAAATTTACCCTACTTTTTATTTAAATAGTCTTCACTATCCTATACCTAAGAAAGGGGGAACTGGAAATCCCAAATTATATAACAAAAAGGAGAATTGGTATGAAAAACAACCTTAAAAAATCGTCTGTACGTTTGACAGCTTTAGGATTGGTCACTGCAATCGCGCTATCTGGTGGTTTACAAGTACGTGCAAATGAAAATCCAGCTCAAAATACTGTAGCTCAAAACCAAGATTCTGCAGGTTTGTATGCAGGAGGGTACAAAAAAATCACAGCTTCCGAGGCTCTTGCGGACAAGGATGTGAAGGCAGCAATCGATCGAGTCTATGCTCAGTTTCAAGAAACAAAATCCTATGAGATTAATGCCTATGAAGATGTGGTATCAAAAGGCGAGTATGATAAGTATGTTATTAGACTGGAAAAAGATTCAGAGAACTTTTTTCACTTTGCTGTAGATGCGAAAACGGGGAAAGTCAGCTATACCATACAATCATTGACGGCTGCTGAAGTGCTTTCATACGCAAAGTCCGGGATAGATAAAATCTACGCCTTGTATCCAGAAACAAAGTCCTATGAGATTACAAGTGCGAATGTTATCGACAACTATGTAAGCAATTTTAGCAGATATAACATTACGTTTAGTGAAAAAGATTCCAAACGCTCGATCACTTTTGGAATAAATGCGAAAACCGGAGAGATTATTACTCCCGAGAAAAAAGAAGTATAACCTGTAAAAAACTCTCCACTTAAAAGAAGTGCACCCCTTATAGTAGATAGGAACAACTCCTTGAAAATCAGATTCAAGGGGTGCATTTGTATTTAACAGCAACAAGCGCTCAGATCAGGAAACCGGACGTTTGTCTACATAGTGCTTATTATCGGAACCCAATTCTAACGTAATTAGTTCATGGACTGTAAAACACTAAACTATAGTTTTTAAGGAATGTTGCTCAACTAAACGTCTCATTTCCTCTATGCATTTCCACTCATCTACCACATCTATATTCATTTTAAGCTCAGACCGTTTGAACTGTTCGCTTGCTGCGCTGTCAGTTAACATCCCCATTTAATATGTAACTAATTTCCTCCAATATTCGGTTCTGAAGTCCGTCCCGCTACAATAGTTTCACCTAAGCGAAAGCACATGAGTGATCTTTTTTATTAAACGAATGGACAATCAGCCGTTACCAAATACTCTTTCAACAATATTATAGAATATTACGAAAAGGGAGGTGATGAAACATGTCATGTTCATCTAGAATTAAAGCCTCTCGATATTGTCCGCGACGCCGAATAAATGTAGATATTGTCACATTGATATTCAACAATATAGATGGAGACATTATCGACTTCAAAATCGAAGGAAGTGCCGATCCGTGCGTAGCATTAATTGCTGTAGGACTAAGGGTTAGTAACGCCAGACATTGTCTGCTGTCAAATCGTTTTAAGATAACGAAGAGAACGCCGAACCTATTGGTGTTTGAACGTATCAATTTAAAAAAGCGTAAGAAGAAAACTAAAAAATAACCCGATCACTCTCTTTAGCCTTTCTGTCTATAACGGCAAAGGCTTTTTTTATATTTGCCAATTCATAAATTAAGTTATCTATACGAAATACTACTTTTATCTGTTATATAGTACGACATTATAAAACCTCTTGTATACCTGGCTTGTCAGTTCTAATTATAATAACAGTCCTAGAATATCGATAAATTTGAAGCTATTACGTTGTTCTGTTTCTTTAACTCTTTGTAATATTTTGATTTTGCAGCGGTCTGGCAGCTCTCGAAAGTGAACCTGCAATGATAATACCAATAAATACGGCAATCAGTGCACGCAATAACCCAAAATGCTCTCCTAGGAAGCCCAGAACAGGCGGACCTACCAAAAATGCGATATATCCTGTAGTGGCTACGGCTCCGACTCTTGCAGCAGCACCTTGAGGTTCATCTCCTGCCGCCGACAGGCCCACCGGAAAACCAAGTGAAGCTCCAAGCCCCCATAAGACGACGCCTACCGAAGCGACTAGATAATGCTGTCCCCAGATCACAAGCAGTAATCCTATAGTGGCTGCAATGGAACAGCCCAATAAGACCCGCTCTCGTCCAAAACGATCCAGAAATTTTCCTCCAGTTAAACGTCCCATGGTCATCGCGGCTACGAACAAGTCATAGACAAATGAACCTGTTAGCGCGTTAACCCCATAACCGTTCACCATAACCAGCGGCAGCCAATCATTAGCTGAACCCTCGGCAAATGCCATACCCAAAACAATAATCCCAATTAGCAACGTCCGCTTCTCGTTCCATACCTTTAACTGCTGTTTAACAGCCGAATGCTTTGGAGTTCCTACCTCCATTTGTTCCTTTCCCGTATTTTCCGGCAGGTAACGATAGCAGTAATATACTGCTGCAGCCATTAATAGAGCGAGGATCAAGAAATGAACCAAGATCGGGAGGTGAAGGGCCAAAGCCCCGGCACTGATAGCCGCTCCCACAAGTGTTCCAACAATAAAAAAGCCATGAAAGGCAGGTAAAAGCGTTCGATTAAGTACCTTCTCTACAGCCGATCCTTCGACATTCAGTGCCACTTCCGCCGAGCCGTAACCGCAACCAAAAATGAGCAATCCTCCCATTACGACGGGCACCGATGTCAGGGCCGTACCGACCCCAATAGCCGCAAATCCAATCACAATCAGCAGAGAACTAACCATAATGACAAGACAGGCACCCTTTCGTGCGATAACCGAACCGGTCGTGAGCAGGCCCAACAAAGATCCAGCAGCAAGCGCGAATATAATGATTCCCATCTCGGCGGTCGAGAGCTGAAGTAAGTCTCGAACAGCAGGTGTGCGGGAAACCCATGAAGCAAAGGAAATTCCGGGCAAAGCAAACAGTAAAAACAAGATATTTCGTACAATTCTAGGATTTTGGTTGTAAGTTGATGTCATATGCTTCGATTCATCTCCGTTTCTCCACTAGCTGCAACGAATAGACAAGGCTCCCCACTGTCACTGTCATTGTAATTAATCCGTACAAATAGTCTCATCTGGATACTCCAACAACCATGAACGGCTTATGAACCCCGGAATATACTTCAGACACTCCTAACGAATTGCCAGTGTGGGTATTTCCATTCTCACGGTGGCTTCTGAATAAGAATCAGCGAGCCAGTAAAGACATTGAGTTAATTCACTCTTGTCCATTTTTAGAATCATTCCATAATTCGTTCCAGCTATCTAGCTCAGTAATCTCACGGATCATTCTCGAGGGCACTCCGGCAGCAAGGCCCCCCGGCGGGAGATCTTTAGTGACGACATTCCCGGCCCCACTTACTGAATCATGATGCATTTCTGGCGATTATCCTGCTGCCTAATCAATTCTTCATCCGATGTTTTGTATAGCTTTCCGGACAACACTTTCCCCTTTTCAGCCAACATATCCACATTCTCCATATATAGTGACTTCCAACCGGGAGTACCGGTTGAAAGTAAAATTGCCGCCGCATATCTTCCGTCCATGCATCAATTTGGCAAATAGTCCTCCACATCAAACTCCCTGTCTTTGAAATAATATTTCCGGTCATCTTCCGTAATTTCGCGGATCACCCTGCAAGGATTTCCTACAGCAATCACATTATCTGGAATATCTTTAGTCACCACACTGCCCGCTCCGATCACAACATTGTTTCCAATCGTAACACCGGGGTTGATAACGACATTGCCACCGATCCATACATTGTCCCCGATGGTGATGGGAATTCCATATTCATAACCTGAATTTCTAGAATCTGGATGAACCGGATGACCAGCCGTATAAATGGATACATTGGGAGCAAACATAACGTTCTCGCCGATGACGACCTTACCCACATCCAGAATGGTACAGTTGAAATTAGCATAAAAATTGTTGCCTACCTCAATATTTTTCCCATAGTCACAATGGAAAGGCGGTTCAATATATACAATTGGACCTGTTTTTCCTAAAATACGCCGGATCAAATCATTCCGTTTGGCTTCTTCGTTCGGGTTTGACAAATTGTACTCTTGAATTTTCAGCCTGTTCTCTGTTCTTTCTTCACTTAATCCGTCTAACCAGGCTTTGTAAGGCAGACCAGCAAGCATTCTTTCCTTTTGATTCATTATCTACTTCATCCCTTCACGCTGTTCTACGTTAAATAGTATGTATTTATAGTGAATCATCTGGATTTCACAACAAGAGAACACCATAAATAAAATTAGTCGCCATTGAAAAAAGGTCATGCCTTTTCCGATGGCAAGAGAAAATACGACGCTCCCCCAATATCGACGCAATCACTTGTGCAAAACCGGCAAAAGCGATCCTTTAGCAGTCAAACGCTCTCCCATGTGGGCTTGGGAAGAGAGTAGTGAAAAAATACATAAACAGACACCGATAATAGCTTTAGAGAAATCTCGGAAATAAGCAGGGCAACACTCTTCGTGAGGGGTTCAATCACAAACATGAGGCTCAAACAAGTCAATTCTTCCATCCTCACGAAAAGCCTTCGCCGCGTACAGCATGAGTCCAAAGAACATAAATCCGACAGAGCTTTCATATTTTTGTTTTTGATTATCCACTAGCTCTTCTTTTTGCCGCATCTTATCTGGTATCAATCATGCTTAATGCGCTATGTTTGATTCCGGCTTCAAAATCGGTATTTAAATCCGCTGACGTAATAATTTCGGGAAGCATCATCTTCTCTAACGGCAACAGACATCTTTCATGAATGATCTCAGTGATACGGTGCCTGATGTTTGCCCCATAAAGAACTATCCGATCCGGGTTGTACATACAAAGAAATGCCTTAATGGTTTTGAACATCACATCTTCCATTTCTTCAGAGTTGTAATTAAATGATTCCCAATGAACACCGAAAGGAAAATATTTGATCTCTCCGGCCAAACCATTTCGTCCTTTATAAACTTTCCCATTCAAGTAAATTCCAGCTCCCGGGGGGTATTTATCGGGAAAGTAGAGTCCGATCACACACTCATCGCTACGAATTTGATTCAGATGACAATAACCCATGACTGCCGCATTGATATCATTTTCGATAAGAACAGGCAAATGGAATTTTGCGCTAACATGACCAGAAAGGGATTGTTCCCTCATTTCTTCGTAATCGCTTATGACGATCTTTTGATTCACTTCTGCCCCCGGAATCCCAAAACAGATAGCTTTGATTGCCGGAAATTGAGCAAGCAAATTTTCAATATGGTTATCAAAGCTGTCCACATTAACGTTGGAAATAGCATGCTGTGTCCTTTGAATGACCTCTCCCCTCAGATTGACAACGCCATAAAATACGGTGTCCTGTCCGTAGTATTCGTGCATATAGATCATCAAAGCCAGGCGGAATGTACTGTTATAGCGAAATGATGCCGCAGGACGTCCGCTAGCAGAATGCAATACCAAATCCGGAAGAACCTCTCCGGTATCCATAAGTGTATTGATCAAGGAATTGACGGTAACCACACTAAGACCTGTGAATTCGGCCAACTGAGATTTCGTCGCCGTTTCAACATCTAATAAGGCAGAACGGACTTTATTTAAATTAATCTCTTTTATAAGATTAACTTTTTTGCTCATCTGTTAGCTTGCCTCCTAAAAATAAAGGGTATTTATAAATATGGTTTATAAACACCCTTTATAAATATCCTTTACTTTAATCCTTATCAAAAATGTTGTCAATAAAAATTTACCGTTGTTTTTAAGACAATCCTGTCTATAACCGTTGTTGGAACGTCTTAGGAAATGCCAGCATTATCGGGGATTATTTCCAAGCGGCGGGGATATGACGTTAGGGGCTGTCAGTGCCCCCCGCTTGGAAAATTCAAATATGAATAAACAAGGAGATTTATAATAAAAATTGGGGGATATATTTATAATCTGCCCATCCATACGCGATCGGAATAATAACCAACTACCACAGCAAGGCTTTCATTTGCTCGTTGTAACCTACTCTCCCTTCACACTGTGTTAAATATCCAATTCTAGTAGTTAATTGTGTGGTATAATTTCCCTAAATAAAATGAAAGGAGATATCATTGTGGAACTTATTCTAAAGGAAGTAACTTCTGAAGACTGGGAAGAATGTATTGAGTTACAGCCCCATGAAGATCAAAAACACTTTATCGCCTCAAATCTATATTCCTTAGCACAGTCAAAATTTTTACCGAATTTTGAAACCCTTGCCGTGTACAAAGATCAAATAATGGTTGGATTTGTGATGTTTGGGATAGATCCCGACGATTCGCAATACTGGATTTATAGACTTATGATCGCTTCTGGTCATCAAGGAAAAGGGTACGGAATTGAAACCATGAAACAGGTTATTGACAAAATAAAAGCAAAACCAGATACAACAGATATTATGGTAGCCTATCACCCGGACAACCAAGCCGCTGCCTCTCTCTATGAAAAACTAGGCTTTCAAGTTCTTGGTAAAGCTCCATGGGGTGAAATTATGGCACGTCTTTCTCGAAAGCTAACTTAACAAAATGAGTATTGTGTACCCTCCAGCTAAACCGTCAGCGCTATCTGGGGTAAATTTTTGAGCGTGGCTTTGAGTTTAAGAAGTTCTTCTATTTACATTCACTATTGCTGTATTTTAGTGCAAGTGCAAATCATTGAAATAAGTTATCTTAGTTACTCACTATGAGAAGCGGTTTGAAAAACACAGGACTAGTTAAATTCTCCCTAATTTATTTATAGTCTTCTAGCTGAATAGAATGATCACAAACTTCTTTTAAAAGCTTCTTATTATGTGATATAAAGAGAACTGCCATATTTTCCTGTTCTTTTAATAATTTAATGATCCACAATTCATTGATCTTATCTAAACTAGACGTTGCTTCATCACAAATCAAGAGCTTAGGCTGTACGAGCAAAGCTAAAGCGATACAGATTCTTTGGTATTGGCCTCCGCTTATTTCCAACGATCTCTTAGCAAGTATATCAACGGACAAGTTGCAACGTGAAAGCACCGATTCGACTTTTGGTAGATATTCCTCTTTGCGGGCAAGCTGGAACTGCTTTAACGGTTCAAATAATAGTTGTTTTATTGTTTTTGTCGGATCCAAAGCTCTCCGTGTATATTGGGTCACTAGCTGAATCTGCTGGACCCACTCCTTCTTAGAAAAAGTTGCCATAGTGCGTCCGTCTAAATAAATTTGTCCATGGGAATATTTCTCTAATCCCGTTATAATCCTAACGAAAGTAGATTTCCCAGCACCATTTTCACCCACTATTCCTACCCACTCGCCAGTGTCAACGAGAAGATCCAAATTTTTGAAAATCAATTGGTTTCCATATGTTTTGGTCAGTTGAGAGATTTTTAATAAACTAGTATTTTCCTTCAAAGATCTCGATTAACTCCTTTGTATACTTTTCTTTCGGCTTACTGAGGACTTGATTTGTTGGTCCAGCTTCGATCAATCGTCCATCTTTTATGATACCCACGTGCGTACTATATTTCTTCACGATCGTTAAGTCGTGGGTAATAAAAAAGATGGTCATTTGCTTTTTCTCGTAAATTCTCCGCAGAAGATTTAGAATCGTTTCCTGGCTTTGTTCATCCAAAGCACTGGTGGCTTCATCAGCAATGATGATCTCCGGATCAGAAACGAGAGCCATTGCCAGTGCCACTTTCTGGCACATTCCTCCGCTCAACTGAAAAGGACGTTTGGCAAGCAAACTAGAACGATCGGAAAAACCTACCCAGCTTAGAATTTGAAGCATTTCCTTTTCACGCTCTTCTCTATTTTTCATACCTCTGGATTTTAAGAGATGATGAAATTGAGTTTCCACGGGAACATTGCTTTGCATGCTCCCAATTGGATTCTGTAGGATTATCTCCATCTTTTTCCGATCACTTTGAATGGAGCCGCTGACATGAAATTCTTTCGGCAAAAAGCCCAATATCGTTTTGCCCAGTAAGGTTTTTCCACCCCCGCTTTCACCGATCAGGCAAAAGAAATCGCCTTTAGAAACCGACAGTGAGATCGATTTTAGCAGTGCTTGTCCTTTGAAATAGACAGAACAATTGGACAGATCAATCATAGGCTATTCCCCACCGTTTCCTGATTTTGCTGCTGATGAATTGAGTTATGAGCACGATCGCACTCAAAATGATTCCTGGAAAAATAAATATCCATGGCGCTACGAAGAAGTAGGCTTTTCCATCAAAAAGGATTGTTCCTAGTTCTGGTGTTGGCGGTTGTACACCTATGCCTAAGAAAGACAGTCCAGAGATACTCAAAATGATTTTGCCGATATCGGTTAGAAATAAGGAAAGTAATTCTGCAATAATATTAGGAATGATATGGTAAAACAATGTATGCTTTCCATACGATCCCCTCAAAGGAGCCAAAATGATGAATTCTTCTTTGCGGATATTCAGAACTAAGTTTCGGATATAGCGGATGTACTTGCCTGACCAACTTATGATTAGCGCAGCCATTACAGTAAAAATCGAATTTGAAAAGAATCCTGTAAAAACCAGCGTCAAAATCAATGATGGGATACTGATCATAATATCCGCAATAGTTGTTATACTGGAATCAACCAGCCCGCCAACAAGACCTGATATCCCACCTAGTATCAAGCTGACCAAAACGACTCCGAACAAAGAACAAATGGCCAGCAGCAAAGAATAGAAGCTGCCATAAAAAGTCCGACTAAATAAATCTCTTCCCAAATAATCTGTCCCAAACCAATGGCTCCAGCTCATCCCTTGCAAACTATTGCTCTTCTCGATAGCATAAGGGTCTTTTAATTGAATGAAGATAAGGGCAAGAACAACGCAACAAGCGAAAAAAACAACGATATGCTTCTTCATCATTCTCCCCCTTGATCGAGTTGTATTCTCATATCAATTTTTTGGATCAATAAATCGACGAAATAATTCAATAAAAAGATAACGCAAGCAATGATCAAGGTGATCCCTTGAATAACTGGATAATCTCTCGTGGAGATGGCATCCATCAACAGCTTTCCTAAGCCAGAAATACTAAATATGATCTCGACGATAACCGTCCCTCCGATAAGATTTATTAGACTATTGCCGTAAAGAGAAATCAGTGGTACGAACAATTCCTTCAATTGATAATAAAACCGATAATACCACTTGATCCCCCTAAACTTGGCAATAATCTGCTGCTCGCTGGTTGCTGAAGATACAATTAAATCACTTACCATTTTGGATAGATAACATCCCTCAGAAAAGCAGATAACGAATATAGGTAAGATGAGATGTCTGCCAGAACTACTGCCTACAAAAGGGAACCATTTTAGCTGGACTCCAAAAATAAAGATAGCCAATATAGCGATCCAATAAATAGGAAACGACAACATTACAGAAAGAAGCTGTCTCAGCCATTTCAAAGCAGGAAAATTCCCGATCATGCCTCCCAAACTTAGAGAAAAAACAATACAAATAACGAGGGAGATTCCGATCAATTTCAAAGTGACCGCAGCTTTTTCTGCAATGATCTGCAAAACCGGTGTATTTGTCATAAAGGAATTTCCAAAATCCCCCTTTAAACTATTAAGCAGCCAGCGAAAGTACTGATCCAAAAAGTTCCCGTCGATCCCTAGCCTTGTTCTCATTTCTTCAATTGCTTCTTGGGATACGTGTTGGACCCCCAGCTTTCGGAGAACACCTAATGCTGGATCGCCTGTCGAAAAGGAGAGAAGCTCGTATAGCAAAAAGGAAAAAAGCAGCAGACTCACGACTAAACGTAGAGTTTTCCAGAAAAAAAACCCTTTATTCATCTTATTTCACCACAAGTTTTTTAAAATCGATTGGTACATCGGATACACCAGAATAATGGAATTCTAAAATTTTGCTTGAAGTAACAAATTTTTCATCTTTGTAATCGATTGGAATAGCAAGTGTTTCTTCAGAAATACGTTTAAAAATATTGTCGAATATCTGTTGCTGTTTTTTTTCTTGGATTGTAACTGCAAAATCATCTAGTAGATTCGTCAATTTGGCGTCATTTGCAAGAACTCCATGTCCCTCAGCAGTATTATGATAAAGTGAGTTCAAGAAATTATAAGGCAGCAGTGCATCAGTATAGGTACGATAAAAAATCATGTCATACTTTTTCGTGTTCCATAAAACATCATAGTAGCTTTCACTATCAAAGATATTGATATTTACTTTTACCCCAGCTTTTTTCAAGTCGCTTTCAATAATTTCCGCCTGTTCTTTCCATTCGGGAAATTCTGTTGTTTGGATAACTAGATCAAAGGCAAGCACATTGTTTGCTTTTTCATAATAACCCTCTGCATTTTCTACGTAGCCCTCTGATTCAAACATACTTCTAGCTTTGTTAAGATCATACGGGAAGTTCTCTTGATTATCCGTAGAAACATATTTAACGTTCTCCTGGAATAAGCCAACCAGCTTTTTATCCGATAATGTAGACTTGTTGACGGCCAATTCGATCCCTTTACGGATAGTGGAAGTCAATACTTGATTATCAGGATTGAAGGCTAGAAAATGCGACCTCGTTCCTTCAAATTTATGTACATGATAAGATTTATCCTTTTTCAATGAATTGATGTCACTATCCGTGATACTGCCTAATGTTCCTCCGACAACGTCGACCTCGCCACTTTTAAGCGCTAAAGTACGTGAGCTTCCATCTTCGATCGTCTTGAAATTTACCTGATAATTCACTGGATTTCCATGATTATAGTATGGATTTGGCTCCATCAGCACTTGCTCGGCAGAGATTTCCTTCACAGTAAAGGCCCCAGTACCAATTGCCTCTTTGAATGCTCCATCAACTTTTTCACCCTCAACAGAATGCGGACTCATGATTCTTAATGGACGAGCCTGACACAATTCAGCTAATACTTGATTGGAGATTTTTGTAAAATGCATCGCGACTGTCGTACCATCGATCACTTCGACTTTTTCCAAATTTGTCAGAGTCTGCAAATCGCTTGTCTCATTCTTTGCTTTTGCTCGATCAATTGTAAATTTCACAGCTTCCGCATTTACATCGCTGCCGTCAGAAAATTTGACATCCTTTTTTAGATGAAATACATATTTTTTCCCGTCCTCTGATATTTCCCAAGACTCAGCTAGACCAGGCTTGAAGGCTCCTTTTTCGCCATATTCGACTAAAGGCTCATAAACTGCTCCATATAGAGCCAAATATGTATCATAAGAAGTGGCATCTAGTTTCTGAGCATTTGACTCGTTTGAAATAGCGATATTTACTGTCGCCTTCTCATCTTTTTTTGATGCATCCTGATTATTAGAAGAGCAGCCAACAAGAGAAATGGCAGCCAGCATAGAAATTACAATCCCGAACTTTTTTTTCATTGTTATCATTATTCCTTTCACATTTCCTACTCAAAGGACAACATCGTCTGAGAACAAACGTACCACTTGTGTGTTTTTTACAGTAAACCAAACTTGGGCAGGGAAAAGTCGTTGTCCGCAGCAAAACTCGAGGGGATGAGCAAGCACATGGTCCCACTTCATACCCTCGCACTGTCAAGATGTACAGCTTTGCTTTGCAAGGCGGACGGACATTTCCCATGCCGCTTTTCTACAAGGATGAAATCCGTTGATTCATTTCTGGCAATATGTCGTAATCATTTTAAGAGTTGCTTTCTGTTTTCCTTGCTTTGATTAGATAAGAATTTTCGCAAGATAAAATATAATCATCAACTGATAGATAGAATTCTTTATAATCGGTCACACTATATACCGGTTCAGTGTATTCTTTAAGCAGCTCGACTGAAAATCCATTTTGGATCAGACTATCTACTACCTCAGTAAGCGTCTTGTTCTGCATTTTTGTTGCTCCAAATTGATCTATCTGTTCTTTCATATAATCGAAGCTAGGATTTTTCGATTGATCCGCAAAAGAAGCATAATAGACTCCGCCATCATTTAATACACTCGAAATCATGCGGAAATGTTCATCTATATTTTCAATCAGATATAGTACTGAGGTGCTGATCACCGTATGAAACTTTCTTTCTAATGAAGTAGCATCTCCCGTTTGAAAATATTCGATCGGATACCCATTGACACGTTCTTTTGCAACCCCAATCGCTTTTTTAGCTAAATCAATCCCGCAAGCGCTATAAAAGGGCGTGGTATCATACAATGTCCTTAAAAATCCACCTTGATTGCAACCGAAATCCAAAACATCTCGGTTTTTCACATCATCGATATCAATAAGCTCAATTACTTTTTTCCATCCTTCTTGGTGACTGTCTTCCATCTCCTGATCGCCAGTATTCCCTTTTTGCCACCAATTATCGTATCCTTGTACCAATTTTAAACCCTCCTATTTACATCTCAAATTAAACTAACTTCTTTGGCTGATATGTATATTTTGTATGTTAAGGATTTTCAAAAAATCCCCACATACAATTTTATTCATCAGTAAAATATAAATGAAATCCCTATTCTTTAGCAGAATGAATAGATAAAATAAAAATTCAATTATAGTGATGAAGCCATTTCTATTAGTTTTTTATTCCTAAATGATAATAGTAATCATTACGTTTTGATGGTTGCTATGTTATCAAAGGAGGAATCAACTTGTCAATCATTATTTTCAGATATACTGTTGAATTACGTTTATTGGTTCCTGTCTAGATTAGAGTCCATATCTTGGATACATTTTAGCAGAGACATTAGGTAATTTTGCTACGTATCTTTTCTTCAAGCTCCTGAGGAGTTTAGTAATCAATGGAGCTATGAATTCTATTCCAATTGTAAAAACCTTCCATATAAGAAAATAAAGCTCGTTTTGCCTCTTCAAAGTTTTCATAGCTCGTTCGATAAATTTCTGCTTTCTGGAGAAATTCAATTCCTACATTATTGTGCAGCGTTCCTTTTGGGGGTGGGTTGCAAAAACTTGCGGATATATCCTAGAGGGTATCGTGTATGCCATAATTTAATAAACAGAAAGGAGATAAAATGAAATTACAAAGGATATGAATATAGCTGATAATTGGTTTAGCTGAATAATCATTTATGAAGAAACGTCCGAATCTCCCTCGTATTCGGACGTTTGCTCGTTCCCTATGTTGCTTTAAAATAGAGTTAAAGCAACATATAGTTTCATAACCTGATTTTTACTGATTATATCTTCAATTCTTCATATTTAACTACATAGATATAGTTTTTGTTGCAACTGTTTGTTGAAATGCCTGATCATGCTCAACAATAACCATTGTAGGATTAAATCTTTGAATAAGCTCTTCAATCTGCATGCGTGAATAAATATCAATAAAATTTAACGGTTCATCCCAAATATATAAATGAGCTTTTTCACATAAACTTTTGGCTATAAGCAGCTTTTTCTTTTGTCCACCAGAATAATGAGATATATCTTTCTCAAATTGAATTCGGTCAAAATCCATCTTACGCAGGATGGATTTAAATAACGGTTCATCAATCTCATGCTCTTCAATAAAGTCCGATAACAGTCCCTTCAAATGAGAAGTACCTTGTTGGACATAGGAAATAACGAGGCCTGAACCTAAATTCATTGAGCCTGTATGCTGTATCGGATTTCCTAGAATTAGTTTGAGGATACTACTTTTTCCGCTTCCATTCTTTCCATCAAGTACAATTCGGTCACCTTGTTCAACTTTAAAGCTAATTGGCTTATTCACTATTTGGTCATTGTACTTAACAGACACATCAGCCAAAACAATCAATTCGTTTGACTGAAATTCCAATGGTTCTAATTTTAATGACTCAGTTTTTTCCACATTTTTTAGCAGTTTTGACTTTTCCTCAATAGCTTTTTGTTGCCTTGATTCAAGGTTCTTTGCTCTCTTCATCATCTTTGCTGCTTTATGTCCTACAAAACCCTTGTCCAACTTGGAACCCGAATTCGTTGTCCCATTTTTGGAAGCTTCCACTTGATTAGACCAGCCTGCTGTACGCTTTGAAGACTGTTTTAATCTCCCTATGTCTTTTTGTAGACGCTGATTTGTTGCCTCTTCGTGTTCCTGCTGTCTATCAAAATTTAACTTCCAAGAAGAATAGTTACCACTTTGAACTTCAATATTTGCCCTATTTATAGATAAAATATGATCAACACATCCATCTAAAAAGTTTCTGTCATGTGAAATTAAAATAAACCCTTTTTTCTTCCTTAGATAATCAGAGACCGTCTTTCGTGCATCAGTGTCTAGATGATTGGTTGGCTCATCAATTAATAGAAATTGACCCTCAGTCAAAAAAAGTGCAGCAAGCAACACCTTTGTTTGTTCTCCATTTGATAATGTTTTAAATGGTCGGTACATGACCTCAGCATCAACATTTAGATAGGATATTTCACGAAGAAATTCCCAATCTTCTGCTTGGGGGCAAATTTCTTCAAAGATTTCATGAGTATACTTGTTTTTATCCGAAACTGGATAAGGGAAATAATTAAATTCTACCGAAGAAATGATTTTGCCACTATACTCATAATTCCCTAATAATAAATGAAAGAATGTTGTTTTACCTCGTCCATTTCTACCGATAAATCCAAGTTTCCAATCCGTATCTATTTGAAAGTTTACACCTTCAAAAATATTGTCAAAGCTACCTGGATAAGAAAAAGTTAAGTCTTGAACTTGTATCATTGACATGATAATTCCTCCTTTGTATATCAACCCTTTTTACTTTTTATACAAAGTCGGCACATCCATCTATTCTAAATTTCTCCGTATATGTTTGATGGATATTAACGACTTATACGGAGTATTACATGCGTAACAATAGTGTCTGAATTGCTCATTTCTCTCTCTCCTTTATTTATTAGATTAAAGTTTCAGATTAAAAAATATCAATCTTGACTATGAGAGAATAAAAAATCCTCCCAATTTGTAATTGGAAGGATTAGTCTTTCACTTATAGTAAATAAGCTCTTTTTTGCCATTGGAATCATGACAAATAAAGTGTAAACTGATTTATAAAAATGGATAGACTAACCCTATATTTTGTAGTTTGAAGTTATTCATTTCAAATAAAAATATAGATTAGTTAATCATTGTCCATCCATCAGTCCTCTCATAATTGTATTTATATAGTAACAAATTTTTTTATGAAATACAATTCAGCATCATCTTCACCTCAAATTACTGCTTGTTGCTCTTTTAATAATTTCCATACAATTGACCACAAGCAGCATCTATATCAATTCCAAATTGACTTCTAATGGTCACATTAATACCTGATGATTTTAATTTTTTGTAAAAATGAACAACATGACCTTCATCAACTTCACCGAACCTTAAAGGAGAACTGACGGTTGGGTTATATCTGATTAAATTTACATGATATAAACGTCCTTCTTTATATCGACCTTTTAATAGCCTTACTACTTCTTTAGCATGGTCAATAGAATCATTCACACCAGGTAACATAATATAAGCAATATATACTTTTCTTGATGTTATTCGTATATGCTCATCTAATGTGTCCATTACATCTAATAATGGATACCTATCATTAATCGGCATCAACTTACTTCGTTGTTCATTAAAAGGAGAATGTAACGAAAACGTCAAATTGACTTGCGGATAATTCAGAGTCATTTTTTTTATACTCGGTATAATACCAATAGTTGAAATAGATATCCTACGAGGGCTTAAAGCAAACATCGTAGGATCAGTGAGTACATCTAAGGCATCAAAAACTTGTACATTGGCTAACGCTTCTCCCATTCCCATAAAAGAAATACTATCAATTGAGTGACCTTGTAAGTAAAAATGGAGGATTTGGTCAGTTATTTCATCTGAGGTCAAATTTCTTTTTAATCCAATGTCACCTGTTGCACAAAATTTACATCCAAAATTACATCCGCACTGAGAAGATATACAAAATGATTCCCACCCTGCTTTATATTACATCCACAACAGCATCCACCAGAAATCCCTCACTCCAATCCAGACATTGCCTAGCAAAATGGCGTCGCCCTTTTTGTACGTTATCTACATTGATACCGAAGTGCTTAAAGTGGTTATAACCGTGTTTGCTAACGACAAAATCTCGACCGGATCATTCAATCATTCCCAACTTAAGCCGCCGATCAGTCAATCCAACACCCACTTCTCCCGCTATGTGGTCATAGCAAGTCCGGGCATACCTCAACACTTTTGACTGGTCATATTCCTTTAGAGACCGAATCGGCTCATCAAAAGCTATGTTTTTACAGGAATTACTAAGTTTTTTACACATGTTTGTAAGTGAAACTTGGGGAGGTACTACTTTTTAGAACTCCTGAAAACCCTTGGGGCTCTGAGGCTACGAGTTATGAAATTGATTCATATAATAAAGGTTCTAATGGTCTCGATTTTCTTTCCCAATGTTTTTTTCGTCAAAATATATGTTACGATTAAATCGTTCAATAATCCAACGCAGTCACTAGTTACTTTATATGTAACATGGGCAAATCGTCTTTCTGTGTTCCAAAGAAGAAGGAGTTAATATTCTTTTATCTAAAAATAAAATTAGTGTTCAGGCATTGTTTAACCGCAATTGTATTAGATACTTGACTCCAATATCATATGAGGGATATGGTAAACCAAACATAACAATTTGCATAACATAATAGCATTTGACATAAATATCTCAAAATAAATCTTCTATATTTATTAGTATCTTGTGCTTCGTCTCAAAAGATAAAAAATGATCCATTTATATCAAAATAGCCCTCTGACGGAAATTAGACCGTTGGAAGGCTTTCGCATTATCTTTGTTTGGCTAATTTAAAATACACTTCATCTATTTCAAATCCTGTTATTTTAACGGCCAAGCTTGTTCACCGCTTTTACTGTTGGTCCAGATTCTAAAAAGAAATCCGCTAACGTTTCGCCTTCCTGACTACTGCTCAGAATAATACTCTCCATAAGTTTAACTGGCTTTTCAATGGGATAAATCATTTTTTGTCCTTCTACCGGGCATGTGGAGTGCTCTTCACTGTTAGTACGGGAAAATTAAAGTAAGATGCTTCGGTGTCTAACCCCTTCCAACATGACGGAAGTTTTTTGTTTAGACGGTTCGACAGCTTAATGTGGTAAGTATTTTCCAAAAATAAAAAATTGATATTTCTCCACAACTAATTCTGATGGTAAAAGAAAATGGATGGTGTAAGGGGTTTTGTTTAAGAAAAAACTAAATGGGACGATTGAAAGGCAATGTAACTTCCAATCTATGATCCCCTGTAATGCTTAAGGTTTAGTCATTGCAAGTATATTTAAATTCAGGGCATGTTTGAATAAAGTAACCGCTTCTCACTTGCCCTGCCCAATTATGCAATGCTTCCTTCCACTGGACACTCTCAAAAAAATCATTCACAGTTACACCAGTAGAAGAGTGCCAGATCAGTGGCGTGAAGGGAAAGAGCGGCCCCGCATCACCCCAAATCCCTCCTGCTGAAACCGTATCTTGTTTAACGAGGAGCAAAGGGAGTCCATATTGGAATGCCATGGAAGGTTCAATCTGTAAGAAGGGAGAATAGGGTTCACCTTGATTTGTTGGCTTTGTTGGCTTCAATAGGGCCGCTATAGTACCGTAACTTGAGTTGATCATGGTGCGGATATTTTCTAAGGTAGTATTAGGGTACTGGTCAGTATTAGGTAACGTTCTAGGAAAAAGAAGCACCTTCTTGATTTCCTTAAACATCCGAATGATGAATTGTTGCTCCTGTGATAATGGGGGTTGCGCTGGTCCGAGAGTAAACAGGTTTTGGTGGCTGAAAAAAACAGGGATTCGAAAAAATGCGCTTGCCGCTTCATTTAAATCATTCAGATCAGCGTATGCCTGTTTATGCTCTTCCTTAGAGATAGTTTCCTTTGAATTATCATTCTTATATTTATCTTTCGATTTGTCTCTACTCATTTACATCACCTCCATGGGATAACATATTCAGAAATAAAGATGGGGGTGATAGCGATATTGCCAGCCCATGCCCATGTGTACTTTGTTCCAAACCAGCCAATTCTTTATCGTAAATCCGACACGCTGCATCCACAAATAAAAGAGCGAATACATGCTCCAATCAATAGATACATAAATATGTCTACCTGGCTTCAAAACTCTGTACGCTTCTCGGAGCCATTTAGTAAAACTTTCCTACCTTCCCTAGCGAGGTGCTAATGGTCGTTAGAGACCCATGTTTTACCCTTGTAAGAACAGGGACCGCTAACGTGTATACGGCGCTGTCCCAACTACCAAAGAAAGCAAATTCATCCAGAACATATGACGATATGATGCAAGTAGAATCGTCAAAGTTTTGTGATCTCGCAAGAGCACGAGCTACTAATACAAATGAAAAACCTAACTGTCTATCCTTTAAGTAGATTTGGATACGATCATTTTACTCCAGGATCGCTTAACAGTTCCAGATACCCGCTTTCGGTGGCCAACACAGATTGTAAAGCCTCTGTATCAACCTTTTAGAGGTGATAATAGTAGGGCCGTTATCCTTAGGGGCTTTTGATGTCATGAGATATTGGCAGAGATCAATGCCGATATCCTTGGTCATTTTTGTTGCCATAGCTAAAGCTGGATGGGCTGTCTTCTCGATGTATGGATTCCCACTGTTTTGTGTTTTAATTTCTCGATTTTTAGTTCGGTACGTAACAGGGAGCTACGCCACTTTTCACTCAAAAACTTAATCAAAAAGCCACTCATTGCTTGATCATGTACACATGATACATCACTTTGAGTGGATCGAATGGTTTACCTTTTTATCTCACACTATCGAATCTTTGTTGCTCTCCATGTATATTGTTTTTCTCCTTGTGGATGACGAAACAATCTTACCTCAACCTTAACCTTTTTCTCATGCTCATCAAAATAAAAATCTGCTTCAGCGCCTGGATTAACATGACTACCTCTAAAGTACCAAATGCCGCGCCGTAAATATGCTAATAATGGTCCGGCTTGTAACCACTCTCCGGTAATGTAAATTATCGGGTCTTCTTTGTTAGGATCTTGATGCCTGAACAACACTGAACCATTAACTCTATACTGATGCGGTAGTACATTTGTGTATATATAAGTGTTAAATTTTAGAGTGGTTCCCCCATTTGTTTTGTAGATTCCATCAATGTTCAATTGATTTGGATTGGATGCAAATCGATACATATCTACTCTCCTTCATCATAGGCATGAAGAAATTTATCCATTCCAACATATGCGAAATAAAAAGAGTAGGAGTTTGTCTAATTGCTACAGATGTCGCCTATTTACTTCTAAAACAAAAAGCCCTAGCATGAGCCAGAGCTTCGTTAGCTACCGTTAACCGATTATTACTTGTACAGTGGACGCACAATGGATTCTGTGCTAGAAATAGGGAGCTTGTCCAGAACTGGTAAGGCTTTTTATATGCCGCAAATCTTTCTACCAACCTCTGTTATATATGAGGAGCAAATTGGTTTCTCTTTTTCTCATTTCAAACTATGGACAACATTCCGCCGATTTATGAATGTGTTGAGTTCCTATGTTAAGTCTTTTGTTTTACATGTAATTACAAATCCTAATCCACCCCAGGTATTTCTTACTTCTGGAATGCCTCCAGCTTCTTTACAATCCTGTGATTGCACTTCTGCAAACCTGTAGTTTCTAGCATGAAGAAGGCTTAAGAAAACAAAGCAACCAATTACTAAGACTATAATCAACAGGGGGTAGAACATTTTTTTCCTCTTACTAATTATTGTGGAATTTTGCATTTGACATCATATCCAATACCAGGAAAAGTATTTTTTACGTCTGCAACTCCCCCTGCATCTTTACAATCTTGAGCGCGTCGTTCAGCCATATCATAATTTTTTTCGTGGACTGTGTAGATCGTAAAAGTAGTGGCTCCTGTTGTTAAAAACCCAGCAATTATCCAGATTGCAGGAAGAACACCTTTTTGCTCCTTATTAATATTGATTGGGATACCTCCATGATCTGCTGCCGAAATTGATGCTGGACCTAATACTAAAGAAGAAGATAAAATCGATAGCGACAAGATGACTGAAAGGAAAATAGAATTACCTTTAAAAATTTTAAATCCTCCTAACACTATTAAAATATTTTACATAAGGGACTTATTCTAGAGTTATACGGTATTTCCTTCCAATTATTACAAACATTTATTTTGTTGCGTTTTTATTGGTCTAATGACGTGTTTTTGCTCTCTGGTGTTAGTATTAAGAATATTAACACCCCAAAAACAAGGTGGCGCATAGAGCCACATGGGCTAGAGTTATTTCTGAATTTTTTAAAAAAACAGCAATTTATTCCTGTATATAGGAAAGAGAAAACAGCCTTCCGCCATACTCCCCCATAGGATTTAGGAATTTTTGATCTATCGGGGGAGTATCCGTTTTTTTGTTATCTCCATTTTCAAAATACCGGTGAATCTCAGGCAACACCTCTCTGCCGTTTGTGTAGTAGTCAGGGTTGACCACATACACTTTCTCCTCGCTGGACAACGCTAAAAAGCCCAATGCTCTCTTGTCTAAGAGCGATTGGATTAGACAGTATCCTTGTAATTTTGAATAGCCACCTATTTTGCAAAGATCAGTAGCATTAAGTGGATCGCCCCGTTTCCCCCGTTCACCATCTCCAATCAGAACATTGTTCATTTCATTTTGCCTCACTCCTTCTTTTCAATCACAGGACCATCTGATAAAGCTAAATACTACCTGTCCTGATTAATCAAAATATGTGCTGGCCCAGTACCTCTATAGTCTCTGCTTGCCCTATCCCATAATGATCAAAGATTAGCTTGCAGTAGCCTGTGGCGAACGAATATAAATGGGTTCCTTGCCTACAGGACGCCTTGCTACTTCATCCCGCACTTCCTTAGTTAAAGACAAGCTCAAATCTGATTCGACTAATCCCGTTACTCGCTTGTAAGTTCGTTCAAACGGTATACAACAATATAGTAGTGCCTTCGCTAAACGTCTTATCTCCTCTACGCTTTTCAATCGTTCTACCACATCTAATTCACTTTGAAACTCAAACCATTGTAAACAATTCACTTGCTCCTCACCCATATCACAGCACCCCTTTAACATATAGTTGGTTTTGCCCACCTTTCGGCTTCCGAAGTCCGTCGCGCTGTGGTAGTTTCCTACCGAACTTCAGAAGCCTGACGATGGGGTAATACGCTAACGGGCAGGAGAGATTAGCGTAAGAAGGATTTAGTGTATATTTTATAGAATATTTCAATTAATCTGTTAAAAATTCAAATCTATCTTGTAACGTCATTAAAAATAGAAAAATTAAACAAACATTTTTAGGGGGATTTTTTTATGTTCCAAACCTTAGACCATTTTTTAAAATCTTGGGAGTTCGAAGCTGCTGCTACACAGAAACTACTGCGTAATCTAACTGATGAATCACTTAAACAGGAAATAACTTCACAAAGTTGGACTTTAGGACGTATTGCTTGGCATACCGTTGCTGCCATTCGCATTATTACTTCAAATACAAACTTAACGTTTGATGCCCCAGCCGAAGATTATCCCGTTCCTACTACGGCTCAGTTTATAGCAGACAGTTATCATCAAGCTAGTAATGCTTTTGTACAGGCATTAAAAAAAGAATGGACTGACCATACACTACAAGAATCTATCGAATTTATAGGCCAACAGATGCCAAATGGTTCACTATTA
The DNA here is from genome assembly GCF_000219535.2 of Brevibacillus laterosporus LMG 15441. Classification (NCBI taxonomy): domain Bacteria; kingdom Bacillati; phylum Bacillota; class Bacilli; order Caryophanales; family Paenibacillaceae; genus Brevibacillus; species Brevibacillus laterosporus. The sequence continues at coordinate 3,402,367 of NZ_CP007806.1, forward strand.
ATGTTTTTGATTCAACATCAAAGCCACCATCGAGGACAAATGACCGTTCTTATGCGACAGGCAGGATTAACTGTTCCAGGAATTTATGGTCCTTCAAAAGAGGAATGGGCAAAATTTGGTATGGAAGCACCACAAATGTAGTTCAACAAAACCCATCCTAATGATCAAACTTCTTGTATTACATTTCCATCCGATATTGTAGAATCAATTTTGTTCAATCTTTTTTCAAAATTGATTCTTTTTGTTTGCTGACTTTTATTAAACTAACGGTAAACGTCAGCTTAATAAAACAGTTGCAGTCTAGGACTTTATTTTTATGGTCCATGGATTGTCGCTATGTTTGTTTTTGAGGTCAGTCTAATACTTTATTATTAGCGAACAAAACAAGCTTAAAACTACTTTGAATACATTTAAACAATGTGAGCCATTGATTTAACAGTGATTGTCACATAAAAGTTAAGATAATGGCAATTTCCTGATGCTACCCCTATATGATAATTAATTTAATGAACCGAAGTCTTTGCTTTACCGAACCATAAATGTTTTGAAAAAGAATTTGTGTTGTTACATATGCATCTGAAATCTCATCAAACAATAACTCAGATTGTAAGATCACACGGATTTTTTTCTTGACAGAATTTGGAGAAATCGATAAGTTAGAATTGATTTTTAAAGGAAGAGTCTTGTTAGTAAGAAAGGATTTTGGAGAGAAAGCATTACATACAATACGTGCTCTGTCGGGTTGACTCAATTGAAAAAAGAATTAGTAAAAACTTTTGCAAGTTCTCAATTATGCTCCTGCTATGGCTACCAAAACAAAGACGTTAAGAATCTCAACCTTCGTGATTGGAATTGCCCATCTTGTGGTACACATCACGCCAGAGAGCTTTATGCAGGTTTAAACCTAAAAAATAAAGCGATACGACTTCTAACCGTAGGAACTACGGGGATAGCCTAATCAATTAGAAATCAATAAGTAAGGTGGTATATATGGAATTAAAAAAATTTATGGAAGAGCATTATCATAATTTAAAGTTAATGCCTGATTTTTATCATCTTTGGGGACTAGGAATCCATGTTGAATTAGGCGATCATATATATCAATTAGATCGCAATGGTCAACTTAATATGGATAGGTTTTATAGGGTGTATGAGCAAGTTTCCGAAATTACTTCCTTGCTATTTCAACAAAAGGATGATGTCATTGTTGTTGTGAATTCATATCCGAATGAAACAAAAAAAACAGCATATCCAAACTTTTTTAAACGTTATGTAAAAAATCAAAAACTAAAATATTCATTACGTCTTCATGAATATTATTGGCAGGATGATGAAGAGAATGAATTTGTGCAGCAGATGGAATTGTTATGTAAAGTATCTGACTTAAAATTAGAGTGGTTATTAAAAACATTGATACATAAAGATTTTTATGAATTACAGCCTCGTTTAAGAAAAAAAGGTAGCTTTTATGAGCCTGATGTATTCTTAGTAAACATCAATACAAATTGTATTTTCCATCTTTATGACGATAGAGGTTGCGAAATCATGAATACAAATAGAGCATATCATCAAGAACTAATGAATTACTTCAAAGAATGGGAAACCCAATCGAAGTCTTAATTTTTCAATTTAACGGGCGCTTTTTATGAAAGTACGAAAATCGAAACGAAGGGGAAAGGGTGGAGATTTTTTCGCGAGTTTTTTGGACCGATTCCTTTGCCCGTTTTGAAATTAAATCTAAAGCAGAAGGTTGCGAAAACAAACGCCAAGCGCTAGGCATTGATGCCAAATGCAACACCCCGCCAGATTATCAATGGTGGGGTGTTTGCTGTATCCCTGCCCCACAGGTGCACTGCTTACGTTTCTATATTTACCACATTCTCAACAGGTATCCATCAAAAATCCTCATCATTCTTTCACTTGAATCTGTTTAAACGTTGAATCAAATTTATCTGTCCATCCCTAGGCTGATTTTATAAACCTCTGCCCTCTTTCGTTTCTTTCCACCGGATAATTGTTAATGCGTAGTCATACTGACGTGAAGTAAGATATCCTGTAAACAAAACTCGGCTAGCTCTGGAAAGATGAATTTCGTTACAAGTCAATTTCGACTGTAATATCCATCGGAAGCTGATTGACACCAACAGCTGTACGAGCATGCTGACCTAAGATACCAAACACGTAATACAACAACTGAGAGGCAAGTGTAATACCTAATTATTTAATTTTTCGTTCTATTTCCATAATACTTTCTCAATCCTTAACAATTTATCTGAAGGTCAGCGATAGAATATAAAACAGCAAAACCACTAATTTTTACTCTTTCCCCGATAAATTTACAGTATAGTGTTCCACCACGTTTAGAAAGCTGTCTAGCAATCATTTCGTTTTTTCCTAGTCGTTTTGCCCAAAAAGGAGTTAAACTACAATGCGCTGAGCCACAAACTGGATCTTCGTTTACCTGTAACTTTGGCCAAAAAGCTCTGGATACAAAATCAACCGCTTTTCCTTTTGCAGTCACAAAAACTGCAAGTCCTTCTGGAAATTTTGCTAATTTGGCAAAATCAGGGGATAAATTAAGCACCGCTTCTTCATTTTCGAGTACAAACACCAAATCTCTCCCTATATATGTTTCAATAGGCTTTACACCAAGTGCTTCTACCATCTGTTCTGTCAGCATATATTCCTCAACTTTAATACTTGGAAAATCCAATTCATAAAGATTGCAATTTTTCAAAACAACCAGTTCTCCGCTCATTGTTTGAAATCTGATTTTTTCTAGTTCTTTTTCATAATAGTTAGTGATTACATACGCAGTCGCTAGAGTAGCATGTCCACAAAGATCAATTTCCCCTCCTGGTGTAAACCATCTTAAACGATAATTGTCTATATCTCCCTCTTTGACAGCAAATGCTGTTTCAGAAAGGTTGTTTTCAGTAGCGATCTTCTGCATAGTGTTATCTGGTAGCCATTCCTTCATGATACAGACACCCGCAGGATTTCCTTCAAACAATTTTTCAGCAAACGCGTCTACCACGTAATATTTCATTAGTAATAACCTCCTTGTTTTTATCTAAAACTTACAAATTACTTTATCATCGCAATTGTATGCTTTCAATGATAGAATTGTATGCAAGACAATTATCAGGAGGTTTAATATGCCTGTAAATTCATTTGAAAATTACCCAATGACATGGAAACCAGATAAGAAGCAGCTTGTTTCTCCCATATACCGATCCATTGCAAGTTTATTAGAATATGATATTCTCAATGGCTATCTCACACCTAATACCAAACTTCCTCCTCAAAGAGAACTAGCAGATTATCTTGATATTAATCTTAGTACGGTAACCAGAGCTTTTAAAATATGTGAAGTTAAAGGATTAATTTACGCTGTTACCGGAAGTGGAACCTTTGTCGCTCCTAATGTGGGAAATGCTATTTTTAAAGCAGATAGTGAAGAGAAAAGGAATGTAATAGAGATGGGGATTATAGAACCACTTGATTGCTCAAATGCATTCGTAGCAGAAACAATTAAAAGCATCGTCACTAAAAATTATTTGGAAAAATTATTGGATTACAGACATCCGTTAGGCATGCCTTATCATAGAATGGCAGCCAAAAAGTGGATGGAGCGCTTTAACATGGATGTATCTGTTGAAAATATTGCGATAACTTCTGGAGGACAAAATTCCCTTACGCTGATTTTAATGTCCCTGTTTAATCCCGGGGATAAAATTGCGGTAGATACGTATACCTACCCTAATTTTATAGAATTGGCAAATATGCTTAATATTCATTTAGTTCCAGTAGAAGGAGATATCTTTGGGATGATACCAGAACGGTTAGATACCGTATGCAGAACAAATCATTTGCAGGGAATCTATTTAATTCCTTCCTGTAATAATCCGACTGCTGTCACTATGGATATGAATCGAAGAAGAGATATAGCAAAGGTCATAAAGAAACACAACCTTATACTAATGGAAGATGACATATTTTCTTTCCTTGCTCCACAAGGTTACCTACCTATTTCACACTTTGTACCGGAACGCTTTGTTTATAGTTTAAGTATCTCTAAATCACTAAGCTCAGGCATACGAGTTGGATTTTTAGCCTACGCCAATCAGTTTGCTGAAAAAATCACTCACGGAATTTTCAATATCAATATAAAGACCTCCGCATTAAATGCAGAAGTTATAACAGAGTTGATCAATACTGGTTGTGCAGAGAAGATTATTACTCAAAAGAGAGAAATTGCCAAAGAACGTAATATTCTCTATCAACAATATTTTCAAAAAAATTCTAACGAAAACCCTTTGAGTTTCTTTCGTTGGCTTCCGTTGCGCCAAAGGTATCAACTGAAACAGTTTGAACAGAACGCTTTGGCACATGGTATTCATGTGTATCATTCCCATCGTTTTTTGGTCAAAAAAGATGAATCTGATCAGTTTATTCGTATCTCGTTGACATCTACCAAGGATGCTGATGAATTGGAGAAAGGACTTTGCATACTTAAGAATTTCTTACTAAATACCGATGAAGAAACAGGACAAATTACCAAGTAGAATTTGAGAAAATTCTTTGGAGTGGTTGGCAGAAAATCGTATGTTCAGAATATCCGTGACATACGATTTTTTTGCGAAAATAAAAATTTGTTATGTCGAATGTTGCTTATAGAGCTGAGAGCATGTACCTTTATTGAAGAAAAAAAGGTGGTTGCTATGAAGTTTGGAATGCGTAAACCAAGTTTCATAAAGCGTGTAGTAGCTAGGACAAAGCCTAATAAGAGAGCTAGTACTTCGGAGTTGGGCTGAAAATTCCGAGAGGCTGGGGGTGGCTTAGAAATCCTAAGAAGTATGCTTATAATAAAGCTAATAACAGGACTACGTTTGATATATTTAAAGTGATTGGTAAGTTGTTTAAATAACTAATACTTAGGTTACAAAATTTCACCAAAATAAGCAAAATGGTTACAGAGATGATTGTCAAGAAAAAGAATAAAAAACCTCCCGATTATGATATTATCCCCTTTTAGTAGACAGTAAGAAGCAAGACCCCTTACTGTATTAACTAGGAGGGGAATTTTTTATGGGGAAAATTAGAAAAACATATTCAAAGAATTTTAAGCTAAAAGCCGTACAGCTTTATTTGAGCGGTGAACAAGGGTACAAAACACTTACAAGGGATCTCGGCATTAGTGACCCTTCTATTTTAAGAAGATGGGTTGATCATTATAGAAAGGAAGGTATACAGGGACTAGATGAAAAACGCGGGAGAACAAAAAATCCTCTTAGAGGAAGACCACGAACAAGGCCAGAGAGTACGGAGGAAGAGATAGTTCGATTACGTGCAGAGAACGAATTCTTAAAAAAGTGGCTAGGTCTAGAAAAGAGGTGAAACCGAAAGATAAACGCTGTTTTTTCGAGCTTATTAAAGAATTGTCTAAAAAGTATTCTATTACTTTATTGTGTAAAATTACGAAAGTATCTCGTAGTGGTTTTTACAAGTGGCTTTCTCATGAGAAACACCCCACCTCAAAACAATTGGTAAATGAAAAATTAAGAGGAATGATCATGGAGTGTTATCAAGAGGTCAAAGGCATTTACGGGTATCCCCGAATAAAAGTGTGGTTATTTAGAAGGTACGGACTAAAAGTCAATCATAAACGTGTGTATCGCATCATGAAGGAACTTGGGATACAAGCGCTAATCCGTAAAAAACGAAAATTCTTTGGGCGCAAAGAGAAGGTTGTTATCTCCGAAAACAAGCTGAATCGAAATTTTTACGCCTCACGGCCAAATGAGAAATGGGCTACAGATATTACCTACATACTATTTAATGGTCGCCGTCTTTATCTGTCGGTCATATACGACATGTATAACAACGAAGTTGTTGCCTACAAAACAAGCAAACGTAATGATTTACAGCTTGTAATGGATACCGTAAAATTAGCGCTTAAAAAGCGGGATGTAAACGGAGTCCTCCTACACAGTGATCAAGGATATCAGTACACCTCAAAGCAGTATAACCAGTTCCTTCAGAAATATAAAATCGTAGCAAGTATGTCTAGAAAAGGTAACTGTTTAGATAACGCCTGTATTGAGGGATTCTTTGGGCATTTAAAAACAGAGTGTTTGTATCTTCATTCGTTTCAAACAGATAAAGAAGTGGAAGAAGCTCTCCACGGTTACATTAATTTCTATAATCAGCAACGGTTTCAATCTCGATTAAAAAACCTGAGTCCGATAGAATACCGAACTCAGGCTGCCTAGATGGGGCTTGTTTAAAGTTGTCTACTTGACAGGGGTAAGATCATTAAGGAGGGTTTTGTAGTTATTTATTCTGCGGTTCCTATCCACTAGCAATCCTCAGCTCATCCAGCCATTGTCCATTAAAATTCGCTAGATCATACCTTCAGTATCGAAAAAACGCTAATCACTGTAAACAGGAAATAAACGCCCGAATTTTGGAGTTCGGACGCTTATTACATAGCTATATTTGGACTCAATCTTTCTAGTTTCATTACTACTACAGCTTTGCATCCTGTTACTTAGTGAGTCAGCTTAGGCTATTTTTTCTTATTCAGATTTTTGATAAGTAAAATAATCCCTACAATAGCTAGGATAAGAATTATAACCCCTGCATATCCAACAGACCACATTGATACTTCACTCCTTGTTATCCATTTAATAACTTTATTACCACCATCAACGAAAAGTAAAGCTTTAAATTAAAATCATTATTATTTTGCGAAATTTACTCCTTTTATTTACAAGTATTATTTTTATATATATTATATTTTTTGTAAATATTTATTTTATCTAGGAAGAAATCATCTTGAAAAAACTTTTACCGTCTTTATCCGTTCAACGATTTTTTCGATGCTTCGATAAAAGGTAAGCTCTATACAGCATTAGGTATTTGGCATAATACTATTGATGGGGATATCACTACTAAAGTAAGTAGCGGAGAACCAACTGACTATAACACAGACGTTCGAATTATAGGATACGGTGCCGTGGGTACTAGTGGCACAATTGTTGGTAAAACTGTTGACGAGACATATTCTAGTGGTTGGACTAAAAGCACTAAAAAGTCTTGGACTTATAGTTTAGATCGAGACTTTTATGGTAGTGTGGCTGTCCTAACAATTAATGTTACTGCTTCAGTAAAAGGTCCAGACGGCAGCTTAGAAATTTCATGGGATTAGTTTACGATTAAAAACACTATCAAACCAAAATGGTAATTTGTTTATGGATTTCATATACAATAGATTATGGAATAAAGCTTTTGTGGGCTGATAAGTGATTAATTGAAGGTTTCAAAAGCCCCTATATCTTAGGGGTTTTTTTAAAAATATTATTACTTGTGCCAAAACGTAACTAACACGCTCTTTAAACTTGTTTTTATTAATTTTTTCTTATTTGTCCACTAGCAACTCTCAACTCATCAGCCAATTGCCCAATCCTCACAGCTTTATCCTTCATCCCCATTTGATTGTAAAAAGCCCATTGTCCTTGTAAATGACTAATAATTTCGTTCGCTACTTCTGGTTTCACTGTTAATTCCTCCTTGTCATATTTAGCTAAACTATACTTTTCAATCAATCCGATAAGCTTACCTGGATAACCCGGATCAGTGGCATAACCGCCTTTGTGGATAGCATGGCAAGCAGTCTTATAATCAGCACCTAGCACGCCATGATAGCGTGTGGGCTTGTCTCTTGTGCCGTTTAGAATTAGCTTTGAATGATCTGCAATAGACTCATCCCAGTTGTTGTAAGCTCTGAAATTAGCCGTGATAGTTGTCCATTGACCGTTGTAATTCTCCTTTGTAGGCATAGCGCAAACACCTGCTGGGCCTGTTCCTTTGATACCGAATAAGTTATTCCCTCGCTTAGTTAGTCCACTTTCTCCCCAAGCTGATTCCAGGATCGCCTGAGCAATTGTAAGGGATGCAGGTATCTTCGTTTTCTTCATGTCAGCTACAGCACTAGGTGCTATCTTATCTATAAAATCCTGTGGTTTCATAGCTCCACATCTCCCTTCTGAAACGAATTTTTAACTCCTGAATGAATCCCAATGGCAGCCGTTGCCTCAATAAAAGCTTTCTTGCCAGCTTCGAGTAAATCTCCCTCGAACAATAAAGCGTTTATTGCATTATAGGCTATTGCCATCACAACAATAGCTAAAGGAATGTAATCATTTTGGGGACCAGCTCCGTGTTTTCAACCATGCTCCTGACGCCATAAACCAATTTCTATCATCATTAGCCCACCTTTTCTTTAAGTTCTTGTAATTCATTTTCTAAGCCATTTGGACTGCGCTCGATCCGTTGCAATGTAGTGGTATTACGTTCTAATTGAATTACCATTCGCTCGTAATGCTCCATGAGTTTGGCTAACTTAATAAACAGTTGCACATTTATTATCAACCCAAACAGTTTGATCAAAATATGCGCGTAAACCTGCATTTTACACCAAAATAAAAGAATCCATTTTGAAAAAAGATTGATCAAAATGGATTCCTCACTTATAAATGATGGCTCGATTTTTATAAAAAAGCTTGATTGATAACAGACGGTGTATATTGTTCACTCACATCCAAACAACTTTTGATGTTTTCTTCTATAATTTTATGATTTACTTTTTTTCCATGACTGCAAAGTAATTTTTTTCATTATCAGCAAAGTTAAACACTCTACCAGAAGGCATACTTACAATTTCCCCGACTGTAATTTTTTTATCTGAAAAGTCTTTATATAACTTATCGAGATCTTCCGAGAAAAACATCAGCGAAGGTGTATTAAGATTTAATTCAGGCTGCATTTTAGCAATTAGTTCCTTATTGTGGAGAATGATACTCGTTCCTGCCTCATTTGTTGGAGCAATTTCAATCCACCTTAACCCTTGACCATTATCTTCTTCAGAAACTACGCTAAACCCTACTTTTTCTGTCCAAAATTGCAATGCCTCATCTTGGTTATTTACATATATCATAATTTGACCGACTTTATTAATCATTTTCTTCTCTTCCTTTCTATTAGTTCAGTTAATATTGATTTTTTACTTTTGAGCATTTCATTATACTTTGGCATCAAAATCATATCATTTTACTCCATCTTTATTTCAAATCAATTTTTTTAAAAGCCACAGCATTATCTGCTGATTGTAATTGTAAAAATTGTTCGAATCTGTTACGGCAATACTTATCTCAAAAGAGTATTGATTAAAACCTTGAGGATCATAGTAATCCCATTTTAGGATAGGTGCTAAACTGGCGCCTTCTGGTTTGTCCCTACTACCTACAGGTGATAATAGAGTAGCTATTGGAGCTTTATATGTTTTAAGGTATTGTCTATCACTAAACTAGCGTGGTTGTATTGATCCCAGACTCGTACTGTATCGTAAAACTCCGTATCAGCTTGTAAATATGCTGTCACTTTATGCGTACTACTACCACTCTCTATCATGCTGAGCCTGCCTTAACTTCAAAATCGTTCCACCCAGCTTGAAGATATCCCTTGTCAACCCCATTGCAAGTTCTCCTTTGTCAAAAACCAGATCGCCCCCTTGCAAAAGAAAAGACCAATATTTTCTTGGGCATCCATCTTGGTAACTGCGTTTCCAAGTGACCATTCCAGGACAGGTTTCTTGTCATTAGAACCTTCTTTTCTAAGACCATTTCTCTAAAATTCTTAGTCGGCTCTGATAGAGTACACACCCCTTGCCTAATTTTAATCATGGTATAGCCTTCTGCTTCCATATCAGCAGCGAATTGAGTTGCATTGTATGGATCGTAACAAATTTCTTTGATTTTCTATTCCTCTTCGCGCTCCATGTGCTGAATATACGCCTTAATATAGGACAAATAAAAGAAGCAATCCATCAAGAATTGCTTCTTTATTTTCTAACCCTATTGTTCAAACTTTTATTTAGTTGAAAGTTCACTCTTTGTTACCCATTTATGATTTTTCACTGGTTCTCCACCAGTTGTCGGAGTGTAATCAACCATATACACGTAGTATGTTCAGCTGAATCAAATTTAGCAGTTGCTCCTTTCATACCTGGCATGTGGCCTGCCTCTAAGGTAACTTATTTACTTCAGAGCAAAACTCGCTTCGAGAATCTCTTTGAGTATGGAGCCATTTTTAGTAACTTGTTCTCCGCTAAGCATCCTCGGATGATCTCCATAGCCACGATAGTTTATAAATCGTTCAGATGCCCGTGCCCACACTTCCTCATTCCATTTTTCAGCCTCATAGGCTGTTACGTTTCCTTGCTCGCATTCTGCTTGGATGAGATGAATAGCGGCCTTTATATTCCCTCTATTTACCAATTGATTATGGAACATCAGATAACTGAACATGTTTTGAAAAAAACTTTGTTTGATAAAATCGTTAGTTATGAACTGCTCTAGATCCTCTTTTGTCATATTAAACAGCTCGTTATTTTCTGCTATTTTTTTAAAATAGGCTCCAATTTCTTTTCTTGCTTCAGTAGCCGTTTGTTCAATTGTTTTATCCTTCCAATAGGAGTCAAATAAAATAATGCTGGACACCTGTCTTCCTTGGTTTTCCAATACTTTAGCTACTTCAAAAGCTAAGTTACCGCCAGAGGAATACCCCATCAAAGTATACGGCCCCTCAGAATCGATCTGAGTAATTGCATTGACGTACTGCTCAATGCGATTGTCTTCTTCTATGAAGTCAAAGCTATATAAAGAAATGTCGTGGACTTCTTCAGCAAGCTTTTGATAGAAGGTACTGTGGGCTGCAATCGGTGTAAAGCTAAATACAGGTCGATTTGTTTCTTTATTTAGTAGAATCGGGTGACCCGCGTTTTGCTCGTACTGCTTATGCAAAATAAACTCTGCCATTTTTTCAATCGTTGGATGCTGGAATACAAAATGTAGAGGCAACTCTTCCTGCATGTACTCATACACCTTTGATATGAGTAGCATCGCTTTTAAGGAATGTCCCCCGATTTCAAAGAAATGATCGGTGATGCTAATTTTTTCCACCTCTAATACTTCTTGCCAAATAGCAGCCAATTGTTCCTCTACCATGTTTCTAGGAGCAATATATTCTTTTGCTGCAACGCCGACGTTCTCAGGCTTTGGCAATGCTCTCTTATCTACTTTTCCGTTAGCAGTAGTAGGTAGTTCTAAAAGCTGTACGAAGTAAGTAGGAACCATGTAGGCTGGGAGTTCCTTGGAAACAAATTTTCTCAGATCAGCCAGTACAACTTCCTTTTCAGCTACAAAGTAAGCACATAAATATTGCTGTGCATGTTGATCCTCTTGAGCAGTAACCACTACCTCCCCAACACCATGATACTGAAGAATGGTAGATTCGATCTCTCCTATCTCAATTCGGAAACCTCGTACTTTGACTTGTTCATCTACCCGACCAACATATTCTATCGTGCCATCTGGACGCCACTTGGCCAAATCACCCGTTTTATACATGCGCTCCCCAGGTACAAATGGATTAGCAACGAACTTCTCTTCTGTTAATTCTGGTCGATTTAAATAACCTCTACCCAGTCCACGACCTGCTATGCATAACTCCCCTACTACTCCTATAGGCTGTAAATGATGCTCATTATTAACAATATAGACAGTTACATTGGCTAGCGGTCGACCAATTGTAATCGCTTGATCTACTTCAATTGCTCTTTGGATCGTCGTAACTACACTATTCTCCGTAGGTCCATACTCATTGTTAATCTCAATAGCAGGATTTTTTTGTTTAATCTTTTGGACAATTTGTGGTGATAATTTTTCTCCTCCAAGAGTGACACAACGTAATTGGTGTAAATCCTCTGCTGTAGCGCTATCCACAATTGCATTAAACAGACTTGGAACACCATAGTAATGAGTGATTGATTCAGAGGCGATCAATTTCCGTAGTGCAAATGGATCTTTTGCCTCTTCTTCCCTTGGCAAGATCGAAGTGGCTCCTCCAAGCATAGGAGCAAACAAACTAGCTACAAATCCATCAAAAGCAAATGAGAAAATCTGCAGAGCTTTATCCTTTGGATTAAATGCATACTCGTCTCTTCTCCATTGCAGGCAGTTCACGATGGAATGATGTTCAATCATGACACCTTTTGGTTTACCAGTTGTACCTGAAGTATAGATTACATATGCCAAGTCAGTTGGTTGGTTCACAACTGTGAGATTGGTTCCATCAACTACATAATTTTGCTCCTCATCTAAATCTAGCCTCACCATATTAACTGCTAATCCATTGAACAAATGCGACTGGGTCAGTAAAAGAACAGCACCGCTATCTTCTAAGACATATTCAATACGTTCAGTAGGATAAGCTGGATCAATAGGGACATAGGCTGCTCCAGCTTTCAAGATACCCATGATACCAACAATCATTTCTACGGAACGATCTACCATAATAGCTACTAGTTGATTGGGAACGATTCCTTTATTACGTAACGTACGAGCTAATTGGTTGGCTCTTTCATTTAGCTCTTGATAAGTCAACTCCTTCTTGTTCCAGATAAGTGCTACCTGATCTGGTGTTTTTCTTACCTGTTCTTCAAAAAGCTGATGAATCGTTGTATCCTGCTGATAGTTTCTTTCTGTGTTATTAAACTCTTGTAAAAGCTGATTTTTTTCTGCATTCGTCAGTATTTCGATAGTAGCTAGCTTCACTTCAGGATTATCTACGATCGCTTTTATAATCTGAAGGAAATTTGTCGTCAAGCGTTCTATTGTTTCCTGACGGTACAATTTGGTGCAGTATTCCACACCAATCATGATTTGATCTCTTTCTTCTGTGGCGATAAAGGTGATATCGAATTTAGAGTGTTTCCATTTATTTTCCCTTTCATAGGCAATAAACCGTAGCTCATCTAATTCAATAGAATCTTCTCCTCTGTTTTGGAGAGTAAACATGGTATCAAACATTGGATTTCTGCTTACATCGCTTTGTAGCTCCAGTTTCTCCACTAGCTCTTCAAATGGATAATCCTGATTCTCATAAGCTTGTAATGCATTTCGTTTTACTTCTATTAAAAACTCTCTAAATGATTTTGATCTAGCTGGTTTATTTCGCATGGCCAATGTATTGACAAACATCCCAACAGTGCTCTGTAAATCAACATGCGATCGACCTGTAACCGGTGTACCCACAATCAGATCTTCTTGACCAGAATATTTGGAAAGAAGTACATTATATGCGGCTAACAAGACCATATAAAGTGTAGTTCCTGTGTCTGCAGCTATCTTGTACAAGCCTTCCATAAGCTCTTTGCCAGTTCCTCTTGTGATTACATCTCCGTCAAAGCTTTGTGTATTTGGTCTCGGAAAATCTGTCGGTAGATTTAACACAGGAATTTCATCTGCAAATGTTTGAACCCAGTGTTCTTCCTGTTTTTTATACAAATCCGTCTGAGACTGTTCATGTTGCCATTCAGAAAAATCCTTATATTGAATCGTAAGCTCTGGTAACGTATTCCCTTGATACAATTCCACCAATTCGCTGATGATGATCCCAGATGATACTCCATCAGAAATAATGTGATGCGTATCTACTAGTAACAAATAACGATCCAATCGGGTTTGAACAAGCTTGACGCGAAGCAATGGTGCCATATTTAACTGGAATGGTTTGATAAACTCATCAATGATTTCTTCCAGCTCTTCTTCAACAGTTACCTGATAATCGACTTCAAAATCAACTACTGAATGGATTTTCTGTACGGGAGAACCATTTACTAACTCAAAGGATGTACGCAAGCTCTCATGACGGTTGATTAAACCTTTAAAAGCGGTTTCTAGTTTTACCAGATCAAGCTTTCCTTCCAGTAGCATGATAGAAGGCATGTTATAGCTGATATCTATCCCATCAAACTGGTTAAGAATAAACATTCTTCGTTGTGCTGCTGAAACCGGATAGTAATCTTGCTTTGTAGCAGGTCGGATAGAAATAATCTGCTTCATGCGCTCGCTCTCCAAGTATTGGGCTATTTCTTCGATCGTTGGTTTTTCAAATAGGACACGTAAAGGAATATCCATTTGATACTCTTTATGCATTTGAGATATAACCATCATAGCACGTAAGGAATGACCACCTAATGCGAAGAAATCGTCCTTACATCCAACTCGATCAATACCTAAAACTTGTTGCCAGACAGTAGCAAGTTGTACTTCCAATTGGGTTCGAGGAGCCACATATTCTGTGTTAAGCAAAGAATTGTCTGGATCTGGTAACGATCGCTTGTCAATTTTTCCATTTGCAGTTAATGGCATCGCCTCAAGTGAAATAAACGTAGAAGGAATCATCGCGATCGGTAGCTGAGTTGTTAAATGGGCACGTATTTCTGCTGTACTTACCTCTCTATCCGTAACCATATATGCGCAGAGGAATTTTTCCTTCGCTTGATCTTGCTTCGCTACAACGACTACTTCTCTTAGACCATCAAGCTTACGCATTTGTGACTCAATCTCACCAAGTTCGATCCTAACTCCACGGATTTTTACTTGATCATCAATTCGGCCCAAATATTCAATATTTCCATCTGGTAACCACCTTGCTAAGTCCCCTGTTCTATACATTCGTTCTCCCGCGACAAACGGATTTTTCACAAATTTCTCTTCCGTAAGCTCCGGTCGATTCAAGTACCCTCTTGCTAGACCAACACCAGCAATGCATAACTCACCTGCTATCCCAATTGGTTGAAGGTTCTCAGAATTAGCCTGGACGATGTATAGTTGAGTATTATATATAGGTTTACCAATCGGAATTGCAGCTAGTTCCTCATCTGTATCACAATCAAAATACGTAACATCTACAGTAGCTTCCGTTGGTCCGTATAAATTGATTAATCTAGCTTCACACACGGAGGAAACTGCTTGACGGAATCTATCAACATGCTGTGGTGGCAATGCTTCACCACTTGCAAAAACCTGCCGTAAAGACTGTAGTTTTTCCTCTACCAACTTACTTGGCTGTTGTTCAACATAATCCAGAAAAGCGTGCAGCATCGCAGGAACAAAATGCATTGTTGTAATGCGATGTTCGGCTATTGTCTCTAAGATTTGCTCAGGGTTCTTTTCTCCTCCTACAGGTAAAAGGCACATTTTGGAGCCCACCATCGACCACCAGAATAGCTCCCATACTGATACGTCAAACGTAATCGCTGTTTTTTGCATAATGGTGTCAGCGGATGAGATAGGGTATTTTGCATGCATCCACATCAGTCGATTTATAACTGAATGATGTTCGATCATAACTCCTTTAGGCTTCCCTGTAGATCCTGATGTATAAATAACATAGGCTAAGTGATTCGGACCATTTATCGCTTCCAAATTCGAACCATCTTGGTGATAGCTTTGAGCGTCATTTATATCTACTATCTTCCCAGCAAAAGTCACTCGCTCCAACAAATGGTTCTGACCCAAGAGTAGTTTTGCTTTTGAATCTTCTAGCATGTAGCGGATTCTTTCCTCTGGAAATTCCGGGTCGATCGGCATATAGGCACCGCCAGCTTTTAAAATCCCAAAAATTCCAATCATCATCTCTAATGAACGTTCTGCCATGATTCCAACTAATTGATCAGCTACTACTCCTTCAGCACGTAGCTTTCGCGCTAACTGATTCGCTCTTTCATTCAGTTCCCGGTAAGAAAGTTGTTCCCCCTCGCAAATGACAGCTATCTGATCTGGTATACGTGCTACTTGTTCTTCAAATAGCTGATGAATCAGCTTTTCGCGTGGATATTCCATTACCGTATTATTAAATTCAGATATAATCATATTTTTCTCTTCTTCTCGAAGCAGGGATATGTCCGCTATTTTTGATGTAGGATGATGAATGATTGTTTCAATAATGGTAAAGAACTGTTGAATTAGTTGTTCCATCTCCATTTCTGTAAACAACTGTGCTCGATAATTTAGTTGAAACAGAATTTTTTGATTATCTAATTCAATCACATTCATTTCAAAATCATTAATGACGTCTCCACAAAAATTCTCATCAACTTCAATTTCAACATTTTCATACTGCGAATAATTCATAGCACGGTACTGTACAGAAACACCAAAGAGACGTTGAAGGTCCTTATGCTGATGTGCTTCTCGTAAATCTTCCATCATTTGATTGTACGGAAATCTTTGATGACGTAGGATCGAAACCTGCTCTTTTGATACAACTTTCAATAATGAAAGCAAATCCATCTCAGGATCAACGAATACCCGTGTTGGCACTGTACTAACGAACATTCCTAGCATTTCTTTTTCCTTTTTGGTTATTCTGTTCGCATAGAATGTACCTATTGAAACATCGTTCTGTGTTGTCTTTTTATGCAAGTAGATGTACAACGCAGTCATAAAGACTGTTAACATACTACTGTTTGTTTGTTTGCAAAACTCATACAGGTTATAATACAGACGCTCTTCTAAGATAATATTTTTTCTTTTTCCAGCAGTACTCAAGGTAAGAGGATTATATGATTTAAACCCTATCACTTCGGGTAAGGTGCTAAATTTATCTACCCAATACGATTTATCCTTTTGATAGCGATCCGATTTTTCATAGTCCTGCTCCGTTTGTATGAAGTCGAAATAAGTATGATTCTTTGTTATTTCTGGAAGCTCATCATTTGCAATCTGAGAATAGTATTCGTTCACTTGATTGATGAACATTCTTGCAGAGATTCCGTCGCAGACAATATGATGAATTTTGACATTGTACCAATATTCTTGGTCACTAATCTTGCAAATGATAAATTGATACAATTCTGAATGTAGAAGTTCAAATGGTGTACGATTGTGCTGGTCCAGCCACTTTAATGCCTGAGCTTCTCCATCAACACCTGAAAAATTGAAACATTCGAACGATTTTTCGCTATATTCCTCCACATATTGCTGAGGATAGCCATTTTGAGCTGTCAATTTAATCCGAAAGGCATCGTGCCGGAAAATAATCATATTTAGAGCTTGTTGCAAGGCACCTAGACTTATATTACCTTTCATTTTAACTGTCAATGAAATCGACGATACCCCCGTATTTGGATAAAGTAATTCGGAGTACCAAATCCTTTGTTGAGGATGAGTCAACGAAAATAATTGAAGCAAATCCTTATTCATATTGCTGCACCTCTTGTTAGAAATTATAGTTTATATAAAAAAATACTATGATTGCTTACTATGTAGATGCTATCGGCATGTTGTAAGGTTTGACTGTATGTTAGGATAGATGACGTTAATCTAAGATTTATGAGAGTTATGTCTGGAGATGTAGGGAGTCGCTTGAAGAAAGACGGTACTTTATGCAGAGGAATCATCATGATGTGAGAAAAGATTTTTTGTATATGAATCTATCAAATATTTTACCATCACCTCTTTTACTCAAGGATAATTGAAGCGGTTGTATGCGATCATACTTGGCCTCCTTTTCGATGGGAGTGACATATTGTTGCAGCAAAAAACTTTTGACCTCACTGTAAAAGCTAAATCACATATTCCACAAAAATATATTTTATGAAAAAATAAACATTTGCGACTCACCATAACATATTAGCATTATTCTTCCATTGAAGTGTTTGTAAATTTTGTGAACTTTTTTATATATTTCTGTAAATTTCATGCTGAAAAAGTCAAAGATGCTATTGACCGTACTATACTAATGAATAGAGATTGCTTTGTCAGAAGTGGTTTCCCCTACAAATAAACGCAGGTAAGGTCCCTCTTTTACTTTCATCTCATCAGGTGTCCCATGATCCACGATAGAGCCCTGCTCCATCACGAAAATGACATTTGCTATCTCTGTAGTTTGCATTTGATGAGTTACGATCACGACGGTACGTTGATCCTTTAATGAGCGGATCGCGTCACGAACACATGATTCGGAATGTGAATCTAGAGCAGACGTAGGCTCATCAAATAAAACGATAGGAGCTTTTGATAATAAAGCACGTTTCAATGGCTATTCTTTGCCGTTGTCCTCCTGATAAACGTACCTTATCCCCTCCAATGAAGGTTTTGTATCCATCAGGCAACCCCAGAATAAATTCGTGAGCATACGCAGCTTTGGCTGCTTCAATAAGTTCCTCCTCCTCTGCATCAGGCCTCCCAAATCTAATATTCTCTTCAATCGTTCCTTCAAATAAATGCGGATCTTGTGGAACGTATGCTATCAATTCTCTCACCTGCGTGAGAGTGTGAGTTTTTGCATTTTTAGCAAAGAAATTTATATCGCCTTCCGCAGGGGGATAAAACCCTAGTAGCGCTTTTAATAACGTACTTTTCCCAGAACCACTTGTTTCCACTACAGCGGCTAATATTTCCAAACTAATCTCCGTTTAGCTTAATGAGGCACTTCGTCTAATACTTTATTTCTTCTAACAAATAGATCATCTCCAAGAGCCTCTATCTTCTCTAGCATTCTTCCGATTATGACATTGCTCACAATATGGCTACCAGTTGTTCCGATCCCAAAACAACGTCTTATCTCCCTATGTGGAACGATTTGGTCAACTACTGTAGCACCAGTGAGTAAGCCTTTATCAAAGCAATGTTTGCAGAGTGGATGTGCTTTCTTAAAAATCCTATTCTTGCTTTTCTCCACTTAGCATCGTGGCCACGTTGCGTAGATGATCCGCGTTCTCGAGCATACTGCTGGACTTGTTTCTTTTGATGTAAAGGACAATAAGTTACTCTTGTTAAGGTTGGGCATCTGGAATGCAGACAGGTCTTTAATGGTTTGCTAGGCATTGTTTCATCTTCCTTGTTTCATAGAAAAAATATCTATCAAAATGACCTATATATATATTTATTTCTTTTCTTTTGTGGAGGTTATTGCTTACAGAAACTCAAACGGTTAAAATATCCATTTTTCTTGAAATTAGTTATTGTAAACGAAAACCCCTATTACTGTTGCAGAAACTACAATTTAAACAGAGTTATTGCAACATGATGTAACACATTAAGTACAAAAGAAAAAAGCACCACATTGGGTGCGTACAGCGTGTAGACAAAATACAGAAAGGTATGAAGGTCTGCACGCTTTTAGCCCTCCGGTACTCTGGAGGGCTATTATAGTATCCATGCCTCACTGACAATACATTCTATGCTGTAGTATTTTCCCAAAAATACAAAAAGCCGCCGGAAAAACGGCGACGGCGACCTACATAAATTCTTCCTTAAACGTAATTCAACCACGAGAGCCCTAGTGAGTCACGGGCCATTGACACCTCACTAGGCTATTAATAGTGAGGTGTTGACTGTATCCCTGTTCCCCGTTCTATGCAATTGTAAGATACTCAACTTAGGCTTCTACACTAATCACATCTTCTACAGGAATCCACCAAAAATCCTCATCGTTCTTTAACTTGATCTGTTTAAACGTTGAATCAAACCTATCTACCCATCCCCAAGCTGATTCAATTACTCCTCGCCCCTCTTTTGTTTCTTTCCACCAGCTAATCGTAAGGGCATAGTCGTACTGACGTGAGCCAGATATCCTGTAGCAAAACTCGGCCAGCTCATCCTCTACCATGATCGGTTTCTCGATCAGTTTCTTATCCTCGTGATGCTGACGTAAAATCTCTGCTTTCTATGGGTACATATCTAGGACTCTCAAAAAATGGACTTCTTGGTTTGATACTAGTCTATTTCCCTTCTCTTCACTTGTGCATTATATATAACACCACTGATAAACTAGGGAGGGAATACCATGAGTAATAACAAGTGTGCAGAAAAGGAAATTGATAAAATCGTTCGCAACCTCAAAAAATTTAAATGCAGACTAAAACATACAAGAAGAGAGAGCAAAGTAGAAGCAAATGAATCAAATATTCTCATCACGGAGATCCAGAGATTAATCGAACAAGCATTGCTCACATAGAACAGAAAGGGGTTATGAACCATGAGTGCCAGTCTCTGTAAACGTTTGGAAGAAATCGAGGAAAATATTAAAACACTCACAAGTCAATTCCTGCACGAAGCTGACGAAATAAAAGCTGATTTCGAGGATATTAATGAGCAATTACGACAAACTTTAGCCGTCATTCAACAATTGCTTGCATAAAGGGAGGGATTTATTTTGATCACTGACTTTCAAAAAAGCCTTTTGGTTGACATTTTTACTACAACAACAAGAATTAGGGCAACACAAAGAGCAATTCTTGCTTTAGAAAGGCAAGCTACTTTCGGTTTCGCAGTGCTACTCTCTACGCTGTCTAATGAGAGTAAAGAGCCAAGCGAAAAAGAAGATATTCTACTCGCACTCACATTCGCCCTTAGCGGACTGGTAAGTCAAATCAGAACATTGCGTGAATTTTTACAAGGACTGCAAGAAGAATTAACGTTGGAGACGAACGCACTGGCAAAAACCCTCTGAATAATGGCCGCAAACCACCCTGCGAAATCAAACGAGCCAAGCTGGGTGGTTTGTTCCATCCAACATCTACATAGGAAAAATTGTTAGATCAGTATGCATACTGGTAGTCGATCATTGCAGTCTTTGGATTTTCGGCTTCTCAATTAGTTTCTTATCTTCATAAAACTGATGCAACATTTCTGCATGTTCTAGCAAGATGAATTTCGTTACAAGCGGATCAAGAATTTTGCTAGCCAACAAAACATCTCCTTAAAATACGAATATGCGTTCTTGTTTTATTAAATCTTGAAGAGACTATGCAATGGGTAAAATTACATGTTCAATAAATCTGCTAACCAATAAAAAATTATTTCTTATGATAAAAATAATTTTTAAAAATGTATTATATTTACATTTATTGCAATATTATGTTATTGTATAGAGGTAATAGCCTAACCATTTAAGGAGAGTGATTATTTTGAGAAAAGCTTTAGTTGCTTTAGGAGTGCTTGCAATGGTTACAGCCGCAGTTCCAGCATCAGCTTCAACTCAAATCTCTGAACCTAAGGAAATTACAGCAAATGGAGATGTACAGTTTGGACAGCAAGTTACGCATAACATTGCTGGATATTCTAGTTCCAGTACAGATATTCTGGAATTAGGTAACTATGGTAATCATACAATTCGTGTTAATGTAAATGAGATTTATCATGGCTCTATGGGTTCTAATACTGTAAAGGTCCATATTAATGGGGATGACGCGGGATATCTTCAACCTGGAAATAATTATTTTACCGTTAAGGCAGGCTCAGCAAGCTTTAAATATTATGGTAAATCGACTGGAACTAAATCCTTCAAAGTTACGTACTATAAATCATAAGCACATAGTTTTTTGAAAGTTTCACTAAGGTTATAAAATAGGTTTCCAACAGTTTAGAATTTACTTCTCTGTTGGGAACCTTTTATTATTCACATCTTAAAAATCCCTTTCAGTTTCACCATTTAATTATTTCTGTATATGGTTAACACTTGATAGCCCTCACTTTTAGTAGCCCAATTCCGTTACAAAAATCTCATATAAATCAACTTGGTTGCTGACATATTTCGTCAACTAATTTTTATCCTGTGGTTCCTGTCCACTCGCCACGCGCAATTCATCAGCCAATTGCCCGATCCTAACAGCTACATCCCTCATCTCCACCTGCTGGGCCTGTTCCTTTGATGCCAAAGAGGTTGGTTCCTCGCTTGGTTAGTCCACTTTCCCCCCAAGCTGATTCAAGGATTGCTTGAGCAATTGTAAGGGATGCAAGTATCTTTATTTTCTTCATGTCAGCTACAGAACTTGGTGCGATCTTATTTATAAAGTCTTGTGGTTTCATTGCTTGTTCCCTCCGTTGTCTGGTTTTACATAGCTATATGCTCCCGAAGCCGTTAATCCAACGACTACCGCTGATAGTAAATTGGTTTTTACTTCTCCGTTTGGAAGAAATACAAATAGAGCTGAAAAAGCCATTGCGACTAATGGAGCAAATTTATTCGGAACTCCAAACCCTTTACACACCAGTTAGCGCCGCAACAATTGGGGCTAATGTAGCGATATCAGTGGTCATCTCCATTCCTTATCCCACCTTTTCGTTCTTGGACATCACTGCCAAGTTCTGCTAAACTCCGTTCAATCTGTTGCAGGATAGTTGTATTTCTTTCGAGCTGAATCACCATTTTCTCGTTTTGTTTCATGAGTTTTGCTTCACGTTCTTTCCCATCTTTTTTGGTAGAAAAAAAGTAACCATACAAACAAAAGAGCAAATGGCCCTTGGGACATCACTGCCTTGTAATCATTTCTTCCATGCTTCCCTTCTCCTCATCACCCCCTAGGGGCAAAAGTAAAAAGGGAGCCGCAGCTCCCCATGAAAAAACGCCTTTTAAAATGAGAAGGCGCTATTTGTAGCTAATTCTTCGTACCCAAGTACAGTAAGTTGTCTTTTAACCTCAGGACGTATTTTAATCGGAACCCGGGGATAGGTTTTGTCACCATCCAATATTAGATATACATATATGGTCGCAAAAGGCATGATGGACTCACCCCCTTTCACTAGCACCCAAAGCCAAAAGAAAAACGCCTCTAAAGCTCTTCTAATCAGCTTCATTGGCGCTTCATTGACTTTCAACTTTATCTCTAATTTTTTGGGGAACCTACTCCAAAGTCTTGTCTCCAGATCTAATTAGTGAGCAGTAGGTGAGTAGTAGATTGGTACCATTGAATTCATTAGGCATTACCTCCAGATTGTAATTCTATTAATTGTTCAAACAGCTCTGTTACGGCAATCATGATAGCTGTAATCCGCTTGTTCGATTCTAAATTTTGCTCGTATATGTCTGTGACAATGAGCATTAAGTCACACTTTTCCTTTTCGAGTTGGTCTACCTGATCTAGCAGTTTCTTTTTCTCTTGCTCCTGCTTTTCTTTGGCAGCACGCATTTTCTCTAAATCCGTTGATTATGTAATTTCTCCCCTTATACTATCAAATCACAAATTTTATAAGAATATTTATCTTTTCATTTAGTAATAAACAATAATACCTTCTCAATAGTTTATTTCAAAATATTACTTTTATAATCATTGAGTCTAGATTACTATAAAACTTAATGCTATTATTTTTTTAGGATAATATTCCAATCAAAATAAAAAGGAATGGTATATGCGTGAGTAATCAATTAACACTTTTAAACGTACATTTGGAAAATTACTTGTTAAATAGCCCATTTGATAATCTTGATAAAGCTTTTGAGGTTTTTTCGACTGAACAAATATTTAAAGATGAAGGAATAGGGATAGATGAAATATTAATGGGATTAGTAGGTGATACTAAAGATTACGGCATCGATGGAGTTTATATCTACTTAAACAATGAATTAATTAACAATATTGATGAATTTGAATTACAAACTAAGATGACATTAGAATTACATTTTCTACAATACAAAAATACAGATAGTATTTCCGAACAAGTTATTAATAAATTTATAGTTGCTACTGAAGAAATATTTAATTTAGATAAAGATCTCCAATCTTATCAGTCTGCTATTTCTAGTAATCTTCTAGAAAAATTAGAATTAATACATAGTATAATTAAAAAGATAGCAATTAGACACCCCAAAATAAATGTAACCTTCTATCATGTTTGTAAAGGTGATAGTCAAAATATTTTTGGATCTAAACATAGTAACTTGTCTTATCTAAATAAAATAAATACTCTCAGAAACAGGACGCTCGATTCGAATCTTGGTCATATGGACTTTGATTACAAAATAGTTGATGCTGGGGCTCTTCTAGATCTTTTAAGAAAAGAACCTAACTATTCACTTCCACTTAAATTGAACGAAAATCCAATAGCAATTGAATATACTGAAACAAACCAAAGAGGATATATAGCTTCTGTAAACGTAAAAGAATATTATAAATTTTTATGTGATCCTACAGACAATTCTTTAAGAAAGTATTTATTCGAATCAAACATTCGAGATTTTCAAAATAATACTTCAGTCAATAACGATATTGAAAATACCCTTAAGGAAAAAAGTGAGTTTGATTTTTGGTGGTTAAATAATGGGATAACTATTATAGCTGAAAATGGTACTCTAGTTGGTAAAACACTACAACTTGAAAATATTCAAATTGTAAACGGGTTGCAAACTTCACATACTCTTTATAAAGTATTTTCTGAGAATCTTCCAGAATCAGACACAAGATCAATATTACTAAAAATTATTATTACTGATAAAAAAGAAACCATGGATTCCGTCATAAAATCTAATAATTCTCACAACCCTGTCCCTCCAGCCTTACTCAGAGCAACTCATAAAGTACAGAGAGACATTGAAGACTATTTTTTAGCTAATGGTTTTTATTACGATAGGAGAAAAAATTATTATCGGAAT
This sequence comes from Brevibacillus laterosporus LMG 15441, assembly GCF_000219535.2. NCBI lineage: Bacteria > Bacillati > Bacillota > Bacilli > Caryophanales > Paenibacillaceae > Brevibacillus > Brevibacillus laterosporus. Next base: position 3,426,652 of record NZ_CP007806.1, read on the forward strand.
CAAAATAAACCTCTTAAAAAAATTATTTCAATAAATTATTTATCACAGTGTTTAACATCAATTATTGAGAAAAATCCTTCTAAAGCGAGATCTAACCCTACGATTCTTACAAAAAAAGAAAGTGATTATAACAGGCTTTTTCCTGAAAGTAGGCCAATGGAAACCTATATACAATCTATAAAATTAATGAAACGAGTTGAAGTATTTTTGAAACAAGTTTTTACTCCGACCGATGATAATGATACCGCTTTATCTACCTATTACCATTTTCATATTTCTAGAGTGCTTGTTTCAGTAATTCTCAATAAATCTCGATATAACGGAGATAAAGATTTTAAAAAAATTGATGTAGACAATATTAATGATGAACAAATTAATCAAGCGTATCATTTCACAAAAGAACTTGTTTTAAGGTATTCAACTGAAAATAAACAAAGTAATTTAACCTATGTTTCAAAACAAATACCATTGAGTGATTTTATTAATGATAATATTCAAACCTTATTAACACAATAACTTTGCTTTTTAATACTATTTTAAAAAAGTGCAATATCTGTACATCTTTTTTCGAACAAATTCTTTAATTTTATAATGAATTTTGGCAGAGGCCTTTAAATTTTTTTCAAATCTAATTTAGAAGCCAGCTACTCAAAAACATTTTTAGTCGATTAAACTACCCCACCCCGCCTGATTTGATCTGGCGGGGTGTTTGTTGTATCCCCGATCCACAAGCAATACAATCTCTTTGTAGTTATAAAATACTCTGCTTAGGCTTCCACACTCACTACATCCTCTACAGGTATCCACCAAAAATCCTCATCATTCTTTAACTTGATTTGTTTAAACGTTGAACCAAACTTATCTACCCAGCCCAAAGCCGATTCAATTACTCCTCTACCCTCTTTTGTTTCTTTCCACCACCTAATTGTTAAGGCATAGTCATACTGACGTGAGTCAGATATCTGTAGCAAAACTCGGCTAGCTCATCCTCTTCAATGATCGGCTTCTCGATTAGTTTTTTATCCTCATGATACTGACGTAACATTTCTGCATGTTCTGGCAAGATGAATTTCGTTACAAGTGGGTCAAGAATTTTGCTAGCCATCAAAACATCTCCTCGGATACAAATGTACGTTCCTATTTTATTTTATAGATGAGGAAAATATGCAATGGATGGAAATGGTATTTAAAGTTCGACCAGCAAAACGAGTTCTACATGATTTCTCAACATTTGACATTTTTTCCATATATAATTATTCTATTCTTAAATATAAGAAAAGGAGAAATATTATGAAGAGATTACTGTTTTCTGCTCTTACTGTTTTTCTATCTTTAAGTTTATGTTTTAGCGCTTATGCCGAAACAACCCAAACAGAATTGAAAGAAAATGAACGAGAAGCCCTTGTTTCAGACATTGGTTTGGATGAAGAGGAACTGGAAGATATGCCTCCTCATATCTTGCAAGCATTGATTGATCAGGACGCTAAAAAAATTGGTTCGAAAACGGTTACTCATAAATTTGATGAAGGTCAATCTGAGATGAATAAATCATTGGCCAAAAAGAAGGATGAAGAAGATGATTTTAGCGAAATAGAGCTAAAGGCAAAAGCTTTTGAAGTCAAAAGTGATAGAAGTGGTTATCGAAAATACTATTTATACGGTAAATTCGAGTGGTCAGAACCCCCGATTTGGACGTTAACTGATAAAATGTCAATTGGATACCCTGCAACCTCCAAATTCTTTATGCCTATGACCTCAAAAGGTAAACCAGATGATCATGAAAATCGCTATTGTACTAAACCAGCTTTTAAAAAGAAATGGGAATGCGAAGATTCTTCAAAAGCATCTGATTGGGACCCAGGTATTGGTGTAGCAGCAGAGTATGACTTACAAATGGGTAATAGACAACTACACTCTGGATACATTTCTCAATATGTTTACGCTGATAAATATGAAAGAGGTACGATTAATATTAAGTTCCAATACGGGCATGCAATTATAGGCGGTTCTATATCAGTTTCTTATAAGCCCGTGGGACTTTCCATTCAACCCGAAAAAACTACCCAAGTGGCAGATTTTGGTATAGAATTTAAGTATCCAGAACTTTAATTTACCCGGTTTTTTCCGGTAATGTTAGACACTATAAACTATTGATCTGAAGGAGAGAAGCTTCTGTGATATTACGCGTTATACTATACTGGTTACTCACAATGGCAATAATGTTTTTAGTGTTTTTAGTTATCGGAAGTACCAAAGGTTCTTTTATTGAGAATATGGTGATATTACTTGCAATCGCTCAATCATTCGCTATTGCTTTATTAGTGGCTCTTTTGCGAAAAAATAATAAATGAAAACACCACAACCTAATAATCGAAAAAACCTTCTAACGGTTTACATGGTCTTACCCCTGTCAAGTAGACAGTTGGAAACAAGCCCTTTCCTAGGCAACCTGAGCTCGGTATTTCACCGGGCTCAGGTTATTTAAACGGACTTGAATACGCTCATTATTATAGAAATGAATATATCGTTTAATCACCTTTTGCACCTCTTCAGCCTTCGTAAAAGATTCTAGGTACAAACATTCTGTTTTGAGGTGACTAAAAACCTTCGATACAAGCGTTGTCCAGACACTTACCTTTTCTTGACATACTAACCGTAATATTAGATGCTTGTAGAAATTCGTTATATTTTTTGGATGTGTATTGGTATCCTTGATCACTATGCAAGAGGACACCATTCACATCTCTTTTTTTAATAGCTGCTTTTACCGTATCCATAACAAGTTTCAGATCATTCCGTTTACTGATTCGATAAGCCATGACTTCATTATTAAATAGATCGTAAATAACCGACAGATACAGACGACGTCCATTAAAAATTACAAACGTAATGTCCGTTGCCATTTCTCCAGAGGACGTGAAGCAGTAAAATCACGGTTTAGTCTATTTTCGGAAACGACAACTTGCTCTCTTCGACCAAAAAACTTACGTTTTTTCCGAATGCGTGCTTGAATTCCTATTCCTTCATCAGTCGATATACGCGTTTATGATTGATGGGAATGCCATGTGTTTGGCGGAGCCAAGCTTGTATCCGTGGGTACCCATAAATCCCTTTAAATCTTTGATAAGCGGCCGTGATGATCATTTTAGCTTTTGTTCTTCCTTCTGCTTTTGGGACGGATACTCTTGATAGCGCAGCCATTTATAATAGCCACTTCTTGAAACTTGAGCGATCTTACAAAGAAGTGAAACAGGAAACCGTTTAGCCAACTCCGTAATGATCTTAAATTCTACCGTTTTCTTCCTGGTCTTCTTCCTTCCTTCTGGTCTCCAAGAGCTTAAGAATTCTATCTCTGCCTCAAGGCGCTGTATTTTTTCCGCTGGGGGAAGAGATTTTTCACGAGTCTTCTCTGTTTTTCTTGTTTTCCCGCTACGATCCTCTAAGCCTTTCAATCCATCATCTCTGTATTTTCTAACCCACCTGCGGAACATTCTTAAATCAAGACCGTATGTTTCTCTAATCTCCCTATAAGTAGTCCCTTGCTAAAAACATTCCACTACATGATGTTTGAATTCAAGAGAATACGTCTTTTTAGTGCTGCTCATAAAAATTCCCCTCCAAGTAATGAAGTGCACCCCTTAAAGTAGACATTGGAAAAAGCCCTGAGGTTATCCGATGAACTTTAGGGGGTGTATTTTTCATGGCGGTTAAAGGACAAAAATTTAAAAGTTATCCAGAATCATTGAAAATGGAAGCCATCCGTTTACACATTGAGGAAAGATGGACGTACAAACAAATTGTAGAGCATTTGGAAATTCAGGACAAAGATCGCTTAAAAAAGTGGATGAGAAAGTACAGACAACAGGGTGAGTTTGGACTTCTAGATCGACGCGGACGTCGTGAGGCCTATATTGATCAGGATAGATATGTCCAGAAACTGAAGCACGAGAATGAAATCCTAAAAAAGTGTTTGGAAATCTGGATGCGGGAGGTGTAAGGAAGAAGTATCGAATTGTGGAGAGTTTGTCTACAATATATCCAATTACTGAGGTTTGTAAGGTGTTAGGAGTTTCGAGAAGTGGCTATTACAAGTACCTCTCTACTAGAAACTTGTATAGGGATAAATCGATGAAAAAACGGATCAGAACGATCTATGAACAAAGAAAAGGAATATATGGATATCGTCGAATTCAGGCCGAACTGTTACGCCAATTTGGTTGTAGGGTTAATCATAAGAAAGTATTACGCATCATGCAAAATCTGGGACTTAAATCCATCATTCGCCGTAAACGTTCCTATATGACTGCCCATCAAGCAAAGGTATCGGATGGACGTGTTGCAGATAATTTACTCAAGCGTGATTTTACCGCTCAAGAGCCTAATCAAAAATGGGTAACTGACGTTACCCAATATCGAATTGGTGAGGAACGTATCTACCTTTCTGCAATCAAAGATTTATGTACGCATGAGATTATCGCTTATCATATCAGTACTCGAAATGACAATGCGCTTGTTCTAGAGACTTTTAGGAAAGCATTTGAAATGCAAAAAGACGTGACTGGTTTGATCGTTCACAGCGACCAAGGCTCCCAGTACACGTCCCATGCATACCACGACATGCTGCCTACGGTTGGCGCCCAAATCAGCATGTCCCGACGGGGCAATTGCCTAGACAATGCCTCGATAGAAAGCTTCTTTTCTCATTTGAAAACCGAAGCCCTATATCCCTATGATATACGAGATCTTCAAGATGCTCAAAGGAGAATTGAAAATTACATTTATTTTTACAACGAAGAACGTCTTCAACTGAAGTTAAATAAACTGACGCCTAGTGAATTTAGGCGTCAGTTAGCGGCCTAACGGCCGGGGCTTTTCTTACTGTCTACAAAACGGGGGCTTGACCATAAACAGTAAAGGGCTTTCTTCTTACTGTCTACCTAAAGGGGATATACCATTTATAACTTTCCGTCAGAGGCCTTTCCCGTTATCTTTCCATAGTTGTTAATAATAATTCAGCTCATTTTTTTCGTTTTTGGGGAACAACCAATTTCTTCACTTGATTGCAATGTGGTGCTACCCCTAGTAGACGGATAATCAAAAAGTGACTTACTATATTTCAGTTCTAATTAGTGGAACTTTAATCTCTTGAACGACAGTTCCACTCCCGTTATTGTTTCGTAACTTTGAATCTGTGATGTCTTCAATTTTTAAAATGAAGTCCGTTCCATAATTAGATTTGAAAGTACCTTGGCCTTTAACGATTACATCTCTTCCACTAGGTTGAAAGTTTCTGAAATCTCCCCATCCTTTTTGTTGGCATTTGGTAAGTACAGCACCTATATTTATTCCTCCGCCATTGGGATAACCTGGTAAAACCCCCCAAGCTATACCCCCAACATTTGCGTAAAGGTTAGCTTCACCTGATATAGATCCAGTATTTAGGTATGCTAAAACTCTATAGGTTTTACCTGCTGGTACTTTAATTTTTTGTGATGGGCTTTTATATGATACTTGTTTAGTTTTAGTATCAGTGGAAGAATTTTGAAAGTTATATTCAGTAGAAGCTTCCATGCTACCCTGAGCAATCGGGAATTTCATGGTAGCAGTGGTTTTGACTCCTAATTTTAATCCATGAGTTGTTGTATTTGAAGTGCTTTCCGTATAGGTATAGTTAAACTCGGGTGTTAACAGCTCTTGATCCATTGTTCCTTTTGAGTTATCTAATACGTTTTTTCCCGCATATAAAGGTGTCCCCGATACTTCGGTTGGACTTCCTTCTAATGTAGCCCATGCATTACTTACTTTATACTGTGAAATTCTTCTTTCGCCAATAACATTTTTAGGTGGTGTTAAGAAAACAATACCTTCAGTGGGACTATAAGAGAATTGTTGTTCATCACTGGGTTTGAAGTTAGTATTCCATGCTTCATTAAGGGTTCCAGCTTCATTTTCTCTTGCCAAGTCCCGTAATCTTTCTTGAACATCTGTGGATGACGCATGAACAAATTGCGTACTCGAAAAAAGGAACACACTTATAAGAATTAAACTTGCAAATTTTTTCATAAAAACCCTCCCGTTAATATTTTATTATGTGAATATATTCACATAATAAAATCATACAATTAAATTCCACTAAATTCCACTATTTTCATTATGTAATCAGATATGTTCATAAATTCTCCATTTTTATAACAATTATTTTGCAATTGGATTGTTGTTTATTTCTCAATGTATAATCTCTGTAAAATTAGGTTACACCCATAATAAACACAGACCGACTCTTTATTGTAAATAGACGAAACGATGCCTAGTTGTAAGTTCAAAAGGTTTTATTTAGAAATAAAAGTAAGCCTATGACCTGTTTTTACGTGTATCTCGGCTGAATCCCATTATCTCTTAGCGTACAGGAAATCGGCTTCTTCTTTATAAAATTTTGCTTAGCGTACGAAATTCGCATTTTGTTGGTGCTATCCCTGGTGCTATCCCAAATGTCTAACATCGTATCCAATGACTTATTATACTAGCCATCAAAACATCTCCTTAAATACAAATGTGTGTTCTTATTTTATTAGATGATGAGGAGATTATGCAATGGTTAGAATTGGTATTTACACCGAATGTAAATGAAAGAAGTACTGCCAAGCCTCCAGATGGTCACATTCTTTACAGGTGTCCTCTATATACCTTCCATACATAGGTTTAATATTAATATTTACATATTTGTATTAAATTGGTAATATAATGGAAATTAATAGAAAATAGGAGGAACAAAAAAAATGGCCTTTAAAAAGCTTTCTATTGCTGTAGGGATTTGTTTAGTAGTATCTGGAGGGAGTTCTGCATTCGCAAAATCTGAGGATATGAATGAACCTACTATTACACATGAAACAATAGGTGATTTGGAAATCGTTGAAAAAGTCTGGAATACTCCTGTGAATTATGATTATGAGGATGCTCTTGAAGAAGATAAGGAAACGAAATATACTCCCAAGGGTATTAGTCCTCAGTATGTCGATTTCAATGAAACCGTTTATGAAATTAGCAAAAAGGATTTATATAAAGCAAAAAGTTTTGAAACAGAAGTAACAAATAGGGGTTCGGCAAATGACTCTGTTACAAGATCAGTTTCAAGAAAAACATTTGTTACCGGAAAAGTAGGCACATCAGGTGAAACAGCAGTTAATTGGAAGCTAATTCAAGGGAAAGTAGGAATAAATGCAGAGGTTGCATTTGGAAAGGAAACTGTTGAGACTACAACTTACACCTGGACCATTCCTGCAAATACTGTTACAACTATTGAGTACGGATCAAAAGCAGTAAGCACAAGCGGAAGTATAGTGAAGTACTTCCACGGGGAGCCAAAGAAAACCACTTATGTATACACCGATTACTCATATTCCGAGTATGCTGATAAAAATCCAAAAAAATTGAGGTAGCAAAAAAAACTACATGAAAAGAACACCTGTCATTCCAGCCGTTCTCATTGCTTCATTATTTCTGTTTAGTGGTTGTGCAGTAGATAAATCGCCGAGAAAAATAGACAAAATATCAGAGGAAACGATTCAGAAAGTATCCAGCAAAACCTATCAATCGATTAATGAGTACAGTAAGGAAATTGCTGGACAGCATCTAAAAACATCTGTACTTCAAATATCCCAAAAAGATACCTTGGCTGATCTTAAACTTGAAATTTCTATATCGGAATATTTAAGGGAAAAGATGGTGGATACTGAAAAACCTATTTATTTTACGTTTGGGGACGTATTGGGTAGCAAAAAAATAGGGCAGTTACTTGTTGAATCTCCTCCAGTTATTCAAATTGATTTGAGTAAAGGTAAAGAAAACACCTATACTCTTTCACAACAACTCAAATTAAAAGAGAAACCGTCAGAGGAAGAGAAAAAAACACTTTTAACTCCGGAGAATTATGAGCTACAAGTGCTCAATGAAGAAAAGTTAGCTGTAGCTGTTTTCATTGGATTGGAAACCCCAACTATTCAGAAATAAAGCGTGAAAACAAAAAAATAGCCCTCCGACAGAAAAATTAAACCGTCAGAGGGCTTTCGCATTATCTTCGTCTCGCTAAATCAAAATAAAAGGGTAATTGCTATGAAGTTTGGAATGCGTAAGCCAAGTTTCAAAAAGCGTGTAGCAGCTAGGACAAGCCTAAAAAGACAGTTAGTACATCGAGCTGGATTGAAGGATGCCAAAAGGCTGGGGATGGCTCAGAAATCCTAAGAAGTATGCTTATAATAGGGATAGCGTCAGGAAAATGCGGATTTACAACGTTAAGGAAATTACAATCGAAGTATGTTTAGTTCTGATTCGCAGGTTTTCGAAAGTATTTCAACAACCATCTACAGAGCATCTTAAGTAGATCTTTTGCCATACTGTTACACTCCTTATCCTTGTGCAAGAGTGCTAAGCAGACGTTTTTTCATCATCTTTAAATTTTATTTTTTGTCAAGCATTATTGATGGCGAAAAGCCCTAAATAGCAAATAAAAACATCCCCAAAAATGATAAACCTAAATAAAAGAATGCTTCGTGTTTGATGACAACTGAAGATGATGTTATTTCATCTTTTTCGTTGCTATTTTTTTTCAAGAAGACGTGAAAGAATGCTTTAAAGATGAAATATCCAATAATAGCGCCTAGTGTGTTCATAATTAAATCATCTGTCGTTGTGTTTCGACTTTGAGTAAACAACTGACTTAATTCAATACATAAAGATAACAAAAATCCCGACAAGGCAACCTTTTTTATTGTTCGAAATTGTTTCCAAATCAATGGTAACAAGAATCCTAATGGTATCGTCATTATAATATTTAAAACATACGGCATAGTTACCTCAGAACTAGAGAATGGAACTAAATAAATTCGATTAAATTCAGATGTAGATGCGGTAACAAACCTTTGCACATCCCAAATTGTTCCTATACCTGTTACACCATAAACAACTGACAGATACACTAAAAAAATAAATACCCCAAAAAAATGCTTGCGGGAAACTCTTCCTTCCTTCTTCTTAGCCCTTAGAAAAAATATTTTTTGAAATATAATACATAAAATACATGTGCAAATAATGTTAATTAATAAATCCGTATGAACAACATACATAATACATATACGAGTATAAACATATAAATACTGAAATAGTGACATAATATTCCCCCTTGCTGAATCTCCTAACTTTACATTAAACCTATGACTTTTAGAACCTAATTCAAGAAAATGTGGTCACAATCACTCCATCTATATTATCACCAGATATTTCATATTGTTCATTCGCTGGTACTTCAACTTCAATTGTCTCGTTTTGAGAAATTTATAGCGAATATGCCAAGGTTCATATTGAATTCCTGTAACATCCGTTTTATCCAAGGGATAGCGTAATATAAAGCCGTATTTCCAAGAATTTTCTTCTATCCACTCTCCTTCAGGTGTTTTATCCATCTTCATTTGAGTAGATCCTACATCAAGTGCTAATCCTAAATTATGTTCGCTATGACCCGCTGGCAGAGCATAGTCAGCTCCCATCTCTTCGTATAATTTGCTTTGCTCATCCAAGTCTCGATAACCACTGCTAATTAAAAAATTACTAACCCCATCCTCTTCGGCAGCAGCTATCATCTCCGAAAATTCTTCAGCTATTTCTTCTGACAATTTAATTTCGTTATCAAGTAACCCATACCCCTTCGTCAATTCTTTGTGCGTAAATAAATTTTACAATATCCTATTTTATACCTGCTTGTTGAACAGCATATTCACTGTTAACCAAAAGCAGATTCCCTTGATAGATCTGCTCTTCTGTACTCTCAATCTTTTGGGTATTTTCAGTAGCTGTATTATCATTTTGTTCATATATTTGATCCTCTACTTTATCTTGGGATATCGGTAATATATTAAAAATAAATACTAGAAATAATGCAAAAACCAATAAAAATCCCCACTTTTTCATTTTTAGTCTCCTCCTTGATGTAACTTGTTTATAGGATAGGAAAAACTTTTAAAATAAAAAGTCGGGTAAATATAAAATTTTTCTTAAATTTTTTACTTGGATTTTACACTTAATCTCTTTGGGAATCCTCCATTGGTAAACGGACTTCAAATATAGTACGTATTAAATTAACCTATTATGTATCAGAAATTTTTGAATCAACTATTTGATAAAGGCTACAGCAAACGTTCAGTTGAGTTAGTACACTCTACCATGCATAATGCAATGAGCAGAGCTGTTACATTAGGGAAGATTGAGAAAAATCCATGTATCGGTGCAACTATTAAAGGTCAACAAAAAGTACAGACTTTAAAATTTATGGAGTCAAAAGATATACCCTTTTTTTGCAACAAGCTTATCAATATAATTACATCTATTGGATTTACTTCAAGCTTTTAATTGAGACAGGGATACGAAAAGGTGAAGCTACTGCACTTCAATGGTCTGATATTGATTTAAAACAAATGACCATCAGCATCAACAAAACGCTCGATTTTTCTGCCAAGGATAGAAATGAGTTATTTGGTGATACAAAGACCTATCACTCTGTTCAAACGATTCATATTAGTTAAAACTTAGTTAATGATTTGATCAATCATGCAAAATATCAAAATCAAAACAAGTTAGCGCTAAACGATCTCTACCATCACGATCTTAACCTGGTTCTATGTAGAAATGATGGGAGCTTTATTCCTAAATCTTCTCTATTCAACGCTTTCTCAAGGATTTTAACTAGAGCAGGCATCCTCTCAATGCCCATACATTCTTTACGACACACTCACGCAGTTTTGCTTTTAGAAACAGGAGTAGATATGAAATACATTCAAGAGCGTCTTGGACACGGCAGCCTTCGAATCACATCAGACGTATACGCCCACATATCTAAAAAAATCGAAACTGATTCGATAAGCAAATTCAAAGAGTATATGCAAAATATTTACGACTAATTGAAAAAATGTGGGTGTTTTGTGGGTGCGTATGTGGGTGGAGACTTTTTCAACCCTATAACCCACAAACAAGAAAAACCCTCACACCTATAGGCGCAAGGGGTTTGCCAATTCTTACAGTGACATGTATTGGTTACGCTCCCACTCGTGAACACGTGTACGGAACATATCCCATTCAATTTCCTTCGCTTCGATGAAGTGTAACGCGGCATGCTCACCTAGCGCTTCACAGATAACTCGATCTGCTTTCAGACATTCGATCGCCTCTTTTAGCGTAGATGGCAAGCTATCAATTCCGTTTGCTTCACGTTCAGCTTCGTTCATCACATAGATGTTGCGATCAACAGCAGGCTGCAATTCTAATTTGTTCTTGATTCCATCCAAACCAGCTTTCAACATAACAGCTAGTGCCAAGTACGGATTCGCTGCCGGGTCGGGATTACGCACTTCCAAACGAGTCCCCAATCCGCGTGATGCAGGGATACGTACTAATGGAGAACGATTTTTTGCAGACCATGCCACGTAGCAAGGTGCTTCATAGCCTGGTACAAGGCGTTTGTAAGAGTTCACTAGTGGATTTGTAATTGCCGCAAATCCTCTTGCATGCTTTAAAAGACCAGCTAGATAGTATTTTGCTGTTTGACTTAGACCTAGCTCATCAGATTCATCATAGAATGCATTTTCGTTGCCAATAAATAAGGATTGGTGCGCATGCATACCAGATCCACTTACACCAAACAATGGCTTTGGCATAAAGGTTGCGTGCAAACCATGTTGACGCGCAATTGTTTTAACCACCAGTTTAAACGTCAGAATTTGATCAGCTGCATGTATCGCATTTGCATATTTAAAATCAATTTCATGTTGTCCTGGTGCTACTTCATGATGAGAAGCTTCGATTTCAAAGCCCATTTTCTCTAAAGTTAGAACGATATCACGGCGACAGTTTTCACCCAAGTCTAATGGTGCAAAGTCAAAATATCCGCCTTGATCATTCAGATCGAGAGTAGGCTCGCCTTTTTCATCAATTTTAAACAAGAAGAATTCAGGCTCTGGACCAACGTTAAAATCCGTATAGCCAAGCTCTTCTGCTTCTTTCATTACCTTTTTCAAAATATAACGGGGATCACCTTCAAACGGTTTACCATCCGGCATATACACATCACAGATCAAACGAGCCACTTTTCCGAATTCAGTTCCCCACGGGAATACCACCCATGTATCTAAATCTGGGAAAAGATACATATCAGACTCTTCAATGCGCACGAAACCCTCAATGGAAGATCCGTCAAACATCATCTTGTTATCCAACGCTTTTGGCAATTGAGAAACCGGAATCTCAACATTCTTACTGATACCCATTAGATCAGTAAATTGCAAACGGATATACTTCACATTCTCTTCATCAGCAAAACGCATAATGTCTTCTTTCGTATAACGGCTCATTCTCTCTTCCTCCTTGACCAAATCCATCAATTTTTTGTACCCATCTATCTAGTGGAAGAACCTAGAAAGCTCTCCACGAATCAATGCCGATTCACCTAAGCGATTGGCACTGGGGTTGATCACTTGTTGTTTCAATAATTGCAGTAATTCCTTCTTCTCCATTTGTGGACGAGCTGCCGTTTTCCCTGGTAAGATCGGCGCCTCCACAACAGGCTCCTTCAATTGGATCACCTGTTTAATGCCAGCAATATTTAGCCCCTTATCAATCAGTTGTTTAATTTCTAACAGACGATCTACGTCATTAAACGAAAATAACCGCTGCTTCCCGTCTGTACGAGCTGGTGTGACTAACCCGTGTTGTTCATAATATCGGATCTGTCGTGCAGTAAGATCGGTTAATTTCATAACGATGCCTATGGGAAAAAGGGCCATGTTGCGACGAATTTCATCACTCATTTTGCTTCCCCTTCCTCGCAAATCAAATCATTTCAATTTGTTATGTTCAAATTCTAACGGATAGCAGATTATCTGTCAACACATGTAAGGAAATCTGACATGACTTTTTTACAACAAGAAAAAAGCATGCTATCTACGATCTCTTGACTACCTTATTTGCGGTAGAACAGCGAGACGATCTGAGAACATGCTCCCTTGTGATTATTTCTTATTCATTTTAATTACTGCTCGATCCCATACATTTTCACATATTCCTCCAAAATTTGCTTTGCAATCACTCCAGACATATCAGCACCATGCCCCCCACCTGGTACAACGACAGCAAATGCAATCTGTGGATTTTTAACGGGTGCATATCCGACAATTAGCGCATTGTCTGCGTTCCCTCCCGTTTGTGCTGTGCCCGTTTTAGCTGCCACAGGAAACGGAAAACCCTTGAAGTTACGATACGCTGTCCCGTTCGGCTGGGTTACCTTTGCCATACCTTCCTGCACTACCTTTATCCACTTGGGATCAATATCGACCTTATTTAGAACATATGGCTCCACTTTGGTCAATGTTATTCGTTCTGTTGGATTACTTGCTCCCTTGCGAATCTCTTTAACTAAATGAGGTTTGATTCGATAACCCCCATTTGCGATTGTACTGACGTACTGACAAAGCTGCATAGGTGTAAAGCTATTGTATTGACCGATAAATGCATCTACTAAATTCCCTAAATATTTGTCGTTTGCCAGGTACCCTGCCTTCTCACCCGGAAGATCAATTCCCGTTTTTACACCCAGTCCGAACTGGCTGTTATAGTAATCTAACACATTAAATTGTTCGCTATAATGCTTGCCTTCACGATTCCCCTTTCTTGCTAAACGAAGCCCCATTTCATACATATAAGTATTATTAGATACCTGTAAGGCCCTTCTTGCATCTACTGCACCATGTCCAGAGCGTAACCAGTTATTTTTAAAGCGATTTCCAACTAAGAGACCACCTCTGTCTATGATCGTCTCAGAAGGAGTAACCAGCCCCTCCTGCAAGGCAAGCATCACGGATATAGGTTTTACGGTCGAGCCTGGCGCATAGGCTCCCCGAGTAATTTTATTATCTTCATAAGGCCAGATATCCGTTTTATACACTTTACTAAATGTTTCTCGATCATAATACAAATTCAAATCATAATCAGGATAATTAGCCAAAGCTAATATTTCCCCCGTATCAGGAGACATTACCACCGCATGCCCAACTTTCAGATTTTTCTGCGAAAGGTTTTTATGCAGAATTTCCTCTACTTTATCTTGAAATCTCCAGTCCAAAGTAAGAATAAGATCATTTCCAGGCTCTGCAACACGCTTTATGGTTTCGTTGACAAATTCCGAATTCCGATTTACCTGTACAGTCATAGCACCAGTTTTTCCCCGTAGCTGCGACTCGTAATAATTTTCTAAGCCAGCTACACCAACCAATTCATTCCCTGAATATTGTTTGGACTTATACTCCTTCACAAAGCGAGGATCAATGGAGTTGATATACCCCAAAATATGTGTCGCAAGTGGCCCTCCGTTTGCATCAGTCTTTACTTTTCTAAGCGGCTCCACCTCTACATAAACACCAGGGAATCGGGCTAATCGCTCCTCAATCCGAGCATCCTCAGCCGCTGTAATATTTCGCTTTATCTGTCTTGGCATGAAGGCTGGGACACCCATGCCTACCATCCGCTCTAAAACAAGTAATTTTCGCCAAGTCTGCTCACGTTGTATCCCAGACAGACCTAGGTTTACATCTAAGAAAAAGAAGCGTGCATTTTCAATTAGCTTTCGATCGCTTTGCTTCGTAACAGGTGTTGCACGCAAAATCTCAATGGAGCTTTTTATTTTGCGAACAAGATCATCTGATTGTTTTTTCTCCAAATGATAAGGAAACGGAATCTGCTGTTGCAGAAGTTCGCCAAGCAGTACCCGATCATTTGCCCCTTGCTCATACGATAAGGTCTTTCCTGTTTTTTTTCGTAACAGCTCAAGAGCCTTAGTGCGCTCTACATCGGTAAAGGCATATTTGATTGGGATATGCACTTCTTTTGCCAGACGGAGTAACTCTACGGATTGTAATAGTTCCATTTTCTCTAGTGAAGGTAATGCATCTAATTTTGTCTGTATTTGCGTTCGCAATCTCTGACGTTGCTCAAAAGACAATATGATGGGAAAGCTAGCTTGTAGCTGAATCCCTAAGTCAGCCAGCTTCTTATCATCACCTCGCTCCTCTTGCTTCCAATCAAGCAAGGTAGCCAATTCCTCCGCTACACTCTCCTTGTTTATTTTTTCTTCTGGTCTATCCATAAATTTAACAGTGAAAACAGGCTTATTATCCACTAGGACCACTCCATTGCGATCTAAAATATGACCTCTTGGAGCAGGAATTGGAAGTTCTTTGAGGCTGTATTTCTCTAATTCTTGCGCAAATAACTCCCCTTGAACAACTTGAACATATGCCAGCCGTAAAATGACAACTACAAAACAGATAAAAACAGCTAAAAACATAATATTTACACGGAATACTATTTCCGGGTCTTTTTTTCGCTGCTGCTCTGGTTCAATTTGCATGATTTCACCGCATCCCTTGTCATATATCCCTTTCTTATAAATATACCAGAACATTCCATTTATTCCATTAGATAATATAGCTGAAAAATTAGTACGTCCCGCTAGGTTTCACTTTTACTCCATATAAAAAGACAGCTATAAATGTTGGACATTCATAGCTGTCTGCATAATTTCATCATATCTAGCGTTATATGTTATAAATCAAGTAACCCTTTTGCAATCATGCCATCTAAAGCTGTTAAAATACCCACTTTTACATGCGAGTACGTAAGCCCTCCCTGCACAAAGCCCAAATAAGGTTCACGTAGAGGACCATCAGCAGAAAACTCAATGCTAGCCCCTTGAATAAAGGTGCCCGCTGCCATGATAACCTCATCCGCATAACCTGGCATTGGACTAGGATAAGGTGTTACATGCGAATCGACAGGGGCCGCCTTCTGTATACCTTGGCAGAAGGTTATTAATCGTTGGGCACTTCCAAATTCTACAGACTGAATTAAATCAGTTCGTGGTTCATGCCACAACGGATCAGTGCGGAATCCTAGTTTTTCCAGCATAGCAGACGAGAAAATCGCCCCTTTCAACGCTTCACCTACCACGTGCGGAGCTAAGAAGAAGCCTTGGAACATCTCCAATAAAGAGTATAATGACGCTCCGCCTTCCGCTCCGATTCCTGGAGCTGCCATACGATAAGACGCCATTGTAACCAAATCCTCGCGTCCTACAATATAACCACCTGTTTTAACCAAACCGCCACCTGGGTTTTTAATCAGTGAACCAGCCATAATATCAGCGCCGACCTGTAGCGGTTCTTTTTCCTCTGTAAATTCCCCATAGCAATTATCCACGAACACGTATAATTCAGGGCGTATTTCCTTCACAAAAGAAATCATTTCCTCTAGCTTAGCAATCGTAAACGACGGGCGATCCGCATAGCCACGCGAACGCTGAATCCCAATCACTTTCGTTTCGGGACGAATCGCTGTTCTTACAGCATGAAAGTCAATGCTTCCATCCTCTAATAATGGTACATAGTCGTAACTAATCCCATAATCCTTCAATGAGCCTTGACCTTCTCCACGCACTCCTACCACTTCTTCTAGCGTATCGTATGGTTTGCCCGTTATATATAATAAGTGATCTCCTGGGCGCAGCATTCCAAATAAACTTATTGCTATCGCATGCGTTCCCGATATAATATGCGGACGTACGAGAGCCGCTTCTCCACCAAACACTTCTGCATAAATAGATTCTAGTGTTGCTCGACCACTATCATCATAACCGTAGCCAGTGGATGGTGAAAAATGAAATTCATTTACTTCATGCTTTTGAAATGAGCGCAATACTTTTAATTGATTATAGTCAACCAAGCGGGATACTTCCTGATGTCGCTTGGCAATCATCTCTTCTACTTCTTCCACAAGCGGACGTAATTGCGCCCCGTGCGTAAACAGTTGAAACATGTTCTTTCTCTCACCTTTCTCTTACCATTCCTCTTCGTTGATTGCTGGTGGGTTTACCATATATGGAATCAAACGCCCATACATGGGTTCATCTGGCTTAATACGTATCGTAATATGATAAGCGGTGCCATCCTCGGAGAATTCCTGCTCCATCTCTAGTCCAGCTCGATGCATCATGGAGATCACGTCCCCACGCTCCATCGGAATAATCAGTTCGACACTTTCATACCCCGTCAATACTATTCCTTCGACTCTATTTAATAAACGCTGCAAATCCTGCTCAGACAATGCTGATATCTGAATCGAATCTTCAGGGTGCGGCAAATACTTGTCAGTATCAAGCAGATCAGCCTTATTATATACCACTAATCGAGGGATGCCTTCAGCTTCTAAATCCTTTAAGACCTGATCTACAACCTCCATATGAACTTCAAAATCAGGATGGGAGCAGTCGACTACATGTAAGATTAAATCTGCCTCTTGAACCCCTTCTAATGTGGATCGAAAAGCTGCAATCAAAGCAGTGGGCAGGTCTTGAATAAAACCAACTGTATCCGTCAACAGTACTTCTTTTCCACTAGGAAGAGCCAACTGACGTGTGGTTGGATCAAGCGTAGCAAATAATTTATCCTCTTGCAATGTATCTGCTTTTGTTAAATTATTTAATAAGGTAGATTTGCCTGCATTCGTATAACCAACCAGCGCGATTTGGTAAACATGGTTTTTCTTCCTGCGCTCACGATGAAGCTGTCTAGTCCGCACAATATCATCTAGCTGTTGCTTTAATTCACTAATTCGACGACGAATGTGACGGCGGTCTGTTTCCAATTTCGTCTCACCAGGTCCACGCGTTCCAATACCGCCACCCAATCGGGACATCTGATTTCCTTGCCCGGCAAGTCGGGGCAGTAAATAGCTATATTGTGCTAGCTCTACTTGAATCTTACCTTCACGCGAATTAGCTCTACTCGCGAAAATATCCAATATCAATTGTGTACGGTCAATTACTCGACACTCAAATAACGCTTCTAAATTACGGTTTTGGCTAGCGGATAATTCATCATTAAAGATGACAACATCTACATCCAGACTAACTGCTAATTCCGCAATCTCTTGGATTTTACCCGTTCCTAGATACCAAGCTGAATCGACACGCTCGCGATTTTGGGTAATAACTTCTAGCACTTCAACACCGGCCGTCCGCGCTAGCTCTCCCAGCTCCTCTAGGGATAACCGCATCCGCTCCTCATCTCGCTGATCTAATAGACAACCAACTACTATAGCTGTTTGCTGTTTATTCCATTCACTCATATATGTAACCTTCCTTCCCACGTCCCCAGACGAAAAGAACGGCATCCGTTCGCATGTCTAGCAAACGTATGCCCTAATTCATTCTTTTACTAGCTAGTAATCAATATACCTTCTTTTTTACCCATTTGCCATCCTTTTCATCCTTCACCCGTTAAATCTAGGGAGATGTCAACTTTGTTCTCCAGATTTAAAAACACACGTTACATCCATTAAACGTCAGGCTTCAGTTCAAAAAAGGATTGCTAACCTGCAAGTCCTCTGCTCGTATGCTCATTAATTCTTCCTTGCTTGGGTTAGAACTCTTTAACAACCGCATAGCTTGTGCTCGAATAGCCTTCTCCAGCATATTCCGTATGTAACGCGCATTGCTAAATGACTCCAAAAAAGGGTCGGATAGCAGGTGGATCAGATGCTGCTTCATTTTTTCTTTTGCCGTAGAGGTGAGCACATATTGCTTTTCCTCGACCATGATCGCCGCAATTTCCATCAGCTCATCTACCTCATAATCTGTAAAGTGAATCTGAATCGGAAAACGCGAGGGCAGGCCTGGATTGATCTGCAAAAACTCATCCATCTCCTCTGTGTACCCGGCCAAAATGCAAATAAATTCGTTTTTGTGATCTTCCATTGCCTTCGTGAGACAATCCACTGCTTCCTTGCCAAAATCCTTCTCTCCTCCGCGCGCTAACGAATAAGCCTCATCCACAAACAAGATTCCGCCCAAAGCCTTTTTAATTAAATCGCGTGTTTTCTGCGCTGTATGTCCAATGAACTCTCCCACTAGATCGGCTCGTTCCACCTCAATTAAATGGCCCTTGCTTAAAATCCCCATCTCTTTAAGCACCTTCCCAAAAATCCGGGCCACCGTAGTCTTTCCCGTTCCTGGGCTACCTTTAAATACCATATGATATACCTGTTGTTCTGTCTTTAACTGATGCTTTGCGCGTTCACGGTTCGTTCTAAGGAGGGCATAAATCTCGTACATGACAAGCTTTGCCTCATCGAGTCCAATCATTTTTTCCAGATCATTAATAACGGATTTGATTTGATCATTCGCAGTAGATCGTACCGTGTCTACCAACGGCTCTGGTTCCTTTAGCGGCTGTACAACCGGATGATGAAACACAAATTGAATTCGATGTGGTGACTCCGGTGATTCTGTAACGACCGTTTTGGTCATAGTCGCAGCCTGTTTCATGTCCCATCACCTGCCTTCCATAATCGTCTCTACAGTATACGCAGCACACTTTGAAATCCTGTACAGAAAATCCAAAATAAATAGCTTGATTTATAAAAAAATCCCGTCTCACCTGTTGCAGTGATCCGGGATGTTTCTTATCTGTCAACAAATACAGCTTTACCTGTAGTCGCATCAATAAATACGTTTTTGTCTACCTTTCTTTCCTTAACTCGATACACTAACCTAGTCTTTTTACCTCCATCCACATATTCATACACAAGCTCTACCGGATTATAGCGCAGCCACTCACTAGCTCCCACTTTTGGTGACACTATGGCATTTCGATCCGGGAGCTTGACTTGCTTAATAGAAGAAGATACAAAAGGCTTTTCAACTGAATCTTTGATAAATAAGATGACTTCTCCTGTAGCTGAATCTACATGAACCGAATAACTGAGATAGGAACTATCCGTCTGTAAAACCGGAATGCCTTGATGGCTTTTAAAGAAACGGAATATATGCGTGTATTCATTCTCGTTACTGTATGTGAGCTGTACTTCTTTGTCCCAAGGATCAAGGTATTTCTCCAGAAATCGAATGGCCTTCTCTCTAGCTTTCTCTTTGGAAACTCTCCATTTTTCTTTAAGAGTAACCTTGGAAATTTGCAGGACACGCCCGGAGCTTAATTCCGTAATAACCGTATATTCACCCTTTTCTCCAAATTGGTAAACAGCCTCATTTTCTTCTTTCCGTTGTTTATGATCGTCCCAATTATTGGAGTAAACTTTTAATGGCCCCTTAATTCCATACTCCTGTTTAATGAGCAGCTCTGCTTCTTGTTGATTGCGTGCGAGGGCAGGTTTATTTGGTGGATTCATTTTAATCAAGGTCGGTTGATCATAATCGTAGTAAGTATGATAGATCGCTTTGCCCGTAATCGCATCAAAGCTGTACGCGTTCAGGATACCTGGTGTGTATTCTAGTATTGGCCGGTCATTTTTTGGATCAAAATGTTCGACATACCTTAATTTTATATACTTTTGTAACTGATTTTCCAATTCATGTACAGGTATTGCCTGTGACGGATGTGGAAAGGCTGATTGATCTATCCATTCGTCACTCCGTACACCGAACCCTTTTAACTCCCCTTTTCCATTAATACTTATGTAAACATTATCCCCGCTTACTGGAATCCCATTAACATATCGCATAAAGTTAGCTGAGCTTTTTGATAGATTGGTTTGTTTATACTCTTTCCTTTTTTCACCTAAAAATTCCTGTAAAATAGCCGTGGCACTTTGTGAATCAATCGCTTTATTCCCCTTATCCCGTCCTGCATTCAATACGTCGAGTTCTTCTAACTTACCATTAGTCCGATCGAGTCGAATTCTTGCTGACCATCCCTCTTCTTCTTTTTCTGTTTTCTTTTCTTCAATAGTAACAATATAATTATCACGAGCATCTTTGAACTCCATTACTTTACCATTTTTTAGATATGGGGCGAATTTATAAAGGGACTGCATCGTTTTTTGAGCTTCCAGAGACAATCCTTTTAATTCTGTTTCCAGCTTAATAATCGGTTGTTTTGAGCTAAGCTGTATATCCTCGAGCCACACTGAGCGTGAACCAAGCACAATCAAAGTAAAGCCACACGCTAATGATAGGGAAGCGAATAATCGACGGTTTTTCTGCTTTTTCTTACGAATACCTTCCCAAATTTTTGCTTCCAACTGAGGAGTGAAGGGAAGGACATCTAAGTTAGTTGTCCTAAACTCTTGTGCTAATTTTTTATCAAATGAATCTACATCCATGTCTCTCCCCTGCTTTCTAGCATTTGCTTGATTTGTTGGCGGGCTCGCGAAAGCCTTTTCCGTACTGCCTCTTCTTTTATCTGTAGAATAAATGCTATTTCTTTCATTTCTAGCTCTTGGTAATAACGCAAAATAATGACTTGCTGATAATCTGGAGACAGAGACAGCACTAGCTTTCTTAATTCAACGGCTCCGTTTTGCTTAAAAAATATACTTTCGGTATCATCCGTTACCTTACTTTGGGCCTGCTGTTGACTTTGCAAGGTAAGCTTTGAAAAAATCGTCCGAAATGACCAGGAACGGACATACTTTTTCGTTTCATTGATAGCAATCCGATACAACCATGTTTTAGGCTCTGACTCCCCTCTAAAATAATCCCAATTCATATACGCCTTCATAAAGGTTTCTTGTGTAATGTCTTCCGCAATCTTTTGGTCTTTTATCATGAGATACACCATATTTAAAATCTTTGGACCATATTCATGCATAAGAGACTCAAAGATAGTCTCTTTAGACATTGTTAAAGCGATTTCCGCTTTTTCCAATGAATTCACCTGCTTTATGTATTCTTTTTTCTTCTATTAAATTAGATTCTGCTAAACGATTTTTGTGACAATGATTTTTATCGGAATTCCCCTAAAGGTAAAACATGAAAAACCGCCCTCATAGGAGAGCGGTTCACATCGAGCTCAGTCATTTTGGGGTACTAGCGGTACTGTTCTTTAACTCATCTACCTCCAATATAGAGTTAGATCATCAAAGCGAACCGGATACCACAATCTGGGTAATCATTTCATCGTCCACGGCACATCAACCTCCTATAAAGACTGTTGCGCGTTTCTAATTTGTGACCACCGAGCTCGATAAGTATAGTGTAGCCACAATGAACATTTCTATACATAGCTTATCCATTTTTTCTAAACTCGCTCGCTGAAACACCATATTGTTGCTTCCAAGCACGTTGAAACGAGCTGAGGCTACCAAATCCAGCCTCATATGCAATTCGAGTGATATCCCAATCCGTTGAACGTAGTAAATAGGCTGCCTCTTTTATTCGTAAATGTTGCAGGTATTGTCCGGGTGTCATTTTTTTATTCTTTTTAAACTGATGAATAAAATGATATTTGCTACTGCCGGCAATGCCTGCTATTTCTTCAAGTGTTACGGGATGTTTAAATGCTTCGTGCATATAGTCAACTGCTCTTTTGATTCCCGGATATTCATACAAAGAGGTTACCTCAAGCTCCGTGTATGTATTGTTTTTTGAATGAAGGGTAAGAAAGAGTCTAGCTATCTCCCACTCCAGTTCCGTTTGAAGCAATTCATCCATCGGCTCAAACACTGATCGCTGAAAGGCGCGTTGTACGGTTTGTTGAAATAAGGGGACAACCTTCGTAGATAAGCTTGTATATTCAAGTGCATGTCTTGCTCTTACGGGCTGTTCATGCTCCCATACCTGTTGTAGAAAATTACGATGTAGGCCAACTAGCAAAATAGTAGCAGGGCCATATGTAGCAAGATGACGATGTTGTTCATCCGGTTGTACTAACAGTCTTTGCTTAGCTGCTACTCTTTGATATCGTTGATTCCATTGAATCTCTACCTCATTGTCCAGCGGCATACTGACTTGCAGGTAATCGCCATGATCATGTAATTCATCACTTTCCCCCTGTTGTAAGGTAAACAATCGAAAACCACTGTTTTTCCATTCTAAAAGCATATCCATTTATTTATATTTCCTCCACTACAAGAGCTAATAAGAATTTCTAACGTGCCCAATATTCTGATTTTAAAAGACCTTTATATGAGCAGGAATACGACATTATCAATAGGAAATACATACATTTTTACACATTAGTCTAACATAATCAGAAGAATAAAAAAGCGATGATCCATTGATATGTCCTAGTTTATTTGTTTTTCTATTGTATATTTTTTAGCCAAATCTTTATTGTACTCTTTTTAATTATTATTAAAATATACACTTCTCTCTTTTTATAGAAATAACGCCCTCTTTTCGTTTCATTTTGTATTTTTCGCCACTGGTATATACCCTTCCCCATCTATAAGAGTCACCATATAATGCAAAAGATCTACTAAATTTATTAATGAAAGCGGTGATTTATTTGCCCTTTGGCAACAAAATTGTGAATGGAAATTTTGAGACAGGAAGCTTAGTCCCATGGAATTTTTCAAATGTAGCAATTAATAACCTGCAGAGCCACACAGGTTCTTTTAGTGCACTATTTTTTGGAAATACGACTAATAGTGTATTGTATCAGACTGTGCCTGTCACAAGTGGAGAAATTTTTGAATTTTTTCTATCGATCGGAAAAATAGGAAATTTGCCAAGCCCACAAGTAAATATTGCTTTGATTTATTTAAATGCCGCTTCTACTCCTGAAAATATCGGAATCAATATTATTCTTCCGGTAGGTAAACTTCCTAATAACCTGAATAATAACTGGTCTACCATCTACGAAATATCCTCTGTTGTACCTGCAGCAGCTACTCAAGCAATGGTTATTATTCATAAAATCCCTGCTCCATCAACTGCAGATATAGTCGTTGATGATATTGTTTTAGTACAAACAGGGGCAGGGACAATAGGAGGTACGGGGCCTACTGGCGCTACTGGCATTACCGGACCTACTGGTATTACTGGTGCTACTGGCGTTACTGGACCTACTGGTATTACTGGTGCTACTGGCGTTACTGGACCTACTGGTATTACTGGTGCTACTGGTATTACCGGCGCTACTGGTATTACCGGACCTACTGGTATTACTGGCGCTAATGGTATTACCGGACCTACTGGTATTACTGGACCTACTGGTATTACTGGACCTACTGGTATTACTGGCGCTACTGGTATTACTGGCGCTACTGGTATTACTGGCGCTACTGGTATTACTGGCGCTACTGGTATTACTGGCGCTACTGGTATTACTGGCGCTACTGGTATTACTGGCGCTACTGGTATTACTGGTGCTACTGGTATTACTGGTGCTACTGGTATTACTGGTGCTACTGGTATTACCGGACCTACTGGTATTACTGGTGCTACTGGTATTACTGGTGCTACTGGCGTTACCGGACCTACTGGTATTACTGGTGCTACTGGTTCTACCGGCGCTACTGGAGACACTGGCACTACGGGTTCTACCGGCGCTACTGGGGACACTGGCACTACGGGTTCTACCGGTGCTACTGGGGACACTGGCGTTACCGGTGCTACCGGTATTACTGGCGCTACTGGTATTACTGGCACTACTGGTATTACTGGCGCTACTGGTATTACTGGCACTACTGGTATTACTGGCGCTACTGGTATTACCGGACCTACTGGTATTACCGGACCTACTGGTATTACCGGACCTACTGGTATTACTGGTGCTACTGGCGTTACCGGACCTACCGGTATCACTGGCGCTACTGGTATTACTGGCGCTACTGGCATTACCGGACCTACTGGCATTACCGGACCTACTGGCATTACCGGACCTACTGGCATTACCGGACCTACTGGCATTACCGGACCTACTGGCATTACCGGATCTACTGGTATTACTGGCGCTACTGGGGACACTGGACCTACGGGTTCTACCGGCGCTACTGGAGACACTGGCGCTACTGGCATTACCGGACCTACTGGTATTACTGGCGCTACTGGTATTACCGGACCTACTGGTATTACTGGCGCTACTGGCATTACCGGACCTACTGGCATTACCGGACCTACTGGCATTACTGGCGCTACTGGCGCTACTGGGGACACTGGACCTACTGGTTCTACCGGCGCTACCGGTATCACTGGCGCCACTGGTATTACTGGCGTTACCGGACCTACCGGTTCCACTGGTAACACAGGGCCCACCGGACCTACCGGTTCTACTGGTAACACGGGAGCTACAGGACCTATCGGTTCCACTGGTAACACGGGAGCTACAGGACCTACCGGTTCTACTGGTAACACGGGAGCTACCGGTTCCACTGGTAACACAGGACCCACCGGACCTACCGGTTCCACTGGTAACACGGGAGCTACAGGACCTACCGGTTCCACTGGTAACACAGGACCTACCGGACCTACCGGTTCTACTGGTAACACGGGAGCTACAGGACCTACCGGTTCCACTGGTAACACAGGGCCCACCGGACCTACCGGTTCCACTGGTAACACGGGAGCTACAGGACTTACTGGTTCCACTGGTAACACGGGAGCTACAGGACCTACCGGTTCCACTGGTAACACGGGAGCTACAGGACCTACCGGTTCTACTGGTAACACGGGAGCTACAGGACCTATCGGTTCCACTGGTAACACGGGAGCTACAGGACCTACCGGTTCTACTGGTAACATGGGAGCTACCGGTTCCACTGGTAACACAGGACCCACCGGACCTACCGGTTCCACTGGTAACACGGGAGCTACCGGACTTACTGGTTCTACAGGTAACACGGGAGCTACAGGACCTACTGGTTCTTCTGGAAGCTTTTTAAATTTCCAAGTTTCCGAAAACGCACCTAATACCAGCGGCAGTTCCACTATAGTAATAAGTACCACTCAAACCATATTAAAAACCATCACAGTAACAGGAAGTACAGCTACAAGCCGTATCTGGTTAACTGGAATAATTGGTTGGCAAAATGGATCAGGTAATCCAGTAGTCGAATTCCAAGTTCTCCAAGGAACAACAGTCATTTTTAGTATTAATGATCAAAAAACTGGAACAAATGCGTTTGGTTCTACGAGTATAAATCATGTTGATTTAGCCCCTGGAGTTGGTAATGTCACGTACACATTAGTGGCTCAAACTGTTGGTAGCGGCACAGTTACTGCTGTAGGGGGAATTACTTTTACCGGAGCTTTATTGTAGTCATATGTACTCTCTGTGGTCGCTCTTTATAAAGAGTGACCACTTCTCATTGCAAATAATCATTTCACTACGTCAAATATGAAACATCAATCCTGCCACTGAAAAATAAACAGTAATATGAAGCATCGCAATTTATACTACATAACGCGCAATTTTTAGTGTGCGTAATTTCCGTATTCTTTTTATACTTAATTATGATACGTTAGCGCAGGAAATTTAGATGTAGCTAGCAGTTCTCGAAAGGAGTGAATAAATGTGCTTAGACAAACAAACGGTGCTTATGCCGCTACAGGGCTTACGGAAGCCGAACTCATTCAAATAAAAGAGCTTCTACAGGTATGTAATACTCACGATAACATTCAGATAAAATTAAATCTGGATATGCTTACCTGTAGGCCCACTGACCAAATTCAAGATTTTTACTTTGCTATAGATAACCGAATCATTGGGTATCTTGCCTTGTACATTTTTAATACGCAGGAGGTAGAAATCAGCGGGATGGTAGATCCAGCGTATAGACGTAATGGCATATTTTCCTCTTTGCTTCGGCAAGCCTATCCTGAAATCGAACGTCGTCAATTACCCAAGCTAATATTTATGTCTCAGGAAAAATCAGATTCTGGCAAAGCATTTTTAGAATCACTCGGTAGCACTTATTCCTTCTCAGAATACTGGATGGAATTAGAAGCACCGCCTACAGAATTAATTGCACCTTCTCTTTCACTAAGAGAAGCAACGCAAGAAGATCTTCCCCTGCTTGTCCAAATTGATATGGAAGCCTTTGGAGCAACAAAAGAGGATGCAACCAGATATGCCTCAACAGGAGTTGAAGAACCTGATCGGCATCTTATCATGGCCTTTCATAACAGCGAATTTATAGGAAAAACCAGTTATCAAAGAATTGAGAATATGGATTTTATTTACGGCTTTGCGGTCATGCCAGCCCAACAAGGAAAAGGTTTTGGGAGAGAAATTTTGACAAGATTGGTGAACGACTTACTTCAAAAACAATCACCTTCCATCGTCTTGGAGGTGGAAACGAAGAACAAAAGCGCGCTCACACTGTATAACCGTTGTGGTTTTAAAGAAGTAACTGCCAATGATTATTATATCCTGGCCACTTTGCAACTTGGGAGCCTATTTCGTCTTTCGGATAGAGAGGTAGGTGACCAGGAAATGTAAGATTCTACGAATAATCAGGAACGGCAACAGGATAGCTTCCTTTTGCTACCGTTACTTCTAATCCTTGCTTCTCGATTTGATCTCGTAACTCTTTTGGTGTTCCCTCATCAGTGATGAGTAAATGAAAGCTGTTGAGGGGACCTATTTTAGAAAAGGCATCATGTTCCATATTCTCATGAGACGCTAAAATGAAGCGACGTCGAGAAACCTCCAAAACAGCGCGACTAAAACTAGCTTCCTCTGGGGTTGCAGTACTAACACCTTGCAAGCTAATGGCTCCTGCTGTCATAAAACACAGATCAATTGTAAATTGTTTTACCATTTCATTGGCAATAATATCGGAAATCATACCTGTTTTATTAACTTGTCCTCCGATAAGATAAACGTCAGTATTTTCAGATTCACGTAACTGTTCTGCGATTTTAACCGAGTTCGTCACCACTGTTATCGGCATATGTTGAGGTAAATATTTTATCATATGAAAATGCAGGTTCGTTCCACTTAAAAATATTGTATCGTGCTCTTGTATGTAGGATACGGCTGTTTTGGATATAGCAGTGATATGACTAGGTCCATCTTTTATACGTACCGCTGATGGTACAACAGGCTTTCGCACAGCTGATACAGGGATAGCACCTCCATGAGTTTTTTTCAATAATCCCTGTTCTTCCATAATGGATAAATCTCTCCTGATGGAATCAATAGAAACATGAAATTGCTCCGCTAACTCCTTCACCAGCACTCGTTGTGCTTCGTGGAGTATCTCCAGAATCTTTCCTCTTCTCTCTTCAGCAAACATCTCATCGCCTGCCTTCACTATGTAATACTTCCATTTTATTCCGTTATCCGCAAAAAAGTCAATATTTACCTGCAAAAATCTTCTTGTTTATGCTTTTTTAAGCAAAAAAATCAGGATTCCCGAAGAAACCCTGATTTTCTTGTCTGCAATTACATTTGTTGTGATTGGCTTTCCGACATCAAGGATACCGGACGTTGTGGTGTAAATGTAGAGATCGCATGCTTATAAACCAATTGTTGCTTGCCTTCTGTATCAATAACGATTGTGAAGTTGTCAAACGCCTTGATATAGCCTCTCAATTGGAATCCGTTTACCAAATATATGGTAACTGCGATATTTTCTTTTCGTAAATGGTTTAAGAACGTATCTTGAATATTGATCGTCTGTTTCATGGACAATACCCCCTAAAAGGACTTGTAAGTTATATATTCGGCGTGGAATGGAACTTTCCTTCCATCGCACTGGTAATTGTTTCAACCACTTGTTCATATGAATCGGATTCAGTCATATCATACCATTCCAACTGAGGCATCCGCTTAAACCAAGTTAACTGACGCTTAGCAAAATGCCTTGTTCTTTGCTTAATGTCAGCTATTGCCTTATCTAACGTGATCTCTCCATATAGATAAGGAATGAGCTCCTTGTAGCCCAGCCCCTGCATGGCTACCAGATCAGCAGAATACCCTTGATCTAGCAACCTGCGAACTTCTTCTACCAATCCAGCCTCAATCATTAAATCGACTCGTTGATTTACTCTTTCATAGAGCTTCGCCCGATCCATTGTTAAGCCTATAATTTTCAAGTTGTAAGGCGAATAAGCGGCCTGATTTTGAAAATCAGACATACGTTTTCCAGTCAATTCGTATATCTCGATTGCACGTATAACCCGGCGAACATCATTTGGATGTAAGCGATCTGCTGTAATAGGATCATGCTCGCGTAGGCGTCTGTGAAGAGCTTCTACTCCTTCCACATCGGCAAATCGTTGCAATCTCTCTCGCAATTCCTCGTCCTGATCCGCCTCAGAGAATTGATAAGCATGAGTAACCGATTGTATGTAAAGTCCTGTTCCACCAACGATAATAGGCAGATGATTACGCTGATTAATTTGGGTGATTAGCTGTTGGGCCTGCTGCTGAAAGATAGCCACAGAGTATTCCTCATCTGGATTCATGATATCAATCAGATGATGGGGAACAATGGACCGCTCTTCCTCGGTAGCTTTAGCCGTACCTATATCCATGCCACGATAAACCTGCATAGAATCACCAGAGATGATCTCTCCATTAAACTGTTGTGCTAATCGAAGGCTAAGAGCAGTCTTGCCTACTGCCGTAGGGCCTGCAATTACCACTAAATTCTCTTTTTGCCTCATCTCTCACTCCCCTCCAATGCTTCCATATAACTATAAATCACTTGATGTTCACGTTTTCGATAAGGTGTAAAGCCCAATTGCTCGTGCAAGGTACCTGTTGTACCCTCTTTTAAAACGACTCGTCGTTTAGCTACCCGGCGAGCTTGAGCAATCGTTTCCTCCGTCAACACCTTATCATTAGCCAATTGACGCAAGGTAGAAATACCATGTGACTCGAAGACAGCTTGTTGGAACATAGGATCAAAATAAACTACATCAAATGAGTTATCTGGCAATGCTTGAAGCTTGTCAAGGTGATCAACCTGTTCCACCTGTACACGCCGCATCGCTTCGATTAAAGCTGGTGATCCCGTATCCCAATGAGTAAGACCGTCTCGGACAAGTCTCGCAATCATAGGCTCCGATTCAATTCCAACCACTTGCCCTGTTCCACCTGTGGCATAGGCAAATACGATCGCATCTGCCGCCAATCCCATCGTAGCATCAAGCACCTTATCACCTGGTGAAATTTGGCAAACAGAAAGCATAGTATCATTATCGCCGCGTTCTAGCCTCTTTATACGAAAAGACGCTGTATTTGGATGAAAAAAGAAAGCCTGTTGACCCCTCCGTTCCAACCTAGCTCCCTTAGCAGTTACAATTAAAATATCATTCGCCTGGTATTTATCTCTGAGCTTTTCAATCGAAAGCTCTCCACGTGAAACTAGTGGAGCGGAAAAGATAGTAGCCAGTTCCTGCGCATGAGCCAAAACAGACGCCCTTGGCTCATTTCCTGTTGTTACAATCATTTTATCACTCGTTTCCTACTCATACTAAATCCGATCAAATTTGATTCCTATCTCTATGTATGCCTGCCTTGGTTGCTATCCTATTATACTAACAAAAGAAAGCTGACAACAGCAACGAATTTTGATTAGCAATAAGTTTAAAATCATGGTTATTCACGATGTTGCCTCTTTTCCCCTAATCAGCTTCATTATCCATAAAAAGAAGAACATCCCACCGCCTCGTAAGCATACGTTCGAGATGTTCCTCTATACTCATGCCAATGGATGATCAAATTATCTCTACATCACTCGTTTGATTAGTTGTGTTTCTATTAGTTAATTTGACCGCATTAACCGCTTTCTAATGCGATTCTTAACGAATATAGTTAACGTACATTTAGCTGATTTGCTTAAGTGCGTTGTCAATTTGGTTGTCAATGTTGTCAGTTCTCTATCTTCTCTATCCTTGAGCTCATACTACCAGTCTGTGTCACTCATCATACCAACGATCAAAGATTCGCTTTTAATGTGTTGTATTTCTGTATACAACTTTGAATTCACCTTACCCACTTTCTGTTGCTCTGTGAATGTTTGAGAATAGGTCTTGTTACGAATGTAGGTATTCATCCAATTATATATGGACAATTGTCTAGAATGTAGACAGCTAAATATACTAACAGGAAAATCAGATTAAGTTAAGGAGTGGTTGTTTTGGTTTGTTATTATGGCCCTGAAGCCTATGAGAACTGCATGCAGTGGTGCGGATCTGGAGAAAATCCAGGTTTGCATTTTGAATGTCATCACCATTGTTATAAGTATAAAACAAAACCTTGGTGTATAGAACCAATGCCATATGCGCCTTTAATACCTTATGGCATGACTCAACCAGTGCCTTACAGTCCACATCCATATTATGATCCATATTCCAATTTTCCTATGCAACCTCGTTCTCTATGTCCTCCTGAACATGAAAAAGTTCGGGTATGCGATTCTGCAGGTCGTAATTGTCGTTGGGTATGTTTGCCAACATAGTCATTGAGTATTTACCGAGCGACAAGCAAACACCGCCCTTATCGTATGAGTCTGCAGGTTGATAATGAAAAAATCTGGTTTTGAAATCTGACGCCTTTTTATGGCGGTACCAGAGCTATATACAGTTTAATTAACCTGTTTTTTAATTAATAGTTTTCATAAAATTCGCTTCCTTATATCTTAGGAGACGAATTTTATGATTTCATTTCAGCCCTCTATCTTCTCTATCCTTGAACATAGCTCATGCTGCCAGTCTATGTCGTTCGTCATACTGGCGATCAAGGATAGGTTTTTGAGTTTTGCAATCTCCCAAGGTTGGAATGTGTTCCAGTTACCTTGTCGAAGAATATAAAAATTTTGTTGCATAAAAGAAGGTAACTCCTGATCAGAGCTACCTTCTTCCAAAATGTTTAAATGGAGAAACTGACTGTACCATTAATTTCCTTAGTTGAAACTGTCCCTAGGCCCTCAATAAATATAACAAGATTCAATGTACCTTTAATGTAGGCTTTCCCGCCATTTTTCTTGGAGTTCAAATCTACATATGACCTTTTGCTGTTGTGGGTATAAGTGTTCAGTGGATGGAATCCATAGATGGAACTGTCTGTACTGGTACTTGTGATTACACCTTTATCATAAGTGACAGTAACATAGCCTTTAATCCACGAGATATAAGTATCACTTATAATTTCTTCAAATTCTCTAGTTGCATATGCGCCAATGCCAGAATTTTTCTCGATTTTACCAGTAGTGTGTTTATTGTTTTGATCGTCAAGATAGAACAATAAAGCAGCGTATTCATCTACATCGTTAACTTGAATACCTTTGTATCCTTTACTTTTAGAACGGTCAAACTCATCCATATCAACTGTTCCACCATCCCCAAAGTTCGCGTTTGCACGGACTTCCTCATAAGTGCTAAACTCCCCTTTGTATTTGTCGATGTACTTTTGATAATCTTCGTCGATTACGTCTTTAACCGTTAAAACACCTTCGAGCTGAGTTTTGTTTGAGGTTTGTTCAGCGCTTGATACATTATTTGCTGATACGGCTCCTGGTAACGCTGCGGGCAATAATAAACCAACTGCCAAAACTAGACTAAAAAATTTTCTCATGAAATTACCTCCTAAAAAATGTATAATGGAATTCATTGAAACCGAAGGGAGTTGATACCATGTTTTCATTCGGATTCCAAATTTGGACTGGGGTTATCATATGGGTAGTTGTAATCGCGGTAGTCGTTTTGGTAATCAGAAAATATTTAAAAAACAAAAAATAAAAATTCCCAACAATGCAATCCCGCTTGCGAATGCAAAATATTTACATATTATTACTACTATATTATTTAATTGGTAGTAAAGGAATATTTTGTATTTCTGAATTGGAGAGCAAGATATTATAGACGTAACCAAAAAACGGTGGAACCCTTTATTTATGGTTGTTCTGCTTGTTTTTTGGTTTTTTACATTTCCTTGTTATGTTCTAAATGAATGATTAATGGATTGTCCATTATGTCAATTTTTATCTGAAAGCTTACGTATTTTTTTCAGATATTTCGTCAAAGCTTAGTGCTGAGGTGATAAATCAGTGTTTGGGTTAGGAAAAAAAAGGACAAAGCTTGGAAAGTATCTAGATCGACGTGGAATGAAACAGGAGTGGCTTTCTTCGACTTCAAAGGTTAACAGAGATACAATTGGACAACTTTGCTCCAATGATGAAAAGCTACCAACGATGAGAACCGCTAAAAAGATATTGGACGCCATACGCAAAGTAGATCCGACTGTGAAGCAAACCGACTTTTGGGAAATGTAAAATCCCCCGCCAGGTTCTTAATGGTGGGGGTGTTTGCTGTATCCCTGTTCCCACAGGCAATACATTTTATGCAATTGAAAGATACTCTGCTTAGGCTTCTACCCTAATCACATCCTCCACAGGTATCCACCAGAAATCCTCATCATTCTTTAACTTGATCCGGTTAAACGTTGAATCAAATCTATCTACCCATCCCCAAGCGGAGTCTATCACGCCTCTACCCTCTTTTGTTTCTTTCCACCAGCTAATTGTTAAGGCATAGTCATATTGACGCGAGTCAGATATCCTGTAGCAAAACTCGGCCAGCTCATCCTCTTCAATGATCGGCTTCTCGATCAGCTTCTTATCCTCGTGATACTGACGTAACATTTCTACATGTTCCGGCAAGATGAATTTCGTTACAAGTGGATCATGGATTTTACTAGCCATCAAAACATCTCCCTAAATACGAATGTACGTTCTTATTTTATTAGATGATGAGGAGATTATGCAACGAACAATTTTTGACTATCTAAATTAAAAAAGAAGATATTTTTTAAAAAATATACAAAATGCACCATAATTAATTACAGATTTTTCAATTTATGTTTTGTTTTATGAAAATCAATCTCGTATAATGCAAATGTGCCGGCCGACATAGCTAGTATTCTTACAACATTTTTTATTCGTTATTCTTACATACACTCATAAAGGAGGTAAGTACTTTTCTCTTTCTCTACAGATAGAGTAAAAGTGTTAAACAAATGAACCTAAAGAAAATAGGATTATTCGCTATTGCGATGATTATGACCTTGTTTAGTTTTCAAACGTATTCGTTTGCAGCAGAAGAAATGGAATGGGTTAAAAAAGCACCAATGCCAAATGGAAAAGAAAGTCTTCGTAGTTTAGTCTATGAAGATAGGATATACGTATATGGTGGATATGGAAACGATATGGCAACTTCAGCACTCGAAATGTATGATCCGGAAATAGATCAGTGGAAACAATTAGCCAGTTCTTCTATTCCAAGATTCAAAACAGGACTTGTTCAAAGTCAAGGTAAATTTTATGCTATAGGAGGATATAATTATACATTCCCTGATAAAGTAACAAATAAAGTTGAAGAATACGATCCGAATTCAAATACTTGGGTTGCAAAACAAGATATGCCCACACCACGTTATGATGTTTATCCCATAACCTTAGGAGAACAAATTTACACTTTCGGTGGAGCTTCAAAAGATGGAAGATCGGACGCAGTAGAAGTATTTAATCCCCAAACAGATACTTGGATTACGAAAAATCCAATGCCTGTTAAAGCAGATAGAGCCATTCCTTTTCTTATCAATAACTCTATTTATGTACTTGCTGTTAATCATAATACAGAAGTCCCTACTTTTCTTTATAACTATAACCCTATAGAGGATACATGGACGTTTATAAAACAGGCCCCTGAATTATATGGAACCGTCTATGTACATGTTAATGATGAAAAAGTTTTTTACTTTGGGAGTAGTTTATCCTACTATGACTCACTTTCAAAAAAATTAGTACAGTATCCTGTTAAACCGCTAGGAAGAAGTAATTTTACATCTGAATTTGTGAATGATCATCTTTATGCTATAGGTGGTTATAAAGATTTAAATGACGTATTTGAATTAGCCATTTCAGATACATCTAAACCAGATCCAGATCCAGACCCTAATCTGAATCCTGATCCTAACCCAGAACCAAATCCAAATCCAACTGGAAACGCACTCTTAGTTATCTACATGGATAGTGGTTTAATCAAAGAATATGAAATGACAAATGAAGAAATCAGAAACTTTACCGAATGGTATGAAGGTAGAGCCAAAGGAAACGGTAGAGAAGCCTACATCGTTAATAAGAAATACAACATCGGACCTTTCAATTCTAGAAAAGACTTCATTAGCTACAGTCATATTGAAAGCTTTGAAGTCCAAGAATACAGTAGATAATAAGATACCCCCTCCTACATACGGAGGGGGTTTTCGTGTTTTTTTAAGGTGTTTGGTAAGTTGTTTAAATAGCAATAACCCTCTAGGGCTTCCTAGAGGGATTTTGTGCTTATAATGATTAAAGGCCCATTTCATCTATAAAATAGCACATTTAGGAACATGTCTTCTGTACATAATTTATATTTAGCTGTTTGAACCTCGATCGTCGAAGAAGAGAGTTGGTTGCAAAAAAACAAGAAAAAAGGTAAAATGGTTGCAAAGATGTTTGTCAAGAAAAATAAGAAATGAGGTTAATAAATGCAAATTATTCTTCTAAAGAATCCTATGGATGTACTTCAAGAAGAAATCCCCCGAGCAATCCGTTCAAAGTTTATACCTATAATAAATCGTGGTTACAATCTTGCGAATAATGTTATAAAAGAGATTCCCTTCTTGGATTGGGATTTAGGGTATCAACACACTGGATATTTAAAAAATATAGCTGTTCAGTATGCCTTTAAAAAAGAAACGGAGAATGGTAATTTACCTTTTGAAAGTAGCTTGGTGTTCAATTCAAACCGAAGCTCTAAACATTTAGAAATGAAAACTGGGAACTCTATTATTACAGTGAGTCAAGTTCAAAATCATAATGTAATTGCTAGACATGCATTCTTCAGAAAGAAACTGCAATTATCTAACCAACTTCGCTTTAATTTTGATACTATTAATGATAATTTTGTAACTGAACAACCATATTACATATTAATAACTCATGGATATGGACAAGAGGCACCGAATTTTATCAATGTAGGTATCCCAGATGGGCACTCTTGGATGACAAAGATCAATTTGCTAGCTGAACCTCATCTAGTAACAGCAAGAGATGACAACAAAGTAAAGGAAGAGGAAATTATGCCAGAGCAATTAGTTGGATTTAAAAAGTTTGTTAAAGAGGTGGTGGGAAGTGAAAAATAACAAGTCTCACTTCTCAACTTTCAACCCTCAAAAACTAACTGACGCGAGAGAAGCTAGAGGTCTTACACTGAAAGAGCTCTCTGAATTAGTTGGGGTCTCCCATCAAGCCATCTCTAAATTCGAAAAAGGGGCAACCACTCCTAGTTCTCAAACTCTAGAACGCATTTCTGATACTCTTACAATGCCTATTCATTATTTTTTTAGTAATAGTAAAGAGGCAACAGAAGATAGTGTAGTCTTCTTTAGAAGTAGAGCTGCGGCTACAGTTAAATCAAAAAAGATTCATTCTAAAAGAATTAACTGGGTTAAAATAATTCATAAATACCTAGATGATATATTAGAATTTCCA
Source organism: Brevibacillus laterosporus LMG 15441 (assembly GCF_000219535.2). Taxonomy (NCBI): domain Bacteria; kingdom Bacillati; phylum Bacillota; class Bacilli; order Caryophanales; family Paenibacillaceae; genus Brevibacillus; species Brevibacillus laterosporus. The sequence continues at coordinate 3,462,967 of NZ_CP007806.1, forward strand.
GAATTAGATATCCCTAAATACAATGTATCTGACGTTTATGAACCTATTGCATTTGAAGAGATAGACGAGATAGCTAATACAGTTAGAAAAAAATGGGGTTTAGGTGATGGTCCCATCAGTAACATTTTGTTATTGCTTGAAAAGAAGGGAGCTATAATTTCAAGAGCTACCTTTGCTGATTATAAAATTGATGCATGCTCTAGATGGGAAAACGATGAGAGGCCCTATATATTTTTAGGCAATGATAAAACTGCCCCACGTTCGCGATTTGACGTTGCTCATGAATTAGGTCATTTAATTTTGCATCCAAACTTGAAATTAAGTGAGTTTAACAACAAAGTAAATTACAAATTAATTGAAAAAGAAGCTGATCGTTTCGCTTCTGCATTTCTTTTACCAGCTTCAAGTTTTGGTAATGAAGTGATGTCTAGTTCACTTGATCATTTTGTCAGTTTAAAAAAACGTTGGAAAATTTCAATCCAAGCCATGGCATACCGAGCATATCAACTAAACATATTAAATGAATATCAATTTATTTATCTTAGAAAAAAATTAGCATCTAACAATCAGCTAAAAAATGAACCTCTTGATGATGTAATTCCTTTCGAAGAACCTTCTGCCTTAAAACAAGCCATTGAGCTTATACTTCAACATGGTATTAAGACAAAAGAAGAGTTAGTTTATGAAATTGGATTGTTTCGTAATGATATTGAGATCTTAGCTAACTTAGAGCCTGGATACCTACTGGATACAGCCAAACATTTAAATGTTATTTCCTTTAAATTGAAGAAAGATAAGCTCTAAACTAAGCCTCCTGTTTATTTACAGGAGGCTTAGTTTTATTTATTTTGTACAACTTGTCCACTAGCAACCCTCAACTCATCAGCCAATTGCCCAATGTTTATACTCTCATTTAATAACCTAACATTTCAAATTTACACATTAGTAAGATTAAGAACCATTAAACAATACCCATTTTATGGTACAATAAGCAATATTAACGCAAGGGGGGGTTATGATCTAAATGCGATCATACTTATCTGGAGCAGGATTATCTCTGTTCTTTGCTAATTTAATTTTCTTTATATTTTCTTTAAGTCATACAATTGATTTTTCTGATTTAAGAAAATCAGGTTTTGATGCTGTTATTTTATTTATTTCATTATTTAATTATATTTGTTGCATCTTTGGCTGGTTGTTACTTACTATTTTACGAAAAAGTAGAATTAAAAGCTGGCTCATTTGTACATTTTTCTTCATTGTATTAGGTAGTATTTTCGGAGCTGTACTCTATACGCTTTATCCTAAGGCATTCATTTTACCTTTCATTACTATATTCGGTTCAATTATGTTTTTCGTAGCGCAATTTCAAAACACTAAATTAATTTCGACTTTATTAAGTTTTAGTGGTCCGATTTTCACAATCTTATTGCTTATCATTGTATAGAGATAAGAATCAAAAGGCTCCCTTTCTATTGAAAAGGAGCCTTTTGATTCTTTATGTTTTTAGATAACTCTCTTTTTTTACTTGCCAATGCGAACTGCAAATGGACGACGACTTACACCCTTATCCATTGGAGGAAAGAGAGCCCTAGCTGTTTCATTTTTATGACCATACGTATAAATAACGTTTTTATTTCTTCCCAATGAACTTGAAGTATTGATATATACTTCATAATTTGGGAACCCGTCATGCAATCCTTCAATAAATCCAGTACCATCTGATTTAAAAGTTACTTTAAACTCGTAATCAATCGCCGGAGCTCCTTTAACCAAAGGATTTTTACTTGAGCAAACAACTTTAAATTTTACTTGATTTGAACCACTCCATTGTACATCAAGTAATTTAAGGTCACTCGTAGGTGCAGTTCCTGTTTCTCCTGTTGTCAAATTATGAGTTTCGCCAATATAAGGCTTATCTTCAATAGTCTTATTATCAAAATTAATTACAATTTTTTGTTTGGTACGATAACTTCCATAAAAATCAAAACCTCGATTATCACCTTTATACCAGTGACCCCAGACAGGTTCTTCTATTTTAGCTTCTGGAATAAATGTTTTAAAAGTAATTATAAAATTTCCCAAAAAAACACCTCAATTCTTATATTTGAACGGAAGGGTAAGATCAAGTGTTTCCCTTCAAAACATTCGATCTTTTACGTTTCATATAAGGTAAGGTATAAAAAAACAAAAATAGTCAACCTAATCTTTTTTTATTAGAATTAATATATTCAAATAAATCAGGAATGCTTTTCATATCATATCTGTATACTGCTTCTATTATATTTTTTGCGATTTCTTGTCTTAAATCTTCTTTTAAATGATTAGGTGCTTTTGCAATCTCTTTCCGAATTTTCGGCTCAAATTTTTCACAAATTTTAATCATTGCATCTGTATCATGTTGCTTTGCTTTTTTAATCAATTCAATTAAAGTCATGACATCTACCTTTCCACAAGTAACTTTTTCAACTTATTTAGTGCCCTAATCTTCGTCTTTGACACTGATTGCTTAGTTGTATTTGTCTTCTTTGAAATAAAAATAACATCGTACCCATCAATAACTAAATACTTTAATATCAATTTTTCTTTATCAGTTAATGTGGTTAACGCTATGTACAAACTTTCGTTTCCAATTACCTCTAAAAGGTCATTGTTTTCTGTAAAATAATCATCCTCATTAGAAATTGTTTCTTTTGCATCATTCTCAAAAATTATGGGGACTAGTTTTTCTTCTGCCTCACGATTTTTCTTAGAATAATTGATGGAAGAAAACTCTATTAAAGAAGCAAAATATTTTACCAACCTTATTTCACCAAAATATTCTATGAAACTTTCATTTAGTTTTTCACTTGCTCCAGTGTCTAAAGGGTTTGAAATCACTTTGTCATAAAGACTCTTATTCTCTTCTCTGCTCAAGAAGTTAGCGATTATTTTATTTTTCGCAGATTTTTTGTTAATTGTATCCATCATTATTTGACCACCAATCTACATTTGATACGAATGTACGTTCTGTTTTATAGCAAAAAATAAATTGTGCCAGTACGTAACTGGCACACTCTAACCCGTTCTTATTCATTCTTTCTTGCTTGCCCACTTGCAACTCTCAACTCATCCGACAATTGCCCGATCCTCACAGCCTTATCCTTCATTCCCATCTGATTGTAAAAAGCCCATTGTCCCTGTAAATGGCTAATAATTTCGTTCGCTACCTCTGGTTTCACTGTTGTTTCCTCCTTATCATATTTCGCTAGACCGTACTTTTCGATCAACCCAATTAGCTTACCTGGATAACCAGGATCAGTGGCATATCCGCCCTTGTGGATCGCGTGGCAAGCAGTCTTATAATCAGCACCTAGCACGCCATGATAGCGCGACGGCTTGTCTCTTGTACCGTTTAAGATTAGTTTGGAATGGTCTGCAATAGACTCTCCCCAATCGTTGTAAGCTCTGAAATTAGCCGTGATAGTTGTCCATTGACCGTTGTAATTCTCCTTTGTAGGCATAGCGCAAACACCTGCTGGGCCTGTTCCTTTGATACCAAAGAGGTTGTTTCCTCGTTTAGTTAGTCCACTTTCTCCCCAAGCTGATTCAAGGATAGCCTGAGCGATCGTAAGAGATGCAGGTATCTTGGTTTTCTTCATGTCCGCTACAGCGCTAGGTGCAATCTTACCTATAAAGTCTTGTGGTTTCATTGCTTGTTCCCCCCGTTGTCTGTTTTTGCATAGCTATAAGCTCCCGAAGCCGTTAATCCCCCCACAACTGCTGTTAGTAAATTGTTTCTTAATTCGCCGTTTGGAAGAGATACAAAAAGGGCCGAAAAAGCCATAGCGACTAATGGAGCGTATTTGTTAGGGACCCCAAACCCTTTAGCCACACCAGTAAGCGCCGCAACAATGGCAGCTAATGTAGCAATATCAGTGGTCATCTCCATCATTTCCCCTCCTTATGCTTTTGAGAACGTTCTGATTTTGCCTTCAGTTCCGAACCTATAATTTTCATAACAGATGTGGGTACAAACTGCCCCCAGCCCGCGCGCACCGTATTTGCTGTTACGCTTATCCATGTATGGTAGGACAAGCCGAATATGACTCCATAAAAAAGGAATCCGGGAGTCTTTAAGGCAGCGTCAAAAAAATTAGCAATGATAGGCAACAAGAAGATGAATAGCGTACGTGGTATTCCTTTCCTGATTCCATAATCAGACGAATAGGTTTTCTCTCTTTTCGATGCGCAAACACCTGTAAGCCAATCCGCTCCAATTATTAGACAGAAAAAAACCAATACTTCTCGACGCTCTGCACCGTATAAAATATCGATCCACGGGAGGGCCACGGCCCCTACAAGAGCAGCAATGCCGTTTCCTGGCTTGAATAAAGTTTGAATATCCGTTGTTAGCCGCATGTACCATGCCTCCTCACCCCTTGGGGTAAATAAAATAGGGGGCCGCAGCTCCCCATGAAAAAAAAGCGCCTCTTAAAATGAGAAGGCGCTACTTAGCTAAATCTTCATATCCCAGTACAGTAAGTTGTCGCTTAACTTCAGGTTGTATTTTAGTCGGTACTTGAGGATAAGTTTTGTCGCCGTCTAGTATCAAATAGACGTATATAGTCGCAATTGCCATGATGGATTCACCCCCTTTCGCTAGCACCAAAAGCCAAAAGAAAAACGCCTCTAAAGCTCTTTTAATCAGCTTCATTGGCGTTCAGTTGACTTTCAACTTTCTCTCTAATTTTTTGGGGAACCTGCTCCAAAGTTTTGTCTCCAGACTTAATCAGTGAGCAGTAGATCGGAACCATTGAATCCATTAGGCTTTACCTCCAGATTGTAATTCTAAAAATTTTTCGAATAACTCTGTTACAGTAATCATGATAGCTGTAATCCGCTTGTCCGCCTTCAAGGTGTGCTCGTACATTTCTGTGACAGTAAGCATTAAATCCCGCTTATCTTTTTTAAGCTGTTCAACCTTGTCTAGCAGTTCCTTTTTCTCTTGCTCCAATTTTTCTTTAGCAGCACGCATTTTCTCTAAATCCGTTGATTTTGCTATTTCCAATCTATATCACCTCAGCTCCCGCTTAGTCATAAGAAAAACCAAACGCATCAAATTCAATCGGGCCTAAACTGTCATTAGCAAAGACAGTGATCCTCACGTTTAAACCCCATTTGTCTGCTTGTTTTACGCGATTTTGTAGCTCAAGGTAATCTCTGTTTAGAAACGCTTGAGTCATGTCTTCCCATGTGGGGGAGTCGTCAAACGCGTTGTTACTTACCTCTACCAGCAGTCTCGCTGGATTAGCCCCATCGTCTGCTATCTTGTACACTGCATTCATGACTAGCCTATGAGCTTCTACTTTATCGAAGATAGGCTCTTTTAGTTGGAACTGAAGAACATTCCCTACTCGGATTGATTGTGTAGTAGACCAGTTGCCAAATGCTCCTGTTGTCCCGTCTATACCAGCCATGCTCCAATAATAGGTTTTATTCTTTAGTAGAGGTTCGCTGTCGCGCATATCGAACCGTATCTTTTTCCCTTTAACGATATCGTTACTTAATTTTAGTCTTCAAACACCTTCCACTCATGGCCATCATAGTAGCTCCAGTTTTTATAATTGAATTCGCTGTTGTAATAACGGATATCTTGAGTAAATTGCTCATCTGATGCAATCTTGATAACAAAGCTTTGTTTATCATTCTCAGGATCGCTACCAGCTATTGCCTCAAAGATCGGGTTGGCGCTCGTCCTATAGGTGGCAACGGGTAAAGTTAGTGTCGGAGCAGATGGTGGCGTATTCGTAATAAAATATTGCGCTGGTGTCGCTGTAAGAGGCTTTATGTGCTTCTCTGATTGCACCCTTACTGACCAATAATAGACTTCCCCTGCCTCTAAATCACCCAGAGGCACATCGTATTGGTTTTTTGACGTTATTACCAAGCCAGGGGTTTTTACTAGGGAATCATCGGATTTTTTTGTTATCCTTATCTCAAAAGAGTATTGATTAAAACCTTGAGGGTCATAGTAATCCCATTTTAGGGTAGGTGCTAAACTGGCGCCTCTTGGTTTGTCTCTACTACCTACAGGCGATATCGGGGTAGCTGTTGGAGCCTTATAAATTTTAAGGTACTGTCTATCACTTTCTAGGCTGAGATTGTCGTATTGATCCCATACTCTCACCACATAGTAGTACTCCGTATCAGGTTGTAGATATCCTTCTGGAATCGTAAACGTACTACTTCCGCTAATTATTTTACCCGTGGCGTAAATTGTGCCATCATTGATTTTTTTTCTAAACTCTAATTGATAGGCTTTTTGAGTGCTTCCCGCGTCAGGGCTACTATAGGACCATGCGAATGTAGGGTTTGAACCTACCATAGCTGGAGAGCTACTTGACCCTGATGGGCTAAGATTAGTTGGTTTATTGGGACCGATTATAGCCGGATCTAACAAAATGGCGACTATAGATGAATAATCTCCACCGTTATAAGAAATAGTAGGAGGCATTGCATCTTGTTTTTGTATATTGTCTAAAGTCAACATAGTTGGCCCAAAGGAACCACCTGCGTCCAGAGTTACCGTATAGCTTTCTGTCTTTTGATTAGGGGTATATCGATTTAATAACAAAATCCCCATACCGTTTGATTTGTTTGTAGGTAATGTCTGTTCAGGTGAACCTTTTAGATGGCCAAGACTGTCAAACGCTACTAATTTTGCATTTCTAAAAATAGCAGTAATTGCAAAGTCTAAATTTGTAGGGTGTTGTAGTGCATGAAAAGTAAGCGTTGTATTCATATCGGTCGTAGTCAAATAAATTACTGCTGAGACAGAATCAACGACGTTACCGCCTGTATTGTATGCACTTGATCTAAGTAATGAAATACCTCCCTGACTAGAAGTAATTTCAAACTTTTCACCACTATTTGAAGACCTAATGAACCCTACTATTAGGTCCCCTTTTTTGAGGGTTACAGTTTGAGTGCGCTGATCTTTATTAAAGCTCCACTTATACGGTATTGTAATCTTTGAGTCCATGATCTCCCTCCTTCTATCAAGGCAAATAGACCTTTTGATTAACCCCGTCAAAGGCCCCTTCTAATAAGTTGATATCGTCCAGATTTCGAAACGTCTCGATCACAATATTTGCATCGACGCCAGTTAAATTAGCGTTGTTTTTTGTTTCCTGCTCAATTGTCGCCGCGATAAAATTTAGTTGAAAACGCCTGATGGTATCGTAGGTCCCCATCAGCAGATTTACTTCCTCTACTATCCTGTTTAGTATGGCAGCGTTGATTGGGGTGCCGTGTTGAATGACTGGAGCAGCTAACTTTACTAAAAATTCGTCTGGCTTATCCGTAGCAATAAGCCTGTACCGGTATTCCTGCGTATTATCAGGGTTTTGCTCTAGGATTCGATCTTGGAATAATGCTATCGGGTTTGATCTACTCAATGCTTGCCCCCTCCTTCAAGCCAGCTTACGTCTATAGGGATAACGATCTGCATGTCTCTTTTGGGTTTTATAATTCGAACCTTACCAACTTTGTCACTCCAGAACACTTCGCCCAAATCGTTTTTTAAAATCCTGTTTGTAATAACACCGCTACTGTCGGCTCCTAAGGAAATAATGAATTTCACCAGTGTTCCTTCACGAGTTTTCGTTAACCCTGCTTGTACGGTTTTGTTATCAAGCTCTACTTCAGCAGAAACTACTTTGGTTAATAGATGCTCTGCTAAAACTTCAAGACAACTGTTTGTTAAGCTAATGACCATCCACCTCCCGCGACAAACGTCCCGCACTCCTGGTAAGTGGATACGTATACGGTTGTCTTTTCTTCCGTGAAAAATTGTACGGAGCTCGTAGTAGGAGCAATTCGATAAGAATGGGCTAAATGAGCAAGTTTATTTCTCCGGATGTATTCCTCAAGTAACAGTAAGTTCAATGTGAGCGATTTTGAAAATTCAAGATGATAAGTCACAGAATAATTTGCGTGATCAGGAATTATCTTCGCTATCCCATTTGATAAAAGCCCTAATGCTTTTTCAAAATCCTCGGTGTTAACCGGACCGTCTTCCTCTTGCGTCCGCGCGATTAAGCGAGCCCTACGAAATTCCACATCAAGAGATGGATCGGGAGCAAGTCCGCATTCGATTTCTCGATCAGACAAAGTAAAAACGGCTGTCGATACGGATGATTCTAACTCGACTTGATGGGCCAAGTCATAAACGTAATCAAAGGACTTGCCAAGTCCCCCAAAAAAGCGTTTGTTTCCATCAGCACTGGGATTCAACCATCCAGAAGGAAAGAAACTAAAGATAAAATCTTTAAATCCCATACGCTCACCTTATTTCACAATAATTTCCCCAACTACCGCCATTTCGTCTTCAGCCAGCGCCCTGTTTTCAAGAGGGTGCTCCATGACAAAATCAAGTAGGATAGGGTTTTGTTTTTGCGAGTCTTCTGGATCAAATGTCTGCTTCGCAATCGTGATGATGTCTAAAAAGCGAATGATTCGATCCCTATTGGATATTTTCTCGATATAGTGCCGCAAATTGTTAATGACGTGCGGAGCTCCTAATTCAAGATCATAGCCAAGAGTCCAAACGGTATTAGATATCGTAATATCGATTGTTATTGGTGTAGGGCTTATTACTAAAACGCCGCCATCCTTCATTCCTGCGGGCGCCTTTTTTTCAATGTATTGCTGGCACCGCTGGATAACCTCTTGATCCGGAATTCCGTTGACGCCTGCGACGCTGATATCAATGGTCCCATTGCCGCGATGCAACGGAATTACTCGTGCAGAAACAACACCTTGGACGCTCTCGGCCCAAAACTTATAATCGTCTTCAGCACCGCCGCGTCCTGGTCTACGTCTTCTTTCCAATATTCGTCCACGATAGATTTCCTCGTCTTCAAGGTCGGTTCCATAGCTAACTACCTTCGAGTCAGTTACATAATCAAAGCCCGCTTGGGCAATAAGGTTAATGGAATTAGGCGGCACATTCCCAATTTCTCCTTCTTCCTCACATTCAATCAGGACATTTTCAACTGAGCTTTGACCGGCAGTGATGTTTTTGTTTTGACCTTCTACCACTCGAAACATGATAGGTGGGTTGCTACCGTTTGGCGTTGTTGTTACTAAAAAGTGATCAGGTACAGGCGTGTCCTCATAGACAGGAGCGCTTTTCTGAATAGTGACGGAGTGGATAGCCTTCGAAGCTTGTTTTCGATCGACACCCGATTCATACCCTCTTTGGTCTAGGATCTCACCCTTTGCTCCCAGTGTGGTTATTTGTTCGTATACAGCTTGGATCACGATAATAATCGCAAACAGAGATTCACGTAGGGCAAGGATTAAGAACTTGGTAAACCATTGATTTGGTAAATCTGATAGTGCTTTTCCCTCGCCAACAAAAAACTCCACGAGCTTTTGCGTGAACTCATTTTTTGATGGAAACTTCAATCCGTATCACCTCTTTTTAAAAGCTCCAATCCATGTCTTGAGGCGTTTCTACCCCTCTGATTTTTACTTTCGCTTGGACTAACATCTTCTTTTTTTCATTGACTTCGATCAAGGAAACGTCACAACGCAAGACCTCTTCGATCCATCCATCTCCCACCATTAATAGACGCTGAGTGGCTTCGGATTCGGCTGCTATCTTGCTTTCGCTTGTAAATGACTTACCTTGGTATCCTCTCAATGTGCTACCGTACTCTGGAAAGATCAGGCTTTCTCCTAAATCTGCTTGGCAACGTAGGTACGCTTGCTGTATAACATTGCGTTCCCCCTCTACCATAACGATTTCATCGCCATTCCAAACGATCTCACCATTTGCGATCATAATGTCATTCCCAAAATCCGTCATTGATCACTCACCGCCCCTTGATCGATTAACCCAAGGACAACGTACTGTTCATGCCCCATTCCAGTAATAGACCCCACTAATACTTCCTGCCCTGGTTTATAGGGCCATTGAGGATCATGTTCATCATGAGTATGTTTGCCGTCTGGGTCTGGATGGTCCTTGTGCTTTGGAATAGGATAAAACGTGTCTTTTAGTACGCGACACCACCCTGTCTCATTGCCGTATGGCTCCAAAACAACCTTTAACAAGCGTTCTTCTTCATTGACACCGCTAATCGTAGCGAAAGAAAAACTTGACCCAGGTAAGGAACGATCAAATGCTTTTTCCTGTTCTGCATGAAACCTCATCCAAATTTACCTCCGTCGTCAGCTTCTAAATTGGTGAATTCAATTTCGGCTTCTATCCCCGAATCCATTTGCCCTGAGACAATCAATTTTGACGTAAAGTAGTCCTGTGAGAGAACCGTACCGACGCCCCGCAAAGAAATACGTCGATCGATTTGAACATCGGGAAACCAATCGGTCGGAAACGAGCCAAAGACCTGTGTTTTAGACAGCTCCTCTAGCTTTTTTCTAGCCAAACGTTGGGCTTGATCTCGTGTGACGTTGGGGTAATAGTAGCGCAGTGTTTTTTTCTCTCCGGATGAGGAGCCTGCAAAAGATGCTTTTTCTACAATCCGCTGTCCCTTGAGATTGCCTTTTCCTCTCTTCTTCGCTCGTCCTGGTATCCAAGAGATAACTTCAACGATTAGATTTCGAGATGCTTTAGGCGCCCGCTCGATTTGAAGTCCTGGTTTAATGTTATGCCCCCATGTAAAAATGACAGGTTCTTTCATGTAGTTCGGCAGTTTTTCTCGTGGTCCAAAATACCACTCCTTCCCCCTAACATGCGTGGTAAACCCCTCATTCTGCGCTAGGTACAAAACAAAATCCCAGTGGGATACCTCCCGCTTTGCATTAGCGTGGTCTTCCCCGATATACTCACCGATAAAAGTGTCTGTCGCTACAGGTACCACAGGTTTTAAATTGTGTTGAGCAGCAAGCTTTTTAAAAGCAGCACTAGCCGTCATGTTTTGCATTTTGATAGATTCTTTAAAATCAAAGGCTCTTGCTCCGTAGGATCTGCCTGTTATCGTCACAGTCTCGCTTTCAGCGAAATTCCAAATGGGGTAGTCCATGTCACCCTCTATTAATTTTTGTAAACCGCCTTCTCCTTCAAACCCCACCTCAATGCTAACGATTGCAGGGCCTGTTGTAAGTGGTGAAGATTTACTTGGTCCGCTGTAGAGGAGCTCATGATCGGGTTTTTGCTCCGTAACCTCCCACGGTAGAGTAACCTCAAAATTATCAATGGAGCCTAGCCCGTTTAGCTCTACACGAAAAGAAAGCCAGTGAGGTACCGGCTTTCCGTTGACTATGATTTTTACAATGGGGGTTCCTGTAGGTCTAAATGGGCCTGTTCGATTAATCAATGGATCGCTAAACATAAATCACCCATCCTGGCTTTAATTTATGAGGACCGTTAACCAGTACCTTTTTATTGCTGTTGTAGATATCTTCCCATTTTTTCTTTTTTCTTTGGGCGATACCAGATAGCGTATCTCCCTTTTGAATGGTGTATTTCTCCTTACCTGTAGCTTGCTTTTTTTGCGTAGAAGCCTGTTTACTTTTTGCTACTGCTTGTACAGCTTTTGCTATCGGGTCACTCTTTTGAGCATTGCCGCTCCCTTTTTGAGAGATAACCCGTTCTAAGGTGATGGAAAATGGTATGCGTCGATTGGTCCTGTGATCGGGTAAAAATTCGCTAATCACTACAGGAAACGAATACTTCTCCGTCTCAAAAGTGATAGGCTTACCAGCCGTCCGCATATTCCCGATCCGGATCATTCGATCATAAGCATCTGGACCAATAAAAATACCGGTCCATGTGATCGGCCGGTATTGTGGTCCCATATTTTGAATGCTTACATCCCCACCGGGGAATCGATTAATAGCTAATGTTTGTTGCCCGCCTAACGGTATTGCATCGGGCTTCTCAAACGTTTTTAATTCTATGCCTCCAAGGACAACTCTCATTACGTAGCCCCTCCAAACGCCCCGCGTCCCATCGTCATATTAGCTCTTTGAGCATCTCGCCCCATCTTACGTATAACTTTATTGGCAACACGGTCAACGAATGCTTCAGTGTCTTCCCCTGGTTGTTGATAGATATAGAAATGTAAATCTACCTTTTCTGATCTAGGTAGCTCACTAGGACCCTTTACTCGTATGCTGTGATCAGACAAACCTATATCAGTTTGGACAGTATCGCTCAACTTACTACTGAGCTTTGGTGCAACTTCAATAGATTTATTTAAATTGTTTCGTAAAGCTTCAGCTACTGTTCCTGTTGCTGATTGTAAATGCGGAAGCGAGTCAGTAATGCCCTCACTGAACATTTTCATTAAGTTAGGAGCCCATCTATCGGACTTCGAAGCAGGTCCTTTTTCAGTAGGAGAAGAGAACCCAAGAAACTGCTTGAGGGTACTCGCTGCATCTTCAGCCGATTGCTTTACCCATGCGATTCCGTTTGTTATGCCTTCAGCAAACATTTTCATTAAATTTTCGCCCCACTGTACTGCTTCAGAAGGAAGGCTTGACAGCCAATCCCATACGGCAGAGGCTTTCTCCTTGATGTATTTCCAAAGGGCGGTCATTTTGTCACGGAATCCTAAGAAGTTAGAGTTCCAAGCCGCTATACCAGCCACCACTAACGCTGTTGCTCCAGCAATGATCCACCCGACAGGTCCTAATCCAATCACCCAGGCTAAGGCAACACGTCCGCCCATCCACAAAGCACGTGCAGCTAACCACGCAAAGCTTCCACCAAGTTTAGCGATCTGCATAATGCCTTTCCCTATTAACCTAGCATTTGCCCCCATCACTCTCGCAAATAGGCCGCCAAAGCGTGTGATAGCTGGCAATACACCAATTATCCGTTTGCCCACTGCAAAAAAGGCAGTACCGATTCGAGTAATGCCTGAAACACCAGGTATTTTTTTTAGGAGAGCGAAAGTCTTTTTGAAAATCCCGCCAAACTTTTTCATTTCAACCTCTCCACGAATAAAAGCACCAAAGAACTTAATAGGGCCGCCGATTCTACCTACAGCACTCATTACCCCTCTTAGCTTGCTTAACGTCGAGACAGTCCTATCAAGAGCCTTACCCCCGATAAACAAGGCTGCGATTCCTCCAGCCGCTTTAAGCCAGCTTGGTGGTTTCCAAGATAGCACCTCTTTCCCCTCCGGATCGTTGCCTACCCTCTCCGTTTTTCGGGAGAAGCCAAAGAAACCTTCGATTTTCGACTTATTAGTACCAACCCATTCCTCTAGCCGCTTAAATTGTCCTTCAAGCGAATCACCGATAGATGTAAAGACAGGTATAACGTTCGTTTTTACCCAATCCACAACTGGCGATATGGCATCCTTAATCCCATCCCATACGGCCTTTGCATAGGGCTGGAGTTCATCCCAATTCTTGTAGATCAAGTAAGCTCCACCTGCTATTGCTCCGATTGCAAGTAAGACTCCTCCACTTACCAAAGCAATTGTTCCTAAACCGATGCCGGCCGCACTTAGTCCTAAAGACAATGCACCAAAGGAAGCCGCCGTAACGGTTATAATACCGCCGATTCCAGCTAAAGCCGCAACCCCGCCAGCAATTGCAAACATGTACTTGCTTACTTCAGGGTGTTGTTGAAAATACAGAGCCGCCTCCGATAACTGGTCGTTTAGAAACGCAAAAAACTTTGTTCCTGATTCCAGTAACGGCGATCCAAGGGAGGTTAAGAAGGTATTCCATGCCTCGCCCGCTGTATCTTTTACCTGATTAAAGTTTTCCATCTGCATCTTGACTCGATCGTTTAAGGATAATTGCGTATCTACGTTATTAAGAATTTCCTCTAGAGATCCTTCGCCTGATCGAAGTAACGTATAGGCAGTACGACCGCCTTGCTCACCAAAAACCTTGTGGAATAGCTTGATTAGTTTATCTGTCCCCATACCTTGTTCGACTAAGGCGAATTCTTTCTCTACGGCTTTTTCATCTGCAATAATTTTATTGCTTCCAACCGTCTTCCTTAGAATTTTTGCTATTTCTGTGGCAGATTTTAATTGCCCACGGGGGTCCTTTGAGTAATCTAAGAAAAGCGATTTGTCGTTTTTATCTAGCCAGCCTACAGAAGCCATATACGCGGTTTGTTGCTTCGTCTGAGGTACAAGTCGCTCTAAGAAGTTACGCACAAATGTACCCGCACTGGAGCCCTCTGCTGTCTGTGTTCGGGTTAATGCTACCAAGGCTGAAGAGTCCATGACTTGTTCAAACTTTCCTCTTGTGCCCCACATCTGAGAGGCTACACCCGCCATATTACCAAGACCACGGTTGATATCTTCAGCTCCAGCGCTTGAAGCCGCTGCCACTTTCGTTACTGTGTCCGCTGCTTCTAACATTTGCTGACCGGTGAGTTGAAAACCCGCTCTCGTCTGTACCATGAGTTCAGCCGCAGCAGTTGGCGCCATTTGGTTTAGCTGTGCAAACTTGATAGTTGCCTCTGCCGCGCCATCCATGATGTCCTTGTATTGCAAACCACCTTTTTGAAGATCGCGAATTACCTCACCAGCATCCAGATTCGAGAAAGTGGTTTCCAAACCTAAACGGGTAGAAAGGTCTTCAATTTCTTTCATCTTTTGTGTGATTTCGTTGGCGCTAGATGGATCAAACAACTGTTTGCCGAATGTCTGTGCTTTAATCTCTGTCATGATCTCTTGTAAGTTACCAGCTCTAGTAACAACCTCGTCTGCCGCGTTAGCAATCGAATTAAATGCCAGGACCCCACCTACCGCGAGAGCACCGCCGCCAAAGGCCATGTTTTTTAAACGGTTCATCTTGCTTTGTACTTGATCTGTGGCATGCTCCATCAACTTAAATTGACTAATAATCCGTTGCGAAGCACTTGAAACACGGTCAGTTAAGCTAATGGCGATAGCTAAATCTAAAATCGTACTAATAAGAGGTGCCTCCCTCCCAAAAAGAGAACCCCCAAATTAAAACATTCGAGGGTTCTTCTCATTCCATTCGTTAACAACAATCGTTGCTGCTAATAGCGTTTCATCGTCCATATCTAACGCTTCTGTGTATGTTATACCTGCACCTGAGCCCATAGCCAACTCTACTCTACTTCTGAACCAGGGCTCTCCAGCAAGTTTTTTGCTGCTTCCTCAAACTTTTGTTTTTCTTGGGGAGTAAGGATTAAACTTTCTACTTCATCCCACTCATCGTATTCAAAATGATCCATGAACTCTAAGAGTCCGACAATATCATCAGGAACTTCAATTTTTACACCGCCAACACTTTCAATACCTACCACTGCCTTAACTAATATTGATAGAGATAGACCACCAAAATTTGCACCTCCTTGACCTTGTACGGCTGAAAGAAGATTTCGTTCAATAAGATGGTGCGGGCCTTTCTTCTTACGAAAAATAATTTTTTTACCAGTTGATAGTGCGTATTCCATTTGTAAGCCCTCCTATAGTAGTATGCGTTCTGTCGCATGCCAATTGATTGAGTTGTTAACTGCTTTACTGCCGCCGTCTACATCAGCCTTAAATCCGCTAAAAGTTACGCCTGTAAACTTGTATTTTTTTACCGTTCCATCTTTGTAGACTCTAGTTGTAAACATCGAAAAAGAGAGTGTATCACCCGTCTCTTTTTGGTATTTAAGCCTAGCATCTACAATGTCATCATAAGCCCCATTCGTGTCTTGGCCGCTAAATGAGCCTTTCCATCCATCTATCGTGCTGGTGCTGTATTCAGTCTCCTCACCAATAGGGTGCTTTTTATCCTCGGTCGTAATTTCCTCTTCAGACCATTTCAATATCTCAGGTGATTTTTTCAAGACGTTACCATTCGAATCAGTTATCGCAATTACCAGCTTTTTACCAAGCAAGCCCGCCTCTGCCATTAAACATCCACCTCCACGTTAGTACCGCCTTGATAATTCAATAGAATCCACTCAGCAGTGTTATATTGTTTGACTTTCAGCTCTTGTACAAATTGATCGATTGATTGAGCCTTTTGATTAAACCGAATGGAATAGGTTTCGATTTTACTTGTTTCCAATGGGTTGGTCGGTTTAACTAGGTTATCGAAGAAAGTACGAATGCGCATGTCTGCTGCTTCTTTCATCGGCTTGGTCATGGCTTTCCCTTGCCATGATGCGGCTACAGCTTCCAATTGCTTCTCAATCCAGCTATTTAGGCGCCGACGATTTACTTTTCGATTCTTATTGTCAGCAATTGGATCACCCGCTACGTCGTTCTTTGCAAGTGTGTAATCGTTAGCCATACGCCAAGCATAAGAGCCATCCCCTTTAGCAGATGGTTTTAGCTGGAAAGCCGCTATTTGATGAGTAAAAAGCTCCTGGTAGTCCTCGAATTCAAGTTCTTGATCGGTACCAGCAATCCAGTTACACTCTACGGCAAGTCCGGAGTCTTCTATTTGACCTTTCACGTGTGCAATTGCAGAAAGACAACTTCCGGAGATGCGTTGGCCAGTCACCGAACTGTAATAGCCATAAACCATTTGTCCAAAATCACTGTCAAACTGATCTCGATATTCCGAGGCGTCAGTAATCGTTTGGGAGTTATTTGTCCCAATGTAAGCAATGAAATTGTGCTTCTCACTTAGGGCAATCAACGCTTTGTCTACTTCTGGACTTGAATAGTTAATATGAGCAACATCCGTTAGAATATTTCCAATAACGCCTAGTAACCTCTGGCCCGTCCGGACACCGGTTCCTGGATCAAAGGAGCCTATACGGTCTTGATCCGTTAAAGGAGCCCCATTCGATCCATTCTTCAATTGGGTTCTGGCCATGACTGCTGGACGTGTTGTGTCGAAATCCTTTTCCGCTTTGACATCTTCAAATACAAAATGCTCGCTAGTGGATTGAATTACTTTCTCCACATAACGAGCATCCTCTGGATTCTTTGATAGATTGTCATAAGTTTCAAAACCGCCTAAGTCTGACCATAAGATCAGCTTAAAGGTGTTTGCTTTAGTCCCTTCTTGTACCTCAATAGTAAAAATGTTTGCGTACTCTCCGGGGCCGGCTTTTGGATAGATACGGGCTGTTTCTTTGTCTTGGCGATCTTTCAAATGTAAGCTAGCTGTTTGGTGACCGTTACCCAAGACTCGCACGAAAGCTGCCTTTTTAATACGGGCATGGTGTAGGTGGTCTAGCAATTGATTGCCCGCAAGTTTTTTTGTAGATGCGCCGAGAATAGGCTCGGCTATTTCAATTAATCGTTTCGATGGTGTTTCAGAAATTAACATATATTTATTGAGTGGTCCTCTATCAAATTCGCCTACAAAACCCAAAATAAATTGTGGTGTACTAATTTCTTCGCTTTGAGGCACAGGTAGCTCATTCACAAATAAACCAGGTGCGTAATCCTGTAGCGAAGTCACTCCGCGTAATATGGTCAACAAGACCAGCTCCCTTACATTATTTTTGGTCTAAATTTACTCACATCAATCGCATTCACTTGCTCCTCTATGATCAACTGTCCTAAACATTGATAGGTTGCATCCACTTGGTATAGGTTAGGCTCGCCACGTGGTGGTAGAGGTGGAGAAGCAATGAAAATCTGTACAAGGTCACCCCACTTATCTTCAGGGATGGGTATCTCATTTTCTGCTTCGATGTAAGCTAAAAACTTGGTAGATAACTGCTGTGCTTGGCTTGGCCGTTCAGCAAAAAAGGAAATTGAATGAGGTAATGAAACCGTACCGCTTCTGTTCCTACGGTAAAAGTACCATTCCCGTTTGATAGTACCCCATGTGGGTGGTGTTCCCTCATGAGGGCCTTTTCAGATGTCCCGCTAACATACGTGATATTAGCAGCAGGAAGGGCTCTTTTTTTAGTCTCGATAGGGTTTGGTGTATCGTTAGTCACAAGAAACCCTGAGCCGTGAACAGTCTTAATGGCTTTTTCTAAGGCAGTGTAGGCCGACACAAGTGGATCTCTCATCGTCAAAGCCTCCTTAGACTTTTAATTATTTCCTTTTTAGCGATCTCTTTTATTTGATCCCGATTTTCGTGGAGTGCAGGTCGTAGGAACGGACGCGCCGGTATATTTTTAGGTTCGTATCCAAATTCATGGGCAGCTGCATAGCTTCCTGGATCACCCTTTTTGCTATCGGATGATCCAGAAGCCACTCCTACATATGCAACGCCTTTGTTAATCTGTTTTTCGTCCGTAGTAATTGCTTGTCGCAAGCTACCAGAATCAACTAATGGCGAATCGTCATTTCCACCAGCTCCCCATGCTCCATGTTTCTCTTTGTACCTTTTTCCCGCTCGTGTTAAGGCACCAGCTTTTGTTTTGGACATGTGCTTTTTACGGACAGTTTCTGGCTTCAGCTTTACCCACGCTTTATACCCGCCTGATTCCCCTTGGTAGGTTCCCAGCTTCTTTTTAGCTGCACCCATTACAACGGCAGCGCCCTTCTTCAGCGTATTCCTCTCTGCTTTCGCCATCAGATGCGGGATATTCCCTAGCACACGATACAAGTCGTTAAAGTCACCCATTATGACATCGACCTCGCTTGGCATTCCTTAATGATAAGCTCACCCGCTAAAGTCGCAGGAGAAGCTAATAGGATATTAAACTGCTTGCCGTCATAAACGAGAACCTTTCCTTCTTCTACTCTTTTTTCAGGTGGCTCCGTGCCATCTTCAATAGAGATAAACTCTAGCTTTTGCACGGGATTATCCCCTAAAGCAGTAGCTTCCTCATCGATTGAATGGCCCGTAACAACTATTTTGATGGTTTCTTTTATAGGATCAGGCTGTTTTCTATCGATAATTGAAAGCCCGCTAGATGTTTGTTCTTCCGTCAACGTTTGCAAGACAGCTTCTACCTCGTAGCCCTTTTGCTTGATGTGCCGATCAATAATTCGTTTGATTTTCTTGGCCAACTTTGAGGCGTTCATTATGACCACATCCCTATAGGCTTCTTCACCGATTGTTCATAGCGTTTCTCACGAAAAATTGCTTCTTGTGCGATTTTATCAAAGTTGTCAAAGTTAATTTGTAGCCCTTTGCCCAGTTTTAAGCCGCTGATCTCTGCGCCCTCACGAACAATCTCATATAGGATCTTCGCCATGCAGTAATCTAGTAAAATTCGGTGATCTCTTACTGAAAGGCTTTCAATTGTATGGTCTGCGTAGTAATAAAAGCTTAGTTTAGAATGGCCAGCAGGTGTAACAGGAGTTATCAGGGTACGATCAAGAATCTCATACCCCGCTAAGCCTTCTATCCATGTTTGGTAATCTTCAGGAAGATTGTATTCTGTCACACCTGGTACTAGCTTTATAAAACCCTTTCGTCTTCTTGGACGGTAGCGAGAATAATCGTAAAGTGCTTCTGTCAATCTACTGATTAAGTCATCGCTAGAATAGAAAAAGGGTTCTTCCATGTCTCCTAGGTCAAAGCGTAACTTCTTCACCAGCTCCATCATGTGTATTCGCCTCCACGAACTGTTTATACAACTCAACCCGTTTCTCTTTATTGCTCACAGAATCGGAATCTGATGCTGTTACTATTTTGAACTGGATTAATAGTTCCTTTTCATGATTTGCGCCTAACTTTTCAAACTGCTCAAGTGTCAGATAATTATCTTCAGTGGAATCTGTTATCTCAGCTTCTTGCTCAGTTGTTTTTTGGATATCAACGGGTGTATACACATGGTCATCATACATTTGTCCGGGATGGATCATGTTTCCTGAAATCGGATGTATAAAGGAGCAGCCTGTATTGATCTTCATATTTTCGTCACTCCTTACACGAATTTAATGGTGCGGTAAGGAGGATTGTAGACCACACCATTTTTATCAGTTACCAGTGGTGTAGCAATGCTGATTTGCTCCGTTGCGTAATACTGTTTGGCTGAAGTCAGCTTACCAGTTCCATCATAGTAAGGTTCTGGCCCTTCGATTTGCATTGGAGAACCAACGCCAAAACGAGTAGCATTAATCTTACCAAGGAGGATTCGGCTATCACCCGCTGCCCAAGGAGCATTGATCTCACCAAGATTCAACCCGTTTCGATCAGCAAACCACATACGACCTTGTAGCAATTTCGTACCTTCTGGAGATGCCCATTTATAGAACAACTCAGAGATTTTTAGATTTACCATTGCATTTAGGCTACCAATAGCGAAGTCAGGTGTAACATAGCGCGGTGCAGATCCCATGTATGCTTTTTCGTAGTCAAAACGCTCCAAGAGGCGATTGTAATACTTGGATGGATCAACACCATTAGGGACTGACAAATCAAAAAATGAAACGTTTGTTGCATAACTATAAGTCACAGTTGGACGGTTTGTGTCGTCTACACCAGATGATTCAGTAAAATAGACACGACCTTTTTCGAAATCAACCGCGTAATCTCCATTATTGATTTTCCCAGTGATTGGGTCCCAAGTTCCACGATTTAGTGTTGTCGTACCTTTTTTGATAACGATGTCATTAGCAATAGTTGTTTGTTTTTGACCTACTGCATCGATATATTGACGTTTACGAGGCCGAACGATAGTTGGGACCAGCTTAGGGTTATATGAACCAGCAGTTTGCCCACATAGTAACTTAGCAACAAACGCTGCATTTGAACCTATCGGAACGTTAGATGCATTTGCGGCTTCAAATTCAGTAGAAGCAACTGTTTCATTTGAGACTTCTTTCGCTTGATACTCATCGGCTACATGTAACATTTCTAAGCTAAATCTTTGGTCCATATACCGTTGAAAACGCATTGGAAGGTTGGCTAAGTTACGTGCCAAAACATCATAACGGAATGGGCCGGATTGCAATTCCACCATTGCTTCTTTCGTAACGACGGTACCTCGTTTGATCCATTCAGCGCTAAATTCCAACAGCGAAGTAGTAGCGCCTTCTGTAGGGATTCCATCCAATTCGCCAACAACCAAATCATCTTGGGAGTATAAATCAGTTGAAAGAATCTCAACAGGGATTTTATACGTAGTGCCTCCAAAACCTTCAGCCATTACTAACTGCAAGAAATTAAGGTCTTGCCAAGACTGCATCATAAGAGCATTGCTAATGATTGCAGATTGTGCAAAATCACCAGTTGTAGAAACGGCAGAGTCCGTAATTACACCGTCATTAATGGACTCTGCCGCATCTGTCAGACTCTTCATGTATTGCTTGAATTCAACATTATTTTCACGTTCCATTTGTTTCAAAGCGCGATCCATTATCGCCAGATTTGCTTTGCGCAACTCTGGATCAGGAATCGAACCAGTTTTAGAACGAAGAACATCATCCATTGCTGCTTGTAGATTATCAACGATCGGCTTCCATGGTTGACCTTCAGCTCCAACTTGGATGTTTGGTTCAATTACAGAAGCGCGACCTGGTAAACCTAGTGAATTTAATTTGCTATTAATTGCTATTGAATCAATAAAAGCTTTCTCTCTCTCCACAAAATCTGCCACATCTGCAGAATCAGTGATAATAGCACCTTTTTGTAGCAAACCATCCTTAACATGTTGATCGTATGTCAAAGCATTTACAGCATCAGTAAGAGCTTTTTGTGCTTCCTTTTTCTTCTGATTTGCCTCTTCTTGTTGTTCACGTTTTTGCTTTTCAAGTCTTAACTTTTCAAGTTCATCTGTTAAGGCCTGTTCTTTTTCCTTAGCAGTAATAGCAGCATCACATACCGCCATTTCATCGTGTCCAGGATTTTGTTTCTTCCATGTACGTAGTTCATCTAATGACATTGAAAGGAAATTCTTTTTCATTTTATCATCCTCCTTGGATAGTGAATCTAAGATAATCGCTACAGCCGAATCTGTTAGTTCTATTGGTTTAGTGAAAGCTTCAGGTTCAGCAGGGTTCAATACAACGTCCCAGGTGTATAGAGATAGTCTCTTTGCAACTCCGACGTTCTTGCCCTCTACTTTGGCTGTAACAATGTCACCTGTCATACGATTAGAAAAGCCGATCGGCAGTCCGTCATCTAACATCGCTTGGACCTGTTTTCCCATGTCTGTAGCCAAAGGCTTATATTCAGCCCAGACGATACCTTCAGAGTCAATAGAGGCATCTCTGAAAACTACAGCTTGATTAGGTACACTAGAATCAAAAAGCACCCTACCATCAGAGCCTTTATAACTCCGTGGATGTGGGTGCTCTCCGGCATATGGAAAATTAGTAGATTTTAATGAATCGAGGGCGGCCTGATAAACAGCTTTTGGATAGAGACGATTGTTGCCATTGATTGCGTCAACTTTGGAAACAGGCTGCCGGTACCAACCTGATGACTTCCCCGCATCGTCTATGATTGGCACAGCTCTTGAAAAACAAAGTTCTCTTTGATCTTCTGCACTATCTTCTAAAACAGTAAAAAGTGGTTCAACTGAGTCGGTAAAGCCTATACTCGGCTTCTGTTTCTCACCGGACTCCTCTTTTGCGGCTTCTTCAATGGACCAAGTGCTAAAATCGGCTCTTGCTCTTGCATCAATTGCCTCGTAATAAATACGACGGTCCACTTCTGTTAGTGGTGTGTTGGCCAGACTTTTCTTTATGGATAGAAGAGCAATGGCGCTGCTTGCATCTAAAATCTGCTGCATTAAGGGATCGTCTTTTAAAGCGTCCTTAATAGGTTCTTCTTCTGGTATAAACCCCGCTTTGGCAAAATACTGTAAATTCATTTCAAACGGTAAATTTTTAAACACACGTCTTCCTCCTTTCATTGCATCTTTGATGAGAATACTATTCCGGTCACACATAACCACCACCTTTCGAAATTCACTCTACAACCAACTGGTTAACGCTAATCATCCAACCCCAATAGCTCCAGTTCCCGTTCTCTTCTTTTTTTAGAAGCGATAAGTCTTTAAGGCTTTTGTTTCTTTTTGCCCAAAGCTCAACAGCAGCATCTTTTGAAGACGCAATCAACACCTCATGATCAACGTCTCTCCAATCTGGCGATTCCATAAGCCCGCCAACCGTGATGTAAACAAGATATTTATTCATCACTATCCCCTTAATCTACAGGCAACCAGCTAACCCTACATAACGGATGGGCAAGACCAGGATAGGCGTCAATATCATAGACATTACCGTGCCTAGATCGGCATTTATCACAAGTACGCATGTCTATAACCTCATCACATTGGACTTTTTTAACGCCAGCGCCTTTATAGGTACGAATTTGCATTCGGTCGTAAGCCCAGCTTAGTTCATTACGGGCAATTAAATTGGCTCGTGCCTCGTCCAAAATAATAGGCTCTAGTCGCTTTGCTATCTTACGCCACCCAAGGTTATTATCAAAACCGGTTGCCAACTCTTTTCGAATGCTTTTCAGCGTCGTTTCTTTCATGTCTTTGATTCGTTGAGTAGATTGCTGAAGCAGATCTTCTCTAATATCACTACGAACTATTCGTGGTTTAATCTCTGTTGCGAGTAAGGAAGCAGCCTTTTCTGCACCCATCACCCCAGCTATCGTCATTGCTTTGACTAATGAAAGCTGTAGCTTTCCTTGCTCGGCCTCCCACGTCTCTTCAAGAGCATTCAGGATCTCATCTTCAGCGTAGTCTAAGATAGCAGAGTCCGTTATACCTTCATTATCAGGTTCATAATTGATAAACCGCTTGTTTACGGCATTAAAAAAACGAAGGACTATCTCCTCCGCCTCGACTTCTGCCTTTTTTAGTTTTGATCGATCTTCCAAAGCAACGTCTGTAACTGGTTCATCCTCAATAGATTCGTTACCAGGTTCTTGTTTAACATTTGGTGCTAATAATGAATCCTTAGCCTTTTCTTTTTCTATCTGATCAATCATTTCAACAGGATCTTCGATATCAAAGTCACTTGAAATTTCTTGAATGGCTTTGAGGGTAGTGATAAGCTTCGTTCCCCCACCTTTACCCAAAGCAACTTGAACTCGCTCTAATCGTTCGGCAATAGTTTCCGTAGATTTCTCAGTCCAAACTACATCATAAATAACTGAATCGGGATTGATTCCTGCAAGAAGTAACTGTAAATCAATCAACGCTCGATATCCTGAGAATGGGCCAATATCACCGTATTCAAGTGTATCTGTCATGACATCCAGAGACTGCATGTATTGCGGATACTGCACTTTTAGAATATCGCGGTTAATATTCTGACCAGAAGTTAAGATTGCTTTTGGGACACCGAGATTTAGCCACAAAAGATCATCAAAATGTTCTATGTCAGCCATTTCAGATAGGTTGGCATCACCCTGAATAGCTTTTACCTCTGCTGTGCCAAAGAAATCACTGAGCAAATGTGCGTTCTGTTTGGGATTACCATTCTCGTCAATCAGTTTATTTTCTCTCGCATATTCCAAAACATCCTTCATCTGCGTTCCTTCAGGGAAATGATGACTGTTCTTTTGTACAGACCTGAATTCACGCCTTATCGCAGCAGCCATCTCCATTTTCTCAAGAATCTTGTACGTCTTACGTGCTGAAGCGTAGTGAGAAGTACCATAGTGCTCGGTTTCTTCAGAAAGCCAGCGAATATGATTCATCTGGTACAGTGCAAAGTCAGTTCGTGATGTACTAGGAGGACCCACATTCATTAAGGAGTTTATTTGTGTGAGTGGATCAATCTGGCTAAACGCTCTTTCTAAGTCTGGGAAATCACCGTATTCGTCGCTATTACGCTTCATCGTCAATGCAGGAGCTCGTTTAACATCTAGGATAAGTCCTGTGCTTAGATCGATTATCGGATTAAGAAAGAGATCACCGTCACGCAATAACACTCGTAAATGTTCTTCTGATTTCACAGAAAGCTTTGTTCTTGACATGAAGTCATCAATCACTTGCTGTGTGACGTTTGCTCCTGGTACTAACCGTTTTGGTTGCTGTTTT
This sequence comes from Brevibacillus laterosporus LMG 15441, assembly GCF_000219535.2. Taxonomy (NCBI): domain Bacteria; kingdom Bacillati; phylum Bacillota; class Bacilli; order Caryophanales; family Paenibacillaceae; genus Brevibacillus; species Brevibacillus laterosporus. Next base: position 3,487,787 of record NZ_CP007806.1, read on the forward strand.
CCTAGACTTCTTAAATGTGAGCGATGCGCTTCACTCCCCTGTACAATGACACGGCAACCTCCTCTTGTGGCATCTGCCGCAATACGAAAGTTTGTCATTTTAAACCGTAAATCAGTTTTAACTAGCTTTTGAACTTCTCGAATTGTTGTGATCCGATCTGTGGCCACTTTAAATTGATCGAAAATGTACGTATGGGGAGACTCAGCATTAGATGAACGTTTGTCGTCTTGATGATTAGACTGTTGTTTTTGTTGTAACCCGAAGAAGTCTAATAGCTTTGTTTTTATATTCAATATCTCACCACCTCTACTATGCGAATAGTGAGTCTAAATCAGGCATTATAGAGAAGCCAACAGGCTTTATTTTACCTCGATGTGGATGTTTCCTCATCTCCCAGCCAATCATGGCAGCTAACAAGATATCATCGTGACATCCAGCTTGGTGTTGAGCTTTACCGTTTTTCTTTACAAAGGTACGCATTTCACCAAGTACCCTTTTCGATTTAATCTTGGTATCACCATCCGCATACCCTTTTCTAAACTCCTCCACAAGAATCGGACGTGTCTTCAAAGTTGTTGGCCACCCTGCACGTTTATCTACATTGCCCTTCACATCGTAATCTTTGTGCTCATAAAGGTTTGGATAATCATGAATTTGTATAAGAGCCAACAATACTGCATGACCATGATTGTTTCTCTCGACTCCAAGTAAGGCATTGTTATAATACCTACCCCATTCGTTCAGAAGTGCCGCAAAACTATATGGCTCTTCTTTGATCTGCATTTCGGCTACTTGCTCTCCTGTGCTACGCTTCCAAATGAAAAAGGTAGAAGAATCATGCTCGTTTCCATCTAGTCCTTCGGCAACGTCTGCTCCCATGTCGTATAACTCGCCCTCTTCTGGTTCTGCCCATATGAGGATAGCACCATCTAACTCTTCACGTATCGGTTTAGGAGCAGCAAGAATACTATCTCCCACTTTTTTTTGATCAAACACAGAGCGACCAGATACCAGAAATGCCTCCTCTGGGAATGATGGATACTCTTGTGCAAATAGTTTCGGATCGCCTTCGCATTTGTTCTTGATTGTAGACCTTCGCCATTTCATCTTTTCGGCTGAAAGGTTAAACCTACGTTGAATGAATAACTCATCTTCTGTCATGCTCTCCAAGAACTCTTCTAGTTCTTCTTGTGAGCTGAACTCTTCACGATACGTTGGATACTCGTGCCATGCCACAAAGACTGGTTCGAAGTCATTGTCTCCATTTGCGGCTTTCTCCCACATCTGCTGGAAATACTCACCGTATCCATTTGCAGTTGATTCGATAATACAAAGCGTCCCTGGTGCATCTGACAGCGATTGAAGTAATGCGAGCATGTGCTTGCTCTTCTTTGCTTCTGGCCAGAAAGCCAGTTCAGATACATGTAGAAAGTGTATTGTTCCTGATCGGGCCAAAACGCTTGCTTCGGCTGTATCAACGGTTATCTGTGACTTTAAGCCGGGATTCTTTTGCCGTTGAGATTCAAGAGCAGTCGGATTTTCGAATGAAAGCTTCCGGCTGTTATTACGTTTCCGCATCGGCTTGTAAATGCTAGGCACATTATCGTAGTAATTCTTAAACATTTCAAATAGGTTGTCTGATGCCTTGGAGTCTTGGGCAACGATAAAACCGTTCTTTGCTTCTTGGAGCGATGTTAGATAGTAAATGATCGCTTCTGTAACAGTAGAAAAGCCTAACTGACGAGCTTTCAAGATAATAAACCGCGCTGGCTTTCCTGCAAGCAATTTTTTAAATACCTTCTGCGCAAAATTGCGTTGTGCATCATTCATGACAAAAGGCAGAAGCTTTCCTTCCTTGGTCTTGATCTTTAAACACTTAGCAGTGAAGCTTTCAAAATCGTTTAGAAGGTCATGTGCTTTTATTGCCTTTTCTTTGTTTTTTTTAGCTAGGGATTGGATCTTACTTTTAATCTCCTTCGCAAACTCAATCATCTAAGAATTCCAACCCTTCTGGCTCGTCTTTTGGCTTCATGCCAAGCTCACCCATCTGCTTTACTACATTTACATTCTCTAAGTTGATTTTGGTTCGTGCTGCTGGTCCCAATCCCAAAGCTTGCATAGTCTGCCGCGCTTGTCTTTTTGCTTCGTTGTATGTTGCTACCAAAGGCTGAGCGTTGAGGGATTTCTTTCGTTTATCATGGATTACTAAGCCCTCTACAGCGAAGTACATTTCGCAAAGTGCAATGACTGCCATATCCTTTGATAACAAGTGCGCCATTGGTCGATCTTGTTCCCCTACAATGTCCAAATCCATTACACTATCAATGATCTTTTCCTGATAATCCGCTAGATAGGAACAGTCTGCATTTTCTTCAAACCTATCACATCCGTTGCGCTTCACGCATTTGTTGCATGGGTGAACACCAGACTTCAGAAAAGGAAATACCCCATGCTTAACACTGCCGTCAGTTATTCGATTTGCTTTAAGTGAGGCACTACGTCTTTCCCTTGTTAAATCCGCCGATGACATAGCCCTTCCTCCTTTCCAGACAAAAGAAAAAGGCCCCTTACTTGGAGCCTGATTGCTTATTAATATTTCGATAAAGTGTAGCCTTACTTACCCCTGTCACAGCTACAATTTCGGGTACGCTCATGTCGCCAGCTTGATATAGTTTAATGGCTGCATCGATCTTGCTCTTATCCGTCTTTGGTCTGCCGCCGTAACGTCCTCTTGCTCTAGCAGCTTTCAATCCTTCCTGTGTCCGTTCTGCAATGATATCCCGTTCCATTTCTGCCAACACAGCAAGCATTCTAAACATTGCCTTTCCAACAGCAGTAGAGGTATCAATATTATCTTTTATGCTGATAAATTCAACACCTTTTTTCTCAAATTCATCGACCAGTTCAAGTAGTTTAAAAGTAGATCTTCCTAATCGATCTAACTTATAAACAATCAAGGTATCACCAGAACGTAACTGATCGAGCAATTTATTTAGCTCTGGACGGTCATTTCGTTTTCCGGTCATTTTCTCTTCAAAGATTTTCTCAAAGCCAGCATTTTGGAGAGCATCGATTTGCATATCCAAGTTTTGATCAAGAGTACTGACACGAGCATAACCAAATTTCATAATGAATTCCCTCCGATTCTCATTCCTATTGTCTTTATAGTATCAAAATAGGAGGGTTAATGCAACTTTGTTTTGAAACTAGTTTTTGAATCCGTTTCATAGTCCACGAACGCAATAAAAAAGTTTCAAGTGAAATCGTCTCTTTTTCAATCATTTTTGAAACGGTTCTGCTGTAATTTCTCATAGAACCTGATCAGAATAATTTTTGTCCATATAGAAGAAGCAAAGAAATCTATTTAACCTCGTTTTTCTCTATCGAATGAAAATGAGCAGATTGAAGGGACTCAAGCCCACCCTCCCTTTTCTCCTCAATCCTTTCCATCCCAGCTTCGATACCATCTTACAATCATCCATTTTTGCAACTACTTGTCTGCCGAATGCCCCCTATAAGTAAGAGGGTAAAAATATCTTACTTTTAACTCTTCTACATTCACCTCGTATAGAGAAAGTGAGGCAAAAAATCATTATTGGGGTACCGGATTTACAACGCTAAGCCTATTTTCAAGACGATTCCCTATAAACAAGGGCTTTTCTTTACTACCTCTGAACAAGGAAATATTGCTCGCCCTCGACACTTTAATAATTGAGGGAGCTTGTCCAAAACTTGGTCAGGCTTTTTTCTTGCATACCCAAAATCCTTTTAAAAGTAGGAAGGTTAAAAATAAATTTCTCGCTCAACTATGATTTTTTAAGAAAATGAGCTAAATCTTTCTACCGCCTTACTTAATTAGTGAGAGGAGGAATAAGAAATTTTGAACAAATACCCATTGGGTCGGATGTTACTGCATTAATCTAATACAAATTAGGAGTTGATGTTCATGTTTGATTTTGATTCGTTAATTAATCTTTTATTAAGTACTGCTATCAAAGTATGCATTAATCACTTAAAAGCTTATTGGAGTAAGAAATCAAAGACCAATAAAGCAAAGCCTAAGAAAATAAAAAGTAGAAACCGAAAGAAATAGCCACCCACTACGGGTGGTTTCTCCTTCTTTCATCCGAAGCTATGGACAACATCCCGCCAATGGATAGAACAATAAGGCTCCAGAGGAAGATCAAGCAGATGCTAGATATCATCGAAAATCTTCTTTTTGGGCAATGTAGCCATTTGTTGTCTGATCTGTTCAACAAATGATACCTCTTGCATCTTTGTTTGACGATACAGATGCATGAACGTCGCTAACTCCTCTGGAGGGCCTTCCATTGTCATGTCTTGAAGAATAACTTTCATAAATAATCATCCTTTCTGATTTTGGAGAATAAAAAAAGAAACTCCAGGATTAAAGGAAGTTTCTTTTTGAACAAAAATGGGGCTAATCTGTACCAATATAAGGTTTATTTTAAAATTAATTATTATCTTAGATTAAACGATTTTGTTATATTATCTTCGCTTAACTCATTACCAGACCATTCATATCGGTCAGGATAATTGTTATCGCTAAAATAGAGAAGAAGCTGGAAATTAAATTTCCATGTATCCTCACCATGTGGATCGATGGTAACAACAATAGTTCCTCCCGCTAGATCTTCTCTCTTAATATTAGGTTGAGTAAAATACAAATCAAAACCTAAATCTGAATGATCACTTAGACCTCCTTCATATGCATTTTGAGCGATTATGATACCATCGCTCTTCTTAAGATATACGTTTATAGGAGTCTTATTATTCAAATCATTATCGTTTGAATGAAAATAAACGTATGCAAGAGTAACATAACCGCTCATAATAATTCCTCCATGACTTCTTAGTGGAAATTTGTTTCTACAAATTAATATTGACTAAATAATTTTTTATACTCTAATGAAATGGAACCTACACTGATGAACTCTCACTTTTTTATGTTCTGTCTGTAAGGGGTCTATAAAGATAAAGAAATAACTAACAGTAAAAAATGTGAGATACCTTGGGAGAGTATGGCAGATCACGAGTTTTAAAATCCCGTATTCGGGATTACTTGTACCGTATTTAGGATTTTAAAAACAGTGTATTTCATCCTGCGGAACGATCACTAGAACAACTACAGTATTGATCCTTGAGTGTATTTGATATTGACTGGTAATTTTAGCCCGTGCTTATTAAAGTGCCTTGCTTGGGCTATATCTTTAGCTACTCTATTTCCTTTCCAAGCCACAGAAGGGTTTACAACATATTGACGAGAATTCTTTGTAGCTCCTGTGATGTAAATAATTCCTTTGGATTGGAGTTCTCTTAGTCCCATACTGACAATGTTTTTCGATAGGTTTGTGCGTTCTGCAATTTCTTTCCCGTTAAGTGGCTCGCCGGTTCTTGAGTCAACTACTATGTTATTATTCCAGTCCAGATATGCTACGCATGAAAGTAACGTAACTCTGGCATTTTTGGATAGATTTTCTTTCGCCAAAATATACTGTATGTTTGTTCTGTACAATTTAATGTGCTCAGGATTCCTACCAAGTCTAGGTTCATCTTCTTTAGAGGTTTGCTTTTGATCGCTCTCTCTTACCCACTGTTGAACCAATTTGTACTGCTCAATAATCACCCCATCAGGATCAACAAATTGCCTAACAGTTTTTCCCGAATCATCAATAAACACATGTTCTCTTAGTCGCTGTAGTTTATCCATTTTGCTTCATACCGCCGTACATAGCGATTGTAGTACTAACATAAATAGTCCTTTTGTTTCCTTCTACTACTACAAAAATCAAACCTTTATCCTGAAGTGATTTAATATGTTTTGAGATAAATGATTTTGTTTTTCTCATTAGTTTCATGAGGTGCTTTTGGTTTAAAGGTTCTCCTTTTTTTCCAATCTCGTTGTCCCCCATAACACGATTTTCCTCGTCCAAATACAAAAGAAGCCAACTTAAAAATCCTGCTTCTCTTATTGATAAACTATCCCATATTCTCTTTGCTTCCATGTCACAAAAAATCATTACATGTTTAAACCCTTTACCACCTGCTGGAGTTCCTGCTCTAGTTGCTATATTAAATCCAACCTCAGACATGTAGCATTTTGTTTGATCAAGCCAGTATTGTTCCCTCTCGATTAATTTGTTTGGCGGACCATCCAATTTCTCTATAATTTCAAATGAAAAATTCTCCTCACCATATTTTGCCCAAGCTCGTTGTAAATGAATATTGTGGTGTGTTCCTCGTTTTAATGCTTGCCAGTGCTGAAAATGCCTTTTCTCAGCATCCTTTGAACTCCCTATATAAATCTTTCTGTTTACTAAACAAGTTATCTTATAAACGCCTGATTCCATGACAATTCCTCCTCCCAACTTTCGCCCATCATTCGGGTTCCGAAGTCCGTCGCGCTGTGGTAGTTTCCTACCGAACTTCAGAAGCCCAACGATGGGCAAAATAAAAAGACGCTTAGTTAAGCGCCTTGAAATTTTTTATATCCTATTATTGCTCCAACAATCAGAAATAGTTGCCATCTATATTCCATAGCAAAAGATAATATTTGTACCAAACCATCTTTGGGAATTAAATTTAATTCTATCATCGTACACCTCCTAAAAATAACCTTTTTTGTAATAAGTTGTATGAAACTCGAAGTTTCAAAAATCCTATTCATCTAGAACATAATTATCAAAATATGAAACTATTTTCCTTTTCTTTCGTAGTTCTAGAGTAGGAGGGATCAATCTCTAACTGGGTATGGTCTGTTTTTATTGTAGCACCACCACCATCCAATTTGGTTGGTGTCTTCATCATATACAGGGTATACAGGGTGCTTTTTCTTACATCCTTTACAGAACACAATGACAGCTGTTCCTATTGGCGGTCGATTCAATGGTAACCAGGTTATTTGCTCACTATCATGCGCTTCTTTCATCGATATAACCTTATCCATACTCCATATCCCCTTTCGATTGGAGGTGCAAAATGATGAGTGTAGTAGAAACGATTAAATCATGTGGTGCTCGTAAAGAAATGGTATACATTACATACGATGGAGAACAGCGTTTAGTTGAACCGTATTCTTTTCGCGATAATCGTTTTTTTGGTTGGTGTTTAATGCGTGATGAGATCCGTAGCTTTACTATTTCGAAAATCACTTCGGCTCAAGCTTCTGGTAAACATTTCACACCAAGATTTGATGTTGAATTCTAGTTTAACCAAGCATCCGTTCCCTAGACGGATGCTTTTCTTAATTTATTGCTTAGATTTATCAAATAAGACCAAATCCTACCACATAAGGAGCAAGAAACTCTAGCCTTACAATTCGATGGAATCCCTGTAAGCTAGATGAAATAAAAAAAGCACCGCGTAGGTGCTATTAGACAACTTCTATTGAATGTTCTCGCTCTATTTTTTCTTGTGCGCTACTGTATGATAGATTAGTTTCTCCACTTTTTGACTCAACTAATTTATTATTTAGAACATTATCTTGTATAACTTCTTCAACTACTTGTTTGATAATTAGAACTCTCCTTTTTTGAGTCAAGACAACAGTAAAAAAAAGAAGAATAGCCCCTGAAAACATCAAAATATATAAAAGAACAAAAGTAAATGAATCTTCGTTAACACCTGGCTTATTTAAGAATGCTGATAAAACACCAACAATCCCTGTGGCAAAAATAGCAAATGCTACACCTCCCATTTGTGTAGAATCTAACATTCTGTTTTCTTCCAGATTAATTATTTTTAGTAGCTTGCTAAGTTTTTCTAATGTGACATTCTCGTCTCTTGTTAGACACTCTTTAATTTGTTCAAATTTTGTTAAATTGTTTAGACTTGAATTTTTACAAGCCTTTTTTAAATTTTTGAATATATCATACACTTCCCTTTCATAAACATAATCTGTATCGTTCTTTCTACTAATATAAATAGTTATGGCAAATAACACGAATATTACAAACATCATTATTGCAGACATATTCATCCCCCCTTTATTTCATATTTCGACAAGTAGGGCTATTATCCTACAACTTTCGTATGAAAAACAGGAGGAATTAAGAATTGATCCCCTTGTTCCATACACACACCTGTTTGCTACACAAAATCTTATATCCCGCGTAACTAGCCCAAACGCATCGATAACACTTATGATTCTTGTCGTCTTGTAACGGAGATCTCTTTTTAATTACCCCCCTACTCATCTATATCACCCCAATAAAAAAAGCCACTCATCTAGAGTGACTTCTTTCTTATATGACATACTTAAAACAAACGTACAGACCGAGCAATATGCTCATTCTTATTGCGATCCTGCCAATGTTATCAGGAAACCTTGAGGTTAGTATTGCTGCTATAAAACCTGGTATAGCTAAGCATAATATCACTTTAACAAGCATCCCGAACACAGGCCACATGTTTACACTAAAATCCAAATCTTCCACAACCTTTCGTCCCTGTTAAAGTACAAAAGGCTAAAATATATGTCAAGCAATATTATAAAAGCCACCCGCAATTGGATGGCTTATTTCATATTCTCTTGATAATACAAATTTATCATGTTTAAAAGCAAAATGTGTATCATCTACGTATCAATTTCATCCCAAATATGTATCATGTCTCATCTATTATCACTTATTTACTCAACATTCCTACCTTGTTTAAGTTGTAAAATTTCTTTATTTAGTTTTTCAATTTCTCTTTCATATTTATCTATTGATTGAGTTGAATCTTCCTTATCTACACCACCTTTTTTGAAAATTCTCTTTAATAAAGACATATCATTACTACTAATCATATACAGAGTGAGTCCAAAAGTTATAAGTGTAAATCTATCATTTAAAACGGATACTTCGGTTGAATCTAATGATCTTACAACATTAAGGTTTGGAATAAAAACTAGTAATAACATCCCTATAAACAATGGCAATTGTAGTAAAAATACTGCATAGCGACTTTTACCTGTAAATGTTTTAAAAACGTCTTTTCCAATTATTAAATCAGATAATACAATAAAGAGAGAAGATAGTGCGATGCCTAGCATAAATTCAGGCCTTATGTCAACAAGAAAATATAAACTACCAAGAAAAATATAACTAATACCCATATAAGCCAAAATAGAATATGCTGTCATATGATTTTTCCCCTAAGTTTTTACTCAAATTATATCCCAAAAATAAGAAATTAGGGCACCGGTTTCTGTGCCCTGAAATATTTAATTTAAGTTGTATTCCTCAATTCGTAAAGCGAAAGCTAACTTGTAAAACGCTCTTCCTCTGATCCTATAATACGTGGCATGAGTCATATCCAGGTCAACATAGGCTTCCACATCGGTTAAATCATCTTCTCCAAACCACCTAATTTTAATTAGCTCTCGTTCCTTTTTACTGAGCCTACGTACTGCTAAAAGGACCTTATCAACGTGTTCTCTTCGTTGCATTTCTATATCTACATTCTTTACTGCTACATTTTCAGTGGAGCTATGAAAATTATTTGTAATAGTTGGTGGGATTAATGAATAGCTTGACGTTGTACTTGCCATTATTCCGGGATGGAATCCCATCTGTATGAACGTTCTGGCTAAATCGAGGGCTTCCTTCACTTTTTTCTCTGTCTCAATCCGATTAATCTCTGGTAACAAAGATAATTGTTTAAACACATCTATTCCCCCTCGAAAGTATCGCGTGGTATAATATTGTTTATCCACGTTAAATTCACGCTCCTGTTAAGGGCTTTTTCATTTACTCTGATAACATCTTGGCATAATCAATCAAAAATGTAGAAAAACGATCAAACTCTGAAATACTCACCTACTGTTATCCCTCTCTCAATTAATTTTCTCGTATAAAATACCGTTCACTTATTGACCTGCTTTTAATATTCTTTCGACAAATAACTCTATAAAATTTATTATTAGATCGGGATTTTATTTATAAGATAGGAGAGATTATTTTGAGCAGTCCTGTTTGTGATTTAAACATTATTTTAGAATTAAAAAAAGCTATATTACCTGTTATACTTACATCTTTATTTGGCTTAGGAGTATGGTTAATACAAAATACCCTCCAAACAAAAGGAAAAGAGTTGGAATACAAGATTGCACTTTTTAAAGAGCTAACCCAGCTTTTCTTAGATTATAGGACTGCAATAGTTGTTAAATTAGAATATACAGTTATTAAAAACGAACGAATTGAGCAATTTGACCTCTCCTCGGAGGATTACTTTAAGCTCCAAGAAAAATTAAAACAACTTGCTCCCTCATTATTTGAAAAACAACAAAAATTTGACGAAATTCATAATAAACTTCTGACAACCCTTGTCCTAGCTGAACAAATTTTCGGACCTAGAATAGGACAAGATATCATAATTTTTAGAGAGAAAGTAATTATGCTAAACTTTAATGACCATATCCAGATTTACGAAGATTTTAAACAAATTTTAGATCCAAACTTTATACTCCAGAAGGATAAGATAGATTATGAAATCATAGAGTTTAAACTTGCTGTAATAGAATATTATAATAGGTATCAAGATGTGATTATTAAGAATATACAAAAAGAGATTTTCAAATAATTTAGTTCCTCCTTATAGGATTAATTTTTTGTCCCAGCTCCTCGCACTACAATGGCAACAAGGAGTGATATCATGCAAAAATCGTTTTATTATCTATGCCGTGTAGCCGATCTGCTGGATTGGTTAGAAAGTTTCGACGACACGGCATAGTGTTTGATGTAGAAGCTATCCCAAACACCGATAACGTCCGGTTTGCGTTTCCTGATCTACCTGTGCAGCAGTATCATGTCGTGCATTTGGTGTTTGGTAAGGCTGGACATGTATATCAGTCATAGACTTTTGGCGATCTCTTCAATTACGTTGACAGTTACGCTATTTCCAGCCTGTTTGTAGAGTTGAGAATCAGATATTCCTGCTGCTCTTGCTTTGTCAAACGCTTCATCAGGAAAACCTTGTAGTCGCCAATACTCTCTTGGGGTTAATTTCCTAACTCGATGACCATCGTATATTCCATGCCGATCCTGAGCCGTTAAGGTAAACATAGGCTCTCCCGGCTCTTTAATTCTCCTGCCGTTTTGCCTTTTCTCTTCTCTATCCGGTGTTAAGACAGCCATAGGTTCAATAATCTTGATCCCTTCACCCTTATTCGTTGTTAATGTGGGACTTATTCCTTCACTGTGAAATACTTGCCCATTCATACCTCTGCCGGATGGATTAACATTTCCTGCAACTATAATCTTTGGCTGTCTATCACCGCCTTGCGCTGTATTTAAGCAAGGCGAGATACCATTAATGTCATACACCTCTGCATTTGATCGAAATGATCCTTCTAACCGACCAATGACCGTAATAACGCCTCCGTTTTTTGATTCGAGAGGAAATATTTTTCTGGTACTTGCTCCTCTAAGATGTCCAATAATGAACACGCGCGCTCTGTTTTGTGGTACTCCAAAGTTTTTAGAGTTAAGCACATTCCATTCCGCATCATACCCGACTTCATCCAAGGTTCTGAGGATTGTCTCGAACGTATCCCCGTTATTGTGGTTGAGGAGTCCTTCGACGTTCTCAAGAAATAAATAGCGTGGTCTGAGAATAGATGCGAAGCGCATAATCTCAAAGAAGAGAGTTCCCCTAGTATCGTTGAAACCTGCTCGCTTTCCAGCAACCGAGAAAGCCTGGCACGGAAATCCTCCACAGATAACGTCGGTATGTCCGATTCCTCGAAGACTCATTTGTAACGGTCGTGATGTCATCTGCTGTCCACTCTCCTTGTGTATCGTGTATAGCTTGGTAAGATATCCGAGCAAATTTATTATTCTCTACCCATCCAATCGGTTTATGACCAGCTCTTTGCATCCCAAATCGGAATCCACCGATTCCAGAGAACAGATCAAGGAATGTATAACCCATCAATCCCCACTCACTTCCTCCGCCCACTCTCGCAACGCCTGAGCCTGGTCAATCTCTATCCATGTAAAGCAGTAGCTATTTTGCATTTGAACGCACCCCCGTTGAACCAAAACCGCCTGTTCCTCGCTTCGTATCGCTTAGTTCATCTACCTCAACAAAACTCGCTTGAATAACCGGAGTAATAATACCTTGAGCAACACGATCACCTTTTCGGATGATGTATGATCCTTCTGGTAAAAATCCGTATCCATTTGGCACATCAATCTCATTCCCTGAAATATTGAAACATAAGCAAGTAGCAGAATCATAATTCTCATTTGTATTGTCAAACATCATGCAAACCTCTCCCCGATAGTCACTATCTATAGTTCCTATGCTGTTTGACTGTCTTAGTTTTGTGTGGAGCGACACTCCGGATCGTGGTCGGATCTGCATCTCATATCCCTTTGGAATTTCAAAGGCTAACCCTAAAGGTATTTTTGCGGTTTCACCAGGTTCGATAATCGTTTCCTCAACTGCTACAAGATCAAATCCTGCACTACCAGGAGTGGCATATGCCGGTATTACTGCATCTGGATGGAGTTTTTTAATTTTCACTTGCATAATTAATTCCTCCTCGATTCTTCTACTTTCATTCGTGCTAATCTGGTTGCGGTTGCTAATATTGCTGCCATTCGTTTAGGTCCGATACCAGGCGTTTCAGCCAATGCTCTTTCGAAGAGATTCCATGATGCAATCGTTGCTTGCTCTACACCTGCAGCTCGTTCGCGTTGTAATTTCTTTTGTAGGCTCATATGCCAAATCTCTTCTTTTTGATTCTGTTGCCAGGAACGGACATTGTAGTGATATCAGTAAAAGCACGATGGCTCTTTCTGACAGCCGGTGATGGTAAAGAAACAAGCCAAGCTCGTTCTTCAGGAGTCATTTCTCGTTTTGTCAATGGTCCCGCCTTATAAACTGGTCGATCTACTCTTGGCCGCGCTCTCTTTTCAAGTCCTAGTGTTGAGCCAAAATTCATCATCATAAGCGCCTCCTGTTGTTGGGAAGAAGCAGCTTTACGCTGCTCCCCCGTCAGATTGTTCGGCTTCAAGATCGGTATATTCTGGAGTGACTTGTGATAAGTTTCTAAGGTCGTCCCAATCTCTTGCTGCTGAAGCTATACGACCTTTGTAGTCCTTCCAAATCTTGCTCCATTTTCCGGAGGTTAGATCGAGAGAAGTAGCGATATCCATGGAACGCTCACCTGCTTCACGTCGAGTTACGATGTCGATGAAATTGTAAGGTAGGTCTTCGAATGTCGGGGCCTGTCCAGAAAGGATAAATTCATTGATTATTTTGGGTTCTACTTGAGGTGTGTCTTCTTGTTGAGAGGCTTCTTGTTCACCTTCTAATTCAGGAGTAGCTTCTTCTTGCGGTTTATCTTCTTTGGTTTCAGTCTCAGAATCTTGGACATTCTCTAAAACCTCGTTTGGCTTCACTTCTACCATTCCAGATCCATCAACCGTATATGGGGTATTGGGAGTTTCTTCGTCCGTTTGCCCATCTAATTCGAATGACAATTGATTGTCGCCTATAGCAACAAAAACATATGTTTTGCGTAAACGCATTAAGTTCAGTATTTCTTGATCTTTAGGGTTTTCTATTTCCAAGACCATCTCAATGCTGTCACCCTTGCCGGAACCTATCTTTTTCAAATAAGCTTCAAAATTTTTATTATCCATTGTTTATTTCTCCTCTCAATTTAGGCTTTATTTTTTGCTTTAGCTTTTGGTTTAGGATTGAGAATAGCTTCTACAACCTCTTTTTGAGTCTTGATCAGTTGGCCATGTCCGTTTAAGGCACGTCCTATTTGAGCCAGCACATAAGCATCACGCACGTTATCTGACTTATGTTTGAATCCAAAACGTTCAGCGATTCCAACTGCAACTGCTGCTTTATCGCCAACCCCTTTTCCGGTTGCGAATTTTTTTAACTGGCTAGGAGCCACTACAACGAATTTCATGCCCCTTCTATACAAATGAATCCTTATAAACCAACCAATTCCGTACTGGAAATCCACGCTTCTTCCAGAAGAATTAAATGAAAATCCCTCAATCAAAACAAAGTCAGTTGGTTGTATTCCAGATAATATTTTTTCTGCTAATAAAGACATACGCTCTGGATCTTCAAGATCTTTAAGTGTTATCTCGTTAGCATCCAGTACGTTCCCTTGTTCATCTAGCCTTACAAACCCAGTCTTAGTTGATAAATCTAGCCCTACGTAGTTTTGGCCCACGTCTGTTCCTCCTCACAATCTCAAACACTGTACATTCGTCGATTTCATCACCGTTGAAAGCTATCAATCTCTTAGCCCGATATTCCAGGAGTAGCTGGTGAATAATCTCTTCGTCTGAGTAATACAAACCTTTTGTCAATGCTCGATAGTCGAGCTTTCCCGAAGCCTGAATCCGTTTCAGCAGTGGGCAAACATGCCGTCTCATTTCCCACCTTCTCTTTTATTTATATTTTGAGATGTTTCGATATCTAAATATGAACGCATGTGTCTGACCTTCTCAGAGCCGTTTCTAGCCATTTTTATTCACGAACATACATTTGCATATCTTTGTTATAAAAAACTCGTGGCGACCCCTTCGGCTCGTTCTAGCGATGTTATTTCTTGGTCATGATGAACTCTCCGTTCCTAACCTGCTTCAATTCGTAATCATCACCATACCTCATGGAGTAGCTTCCCCAGCATTCTTTCATGGCTGCTCTCCGCTTTTGATCATCCTTGATCGCCAAGATCCACTCAGGGATGGGGATACGAACTTCAATATCGCGTAGCATTAGGCTGGATCATCCATGCTCAACTGGCGTGCCATGTTCGAAAACTTGTTGTACTCCTTCAGGAAGACCAGCTCGACCGTTCCAGTTGGGCCATTACGTTGCTTGGCTACGATGAACTCAACAATGTTTTTACTTTCACTGTCTTTGTTGTAGTAGTCGTCTCGGTAAAGGAAAGCAACAAGGTCCGCATCTTGCTCTAGAGAACCTGATTCCCTGAGGTCTGACATCATGGGCCGCTTGTCTTGCCGTTGCTCAACTGAACGGCTCAACTGTGAAAGAGCAATGATTGGTACGTCCAGCTCACGTGCAATTGACTTTAACTCACGTGATATACTCGAAACCTCTTCCTGGCGATTCCCACCCTTACCTCGCAGTAATTGCAGATAATCGATGAGGATTAGACCAAGCCCTTTCTCTTGCTGGAGCTTCTTACATCTGCGCCGTATATCCGCTGTTGTTACCGCTGCTGTGTCGTCTATGTAGATCGGCGCCTTTGAAATAGTACCTATCGCCATTGTGAGCTTCTGCCAGTCATTTTCTTCTAGCAACCCTGATCTAATTCGCGATGCATCGATCATGCCTTCAGCGCAAATCATGCGGGTCACTAATTGTGGAGCTGACATCTCTAGAGAAAATATGGCCACTGGCTCTTTCGATCGGATTGCAACGTTCTGACCCACATTCAAAGCAAGCGCCGTTTTACCAACAGAAGGACGGGCCGCCCAAATGATTAAGTCTGACTTGTTTAAACCCGCTGTCATTTTATCGATGTCCGCATATCCGCTTGGAATGCCTGTCATTTGTCCTTTGAACATGCTCACCTTTTCAATGGCTTCGTATGATTCCTTGACCACTTCACCAGCATGCTTAAAACCTTGTGATTGGACATTAGGCTCTAGTTCAGCTTTTGCATTGTCTAGGTTAGCAAGAACAGCATCGATGTCCTCGGCGCTGTAACCGTCCTTCTGCAACTGCTCGCCCAATCTGATCAGCTTTCGTCTCTTTGCCTGCTCTGCCACTATACCGATGTGATAATTAAGCGTTTCAGTGCTGGCTACCGATCCCTGTAAATCAGTCAGATAAACCGAACTACCCGCCGAAATAAATAGATTGTCTGAAGCTAGTTTTGTGGTGACGGTTAGAATGTCGATCTTGGTTCCTGTTTCAAACAGCTCCGTCATAGCCTTCAGGATTTTTTTGTGTAGAGGCTGGTAAAGTGATTCATGGTTAATCCGTTCCAACACTTTTTCGATAATCGCAGGATCTTTTAGGATCGAGCCTATCACCGCTTGCTCCGCCTCATGGCTATGTGGCATCTCCTGGATGTTAATCATGGCTGTTCACCTGCCCATTAGCCCATTGATTTGTTTTCACGTATTTACCGAACCGCTCACTCTCTCCAGTTACTTCTACAACGTCCCCTCCACCAAGGACACGTTCCATAAGTCGTGTTCCCCAGCCATCATTGCGTTCGTTGTACTTTTTTTCTAACTCCAGAACGCCTAGATTTGATCCATACAGCGTGGGAAGCCGGTCTTGTCTGGATTCCAAAACTCCGAACAAGTCGCTCATCTCCCAATGTGCAGGTATGTCAGCACCGATCTCGTCGATGATTAGCACTTCCGCATTTTTGTAAGCTGCTAGAGTTTCAAGCTTTGTATATTTGTTGCTGGTTCGGTTAATTAAGCTACTTGTTGTTGTATAAATAACGCTGTTCCCTTGATGTCTTAGCTTCATGGCCACCGCTGAAAGGAGGCTGCTTTTACCGGTGCCATTTGGCCCGAAAATGTATAGACCCTTGTCTTTCCAGCGTTCCAAGTTCGTAGCGAAATCTTTTAACTTAACATGAGCTTCTTGAATTCCTGGATGTCGTGCTTTATCCAAGCTAGCATTTAGAACCATTTGATCATCGTCGCTGTAAGCTTGGATTTTCTGTATAAACGCAATCTTTGCTCGTTGACGCTCTTCTTTGGCTAGCAAGTCAGTTTCGCATTTGCAAGCAACCGCTACTACTCGCTCTACTCCAAGAATGTGAATTGCTACAGGCGAAAGTACTCTGCTGCATATGCTGCATCTTCGCTCACTTGAGCCCAGCTTTTCGGTACTGTTCTGCGCGATCCGCTGAAAGAGATCCTGCATAGTTTGCTTTTCCCCCTTTGCTTGTAGATTTTTGATTCAAATAGCCTTCGAACTTGTTTGAAAACAAAGTTTCTGGACGCAGGTACTTAGACCACTCTGCATCACCTAGCCATTCAGCCGTTTTATTGTCGATAACCTTTTTAAAGTCATCTAGAGTGAACCCATCGTTCCACCTAGCTTTGATTAAATCTCTAGTTTTCTTTGACGTATGTTTGTAGGCTGTTTGTGCTTTTTGGTTTAGATAATCCACGATTTCCGAAAAGGGTATATATATATCTTTTAATTCTTTATCTTTATCTATTTCTTTTTCTATCTCTGTTGCGGGACAATGAGGGACATGTCCCCCTCCTGTCCCCGGGACAGCTTTTGGAAGTGATAATTGCTCCCTTTGTTTCTCACGTTGACGCTGTTTTTTCAACCTTTCCCGCTCTCTGATTCTCTCAAGAGCATCTATGTTTTGGTGTTTATCCCAGTTAGTAATGTGAATCGTGTTATTATCTATGTTGATCATGTCGAGATTCTGGAACGTTTGAAGAGCTAATCTGACTGTATTTAAGGGCCTTTTAAACTTGTGTGACAGCATTTCATCCGTATACGGTATAGACTCTGTTAAAAAGATGTAGCCGCCTGCATTACATTTCCCTGCAAGTGTCAGAAGCTTTATCCAAATTACAAGAATTGCATCCGCTTCAGGTAAACTCTCTAGGAAATCTATCTTCTGGTCATCGAACATTGTTGTCGTTATTTTTATCCACTTGATCTCGTTCAATGGTGTTCACCCGCCTAACTAATCCGTCTTACTTTAGCCACTAAATCAAGGAAGTCTACACTAACAATCCAGGGCTCTTTTCGTTCATCCAAGCACTGCAATCTAGCAAATTTCACGTTACGTTTGCAAAATACGTCCCTAACTTTCCACTGCATCCCTTGTAACTGATAGACTTGTCCGATCATCTTCTACCACTCGCAAATCGGCACTCGTTTTAACGTGCCAGTGTTTTTGTGGACCAAGTGCCATTCGGTCGGATATTTTTTATCAATCAACCAAATTTCTGTATTAAGGCTTGGCATTACGCTTTTCAAAAGCTTGACTTCTTTCAGGTGTAATTTACGTTTCATTCACAAGCACCCCTCTCCTAAAAAGGTAAGTCCTCATCTGAGATATTTATTGGTTTCCCAGTATCTGCAAAAGGATCGTTAGACGGGCCAGATTTTTTATTTCCAGAAGGCTCAGAACCTTGTGATGACAAGAACTGCACGTTATCGGCTACAACCTCAGTGACGTAAACTTTCTTACCTTCTTTGTTTTCATAGCTACGTGTTTGAAGTCGTCCGTCAACAGCAGCTTTTTTACCTTTAGCAAGGTAGTTAGCGCATAGATCAGCTAGTTGTCTCCATGCCACTATGTTGATGAAATCCGTTTCTTTCTCACCATTCGAACCAGAGTAAGAACGATTTATCGCTAAAGTAAATGTGGCAACAGCAACACCATTTGGCGTATAACGTAATTCAGGATCTCTAGTTAGGTTTCCGATCAAAACTACTCGGTTAAGCATTTCCACACCACCTATTCCAGCAAGTCCAGATAATGGACAATATGCTTTATTTTTTTAGTTTCTCTGCAATATTTACACTTTTCACAACGGACTGGATCAGCGAAACCATGCTTGACTTCCAAGATGCGAGGCATGTGTTGGACAACTTCTTCTAATTCGTATCCTAATCGAGTTGTATCAGAGCCGATTATCGCCTTATCCGGAGGATCTTCCTTAGAAACCGCCACAATCAAAGCTTCTAGCCAAGTATCACGGCCCGCCCACAGTCTCTCAATTTCAAGGTATAATGCCATTTGTCTTAGGTATCCATAAGCCTCTACAAAAGACACATACCCTTGGCTTTTATCCCAATACTTTCCGTTAATGTCTCTGACTGTTTTTAGATCAGCAATCCTACATTGTTCAGGATTGTAGACATCCATTTTTATTTTCCATGGGGCATCTGCGAACTCAGCCGTTGCGATTACTTCCTTTTGTCCTTCTAATGCAAGCATGACAAAGGGATCTTCTTGTAATGTCTGGATCATCTGGTCCGCATGGCGATACTGAGCGTACAGCTCTCCCTTTTTTGTAAACAAGGATGGATTGTTCTCTTTAAATTGTTCCAAGGTTCCTTCTAACCAGGCATGTACATAGGAACCAAGCAATAAATTTATGTCCGATGGATTACTCCATTCACCTGACAATTTAGCCATTGCCATAGCCTCACAAGTCCGGAAATCCTTATACTGGCTATTGCTCATATATTCTCTATCAGCCTCTAGCGAGTAATAATTTTGATCATTCAGTTCCAGTAGCACTATCATCACCGTCACTGTTGTCACTTGGTTGCTGAAGCTGTTGTTGCTTAAAAGCTTCCTCCGTTTTGGAATTCAATTCTCTGCTACCTGCTTTTAAGTCAAAGTAATCTTCACGCTTACCCATGCCGTCCCTAAGGGCTTTATACACATTGGATAAACGAATGAAGTCATTTTCGCTAAATGCATCTGCACCGCAACCGATGTACTTCTCAAGCATGGCTTTATTCACTTGGAATTGAGTTTCAAAGATGGTTATCATATTACGAACGCGATCTTGTAGTGGCTCCTTATGCCCATTTTTTAAAGTTTCTTTACAACGATCTATTGCGGAGTCAACAATATCTCCAGGAATCACCCCAAGAATGCATGCTCTAACGCGACGAGCTCCTTGGTTTGCAACCATTTCGTAAATATCGCGTGGATCGTCTAGTTGATTAACTTTTCCTCTTGCTTTTCGCTCATGCTTTACAGTGAAAACTTTTGTTTGACGAGTGTTAGTTTCTAAATCCCACGCGTATGCCATCATTGAAGACTCTCCGTTTTTTTGCTCCAGCTCAATTACTCCAAAATCAATATTTCCCCATGATTGAGCAAGCACTTCAGCCAATCGTATGGATGGACCTGTTACTTTGGTTCCACCTCTAGGAAACTCATACATCGCACTTTCTGCTAAAGCTTTTCTATCACATGCTTTCATGATTCTGTTGTAAGCATCGTACTCATCACGTGGAAATGTCTTTGCTACATACATGGCAGCTTGCACTTCCTGTGCTTGGCGACTCACCATTGCTTGTGCTGGTGCTGTTGATTGTCTAGTTGAGGGAGTAAACTGATTGTTTGATGGGGTTAAGCTATTTTCCATATAATCCTCCTTGAAATTCCAGCCCGAACAAGTTACCATAGGGCTGGGTGTATTAGTGAACTTAGTGAAGGCTCTGCGCTGCTACGCAGGGTCTATTTCCTTTTCTTCCACATACTCAATCAACTCTTCTTCAATCTTTTCCAAATTGGAAATTAACGCTGAAAGCTTATGCTCGTGAAATTCTGCAAGGGCAGTAAGAATATTTGGTGTACTACGATATCGATCATCTGTTTCTTCTTTGAAATTAATAATTTCAGCTATTGAATCTTCTAAATTGCTAAGAGTTTGCCTTATACTCATTTCAATCACCTCCTCTCTTACGCTTCCAGTAGAAGCAGCTCTCTTCTTAGTTCACGAAGCCTTGCTTTGGACTGTTGAATCTGTTCTTGATCACCACTTTTTAATGCATCTGATAAAGTGGTCAATTCATAATTGAGTTCTAACCTGGCAACTGGGATGCGTTG
Source organism: Brevibacillus laterosporus LMG 15441 (assembly GCF_000219535.2). NCBI lineage: Bacteria > Bacillati > Bacillota > Bacilli > Caryophanales > Paenibacillaceae > Brevibacillus > Brevibacillus laterosporus. Next base: position 3,508,368 of record NZ_CP007806.1, read on the forward strand.
TTCAGCGCGATCACTTTTCAACGCACGAATAACGTTTTCAATTGCTGGCATTAGCTTCATCCCTTCCATGATTCAAATTTTCGATTCCATGAACGTTTGTAGTATTCAAACATGCCCTCTTGTCGTTGATCTTCTACCATGCATCCAGCCACACCAGAACCCTCCTTAGTTCGTTTTTTACAAACTCCTTATTCTCAGATGGGCTACGATCTCTCGCTGTCTCACGGACGCCCCTCACCTCTTCGGTGATGTCTTCCAACGATTCAATGACCAAGCCGATCCGCGTTTCCATCAACTCTGCTGGTTCATCAAAAGCTGTGGGCCCAAGTCTTCGTTGTCTCAGTGATTCTGTTTGCTCTACATACTCTGGAAAATCAGAAATTTGCTTCATGTGATTTCCAACCTAGCTGCATTTTATCTTTGCCCAGTCTTATCAATTCGTTTTGGAGCTCAATTTCTTGCATACGTCCTAATCGCAAGCGCTCCTTATATGGAGCTAAATCCCTTTCAAACTCATTGTTAATCTCATTCAAAGTAGTTAATTGCCGTTTGATTCTGCCTATTTTCAAATCGATATCATGTATCTGTTGGTTCTTTTCCTCTACTGTCAAGTTGGGCACCTCCTAATCAAGTTTTTAGGTAAATAAGCCTATTTGTTACAGGATTTTACTCATGAATGTAGAACTATGTCGTAAGACCGTGAACTTTGGCGAGTGTCGGTTTATAATTTTTGATGAAGGGACATTTGACATGGATGAAATTAAAATTAGTTTTACTCAATTTATGAAATATTCATTTTTAAACCCAAACAAACGATTGCAACAAGTAAAAGAGTGGAAATACACAAATTATGATGATGAGTCGAAATACGATTACTGGAAGAGGCTTAAGCTAGGTATTGTGAAATTTCATAAAGAAGGACTTGAATTATCATTTTTAGATCAAATACCTTCTAGTGTTCCTATTGATCACCGAGATAACTATAGATTTGCAGTGAACAACTACAAAAAATTTTTAAAAAGAAATCCTAAAGCTGAATGGTTTAAAACTCAAAAGAAGTATTATCATTATGAAAATTTGCATATTAATGTTGGTCCTGAACTCGGTCTAAGAATCAAAGGTGTACCACATTTTATTAAGCTTTATTGCACCGATGATGGCGGATTAACTCAAAAGCTTGATCGTGGAAAGGCTGATTTAATGCTTCATCTCATGAAATTAGCAATACCAGAACAACTTACTGAAGATTCCGTTCTTGCTCTCATCAACATCAAAAATGACGCTAGGATTATGAGATATAATTCTAATAACGAATACCTAGATGGGAATCTAGTTTTAAATATGAAAAGTTTTATTGATGCATGGAACATGGTTTAACTTTGCTGCATATACTTCTCAATCAATTGCTCTATTTCGTCTATGTTGGACGCCGAGTCGAGTTCTGAAACTACTGCTTTCCAATTGACTCGTGCATCCATCTCGTGATCGAAAAACTCTTCCTTTTCTTCCTCGTTGATGTTAGCGAAAAGACCTATATTGCTTCGTAAAGTACCTTCAAGGCAGACTTCGCAAATTGGGGTCCATTCACCCGTTTCATGCGCTACTGCCTTTCTTTTTTTACAAAAGCGACATTTACCTAGGCTCAACATTTACCTCTCCTATCTCAACCCCATACTCCTTGCAAAAGTCTTCTGTACGCTTCCTTGCAGCATCACAAACGGCTTGTCCAGAAACAGGAAGCATTAAAGACATCTCACGGTTTGAATTCCTAGCTAATATCTCCGCTTGCCGACGGTTGAAATCATCCGCACTCATTTGCAAACCTCCTTCAAATCCTTCATGTTCTCCCTCGCAAATCTCTGGATGTCTTTTGCCTTGCCAATCAAAACTAGCCAACAACCGCGATTAACTGGGTTAAGGATTTTCAATTTGCCATCTCCTTATATCATTTTTGAAACAAATAATGGTTTCGAGGTTAATATCTAGGCTGTTCATATAGCCATTCAATAAGAAACTCTCTTGTCTCCTTAGTTGGAAAATACCACTTACCTCCTACTTTGAATTTAGGAAACCTTGGATCGAAGAAAAATTTATCCTGTATTGTGTTCCAACACATGCAAGTTCTCCGCATTAACTCCTTTGAATCCCAAAAAACTAATTCAGACTCAACTTCCTTCATCTTCTCCTTCAACTTCTCCAGATACATTCTTCTAACTTCAATCTCATCAATTTCTACCTTAATCATTGCTAACATCGCTCCTTAGCTAATTACTTAGAGCTGGTTCATATTTGAACTTCCCCCTTTCATCAAGAATCTCCATATCAAAAAAACAATAAACTATCTAATGTTATTTGCTTTATGAGAGCTCTTATGAATAACTCTGCTTGTCTGTTTTCAAACACCTATCCTGTTGCTGATCTTCAAGCCAGCGGATAAATCCTTCTTTAGTAACCCTTTTGCTTCTTCCCAGCCGAATCAATGGGAAACCTTTTAACTCCATTAATTCATAGGATCTACGAACAGATATGTGTAGATATGACGCGATGTGCTGGGCGGTTAGAATCTGAGGCATTTCTTCAATTGTTTGCATAAAAACCCCCTCCTTTAATTCGCAATTTGCTTGTCCGTTTCTGAGACCATTCCCACTTTGTAGTGAATAGCCATTTCTTTTACAATTGCTAGATAAATTTCGGTTAAGCGCGCATCTTCAGCGATCGCATCCAAAGCGTTTACCTTATCAATTTTTGATTTTGATACACCTTCTAAAGCCATTCTTTTCTGTATATTGGTTGTACGAATAGAGAGCTTACATTTTGATCGTTCCTCTAACCTTTGAAAAATCTCGTTCCGAATATCAGAGTAAGATCCAAAACCGCCTAGTTTTTTTGCCATTTTGTTAATGAGTGAATTGACCTTCTTTCGCCACTCTGTTGGGTTCAGGCTGAGAACCTCTGTAATATGCTCTTGTCTGGCTTCCACAGCTGCTAGACGCCTCTCTTGATCAACCAATTGCGATATAGAGGCTTGTAGGATTTCGAGGTGTGTTTTTGGCTTGTCAGTTTCCTGAAGTTGCTCACGCATCCGCTTAAACTCTTCTAGAAATCTAACCTTCATTTTCATGGCTTCAGGTGTTACATAGCTCATTGCCACAATTGCGAAAGCATCTTCTGTTAAATCGTACTTGGAGTACATTTGCTTGTTCTGTGGGTGCTGGTATTGGGTAAGCTCAAAGTTGAGCAGACCCCATTCTTGTTCTCCCGCTTCTGTTAACTTCTCAATTTGATTTTCAATATCACGCATTACATTTTTATGCTCCTTATTGAAAACCTCAGCAATTGTTAAGCTATCCGTAACTACCCGATTGTGCTGAATGAAAACTAATTGGTTCATTTATTCAACCTCTTTTCGTAGTGTTGACACCACATCATTCGCAATAAAAAATCTCCCTAGCATCTTTATTAAAATAGTGGGAGATTTTAAGCATTAATTCACCAGAGGGATTTCTTCCGTTTTCTACTCTTGTGATCGTATCTCTGTGGACACCAAGTTCCTTTGCAAGGTCTTCTTGAGAAATATTAAAATCCTCAGACTTTCGTAAACACCTAATTTTATTTTTCATTTTTCTCACCTCGCGTTCCGTTGTGTCGACCCTACATTTTTAATTGTAGAGTCGAATCACACAAAAGTCAACCAATAATTTCTAAAAAAAAACAAGAACACATTATCTCTTTTATTTTTGTGGTATATACACTACAATATGTAGTATAGAAACGACAAGGACGGATGAAAATGAATAATTTATTGGGCGATACCCTTCAAAAATTAAGGAAAGAGAAAAAGCTATCTTTGCGAGCTGTTGGCGAAATAACAGGTTTGAGTTATGGATATGTTAGAGATATTGAAATTGGGATAAATAGAAAAACCGATTCGCCAATGATACCAACGCCTGATACACTAAGAAAGTTTGCACAAGCATATGATTATCCTTATCAGGATCTTATGAGAATTGCTGGACATCTCGAAGATGCTTCTGGTCATCTTATTTTAGACGATCCAAACATCTCGGATGAAAACAAAGAATTATTCAGAAAAATATTAGACTTACCACCTGATCAATATGATTTAGTAAAAAACATCATCAATAATTTTAAGAACGAAATAAAATGAAGCCCTACTCTCAGAGTAAGGGCTTCATTTTATTTCGTGATATCTTTCAATAAACTGCATGCATGCTGAGCATGAGGTGTCTTTTCTTGGAGTATGGTTCTTAGCAGCATGAGTTCATCAGGTTTAAATGCAATCATATTAAGTTTCTCGAAATTAGTTTGATCATTGTTGTTAATCCCTTCCATACCTGAGCTCCTCCCTTAAAACCCCGTCTCATTTTTACATTATGTGTTTGTAATTAATTATATTATGAGGGACACGTTTTTGTACCTTCGACAAATTATATGGAAATTCGACACGAAAAAAGCCCCTTTTATAGGGGGCTTAATTAACAAAAAAAGTTACTGTTCAATAAATTTGGTCTACCAATCAGGTGCAGTACTGTATTGGATGAAATGTGCTGTGGCTTTTTCAGCGGTTACCTGAACTGATTCCTCCGTACTAACCATCGAAGAAGACATTAAAAGAAAAGCAAACAAAACTAGAGAAGAAGCAAATAGTTTTTTCATGCTACAAACCTCTCTTTCCTTTTTGGATTACCATATTTAATAAATCTGAAATAACGAGTTGAGAATCAATATCTATCATACTTTTGCCAGAAGTATACAAGCCTGTAACTTGAGTTGCATTAAGTTTATACAACAATTCCATACTCTCTAAAAACTCTTGTCGCAAACCTAATTTTGCAAAAATACGCATACTCCCCAGGAGAGCTTTTACGGAACTTTTAACTTCACCTAGTAAAAACTCCACCCTCCCCTTAATACGTAAGTATAAACCATAATACAGATCGTTAAAAGGTCCTTTAAGGTTCTTCCTCTCTAAAATTTTAACGACCAACTCTTCAAAGCAATACATTTTTCTAGCCTCGTGTATTCTATTACTTTTAATATAAAGTTGCATTAACTCATTAATAACAACAATTGTATTGTGATGAAACTCATAATTCTCTAAATATTTTTCTAGTAATGTTATTGCCTTATCTATATTATTTCTTCTAGCATAAATAATTGCTTTATCTATTTTGTAATAGTTACTTTCATATTTATCATATTTTAAAGCGTATTCTTCTAAATATTTATCAGCTCTATCAATATCCCCAATATCAATTAAATTGTTGTAAAAAGCGTGATAAGCTTTTTCCTTAAAAATAGTATCTTTAATTGTGTTATCCAATACTATTTTCCCTAGAAACTCATTGCTTTCATAGGGTTTTTTCAGGATTAAAGCATGTACCCCAACTTTATAGTAGGCTTCTATTTTTTGATCATCGTTTAAGAAATTCGAAACTTCAATTAACCTCTTTCCTAGATAATAGCTTTTAGATATATCTCGATCACGAGCTATCATATACTCATAAAACATGCAGGAAGCCATGATACCACATTCCTGATAACTCATTGCATGTTTCCCTAAGACCGAATATAATTTTTCAGCGCTACTAATAGAATTGGTTTCCTTCGCAATATTAAAAACGTCAATTAATCCTTTCTTTATATCCTGCCCGACAGTCACATATTGATGAACTATATCTGATAAAAGGTTCTCAGATGCCTCAGGTAAGATTCGAAATAATATCTCTCTTACCCTCTCTTGATTTTTTTGAATTGGTACAACCTTTTCAACAACTTCAGTAAAAGGAATAACTAATGATTTCGCTACCTTTTCTATCGTTTCAAGTTTAGGCTGGTTCGTCAGATCACTTTCCAACCTGCGTAATACCTTCTCTGAGATGTTTGTTTCTTTTTTTAAATCTGCTATAGACTTACCGCATTTCTTACGGTAAGTATGAATTAATTGACCTAAGGTACTACTGTTCACAAAAATATCCCCCTCTTAAACAAAAAGCACCATCACCGTTTGCTTTCTAGTGACAGAGCTTTCTCCACAAGGAAACGTTCGCCCATCAGCTAAACTTTTGCCAGTAACTGAATAATAACTAATGACAAAAATTTGAAAACTCGCTACAATGGATAGCAAGTAAGCCGACGGGTACGAAAAGTGCTTCTGTTCACCGAGTCTGGTTCGGTGGTCAGACCTAACTGGATTCCCCAATCTAGTTAGGCATGTTGGCTTGCTTTTTATTTTCACTAAATTTTTCTTTATCTTAACAAAATTTAACTTTCTAAGCTAGACCTTTTTATGAAAATTTTGGAATAGTTATTTGTTAAATTCCATATTATAGCGTTAATTTGGGATAGATTCATTATGTTTTTGTTTGATTTAACCCAGCCATTAACCCGGAACGATTTATCTTTACTTATACATATTACTCATCGTATATTACTTTGTTAAAAAAGATAAAAACACGTTTTTTTCTCCGTGATAAATGAGTTTAGTTTAGACCTATTCTGTGTTAAACTAAACGTAAATACGTATAATAAAAAAGACCGCAGGTGCTGCCAACACCCACGGTCATATAATAGACTGTCCCTTCAAAGGGGTAGCTCATTTACAGGTGAAGTAGATCACTGAGGTGCTAAACTCAAGGGTGATCTACTTCTTTTTATGGAAAGACAGTATTAACACGACCAAAGTTGCAAAAGAAATCATGAGTGTCAATGCTTGAAATACCGTCATAGCTTCACCCCCTTCCATTTGGAATAGGAGTGAGCCGACCACCCTTGAGGAGCTATCTATTATATTAAGGTGAATTATAACAGCAAATGGAATATTTGGTATATAGTTTTATTATGCCCACTGAGCAACCAGCTCTTTGGTTCTCTTCTCCTCTATCCGCTTCATTGTCCCGTAAAAACATCTTAGGAATCTATCTAACCCCCACTCCTTCTGATCCCGTTTATACGCATTTTTTGTGTATTCCCACGCATCTAAGGCGACAGGTATGACATTCTCGTTTCTTTCCCAGCCTGTTATGCGCTTAAACATAACTACTCTACTCCAAAACTGTTTGATAACTGCCCCGTGAGGGAATGCTGGTTTGATTGCTTTAACAAATTCTTTCGGGACGTAGCTTGGAATCACTGTCAAATCCTTTTCCAGCCGAGTCACTTTAACGTTATCTTTATTCTTTTCTTTTTGGTTTTTAGCAGTATTAAAAACCCTTGTATTAGACTTGCCTTTGTCAGCCTCTGAGCTTGATACTATTGGCTTATCCCCTTTGTCTAACCCCATCATTTCAACCCCGTCATTTGAGGGTAAAAAGACAAACATATTAGCGCCCTGAAGCCCCGTTTTTCTAGCTGTGGCAATACGTTTGATAATCCCCACCTGCTCTAGCTTTCTTATGCCTCTTTCAACGCTCGCACGGCTCGTTTTAGCCATCTTACATATAGAATCAATTAAGAGATAGGCAACACCTAGGGTTCCCTGTGAGGAGTTCATTGCACGCTTTCTAATCACATCTAACACTTTCATTGTTGAAGGGGCTAATTTTTCTTTAAGTTGATTTAAACGCAGCCGTATTGATTCCCTTAACTGCTCTTTTGTCCTGAAAGAGCTTAACTCTCTCATAGTTTTAATTTGTTCTTCTGTAAACATTACAACCACCCCTAATATGTACAAAAAAGAGTATCAAAAATATGATTTATTATATCTAAAATATATTTACAATCAAACATAAAGTCAATACCTTAAATATAACTTCTTGTACTTTTACTTGTTCCTCATGTATAATTTATATAAACAAATATAGGGAGGGTGATATCTTGCCATTTACTTTCAAACCTCTTTGGAAATTACTAATTGATAGGGATATGAAACGTGTTGATCTTAGAGATGCTATACACTTATCACCATCTACACTCGCAAAGATGGGCAAGGACGAGTATGTAGCACTAGAAGTACTTGATAAAATCTGTACTCATTTGGATTGCAAGATCGAGGATATTATGGAGCATGTTCCAGACAAAAGTGAATAGGCGTATCTGACTTGATACGCCTACATTGTTTTTTTTGATTTTTCAAAAAGGAGGAGTTAGATTTTGAAGGGACATTTCAGTAAAAGAGGATCAAGATGGTCGTTTAGTGTTGATATAGGTCCTGATCCTACTACCGGAAAAAGAAAACAAAAAACTGTAAGTGGTTTTAAGACAAAAAAAGAGGCTGAAAAAGCTTGTGCTGAACTAATTACGCAAATTGAAAATGGATCATACGTGAATGAAAGTAAAATTACATTTGGAGAATTTATCTTAGACTGGTTAGATACAGTGGCCAAGCCAACATTAAGAGCAACAACTTTGGCTGGTTATACAAGCGCCATAAAATCAAGACTTATACCAACTTTCGGAATGTATAAGTTGTTAGATATTAAACCAGTACAAGTAATGAGATATTACTCAAAGTTATTATCAGAAAATGTATCAGAAGAATACGTAAATTATTTACACAGTATCCTTACAAATTCCTTTAATACAGCTGTTAAATGGGGAGTCATAAAGAATAATATACTTTCACAAGTTGATGCACCTAGTCGTAAACGTAAACAAATGAAAGTATGGACGTTGGAGGAAGCTAATCTGTTTTTGAAGGCAGTTAAAAAAGACAAACCGCATTACTACATGCTGTACCTACTTGCTATTTATACAGGAATGAGAAGAGGTGAGATACTTGCACTAAAATGGAAAGATTGTTTATTAGATCAGGGGAAAATAAGTGTAAATAAATCTTTAACTTATATCCCGGGGCAAGGTATTATCAGTCAGGAGACAAAAACGGGAAGATCAAACCGGGTGATATCTATTCCACAATCCATTATTAACGAACTAATAAACCATAAAAATCTTCAGCAAGAAGATAAAAAACTGTTCGGAGAAGGCTATCAAGATAATGACTACATCATTGCAAAAAAGGATGGAACACCACTTAATCCTCAATATGTTCACAATCATTTTAAAAGGTTTATTCAATCTCTAGAAATTCCTGATATTCGATTTCATGACCTGAGACATACTCACGCCTCAATTATGTTAAAAATAGGGGAACACCCCAAAATAGTTTCAGAACGATTGGGGCATTCCAGTATTCAGATGACATTAAATGTATACAGTCATGTTACTTTTGATATGCAACAGGAATCTGCAGCACGATTTGATCAAGCTATGTCCAACGCAAGGAAACTTTAACAGGATAAAGGTTGTCAAATTGTTGTCATTCCGTAAAAATAACTATCTCCTTTTATGACAAAGCACACCAAAACCCTTGTTATTGTTAGCCTTTAAAAGCCAATATAAATAGTGTTCTTTTTTTATGCTTACATCACTCGTTTGATTAGTTGTGTTTCTATTAGTTAATTTGACCGCATTAACCGCTTTTTAATGCGATTCTTAACGGATATAGTTAACGTACATTTAGCTGATTTACTTAAGTGCGTTGTCAAATTTGTTTTCAATGTTGTCAAATAGATCAAACAGGAGTGAAGGAGATATTTCAAAGGAAGCTATCAAAATAATTGAAGTGTACGACAGTAAAACTCGTCTCATATTAGGCTATATGGAACTGACAGAAAAAGCTATTGCTGAATCAGACCCGTCTTAGTGAGAAGGAGAGCAAGTTTTCAAGGAACTTAAAAATGTAAAAACCTCTCGGATAACTTGGGCGGTCTTCCTTATGAACTGGTATCCACCAAAAATCTTCATCATTCTCTTATTTGATCTGCTGGAACGGGTGATCAACCTTCTCCCTCTGTACTATAAAGAAGGACTGACGCTGACGCATTATCCCTTGCATGATATAGGGTAGGCGTGGACTGGACGCCTCGTTTTATTGCTATGGGTAGATGTATCGCCTTGCGTACTGCTTTCCATCTCCATTCGGCCAACGCATACTACTTACCAAGCCCCGAATAGCTCCCCTATACCTGATTTTCGTCTACCTATTCCGACACCACATCATATATGTGAAGCATACTTGGAAAAGCCCAGTATGCAATCCCCCAAAATAAAAAGCCGCTGAATAATCAGCAGCTTAATCCAATGATATATCTCCAGCAGCTTTTTTACTATATTAGCTGAACGAATGCTTTGCATGTAGGATATGGGATGTCTTTGCTGTAGAACCCATTCCGCTGCATTCATTCGTTCAACATATATAGAATAACTCAGGTCTTCATAGTTTTCACAGGTAGTATCTATTTTCAGCAGTCATGTGGGTTGTGGCATTCATAGCCACCACCACTATAACCTTTAGTCGGATCTATACCCGGATATGTAGTCCACGGAATACCAGATGCCTGAATGTTAGTTGGAAAAAAGGATAATCCAACTACCGCCAAAGACAAAAAAGAAATTGCTATCATTTTTTTCATAGTTAACCTACTTTCTCTATGTATTCATAATTATTATAATTATATGAATATTATAACTATATGACTCATATGGGTCAACTATAAATGAACATATGAGCAAATTTATATGAATAAATCATAATTTAATTATTACCTTGCACATAAGATGAATGAAGCGCAACTACGCTATTTTATTGCGATTAACAATGATTATTTTTAGCTTTTTTGCTTGTCATTTACTTCATTGCGTTGTCTACTCTCAATACATCTTCTACAGGTATCCACCAAAAATCCTTATCATTCTTTAACTTGATCCTCTTAAACGTTGACCCATCCCCAAGCGGATTCTATCACACCTTTACCCCCCTTTGTCTCTTTCCACCATAGTCAGGGCATAGTCATATGACGTGGGTCAGATATCATGTAGCAAAACTCGGCCAGCTCATCCTCTTCAATAATTGGTTTCTCGATTAGTTTCTTATCCCGTGAAGCTGCTATCATCTTTTTATATATACATTTTTTCACTAAAAAATATACTTTTTTATTTAATAGACGCTGCCAAAGCAGGACTGGACTTCTTAATTTTAGATGATGTAAAAACAATTTTTGATCCAAAAGCTAGTGATGCAGAGAAAGGATTCCCAATTCTCTCTCTATTCCCTGCAGGAAAAGGTGCAAAGGCCGGTAAAAAAGCATATAATCTTTTAAAAGAGCATGGTGATGATATAGCTAGTTTTGCTAATAAGGTTTTAAATGGCCGAAAGAAAATTGGAAAATATTATGTTAATTCAAGAATCGATGAAGATTCTTTTCTTATACGCGAAACTGAAAAAGCAATGAAAGATAAAAAGCTTCAAGCTGAAGCAAATCATTTACTCAATGAGTATTTAAAAGGAAATAGTAATCCTGGTTCAGGGAACAACTATCTTTCTAATGGGGTTTTTGAGCTTCGTTCAAAAAATGGAGCTAGAGTATATCTAAGAACTGAAGGAGATACCGTTGAAATACTGGCAAAGTCAGATAAAAGAAATCAATCTAAAGTTATTGAACGTCTAGAAGAAATATACGGAAAAAAAAGAAAATAACACAATCATAAGGAGAAAAATATGAAACATGTAGTAAAAGAAATTTGGATCAATGTAGAGCAGTCAGAAGATAAAAATTACGACATTTACGATAACAATGTTGATGTAATGGTAACGTTATCAGACAACTCAAAGTGGGTCGCAACATTCTTCACCTATGAAAATATAAAGACACTCCAATAAAAAAATAAAAAAACTGGTGAGAATTTAAAAGGTGCTTATCTATGGGCAAGTGATATGATTTTGGTTGATAACGTTAGTAGAAAAAGAATAGAGGAAATAATAAACCATTTAATAAACGAGGATGACTTTAAATATATATTTGTCCATTGTGAAGATGATTGATTAAAAATCAGGCGTGAAACCAAGTGAGAGTAGATTTATGTATTCTCTACTCTCACTACATCCTCAGCAGGTATCCACCAAAAATCTTCATTATTCTTTAACTTGATCTGTTTAAACGTTGAATCAAACTTCTCTTTCCATCCCCGAGCTGATTTAATTACTCCTCTACCCTCATTCGTTTCTTTCCACCAGCTAATTGTAAGAGGATAGTCATACTGTGACGTGAGTCAGAAATCTTGTAACAAAACTCGGCTAACTCATCCTCTTCAATGATCGATTTCCTAATTAGTTTCTTATCCTCGTGATACTGGCGTAACATTTCTGCATGCTCTGGCAAGATGAATTTCGTTACAAGTGGATCAAGAATTTTGCGAGCCATCAAAACATCTCCTCGAAATACGAATGCGTGTTCTTGTTTTGTTTGATAATGAGGAATTTATGCAATGGGTAAAATTACATGTTTATTAATAAAAAAAGACTATCCGTCTGGGGTTTGAGCAGAATAGTGATTTGGATAATACCCAATAACCATTTACAATTACGTACTATAGTTCCTTAACAAAACTCGATATGATATGATTTATGTAAAGTCTTATGTAAACCTTCTTTAGAAACCAACTCCGCGTTTTCAGCCATGCTCCTGACGCCATTACTACCGCAATAACTAAACCAATTTCTATCATCCTTATCCCACCTTTTCCTTTAGTTCTTGTAATTCATTTTCCAAGCCGTTTAGACTGCGCTCAATCTGTTGCAATGTAGTGGTATTACGTTCTAATTCGATTACTATTCGCTCGTTATGCTCCATGAGCTTGGTTTCACGTGCTTGAGCCTGTTTCACTAGTCGAGCCTCGCGATCTCTCCCCTCTTTTTTGGTAGAGAATAATAGCCAAACAAACAGAACAGCAAACGGCCCCTGTTAGAGTAATGCGTTCATTACACTCTCTTCCATGCTTCCTTTCTCCTTATCACCCCTTAAGGAAAATAAAATAGGGAACCGCAGCTCCCCATGAAAAAACGCCCTCTCCAGATCGGAAAAGGCGTTTTATGATTCAGTTTGTTCAGCTAAATATTCAGCTACGGGAATTCTATAAACTTCCGGTAAAGATTCAATTTCTCTGCGACCGACTTTAACCAATAGGCTGTACACATTAATCATATACGCTTTAACCATTCCTACTTTGCTCCTTCGAGTGTTTTTATTTTGGCTTCCATTTTTATGACTATCTCTTGCAACTGAGCAATAGCTTCATAGGCTTCTATTAACTCTGGCGAGATTTTATCCTTCTCGCGCTCATGTTCCATTTCAGCTAAATCCATTGACTTAATCAGAATCAATCGAATGCACCCCCGAATCCTCTTACAATCACAGGCTCAGTTGCAACTCCTTTAACAAAAACAAAGCGTACACTAACGCCCCATTTTTCTGCTGTTTTTTCCTTGTTGGTGAAGATGAAGCCTCGATTGAATTTAACACGCTTAGTTGCGTCTTCCACGTAGGCGACTCGTCAAATGCATTGTTACACACCTCGATTTTATAATCTGCACCAGGAGAAACTATCACATTCTGCATTCATCTCATTGAAAGATGAATGCTTTTTTTGTACATAATAAATAAAAATTTTTGTCACAAAACATGTTTTTCCGAATTGAAAAAATAGATAGAAGTTTGGTACCGTTTGAATTTGACACAACAGGATTAAACCTTAAAAACGATGGAAAAACAAATGGCCAACAAGAAGAAAATCCTGAATATTATACGAAAGATGGTAGCTTCTCACAATCATCATTTATTCAAGGTTCAGATAGTTTACCATTCAAATTAACAGCAGCAGGAAAAGAATTAACGCATGTAGGTATTCGTGATAAAGATAGACCAGAGGGTATCATTACATTTGTTGAAGGTCCTGAAGGGAAAGAATCCTTTAAACAACCAATTACATTAGATGTAACTATAAATAGAATTGGAAAAGTAGCTGGTTCTTGGAAAGGCCAAATTCATATTGATCCTCAAAATTGAAAAGTAAAGTGAATGGAAAATGAAAAAAGAATAGAACACTGTGTATCTAATACCGTGCTTATCTTCTTCCTTGTGTTATGATTAAGCAAGAAGAACAGCTTATAAATTGCCCTCCCACAAACCCTATACAATGAACATATAAAACATCTTTCAACCTTTTACGGAAATGGAAGGTGTTTTACATTAATCATTTGAAATTTTCCAGTGAACACCACACTTTTTACAGAGTGGTGTTCTTTTTATTTATAACAAAGTGCGGATTATATAATAATTTGTCAAATTCTGTTGAACGTTTCGATTTTTTTCTATTTTGTAGAAAGAACAATACGATTGGTAAAATATTGCACAAAAGGAAGAAAGGAGGGATTTAATTAGATTTGTTTACACTTCAAAAGGACGTTCCCCTAGCCATCAAACTAATTGGAACGCCCCTGTCGTGAATAACAAAAATTGTTATTCGGATGATTGTATCACTCAATGAAGGAATGTGAAATGGTAAATACCCAATCGAAAGATGATCTACAGAAGGTTATAGAAATCCTCCGCCAAGAATTAGAGATGTTGTATTACAAAAAAGGCTCTTTCTACACCCAGCCGTACTACAAATGAGGCAACAACTAGATAAATACATCGTTATCTTTCAGAAGCTTAGACGCTAGTTGATCGATATGAATTAAGCTGTACGGGAAACTTTACAAAGCCCAGTAGGGGAAATAATTATTAAAGCCGTTTTTCAGCTATTCATTGAAGATAACTAAAAATGTTTATATTTAGAATTTTCGAATATAATAGGATAAGGAAGGCGATTATTACAATGAAAAAAATTTCTTTAGGTGTACTTGCTCTGCTGACCACAGTAAGCTTTTCCACATCTGCCTTTGCATCAGGAGCGATAGCGAATAACAATCTTCCTATTGAGCAGAACAAAGAGGTATCGGTTAATAAAAATCCATATTCTTATACCTATAATGGCATAACTATTTCAGGCCTTAGTCCATTAAAAGAAAATCACTTGTATAGTATGTACGACAGTGTGATAAATCACAATAAGGCATCATTAATTGAAGGTCCCGGCTCAAGTGCCGAAATTATTTATGGTCCAGAATACAGAAGCTATGACCACTCATATTTAAGAACTACAGCCAAGTTCGTCCTTTCTTATTTGGCTGTGGCTATTCCTGCCCCAATAAAAAAATGGGAAAAGGCAGTTTTGGCTTTTTTATTAGATACTTTAGGTGGTTGGTCGCAAGATGCACTCCAAGATACTCATATAGGGTTTTGGGATTGGAAGGTTCGGGATTCTGATGACAAAGTGGATATTTATTATGTGACCGTTGTTCGTTATAAAGATAACACATTTAAAAAAGTTATAGATGTCCAATACTATGAAGCTGATAGAGTACATTATAAATAAAAATTAATTATAGGAGGGGGAGAGGTGATGTATTTTCCTCTACACCCTTCTATATATGAAAGGAAGGAAAGTTTATTAAAGTAGAGAAATATTCATCGTGTTCCTATTTCATTGTTTTGGGTATAGTCGTTTTTATTGATCGTTTACTACGGAATTCGTTCGACAATATTTATGTTCTCTTGCTTATCGATTTAGTTTTGATATATTTATTGTTCAAATTAGCGGATAAATTCATCGCCCCATTCATACAAAAAATTTGTACTAGATATCATATTCATGTGCTAGTCATATATATCGTTTATTTCCTGTTTTTTATTTTTGTTATGGCATAAAATCTAGTTATTGTAAGAGCGAACGTCCGAATCCCTTATATTCGGACATTTCTTTATTTGGATTCACCCCTTTCTAACTTTTAATCTACAGCTCCTATCCACTCGCAATCCTTACCCGCTCAACCAGTTCCCCCAGATATTTAGCCTGCTCTTTCATCCCTATTGCGTCACTAACGTTCCATTGTGTTTTCAATACTAAAATGATTATTCAGGCGTACGGGGTAGCATCACATCGCCTGAGCTTGATGACGAAGTAAATACTACCCCATGTATAAATAAAAACACCTTTGGAAAAGAAAAGGATGAAGTACTATATATAGGAGGCAGAAATGAAGAGGTCGTTCTTGTTATTGTCGATATTTACAGTACTATTGGTTGCATTAGTTGGAATCATGAAATTTCAAAGTGAAGCAGTCTCAAAACGCAACTCTGAAATATCTCAAGAGCAAGATCCTAAATGGGAGTCTGTCAAGAGAGTTTTTAACAAGGGGTCAATTCAAAATGATGTTTTTAGAGTAACGTTCCCTCGTTCCGATTTGCAGATAAAAGTAGATCATGTTCAAATTGATCCAAATCTTGCTTTAACATCTTATTTAGCTTTTAAACAAGTTGGTAACCATTCAATGATGATGGGTGATCTTGTTCTCCTTGAAAAAGAAGTCAAACCTGTTGAAACAAAGTTAGCTGAGCTTGGAATTGAGATTACTGCTTTACACAACCATATCATCGAAGAAAATCCAAAAATCATGTATTTACATGTTGCTGGTCACGGTGATCCGGTTAATCTGGCTGAAAAAATGAAGGATGCTCTTTCCGTAACAGGCACTCCATTAGCCTCTACGCCACCTGAAAAATCACCGTCAACCTTTAACTGGTCTAAGGTTGAGGACATAATAGGGTGGAAAGGTGTACAAAGAGGAAAGGTGTTTCAATTCTCTATACCAAGGCCCGAAAAAATAACGGAAAAAGGCGTAGGTATTCCACCGGCTATGGGTATAGCGATGCCCATAAACTTTCAATTGATTGGTGAGAAAGCAGCAACAACTGGTGATTTCGTTCTGCTTTCAAACGAAGTGAATCCCGTGGTTCGTGAATTAACGAAAAATGGGATTACCGTAACAGCGATACATAACCACATGTTGGATGAATCTCCTCGATTATTCTTCTTGCATTTCTGGGGAGTGGATGAACCCGAAAAGCTAGCTCGTGGTCTACGTGCGGCACTAAATCAAACCACAGTGGGAACACAAATAAAGTAGCCATAACGGAAATAGCCGGTTTCCTAAGCATATAGGATTCCGGCACTTTTTTCGGTCAAAAAGGTCTTAGTGTTTATTTTATCGTTTTGAAGGTGATCCTTTTTCTTTTTTTATGCTTACATCACTCTTTTAAACATTTTCTCTAAATCATAGGTTGAAAAATGAATAGCGATGGGTCTGCCATGCGGACAAGTGAATGGGCTCGTAGTTCGGCGAAGTTTGTTTAAAAGTGCCTCCATCTCAGCGTGGGTCAAATAACGATTCGCTTTTATAGAAGCTTTGCATGACATCATAATCGCAGCCTTTTCCCGCATTTTACTCACGTCAACCCGTTCATTTTCGCTCGCTTCTTGTACGAACTGAATCAGTTCGTTAATGACCTCCACTTCACTCCCCTGAGGGAACCACTGAGGATGAGCTCGAACAATAAACGTCCGGTTGCCAAACCATTCTATATCTAACCCAAAGGATTGCAGCAAATCAAGTCGATCCAACAGTTTCGCTTCCTCCTGCATTGTACATTCGACTGTATGCGGAAATAGAAGCATCTGACTTGAAACCTTTTCCTCTTGCAGTTTTTGCATGAAGTACTCGTAAAAAATTCGTTCCTGAGCAGCATGCTGATCAATTAAATACATACCGGTGTCATTCTGAGCAATGATGTAAGTACCATGAACCTGACCTACTGGGTATAAGATTGGGACAGCATTTCCAGACTCATCTACGTAGGCTGCATCTTCATGGTTGCTTGCTTTTTGTATGAATGTATTCTCTGTATTCTCCTCAACTGCTGAGCTACTCATTTCACCTATATGCTCTGGTTGTTCTTCTCGATTTGAACCCAGCTTATGAGAAGCTTCCTCGTGCGGTGTGCTATTGTCTTCCTCAATAGCATCGCTCCAAAAGTCTTCCTCTGTATTGATACTCCTCCCTGAATCGGTCATATCATCTTTAGTTGACGATTTTTCCAGCACGTTAGCATCAATAGTATTTCCAGACTCATTTTGAGCAAAATGGTTACGAGAGCCTTCTGTGACAGACTGACTGGAATTGTGAGCAGGATAACTGGGCTTGCTGTTACCTGTGTACATCCAATTGCTCTCGCGTTGCTGATCTGACTGTATCTGAGCCTCTGCTTTCGACTCCTGATCTCCTTGCTGTCCAGATCCTTTTTTTGCCGTCAATTCAGAAGATGCAGGATCTGTGGATTGTTCTACGTAGGCTGACCGTTTTTCTCTAATTGGTACATCAAAAGCGGTCAGTAATCGATTCATCTGCTGTTGCTGCTCGTTTGAATGGTGTTCACCTAGATTAAACTGCGGCTGATACGGTTTTTCCAGCTTAATTTTGGGCTTACTGTTCGTTTGCATCGGCTGTACAATTCGTAAGCCTGCGCGCAGTGCCTCTTTTACTGATTGTTCAACCGCTGCACACAATTCCTGTTCCTTACTAAAACGTACCTCTAATTTAGCCGGGTGAACGTTTACGTCAACCAAGATCGGGTCCATTTCAATATGCATAGCGACTATCGGAAAACGTCCAATCGGTAAAAAGGTATGATACCCTCGCATAATCGCTTGTGATAATGGATAATTGCGTACATAACGACCATTAACCAGCGTAGAGATGTAGGTACGATTCGCTCTCGTTACCTCTGTCTTAGATAAAAGTCCGCTCCAGCGAAAATCTAACGTCTCCCCTTCAAATGGCAATAATTGCTTTGCTACCTGAACCCCATAAATGGCCGCCATCACATGTAACAGTTTACCATCGCCTGATGTTTGGAGAAGATTTTTTCCATTATGAGTCAACGTAAAAGCAATTTTTGGATAGGTAATCGCTAAACGGTTTACATAATCTGATACATGTCCTACTTCTGTCGAAATGGAGCGCATATATTTTAACCGAGCTGGTGTATTAAAAAATAAGTCACGTACAACAATTTCCGTTCCTTTTACCCTAGCCAAATCCTCAACGCTTTTCATGTCTCCACCGTCGATAACGACCTTAGTTCCTACTTGTCCGCTATCTTCAGCACTCATCAATTCAATTCGAGATACCGAGGCGATAGATGCCAAGGCTTCCCCGCGAAAACCAAGAGAACGAATATGAAATAAATCACGTGCCGAACGAATCTTGCTCGTAGCGTGCCGTTCAAAAGCTCGCAAACAATCTTCTCGATCCATTCCCACGCCATTATCAACGATGCGGATTAGCTGTAATCCGCCCTCCTCAATGTGAATCTCTACTTGAGAGGTACCTGCATCAATAGCGTTTTCCACCAGCTCCTTCACCACGGAGGCTGGGCGTTCCACCACTTCACCAGCAGCAATCATATTGCTTACCTGCTCCGTAAGCACTTGAATTTTTCCCATGTTCCTCCTCCTTTTTTGTGTGAAGCAAGCTTATTTATGCTTGCGTAAACGTGTATTCCAGTCAGACAACTGAATGAGTGCCTGTAGAGGTGTCATTTGATTTAAATCGATATCACGTAATTCTGATAGGACATCAACCTCTGTTGGATTTGGTAAAGGTTCATTTTTGCTAGATGTAGCTGGGGCTTGGGCTACCTCTGTACCTTCTACTACTGTATCGGTTTTATCCGTTTTTCCTTTTGTTTCTGCCTTTGATGTAGAAGCATCGTTAGCTCTTTTCTTCTGATGAGTCGTTGTTTCAATTTGACCAGAAAAAACCTGCTGGGAAGCGGCTGGGACTTGTCCCCAAAGCAAATCAAGCGAAAGCTGCTCTAATGGTGCTTCTCGATCCTTGCCTTCTAAGCCCTGTAAAATTTCACGTGCACGACTGATTACCTCTAGCGGCATTTCTGCTAATTCTGCAACATGAATACCGTAGCTTTTATCAGCTCGTCCCTCTTCGATTTTATGCAGGAATAAGAGTTTGCCGTCACGCTCCTCACAACGTGCATGAACATTCACCACTCCTGGAATCTTCTCCTCCAGATCAGTTAGTTCATGATAATGTGTAGAGAATAAGGTCTTTGCCCCAATATGCTCGTGGATATATTCAATGACAGCTTGAGCTAATGCCATACCATCATAGGTGGACGTTCCCCGCCCAATTTCGTCCAGTAATATCAAGCTACGCGGGGTTGCTTTTACCAGCGCGTTACGAGTTTCTAGCATCTCCACCATAAACGTAGAGAATCCCCCCACTAAATCATCGGCCGCTCCAATTCGAGTAAAAATCTGATCCACTAGGCTAATACGAGCTTCACTGGCAGGAACAAAGCAGCCGATCTGAGCCATAACCGTAATCAAAGCCATTTGACGCATATATGTACTCTTACCCGCCATATTGGGGCCTGTAATGAGTAAAATATTACGATCCTTTTGATTCATCGTCACGTCATTTGCCACATACTTCTCTTGATTTAATACTGCTTCCACAACAGCATGGCGACCGTCTTTTACATAAACCTCGCCATCGGTGGTCAAGGTAGGACGGGTAAAGCTGCGTTCTTCACTCACGGTAGCAAAAGCCTGCAACACATCAATGCGGGCAATTCGTTCTGCTAAATTTTGAATCCGCGGGATATGCTTCGCTACTTCCAAGCGAATTTGGGTAAACAACTGATATTCTAATTCCACAAGCTTCTCTTCAGCTTCCAGAATCAGAGCTTCCTTCTCTTTTAACTCTGGGGTGACATAACGCTCCGCATTCGTTAGGGTTTGCTTACGCTCATAACGTCCCGGTGGTATGTGGGCCAGATTAGCCTTCGAAACTTCGATATAGTAACCAAAGACTTTATTGAAGCCTACCTTCAAGGAGCGGATTCCTGTTAGCTCACGCTCGCTTTTTTCGAGTTGTGCGATCCAGCCTTTTCCTTGGCGACTAGCTAATCTGAGCTTGTCTAGATATTCGTCATAACCGTCCTGAATTAAATTACCCTCACGCACGCTTACAGGAGGATCTTCTACAAGAGTTTCGGATAAAAATTGGGCAATATCACCACAGTCATCCATATCTGAAGCAATCAATTGCAGGGCTTGCTCTCCGCTGTTAACCAATAGATCGATTACACTCGGGATAGCTTCAAGAGAATGGCGTAGCTGCACCAAATCCTTGGCATTTGCATTTCCATAAGAAATCCGGCCCGCTAAACGCTCCAAATCATATACGCGATCCAGCCCCTCACGTACATCAGAACGCAGTAATAAATCGTGGCGAAATGCTTCTACTGTATCATAACGATTACCAATTTCCTCAGGATTCAAAAGAGGCCGTTCAATCCAGCGACGTAACAATCGTCCTCCCATGGCCGTCTCTGTTTTATCCAGAAGCCACAATAAAGAGCCCTTTTTGGACTTGTCCCGAATCGTTTCAGTTAGCTCTAAATTTCTTCGTGAGAAATGGTCCATTTGCAGAAATTCATCTGCCACGTAATGCTGTAGGGAACGCATATGTGTTAACGCTCTCTTTTGCGTAGTCCCTACATAGTGCAAAAGTCCATTCATAGCTAGGCGGACTGCATCCTCTAGCTGCGTAGCTTCCTCCGGATATAGCTCATCTACGGCTGTTTGCGACATTGCATTGGTAGCTAGGCAGGTAATAGACATATGGGGCGGTAATCCTTTTCCGCGAAGCTCATCCTCAGCGATATCACATAGCAATAGCTCACTCGGGCGATATTGCATCGCTTCCTCTACTGCTGCATACATGGTTGACAATGAGGTGGTATACATTTCACCAGTACTTAAATCACACGCTGCTACCGCCGCTTTCCCTGACAAAGCGGCAATAGCAACTAGATAATTGTTCTCTTTATCATGTAACCATTTTCCCTCAATCATGGTTCCAGGTGTGATCATTCGCGTTACTTCACGCTTTACAACACCTTTTGATGCTTTCGGATCTTCTACCTGCTCACAAATCGCTACTTTATATCCTTTTTTTAACAATTCAGCGATGTAGGTCTCCGCTGCATGATGAGGAACTCCACACATGGGAATGCGCTCTTCAGCTCCTCCACCACGACCTGTCAACGTAATCTCTAGTTCGCGTGAAGCTAGAACTGCGTCTTCAAAAAATAGCTCATAAAAATCACCTAAACGGAAAAACAAAAAAGCATCGGTATATTGACGCTTTATCTCTAAATATTGTTGAATCATCGGGGTGTATTGTGCCATTATTTCTACTCCTAATACCCATAATCATTCATCTATTATAACATGGTTCCTAGTGGTTGTTGAGTTGAAATGGAGGTAACTTCCAAGTAAGCTTCATATCCTGATTGCAAGGCCACTCCCCATCCATAAAAATACTATGAAAAAAGGGGGTTATATATTTTCGATACGTTTGAAATAAAGGTAGATTATTTATCTCCAAATACAAGTCCTTGACCAATGAAGCAAGTTTTTCTTTTTCCCCGCGATAGTAGGCAAGCTGCATGGATATGTCTGTACTGACATCTTGCTTGAGAAGATATTGGGATTCTGCTATTACTTTTGTAAGAGCCAATACTCCTTTGGTGATTCTTGGCGAAACCAGCCAACTAGGAAGAGTCCTGTATTCAAATCCTCCATGCGCCTGTGCACGTACATCTCCTAAAAAACCGTAGCGCGGCCTTCTTTTCATACATCCTTGATCTTCTAGTAAACATAAAGGTAATGCCAAATACGTATCTAATTTACGCACTAAATCAAAATGCAGAGTAGTCCCGCTAACATGAACATGACCGCCGATTGGATAACCATCAAAGGGCATCCCCCCTGCCAACCAAATAATCGAATCATCTGAAATCCGGCGTTGAGCCAGATGGAGGGCTCTATAAATATTTTTAAAGACAGTTTCTGGTTCAGTTGAGGGTTCTGGTCGAACTTCAACCAATGGATGCTGGTGCGATAGAAGCTCTGTTTTTAATCGGACTCCATCATATCCGATAACACCATTTTTCGGTAAATATTCTGAAGCAATTGCCATATTTCCAGACTGATCTCGTAAAGCAAATTCCGGATCGGCTCCTAGCATTACTTGTGGAGCTGCTACTTGATCTAAAAGAATTTGCTGTTCACGTTCCTTCATAAACAACTGTAAACGTTCTCGTAGCGAAACATCTGCTGGTAGCTCGGCTTTACAGTCCAGTACCCGCATCCTTGTTGGAGAATGAACTCCAACCAAAACTTTCCCGTAATCTAATCCAAGGGCGTAAATGGTACGAATCGCCAGGCTAATGATCCGATTTTTCTCAATCTCATCCAGCTTTTGACTTACTTCTTCTTTTTGCGTTTTGCCAGTTGTTCGTGCTTCTTGTAAAATCCAAACATTCCGTTCTTCTATTCGATAAATGGCAGCAACCTGGTGCTGAAATAGATGTACCTCAAACGTTTGCATAGGGATTACTCCATCGTACGTCTGAATTGGCATTCCGTGTAATTTCAGAATAGCCAACATTTTCTCTCGATGATGCGTATGTTTTATGGCACTCTCCCTATTCCACTTCTCAAACGTAGAAGCGGCGACTTTACTCACTACCATGTTAGACATACGCTTACCTCCCTTACTTCCTTCCTACACGCTATGCATGATAAAAAAGTAAGGTGCCTGGCCCAGTATGGTACCATTTTTAATAATAATATAATATTTTTCGTTATAAAAAATAGACGTAAAAAAGCCGCCGGACAAACCGACAGCCTTTTTCTACCACTTAATCTAAATCATCTAGTAAACTCGATGAGTCGAATTGATCATACTCTTCGGTTGAGTCATCAAAGTCATGCGAGAAGGAATCTTTATCCTCACAGTTGTGACAAATTACAACACACACCTTCGTTTCTCCAACAACTTCAACAGAATACTCCTGTTCAACTCTTACATTAACTGCATTACCGCAAATTTCTGCTCTGACGCATTTTGGTTGTTCAATGCACTGGCAAATGATTTCTAAATCACCGCGGCAATTTTTGTCAAAATAAGAAAGAGGAACATCTAACGTGTACTTTACTTCTTCTTTTTTGACTTCTGTTTGAGTATTATCCTCATAAGAATACCAGAGATTGACATCATACGTTCCACTGATAACGACCGATTCTAACACTTTCTCTGCTGAAAAGTTATTGTTTATAATCCAGCATCCTAGGATAGTAGTCGGTGTCTGAGTAGGTGTGATCGTATGTGTCGTTTGCGAGAATCTATGTCCTCTACCGCAGACAGCCTTGGCAATCAATTCTCGACACTGCAAATCTTTATCAGGACCAGACATATTGTAACCTCCTCCATACATCGTTTCTGTACATTTGTATGCAGGTGATTCGCTCAGAGTGCAAGATCGAGAGAACTGTTGCGGCAAGAATTAATCTTTCATACTTTAGTGACCACAGCCACAGCCTTCATCATCATGATGACCGGCTTCAGGGCCACCTGTTTTACCGGTGAGAGGATTACCACCCGTATCTAAAATAATTCTATCGGACACAGTATTGGTAATAACATGGGTCACCATTTGCAAAAGATCGTTTACATCTGTTTGAGATTGCTTAAATTCTGTAACTAGCGGAATCTCATCTAATTCTTCCTGAAGAGCATCGAACTCCGCTTGTACTTTTTCTACAAGTTTCGTATTGTTCATGCTTTCATACATGACTAGTTGCTTTTGTTTTGCTTTCAGACTGGAAATCAAATCCTGAACGCGTTTGTTTTGCTTCACCTGTGATTCTGCTCGTTTAAAAAAGTCTACTTCCTTCGTCCGAGAAATCATGTTAGCTAATTCACGCGCTTTTGCTAAAATTTCTTGATCTGTGTAAACCGGTGTTTCTGCCATCTCCAATTACACCTCAACTTTAGTCACTAATTCCCCATATGTGGTAAATGTTTTTGCCTCTGTAATTGTAACATGTACCAGTGTACCAATTAAAGATTTATCAGCTTTTACATGCACTAATTTTCCAGTTCGAGTGCGTCCAGCTAATACCTCTGGATTTTTTCGACTCTCTCCTTCAATCAGCAATTCATAGGTTTTACCAACCATCTCTTGATTTTTACGCAAGGAAATCTCATTCTGTACAGCCATCAATCGTTGTAAACGATCCTTTTTCACCTCTTCTGGTACATTATCCACCATAGAAGCAGCCGGTGTACCCTCGCGTGGAGAGTAGATGAACGTATACGCTGAATCGTATTCCACTTCTTTCATCAAGGACAGTGTTTCCTGGAATTGTTCCTCCGTTTCACCTGGGAATCCCACAATAATATCTGTAGATAACGAAACATCAGGAATAGCAGCCTTAATTTTACGAACCAACTCCATATAATGCTCGCGTGTATATTTACGTGCCATTTTTTTCAAGACTTCTGAGCTACCAGACTGTGCAGGCAGATGAATTTGCTCTACCAAATTTCCGCCTTTTGCTAAGACTTCAATGAGGTGGTCATCAAAATCCCGTGGATGACTTGTTGTAAAGCGAATACGTGGAATATCAATCTTACGAAGTTCGTCTAACAAATCCCCAAGTCCATATTTCCGATCTTCAAAGTCTTTACCGTATGCGTTTACGTTTTGTCCCAGTACCATGATCTCTTTAAAGCCTTGGCGCGCCAATTCACGCACTTCAGCAACGACATCCTCTGGGCGGCGACTGCGTTCTTTTCCACGTGTGTAAGGCACGATACAGTACGTACAGAACTTATCACAGCCATACATAATATTAACCCACGCTTTGATATCACCTGTGCGTGTTTTCGGCATATTCTCGATGATATCGCCCTCTTTAGACCATACCTCAATCACCATTTCTTTACTAAACATTGCATCTCGCAATAATACTGGCAGACGGTGTATATTATGCGTTCCAAAAATCATATCTACTTCTGAATAAGAACGTAATACTTTATTGACTACCTTTTCTTCCTGTGACATACAGCCACATAAACCGAGAATGAGATTAGGATTGTTACGTTTCAGATGCTTCATGTGACCAAGCTCACCAAACACCTTATCCTCTGCTCCTTCTCGGATCGCACAGGTATTAAACAGAATGACATCAGCTTCCATTGTATCTTCTGTCGCTGTATAACCCATTGCTTCAAAAATTCCAGCCATGGTCTCCGTATCATGCTCGTTCATTTGACAGCCATACGTACGAATCAAATAGTGAAGACCTTTTCCTATTTGTTTCATCTCTTCAGGTATAGTGAAATCGTAATGCACGGTAATGTCTTCTTTTCCACGTTTCTTGGCGTCCTTTAAGCTTGGTGCCTGAAAATATTTTGCATAATCAGCTGTGGACTTACTAGACTTTCCGGATTTTAAGTCCGTTGTCGCCTCTTTTTTATCGATCATTTTCTATTTTCACCTCATAATATGCTGTTTTTTTCTGCTATCATCCAGATATTATAGCATATTTGGACTTTGAGAATAAAAGGAAAAAAGTTCTCTGGGGATAGGGGTAGGGTGCTTATACTTGTCGTACAAGTAAAGAGCAAAAACGCTGACCACTATTCTTAACGTGTGTTATTTAAAAGTGTAAAACAAGCCTGATGCGAGTGTAAAAAAATGGATACGTGAAAAAGAGCCTTTCTTGGTTGATTCAAGAAAAGCTCTTACGGAATACAAGCAAACGATGCTTTTACCTGACATGTATAATATCATGCCTGTTCAGACTTACTTTTAAACTGATGCTTTTTTTGCGGGAATGTCTAATCGAAGCATGTACTTCGCTATTATCCATTTGCTTGGATGATTTCAGCCCGATGTTTCGTTCTTCTTGCCGCCCTATCCTCTTCTTTCATGAGAGGACAGGTATAGCAATACTGGGCACCCTCGGTTCTAAAATATCTACAGCAAACATTTTTCATTCTCATTTGCTTTGTTGGATCCTCTATATGTTCGATTAATCGTACCTTCACATCAAACGGATTCTTGCTACGTCCAAAAACACTTGGATTTAACTCATGCTGTAAAAAATGAAAATCATCAATCACACGCTGCTTCTCTTCGGAGCTTGTTGTTTGTTCCAAAAGATTTGTTATAAAATGATGGAATTTCGTTGGCAGTTGTCCCCACATTTGGCCTACGTTAAATCCAGTAACTGCAGATATACATTCCAAAAGAGGACGCAAAGTTTCACCATACAGCCTGGAAAGAACGCCCGTTCTCCATTCCTGTCTCTCATCACTCACCGGTGCTTTTGTTTCTGCCCAGGAGCGTAGTTGAAAAGAGATTCGAGTATACGATCCCTCTGGTTTTGGACTCATATGTACAATTACATTCTCTAAGGAGAAATCCAACGCCTCATTTTGGATCGACACCATGTACTGAAGTCCTGTAGCCATCGCCAGAAACCAGCTAGCAATGTAAGCAGCCGTAGCCGTATCATCTAATGCCTTGATCACTAGAGCGTATTGATCAATAAAATTTCGCATAGTGCTCTCATTAAGGAGGTCCGTGGCAGGCATGGAATAAAAAGCCCCATTAGGTTCTAGCAAATGAATATTAAACAGCTCATCAAGTCGTTGGATATATTCGTTTTTCATTATATTTCTCCTTTTCTTACTTTTCGTTATGTAGCAGAGAACGGTTCTAATGTACGAGAATGATTTTCATTATTTGTAATTGTAAAGCACAGGGCTTACGCATTCAACTCAAAAAAGCTACCAAACGTTCCCTTATGACGTTTTGTAGCCACTTTTTATTTGACATTCCCATGCAGTTCTTCATCAGCCTCTGTTCTCCTGTGCTTTTATTTTTTTCAAAATGTATCTAGCTTCCTAATTTTTAAAGAACAAAACTTGAAGGTATTTCAACTCAAGGAATCTCAAAATCTATTTTTCATCTTATAAGCAAATTATATTTTATGTACTATAGTATGTAGTAACTAGCTTCTTTTGACAGAAATCCATGGTTGATATTCTGGGATAAACACGAAAAAGCTTGAAATAAGTTCAAATCATTTATGTAGATATCTTGAATTTTCTTCATATTCCTTTTGAAGATACTTCAACTATCGTATAATTGTTAGAAAAAAATGGGGTGAGAATATGTCGACATTTGGTCAACGATTACAAAAATCTAGAAAAAAAGCAAAATTAACGCAGGAACAAGTGGCCAATAAACTCGGACTTGACTACTCCACTATCTCCAAATATGAGAATGATCACTCGCAACCCGATAATGATACTCTTATTTCGCTAGCAGATTTATATTGGGTTACTGTAGATTATCTACTCGGTCGATCAGTCGAACAATCTGATCACGATCTCTCTTTAGTGGATGCATACCTGCCTAAGGAAAAATTAGAAAAATTAACTCCAAAACAAATGGAAAAGATTAATGATTTTTTGTCTTTACCTGAAGACATTCAGATGAATATTGGTACAATGATTGAAGCCGCTGTCGAAATCGTAAAAGACAAAAATCGTCCTGATTAGTAATCGAACTGATTATGGCGTTTTTTCGCATCTTCAATGATTTTCTCTATAAAACAAATAATGGAATTTATACTATAGTCTTTATTTTCGATTAAGTAGAGTTCGGCTAATTCAACGGCTTTCATTTTGGTATAATCTGTGAGTTGTACCGCTTTTATCTCCATTTTTTTCACCTACTTTAAAATTCTTTGCATATAAAAATTTATCATTAAATTATAGAATTTTTTGTCGAAAAATGAAGATAAAGCCTGTCTGTTTTACCCCCTTCAATTTTTCTTTACATTCAAAAAAAACTGATGTATAATTTTATCCCAAAAAAAGAGTCACCCAGTTAATCTGGATGACTCTTTCTTTTTAGATGTTTAACTAATTCATACTTAGACCTAGAAACTGTTGTATAAGAACCGTCACCGAAGTAAGCCCTGATGAACAATGCATTCTCCACTACATATGTAATATTTTCGAGATTGACAACATTTACAGCATCTAAAGAAACAAATCCATACTTCCCCCAAGATGCCCGAATTCCTTCTAATGTAGTCACTGCAAGAAATACACCTTTATTTGTATGGAAGCGTAAAATGCTGTCTGAATTCTTTTTTGGTCTAAAGAGATCTACATAATTGACCTCTTCTACTCCAAATTCAATAAAATCTGACTCATCGTACTTTCTTTCGATTCTAATCCCTGTTAGCCTAGGTTTCATTTTGCTTCACTTTGCTTTTTTAGTTCTTCTGGCACGGCTGGACTACCGATAGCAGCTTTGAAAGAAACAGCAAAAGCTCTAGCTACAGCGGTAAGCATAATCGATGTAGTTTCTGCGATATGTTTTTTCATTTTATACTCACCTCCCTTCTTGGAATCAAAAGTAATGATTGAACAAAGAATGCTAGTGCTACTATGGGAGAAACGATAACAAAATTTATACTTACAATCAAAACAGAACATAATTTTAAAATCAGAACTTTTCGAGGTACGGTTAGGTTTTCATATGTACTATTAGGTGCATAAATAAGCACTAGAAGAACACTAATAGCTGTTAATAGATATATGATAATATTGTTTACAGGAATATATGGTATCACTGCAATAATAACTGTCGTAACAATTACACAGTGATCTAAGGATTTCATATGATATCCACCTGAAAAAAAACGTAATATCACAAAAGTCATCAACGCAATAAAGATTTCCTGTAACCTATTTGTTAAAAGACCTATTAGGAGTAAAAAGAAACAAATAAAAAAGAAATTAAGCAAAATAGAAAGAGCGTAAGATAATACAGCTATGCTATTGGTACGCTCTGGGCTTGCATTTTTTATTTTGATAGAAATCGCTTTCGATAGTTTCTCAATCAATAATCTTGTCCCTCCTAATTAACCACCGAAGTAACAATAAAAGAGGGGCTAGAATAGGCAATATCAACAGCCATACATCACCTTTAAAAATAAAAATCCAGTATGTAGTAGTAGAAATAGTTATAATCCCTAACACCAATCCACAAATGATTCTTATCTTTAATGAGTCCAATTTTCCTTTTTGATATAAATCGTGAGGAGGTTGCATTATAAAGGAAAACCCAAAATTAAACATACCAATAAGCCAGCCTATCACCAAAACAGTTACATCAGTAATTAGCTGTATTAGAAAGGTCCCCCACTCTACAAGACTTTTACCATCACTTAGTGTCACTAGACCAAAAGATATAAGAACAGGATATATAACAAATTGTATACCTAGATAACTTAGATACCCAATAGCGGCAATTAAAGCTGATTCATAAATTCTTATCTTAAATAAAAGTCTAAAAAACACCACAATTAAAACAAATTGCGCTCCAACATCACTTCCGTTCACCTCTAAGACAATCCTATTGACAAAGGACGTAATGGAGAGTGCTGTAGCCATTATGGTGAAATCCCTCAAATACATTGTTACTGGTAACCTAAATGCTTTGAAGGTTAAAAATAAAATGGTAAAAGAATCAATAAATCCAAACAATACGTATAAAAAACTTTTCATAATATATCCCCTATTTAGCCAAGATCAAAACGATGTAGGTGCTCCGTATTCACGACCATACAATAAACTATCTCATAAAGAATGTAGCTCGCTCATAACTTCATGGTGAAAAATGATCTCCTCGCTTCATCAGCTCAAGGGAGGTTTTGTATTTTTGACAAAAAAAAATCAAGGCTAAAAAGAACAATACAAAAATGAACATCAAAGACAACGTCTGAAGTACCTCTGCGAACCTTTATGTACTCACCTCCCTCCCTTGTGGGATAAAAGAGAGCTACTTAAGAAACCTTTACTTCGATATTATAGCACGGATTATTTTGGTATTCTATACTTTCATGAAATCTCAATACCTCTGTAAATCCTTACTATATAAAGGTTTTTATTGAAATAAAATGTAATAAATAACACAAAAAAAGACAGTAGGTTTTTCTTTTAAATCTAATAAATTACCTTGTTATATTTCAATACTACTTTTGTCCAAACCAACAACAAGTCATTGGCAAATTGTAAAGACCTGTGTTAGCAGAGGAGCTACCATGGGCTACCTGTCGTTTGTCGACCAATACGGTATCTACGCCACTATCTCCTATCACCTAACATTTATAGTGATTCATCGTTCGGTAAGATGTCATGGGGCATTATAAATCACTGACATCCATGATTCATACCCTTGGCGAAGATATACCCTTCCCACACTAGTATTGTTGATTCGTTTGGGGAACAAAAGAAAAACGCCACAGCTTATATGTAAGCCTGGCGTTTTCTTGCTGAATGGATTTTGTTTTTATATATTCTCTAACTTAATCTACTGGTCGTTTATCGTATGTTTATTTTTATTTACCAAACGTTTTTGCGATTTCAACAGCACGCTCTTTTGCTTTTGCCTTGATATTTTCTGCCTCAGCAGGAAGTGCGTTCATGCCTTCTACTGCCAACGTTTCGTAGTCAGTGATACCGATGAAGTTCATTACTGCTTTTAAATATTTATCACCAAATTCAAAGTCAACAGCAGGACCCTCAGAGTACATGCCACCACGAGCTTGGATATGGAGAACTTTTTTACCGTTTAGTAAGCCTGCTGGACCAGCTTCTGTATATTTGAAGGTTTTTCCAGCGATTAATACGTTGTCAATGTATGCTTTCACTACAGGAGGGAAGCTCAAGTTCCACATTGGTGTTACGAATACATAGCGATCTGCTTCTAAGAACTGATCCAATACTTCACCCATGCGGCCAACTTTAGCTTGAGCTTCTGGAGATAAATCACCAAACGCAGTTCCTTGACGCAATTTGTTCCATGCATCTAGCACAGTTCCATCAATCATTGGAATATCTTCCTTGAATAGATCAACACGTACTACCTCGTCCTGAGGATTTGCTTGACGGTATGCATCTACGAAAGTTTGTCCCACACTTAGTCCAAAGGAATCCTCTACAGAGTTCGGATTTGCTGTAATATACAATACTTTTGCCATTTTTGTAATCATCCCTTCTGATGTATGTACCTTATTATGTGCTTGATAAGCCTGCTGCATGTAATACATTAATATTTATTTACTTACCTTATATAAGTATAGTACTTTTTGATAGAAAATTTGTCAACACATTTATTTAGAAAGTACCCTTCCATATTTTTCTGTATTCTTTATTTGACAAGAGTGAACTACCTGTGAGATATTTTACCTAACGAACGTTAGGTAGGAGGTTTTGTCTTATGACTGCAAACAAGATAAAAGAGGCTGCCTTGCAGTGCTTTGCTCAACACGGCTACGAGGGAACATCGCTTGCTCAAATTGCAAACGAGGTTGGAATAAAAAAACCTTCCATTTATGCTCACTTTAAGGCAAAGGAAGATCTTTTTCTGCACCTGATCCATGATGTATTCACGATTGAGAAGGCCAAGATACAACAATTTTTAATGATCAATCAGGATCAACCCCTAGCTACCTTGTTACCCGAATTGTTAAACCATTACAAAACAAATTTTACTTCCGATAGCACGTTTACCTTTTGGCTTCGGATGGCTTTCTTTCCCCCCTCTAGCTTGGTGGAGCCGGTTAGTGATGTGACCAATCAATTTTTAGACGAACTGGAGGCTATGCTAGTCCCCTTGTTCAAGCGTGCAAAAGAATTAAGAGAAATTCAGGTGGATGATCCCCAAGATGCCGCCATTGCCTTTCTTTGTTTAATGGATGGTCTATTTGCGGAATTATTGTTTGGTGGATCAGATCGATATGAGAAACGTTGGTCTTCCTCATGGAAAATCTTTGCCAAGGGAATACACATGGAAAGGGATTGGGAGTAAACCTATGATGAACCGGAACTGGACATACGTCCTTATCGCAGGCTTATTAGAAATTATTTGGGTCTCAGGGATTAAACACTCCTCTACCTGGTATGAATGGGCTGGAACAATAATCACGATTGCTCTTAGTTTTATCGTGCTTATCCGTGCAACGACATTTCTGCCTATTGGCACGGTCTATGCGGTCTTTACAGGAATCGGTACGACAGGTACTGTTTTGACAGAGATGTTGTTATTTGGTGAACCGTTTCATTTAGCGAAAATAAGTCTTGTTGCATTATTGCTGATTGGTGTTATCGGACTGAAATTAATTACATCTGATGATTCCAATACGAATGAAACAAAGATGAAAGGAGCGAGCTAAGCATGGGCTGGGTTTTCTTATTTTTTGCAGGATGCTTTGAAATTGTTGGCGTGCTTGGCTTAAAAAAGGTCTCATTGAAGCAGAGCTTAGCCTCTTATCTGATTTTAATGGGGGGATTCGCTCTTAGTTTTACCTTTTTGAACCTGTCCATGCAAAGTATATCCATGGGTACAGCTTACGCAATCTGGACTGGCATCGGTACAGTTGGGAGCGCCTTATTGGGTATGCTTGTTTATAAGGAACCGAAAGAATGGAGGCGGATTTTATTTATTATGATGATTGTATCCGCTGCTATTGGTTTGAAAATAATCGCATAGGTACTGCACAGCAAAGACGAGTGGAAAAGCACAGAAGGTTGAGATTGCGAGAATGTTCAATATTTCGCAATGACACCTCTGTGCTTTTTGTACAGGTGAAA
Source organism: Brevibacillus laterosporus LMG 15441 (assembly GCF_000219535.2). Lineage (NCBI taxonomy): Bacteria > Bacillati > Bacillota > Bacilli > Caryophanales > Paenibacillaceae > Brevibacillus > Brevibacillus laterosporus. The sequence continues at coordinate 3,541,726 of NZ_CP007806.1, forward strand.
TGACTGACTATCCCGTTTCTTTTTGTTTCATCTAGATGTTACCAACCTCTGCGGTCACTTTCCTTGTCTCCTCTTTGAAAAACTGGGGCAGATAGGGCTTATGTGCTTCCAGCATTTCATCTAAAATCGTTTTAGCGATGGAGTCTGATGGAATTAACGGATTAATGCTCATGGCTAGCAATGCTTTATGGTAATCGCCTGTCACTGCTGCTTCGATCGTCACGCGTTCAAAGGATTTAATTTGTTGAACTAAACCGTTTACGGCGATTGGTAGCTCTCCCACCGAGATTGGCACAGGTCCTTCTTTTGTGATAACGCAGTTCACTTCGACAGCCGAATCAGGAGAAATCCCCGCAATGGCACCGTTGTTACGAACATTAACCGGTTGAATATCCCGTACATCATTATAAATCGAGTAAATAAGATTACATGCCGCATCACTATAGTATGCGCCGCCTCGTTTCTCTAGCTGTGGTGGCTTGATCGCCAACTCAGGGTCTTTATACAGTTCAAACAATTCCGCTTCTACCTTCTGAACTACCTCAGCTCTCGTTCCTTCTTTTTTCGCCGCTTCTCTTTCATGTTCAAGCATCGGTCCAGTCTGATAATAATAGCGATGATAGGGACATGGCAATAAGCCTAGCGCCCGAATAAACTCTTTTTCCCACCCCATATCTGCAATATTTTTCACGGAAGGACCGGTTTCTTCGTCACTTGTCAGCTTATCAATTACTTGCTGGGTTACCTTCTTGCCATCCAGATAGACGTTTGTACCGAAAACCATATGATTTAACCCTGCAAAATCAATATGCACGCGATTACCATCTACATCCAGCATCTTGGCAACAGCCATTTTCATACCTACTGGAACATTGCAAAGACCTACGACTTTTTTAATATTGCTGTGACGCAGAACTGCCTCGGTCACCATTCCTGCTGGATTGGTAAAATTAATGAGCCATGCTTCTGGACATAGCTCTTCCATATCCCTACTAATGTCTAAAATTACTGGGATAGTGCGCAATGCCTTAAACAGACCACCTGCACCGTTTGTTTCCTGACCAATGCATCCATGCTTTAATGGTATACTTTCGTCTAATCCACGAGCCTTTAGTAGACCTACACGTAACTGAGTCGTAACAAAATCTGCTCCTGGCAGTGCTTCTCTGCGATCCAATGACAAATGAATTTGCATGGGAACACCAGCCTTCTCCACCATGCGTTTTGCTAAATTGCCTACGATTTCTAACTTTTCTTTGCCTTCTAAAATATCGACCAGCCAAAGCTCACGTACAGGTAATTCCGCATACCGCTTGATAAAGCCTTCAACTAACTCTGGTGTGTAGCTGGAACCACCGCCAATGGTTACGATTTTAATTCCGCTCAACTGTAAGTCCCCCTTCGATGTTAATTTTTGCATAAAGGTCAATGAACTCGTTTGCTAAGTCTTTCACTGTGATTGCATTCATTAAATGATCCTGCGCGTGGATCATTAATAGGGTTACTTCTGTCTTGTTTCCGCCCGCTTCTTCCTGAATTAAAGAAGTTTGAATATGGTGTGCTTCACGTAGCTCTGCAGTCGCTTTGTCCATTAGCTTGCGTGCTTCCTCTATTTCTCCTCGCTTTGCCGCTGCAATTGCCTCCATAGCGAAGCTTTTTGCGTTGCCACCATGTAATATTATGTGAAATGCTACATCTGTAATTTCCATATGGTTGCCTCCTATCCCATGCACTACTGTCAGCCTAGTTGTTCAAATGTAATCAATTGTATATCTCGGCAGTTCAACCGTTTTGTAACATGCGGGTCAGTCAAAATCGCCAATTCGTTCATACGTTGAAGCGCATAGCTGCTCCCTTGGCAAAGTGGCTGGTCGATAAAAGCTGGATGTGTCATAATCTCCAGTGATTCAGCTCCAGCATGCTTATCAAGAATTTGTTCCAGAGACTCAAGGGAAAGCTTATCTCCATAAAAACTCTGATCGAAAGCAGCAGTGCTTTTTATGCCTGCTGGTAACCGATTTGTCTCGTCATGTGTGCGGAGAAGACGAAGCGGCAGATGATACCGCTCCGCCAATTTCAACACAATAGGCAATATTTTTTCATGCGCATGTACATGATGATGACTATCAATATGGGTTGGTTTCTTTCCATATGAGAGAAATGCTTCTACTTGACGTGTAAATTCTTTCTCTACATCTTCTGTATTTATGTGATGAAATACATCCGGCAGTGAGTGAAAATGACCTGATTCATTTACTAAGGAAGGTACGTCGTCACCAAGTGGTTTGCCACAGGTCAAAACCAAATGAATTCCTACTCCTAACGTTGAATGCTGTTTGGCCAGTAAAAAGGCATGATCTACCTCGGGCATATTCATCATCATCGTAGTCGATGTAACAACCCCGCATGCATGAGAAGTAATAATTCCATAGTTGACTCCTTTTGAGTAACCAAAATCATCGGCGTTTATAATCAGTTTCGTAACGATTCCTCCCTTCCCGTGCATCTAACTAACACAATTGTTCTTATGCTTGTAATGTGGTGACAGCTTGATTTTTTGTTGCCTCCTGCTCTTCCTTGCATTTTTGACGATCCCACAGACGTATAAATGGGTAATAAATCGCAAAAGCGAGTATAAAATTGATTAATTGTAGGACTAATCCGGATGTTTTAGCCCCAGTCGCGAGATAACCACTAACTAACAATGGAGTGGTCCATGGCACGGATATACCGCTTGGTCTGGCTACAAGTCCCGTGGACATTGCAAAATAAGAGACACATAAAAGAACAACAGGCGTTACTATAAATGGAATAATTAAGAGCGGGTTCATGACGATCGGTACCCCGAAGATCACCGGTTCGTTAATGTTAAATAACCCTGGTGCAAGAGATAGTCTTCCTAAGCTTTTCATCTGCTGGCTCTTTGCCAGAAAGGCCATGGCAACAACCATTGCAAGCGTTGTACCTGATCCGCCAATATAGAGCCATAAATCAAAGAATTGAGTCGTGATAACATTCGGTAATTCTGCATTAGGATTGCTCATGTAAACAGCTCGGTTTGCATCCATCAGCGTTAACCAGATCGGGCTCATTACACTGCCAACCAAATTGGCTCCATGCAAGCCGCAAGCCCATAAAAGGTGAATAAGAATAACAGCGATTAAAGCACCTGCGAAGCTGGAACCCAGTGCCTGTAGGGGAACTCCTAATAGTGTTTTAACAACATTGTGTACGCTTTCAAAAGTAGTAGCTTCCATAATCAAACGAATAATCCAGCAGGTTCCAAGCACAATAAAAGCTGGAATCAATGCAACGAAGGATTTCGCAACCGCTGGTGGTACACCTGGCGGCATTTTTAAAACAATGTCCTTTTGTATAACAATACGGAAAATTTCTGTCGATAAAAGAGCCATAATCATGGCAACAAACAATCCTTGACTTCCCATTAATGTTACCGGTATGACACCGCTAACCTGTATGGCTGTTTCTGTGCCAGCCGGAGTAAACATCGTGTTGTATGGCGTTACCAGCAAAAAGGAGGCAACAGATATCGATGCTGCCGATAAAGGGTCCACCTTATACTTTTCCGCTAACCGATACGCTATACCAAAACTAGCAATGAGTGCCATAATATCAAAGGTAACGCCTACCGGATATAAGAGCTTTGTACGCCATAGCTCTCCAAAAATCCCCTTCATAAAGTCATCATAACCCTCGATTGGAATAAACCCAATAACCAAACATAAGGAGCCGACAATTAGAAGGGGAGTTGTTAAAACGATACCGTCACGAATGGCTTGTAAGTGCTTCTGCCCAGCGACTTTCCCTGCAATGGGCATTAGCGCTCTCTCGAATAATTGAACGAGTCTGTCCATCGATATCACTCCTATCTATTTCTTCATGTGTAAGGCAGCTTCTAGTACCTTTTGGCCATTGACCATTCCATAGTCAACAGGGTTTATAACATCAACGGGTATATTTCTCGCTTCGCCTTCCTTTTTAAATTCTGCTAATTTATAACGGATTTGCGGTCCGAGCAACACAACCTCTGCTTTATCCCAGTTATCACGCATATCATCTGCAGATATAGCCCAAATCGTTGCTTCGATACCTTGCTCCTTTGCTGCCTCCTCCATTCGAGTTACAAGTAGGCTAGTTGACATTCCTGCTGAACAACATAGTACGATATTCATCTTTATATACCCCCTCTGGTCATGTAAGTGCTTACATTTTAGTTATTTTGCAAATATGATGCCAAAACACTAATGATGTATATGTAGGCTGTCATCCTTTCATTCTTCCATTAGTGTTTCGCTTGTCCATAAGAAAAACGAAACACTAATCTATAGTGTTTCGTCCTAAATACAGTGAGTGTTTACTTATACGTGAGACTGATTTGCTTCACTCATATGGAAAAATTTCGCGAGATAACAAATTTCATTTTCTTCCACCATGATTCCATACGTCAACTCAATTGGCTGCATTTGTCCTTGTATAACAGTAAGCATCTCTTTAAAATGCTCTTTGTACGCTTCCTTTTCTTTAAATTCTGCTACTTCTCCTCCGCCTTTCAGCCGATCAATCATACAGCACATATGCAATGTAATCCCCATCAATTCATCCTGATATAGCTTCTGCTGTAGTTTTCTCTCCATGCGTTTAATAGTAGCACGTACATCTGCTAGGACTTGTTCGCCTGGGAGATATTTTAAATGAGCTTCTAGTGTTTCACCCATTTTTTTATAAATTTCTTCCTGGTTGATAATTTGCTGAATCTCAGGAATAGCCTGTAAGCTTAAGACCTGCTCAATATTATATTGAGGTGCATCTATATCCAATCGAAAATTGCTGACAATACACAAAATCTGGCGTTTTGTCTTTAGTGCCTCCAGCTCCTGTTTCGCTTTGTTTTGATCCACACACGTAATCGGTATAATTTGTAAGGATTCGTTATGAAAGCGAAGATAATTTTTCAATAGATTTTTAATCACAAGTGCGCTTCCTTCACCTGTCAAGCACGCTGTTACGATCACTTGCTTTGGTAGCTTATTACGTTCCCGTTTAACAGACTGTTCTTGTATTTCATGACTTGATACCGCTAATACGCTTTGATAAATCTCGTCTAATGTAGAACCGGATATCGCTTTGCGGGTAGCCTCTAAAACATGCGTGGTACTAACCAAGGGGATCACTTTTACCGGTATTCCCAATTCTTTTTGGATGATTTCTCCAAAGGTAAGTAAAGAGCCCATATCTACTAAAAACAGCAGACCCTCTTCATTCCCAATCGTTTTGGCAATTTCTTTGGCTTTTTCTAATAATTCATGGGGAGGTTTTTCTAAGGGCATATCTAAAGGAACAGCATGATTCGTTCCTAAGAGGCGATTTGTCACCTCTACCATGGAGGTCGCACTGGAATTACCGTGCATCATGACGAGAATACCCACATAATTTTTGATCTCCTCAGGCTGTGCTTCGTCAAGTACAAAGAACATGCAGAGAAAACCTGCCTCGTCTAGCGGTATGTCGAGATCAAAAGCCTCTTCTATCTTACTCACACATTCAAGAGCTACCATGAATTCAGCTTTATGTAGCTTGCTAATTTGATTCAATTGCGGATTCGAAATTGTTTTTCCCCTTCCAATCCGATCAATGAGTGTCTGAATATGCAAAGACATTCCCAGTAGAACATTGCGTGTTAATGTTCTATTCAATATAGTCTGGGCATACGTAACGATGTCCTCGACCAGATTGACAATTTCGGGGTGGACAATTTTCAAGACATCTTCCTGATTGAAGCTTTTTCGTACATTAGTCAGATAAGTAGTGAAATACTTTTCAATCTCACTAGTCAAGACTGTGTACAGCTCTGTATCAGATACTCCCGTAGCTCGCAATTGTACAATCTTTTGTTCCATTCGTTCGTAGATATTATTGTCCATTACCGATGAATCTTCTAAAATATATGGTTCTTGATCGGGATGAAACAAAAAATACTTCTTTTCCCCAATAAGCTTCTCGATATTTTGTCTATTCTGCTCCACATGCAGCACGCCCTCTTTTACATGAGGGGGAAGATCAGCGGTAGTAATTTGCATTTCTGTTTTCCGCAAAGATATAAAATCGGCATATGCCTTTGCACAGGATAGGCGAATATCCGTTTTCAATTGACCAATGTTGTTTGGACAGTCGTACAGGAGAAGCGCACGGATAGAATTACCTGAGACATGAATATCCTTCCCTAAACGATAAGACTCTTCTTGAAAAAATTGTTTGATTAGCTGTAGCCGCTCCTCCAGTCCTCTTTCTTTTAAGGAAGGCAGAGAAATCATCATAGGAATTCGTCTGGTAAAAGTCGCGAGCAATGCAGAGGTAGGATTCTCTGTTGTCGCCGCAATTAATCGTACATTTGCCTGACGCACTCCATTTGTTTCTCCTACACGTCTGAAGAAGCCTTTATCGATGAAAGTAAATAACATTTCCTGCCCTTCAGACGGTAAGCGGTGAACCTCATCTAAAAACAGAATGCCAGTGTCAGCAGCTTCCATTAATCCTTGTCGATCATGATCAGCGCCAGTATAGGCACCCTTTTTCACACCAAATAATTGGCCTACCAATAATTGAGCATTGTGAGCATAGTCTGCACAGTTAAAAGTGATAAACGGAGCAGTAGCTGCTAAGATTCCTTTTTCCACAGCATATTCGTACATAAGCCCAGCAAACATGGTTTTCCCAACACCCGTTTCCCCAAAAAGTAGCGTATGCATGCCATGGGGCGGATAGAGCAATGCAGCCTTAGCTTGTTCAATGAGTGCTGCTAAGCTCTGGCAATCTCTAGCCAACTGGTCCATTACACTAGCTTGTAGCTGATTTTCGCTATGATGTATATTCCTCTTAAGCTCCGGCGGAAAAGAACCCGCTCTCTTACGTTCCCAAGTCTGCTTCTCGTCCGTTTTCCTTTGTTCAGACAAACCTGCGTTCCTCAAAGCTTTAGGTTGAATCCCAGGCAAGGAGAAGCGTACAGGCCTAGTTGTACTTTTCTCTATACGACCTTCTCTCCAAAGCTGGTTTAAATCAGAGCTGACATTGGCTCGACTTAACGAAAGAATCTCGGCCAGCTCTTGGGCACTGCTTGCTTGTCCTTCACGCGATCTGGATACAATCTGTTGCATAATCAGCTCTATGCGTTTCATTTCATCACCTTGTGCCGATTTTTAACTGACAGCCTTCACTATGAAAACTCTTTCATGATCCATCATCTCATATTTATATTCATTCATCCATGCATCATTTTTGTGAAAGTTAGATTCGCTTGGTTCGAGCTCGATCTACCTCTGGAATTTTGAATACTAGATAACCAAGAAAGACTACAAGAAGAATACCCTGAAATAAAATGGCAAAGGAAACAGAGCCGCCCATATAGGATACAGCATAGTAAATAACCGTTCCCCCTAGCATTAAGCTATTCTCTACAAAATTTTGGACCGCAATCGTTTTACCTGATCCGATGATTTGAAGTCCTTGCTCCTGAATGACAGTGTTCATCGGAACGATAAATACCCCGCCCATAAAGCCAACACCAAGCAACATCAGAATAGCAATGAATGTTGAATGTATCCAAGGAAACAGCATAATACAGCCAGTCATAAGAAATCCATAGAGAATGGCTTTCGTAAATCTAGATAAAGGAATCACCTTCGGAGCAAAGAAGGCTCCTCCAATAATGCCAATGGAGGTAGTCGCTAGTATAAGGGATACACGAAAGTCGTTCTCTGCAAAACCCAGGGCAAGCGGAATCCAAGCAAGCACAGCAATCCGAAGTACCGCCGAACTCATCCAGAATGCCCCTGTTCCTATCAGTGCGTAGTGTGTAGTCGGATGACCGTACAGCAAACGAAAATTTTCAAAAAATAAGCGGGTTTCTTTTCTGATTTTAATATGGCGATTGCCTCGCTGCATTGGGATGTAAAAGGTCATCGCAATCGAAGCCGCAAAGAGCAGCAAGCAGATGCTCGAAGAAACCATGACACTAGTAACGGCCGCAATGGCCCCTCCTCCTCCGATTCCTAGCAAAATAGCCAGTATCGTATAGGCCTCAATCCGTGAATTAGCTTCAAATAACTCCATTTCGTTTTCAGTAAGCTCTACTAATATGCCGTACTTGGCTGGGGAGTAGACAACCGCTCCTATTCCTACAGTAAAGTAACTAGCCATCAACGCTATAATGCTTTGGTGGTCTACCGTCATTAATAATACGATGCCTAAAAGCTTCAAAAAATTACCTACAAGTAAAACGGCTGTTTTCGAATACTTATCTGCTATGGGCCCTACCACAGGTGCCATTACAATAAACGGCACGAAAAATGCCATGGAAACTAAGGCAAGCGCGACAGGAGAAAAGCCATTTTGTCTTAACAGATTGGCAATCACAAATAATGCCATGTTATCAGCAAACGCAGATAAAAACTGAGTGATATATAAATACTGCAAGGCTTTATTTTTCACGAATGCCGCTCTCCTCTCCCTATCGTTTAGATGGGGTCTCTTGTTCTGCCCATTGTTTTAATGTTACATAGTCCACCTTACCGCTTCCTAATAAAGGAAGTTCCTCAATTTCCACAATTTTAGAAGGAACCAATAGTGCTGAGAAGCCTTTAGCTATCACGTATTCCTTAATCTCACGCATTGTAATGGGAGTAGAGGTAAATAGATAAATGCGCTCTCCTTTTCGCGGATCACCTGTGGTAACAGCAGCGAGCCTCGTATCTTGCACTACCTCCGTAATCAGTTGCTCAACTAAATTTAGTGAGACCATTTCACCTGCAATTTTTGCAAAACGTTTTTTCCGAGCTACAATGGAAATATACCCTTCGTCATCCACTGTTACGATATCTCCACAATCGTAGTACCCTTCTCTCGGCTCGAAGCCTTTGCCATGAAATAAATAGCCCTTCATGACATTTGCTCCATCCACCCAAAGATTGCCGCCTTCCGCTATGCCTTCAATCTTCTCTAATTCGTAACGAATACCTGGCAAAAATTGACCGACTGTTCCTTTTTTATGCTGTAGTGGAGTGTTCAGTGAAAGGATTGGAGAAGCCTCTGTTGTACCATATCCCTCCATTACCCTAATGCCGAATTTATCCATCCAAAGCTGTCGAACCTCATCCTTTAATTTTTCTGCTCCCGCCACTACATGACGCATAGCGTAAAAATCGTATGGTTTGGCAGTCCGAGCATATCCTGCAAGGAATGTAGACGTTCCAAATAACACGGTACAATTGCGATCATAAGCAATCTCAGGGATCACCTTGTAATGAAGCGGCGAGGGGTAAAAAAACACAGGAATTCCTGTCACAATTGGTAAAATCGTACCTACCGTTAACCCAAAGCTGTGAAACATGGGTAAGGTATTTAAAAACTTGTCTTTCGATGTCATATCCATCATGGCCAAGACCTGCTGAATATTGTTATAGATATTACTGTGTGTTAGCACCACTCCTTTTGGTTTGCTCTCGCTTCCAGATGTAAATAAAATAAGTTCACTTTCCTGTAATGGATTCACCTTTAAAGCACGCTGTTTGCTCACATAAGCAACCAGCGCTTTTCCTTTATCAGTTGTGCTAATCGATGCTTTTACGTCTTCTAGGTAAATAACCCGAATATGTTTGGTAAGCGCATCAGCCATCGCCTGTAAATTAGCCTTCTGAATAAACTCTCTGGAGGTTAAAATGGTGGAAATACTCGCTGTTTCACAAGCATCCAATACCGTCTGAACCCCCATACTAAAGTTGAGGAGAGCGACCGTTTTGTCTAAATAAAATAATGAAAATAAAGCTACGGTATGCCCAAGTGATGTAGGTAATAATGTGCCGATGCGTTGCTCCTGCTGAACAAGATCCTGTAATTTATTCCCTAATGCATATGTACTTATGACCAGCTTTTTATACGTTATTGACTGTGTTAATTCTTCCCCAATCATCCGGTTTGGACCATTAAGACGACAGGCATCTAGCATTTCATTAAATAATTGCACGTGATGCTTCTCTTTGGCATAAAATAATTCTGTTTGCATTGTTCTCAGGACTGTACTTCCGGCCTTTTCCTTTTGAATACGTTTCGATACTCCCTCTTTTGCTGGAATCGTATAGGCCTCACCAATACGGATACGCACCTTGGGGAATAAATGCGTTTTCCACTTATCCGTAATGTAAGAAAATGGTGTTCGTTCAGGCCCCACCAATGTAACGGGATAAATAGTGGCCCCTGTGCGAAGAGCAATATAACCGAGCCCACTATATATTTTCATGATTCCACCAGTCGTTGTAATTCTCCCTTCAGGAAACAACACCAAAGGAACTCCAGCCTTAACCTCACGCACAATTTTGCGGATGGAATAAGAATTAAAAGGATCAACCGTTATAAATTTTCGTTGTGATAAAAAGCTGGCATATTTTTTGGCAATATCCGTATTCACCACATAGCATACTTCTTTAGGAAGATTGCAGGCCAGTAATACGGCATCTAATATGGAAACGTGATTTGGCGCTAAAATAACCGGCTTGGAAAAATCGAGTTTTGAGAGTCCCTCAATCTCAACTCGATAACTCGTATTAACCACCGTTTTTAACAAACTATCTACAATACCCACACCATTCCACCTTTCTCCCTTTTTCTCTTTAACTTGTATTCTCAAAAAATCATAACAGACTTGTCAACTAATATATACTTTCATCTTCTAATCCCAACCATACATCTTATGTAGGATTTGCTTTTTCTATCTTTTTTCTTAGCATATTCTACTCTCCGTTGTCTAAAACAAGTCTTTTTAGCCAGGTAAGAATACCTCTCAGGAAATTAGCCCTACTCAATCAGCCCTATTTTTTATTTTTTCTGATAAATGTCGAAACTAACTCGTTGTTTTGCGCGTCAAGGATTTTGACAAACATCACATATTTGTGAAAAAGAACATGAGGAGGAAACCATGAAAAGGATATCTGCTTTATTGCTGTCGTTCCTATTGCTGTTTTCCATGATGCCCCTGCTAGCACAAGCTAAAAACACAAATTTCTGGGATGTCTCGCGAGATCATTGGGCTTATGAGGCCATCACTGACATGGCCACCAAGGGAATTATTGATGGCTACAGTGACGGTTCGTTTCGTCCAAACTCAAAAGTGACCCGGGCTGAGTTTGCTAAAATTATGATTGCAGCAGCAGGAGTCCAATTGGGGGATAAATGGGGGATTTCTCAGACCTTTAAAGATGTACCGCGCAGCCACTGGGCATTTACGTATGTCGAGTATGCAAAGCCTTACCTGACTGGCTACAAGTCAGGCTCAACCTACAGCTACAAGCCTGATCAGAATGCCGTACGTGAAGACATTGCCGTAGCTTTGGTGCGCCTGCTGGGCTATGATCAATCAAAATCAGCAAAAGTATCTTTATTAAATCAATTCAGAGACAAAGAAAGAATTTCTTACAATCTTCGCACCTTTATCGCAATCGCCTTAGATAATGATCTGATTAAAGGCTTCAACGATGGTACCTTCCGACCACAAGATGCCATTACACGCGCGGAAGCCGCCTCTCTATTGTATCGAGCTAAGCTAGATGAGCAAAAAGTCGTTTTCCCAACTGATCCTACTTCTCCCGTCCCGCAACCAAAGCCTGATCAAAAAACAAGAGAAGTGGTTGATGATTTTTCAGATAATCAATTGAAAAAATGGAACAGTGCGCGAGGAACTGGATCGTGGGTGGTTTATGATAAGCGTGTAACAGCTTATAGCAATGACAGCGCTCTAAAGCATTATCTCCTGCCCCTAAAAGATAAGGTAAGCAGGGATGATACAGAATGGGAAATATCAGTAGATATTATTCCAGTCAAAACCGATGCGGAAGCCGGTATATTTATTAATGGGAACGACGGAGAAGCTGATATCGTTTATCTAACAAAGGATTCTCTACAGATTCGCCACCTGCCTGATCCTGAAAAGAAAGAGACAAAAGCTATCGCAAGCATTGCCACCAAGCTAACAACCAACAATAGCCTTAAAATAAAAGCTAGCGGTGATACATTATCCGTTTATCTAAACGGCACCAACATCTATACGCTCCAAAATGTGAAATGGGATCATTCCGAAATAGGATTATATATGAGTAAGGATGCTTTTAAACAGATTCCATCAAAGACTACCTGGTTTGACAATTTCACATTTACCGCTACGAAAAAATAAAAAAAGCTGGTCCCCTGAACATTTCGTTATATGATAAAGGTACCATTATTATTGTTTGGTACCTTTGGCGAAATGTTCTGGGAAGCCAGCTTTTGTTTTGCTGTTTTACAGATTTTTTTTTAAAATCACCATATCTAAAGCACGAATTCCATTTTCCCAAATTGGATAGGGATATTGCAAAAAGAAATCGGCTTTGATTCCTGTAATTCGAAACCCTACCTTTTGATAAAACGCTAGATTATCCAAGCTAGAATTCGCTGTTCCTACAACCATCACCTTATAGTTGCCTTCTTTAGCCTTCTCTTCCAAACACGAAATGAATTGTTTGCCGTAGCCCTTTCCCTGCTCTCCTCTACATACCGCAATATTTTTAATTTCGACCATTTCTTCGGTACACGGAAGCAAAATGGCGATACCAAGCAAACGCTCCTCTGTATAAGCAGCGTACATATCTCCACGATGCTTATAGCGTGCAATCATCTCTTCTGATTCATCAGCCTCTAACAACAATCGATCATATTCACCTTTATCCCGCTCTTCCATGGGTACAAGGACTACAGTTACCTCCTCTGACAAATCGCTCTTCCTCTCTTACATGGACTTCTTGACTTTCTCCTCATATATTAAACAAATCACACCGAAAAATCCATCTTTTCTGAATACTCCTTTTTCCTAGCAGAGATTTTCATGACATGTGTATAATGGAGAAAGACACCTCTCTTACAGGAGGGTATTTGGGAAGGGGTTTTACTGTGTATTCTGAACTACTGCACTCTCCATTTACCTGGATTGACTCGGGCATCTACCGACAATCTCCGGTAGAACCGATCGCATTGGATGAAGCATTAGCTACTGCTATGAAAGAGCCTAATGCAAAACCAATTATCCATTTATGGATTTATGATAAAGCTTTTTGGTTGGGACGACGTGACGCCAAGCTTCCGCACTTAGAGCAAGCCTTGAAGGCATACAGTTATGAAGGGTACTCGGCTCTCCTCCGTTCCTCGGGCGGCGCATGTGTTCCACTGGACAGCGGTGTTTTAAATATGGCTATTTTATTCCCACAATGCAATCTGGCAATTGATGATTTTTATAAGCTAGCTGCTGATATTCTATCAGTCGGACTTGCTGACTACGGAAAGATTGAACTGGGAGAAGTCGTAGATTCCTATTGTGTAGGTGACTATGATTTTGCGCTTTCTGGTAAAAAAATTGGTGGAATGGCTCAACGCCGTACCCGCTATGGTTCCATTTTACAGCTCTGTATCAATATTGAGGGTAGTGGAATAGAACGCGGAGCCCTGATGGAAGACTTCTATCATCAAGCTGGACTTTATGAAATGGAAGTAGCCCAGCGCCCTGTTCCTGCCGTTCGAAAGGAGACTATCGGCAGTATCTCCGAGCATATGGGACGTGCCATCTCCGTAGATGAAGTAAAAGAACAGCTTTATTCTGCTATCTCAAACAAATGGACAGCTCCCAAGGGAGAATTACCTTTGACAGAAGCGGATAAAGAAGTCGCAATCCAGCATTTAACGGGACGCCTTGGCCTCTTCTCTTATACCGCAGCAGAGATTCAACAATCTGATTGGCGGTTACAAAAATAAACTCATAATCAATGAGGTCTTTTGCATATCTATAAAAAAGACATCTTCTCATTTAAAAAACCTGAGGATTGACCCGCTCAGGTTTTTTCTTTTTCATCTATTTTGAGACAAAATGGGCAGCATACATAAAAGATTTAGGATAGTCAGGACTTATAAAAATTTGCTCAAGCTACTTCTACACTGTTTTTCAACTCATTTCAAATAGAGAAAAAAATGCATTTTTGCTTAATTTTTTATACAATACAAGAAGAATGTCCATTAACAATGAAAGGTAAGGAGGATCTTGCATTGATTAATCCTCAAGCTAAGCATATTTTCAATTACCCGATTATGGATTTAATATTGCCCGCCTCAAAAGTAGCTCATGTTCAATTGGGCAATTCTTTGGAACACGCTTTATTAGTATTGGTGAAAAGCAGATATTCGGCCATTCCTGTATTGGACTCTTCCTATAAAGTGATGGGACAAATTAGTAAAACAATGATACTGGAATCCATTCTAGGTTTAGAGCGTGTGGAGTATGAAACATTACATGAGCATCATGTAGAAGAGGTCATGGAACATAACATCCCTCGTTTACGCCCTACTGACTCTTTTCAACGCGCTCTAGAATTATCCATTAATCATCCGTTTGTGTGTGTCGAGGATGAGCAAGGTGTTTTTGAAGGAATTTTGACTCGTAAAGCAGTTCTTGCCCTCGTGTACCACCATTTCCGTAACGCCGAATAATACAGTCTCAGACCCACACCCCATGGTGATGTTAGAAATGAAGGAAAGGCCCGCATCCAACTTGGAGCAGGCCTTTTATTACACACACGCTTTTTCTATTTTCCCGTAACCAATAGCATGATGTCTGGCCGTCTAGCAGTCTACTAATCATCATTTTTTCTTTTTGTACAGAGTAGCTCCATATTCAAGTGGTGTTTTATAAGATTGATAAAACATGGCCTTCTCACCTGCTTTAAAAAATGAGTATCTTTGATCCCTTACGTTCGCCTCTATAAAATATGGTAATCCAGACCGGTCAATCCCCATATCTAAGCCCAGATCAGCTAGTGACGTTTCATGTTGTTCTAGCTCCTCTACAATGGCAAAGCATGCAGCCTTCAAACGATTCACAATGACGGGAATACTTTGAGTAGCAAACAGCGAGGCCAGAACTGTTTCCAATTGTTCTGCCCTACCACCTTGTGCTAAGTTACTTAATTTATTGGTAGGGTTTTCCAACTTCGCTACCATCCCTGATATCTTCCATTCATGCAGTTGATTTTTTTGAATAGAAACACGCACATCAAAAGTTCGATCCTGATACTTGCAAAGCGGAATACCTTGTTGAATAATGTAGGTTTTGTTCTTGATCCAGTTTTCCACAAACTGTACAAGTTCTTCTACATGCTGAAAGCTTTCCTTTGTTTGCGACGAGTAGAAAAAATATTCCTCTGCCTTACGTTCTATTCGAGCAACTCCGATCCCTACTGATCCGACTACGGGTTTGATGTAGATAAAAGAATATTTATTCAGCATGTCGGTAAAGGCTTGTTTACGAAATAGCTTGGTTTCTGGAATGTAATGACGTAAATTATCCTGTCCCCACAGTCTCTTGTGCACCCTCCATTTATTGCGTGTGACAATTCCGTTATACACTTGGCTTATTTTTTCTAATTTTTTTATCCGAAAAATCGTAGCTTTCTTGCCAGAAAGTAATCGATTGTGAATGACTTTTGGGATTATAAAAGTGGATGGTACCAGCTTCTTATCTCTCCATACATAGCCTTTAATTTTATTCGTGGCAAAGTTAATTTGATCAGCATGAAAAAACACAGTCTCTAGTCCAAGCCTAGCCCCAATCTCTACATAAAAAGCCAGCCGCTCATAGGTGTGTCGTCGTCGTCTGTTCAAGGAAATAACTTTCTTATCAAGCATGATTCCGATTTTTTCCACATTCATCCCTTCCTACATCATTTCTTCAGTACATTTTTCTTTTTTATTACTCTATGTAGGCCGCAGACAGATGGGTTGCCTATTTTTTATCTGCTTGATTTCAACTAAAAAAAAAACGAGTAATGAATAGGTCCATTACTCGGCTAGGGCTGACGATATCTGTTTTGTCTTATCTTTTTTCAATGGCAATGATAAAAGGAGCTTGGTTTTGTTGATTCATATATTGATAACGAAGCACAAGGTATTCTGTCTGCGGTAGTTTTTCACAATAATCAACAACCGCCTCCTTCTCTACAGCCCCTGCTTCGTGCCCCCAATAAATAATGATCGTCATGATTCCACCAGTCCTGAGCTTATCCAATCCGGCTTCAATAGCACGAATGGTGGTATTAGCCTGTGTCGTAATATCCTTATTTCCACCTGGTAAATATCCTAAATTAAACATAACAGCTCCGATTGCTACCGGAATCTCTTTCATTTGCTCGTGGCTGGTTAATAATAAATTCACCCGCTCTACTACCTGTTCGCGTTCTAAACGTGCTCGGGTTTTCTCAATCGCTTCTGATTGAACATCATAAGCGTACACTTTTCCTCTTTCCCCAACTAGCTGAGCAAGAAATAATGTGTCATTTCCATTGCCCATAGTGGCGTCCACTACCGTCTCTCCTTCTTCTACTCGTTCTCTAATATATTGACGTACAACTTCTAAAACATTTGGAAACACGTTGGCTCTCTCCTTTTTATATCTCTATCTGTAATCCTATCCTTGCAACATAGCATGATTCCCCATATGAGCTTGCTTGCTCGTATACATCCTCGTCTTTTGTATTATGAAATAGATGCGTAATTAATAATGCTTTTGCTTTTATATCATTGGCAATCTGAGCAGCTTGCCGCACTGATAAATGGCCAGTCGGCTTGTTCGGTTCAAAGCCGTCAAGATACGTTCCTTCACATATAAATAAATCAGGCTCCATAACCCTCTCCCAATTCGTTTGCATCCCTGTATCTGCACCATAGAGGATTGTTTTTCCATTATACGTAAACATCATGGCATAACATAAAATGGGGTGATCTGTTTTAACAAAACGAATAGTGATGTCTCCTACAATTACGTCTGTCTGCTCAGTTATCGGCTTAAAAACTGTTGCTTCTTTATAGGCCATTTGACTGCTAAATTCGACTGGCTCTGTCGGAGCATAAATGGGTACAGGTTGATTGGCACGAATCCCTTCTACTCTTTGATGCACATTCAAACCATACTGCAAAACTCCAACATCAGCAATATGATCTTGATGATAATGTGATAAGAAAATCGCATCTAGCTGATGAATTGGTATGTATTTTGTTACCTGACTAATTACCCCGCTCCCACAATCAATTAATATATTCTTTGATTCTGTTTGTAATAAATAACCAGGGGTAGCTCCTCCAGGTCCTGGATACGGTGATTGAAAGCCTAACACAGTCATACGCATGTTTTCACTCTCCATTTCATAGGATGTAGTATGGTGGACAGGAGGTACTCAATGCAAAATTCATGGAAAACTATTTTGCAGATCGCCTTTACTTATATCGGAACGGTTGTAGGCGCTGGATTTGCTTCAGGTCGAGAGATTCTCGAATTTTTTGTACGGTTTGGACCCTATGGCTTAGTTGGCATTGGCATTGCTAGTCTATTATTTGTCTGGTCTGCTATACAGGTTATGCTGGTAGCACAGCGTATACAGGCCAAATCCTATCAGGAAGTTAGCTTCTACCTGTTTGGCAAAACGATCGGCACTTTTTTTAATACAATATTACTCCTAGTTCTCATCGGGACAACTTCCGTCATGCTTGCTTTTACTGGTTCACTTTTTAAAGAATCGTTCCATTTACCAGCTCAGCTTGGAATTTGGGTAAGTATGATATTTATTTTCCTGGTAACAGCTAGAGGTATGGGTGCTATTCATATGGTAAATAGTATTTTTGTTCCAATCCTTATTGGATTTACGCTACTTGTCTTTTTCTACACGAAGCCTTGGGATAGCACTGCCTCCGTAGCCGGCTTGCCTCTTGATGAACTAGAAGCTGACGGATGGCTCCAATCTCCCATCTATTATGTATCACTAAACGTTGCATTAGCCCAAGCAGTCCTAGTCCCTATTGGACGTGAGTGCCCCTATAGGCGTACTTTGATTTACGGAGGTTTAGTTGGCGGTTTAGGTATTGGCTTGCTTCTCTTTCTCGCATATGCATCATTATTGGACAATATGCCCCACGTTCAATTTGTAGATACGCCTACTATTTTCATTTTGTCTGGACTAGGGAAAACGATTACCTTTCTTTTTGCATTATTGGTCTATGCGGAGGTTTTCTCCTCGCTCGTTGCCAATCTGTTTGGATTAGTTGAACAGGTGAAAAGCTATATTAACGTTCATTTTTCACTAATCCTATTGATCATACTGCTAATCTGCTATGGAGTTAGCTTCGTAGGATTTAGTTCTTTGCTTACTATATTGTACCCGCTTTTTGGACAGATTGTCGTGTTCTTTTTGGTGATGCTATTTTATCGCCAAATGATGGATCGATCAAAGCAATTGAATTGATATTTGCATGCGCATAAGCTGATTTTTGTATGTTACTAGAATCAGCTTGCTTGTATGGTATGATCATGTCAAAATTCCCCGCCCATCCTCAAAAAAACATCCCCTCATAAACACTATTGTAGCAAAAGAAATCCGTTTTGCTGCCAAGTGTAGATGAAGGGATGTTTTTATGAGGTAAGCATCGTTATACTTGCATTTGCCTTACGCAAATTCCGCTTGTAATTGATTAAAGAGCTCTTCACCAAGATGCAAATCCTTTTTCACAAGGGCTTCTTGATCAAATCCTTTAACCAAGTCCTCGTAGCGCTGTTGCTCTGTATTTTGATAGATAATACCTGTTAGCAGGCCATTGTTCGCCATCGAATGGGACATTGCCATAATTTTATTGTGCTTTTCATAGCCTTCAATGCTATCAACTGGAACAATATTTTGCTTGAACCAGTCATATGTGTTTACTTTATTAAAGGTTACACAGGGGCTGAATACGTTAATTAACGAGAAGCCCTTATGTTGTATTCCCTTTTCAATAACATCTGTCAAACCTTTTAAATCACTAGATACGGACTGAGCCACAAAAGTAGCTCCCGCTGACAGAGCTAATTCGATAGGAGAAATAGCTTGTTCAATCGCGCCAGCAGGGGTAGATTTCGTCACAAAACCTGCCGCAGAGCGTGGCGATGTTTGACCTTTAGTAAGTCCATAAATCTGGTTATCCATCACAATATACGTAATATCCATATTGCGACGAATCGCATGTACAGTATGCCCCATACCAATAGCGAAACCATCTCCGTCTCCACCAGAAGCAATGACAGTTAATTCACGGTTTGCCATTTTTAGACCTTGGGCAATTGGTAAAGCTCGGCCATGCACACCGTGGAAGCCGTAGCAATTAATATAGCCTGAAATACGTCCTGAACAACCAATACCAGACACGACGGCCAAGTTTTCTGGTTCTAATCCCACGTTTGCTGCTGCCCGCTGAATCGCAGCTTGTACGGAGAAGTCACCACACCCTGGACACCAGTTTGGCTTGGTACTATTGCGAAACTCTTTGAACGTCGCCATCTTTTATCAGCCCCTTGACTTGTGTATAAATTTCGTTCGGCAAGAACGGATTCCCATCGTATTTTACTACGTTCTCCAGTCTGTCAGCACAGCCTACATTCAATTTCACTAGGTTGGCGATTTGACCAGTCGCGTTATTTTCAACTACAATAATTTTTTTAGCTTGATCTACGTATGGCTTGATTGCTTCTACAGGGAACGGATGAAGCAATCGAATTTGAGCATGATTTACCTTTAAACCGTCCGCTTCCAAGCGTGTACGCGCTTCTTCCACGGTACCTCCGACAGAGTTGATCGAAACCAACAGTACATCAGATTCTACGCCTTCACCATTAATGCGAACCGGTGTAGGGAATTTAGAAGGAAGCACGTCTAATTTTCGTAAACGTTTATCCATTTGCGCCTTACGGTTAGTTGGGCTTTCCGACGGTTTACCTGTTTGGTCATGCTCTACCCCTGTAACGTGGTGAAGACCATACTTTTGTCCTGGAATGACGCGTGGAGATACACCATCCTCTGTTACTTGATATCGCTGGAACATCGCTCCAGCTTCAGTTTCTGGAAGCTCCTGACCCGCAAGCAGCTTTCCTCGACGAATCTCAACACGTTTATAATCAAGCGGTTCAACGGTTTGCTTACCAAGTGACAATGCCAAATCCGTAATCAAAATAACAGGGACTTGATATTCTTCCGCAATATTAAAAGCCTCTACTGCATCATAGAAGCACTCTTCAACCGATGTAGGTGCCATTACTACCTTAGGAATTTCACCATGTGTACCATTGATCATGGCATTAACATCTGATTGCTCTTGTTTTGTAGGTAAACCTGTAGACGGACCGCCACGTTGTGTATCTACAATCACGACAGGCATCTCGGTCATTCCTGCTAAACCGATTGCCTCCATCATCAGAGACAGACCTGGACCGGCTGATGCTGTCAAGGTACGTACACCACCATAGCTAGCTCCAATTGCCATCGTAATAGCGGCAATCTCATCCTCTGTTTGTATAACTGTACCGCCAAATTTCGGTAGTTTTTTAATAAGATATTCCATGATCTCAGACGCTGGTGTGATTGGGTATGCAGGCATAAAGCGGACTCCAGCCGTCAAACAGCCTAGAGCTATCGCATCATTGCCGATCATGAAAAGACGTTTATTTCCATCTGCCGGTTCTAGTTGGAACTCTGGAAGTTGTCCACCTGTTAATTCATTTACAAATTGTGCTCCACGAGTAATCGCTTGCATGTTTAATTCGACTACTTTTTCACCTTTACGCAAGAACATGTCCTCTACAATGTTTCGGTATCCCTCAACTGGAATACCCAAAATTGCGCTGGTTGCCCCAATGGATACCATGTTCTTCATTAAGGAAGTACCCAATTCATCAGCAATTTGAGTTAGTGGAACAGCTAATAGGCGGACAGACTGTATCCCTTCTGGCAACACTGGGTTGAATTTAGCATCTGCTATGATGACTCCGCCTTCACGTAGCTCTGGAGCATTTACATCAATCGTTTCCTGATCAAACGCTACCAACATATCTAGGACATCCGAAATGGCCTGAACAGGCTTCGTGCTCACACGAATCTTGTTATTGGTGTGTCCTCCTTTAATACGCGAGGAGAAATGACGGTAACCATACAGATAATAACCCATGCGGTTCATGGCAATAGAGAAGATTTCACCTGTACTTTCAATACCTTCCCCTTGTTGTCCTCCAACTTTCCAAGAAAGTTGACTAATCATGAAATTCCACCCCTTCAGCGACTGTGAGAAAATCTACAATCATCATTCAATCCGAACTGCACACATCTGTTCAATCAGTATTTGTCTATGTAATATAGTAGACAAATTGTGAAGAATTTGTGTATAAACAAAACCAATTTTAGACCTAGCTTATTCAAATTGCAAGTGCTTTTACTAAAGATGGTTGCATTGTGTTAATAAATGTACTCGGTATATTAATGATCTTCTCAAGTAATTGTAACATGTTCCCATAAAGTCGCAACTATTTTTACTAAAAATTTAGAAGGTTTTGTCCTTCTGTTGAAGTTGATTCATTAGCTATTCTTTATATCTTCGTTGATTTTCGTGCTGAAAGCAAGTCATGTTTATTTATTTGTTTTTTTGACTGCTTGTACATCTTTTTTACGATGTATTTTTGAAATAATTATATGTAAAAACGATAAGAAAGCCAAGCCAATCGACTGAGAGGCTTGGCATCTAACTCTCTATGCTTTAACAGGCTTGTCTGCTATTCGGCAAATAAAAAACCTGTTTATTCCAAGAGGACAAACAGGTGAATAGGCAGTTTAGTTCTCTATCATCTGGGTTCTACAATTAATTTTATGGCAGTACGTTCTTCTCCATCAATTATTATGTCTGTAAAGGCTGGGATACAGATCAAATCGACACCACTAGGCGCTACGAACCCACGTGCGATAGCTACTGCCTTAACAGCTTGATTGAGCGCCCCCGCTCCAATGGCTTGAATCTCGGCGGCCCCACGCTCACGGAGTACGCCTGCAAGAGCACCAGCAACAGAGTTGGGGTTAGACTTTGCTGAAACTTTTAATACGTCCATCCTTTGTACCTCCCGTCAGATAGAAATAACTCTTATCTCTAGAATGATATTCGCATAACCCCTAAAAATTCCTGCCTTTTACGATTAATATTCGCAAAATTCGAATCTACCTTGTATTATTCCATAAAAGGACAAGCTGCGTCAATTCGAATTCGATCTATCTTTTTCGTTTTTCCTGTGGAATTATCGAGGGTAAAGAGAACACCGTTTAATTGTGTCGGCCCTTCTGCCACTTCAAATCTGACAGGTAATTGTGTTAAGAATTTCTTTATCACTGCGCTCCGTTCCATACCCAGAATCCCATCTGTTGGACCGCACATTCCTGCATCGGTAATATAGCCGGTCCCATTAGGTAAGATTCGTTCGTCTCCTGTTTGTACATGTGTATGTGTTCCAACCATGGCACTAATTTTCCCATCCAGATACCAGCCTAGTGCCTGTTTTTCTGAAGTAGCCTCAGCATGCACATCCACAAAAATAAATTTGGTGCGCTTTCTTGCTTCTTCTACTAGCCGCTCTGCCGTTTCAAATGGACACATCAATGGTGGTAAAAAGGTTCTTCCCTGCACGTTAATGATGGCTACCTCTCCCACATGTGTTTGGACATAGGTAAGACCTCTACCTGGGGTCCCCTCCGGAAAGTTCGCTGGGCGAACAATACGTGAATCCTCATCTATAAAATCAAAAACTTCTCGATTATCCCATGTATGATTCCCCATCGTGATCGCCTGAACACCCACCTGAAAAAGCTCATTAGCAATTTTTCGTGTAATTCCACGACCATGTGCCGAATTTTCACCATTAACTACAATCAGATCAGGTGCATATTTTCGTTTCAAACGTGGTACATAATCTTTTACAATTTCTCTTCCGGGAGACCCTACAATATCTCCAATGAACAATAATTTCATTCTAATCACCTCTACTATTGATTCTAAAAATGGGCGATGACCAATCCGCTACCCCCAGCAGGACTTGGTTGTACGTATAGAGATGAGAATGTAGATACATTTCTATCCGTCAAAAAAATAAAGTGGCGTCTCGCCACTTTATTTTTACTTCGCGTATTCAACAGCGCGGGTTTCCCGAATCACCGTTACACGTATATGTCCTGGATAATCCAGCTCATTTTCAATACGTTTCGTAATTTCTCGTGCTAGCCTCATTGACTCAGCATCATCAATTTTTTCTGGCTGTACCATCACGCGTACTTCTCGACCTGCTTGGATTGCATATGATTTTTCTACGCCATCGAAGGACTCAGAGATTTCCTCAAGTTTCTCTAAGCGTTTAATATATGTTTCCAAGGTTTCACGGCGTGCGCCTGGACGTGCAGCAGAAAGGGCGTCAGCTGCAGCTACTAACATCGCAATGACAGAAGTAGGTTCTGTATCACCATGGTGAGAAGCAATACTGTTGATAACAACAGGGTGCTCATTGTATTTCTTCGCTAGTTCCACACCAATCTCTACGTGAGAGCCTTCTACCTCATGATCAATTGCTTTACCGATATCATGTAGCAAACCTGATCTTTTTGCCAGTTTCACGTCTTCTTTTAATTCCGCAGCCATTAGGCCAGCAAGATGAGCTACTTCCATTGAATGTTTCAAGACATTTTGTCCGTAACTTGTACGGTAACGCAAACGTCCTAAAATCTTTATTAAATCAGGATGTAATCCGTGTACATCTGTCTCAAATGTTGCTTGTTCCCCGTACTCACGAATACGTTCATCTACTTCACGTCTTGATTTCTCAACCATTTCCTCAATACGAGCTGGGTGAATACGTCCGTCTGCCACCAGCTTATCGAGAGCCGTTTTAGCAATTTCACGTCGAATCGGGTCAAAGCCTGAAAGAATAACTGCCTCAGGAGTATCATCAATAATAAGATCAATACCAGTTAGTGTCTCTAGTGCTCGAATGTTACGACCTTCTCGACCGATAATTCGACCTTTCATTTCATCATTGGGAAGAGTAACAACTGAAACGGTCGTCTCTGCCACATGATCAGCCGCGCAGCGTTGGATTGCTGTTGTGATAATCTCACGAGCTTTTTTATCAGCGTCCTCTTTTGCTTGCGTTTCAATATCCTTGATCATAATTGCCATGTCATGGCGCACTTCGTTTTCTACGTTTGTTAGAATAATTGTTTTTGCTTCATCTTGAGTTAGTCCTGAAATGCGTTCGAGTTCAGCAACTTGATCTTTATATAATTGCTCAACCTTGGCTTGCAACTCAGTAATTGATTTTTCACGGTCGCTTTGTTCTACTTCTTTACGTTCCAATTGGTCCAGCTTTCGGTCAAGAGACTCCTCTTTCTGAAGGATACGTCTCTCTTGACGCTGAATTTCGTTACGACGCTCTTTGATTTCGTGATCAGCATCTGTACGCAGCTTAAACACTTCGTCTTTGGCTTCTAAGACTTTTTCCTTTTTCACTGCCTCCGCATCGCGTTTCGCTTCTTCGACGATTTGCTTCGCCGCTTCTTCTGCGCTTGAAATTTTGGCTTCTGCAATGGATTTACGTAAGAAGTATCCGACCCCAAAACCAATTGCTAGTGCTACCAACAATAGCAAAACTAACAATAGTGGGTTAGATAGATCCATACGTGTTCTCTTACACCTCCTTTGTCTATGACTTTTACATTTCTCATACAAATCATTTTTTTCTTGGTGATTCCTATCATCTTCGTATCTCGTACACAAAATGAAAAACAAGTAAGACCGAAGAAGGAAACATTTGGCATCCATAGCCTAAAAAACAAGACCGATGCGACTCGGTCGACTGCAATCATGATAGACATAGGCCTCATGGATGTTCAGTTATGGATTGCTAATCGCAAAAAGTTATCAAACACCAAGTAATACAAACCTATTTTATTATTTGCGAACAAGCCTTGTCAAGGAGTAGACCTTGTGGGGAGTAGGATTGCTTCGCTAGGGAAGGATTTAGAGGATACGCCCTCCCTACTCGTCATCTTCCTCCATCCAGTTTTTTGTTCTCCATTCATTTCTTAGCTGTTGAACAATGGAATGGGAAAATCCTTTCCGTAATAAAAATTGTAAGAGCTTATGCTCTGTTTTTTGATCAATGGGAGCTGTTATTCTTGCTAGTTTTCCTCGTAACAAACCACGCGCTGCATCTAGCTCCTGTTCATATTCTATTCTTCCCAATACTTTCTCTATCAAACTTGGGGCAATTCCCTTCTGCTTTAATTCCATCTTGAGCATATAGGCTCCTCTAGGCTTCAAACGCAATCTCTCTTCTACCCATTTTTTAGCAAATAGCTCATCGTTTATATATCCTTCTCGCGTACACTTCTCTACTATTCGCTCCGCTAGTTCTAGTGAAAACTCTTTCCCTATTAAATATCTTTCTACTTCTCTAGAACTCCGTGGACGATAGCTAAGATAATTAATAGCAGCCAAATAGGCTTTATTCTCATGATCCGCTCGTAAAACCTCTGCGAAAAAATTACTATCTATCTCTGTACCCTTCATCAAATGGTACTTAATAAAGACTTCCTCATGCACTTCAAATGCAAATTCATTGTCCAGATCAATTAAATACACTTGTTTTCTTTTAGAATCCCTATGAACGGCCGTGATTACCCCTGAGGTTTTCATGTTTCCTCCCATTCTAATCGAGACTGCTTTGTCTTCACATAAAAAGCCTGCCGCACAGAATACGACAGGCTTACATCTCTTCTACTCTAAATCAAAAGTTGGCTCTTCATCCTGCTCTGGATCGAGAACCGCTTCTCCCTCTGGGATGGAATTAGGATTCAAGCTGTAATATTCTCGAATTTTTTGGTCAATCTGAGCTGCAATAGCTGGATTCTCTTTCAAGAACTGTTTTGCATTTTCACGGCCTTGACCTAAACGTTCCTCATTAAAAGCATACCAGGCGCCGCTTTTAGCAACAATGTCCAGCTCAGCTCCAATATCCAGAATACTTCCTTCTTTAGAAATACCTTCTCCATACATAATATCGACTTCGGCTACTTTGAACGGAGGAGCTACTTTATTTTTTACAACTTTAATTTTAGTCTTTGTACCTACTATATCATTGCCTTGTTTAATTCCCTCTGCTTTACGCACATCAAGACGTACACTAGCATAGAATTTCAAAGCACGTCCACCAGGAGTAGTTTCTGGGTTTCCAAACATAACGCCCACTTTTTCACGCAATTGGTTAATAAAGATCGCAATCGTTTTGGATTTATTGATAGCTCCAGAAAGCTTACGTAAAGCTTGAGACATCAAACGAGCTTGTAGACCAACGTGAGAGTCACCCATTTCTCCTTCAATCTCAGCTTTTGGTACCAAAGCCGCTACGGAGTCTACTACAATAATATCTACAGCGCCAGAGCGTACGAGAGCTTCCGCAATTTCTAAAGCTTGTTCTCCTGTGTCTGGTTGGGATAAAAGTAATTCTTCTATGTTAACACCCAATTTAGCAGCATAAACAGGGTCTAGAGCATGCTCTGCATCAATAAAGGCTGCTTGTCCACCTTGCTTCTGTACTTCTGCAATGGCATGAAGTGCAACTGTTGTTTTACCAGAGGATTCTGGCCCGTAAATCTCAATAATACGGCCACGTGGGAAACCGCCGACACCAAGTGCGATATCAAGAGCTAAGGCTCCTGTTGAAACAGTAGAAACCTGTGAATGTGCCATTTCTCCCATCTTCATGATGGAGCCTTTCCCGAACTGTTTTTCTATTTGTCTTAAAGCACTCTCAAGCGCAGCGCGACGATCTGACAATAGTGACACTCCCTTTCTCGTTCCACTCAACTTTTTCTTATGTATGTATCATACATCGAGATAGAGGGGTTTGCCAAGTATTTTTTGCGAACAAATATTCGTATAGGAATTATATAGAAAAAAGAAGGCATTTTCACTTAACCTCCATGTGAAAAAACCTTCTGTACAGCCTAATTATGATTTACGTGTCCGCGGTTTTGCGGGCTCTAGATTAATACGTTTACCGTTGATACGCGTCTGTCTTAACGCCTCATAAACAAACGGAGCAACATCTTCTGGGACTTCTACAAACGTGAAGTTTTCAAAAATATCAATTCGTCCTACTGATTTGCCCGGAATGCCCACCGATTCGGAAATCTCCCGTACAAGATCCTGAGGCTTCATGTTCACATTTCGTCCTACATTTAAGAAGAAACGAACCATTCCTCTTGCGGCGCCCGTCTCACCAAAATTGTACCCTTCTTCTTCATCATTTCCACTCGGATCAGTATGAAACGCGAGATGTAGAGCAGCGGCTGCAACTTTAGCCGGGTCATGCTCCTGCATTAGCTCATTCACGATTTCTTGATACATACCATTCACAGACTCACTTTCAATCAGCGAACGTAGCTGTTCACGTAATTGAGTACGTTTGCGCTCCGCAATCTCCTCCAAGGTAGGCACGGTGCGAGTAATCAAGGATGCTTTCGTCTGTTTTTGAATCACCATTAACTGACGCATCTCCCGAGGAGTGACTAGTGTCATAGCTATCCCTTTACGCCCAGCACGTCCAGTACGGCCGATCCGATGTACGTAGCTTTCTGGGTCCTGTGGAATATCGTAATTAATAACATGTGAGACGTTACCTACATCAATCCCACGAGCTGCTACATCTGTAGCAATCAAAAACTCAATCGTACCTTCCCGGAAGGCCTTCATTACTTTGTCGCGCTGTGCTTGAGATAGGTCGCCATGCAAGCCATCTGCCATATAGCCTCGTGCTTGTAAGGCCTCACTCAATTCGTCTACCCCGCGCTTCGTTCGACAGAAAATAATGCCAAGCTCTACATCCTGGCTATCGAGAATGCGGCATAGGCTCTCCCGTTTATTACGTTCGAAAACTTTATAATACACTTGTTCAATAGAAGGTGCTGTTACTTCTTCACGGCTGACAGCCACAGTCTCGGGATTTTTCATATAGCGATGAGCTAAACGCTTGATTTCAGGAGGCATGGTTGCTGAGAAAAGCAAGGTTTGACGCTCAGCTTTCATGTGGCTAAGAATGGTCTCGATATCTTCAATAAAGCCCATGTCCAGCATTTCATCTGCTTCATCGAGAACAAGCATTTTCACATTTTCCAAATGGAGTGTCTTGCGGCGCAAATGGTCCAAAACACGCCCAGGTGTACCAATCACCACATGCACGCCTTGTCGAAGTGCACGAATCTGATGGCTAATTGATTGCCCACCGTAGATAGGGAGTGTGCGAATTTTTTTGTATTTGCATATTCTCACTAATTCTCCCGCCACCTGTATAGCGAGTTCGCGAGTCGGAGTCAAAACAATCGCCTGTATACGGTTGTTAGTAGGGTTTAAGACCTCAGCCAACGGGATACCAAACGCAGCCGTTTTCCCTGTACCTGTTTGAGCCTGTCCGATCAGGTCGCCACCCTCTAGTATTTTAGGAATGCAAGCCGCCTGAATTGGTGATGGTTCTTCAAAGCCCATATCATGAATAGCTTGCAACACATTTTTATGTAAAGCTAAATCTGAAAAAATCGTCATGATAGTCACCTTTCTTTTAGTCATTACAGTGAAGCTGCTGGAGCGCATAATATAGAGCATTCTTGGCAACACGCCCAATTATCGCTCTGCGCTGTCCCGCAACTTGCACCTTTTTTACCAAAGTAGGCTGCTTCTCACTGGCGATTCCGATATAGACCAGTCCCACAGGTTTTCCCTCGGAAGACTCAGGTCCTGCTACACCGGTAACAGAAACGCCATAGGTTGTGCCCATCTTTTGGCGAATATTCTCAGCTAAAAGCCGAGCCGTTGTTTCACTGACAGCCCCTTCTGTCTCTAAGACTTCAAGAGGCACATCCAGCCATTGATGCTTGATTTCATTGGAATAGCAAACAATTCCTCCTCGATATACCTGCGACGCACCGGGAACCGAGGTAAGCAGTTGTGAAACAGTGCCCCCTGTACAGCTTTCAGCAAAAGAAATCGTCTCTTGTTTTACTAGTAGCTGCTCATAAAGCACCTGATGCAACGGAGATTCCCCTACTGCATATATAAACTCACCTACACGATTGCGAATCTCCTCTTCAACAGGACGTAGCAATCTCTCTGCTTGCTCCACAGAGGTAGCGCGAGCCGTAATGCGCAACGTCACCTCAAACTCCTTGGCATAGGGGGCAATTGTCGGATTGGATTGCTCCTCAATTAAGTCTATCAACTTTGCCTCTAACAGAGATTCTCCGATACCAAAAAAGCGAAAGACACGAGAATGAAAGATTTGATGCTCATTTCCTAAAGAAGCCAAAAACGGCATCACATAATTTTCCATCATCGGATACATTTCGCTTGGGGGACCAGGCAACAAGACATATGTAACGCCCTCTTGGGTAATCCCCATTCCTGGTGCCATTCCGTGATCATTATCAAAGACTGTCGATCCCTCAATTACAAGGGCTTGCTTACGATTATTTTCAGTCATGTCAGTACCGCGTCTCTCAAAAAAATCACGAATGTTCGCCATTGCTTTTTCATCCGTGACTAGCTTGTGACCAAGATGGTCGGCCACTACGTCTTTGGTCAAATCATCCTGCGTAGGGCCCAACCCCCCGGTAAAAATGATGAGATCGGAACGCGATTTCGCACGTTCTATCACTTGTAGCATTCGTTCATAATTATCGCCAACTGTTATGTGATAATAAACATTGATTCCTACTTCTGCTAGCTTTTGCGATAAAAACTGCGCGTTTGTATTAGCAATTTGTCCAAGTAATAACTCAGTTCCAACCGCGATTATTTCCGCTTTCATCACTCTTCATCCCAATCTTTTACGAATATTGAATGACATTGCGATTCTTAGAAAAATAGTCATACCCCGACCAAAGGGTAATCAGGACCATTGCCCAAATCGCGATTTTGTCAAAAGGTATGCCGACAAACTCAAACGGGAAATTATTCATCATTAAGACAGCAATCGCTACGATTTGAACCCATGTCTTAATTTTTCCCCACGCGCTTGCGGCAATAACCTTTCCTTCCGCCGCTGCAATCATTCGTAGACCTGTCACTGCAAATTCCCGACTAATAATTACTATAACGACCCACGCTTCGATTCGTTGCATCTCAACAAGAGAAATAAGCGAAGCCGATACCAACAATTTGTCCGCCAGTGGATCTAAAAATTTGCCCAAATTCGTAACAATCTTCCGCTTACGGGCAATGTACCCATCTAGACCATCTGTGCTGGCTGCCAAGATGAATACCAAAGCCGCTATCAGCTCATTGTACGTCATAGTTAGAGTCCCGATGGTAAACGTGCCAAATTTGTATTCTACTAGTAGAAAAAACATGACGACAGGGACCAGAAAAATTCTGGCAAGCGTGATGCGGTTGGCAAGATTCAACTAAATAACCTCCCCAGCTAGATCATAATCGTATGAGTGGGTAATTCTCACCTTTACAATCTTACCTAGTTCTCCTTGATAATTTGAAATAAAGACTTCCCCATCGATTTCTGGAGCATCGTACTGGGTACGGCCTACGTAAATGTTGTTTCTACCTTCGTATCTCTCTACTAGGACATCCAATACCTTACCCACGTATTGACCATTCTTCTCGTTAGCAATCTCACGTTGAATTTCCATCAATATATTAGCGCGTTTTTCTTTGACATCCTCATCAATCTGATCAGGCAGGCGTGTCGCAGGAGTATCGTCTTCATTCGAATACGTAAACACACCTAGACGATCAAACTTAATGTCTTTCACAAAATCACAGAGCTTCAAGAAATCCTCTTCTGTTTCCCCTGGGAACCCAACAATTAAAGAGGTTCTCAAAGCTACATCCGGTACTTCAGCGCGGATTTTAGCAACAAGCTTACGAATATCGGTTTGACGTCCCGGACGGCGCATCCGTTTCAGAATGGCGTCCTCTGAGTGTTGCAAAGGCATATCAATATACTTACAAACTTTCGGGTTTTTAGCAAACGTTTCAATTAACTCATCTGTAAAGAACCCTGGGTATGCATAGTGTAGTCGAACCCACTCAATGCCGTCTACTTCAGACAGTCTGTTCAATAGCTCAGGTAGCATTAGCTTACCGTATAAATCCATACCGTAGTTCGTTGAATCCTGGGCGATTAGCGAAATTTCCACAATGCCTTTCGTTGCCAGATATGTCGCTTCCTCTACGATAGATTCAATTGAACGACTGCGAAATTTACCGCGCATGAGTGGGATACTACAGAATGTGCAATTGTTATCACAGCCTTCTGCAATTTTTGTATATGTTGTATAAGTTCCTTCTTTTACCTTACGTTTAACCACTTGCTCGTAGTTAAACACGGGATTGCCGATCAGGCTTGTACGTTTACCAATGAGCGTGTCTTCAATCACGTTAATAATTGACATAAAATCGCCGGTTCCAACAATACCATCCACTTCAGGAATCTCATGTAATAAATCTTCTTTATAGCGTTGGGTTAAACAGCCAGCTACTACCAACGACTTTAATTTTCCGCTCTCTTTTAACTCGGCCATGTCTAAAATCTTGTTCACAGACTCTTCTTTTGCAGCATCGATGAATCCACAGGTATTCACGATAACGACAGTTGCATCATCTGGATTATCAACTAACTCATAACCCTTCTCATCGATCAGATGTGCCATCATATCTGAATCGACCAGATTCTTCTCACAACCCAAGGTTACTATGGCAACCTTTTCACGGGGTGTTGTCTTTTCGGTCATTTCTCTTCCTCCAATTGCATATTCCAGCCCAAATTCACCTAACCAGTATAATATAAGCAAAGGCGAGTAGTCAAAAAGAGTAGCACTTAAAATCAACCGTTTTCAAGCGTTCAAAGCCTGTATCCTATATGGGTTAACTCTGATTGCAGATACAATCATGTTCGCTTATAAATAAGTCCTTCTGCTAAAAAACTCCCGCCTCACTTTTGATAGTGAAACGGGAGTCCATGAGCTTATAAAAAGTTATTGTGCCGGCACTTCGTCTTTTTGCAAAGTGAAATTAAACTTAGCCGTTTGCGCTTTAATATCACTCATTGTGATTGGAACCTGGTTAACTATTATTTCAATAGCAGGCGAATAACCTACATGCAGAAAAGCAGTATCTTGCGCCTCTATTGTTTTTTCTTCGCCTTTTTGAAGAGTAGATTCAAATAGTTTTTTCCCTCGATCTTTATCTCGCACCTGTACCCAGCAAGCACCATGGGTTGCTTTAATTGTCACTGAGATTTTATCCGTATTACCAACCTTATAATTGTAAGTCTTTCCTTGCTGGGATTCAAAAGTAAGTGTACCCGCAGCCCCAGCCCCATCCGTCTCAGGTAAATTCTCATCAGGCATCGTAACATCTGGAGGAGTTGTCGTTGCCGGCGGTGTAGCTGTTCCAGGAGTAGTCGGAACCTGTCCTTGACCCGGAGTTTGATTCGGCGTAGGAGTCCCTCCTCCACCTTGTGTGGTATCAATGATACCTTCAGCTGGCTTTTGCACAGTAGGTGGTGTACTATCCCGGTTCACTAGTGCCATATAAGCAACGCCAAGAACTAAGATGATAAATAGTGTTAATAAAGTAGGAGCTACCCAGCTACCGGTTTGAAAAGGTGATCGCCTTTGAACCACATGGCGTCTTTGTAATCGTTCCACCTCTTCTTGTGGCGGTTGGGATGGCAAGTCGGCCTGGTAATGCTCTACGATCTGATTAGGATCCAATCCTACCGCTTCCGCATAGCTTTTGATAAAAGCTCTTGCATAAAAGTGGCCGGGTAACATGTGAAAATCTCCCCGCTCAATCGCTTCTAAATATCTGGTTTGGATTTTTGTCATTTTTTGTATATCATTGAGCGAGATTCCTTTTTCTTCTCTTGCTCTCTTCAATACTTGGCCGAGCTCAGACACAATGTAGCCTCCTTACGTCATCTCGAAGTCATTAAAACTTCTCGTGTTGATTAATTCATATGTAATCTCTTCATCGGGATGATGTCTCAACTCAATAATGTAGTGGAAATCAGACAGCTTGTACTCTGTCTCTCTTGCAAAAATATCAGGGTGTTCAATGACTTTAGTAGCTGGGAAAGCCATAATCTCACGCAACAAGCTGTGATGACGTTCCGTTGAACGCATGGTTGAGACGATCCCATCAATCAAATATACATGATTAGCTGTCATTTCATCAACGGTCAAGGAACTACGAACTGTTTGTCTTAATAAAGTTGATGAAATAAACGTCCAGCGCTTATTGGAGGATACACTGGCTGCGATCATAGACTCTGTTTTACCTACCCGAGGCATTCCACGAATTCCGATTAATTGATGCCCCTCTTTTTTAAATAGCTCTCCTAGAAAATCAACCAGAATTCCTAATTCGTCACGAATAAAGCGAAATGTTTTTTTATCTTCCGCATCACGTTCGATATAACGTCCGTGACGAACAGCTAGACGGTCAAGCATGGTAGGCGGACGTAGCTTGTTAATTTCAATATTGCTTACTTTTAACAACAGGCTACGCAAGGCTTCAATCTTATCATTGTCATCTGTGGATAATAACATTCCTCGCGTATTGGTTTGAACACCATTAATTGTACGAATGTTGATGTTAAGCATCCCCAGAATAGAAGCTAAGTCTCCTAGCAAACCAGGACGATCCTTTATTAAGCGATATTCTAAATACCACTCAAAAAATTCCTTCTCCTCCGTGAGCATCATGTATCCCCTTTTTTTCTGTAAGAACAATCCTACTTGTTCTTCCCCCGTGATAGATGGCTTTTCAACAATAGTATACCATTTGCATGTAGAAGGACAAAGAAAAAATGCAGAAAACATGCCAATGATACCAATAAAAATTCTTTTACTGCACTTTATCAGCGGCTCGCTCTTTTGTTTATCAATAATCATTTCTATGCGCCGTTCAACTTATTATTCTCTTATAAAAAATACGCTTATTTTAATCTGTCTGCTTTTCTTACATTTCTTCGTATAAAAAACAGCCCTTACGTCTTTTCTAACGTAAGAGCTACTTTTCCTCAAAAGAAAAATCTATTCCATTTTACCATCGCTTACAAGCTTAACCATGACACTAGCTAGGGCGCGACGTTGCTCGTCATCACCAGCATCCCATAGTTGTTTAAGTAAACGTTCTTGTTCGTTTTTCGGATCAACCTGATCAGCAAGGTATCCACCGATTTGAAATGCTACATTTTGAATGGTATCGGAGTTCATACCAGCTTGTGTAGCTTGTTGGACACGTTCAGATAAAAAACCTTTCCAATCACTAAAGTTATCAAGTACTGACATCCCAATCCCTCCTTAAGCACTCTTCGGACGCTTTTTCATGTCCGCTCAGAATTAGAATGCGTTTCAGTCCTGATTTTTATACAAGAAGAAGGAAAAGTTACTGAGCTTTTACTACATCCATGTTTTCATTTCTAGGTATGCCAGCCACCATTAACCGAAATGGTTTGACCAGTAATATACCCAGCCTCCTTTTGGAATAAGAAGGAAACTGCTGCGGCTATCTCTTCTGGTCGTCCAAGTCGTCCCATTGGAATTTCTTCGGATACAGCCTCTCTTTCTTCCAAAGTAAACCGATCCATCATTCCACCTAAAATTGCACCTGGCGAGACCGCATTAACTGTAATGTGGTTACGTGCCACTTCTTTAGCCAATGCTTTTGTAAAACTAAGAATAGCACCTTTTGTCATGGAATATAAAACCTCACACGATGCACCTATCTCTCCCCATATCGAGGAGATGGTAACAATTCGCCCAAATCTAGCCTGTAGCATTGCTGGAAGTCCTTGCTGCGATACAAAAAAACAAGAGCCTATGTTAACTCGAACCAATTGATCAAATAATTCTGGGGTCACGTCGCTCAAGAGACCTACATGATCAATCGAAGCATTATTAACGATATACAATGGCTTCACTGGCATTTGACTAAACATAGCCGCGACTGCATCAGGTTGAGATAAGTCAGCCTGTAGCGCAATCGCTGGCACATTTTTGCTTTCACAATACGCTAACAATGTGTTTATTTTATCTTTCTGTGTGTTGTAATGAAGATATAGGGGGATTGATTCGTCTGCCAGCTTCCGGGCAATAGCTTGCCCAATCTCACCGGAAGCTCCCGTAACCAATGCCCATGCTTGCTTGTCTTCCATGTATTTCTCCTCTTCCCCGGTTGCCTATGCCTGTGAACGTACGATCGAGACCGCCATCTGACTTTCTTGTAGATGGTCATGCATACGTTTTTGTACATCCTCTAACGTAATTTTTTCTAAAGTAGGTACGATTTCAAACAAATCAATTCCATTAAATTTATAACTAGTAAATTGATTAGCAATAAATTCAAGGGAATTTAACGAGCGCAGGAAAAGTCCGATTCTTCTCCGTTTTTGTCGTTGGAACGATTCCTCATCAATTCCTCGCGCTTTCGCCTCCTTGATTTCCTGTGTGATAACGCTAACTAGCTTTTCGGGATCAGGTGTATCGCCGCCTAGAATCGTATAGCCGTAATCAGTCTCATTGCTGTAATCGAAATCAAAGGATTCTGTAAGGAGTCCTTCGTCATAATATCTTTGGTAAAAACTAGAGCTGTTTCCAAACAGCAACTCTAGCATCAATTTTGTCGTTAGTTCACGTTTTAGCAGCTCTTCACCAAATAATTGGTTTTTCACTTCTTTAAATCCGATGTATATTTTAGGGATTGCCACGGAAAGATGAGCTTCCACAAGCTTTTCTCCCACTTCAGTCGGTTCGTCTGGGAAAAAGCGTTCAATGATCGGGGCTGGTGGAAAACTTTTCGCTTGCTGATTACTACGAATCAATTCACCAATCTGATCTTTATCAAATCCTCCCACCACAAATAACACCATGTTGCTTGGATGGTAAAAGGTCTCATAGCATTGATACAGCATGTCTTTTGTGATCGGTGTAATGGTTTCGATTGTTCCAGCGATCTCGATTCGTACCGGATATTTTTGATACATGGCTTTCAACAAATTAACATATACTTTCCAATCCGGATTATCATCGTACATTTGAATTTCTTGACCAATAATTCCTTTTTCTTTTTCAACGCTTGCTTCAGAAAAATAAGGTTCCTGTACGAAATCCAGTAATATCTTCAAATTCTCCTCTACTTTATCCGTAGAAGAAAAAAGGTAAGCTGTCCGGTTAAAGCTGGTAAATGCATTATAAGAAGCACCGTTGCGGGAAAAATCCTGAAATACGTCACGATCTTCCTTTTCAAATAGCTTATGCTCCAAAAAATGGGCAATACCATCAGGTACATTGATGGTCTCCTGGTTATTTAATCGGAAATGGCTATCATTTGAACCATAGCGGGTTGTAAAAACGGCATAGGTCTTGCTAAAGCCTTCCTTTGGCAACAAATAGACTGATAAGCCGTTTGGCAGTTTTTCATGATAGAGTGTTTCATTTAACTGATCAAATGTTACTGTTTTCACCCTATTCCCCACCCTTCTTATCGCGTAGTAGATAAATCGTATCGAGTTCAATTTTTTTAGCTACATTGACAACATCCTGCACGTTCACTTTTTCAATCTCAGACAGCAGGGTTTGTAAATCACGGTTTCTGCCGCTTATGACTCCGTTATAGGCAAAATCCACCATCATTCTACCGCTATCAAGCAATTCTTTAAATTGATTGTACAAGGTAGCTTTCGTCATATCCATTTCTTCCTGACTGATCTCGCCATTTTCCATCATCGTCATCTGTTCCTTGATGATGGTGACCGCTTTTTCATAATTATTGACATCAATACCTGACATCATCATAACTACGCCTTTATGGCTTTCCAAACGAGACACGGCATAATAAGCCAAGCTAGCCTTTTCACGTACATTTAAAAAGAGCTTGGAATGTGGGAATCCACCTAAAATCCCGTTATACACAAGCAAAGCAGGATAATCATCGTCTTTATATACAATATTGGTGCGGCAACCTATGTTTAGCTTAGCCTGATTTACATCCATGCGATCTACAATTGTTTTTTGTTCAGTAACCTGCTTAGAGACCTGCTGAATGTTTAGATGGCTTTTATGCTGGGAGGGTAGCTGAAGATGCTTCTTACATAAAGCGGTAATCTCCTCTTCCTTCACATCGCCCACTACAAAGATTTCAAGAGGGTTATTATTTATAACTTGATGATAATAATCAGTAAGTGAAGCGGCATCTAGCTTTGTAACGTTATCTATTGTGCCGAATGCAGAAATAGCATATGGTTCACCCTTAAACATTTCTTCCGTAATCCGTTGATTTGCGTATCTCATTTTATCATTAACGATGCTTTCAATTTTTTTCGTTAAGGATTTTTTCTCTGCTTCAACATATGTGCTGTCAAACTGATCGTTAACCAAATAGGGGCGAGTAAGGATATCGCCAACAAACTCTATCGCGTCTTCAACTAATGACTGGCTTCCGCTTACATATTTTTGATTTGGAACCTCCATATATAGCTGGAGGACTTGGCGCTCCCCTTTTTTGGCTACATCAACGTCAAAAATAGCCCCATACAAATAATCAAGATGCTGACGAAGCTTTTGTGGTTCAGGAAAACGAGCTGTTGCACGCTTTAACACCATGGCAAGCAAAGCGGTTTTCGATGCATTTTCCTCCGTTAATTCCTGTTCAATGTTTACGATCATCGTAATTGATTTAAACTTTTCGGTCTGTAAAATATGTAGATTCATGCCATTTACCTGAGATTTCGTAAAAGCAATCTCCTGTGCCTTTTCAGCCATATGATTCGTCTCCCTCCTTATTTACGTACCTATTCTTTATTTTACCCAAAATAGGTAGCTTTCAGCAAAATGATTACATCAAATGTATGCCACACAACTGTACTCTTATACATCGTAGTTCATTCCAACAAAAAAAGACTGATGAGCGAAAAACTCAACAGCCTTTTCTGTAATGCCCTTCCTTAAAAATCACTTGTATCCCAATCGCTAAGCATCTCCACACTAGTATCGCTAGAGTCAAAACGACCACAGTCCGGATTTAAGCAGAGAATGCCATGTAATTGATTGTCCAAAAACACATGACCATTTACAAACCCACAGTATGGACATTCCCACATTTTGATACACCCCTTATGCTTTTTATCTCAAAGTAGTGTACCCATTCCCTGTCTAGGATATAAGTATGGCATATATCATATGCTTTTACTTCGTCGATTGGATTTCAATCGTTTCCAGATATTTAAGGAAAAAATAAGGATTAACAGCTTTACCTGTCTGATTGCTGTACAGGCCAAAATGCAGGTGAGGAGAAAACATACCTGTAGTTTCCATCGGTCCGTACCCTGTATCGCCTACAAAGCCAATTAACTGACCTGCTTTAACAGGACTACCCACCTTTATTTCAGGAGCAAAAGCGCTCAAATGGGCATAGTACACCCGATACTTACCAGAGGAATGTGTAATATTAACTCTCCATCCCCCCATGCTATTCCACCCTAAGCGATTAATGACTCCATTCGTTGATGAAAAGACAGGGACTCCATGAAAAGCCATTATATCAATGCCTTCATGATTTCTACCCTGAGTATCTGCGCCCCATGTTCGTTCATCCCCATATGTATTGTAAACCTGTTCATACCATGTACCTTTTTGCAAGGGGAAGACACTTTGCTTGGGGGCTAAGGCTTGATCAATGTTCCCTAGATATTGCTGCTTAGATTGTATGTCTAATGGTTTCCATGTCTGATTATACATACTAATGACTGGAATAGTCAGCGTCATTCCCTGGCGTATCTCTTCCTTTGTTAGACGAGAAGCATTCTGTATCGCCGAAATAGGCACACCAAATTTTTGACTAATCGACCATAACGAGTCCCCGGCCTGTACCGTATAAGTTGCTGGAGAGGTTTTAGTAGCCACCATCGCTACCTTCGATTGTTCATTATACTTTACCTGATAGCCTAATAATTCACTTATCGAACGTAAAGGGACTAAAATACGTCCTTCCTTTACTATAGGGGAAACATCTAGGCTATGCTTTTTTCCATTCCCCCAAGCTGTTTTTTGATTCACCCTATAAGTGAATTCGTTTGTTTTTGTCTTAATAACTACTTGCTTCGTTGATGCCTGATAAGTAACTTGTGCCTTAGTAGCTTCTGAAACAGCACGAATCGGTACCAGCATACGATTATTCACAATTTGTGGTTCTACATCTGTTTTTAAACCCTTTCCATCTACCATAAGGAAAACACGTGGCACAGAAGCAGCCTGTACTTGTATAGGGTTAATCCAGGAAATGGATAACAAGGCAGCACCCACCAGACTCCTTACTAACCATCGGCTCGTACTCCTTCGTAATCTGTTCATGTAAATATCCTCCTTATCCAAGTCAAACTTGTCCCATTATCCCATAGGTTACAAAAGGGTATCTATGCATAATTACTGGTAAAAAGTAGCCGAACAAGAAAAACCACCCTTCCGGACGGAAAGGTGGCCATTGATTTTTTAGCTAGATTTACCTTCAAATACATGTAGATTCTTATTAGAAATAGATAAATACCGTTTACTAACGAGAACCTGTTTCATATGGTTCACCACTTGCTTTTGGAGCACGTGATTTACCAACAAGACCAGCAAGTACCAAGATCGTCAATACGTATGGCAACATGTAGATAAATTCAACTGGAATGTATTTGGTAAGTCCAAATACTTGTACAAGTGTTTTAACAGCTTGAGCTAATCCGAAAAACAGAGCTGCTCCCATGGCACCTACTGGATGCCACTTACCAAAAATCATCGCTGCAAGTGCAATAAAACCTTGACCAGAAATCGTGTTGTGAGAGAAGTTTGATGTTGTTGTTAAAGCAACAGTTGCTCCACCCAACGCTGCCAAAGCTCCACTCAGCATAACCGCAATGTAACGAACACGAAATACATTAATACCGGCTGTATCAGCGGCACGCGGATGTTCCCCTACAGAGCGAAGTCTTAAGCCAAACTGAGTTTTAAACAGTACGAACCAAACGATTGCCACTGTGATAAATGCCAAATAACTAGTAGGATATGCTTGGAACAAAGCACGGCCCAAGAAAGGAATTTCACTTAAAAACGGGATGTCCCATTTGGAAAATACAACGCTCAATGTTTTGGTTTGACCAGCACCATCAAAAATGATTTTGGTAAGATATACTGCCAAACCTGTTGCCAAGAAGTTAAGAGCAACACCACTTACTACTTGATTGGATTTAAACGTAATCGAAGCCGCTGCATGTGGCAGGGAAAAAATAATACCACCAATACAAGCCGCGATTAAACCAATCCAAGGTGCGTACGGCGCTGGCTCCATAAAGTAAGTAACAACTGCTCCAATGAAAGCTCCCATTACCATGAGGCCTTCCAGCGCAATGTTAACTACCCCGGAACGTTCAGAAATAACACCGCCAAGTGCCGCGAAAATGAGGGCTGTGGAAAATACGATCGTGTCATGTAAGAGATCGCCACCAATGGTTAGCCATTGCATCTTTACAGCACCTCCTTCTTATTCTTCTTAGATAAAACAGGTTTTAAAATAAATCTTACAATACCATGAGCGGCAACGAAGAAGATTACAGAGGCAATTACCACACGAATTAACTCTACAGGTACGCCTGCTCCCATCTTCATTCCATTTGCTCCAAAGGACAATATTCCAAATAAAATAGCACCTAATACTACCCCAATTGGAGTATTACCACCAATTAATGCAACTGCGATTCCATCAAAGCCATACCCAGGCTGAGCGGCCATAATAGCTTGATAATGGAACACCCCTAGAATTTCAGCGGCTCCACCCATACCTGCCATACAACCTGAAATAAACATAGCTTTAATAACGTTATTATTTACATTCATACCAGCATATTGTGCCGCATGCGGGTTAAAGCCTGTCGCACGAAGCTCAAAGCCTGTTTTTGTTTTCCAAAGAACAATATAGAAAAGGAGAGCTAAAACAAGAGCAAGTAATGTTCCCCAATGCATACGTGCACTTTCAAACATTTGAGACAGCCAGCCAATTGCAATAGACGCTGATTCCTTAATATTTTCAGAACGCTGTTGTCCTTCTGGAACCAATGTAGTCACCAGAATAAAGTTCACCATATACAAAGCAATCCAGTTCATCATGATTGTAGTAATAACCTCGTGGACACCACGTGCAGCTTTTAACCAACCTGCAAAAGCCGCCCACAGCCCACCGACAATTGTACTAACAATAATGGTTAATGGAGCATGAATATAGGCAGGTAAGTCCAGCTTTACACCAAGGTAAACAGCTGTAATCATACCCATCATGAATTGACCCTCTACTCCGATGTTAAAAAGACCAGTACGGAAAGCAAAAGCAACAGCCAATCCACTAAAAATCAAAGGGGTGATCTGGCGAATCGTTTCACCAAAATTATAGGCGTCACCAAATACTTTCTTGACCAGAGAACCATAGGCTAACAATGGATCAAATCCACCTGCTAGCATCGCAATCGCCCCGACGATGAGTCCAAGCAGAATCGCAACAACAGGAACGATGAAAGAATCCTTCGTAAAAATCTTAAATACACTATTCATCCTGTTCGCCTCCTTGAATGCGTTTTCCACCTGACATCATCAACCCGAGCTCTTGTTCACTCGTTGTTTTCGGATCAACAATACCAACGATTTCACCTTCATAAATAACAGCGATCCGATCGGAAACATTGCGTATCTCATCTAGCTCAAACGAAATGAGTAGAACCGCTTTTCCCTTATCGCGTTGTTCAATTAGGCGTTTATGAATAAATTCAATCGCACCTACATCCAGCCCGCGTGTTGGCTGAGCTGCAATCAACAGATCAGGATTTTTGTTCACTTCACGTGCAATAATCGCTTTCTGTTGGTTACCACCCGACAGAGCGCGTGCTAGTGTATGTATCCCTGGCGTACGAACATCGAATTCTTCAATAAGCTTTTCTGCATGTTTGTTAATCGCATCATAATTCAAAAATCCATTTTTATTAAATTCAGGGTGGAAATAAGTCTCTAGAACAATGTTTTCAGCCATGTTAAAATCGAGAACTAAACCATGCTTATGTCGATCCTCTGGTATATTAGATAGTCCTGATTCAGAAATAAAACGCGGAGTTTTATTGGTTAAGTCCTTACCATTTAGAGTTACTGAGCCTTCCTGACACTTACGTAGCCCCGTTAACACTTCAATCAATTCAGACTGACCGTTACCGTCAACTCCCGCAATTCCAAGAATTTCACCAGCCTTAACATCAAAGCTGATTTTATTTAGGGCATTAACTCCACGATTACCCATTGCTGTTACATTTTTCACAGATAGACTTGCTTCTTTAGGATTAGCAGGCTTTTTATCTACAGAAAACGTTACGTCCCGCCCAACCATTTTGGAAGCCAATTCATCTGGATTCGTATCTTTAATAGCTAGAGAGTCGATAGTCTTACCACGGCGAATAATGGTGACACTATCACAAATTGCCATAATCTCTTTTAGCTTATGGGTGATTAAGATAATCGTTTTTCCTTCTTTAACCAAATTACGCATAATCTCTATTAACTCGGAAATTTCCTGCGGTGTAAGAACAGCCGTTGGTTCGTCAAAAATGAGGATATTAGCTCCGCGGTACAAGGTTTTAAGAATCTCAACGCGTTGTTGCATCCCTACTGAGATGTCTTCAATCTTTGCATACGGGTCAACCTTGAGCCCATACTGTTCAGATAGTGCTTGTACCTTTTTAGCCGCTGAATTGATATCTATCTTCAAACCATTCTTTGGTTCTTTTCCTAGAATAATATTTTCCGTAACGGTAAACGGTTCGACAAGCATAAAGTGTTGGTGAACCATTCCAATACCCAATTCGTTAGCAACATTTGGACTGGTGATTTTCACTGGTGTTTCATTAAGTAAAATCTCACCCTCATCAGGCTGATACAACCCAAATAGAATATTCATTAGAGTGGATTTACCTGCACCATTTTCACCTAAGAGCGCGTGAATCTCGCCCTTTTTTACTTTAAGTTGAATATTATCATTTGCAATAATTCCTGGAAAGCGCTTCGTTATTCCGCGCATTTCTACTACAGTTTTTACGTCTTTCATTTCACTCACCCCGTTTTTCTGGGTAATAATCCACAAGTAACTCTGTACAAGGCAACAACAAGGCTAGTCATGAAACTAGCCTTGTTGCTTATTTTCTTCAACAAATAGAATAACTAGATCAATTACTTAACAGCTTTTTCTGGAACTTTAATTTCGCCACTTACGATTTTTGCTTTAAATTCATCAACTTTTTTCAGAACTTCAGCTGGCACATTGATAGTAGAAGTAGATGCTAAACCTACGCCGTCTTCAGCGATACCTAGGTTAACAACTTTTCCACCTTCCCATTTGCCTTCAGCCATATCTTTGGAAACTTTGTAAACAGCCTCGTCTACTTTTTTCACCATAGAAGTTAAAGTGATTTCGTTACCAAAGTTAAGAGATTGGTCTTTGTCTACACCGATAACCCAAACATTTTCGCCTTTTTTCTTACGATCAGCAGCTTCGTTGAATACACCGTCACCAGTAGCACCAGAAGCATGGAAGATGATATCTACACCCTGTGCATACATACCAGAAGCAGTGGATTTACCTTGGTCTGGCTTATCAAATGCACCTGTGTAGATAGATATTACTTGAGCTTCCGGATTAGCGGCTTTTACACCAGCAAGGAAACCAGCTTCA
Organism: Brevibacillus laterosporus LMG 15441; assembly: GCF_000219535.2. NCBI lineage: Bacteria > Bacillati > Bacillota > Bacilli > Caryophanales > Paenibacillaceae > Brevibacillus > Brevibacillus laterosporus. Next base: position 3,585,496 of record NZ_CP007806.1, read on the forward strand.
AAACGTTCAATAACAGGAATTTTAACACCGCCTACGAAACCAATCTTTTTGGTTTTCGACATTTCAGCAGCTACAACACCTGCCAAGAAAGCACCTTCTTGCTCTTTGAACAATACGGATGCTACGTTTGGAGCATCAACTTGCGCGTCAATGATCGCTAGTTTCGAATCTGGGTTTTGGTCAGCAATTTTCTTAATTGGTTCAGCCATCATGAAACCAATACCCCATGTTAGATCCCATTTTTCCTTAACAAAGTTGTTCAAGTTTGGTACGTAGTCAGCATCGCCATTACTTTGAGCATAGTTTGTTTCAATGCCTGTGTCTTTGTTTAGTTTCTGTAGAGCTTCCCATGCACTTTGGTTAAAGGAGTTGTCGTTAACACCACCAACGTCAGTAACCATACCAACCTTTGCAGAAAGTTTCTTTTCTGCCGCTGGAGAAGCGCTTTCTTTACTAGGCTCAGTTGGTTGAGCTTTACCGCAACCAGTTAGCACTAGTGAAAGACTCAGGGTTGCCACGGAAAGAACAGATAGGATCTTTTTCATGCTTGTGATACCCCCAATTATCAGTTTTTATGTAGACAAGAAAATATCAGACTATCAAATTTGGGTGATGATTCAGGAGCTTGGAGAGGGCACTTCATAAATAAAAAACGATAATTTGTTTATTTTGTTCTCTACCAATTCCTATTAAGGAAAAAACACCCATTTTCGACATGATTCCAATATTTTCGCCAGCCCGTAGAAATTTTACCCCATGTAAGAAGCGATATGCAAGCGAATTTTTTATTCTATCATTCGGAATATGTTAGTTTTCTTACTCTTTAACATAAAAAACCTTTTAAGAGATTTGTGATTCAGATGATGGTCGTGGAATTCGTACCTCTCGTGGTTTACTCCCCTCGTATGGACCAACAACTCCTTGGGCCTCCATCATATCTATAAGCCGAGCAGCTCTCGTATAGCCAACACGCAGTCTTCGTTGCAATAGAGAGGCTGATGCTGTCTGAGCTTCTGCCACAACCTGTACGGCCTGATCATACATTTCATCGTCCATGACCATTTGTGGCTCCTCGCTTATTTCCTCGGGAATCATTTCTTCACTGTATTTTGCTTCCTGCTGTTCCTTCACAAAGGATACGACATCTTCAACTTCCTTATCTGCAACAAAAGCCCCTTGTACGCGGGTTGGTTTGGAGGCTCCCATAGGTAAGAAAAGCATGTCTCCTCGCCCAAGTAATTTTTCTGCGCCTCCCATATCTAAAATCGTTCGGGAATCAGCCATAGACGAAACTCCGAAGGCAATTCGCGATGGAATGTTCGCCTTTATCACACCTGTAATGACGTCAACAGAAGGCCGCTGGGTCGCAATTAAAAGATGAATTCCAGCTGCGCGAGCCATCTGGGCTAATCGACAGATGGCATCTTCTACCTCTCCTGGAGCTACCATCATTAAATCGGCCAGCTCGTCCACTATTACAACGATATAAGGTAGGGGAGCCGTAAGTTGCCCTTGTTCTGCGTTTCTCACCATCTGGTTGTACATTTCTATGTTGCGACAATTCGATTTAGAGAACAAATTGTAACGTCTTTCCATTTCTACCACTACTTTTTTTAAAGCTACAGAAGCACGTTTTGGATCAGTTACAACAGGCGCTAGCAAATGTGGTATACCATTATAAACATTAAGTTCTACCATTTTCGGATCTATCATCATTAATTTCACTTCGTTCGGTTTTGCGCGCAATAAAATACTCATAATAATCCCATTAACACATACTGATTTACCACTTCCTGTAGCTCCAGCCACCAATAAATGGGGCATTTTTGCTAAATCTGCCAAAATCGGCTCACCAGAAATATCGCGTCCTAAAGCTACAGTTAATTTGGCTTCTGAATCTTTGCATTGTGGACTTTCTAAAACCTCTCGCAGTGTTACCAACGAAATCTCACTATTGGGAACCTCAATACCTATGGCAGATTTGCCGGGTATAGGAGCCTCAATTCGAATGTCTTTTGCTGCTAAGGCTAAGGCTAAGTCATCTGTTAAACTTACGATACGACTTACTTTTACCCCAGTAGCAGGTTGTACCTCATAACGTGTTACGGCTGGACCGCGATGGATTTCAGAGACAATAGCGCTCACACCAAAGCTTTTCAGCGTTTGCACTAGCTTAGCCGCATTTGAGGCATGATCTACGTCTTTTTGTTGACCAGTGTTCTTCGGTCTTGATAGCATGGACAAATCAGGGATTATATAAGTACTTTCAAGCTGACTATCCTCTGTTTGAAAATTTACCGTCACATCCGGCATATCTTCTCCTTGAGAATCAGCCTTTGTTTTAATCGTGATCTTGGCTGATGTTTCTGTTTTGTTTGGCAGATTTGTCATTTCCTGCTCTGGGAGAGTCTCTACTCGCTCTGTGAAATCTTTTATCACAGGTGAGACCATCGCTGGTTCACTATCCATTTGCTCTTCCCAAGGGGTACTGTTATCTACAATCACTGGCGGTGGAGCCTCTATCGAACTGGCATGCTCCAAGTTTGATCCATTCCCGAGCTTTTCCTCTGATTTTTTCTTTTCTTTTTCTTCTTGTAAAAGCTGCATGGATTCTTTAACTGATTGCTTTGTTTTCATATAACCTGCGGACAGCTTGCCTCGAATGATATTGAACAGATCTACATAGGAAACCTGGAAGATAAACATGATGCCTATCAAAAAGAAGAGGCCAACAACAAGACCCGTTCCAACTGTGCCAATTAACGCATTGGTTACTGTAAATAAAATAGCTCCGATCATTCCCCCGCCGACGCTTACGGTCGATACTCTCTGCTTCTGATCCTCTAAAATTCTCTCCCAGGTGAGCTGAATCATATTTTGATCGAAACGTCCATTACCGGATAAAAGCTCATATAACAGCAGATGGTCCCATAATAGAATTCCCATGAAAATGATGAAAAAACCGAACATTCTTGGACTCATTCTGGGGAGTTTTCGAACGAACATCATATATACAGAAATCACAATAAGGGCAACAGGTATCAGAAAATCCCATGATCCTGCAAACATGCGAAATAAAAAGGAAAGGACTCTTTGACCTAACCAACCACTCTCCAAAAGACCGATCACACTGAGACAGATTATAATAAGACCAATCAGTTCCAGCTTAATGATCGAGGCCCATGCCGATGGGGATGTTTTTCTCTTTCTTCTACTCATGGCACGCTTGCCTCCTTTACGTATGATTACTTTTGCTTTTCCAGTCCCCTTGTAACATTCCCTTTTGACAGCGAGAATCCCTGCTTTAAGGGAACAAAAACAGCCGGAGTTGGTGCGTCCGGCTGTTTTTGCTATCTTAATTAGTATACCACAGGAAATTGTTACAAATACAAACCACTAACAAAATTCCTTTATTAATCAAATGAAGGACGAAATTTAACTGTTTGCCCAGGTGCATAGGCTGGATTGACATAGTCATGAGGATTAGGACTAATCAGACGTACAATTTTTCCTTCATAGGAATTAATAGGCTCTACCAGCATGACTGCCGCTCCCATTTGGATTTCCTGAATTTGCTGCTTTTCCACCTGCTCCTGGTTATCAAATATGAGCTCCATTGGCATAACAGAGTAAATTATCATTGAAGCACACCCTCTTTATTACGTTTTTCCTCAATAAGTTCATTTAGTTTCTTTAACGCTTTCCCAAGTCCACCTACTTCATTAATTAAGCCATACTTAACCGCATCAGAGCCAATTACATTCGTTCCAATATCTCGGGTTAATTCACCTGTACGTAGCATGAGATCACGGAATTTCTCCTCTGTAATATCCGAATTACGAGCGACAAATGAAACTACTCTATCCTGCATTTTATCCAGATACTCAAAGGTTTGTGGTACACCAATAACAAGCCCCGTTAAACGAATCGGATGGATTGTCATTGTCGCTGTCTCAGCAATATAGGAGTAATCACCTGCAACAGAGATTGGCACACCGATAGAATGCCCACCACCAAGTACGAGGGTAACAACAGGCTTCGATAAGGATGAAATCATTTCGGCTAAAGCAAGACCGGCTTCAACATCGCCACCCACTGTATTTAAGATAACCATAACACCTTCAACCTTTTGGTTTTGTTCTGCTGCCACCAATTGGGGAATGATATGCTCGTATTTCGTTGTTTTATTCTGAGGGGGTAATTGAATATGCCCCTCTATTTGGCCGATGATTGTTAGGCAGTAAATATTGCTTTCCAATTGAGGTACGTTAGTCTGGCCAAGCTGAGTAATATTGTCTATTAGACGTTTTTTAACCTCATCTGAAGGCTCCTGCTGTGGTGCTGGCGTATCTGGCTGCTCTTGAGATCTTGAGCGGTCTGGTTGTATTTGGGGTGTTTGCGGACTCTCCTCATTATTGGTTCTATTCATTGTAAATGGGGGCTTACGCAAATAATCTTTAGGATCCATCTGGCTAACGACCTCCTTTATGCTAGTTGTAGTATGGGTTAGCCCTACCGAATTCATGCATTGATGGAAAAGCTAGCCTGCTTATAAAATTGTTTCACATAAGTCAAATCCTTATAAAAAAACACTCCTTTCATATTTGATGGCACATTCAGCCAATCATCCATGACAGGAGTGTTTTTAACGTCTATTTACTCTCTAAGCCTTTATTTAATTTTTCGCTTGCCTTAGCAGGAATCTCTGATATTTGTACCTCAGTATAGGAAACTACTTGATCAGGCTTCACATACACTTTAAGATACGCCTTTTGACGCAATTGTTTAAGACCAGTAAATGTAATCGTCTTTTCCATTCCATCCTTATCATATCCAGTTAACGTATATTCGTACAAGTCTGTATTTGACACTTGTTTACCTTCTCCAATGATCTGAACATAATAAAGGTCTGCACCTATTTTTTTGAATCGATTGTCTTCAAAAAGATAATACAAACCGCCTAAAACGATCAAGAAAACTAAGATTCCAATAATTGCCTTCTTCATTTTCATTCTCCTCTATACGAATTCTCTTGCGATCAGTATAAGGGAGTTTTGGCCAATGTAACATTGAATATCCTTTCATCAATATTACATTTTTGTAAGATAAGGCATGTATCTGCTATCTAGAGACCATTGATCCTTTTAAAAGGGAAGCAAGCGGGAAAGCAAATTCAGGAATCCCCGCAGCATAAGGAGTATACTCATATAAACCAAAATAAATGATTACGGAATCTCCTTTGATATAGAACGCTTGTTGCTCATTAATCGTTTCGAACGGTGTTAGTAAATACCCATATTTTTGTTGAAATTGTTTCTTTATTTGTTGTGAAATTTCTGCTTTATAATCAGGGTTTTCTTTAAGAAGGTCTTGAAGCGAAAGAATTTTACCTGTTTTGATATCGATTGTATAAGCAACCCGATCAACCATTCCGTGTGCTCCACCCGTATATGTATACTGATCAAAAACGACGCTAATTAATCCGTTTTGATTATAGGTAATCTCGTAATCAAGTGAGTAATCATAAGGATTTTCACCCTCTCTGATCTCCACAGAAGCTTGAGAACCCATTTCAAAGGTTTCTAGTGCAACCTTTTCTAGCTGATCGTTTATTTTCCGTTGAATTTCTACATTGGAAGAAAGCCATTTTAATTGCGGATATTGTATCGATACGTTTGTATGATTTCTGTTGATTTTCAGTTCTTTATTCTCGAATTGCAGGTCATTTTCGGATACAAAATGGGTGCTTACAGCTTTTGTAACGGAATCCTGTGAAATAGAAAAACCCATGTTTTCACAAATAACCCGCAATGGTACCAGTATGGAAGAGTCTTTGATTCGAGGGGCTTCCTCCATATACAGCTTATGTCCATTTACGAGATAGGCATTATCTTCTACCTTCATTACGATTTCCTTTTTTGAAGATAGGATTGAAATACGTTTTGTTTGGGGCTCGTAGTATACATGAAATCGGAAATCGTTGCGTAACGTATCTAATGTTACAAATGTAGTTCCCTTGATGACTTCTCCGGCACTTCTAAGCAGTTTGGTGTCGACCAATACATCAATCTGCTTAGTAGATTCTGCCCAGACGGAATTTGCACCGAACGTAACGCAATGAAGCATTGCTGCTACCATCAAAATAAACCCTCTTGCTTTTCTCATACAAGATTCTCCTTTATGTACAGAACGATTCCTTCTTTTTACCATGACGCGAAAAGGACAGTATATCACATGTGATGCTTGTTTGTACTCCTTCATTAGCATTTCACATACCTCAGTACAGCTTTTATTATTACTTTTCCAGGTTAACTTCTTATTCTAAAAACGACGACCCATCAACGAAATCTTGACAGGTCGTTCATACTGTATCCCTGTTCCCACAGGCCATATATTTTATGCCTCTTTAAGAAGAAATGATTAGACTACCTGCCTGACTTCTACATTTATTCACCCTTAACCACTTCTGTCGCTTCAAATGATCGCATGTCATATTGCAGCCGAATCAACTAACTAGATCGAAGCGATTTAATCAGCAGTCTGATCAGTACGTCCTATTCGAGATGGAACTAAAAGACTTATTTATCAGACTTATATGGATTTATTTTAAATTCATCCTTCCCAAAACTTTATTCCACATCGGTTACAAATAAATTACCTTTTTGTTATGGTACGAGTAAATTTGAACACTTCATCCGCTGCCCTTTGACGCCCTCCAGACTTATGAAATGACTGACTGATTTTTTTTGCCTTTTCCTGATAAATCGGATTTTCTAAAACCTCGTGAACAGCTTGTTTAATATCCTCTGATGATAGATTTTCAAAATCTAACAAAACTCCTGCTCCAAGCTCCTTTACCCGTCGTGCTATCATAGGTTGATCATTAACAATGGGCAGCATAACTAACGGTACCTCAAAATAAAGTGATTCACTTATGCTATTCATCCCACAATGGCTAATAAACACATTTGTGTGACGTAATACATCTATTTGAGGAACATAATGACGCACAATAAAGTTATCTGGTATATCCCCTAATTCTTCCATTGTTGTATTCTTTCCAATGCTAAGTACTACCTTACCATCTACGTCTTTTAAAGCCGTAAAGCATTTTTGATAAAGCTCTAGCTGTTGGTTTACGATCGTTCCCATAGAGATGAAGATGACTTGTTTTCCTGTTAACTCATCAATGGGAAAATCACCAAGGTGACTGCTATCTGGTATGGAAGGACCTACAAAAATATAGTTGTCATCAAACTGCTCACTATTTCTCTGGAAATAAGAAGAAGTGAACACAATATTTAAATCAACTGGCCCAGGATTAGATAAAAAAAATCCCGGAAATGGAACTTTATATTTGTTTTCTAATTGCTTTTTACATTCTTGTATTTTTTCCAATTGTAAAAAATTTTGAAGCGTAGCCAGCCTCTCTAGCTTCCCTTTTTCATCATCTGAGTCTGTTAGTGTCATATTTTCATGAGGATCATTTGAAAATGCAAATGTAGTCCAAGTAGCAATGGATAATAACTTACATTGGTGAGCAATCCAGGTACCTACCATCGTTTGTGCATCGTATAAGAGATAGTCATATGTCTCATTCGTAATTTCGTTTTGTATGGTATCCGTTATCATTTCCATGGCATGTAGAAATTGCAGGAAAAACTCTACCGGCTGTGAATTAATCAGATTACTAATTTCTTGAAGTATTTCTTGCGCCCTTTGATCCACAGGCCGAAATATAGCTCCTGTTTGTTCAATTTTCTCTTGAAAATGATTGGACGAATAATAGACAATCTGCTCCCCGCGCTTTACTAAATCTGTTACTAGCCCTAACGTTGGATTTACATGACCTTCTCCCAACATACTGATATATAGTGCCTTTGCCATTTGCTTCCCTCCCATAATAAAAGTTGTTCTACTCCCCATTCCGTTTTTTTACAGGATGCCCACGGAAATTCGTTAGAACTGCTGCTTGTGAATGAAGATCCCTATAAAACCAAACTTAGTTATTATTTGTTTGGATTATAACAAACAATTTCATTTTTTGTCTACATTTTATTCACATCCCTTTCGTTCCGTATTCTTACGTCTTAGCTATTTACAGTTTTGAATTTCTAATAGATTCAGTTCATGAAATTACACAGAAAATGAATTTACGTAGATAAAAAAGCAAGTAGGCTTACGTTTTTTTAAAAACACCATCTATTTAATGGTACAATTCTAAATAGATAGATAACTAAAGCGAAAGTATCAATCTCTACGATTTGCTCGTTTTACTTGCATTCTTATTAGGAAAAGGTAGTGAAATTAGCTTATAGGAGGACGTATTATGGCAACAGCAACAGATATTTTTTGGAGACCAAGCATCGGAAGCGGCTATGAACATTTGCGATTAGTAAAAGACGATCACAAGATAACGGTTGACAGTTTAGTAATTGGAAAGACAGACGAGGGTGCAATTTTTCGTGTACAATATCAAATTATTCTTGACACGAATTGGATCGTCCGCAAAGTAACCATACAGTGTATTGGCAAAGAACAATCCCTGATACTGACCTCTAATGGGAAAGGAGAATGGCGGGATGCGCATGGAAAGGTCATCTCCGCTTTAGCAGGATGTATTGATATCGACATATCCTGTACCCCATTTACGAATACACTCCCTATCAATCGCTTAGAGCATACCCTCTCTACTCCACAGGAAATCTCTGTAGTTTACATATCAGTACCCGATCTATGTTATCGTCAGGTAAAACAGACCTATACTCTGATGAAAACAAACCATACTGAATCGATTTTTACCTATCAAAGTGGCAGTTTTATAGAAAATATCAAGGTAGATACTGACGGAATCGTCACAGAGTATCCGCAATTGTTTTTGCGCGAATAAGCCCATCCTTAAAAATGTGATTATCCTATATAAAGCTGCGTCAAATCATATAGCTTTTGAATAGCTGCATTCTGCACAATGACCTAGGCCTACTATGAATTAGCATAAGTAGGCTTAGATTTTATGTTTCCAAATGCAGGCAGGCACTCGTTAATTTGCACGGAGTAAAAAGGGAAATAAGCTATTTTCCTTACACTAGCAATAACTAATTTTTCAGCTAATACAGGATCATTTCATACCGACAAACCTCACAGTCCCCTTGTTTGTTGTATGAAAAATCTTTTAAGCTGAGCTTGAGATCCTGATAGCCATACAATGAGCCTATTTTTACTGAATCGAAGCCAAATGTATCCACAGCTCAAATCTCTTTAGTAAATGATAATCCCTTGTCGGCTAAAGCGCGACGGATTTGATCCATTGCTTTTGGACCCATACCATGTAGCTTCATCACCTCGGCTTCACTTCGTAGTGTAAATTGTTCTAGCCGGAAATAGCCTGCCCCTTCGAGTGCGCGTCTTGCCGGCTTGGCTAGCGTACTCGGTAAATCACTTTGTGTTTCATGATCATTCTGAGCCATCAGTAACCCACTCCCTCCTCCTTATTGAATCCCTCTTACAATTTCATTCTATTCTAGTTCAGCTCCCTTCATTATTTATAAAAGATTTCAAACAGGATTAGACAAGCTTCTTTTTTAAATATTTTTTCCATATAGCATGCAACATAGGTGCATTGCTCAGGTCTGACTAGCTTCGTTAACGAAAGTTATTTTTGTAATATATTTACATTATATAATTTTTCTGTATATAATAAATCATATAGAATGATCTGTCTACAGCGACTTGATGATATATAGAGTCAGGTTAACTAGCAATCATAAACAGTCATTTATTATTTGCACCTATTAGTTGGGATGTTGACATTATCTAGTAAGATATCCTCTCCACTATCCGAAAATAGCTCGTGTGTTTTCGTAATCATGATTTCTCTCTGCTCATAGGAATTCATACGATCATACTTACTCCCTACATCAAATCTGGTTTTAAACTCTTCCATTTCCTTGTATCATGATCCACTCCTTTCTTTTTTATTTATAGTTGAAGCTGTTTAAATACCTTTTTCAAAACAAAAAGCCGAAAACCCTTGCTGTGCAAGGATTTCCGACTCTTTATCGTCATGTCTGGAATTACACTTCCATGATGATAGGTAAAATCATTGGTCTTCTACGTGTTTGTTCGTATAAATAACGTCCAAGTGTATCTTTTACATTATTTTTCAGCGATGACCATTCATTTACTTTTTCATCCATACATTTTTGCAGAGTTTGGGCTACGATACGATTTGCCTCTTCCATCAATTCTTCCGACTCACGTACATATACGAAGCCACGCGAGATGATATCAGGTCCAGACACGATAGTACCATGTTGTTTACTGAGGGTAACGACAACAACCAGAATTCCATCTTGGGATAATAATTTTCGATCACGTAAAACGATGTTACCTACATCGCCTACGCCCAGTCCATCAATAAGAACATTGCCAGCATGCACTTTAGGACCGTATCTTGCCTGACCCTTTGCAATTTCCACGGTATCTCCATTATCGAGTAAGAAGATATTCTCAGATGCTACTCCCACCTGTTCAGCAAGTATTGCATGCATACGCTGCATACGATACTCCCCGTGAATCGGGATAAAGTATTTAGGTTTCATCAGGTTAAGCATTAAACGTAGCTCTTCCTGGCTTCCATGTCCAGATACGTGTACAGTACCATTTGGACCATGTCCTCCATAAATAACTTCTGCACCTGCTCGGCATAAGTGATCGATGGTGCGGGAAACGTATTTCTCGTTCCCTGGAATTGGTGTTGCTGCAATGATTACTGTGTCACCAGGCATCATGTCTATTTTCCGATGGGCGGATCGGGCAATGCGGGTAAGCGCTGACATAGGCTCTCCCTGACTTCCTGTTGACAGAATAACTACTTGTTCTGATGGTAATTTATTACATTCATCAATATCTACAATTACCCCTTCTGGTACATGTAAATATCCTAAATCCATACTTATAGTTATAACATTGATCATACTGCGCCCTACTAACGTTACTTTACGATTGTATTGAACAGCAGCATCAAAAACTTGTTGGATACGATGAACGTTTGATGCAAACGTGGAAACGATAATTCGCCCCTCCGCTTTATGAAAAACTTCTTTTAACGCTTTCCCTACTGAACTTTCAGATCCAGTAAAGCCTGGACGTTCTGCGTTTGTACTGTCTGATAACAAGCAGAGTACGCCTCGTTCCCCAATTTCCGCCATTTTTCCGAGATCAGCTCTTTGATTGTTTACGGGGGTTTGATCAAACTTAAAATCTCCGGTATGGACGACATAACCTTCAGGGGTTTCCAAGCAAACGCCGACTGAATCAGGAATACTATGATTTACTCTGAAAAACGTTGCAGTTAATGTACTGCCAAGACTTACTTCTGAATCACTATTGATCAAGTGACGAGTAGTTGTATTTAGGATACCCGCTTCCTTCAATTTGACATCAATCAGACCTAGCGTTAACTTTGTTGCATATACCGGCACATTAAGGTGACGCAATACGTAACTTAGTCCTCCAATATGATCTTCATGTCCGTGTGTAATAATAATTCCGCGTACTTTATCACGATTTTCTTCCAAATAGGTAATATCAGGTATTACCATATCAATCCCCAGCATTTCCTCCTCTGGGAATTTGAGACCAGCATCAATAACAACGATGTCTTCATCGGTCTCTACTACGTACATGTTCTTACCAATTTCGCCAACTCCGCCCAGGGCAAAGATAAGAACACTTTGATTCAACTTAGACAATGAATGTACCTCCTATATTTAGTTGTCAAATTACACCTCAAATTAAACCGCCCCAAATCGCTTATCCCTATTATATCCGAATTAAAAACAGGAATACAAGTAAGAAAAGCATATATATAAATTTATCTAGACATTAGTACGCCAGCTCTGAAAAGGGTTTGCGGTTTTTTCCTTTGAAATTCTGCTCTCTATTATTTGTAAAGATATGGGACAAATAAGAGGTGGACCGTACAATCCATAATCTTATAAATCATTTTGTTACCTGTAAAATACTGACTCAAGACATATGCTTTACACAAAAAATCGCTGAGTAGTCATTTAGATATGACATACCCAGCGATTTTGTCAAAACGCTAATACAACAACGGATTTCATAGGTACCAGAAGGGCTAACTTCTAAAGAGCAGCAATCTACAGCCATTCATCTATATAGCTAGCTTCTTCGTCCGTCAGCTCCACAAGCGGTAAACGAACACCGCCTACCTCAATCCCTTTTTTGTTTAGCGCAGCCTTAATTGGTGTTGGATTAGGATATTTGAATGCACCTTCAAAGATCGGAACTAGCTTACGATGAAGAGCTGCTGCCCTAGAAGTATCTCCCTTGAAGAACGCATCCATCATTTCCTTCATCTCTAAACCAATTACATGGCTCGTTACGCTTACTACTCCAACTCCGCCAATAGAGAGTACCGGAATAGTTAAACCATCATCACCGCTATATAGCTCAAAGCCTTGAGGTGCACGTTCAATGATCTGTGCCATCTGGGTAAGATTACCAGACGCCTCTTTAATACATACTACATTTGGTAGTTCAGCTAAACGTAAAGTCGTGTCCGCTGTCACGTTAATTCCTGTACGTCCAGGAACATTGTATAGCATGATTGGCAGCTCTACTGCTTCACTAATAGCCTTAAAATGCTGATACAACCCCTCTTGCGATGTACGACTGTAGTAAGGAGCCACCAGCATGATCGCATCTATACCCGTTTTTGTTGCTTCTTTTGTGAAAGCAATGGTTTCTTCTGTATCATTGCAACCTGTACCTGCGATGACTTTAACTCTACCGTTCGCTTTTTGTACACTAAAAGTAAATAAATCAAGCTTTTCCTGTTTAGAAAGAGTTGGTGATTCTCCTGTTGTACCACTTACCACGAGTGCTTCTGAGCCTGTGTCTATTAGGTAGTTGATCAGTTTTTCTGTGCGATCCCAGTCAATTTGGCCCTTGTCATTAAAAGGCGTTACCATGGCAGTCACAATACGTCCAAAAATAGCCATGTTTTTTCATCTCTCCTCTTTCTTCCTTAATAGGCTCTCTAACTTCTGCTCTACATAACTATAATCGAGCATTAGACAAATCAAACTGCTGATGCAATGCCCGCACAGCCCTAGCCATATCCTCGTCATGCACTAGCACCCAAATGGTTGTATGTGAGTCAGCAGATTGCAGGATTTGTATCTCCTCTTTCGTAAGTGCTTCTACAATATGAGCCATAACACCTGGTACTCCTGCAATGCCAGCGCCAATTACCGACACCTTAGCACAATGAGGCATTATTTGAGGCTCATAGCCCATGTCAGCTAAGATAATCGCCGCCTTTTCAGCCATATGATCGTGTACCGTATAAGCGACACCTAGTGGATTTACATTAATAAAATCAACGCTGATATTATGTTGTGCCATTGCTTTAAAAACCTGAAGCTGGGTATCATATTGTCCTTCTTTAGAGAATACCTTGATCTGTGTAATATTAGGAACATGAGCTATCCCCACTACAACTCGATCACTAAAGGATTCATTAAAACGGCCTAACTCATGTAGACTGGTAACCAATGTTCCTGGTTCGTCTGAAAATGTGGAGCGCACACGTATTGGAATATTGGTTTGCATAGCGATTTCCACAGCGCGTGGGTGAATCACCTTAGCACCTAAGTGCGCCATGTTGCAAATCTCCGTATACGTGACGGTATGAAGTGACTTAGCCTCGTCTACTATTCGTGGATCGGCCGTCATAATGCCATTTACATCTGTAAAAATATCAACCATGTCAGCTTTTAAGGCGACGCCAAGTGCTGTTGCTGTCGTATCGCTTCCTCCGCGGCCTAAGGTGGTCACTTGCCAATCTTCCGTACGCCCCTGGAACCCTGGGACGATGACAACACGCCCTTGCTCAAGCTCTTGTTGAATACGATCAGGTTCAATCGTAAGGATTTGTGCGTTATTAAAATCATTAGTAGTTATGATATTAGCTTGCCCACCCGTTAAAATTGTGGACTCGATGCCTCGCTCATTAAGCATGCTGGATATGACGCAAGCGGAAATAATTTCCCCTGTATGCAATAACAGGTCGTTTTCGCGCGCTCGTAGGCTGTCCCCATTTTGACGGATCAATTGTAATAGCGTGTCAGTGGCGTAAGGATCACCCTTACGCCCCATCGCTGACACAACTACTACTAAGGAAAAGCCTTCCGCCAGTGCTTTTTCAATGTGGCCAATTGCCCGATTGCGATGATCCTCCGTTGTTAAGGATGAACCCCCGAACTTTTGGACAAGTATTTTCATGAAAACCTCTCTCCTAGCTGTTGGCCTTGATAAGCTCCTCGGCAATTTGTACGGTGTTCCACGCAGCACCCTTTAATAGATTATCTGATACAACCCACATATGGATCCCACGTGGATGCGTTAAATCTCGGCGAACACGACCGACAAAAACTTCAAGCTTATCCGCAGAATCGGTAGCCAATGGATATTTTTGTTCTTCAGGGGAATCGACAAGCACAATACCAGGTGCATGTGCTAGTAAAGATTTCACTTCTTCCAGTTCATAGTCATTTTTTAATTCGACATAAACGGACTCACTGTGACCTTTTACTACAGGAATACGCACACAAGTAGCTGCAACTAAAACTTGATCGTCACCCAATATTTTCTTTGTTTCGTTTACCATCTTCATCTCTTCATACGTAAATCCATTGTCTGTGAAAACATCAATTTGCGGAATCGCATTAAAAGCAATCTGATGATGAACCGGAAGCTTGGATACTGGCAGTACATTTGCTTCCGGCTCTTTCCCATCTAAAACATCTCTGGTTTGAGTCAACAGCTCATCGATAGCTTGAGCACCCGCACCAGATACAGCTTGATACGTAGAAACAATAATCCGATCTATTCCAAAACGGTCATAAAGAGGCTTCAATGCCGCAACCATCTGAATGGTAGAGCAGTTAGGGTTTGCAATGATTCCTTTGTGTTTGCGCGCTGCATCCATGTTAACCTCGGGCACAACCAATGGGACTTCTGGATCCATTCGATAAGCACTCGTATTGTCAATGACAACCGCTCCATGACGTACAGCATGAGGAGCTAATTCCTTACTGATCGCTCCTCCTGCACTGAACAGAGCAAAATCTACACCGATAAAGCTATCAGGTGTTGCCTCTTCAATTGTCACTTCCTGACCTTTAAACAGTACCTTTTTACCAGCCGATCTTTTTGAAGCTAATAGCTTCAGTTGACCGATTGGAAAATTTCGTTTCTCCAAAAGCTGAATCATTTGCTGTCCTACTGCTCCTGTCGCTCCCACGACTGCGACATTTACCTTCAGTTGGTTCTCCATCTTTTTCTCCTCCTAAGAGCCTGTTAGCTGCATCAATAATGGAATCTTTCTATAAGCAAAGGTTGCAACTGACGATGTTGAATAGCTAGCTCACACGTTTCCATGATGAGATCCATTCGTGCTACCAGTGAGTTTGGTTTTTTGTCAGGCGCATCCTGCCCAAACGGAACAAAATAAATATTTTTAGTGGCTAGAAGTTTTGCAATATTTGCCGCATTTAACCCCAATCCATCATTGGTTGAAATCGCCAAGACGACTGGATATAGATTGCGTAAGGTTGCTTTGGCAGCCATTAAAACAGGGCTATCTGTGAGTGCGTTCGCCAATCGGCTCGTGGTGTTACCTGTGCATGGAGCAATCACCATAACGTCAAATAGCTTGGAAGGTCCAAGCGGTTCTGCATCAGTAATAGTAGTGATAATCTCTTCGCCTGTAATCTGTTTTAATTGGTTCTGCCAATGGTTAGTCGTTCCAAAACGCGTATCAGTGGTCATCACAGTCTGGCTCGCTATGGGTACAACACGTGCTCCAGCATCTACTAAGCGCTGAATTTGCGGCATGGTTTCTTCCAAGGTACAATGGGAACCCGTTAGCCCAAATCCAACCGTTTTTCCCCTAAGATTGCTCATGATGACCCCCCTGATTCTCGGCTTGCTCCGAAAGAAGTCGTGCTAAGGTATTGGCAATGATTTGCCCGGCTGTTTTCGGTGCAACAATTCCAGGAAGACTTGGGGCGAGAATCGCTTTGATTCCTCGACGTTCTGCATAACGAAAATCAGTTCCACCTGGCTTAGAAGCAATATCTAGGATAAATGCAGTCTGTGGCATGTGTGCTATGATGTCTGATGTAATAATCAAATGTGGAATTGTGTTAAAGATAATGTCTACCTTTGAAACATACTGCTTAAAATCATCCAGATCAAAAGCATCAATGCCCATTTCATTACTACGTGCTATGTGTTCCGGACGTTTTGTCCCAACCTTAACATGTGCTCCCAATGCATGCAAAGCTCTAGCTAATGACATACCTACTCGACCTAATCCGAGAACAATCACCTCGGAGCCATGGATCGTAATATCAGTGTTTTGGATCGTCACCATCAATGCTCCTTCCACAGTGGGAATGGAGTTGTAGATAGCCACATCATCACGGTTCAATAGCTCTTTTAGTGGGACGTTATGCAGTTTTAATAGTTCTCTGAGATAAGGCTTTGCCATCCCGGTATAGACAACGCATTTTTCTGGTAAAGCTTCAATATGCTCCTTAGATAGCTGAATGCTTTTTGTAGAAAAAATGCTTTCAATCATTCCTTTGTCATCTGTACCGACGATAGGTAGGATCAGGGCATCAACATCCTTTAACACATCGCATGTTAATGGTTTTTTGTTTGCTCCTGTAAAGCTACTCTCTAAGTTATCAAAGCCAATAAGAGTAACTGTGGCGTCCAGCTGGATGCATTTTTTGATGACTTCCAGCTGACGAGCATCACCGCCAATAAAAGCAACATGTTTTCCCGTCAGCATGCCGTGTTCCCCTTTCCAAACATTTTACGCAAGATAACCTGGAAACGCAAAGAATTTTTCCGAGTCCCATGGAAAATGTAAAATAGTTGACGGACCGTTTTTTGTTCACGGTCGATGTATATGTCGTGCACTGCGGTAATCTACCGTCATCCTATTCGAACACCTAACGTTTCGTTACTGAAGTTTCCTGTGGGAAATGGTTTTGGGTAGGTTGTAACTGTACAATTATCATATCCGGACCAATTTGTACAATAGACCTCCAAGGAATCATCGTATCAGCTTTTTTCTTCCCTATCCCAAAAAAAGAAGGATTGGAAATGACAATAGAAGCAATTTCGCCTGTTATTGGATTAATTTCCATATCCGATTGTGCTATCACTCCGCGTTTTTCTCCATAATCAACATCTACAATCTCTTTACCGCTAAACTCGCTTAGTCGCATTTTACTTCCTCCTTTGTTTGTCCACTCACAGCAGAATATACGAAAAAGCTGTTCAGTTTATACGTAAGATTGTCGTAAAGGGTATTTTTTAAAATAATTCGTATAAGATCAAATAATAAAAAGGCTTCCCACTAAGCCTAATGACTTAGGAGAAGCCTTTCTACCAAACAGTTATTTACCTGTAGAACCGAATCCACCTGCACCACGTTCTGTTTTTTCCAACTCGTCAACAATCTCTAACCGTGCTTGCATCACTGGCATAAAGAGAAGCTGGGCAACACGGTCCCCTTTTTTGACCACAAATGGTTCAGTCGTGTCTAGGTTCTGCAACAGCACTTGAATCTCACCTGTATAATCGCTATCAATTACTCCAACAGCATTCGTTAGTGATATTCCGTATTTAAAAGCATTGCCGCTACGTGGGAACACTAGACCTACCATACCTGCGTCAGGCATTTGCACAGCAATCCCTGTAGGAATCTTGGCGCGTTCCCCTGGAGCAATCGTGATGTCTTGTTCAATACATGCTGCTAAATCAAGTCCCGCAGAGCCTGATGTCGCATAATGCGGTAAAGGAAGATCCGTCCCAATCATTGGAGACATTTTTTTAATGTTTACAAACACAAAAGACACCTCTTTTTACGTTAAGAATACATTTGCATCAACATTTTCCGGGAATGCTTCCAATGGACTCACCATTGCCATCGCCATTTTGGAGTGGAATAATTCTTTCGCTACTGCTAGAACAGATTCCTGACTTACACGATCTACCTTCGCAATAATTTCATCTAGTGTAAGGTGTCGGCCATGTAACAGCTCATTTTTACCCAAGCGATTCATGCGGCTGCTAGTGCTTTCTAAGCTTAGCATCAAACTACCCTTAAGCTGTTCTTTTCCTTTGTTTAATTCTTTTTCTGTAATTCCGTTTGCGCGAACATCATGTAGAACATTAGACACGATGTCAAATACTTTACCTACATGCTCTGGTGCTGTTCCCGTATAAATATTGAATGTACCAGATTCTTTATAGGAAGAGTGATAAGAATAAACAGAGTAAGCTAGACCGCGTTCTTCACGAATTTCTTGAAACAGTCGAGAACTCATGCTGCCACCCAAAATATTATTTAAAATAATTAAGGAATAAACATTGTCATGGCCCACAGCATAACCAGGCATAGACAGGCATAAATGAGCCTGCTCGGTCTGCTTTTGATGTACAATGCTTTGACCTGTAAAGGTTGGTGTAGCGATATCCATTGTTTTTCCTGCACGCTGGTACGTCGAAAATAATGATTGCACCAATGTGATTAACTCATCGTCAAAGTTACCTGCTACTGTAATTACCGTGTTCTCTGGTAAGTAGCGTTGTTCGATATATGTCAACAAATCCTCGCGTTTCATGCCTTTGAGTACATCTTCTTTTCCCAGTATCGTGTACCCTAGCGAATGATCGGCATAGGAAGCACGTGCAATCAGATCATGCACCAAATCATCTGGTGTATCCTCATACATACTGATTTCTTCTAGGACTACGTTCTTCTCTTTCTCTAGCTCCTCTGCATCAAAAACAGAGTTAAAGTACATATCAGATAAAATATTGAGAGCAAGCGGTGCGTGACGATCAAGTACACGCGCATAATAGCAAGTGTATTCTTTGGATGTAAAGGCGTTTACATTCCCACCAATTTCATCAAACGCTTCCGCTATTTCTTTTGCACTGCGAGTTGTAGTACCTTTAAAAAACATGTGCTCCAAGAAATGTGAAATTCCGTTATTTTGCTCATTCTCATATTTTGAACCCGTTCCTACCCAAATTCCTAAAGCAACGGATCGAACACTAGCTATTTTTTCGGTAACAATCCGGACACCATTTGCACACGTATATGTTTGAATCAAATCTGATCCCCCTCTATCAATCTGCTATCTCTGGCTTATGCCACACAGGGAAGCGATCATAAAGTCGCTTCCCTGTTGTACATGTTACTGATAAGCGTTTCGCTTTCAATAGAAAATAACATGTCTTACTATAGCAAAAAATAGCGTCCGGTACAATATTCCATAAGCTTCTACGGCAATCGACGACTAGAGATTACCTCGGAAACCGTCGTTGGTTTCAATCCTTTTTTCTCAGCTAGTGTCAGCATTTGATCTAGTCCTTTAGATGAGGAATCAGTTGGGTGCATTAGTATGAGCACCCCTTTATCTAACTTCTTGCGAATGCGCTCTACCATCGTTCCTACCGGTGGGTTTTTCCAATCAATTGTATCCGCTGTCCAGAGAATGGTCTTCATCTGGTAATCCTGATGAGCAATTTCTACCACCCGTTGATTAAAGGAACCAGACGGCGGAGCAAATAGAGAGGGCTTTAAACCGATTGTCTTAGAAATAATATCTTGTGTTTTGCTAATCTCTTGGCGAATACGCGCCTCTCCCAGCTTGCTCATATCTGGATGGGAATAGGCATGATTTCCTATTTCATGACCTCTATCATAAATTTTCTTCGCTAGCTCAGGATTTCGTTTGACCCAAGATCCGTCTAGAAAAAAGGTGGTTTTTACTTTATGCCGATCCAATGTAGCAAGAATTTTATCCAGGTATTCATTGCCCCAGGCTACATTTATCATGAAGCACACTGCCTCTTTTTTGGGATTCCCTCTATAAATGGGATGAGCCCCTAGCTGTTCTACCTGTACCTTTGGCATCTGTTCTTTATAGACAATTGAACTTTCATCCTGCTTTCCTGTTTTCTTCATTTGAGCAATTGTTGCGTTAACATCAATCACTCGTCCGTTATATCCCGGAATCGCTTTCCAGACAGGATCAAGATATGCATCTTGTGGTGCTTCCTCGCGTTCCTTTTGCCACTGCTCTATCTTTTCTTTAAATGGCTCCTCAATGGTAATCTGACCTTGTACAGGGGTAACGCCAACTTTTAGTTGTGTAACATATGTGTTAATTGGAGATGAGGTTACTAATCCAAACAATAACGCTCCACAAACAGTTGCTACCGCCATATATTTTCTTGTCTTTTTAGAATGCTGTTTCACGGTTTCATCACCTTTGCTTTTATCTATCGAGTTCTTACTCTTATTCTCTATCCTCTTTGTCCAATCTATGTAGAGAAAATGCTCGATAGAAGCAAAAAAAGCTTGCACCCACATAGTTTCCCATGATCGGCAAAGCTTTTTGGCTATTTATTATTCAGTTTCTTGTGGTGCAGCCTGCGCTTGTTCTTTCAAAACAGCTTTTCGAGAAATATTAACGCGGCCTTGGTCATCAATCTCGGTCACTTTAACCAAGATTTTATCCCCGACAGAAACTACATCTTCCGTTTTAGCGACGCGTTCTTCCGCTAGTTGTGAAATGTGGCAAAGTCCTTCTTTACCTGCAAACAACTCGATGAATGCACCGTATTTTTCAACACGTTTCACAGTTCCCAAGTAAGTTTGACCCACTTCTACTTCGCGTACCAAATCCTCGATGATTTGTTTTGCACGTAGGTTCGCATCTGCATCCGTAGAGGCGATAAAGATACGACCATCTTGCTCAATATCAATTTTAACGCCTGTCTCTTCGATGATCTTATTGATAACGCGACCTTGTGGCCCAATCACATCACGAATTTTTTCTGGGTTAATTGACATTGTCATGATCTTAGGTGCATAAGGAGACAAGTGATCGCGCGGAGCATTGATTGTAGCCAGCATGCTTTCCAGAATATGCATTCTGCCTTCCTTCGCTTGCGTCAATGCTTGCTCTAGGATTTCACGATTGATACCTTCAATCTTGATATCCATTTGAAGAGCTGTAACCCCTTCAGCGGTACCTGCTACCTTAAAGTCCATATCTCCCAAGTGGTCTTCCATACCTTGGATGTCTGTTAGGATGGAGAAATGTTCACCATCTGTATCCATGATCAAGCCCATTGCGATACCAGCAACTGGTGCTTTAATTGGTACCCCTGCATCCATCAAAGCAAGAACACTACCACAGATAGACGCTTGAGAAGTAGAACCATTCGATTCAATTACCTCTGATACTAGGCGAATTGTGTAAGGGAATTCTACTTCACTAGGGATGATTGGTTCAATTGCTCTTTCACCCAATGCACCGTGACCGATTTCACGACGACCTGGAGGACGAAGTGGACGTGCTTCCCCTACGCTGTAAGGAGGGAAATTATAATGATGCATGAAGCGTTTTGTTTCTTCAAGACCAAGTCCATCCAAAATTTGTACATCACCAAGTGCTCCTAATGTACAAACGCTCAATGCTTGTGTTTGACCGCGAGTAAATAAACCTGAACCGTGTGTTCTTGGTAAAATCCCCACTTCGCTCGACAATGGACGAATTTCAGTTAGTGCACGACCGTCTGGGCGAATTTTTTCATGGGTAATGAGACGACGAACTTCTTCTTTCACCATGTCGTAGAGAATTTCGCTAATTTCTCCCTCGCGCTCTGGATACACCTCAGCAAAATGAACTTGTGTCTCTTCTTTAACAGCATCGATCGCTTCTGCACGGGCATGCTTCTCTTCAACACGGACTGCTTCACGTATTTTAGCATCAGCAAAAGCACGCACAGCCTGGTCAACTTCCTCGTCTACACTATGCAAGACGACTTCCATTTTTTGCTTACCAATTTCAGCTACGATGTCATTTTGAAAAGCAACTATTTTCTTGATGTGATCGTGACCATACATGATCGCTTCTAGCATGATTTCTTCCGGTACTTCTTTTGCACCAGCCTCTACCATGTTAATAGCGTCCATCGTACCTGCCACCACTAGATGGATATCACTTTTTTCTTGCTCAGCAATCGTAGGGTTGATAATAAATTTACCGTCAATACGGCCTACAATAACACCAGCAATCGGACCATTAAATGGGATTTCAGATGTACTCAATGCAGCAGAAGTACCAATCATTGCTGCGATTTCGGTTGAACAATCCTGATCAACGGAAAGAACTGTATTTACTACTTGTACATCATTGCGGAAGCCTTCCAAGAATAAAGGGCGAATTGGACGGTCAATTAATCGGCTCGCCAAAATAGCTCTCTCGCTTGGGCGACCTTCTCGCTTAATAAATCCACCTGGAATTTTACCTACTGCATATAAGCGCTCTTCATAGTTTACCGTTAATGGAAAGAAATCCAAGTCTTTTGGTTCTTTCGAAACGGTAACCGCAGATAGAATGGTGGTATCTCCGTAACGCACTAAGACCGAACCTTGTGCCTGTTTTGCAACTTTACCAAACTCAAGCGTAAGTTTTCGGCCTGCTAAATCAAAGTCAAAAGTACGATATTGTTGCTCCATTCTTTTAGCAGTCCTCCTTAATTAGACCATTGTCTAACATGATTCTTTTCTATCTCTATGTATTATTTCCTGCTATGGCAGAAATAAAATAGATATGATAATAGAAAAAGCGGGAATTCACCCGCTTTTTCAGACGTGCCGATTAACGGCGAAGACCAAGTTTGTCAACCAATGTACGATAACGAGCAACGTCGCTGTCTCTTAGGTAACCTAAAAGGTTACGGCGTTGACCTACCATTTTCAATAGACCACGACGGCTGTGGTGATCTTTCTTATGAGTGCGTAGGTGTTCGTTAAGATTGTTGATGTTTTCCGTAAGAATTGCGATTTGAACCTCAGGAGATCCAGTATCGTTATCATGTGTACGGAATTCATTGATCAATTGAGTTTTACGCTCTTGAGTAAGTGCCATTCGTACTCACCTCCATTAATTTTCCCACTAGCTGAGCATGCCGTCGGTGAGAATCGGACAGCCAAGCTAAAGGGGCGTTCTATTTAGAACAGTACAGATTATAGCATACTTTTTTTCATAAAGTAAAGGAAATCATTCACTGTCGTTAGCATTCAAGCCAACTTAGCAAATTTATCTTTAGCAAAATTCACGTCTTGCTGGATTTGGGCGACAAGAGCATCCACGCCAGAAAATTTAATTTCATCGCGGATCATGAAGAGTAATTCTACTTCTACATTTTTTCCATAAATCTCATCTTTAAACCCTATGATATGAACTTCCAGCGATTTTTCACGCTTCTCCAGCTCAAAAGTCGGCTTAATTCCAATATTCATCACACCGTCATAGGTTTGACCATCAACGGTAATTCGAACGCCATATACACCATTTTTCCCGATTAAATAAGGCTCGTCCACACCGACATTTGCCGTAGGAAACCCGATGGTTCGACCGCGCTTGTCTCCGTGAATCACTGTTCCCTTTACCTTATAAGGGCGTCCTAACAGATGACGTACTTGCTCTACTTCTCCCTGGTGCAGATATTCCCGAATAATGGTACTACTTACCTTTTCGCCTAAACGATTTACTGGACCAATGATATCTACAGTATATCGGTCCTTGCTTAGTTCTAATAGCGTCTGAGTGGTCCCCATTCCCCGATAAGCAAACGTATTGTCAAAACCAACCACAATATGCTTGACCTGAAGCGGCAAAATCACTTCTTCTACAAAATCCTCAGGATAAATAGAGGAGAAGGCAATATCAAATTGCATGACAAAGACGATGTCTACTCCCATTTTTTCGAATTGCTCCAGCTTATCATCCAACGGGGTGATATATTGAGAATAACCACTTCTGCCTAGAACTTCACGTGGATGTGGGTCAAAGGTCAAGACACCACTTTTTATTCCATGTGCCTGGGCATGATCAATCGCTCGCTGGATGACGCGACGATGCCCGATATGAACACCATCGAAGTATCCCATGGCGACCGCGCATGGTTGTAATTCGATCTCAGATGAAAGCGGATAGGATAGTCGTATTATGTTCAAAGTCCCCACCTCATGTGCGAAAAACTTTTTCTGGTTTGGCATATAGACCTCGGTGGCTCTTATATACCTTATGAATGCCAAGTAATTGACCATTACTATACAAACAAATGAGCTTCCCTTCCTCAACCTGACAACCTGGCAAGCCTGTTTCCAATCCGTTTAGAACAGCCTTAGCTCGATCCGCTGTAATTTCATAGCGAGGCAAATAAGATAAGGCTTCTCCAATTGGAATCACAAGTTGCTCAATGCTCTTAGAGCCCTGCTCCTTGTTCATGCTGGCTTCCAATTCCTCAAACGTATGAGCATGCTGCATTGTAAATGGTCCGCTTTTGACACGAACTAACTTGGCCATATGCGCAGGATACCCCAGTTTTTGTCCAAGGTCAACACATAACGTACGCATATACGTCCCTTTGGAGCAAAGACAATAAAACGACACATCTACATATTCTGCGTTAGATTCAATGTGATGGAGCTGTAATTCATAAATAGTAACCTCGCGAGCCTTTCGCTCAATCGTAATTCCTTCACGGGCTAAATCATACAGACGCTGTCCATTTACCTTAATAGCAGAGTACATAGGAGGGGTTTGTTCGATTACGCCAAGCATTTCCTTCATTGCTTCCTCAACCCGTTCTCTAGTAATGCTCGCAGCATCCACCTTAGCTGTCTCCACTACCTCACCAGAGGCATCCTCGGTTGTCGTGGTTGAACCAATACGCATAACAACCTCATAAGCCTTTGGAAGCTCCTGTAAGTACTCCACAATTCGTGTCGCATTATTTATGCATATAGGTAACACACCTGTTACATCAGGGTCTAATGTTCCCGTATGCCCCACTTTTTTCGTTTGATAGATGCGACGAATTTTGGCAACACAATCATGTGAAGTCATTCCTGCTGGTTTATGTAAAACGAGAACTCCATGCTGCTGCTCATTCATTTCTTTCCACTCCAAGCACTTGATCTACCAATGTCAAAACAGACTTCTTGGCTTCTTCCAAAGTTACATCCTTCATCGTGCAACCTGCTGCGCGGGCATGTCCACCGCCGCCGATATTCTTAGCTATCTGAGCTACATCTACCTTCGCACGTGAACGCAGGCTAATTTTGATAATGCCTTCTTCTACCTCGGTGAATAATATTCCAACCTCGACGCCTTCAATATTACGCCCGTAATTTACAATGCCACCTGTATCATCATTGGTTGAATGGGTTTCTAAAAAATCCTGTTTTGATATTTGCATAGTGGCCACGAGTCCCTCGTTAGTCAGTTTCAGAGATGCTAAAGCACGTTTTAGAACCTGTACATGCTTTAATGTAATGCTCTCTAGACAACGTTCTGCGATCTCGGCTGAAGAAACTCCATATGTAAGTAGATGGGAGGCGATTTCCATCACGTGCGGTGTCGTATTGGAATATCGGAAACCACCTGTATCCGTAAGTAATCCTGTATAGATACATGTAGCAATTTCTTTTGTTAATGAAAAGGAGGAAGCAACACACCAATCATACATAATCTCTGCCGTTGCAGCGGCATGAGGCAGGAGAATGTTATACGTACCAAACGCATCATTGGTAGGATGATGGTCAATATTTAGAATTTGTGCATCTGGAGCAAACAAATGAGTTACTTCTCCCATCCGACTGCTATCTGCCGCGTCTACAGCGATAACGCAGGAGAATTTCTCATCCACAGTTTGTTCCGATAGGTTGATGATGTGGTTGGAGCGCGGTAAAAAGGAGAACATATCAGGTGTAGACCCTTGGTTTACTATCACATAGCTTTTCCCCATCTGTTCTAACAACAAAGCCATAGCCAGTGCAGAGCCCGTCGTATCACCATCAGGATTAACGTGGGAAATAATTAAGAAACGCTCGTTTTCACGAACAAAACGAGCGGCATCTAAGAAAACAGTTTGGTCGATATTCATCCTATTTCTCTCCTTCATTTGGGGAGATTTCACGCAAAAGGTTATCGATTTTATTTCCGTAATCAATGGAAGCATCCAGTTTGAATAGAAGCTCAGGCACATGTCTTAATTTGATACGACGGCCCACTTCTGTGCGTAGAAAGCCTCTTGCTTTTTGCAAGCCTTTCAGCGATTCTTCACGTTTGCTCTCATCTCCGAAAACGCTAATGTACACTTTTGCTTGTTGAAGGTCACTAGTTACTTCCACATCTGTTACTGTTACAAAACCGATGCGTGGATCTTTCATTTCACGTTGCAACAGAATGCTCAATTCTTTTTTGATCTCTTCACTTACGCGACTCATTCGGGTTTTATTCATGCTCATTTTGTTCACCTCCGAACGTAAATCGTACCTTAGTCGTAGTATTCCGTATCCGCACGAATTAACTCTACGTCGGAAAATGTTTCTACAAACCGCACGATGGTGGTAATTTCCTTTTGCAAAAAGGAGTATTCATTGGCAACGGCAGCTACCTCAAGTAAGGTACGCTGCCATTGCTCGTGAAAATCTATTTCAGCAATTGATACATTGTACTTATTTCGAATTTGACTCATGACGCTTTTAATAATCGAACGTTTTTCCTTAAGAGAACTCGTATAGGGCATAAACAATTCTAACTGCGTCACGGCTACCATTAGGCTTTAACTTCAACCATAATGAAGGCTTCGATAATGTCGCCCTCTTTAATATCCGTAAAACGTTCTAGAGTAACACCGCACTCGTAGTTCGTCGCCACTTCTTTCACATCGTCCTTGAAACGTTTTAGCGTATCTAATTTACCTTCGTAAATAACTACGCCATCACGAATCAATCGCGCACCTGCGTCACGGCTCAGTTTACCTTCCGTAACATAGCAACCTGCAATTGTACCCACTTTAGATACTTTGAAGATCTGACGCGCTTCCGCTTGACCAATGATCTCCTCTTTATATACAGGATCAAGCATCCCTTTCAATGCGGATTCAATCTCTTCAATTACAGTGTAGATAACGCGGTGTAGGCGGATATCAATTTGCTCCTGCTCAGCCATACTGCGAGCATTCGGTTCAGGACGTACGTTGAAACCAATGATAATTGCGTTAGAAGCATTTGCTAAAGTAACATCAGACTCTGTAATCGCACCAGCGCCTGTGTGAATAACCTTCACGCGAGTACCATTCACTTCAATTTTCTCTAAAGAACCTCGAAGAGCTTCTACAGAACCTTGAACGTCTGCTTTAATAATTAGGTTTAATTCTTTAATATCGCCTTCTTGGATTTGAGTAAACAAGTCATCCAAGGAAACACGCGCACTTGCACGGCGCTCAGAATCACGCTGTTTAACTGCACGAGATTCACCGATGGAACGAGCTTTCTTTTCATCCTCGAATACCATGAATTGATCCCCAGCCTGAGGTACATCATTTAAACCGGTGATTTCAACTGGCATGGACGGTGGTGCTTCTTTCATGCGGCGACCTTTGTCGTTCACCATAGCACGAATGCGACCGAAAGCAGAGCCTACAACGATTGGATCACCGACACGGAGCGTACCATGCTGAACCAATACAGTTGCAACAGGACCGCGACCTTTGTCCAACTCAGCTTCAACAACCGTACCGCGAGCACGTTTATCAGGATTAGCCTTTAATTCTTGTACTTCAGAAACCAATAGAATGTATTCTAAAAGTTCTTCAATACCTGTACGCTGTTTTGCGGATAGCGGGCAGAAAATCGTATCGCCGCCCCACTCTTCCGATACTAATTCGAATTGCATTAATTCTTGTTTTACACGATCTAGATCAGCAGCTGGTTTATCAATCTTGTTGACAGCAACGATAATCGGAACATTTGCCGCTTTCGCATGGCTGATTGCTTCGATTGTTTGTGGTTTCACACCATCATCAGCAGCTACAACAAGAATAGTGATATCCGTAACTTGAGCACCACGAGCACGCATTGTAGTAAACGCCGCGTGACCAGGTGTATCCAGGAAGGTAATTTTCTTGCCTTTAATTTCAACTTGGTAAGCACCGATATGCTGTGTAATACCACCAGCTTCTCCTGCAACAACATTTGTAGAGCGAATCGCATCTAGCAACGTTGTTTTACCGTGGTCAACGTGACCCATGATGGTAACAACTGGAGGACGTTCACTTAGATCTTCTTCTGCATCCACTTCAGCGATTGTTTCGAAGTTTGTTTCATCAATGACGATTTTTTCTTCTACTTCTACACCGTAATCAGCACAAATTAATTCGATGGTATCTCGATCTAGATCCTGATTGATCGTAGCCATGATACCTAAAGCGAATAGTTTTTTAATAATTTCTGCTGGCTCTCTTCTTAGCTTTTTACCCAATTCGTTTGCAGTAAGTGACTCTGTAAACGTAATTTTGCTAGGCAATTCTAACACAGGCCGTTGTACAGGGGCTCCACCTTGACGTCCATTTGAACGTTTTTGGTTTTTATTAAACTGCGGTCCTTTTCTGTTATCTTCAAAGGTTTTTTTAGTTTGTGGAGCCTTCTTAATTTTTTCGCGTTTTTCCATTCCAACTTTTGCTGGAATTTTCGCTTTGTCTGCTAGCGTTTCTTCCTTACGTTCTGCCTCAACATTGGTCGTTTGATCTTTTACTTCATTTTGCTTTGCATCTTGTTTTTTGTTTTGACTCATAGTATTTGCTCTTCGCTCCTGATTCTTCCCCTGATTTTGGTTTTGCGTTCCTCTACTCTTTGCTTGAGCTGAGGTGTTACCAGCAGCATATGCAATTTGCGGTTTTTGACCGTCTTGTTTGGGGGATTTTTCCGATTGGGATGTGGCTCGCGCCTCGCTGCTCGTTATGGTTTGTGGCTTATCTTGCTTTGGTTGTTGCACTTGTTTTGCTTGGGTGTTACCACTGGAAGCATTCGCTCGTAAATTTGCTAAATGCTGTTCCAATTTTTGTACCGTTTCTTCGTCCATAATACTCATGTGATTGCTGACATCTATATTGATTCTCTTCAAGAGAGTAACAATTTCTTTACTGCTCATGTTATGTTTCTTTGCGTATTCATATACGCGTGTCTTCATGTAATCACCCCTTGTTATGGATTAGGTGTGAGAAGGTTCTCCATGCTCTTCGCCATCTTTGTATCTGTGATGGCGACCGAGACTCGAGCTTCTTTACCAATCGCACTTCCAAGTTCGTACCTGGTCGAAAGCGAATAACAAGGCACCTTATAATACAGGCATTTGTCGGACACTTTCTTGGTCGTGTTAGCTGATGCATCTGTAGCCAGAAGGACAAGCTTTGCCTGTCCGTTACGAACCCCATTGATCACGAGACCTTCACCCGTTACTACTTTGCCTGCACGCATGGCCAACCCTAGCAATTGCGCTACTTTTTGATTCATTTCCCCATCATCTCCAGCCATTTCTCGCGGAAGTTCTCGTATTGTTCCTGTGAAATGCTGGTGTTTAGCGCACGCTCCAAAACTTTTTTCCATTTTCCAGCAGTGAAAGTATCTGGTGTGCGGCAACTCTCTTTTTGACAAACATAAGTGCCGCGTCCGGACGCCCTTCCGCTCGGATCAATCAAAATTTGTTCATCCGGCGTTCGAACGACGCGGAGCAATTCCTTCTTCGGGTACATTTCCTGACAAACGATGCATTTACGTAATGGAACTTTTTTTACTTTCATTCCATACCCACATCGCTAGCGTCTTCATCGGAAGGCTTAGGATAGGAAATCCCCTCTTGTTCAGCTTGACTTTCACTCTTAATGTCTATTTTCCATCCAGTAAGTTTGGCTGCCAGGCGTGCATTTTGTCCACGTTTTCCAATAGCTAGCGACAATTGATAATCAGGTACGATTACGCGCGTCATTTTCTCTTCTTCGTTCACTTCAACGTGAACTACTTTAGACGGACTTAACGCGTTAGCTACGTACTCAGCCGGGTCCTCAGACCAGCGAACGATGTCAATTTTTTCGCCCTTTAGTTCGTTTACGATCGTTTGTACGCGTAGACCTTTAGGACCTACACAGGCACCCACTGGATCGACCTCTTCATTTGTGGAGTGAACCGCAATTTTAGAACGATCTCCAGCTTCTCTCGCGACTGATTTAATTTCAACGACACCGTCATAAATTTCAGGTACTTCCAATTCAAATAGACGTTTTAATAGTCCTGGGTGCGTACGGGAAATGACGATTTGGGGACCCTTTGTCGTTTTCTCTACTTTAATAATATATGCTTTGATTCGGTCTTGTGGTTTAAAATCATCTGTTGGCATTTTTTCAGTGAGAGGCATTACCGCTTCCACTTTCCCCAAGTCAACAAAATAAGCGCGGGAATCTTGGCGTTGAACGATACCATTTACGATATCTTCTTCACGATCAATAAATTCATTATAAATAAGTCCGCGTTCTGCTTCACGAATGCGTTGCGTAACGACTTGCTTCGCCGTTTGAGCCGCAATGCGTCCAAAATCACGAGGCGTTACTTCAATTTCAACGATGTCATCAATGCGGAAGTTAGGATCGATTTCATTAGCAGCCTCCAAAGAAATCTCCAAACGAGCATCTAACACATCTTCTACAACATTTTTACGTGCAAACACGCGAACTTGACCTGAATGGCGGTTTACATCAACACGAACGTTTTGTGCGGAGTTAAAGTTGCGCTTGTAACCAGAGATCAGCGCTGCTTCAATCGCCTCAATCAAAACCTCTTTGTCAATCCCCTTTTCCTTTTCCAGATCATGCAGTGCTGTAATAAACTCTGCATTCATTGTACTAATGTCCTCCCCTCAATTAAAAGACGATAGCCAATCGGGCTTCGCTTATTTGATCCATTTTAATTGTATATTTGTTTTTTTGTTCAGAAATCGTTAACGTATCACCGTCAAACGCTTCTAGTGTACCTTCAAACAACGTGTGACCGTCCACCGCTTCTTTGGTGGTGATATGTACGTGTTTGCCTACAGCCTTGTGATAATCTTTTTCTTTACGTAAGGGACGCTCCGCTCCAGGCGAAGAAACCTCTAAGAAATATGCGGTTGGAATCGGGTCCAATTCGTCCAGCTTTGCACCTAGTTTTTCACTAACGGTACCGCAATCTTCAATATCGATGTTGGACGAATCATTATCGATAAAGATACGCAAAAACCAGTTGCTACCTTCCTTCTTGTATTCGATATCCACCAGTTCCAATCCTGTTTCTTCAAGGATAGGAGTCAGTAGTTCCTCAACAATTTGCACTACCTTGCTCAAGCAAGTTCCTCCTTTAAGCAGATCCATACTGTTATAAATGTGTAACCGGCTACCAAAGTGGCACCGGGTGGTCACAAATCTAATTCTTTGCCACAAGAAGCTTTCTAGCTAGAAATCCTCTGTGGTCAAGAAGAAAGAGTGGGTTTCCCCACTCTCGTACGTGTATAACCAGTATTTCCAAAAAAATTATAGCATAATACCATGGCTCTTGACAACCACTGCCTCATTTGATCAGACTTTCCAAAAACATGCTGAATCCCTATTATACCAGTCATTGTAAAGCCCATCTTACTCAATCTGATACATGAAAAGGGGGTGTTTCCTTTTCTTTCCGACCCGATACTAGGCTATGTAAAATCATTCCCAGCATGATAAGCAGGAGCCCCGTTGAAGCCACTGGTGTAGGCAAGCTGGCAGATAACCACACGACCTCTCCTGCTGTAGCAAATAAGACTTCCATCGATTGTGTTGCTTCTACAGCCGCTAGGCGACGCATGTTGCCTTTCACCATTTCCGTAGCTCGGAAAAATAACACCGTTGCACAAATTCCTGAGAAAATCGCAACGAGAGAGGTTTGGAATACCTGACTCTGACTTGGCGCCCCATCTACAACCAAAGCTGTTATCGATAACAGCATCCAAAACGGCATACTGCAAATTGTCATACCAAGTACACGCTGATAGGTATCGACTCGCTCTCCACAAATTTGCATCATTTTACGATTCCCTAACGGATAAGCAAAGGACGCTACTACAACTGGCAAAAATCCTAACAGCACTTCTTTAGGTTGTAGTACACTCGCTTGTTCGCTCTGCATGAACACAATTCCAAGTAAAATGATGCTTGACATCCATAACCCCGGAAGCGAGATTTTCCCTCGCACTAATTGTACGCCCTGTGAGCCTGTTTTCTGCTCAAAAAAGAAAGGAGCCAGCAAAGAGCCAGAGATG
Source organism: Brevibacillus laterosporus LMG 15441 (assembly GCF_000219535.2). Lineage (NCBI taxonomy): Bacteria > Bacillati > Bacillota > Bacilli > Caryophanales > Paenibacillaceae > Brevibacillus > Brevibacillus laterosporus. The sequence goes on from NZ_CP007806.1 coordinate 3,617,805, forward strand.
ATTGTAATCTGCCATGTTCCCGCTATTAACCATCCTGGACCATACGATTGAGCAAAACAAAAAGGGGCGTAAAACAGGCCAAAACCAACCGTGCTCCATAATATCCATTCTTTTGGATGCTTTTTAATCTCTATCCATAGCATTCCCAGATTTCCTCGTAAAAACACAAGAAACAATAGTGGCGGTAGCATGAAAAAAAAGCGAAGTGCCGCACTCCACATCCAACTGCCTCCAGCAAGCTCCATGGAACGATTCAATACAAAGGTAAAGGCAAAAAAGAAGGAAGATATAATCCCAATCCAAATCGGCCGCATGCCGTACCACCTCTATTTCAAGCTTTCAACTTACCTCACTCTACTATGAAAAATCACTTAGAAAACGGCAACCTAACAATCTCCTTCTACCCTACCAAAAATTAATCATAGTGATAGATGGATAGATCGTTAACGTTGCCATTCTCAACGTATGATCAGTAAACTGCACTATGCTTTAATCGTTAGAACAAGGACAATTGATTTGAATCTGGCATACCTTGGAGGGCTCCCTGCTCGGCTAGATATTCCAAAATTGTTTTGGAAATTTTGGAACGGCTAAGTAGGTCCTCTTTTGATAAAAATTCACCCTGTTCACGTGCTTCTACAATGCTGATTGCTGCGTTAGTTCCTAGCCCTGGAATCGCATTAAACGGTGCAATAAGCTTGTTTCCATCAATCAGGAACTTCTCAGCGTCTGAACGATATAGATCGACATTGGTAAAGCTAAAGCCTCGCTCTACCATTTCCAAGGCCATCTCTAATACAGTCAAGAGAGATTTTTCTTTTGGTTGGGCATCGTGACCTTTTTCCTCAATCTCTTCAATCCGTTGGCGAATAGCTGCTGATCCTTGTACCATTAACGGGATATCGAAGTCATCAGCACGAACTGTAAAATACGTAGCGTAAAATTCTAGCGGATGATGTACCTTACAATAAGCAATTCGAACCGCCATCATTACATAAGCAGTCGCATGCGCTTTCGGGAACATATACTTAATCCGTTGACAAGACCCTATGTACCATTCAGGTACATCATGCTTGCGCATTTCCTCTTGGTCTTCCTCGCTGACACCTTTTCCTTTACGCACTGATTCCATTATTTTAAAGGCTTGTGATGGTTCCAGTCCTTTATAGATCAGATATACCATGATATCGTCACGGCAACCGATAACCTCAGACAGCTTACACGTCTGATTACGTATCAACTCCTGTGCATTGTTTAGCCACACATCGGTTCCGTGCGAGAGACCAGAAATCTGTACCAATTCAGCAAAGGTGGTTGGTTTTGTATCTTCTAGCATCTGACGAACGAATTTCGTACCGAACTCCGGTATTCCCAACGTCCCCATATTCGTACGAATTTGATCAGCCGTTACACCTAGTGCTTCTGTTGAACTAAAGATAGACATCGTTTTTGGATCGTCTAATGGGATTTGTTTCGGGTCTAATCCCGTCAAATCCTGAAGCATCCGGATAACGGTCGGATCGTCGTGACCCAGAATATCGAGCTTTAATAGATTGTCATGGATGGAATGGAAGTCGAAATGCGTTGTTCGCCATTCAGATTTAACATCATCAGCAGGGAATTGGATCGGACAAAAATCCTCCATATCCATATAATCAGGCAAAACAATAATTCCCCCTGGATGCTGTCCAGTCGTACGTTTAGCGCCCGTACAACCATTAACCAAGCGAGCAATCTCTGCTCCGCGAAGCATTAGCTTGCGCTCTTCCGCCCATTTACGAACATAGCCGTACGCTGTCTTTTCGGCAACTGTACCTATCGTTCCTGCACGAAAAACATTATCGATACCAAATAGGTCTTGTGTATATTTATGCGCCCTTGGCTGATAGTCACCTGAGAAATTTAAGTCAATATCGGGAACCTTATCTCCTTTAAATCCAAGGAAGGTTTCGAAAGGAATATCTTGGCCATCTTTCATATATCTAGTGCTGCATTTCTCGCAATCCTTGTCCTTTAAGTCGAATCCAGAACCAATGGAGCCGTCCATAATAAACTCGCTATGCTGACAGTTTGGGCAAACATAGTGAGGCGGCAGTGGATTAACCTCTGTGATATCGGACATAGTCGCTACAAAAGAAGAGCCTACTGATCCCCGTGACCCTACTAAATAGCCGTCGCTGAGTGATTTTGTCACCAATCTCTGTGAGATCAGATAAATAACACCGAATCCGTGTTTAATAATACTGGTCAGTTCTTTTTCTAGACGTTGTTCAACAATTTCTGGCAACGGATCGCCGTAGATGCGCTTCGCTTTGTTATAGCACATATCACGAAGCTCTTCATCTGCCCCTTCAATTACAGGGGTATACAAACGATCTGGGATCGGGCTAACATCTTCAATCATGTCAGCAATGGCATTTGTATTGTCTACTACAATTTCTTTAGCCTTCTGTTCACCCAAATAAGAGAAGGCCTCTAGCATTTCCTCCGTAGTCATGAAATATAGTGGAGGTTGGTCGTTAGCATCCTGGTCTCCTTTTGATAGCAAGAATACTTCACGAAACGTATGATCTTGAGGGTGTAGAAAATGAACATCTCCTGTGGCCACAACAGGCCGTTCCAAATGCTCAGCAATGCGTATCAGTGTTTCATGATATGTCTTTACAACGTCCGTGTTAGGGATCGTCTCGTTGCGCAATAGAGGTTTGTAATGCTCCAAGGGCTGCAACTCAATATAATCATAGAATGTAGCAATTTCTTCTAATTCTTGTTCAGGTTTACCACGCAGAATGCCTTGGAATAGCTCCCCTTCTTTACAAGCCGTTCCAATTAACAAGCCTTCTCGATATTTTGTAATCTGGCTACGCATAATACGTGGTACGCGGAAGAATGTTTCCGTATGCGAGATAGACACCAGCTTATACAGATTTTTTAAGCCTTCCTTGTTTTTCACCAATATCGTAGCGTGAAAAGGACGGGTACTCTTATAATCCGCTTGAGCGTTGCTGCGCTCATTTAGCTCAGAAAGTGTTTTGATCTCTGCTTCCTTCACGTCTTTTAACATGAGCTGGAAAACCTTTGCTAGTGCAACGGTATCGTCCAACGCCCGGTGAGCATTGATTAGTTCAACATTAAAGCGTTTTGCAAGCGTTCCTAATCGATAATTGCGCATGCCTGGATACAGCATGCGTGCGAGCGGCAAAGTGTCTAAAAAAGAATTTGTCCACGGTTCCATTCCTACTCGAATGGCACACGCATTAATAAATGCTTGGTCAAATTCGGCGTTGTGGGCCACAAGAATCGAATCCCCAGCAAATTCTTTAAAACGGCGCAAGACAACGTCCAGCTTCTGTTTTCCCCGTAGCATTTCGTTTGTAATCCCCGTAATCTCCGTGGTTTTAGGACCAACCAAAATACCAGGATCAATTAATTCTGTCCATTCTTCAATGATTTCTGAGCCTATCATTTTTACAGCCGCGATTTCAATAATGGTATGTTCATTCGCATTTAAACCTGTTGTCTCTGTATCAAATACGACATAAGGGGTCTTGTCATCAATGGCGTAATTCGTTGCTCCACGATCTAGGTTATAGACAATATTAATACCATCTTCCACTACATAGGCTTCTAAACCTAGAATACATTTGACACCGTTCTTTTTCGCTACACTATAAGCCTCAGGGAATGACTGTACGACACCATGATCTGTAATCGTAACAGCTTTGTGTCCCCATTTAGCAGCTTGTGAAATGTAAGATTTAACAGAAACAACTCCGTCTAACATGCTCATAGGAGTGTGAGCGTGTAGTTCAACCCGTTTTTCCTCTGCTTGGTCCTTACGTCCTTGCTGTTCAATCTGGTTGATGTCATTTGCCATCATTACCAGCTCGCGCATAAAGGTATCATGCTGAACGCTACCGCGCGCTTTAATCCACATACCGTCCTTAATCGCTTCAAGTACTTTAACATCTTCCTTGTCACGGGAAAAGATTTTGACCGTTAACGAATCCGTGTAATCTGTCAGATGGAATGTTAGGATGTGACGCCCACTTTTTAATTCTCTAATTTCTACATTAAAGACTGTACCTTGTATCGTAATTCGTCTTTCTTCCTCTTGAATCTCACTGATAGGTACAGGCTCCTCCTTGATGTCATATCCAATGGTAACGGTGGTAATCGCTTCAGCTTCTTGTCCATTCTGGCGCTCTTTCTCTGCTTGAGCCTGCTGCGTCATGACATTTTTAACCAATGCTCGTTCTTCTTCTTTACGTTGCTCAATAAAGGCCTGCATAGCCTCGTCATTTTCTTCGGCTTGGAACAGAAAGCGCGGGCGTACCTGTGCAATCTTCCAAAATGCTTGGGTCAGTTGTTCATCTGCTTTTTTCGATTTCATAATATCTACTGCCATCTCAGTAGGTAACAATAGCTTTACTTGGTCTCCCGCTGTCTCCACTCGTCCTGTTTTCAGGGTACCTACCAATGTTTGCAAATGTGCATCTGGATCGTTGAGCAAGTAATCCCAGTATTCTTCCACCACAATATGTACGGGCGGCTGCAAGGAATAACGAAAAATCGCGTCAACCTTAGCTAAATGCGCAAAGGTTTGCTGCAATCGTTTCGTAAACGCACGATATATATCAACTGGCATCATTTTTTCAAATGTAAAATGAAATATCCATTCTTTGGTTTGTTTATATACTTCCAGCTTCTCAATATACCCCTCGGTAAAATAACGCTCAACCATCTCTTGGGGAACCTCTAATTGCTTGAGGAGCAGAGAAAATCTATGTTTTTGTTCTGTTAATAGATCCATTTTTTCTCACCTCTCGCTTTTCTCCTTCTCTACCTTACGACAAAATGCTAAGCAGAACCAACGGTAATATCTACATAGAAAAGGTACCCCTTGCGCTTCTGGGGTACCTTTTTCTTTTCTACAAAATTCAAAGCAATTCCTGCATTGCTTTTTGATACCTAACTCTATAGGTTTGCTAGCTGTTCTTTTACATAAGAGACAAGCTCGCTCACAGCTACCACAGTAGCCTCACCTGTACGTCTAATGCGAACTTCAACTGTACCTGGTTCCAATTTATCAGAAACCGTGATTCGAAGCGGTAAACCAAGTAAATCGGCATCCTTAAATTTCACACCGGCACGTTCTGTACGGTCATCGTACAATACTTCTACTCCCGCAGCTTCTAATGCGGATGTAATCTCTTCACTCATTTCACGCTGTTGATCAGATTTGACATTGATTGGAATTACATGTGCATGATAAGGAGCAACTGACGTTGGCCATATGATACCATTTTCGTCGTTGTTTTGTTCAATTACCGCAGCCAGCGTACGAGATACGCCGATACCGTAGCATCCCATGATCATTGTTTGTTCACGGCCATTCTCGTCTAAGAATTTAGCACCGATTGGCTCTGAGTATTTTGTACCCAATTTAAATACGTGACCTACTTCTACACCGCGGGCAAAAGCGATTGGAGCTTGCGTACGTGGGCAAACGTCACCCTCCTGAATATTTCGCAGATCAGCAAAACGAGATACTTGATAATCCCTTCCATACTGCGCGTTCTTCAAGTGGTAATCTACTTCATTTGCCCCGATAATGGCACTAGCCACCTCTTGAACGTAGTTGTCCGCTACTACCTCAATTTTTCTCTCACCAGCACCCACAGGACCAACAAAACCAACTGGAGCACCTAGCTTCTCCATGATTTCTGCTTCAGTCGCCATGCGTACATCAATTGCGTCAAACATATTTTTCAGCTTCACTTCGTTCAATTCATGATCACCACGAATCAAAACAAGTACAAACTGATCATCCACCATGAATGCTAAGCTTTTCACGATGTCTTTGCCTTCAACACCCAGACCCTCTTTTAATTGCTCAATGGTTTTGATGTTTGGAGTGTGAATTTTTTCTAATGGAGCTACGTCTGCTTCTGGGGAAGTTGGTCCGTTATACAATACTTCCGCTTTCTCCAGATTAGCTGCATAATCGCCCTCTGTAGAATAAGCAATCGTATCCTCACCGATTTCACACAACGCCATAAATTCATAAGTTCCCGTTCCACCAATAGAACCCGCATCTGCTTCTACCGCACGATAATTAAGTCCAACACGAGTGAAAATACGGTGATAAGCATGGAACATATCATTAAAGCTCTTATCCAAGCCCTCTTGAGTTGTATCAAAAGAATAAGCATCCTTCATCATAAATTCCCGACAACGAATGAGTCCAAAGCGCGGGCGTACCTCATCGCGGAATTTTGTTTGAATTTGATACAAGTTAATTGGTAGTTTTTTATAGGAGTTGATTTCACTAGCTACTAAAGTAGCTACAACCTCCTCATGAGTTGGCCCTAAAGCAAAACGACGATCATGACGATCACGTAAACGCATCAACTCAGGACCATAATGATCCCAGCGGCCGCTTTTCTCCCAAATTTCTGCCGGTTGAATCGTTGGCATTAAAATCTCTTGAGCACCTGCGTTATTCATTTCTTCACGCACGATGTTTTGAATTTTTTGGAGGACACGTAGAGCTATCGGCATAAATGTATAGATACCGGAAGCTAACTGTCTTGCAAGACCAGCACGCAACAAAAGTTTATGACTGGCAATCTCTGCGTCTGCTGGTACCTCGCGTAAAGTAGGGATTAGTAATTGGCTTTGCCTTAACACACAAGTTCCTCCTTTGATCAAATCAACACGTTCTATTTCTCTTCCATGATTGTGTTGATTTCTTTCATTAACTCTTCAAAAAGTTCATCTTCTTTTACTTTACGGACGATTTCACCGTTGCGGAAGATTAGTCCCTCTCCATTACCGCCAGCTACACCCACATCAGCTTCGCGTGCTTCACCTGGTCCGTTAACTGCACATCCCATAACAGCTACCTTTAATGGTTTCTTCAACGTGCTAACTGCGTCCTCCACCTTCGTGGCCAATCCGATCAGATCAATGGCACAACGACCACAAGATGGACAAGCAATTACAACTGGATCATTGTTCACGATATCTAGACTGCGCAAAATCTGTTTCGCTACCTTAATTTCTTCAACAGGATCGGCAGTGAGGGATACGCGAATTGTGTCACCGATCCCCATGGATAAAACCGTACCAATTCCTACAGCAGATTTAATGCTACCAGAGAATTGTGTACCTGCTTCTGTTACCCCTACATGTAACGGGTAAGGACGACGTTCGGCCATTAACGAATACGTCTGAATCATGGTTGGAACATCTGAAGATTTTAGTGAGATCGTAATATTATCATAGTTCAGGTCTTCTAAAATCTCTACATGGTTCATAGCTGATTCCACGATCGCTTCCGGACTAGGGTATCCGTATTTGTCTATTAGACGTCTTTCTACTGAACCTGAGTTTACACCAATACGAATAGGAACATTTCGTTCACGACAAGCATCCACTACTGCCTGGGTTCGTTTCCGATTTCCAATATTCCCTGGATTAATTCGAATTTTATCAATCCCGCTCTCCAATGCTGTAAGCGCTAATCGATAATCAAAATGGATATCAGCTACTAACGGCAATGGGGAGCGTTCCTTAATTTGCTTGATTGCTTTTGCAGCATCTTCATTAACAACCGCTAAACGAACGATTTGGCATCCAGCTTCATGCAATTGCTCTATCTGTTTGAGCGTAGCTTCTACATCACGCGTATCAGCGGTGGTCATAGATTGGATAACCACACTTTTTTGTCCTCCAATTTGGACTCCGCCTACAAATACCGGTTTGGTCTCCTCGCGCTTATACAAAGTAAGCACACTCCTTTATCTGTTTCTCTCTACATGTTGAATTACTGTAAAAAGAGACGTTGTATATCATTCCAAGTCACAACTAGAATTAACATCATCAATAAAGCAAAACCAACAAAGTGAACCATGCCTTCTTTGTTAGGATCAATTGGTTTACCGCGCAATGCCTCAATGGCAATGAACACCAAGCGTCCACCATCTAGGGCAGGAATTGGCAGCAAATTAAAAATACCAAGGTTAATACTCAAAAGAGCTGTCCATGTAAAGAGTGCCGCAAGACCATTTTGCGCAAATTGACTGGTCATTGTAAAGATCCCTGCTGGTCCACTTAAATCCTTCACACTTACATGTCCCGTAAAGAGCTGTGCAAGATTGGTGAAGATGGTTTTCGTCCAGAAGATTGTTTGGTCAACACCATGCGTCAGCGCTAATCCAATCTCTCTTTTGACACCGGCACCAACCATTATTTTACCTTGTTCATTTACCTGTACGGGTACGACCATGTCTTGCCCATCCCTGTTGATCTTCATTTCGATATTTTTATTAGGAGATGCATTAACCGCTCCTACAAACTGGTTCCAATCATTTATTGGTGTCCCATCGATGCTAATAATGCGATCTCCCTGTTTCAGCCCCGCCTGATAAGCAGGTCCATCCGGAATAACTTGGCCTAAAACAGCATCTTTTGACGGAGCTCCGAAGAATAAAGCCCCCATCACAAAGATAACAAAAGCTAAAATAAAGTTAGCAGCAGGACCAGCAAAAATAGCTAGGAAACGTTGCCATATGGTTTTCCCTTTAAATTGACGATTAAAAGGAGCGATCTGTACTTCTTTACCCTCAATTACTAGCATTGTCTTGGGATCAACAGCAAATGTCTTCATTTCTCCCTGTATATCCAAGGTCATGATCAAATCATGCTCCAGATCATAACGAACCACATTACCAATCGTTGCATGATTGGGGATATCTTTAGGAGTAACATAAATGTGAGAAATCTGATTAGCTTGATTAAATAAAACCCCGACCTCCATATGAGGCTGTAATACTTCCATCTCAGGGTCTTCACCAGCCATTCGAACCATACCACCGATCGGTAACCAGCGCAACGTGTATTCTGTTTCGCCCCTCTTAAAGCTAAACATTTTTGGTCCCATTCCAAGAGCGAACTCACGGCATAAAATACCTGCCCGTTTTGCTAACAAAAAATGGCCCATTTCATGGAAAAAGACCAACAATCCAAAAATAACTACAAAGGCGATTACCGATCCAAAACCAATCTGTACGGGAGGCATTTGCATAGATATAGCCACCTTTCCTTCTATTTCGTGATTGAGAAGCACTCACCCGTTCTATCGAAACAGGACCACTACTCTACTATATGTAGGTAAAGCGTCTAATCAGTACCCTGTCTCTGGCAAAGCTTTTCGCTTGTTTCTTTCCCTCTTATTTGCCCCAGTTGCGTGCAGCTTGTCGTGCCCATGCGTCAACTTCGTCAATCTCTTCTAAGGTAGGGTGCGAACTCGTGTTGTGCAAGGCACATACCTGATGAACAACCTCTTCAATTCCTACGATTGTGAGTTCATCCTGCAAAAACCGCGAAACGGCAACTTCATTGGCTGCATTTAGTACAGCGGGCAGTGTACCGCCAACCTTACCGCAATCGTACGCTAGTTTTAAGAGTGGATAGCGGGTGAAATCCATCTCTTTAAAATGAAGCGTTCCGCATTTCACGAGATCAAGGGTCTCAGTCGGCAACGGCCAGCGGCTTGGAAAGGTAAGAGCGTACTGAATGGGAACCTTCATATCCGGTGTTCCCAATTGTGCTATCACGGCTTTATCTTTGTATTCTACCATAGAATGAATAATACTTTCATAGTGAAGAATTGTCTCTATCTGCTCATATGGCGTTCCAAATAGCCAATGAGCCTCTAATACTTCAAATCCTTTATTCATCATTGTAGCTGAGTCAATCGTTATTTTGGCTCCCATGCTCCAATTTGGATGCCGCAAAGCATCTTCTCGCGTTACATGAGCTAACTCATCTCGAGACAAATGGCGAAGTGATCCTCCTGAAGCAGTAATAATGAGTTTGGAAACATCCTGTCGATTTTCCCCGTTTAGAGCCTGAAAAATGGCAGAATGCTCGCTGTCAACAGGAACAATTGTCGCCTGATGCCTTTGGGCAGCTTCCATGACCAGATGTCCTGCACTTACCAAGGTTTCCTTATTCGCAAGCCCAATTGTTTTGCCACGTTCAATCGCAGCCAGGGTTGGTTTTACTCCTACACTGCCTACTACTGCTGACATAACAAATGATGCTTGTGGATGTGTTGCTACCTCAATCAAGCCCTCTAATCCATACACGATCTCTGCGGATAAAACTCCCGCAAGGCGTTTCGATAACTCTCGTGCAAGCTCTTCTGTCCCTACGGAAATAAGTTCCGGTTTCGCATATAAAGCTTGTTCTTCTAATAAGTCAATGTTAGTACCGGCTGCCATTGCAACGATGTTAAATTGATCGGGGTGCTGTTTCACTACTTCCATGGTACTTGTCCCGATCGAACCGGTAGAACCTAACAGCGATATATTTTTCACTCATCTCACCTCAAAACCCCTATTTGTCTACGAGCTACTACTTAAAACAAGCCAAATAAGTACAGTATCGGAAACACAATAAGCATACTATCAAATCGATCGAGAATACCTCCATGGCCTGGTAGAATATGACCTGAATCCTTTACTGCGAAATGGCGCTTGTAAGCTGATTCTACTAAATCTCCTAGCGGACCGACAATACCTGTAATGGCTGCAATTGCTAAAGCTTGTCCCCAAGGAAGAGCTCCAGGTACTTGCAAAAAGATCAAGAAAGCATCAATTGCCCCGACAATCACAAGGGAGGCAAGGAAACCTCCAAGCGCTCCCTCTACTGTTTTATTTGGACTAATATCTGGCCATAATTTACGTTTACCGAATGCTTTTCCTGCAAAATAGGCTCCAGAATCTGTTGACCATACAGATAACAAGATGATAATCGTGAGCCAAAATCCAGTTAAGCCGATCCCCCCGCGAGCGACGGCAACGTAGTGAAAACCATATCCTATGTATAACGCTCCGAGTAATACCAGAGCGGCATGTTCAATATGAAAGCGATTTTTACTAAGTACAGTATAAAATAGCAGCAAGAATAAAGGTAACAGCAGAATTTGACCCCATTCCACTGTGATTGTACCAATACCATTCACCTTCAAGAATCCTAGCACTGGAAATAATAAAGCTGCGAGGTCTGGTTGCCATGCACTTATTAAAATCACATAGCCTAGTATACCTGGAAAACTAAATGGCTTTATGTTGGCCATGCGTAAAAATTCAAAAAGGCCGATGAAGGCCATAAGTAATACAAGGGACGAGTACCAAATCCCCCCCAGATATACCAGGGTGAGAAAACCAACACCCCCAAGTATTCCGGTAATTATCCGTTCCTTCACTTGTTCCACCTCTCCAGATCAAACTGCGCCATAGCGACGAGCTCGACCTTGGTATTCAGCAATCGCCTGTATGAAATGCTCTCTGGAAAAATCGGGCCAATACACATCCGTGAACCAAAATTCCGTATAAGCTAGTTGCCATAGCATGAAATTGCTAATACGAATTTCTCCGCTCGTGCGAATTAACAAATCAGGTTCGGGAATTCCTTGTGTATATAAATGAGAGGCAATTGTTTCCTCATCAATTTGTTCAGGTGTTAGCTTGCCTTGGGCGATCAATTGAGCAATCTCTTTTGTCGCTTTTAAAATTTCATCACGCCCTCCATAATTAAGGGCAAAATTAAGTTGTAAGCCTGTATTATTTTTTGTCTTTTCCTCTGCTTCAATTAAAGCGTTTAGAGTATGAGAAGGTAAGCCTTCTCTAGAACCTATCATACGTATCCGTACATTTCGTTCAACTAATTCTACCAATTCAGTCGACAAGAACTCCTGCGGGAGCTTCATTAGAAACTCAACTTCATCTTTAGGACGCTTCCAATTCTCTGTAGAAAAGGCGTACATCGTTAATACACCTACACCGATTTCATCTGCTGCTTTTACCACATCTTTTACGGTTTTCATACCCTGATGGTGCCCAGCAACACGCGGTAAATTACGTCTTTTAGCCCATCGTCCATTACCGTCCATAATGACTGCTACATGGTGCGGAATGACTCCTGCCTGATCAAACGCATTGCTTTTATGTTCTTCCTGCCTACCGCTAAACATTTTTCCTAACCGTTCTAACATACAGGTTTCCCCCAAAAAGAGAGATATAGACATAGCTCCCCCTCATCACAGAGGGGGAACATTTTCTCACGTTATACCTCGAGAATGTCCTTCTCTTTATCTTTTACGATTTTGTCAACTTCCGCAATAAACTTATCGGTCGTTTTTTGAACCGTTTCTTGATGACCGCGGGATTCATCCTCAGAGATTGAAGCCGCTTTTTCCAACTTTTTAATACCATCATTCGCATCGCGACGTACGTTGCGAATTGCTACTTTTGCATCTTCTCCATTCTTGTTCGCAACTTTTACTAAGTCGCGGCGGCGCTCTTCTGTAAGTGGTGGAACTGCAATGCGGATTACGGAACCATCATTAGTTGGTGTAAGTCCGATATCAGACTGCATGATTGCTTTATCGATATCTTTTAGAGCATTCTTATCCCAAGGCTGAACTTGTAGCATACGTGGTTCTGGAGCAACTACGTTAGCCAATTGATTGATTGGTGTTGGTGTTCCATAGTAGTCTACCATGATTTTATCCAACATAGCCGGAGTCGCACGACCAGCACGCAATGTCGCTAGGTCCTTTTTTAATGTTTGAATCGCCTTGCTCATGCGATCTTCCATATCCTTTAAAATGTTTTGTGGCATTTAAGCATCCCCCTTTACTATAGTCCCAATTTTTTCTCCCATGACGGCCCGACGAATGTTGCCCTCTTCCGTTATGGCAAAAACAATAAGTGGTATATGATTATCCATGCAAAGACTGGAAGCGGTAGAATCCATGACGCCTAAGCCTTTGTTTAAAACTTCAAGGAAAGTTAGGTTATCGTATTTTGTAGCGCTTTCGTCAATACTTGGATCGGCTGTGTACACACCGTCCACCTTATTTTTTGCCATCAGGATAACCTCTGCTTCGATCTCGGCAGCACGCAATGCTGCTGTTGTATCGGTGGAGAAGTACGGGTTACCTGTACCAGCCGCAAAGATGACAACTCGCCCCTTCTCTAAATGACGAATCGCCTTTCTGCGAATGTATGGCTCAGCTACTTGACGCATCTCAATAGAAGTTTGAACACGGGTAGGTACGCCGACCTGTTCTAACCCATCTTGCATCGCAAGTGCGTTCATAACAGTTGCAAGCATGCCCATGTAGTCAGCCGTTGCGCGATCCATTCCTTTGGAGCTTCCGGAAAGACCTCTCCAGATGTTTCCTCCACCTACTACTACGGCTACTTCTACACCTAGCTCTACGATTTCCTTTATTTGATTTGCAATCGAAGCGATAACTTTTGGGTCGATTCCATACCCTAGTTCCCCAGCTAGTGCCTCTCCACTCAGCTTTAGTATGACTCGTTTATATGCAGCGTCTGGCATGCGAAAAGACCTCCATTTTCATTTCGTATTGCTGTTATTTCCTGTCTTTCTTTAAAAATAGGGAACACAGCGGTGTTCCCTATTTTCATCTTATTGCTTATTCACTTGCGCCATTACTTCAGCAGCAAAATCTTCTTGTTTCTTTTCAATACCTTCCCCAACTTGGAAGCGAGCAAAGCCTTTGAAGCTAGCTCCTGCTTCTTTCAACAATTGAGAAACGCGTTTGTCTGGATCCTTAACGAATGGTTGCTCTACTAAGCAATATTCTTCAAAGAATTTTGCCATGCGGCCTTCTACCATTTTGTCTACGATGTTAGCAGGCTTTCCTTCAGACAACGCTTGGTTTTTCAACACTTCACGCTCACGGTCAATCACGTCTTGAGAAACTTCTTCTCTCACGCCGAAACGTGGGTTAGAAGCTGCTGCGTGCATTGCAATGTCTTTTGCCAAAACTTCATTGTCAGTATCATTTAAAGCTACCAACGTACCGATTTTTCCACCCATGTGTAGGTATCCACCGAAAACGCCGTTGTCAGCTTTTTCAAGGATTTCAAAGCGACGGAAGCTGATGTTTTCACCAATTGTTGCGATTTTCGCGTTGATGGTTGTACCCAAATCTTCTCCACCTTGGAACGCTTGAGTCAAAGCTTCTTCAACAGTAGCAGGGCGAGCGTTTACTACATGTTCAGCGATATCTTTAACTAGTTGTTGGAACTCAGGGTTTTTAGCAACGAAGTCTGTTTCACAGTTAACTTCTACTACTGAACCAAAGTTTCCGTTAATTGCAAATCCAGTCAAACCTTCAGCAGCGATACGTCCGGACTTTTTCGCAGCTTTTGCGATACCTTTTTCACGAAGTAGGTCAATCGCTTTTTCGATATCACCATTTACTTCTTCTAGTGCGCGTTTGCAGTCCATCATACCTGCGCCTGTTCTTTCGCGCAATTCTTTAACTGTCTGTGCCGTAATTGCCATTGAATTACATCCTCCTTCAACTAATCCGCAAGCATCTTATTGCCTACGTATGTAATGTGTGAAACTCTTCGTCGGGAGATACAATTGTATTCGTAGAAAAAGGTGGACGGGGTTCTGAAAACCCTCAGTCCACCCTCATTCATTACGCCGTGGTTGTTTGCTCTCCGCCTTGGTTTCCTTCAGACAGAGCGTCAGCCATCTTGCCAGTTAATAGTTTAACAGCACGGATAGCGTCATCGTTACCAGGAATCACATAATCGATTTCGTCTGGATCGCAGTTAGTATCAACGATCGCTACGATTGGGATACCCAATTTACGAGCTTCCGCAACAGCGATGCGCTCTTTGCGAGGGTCGATTACGAACATTGCGTCAGGCAATTCTTTCATGTGCGCAATACCGCCCAAGAATTTCTCTAGGCGATCCATTTCTTTGTTCAATACGATAACTTCTTTTTTAGGAAGAACATCGAAAGTACCATCTTCTTGCATACGTTTTAGTTCAGCAAGACGAGCAGTACGTTTTTGAATAGTTTCGAAGTTAGTCAATGTACCACCCAACCAACGTTGGTTGATGTAGTAGTGACCAGTGCGTTCAGCTTCTTCTTTAACAGACTCTTGCGCTTGTTTTTTCGTACCAACGAAAAGTACTTTACCTTCGTTAGCAGCAACTTCGCGCATGAAGTTGTATGCCTCTTCTACTTTTTTCACCGTCTTTTGCAAGTCGATGATGTAAATTCCGTTACGTTCTGTGAAGATATAGCGATCCATTTTTGGGTTCCAACGACGAGTTTGGTGACCGAAGTGAACACCAGCCTCAAGAAGTTGTTTCATAGAGATTACCGCCATATTTCACACCTCCTCTAGTTTGGTTTTTTGTGTCAACCTCCGCCGACCGCATTTTTCAAGCAAAACTACCAGATGGTAGCACCGTTGCCGAAATTAGCCTGCGTGTGTATTTAACACCGAAGAAAACTATATCATATCAAAATAACAAATGCAATAAATAGTGTTAGAAAAGTTGCTTCGGTTTACTGTTATTTTCGCCTAACGATATCCATTTTATCCAAAAAATGAACGACATATCATCAATAAACTTATTTTTTAAGAAAATAACTATTAGGAAGCATTCTATTACCTGTCACTTATTTATGTTCAGATAGTGAATCAGCTACAGGAGTTTTCGGCGGCTCAGGAGGGGTCGGAGGAACTGGCGGCGTTATACCTGATGTATCCTTTTGCTCTGCTCCCGGCTTATTATTCGTAGTTTGCTCAACTGACTGCTCCTGCTTTTTCGCAGGCTCTTTTTCGCCTGTAGTGGACGTAGATGGCTCACTGTTCTCCTTAGAGCTATGATTCTGTTTTGAAACATCCTTCGCTTGTTGTTGCGTTGGAGCTGATGAGCCTTTAGCAGGCTGCGTAGTTTTACTGCTTTCTTTTTCGTTTTCTTTCGTTTTCTTATCCGATTTCTCGGTTGATTGTTCCGCCTTCTTTTTCTCTTTACTGGACTCATTCATTTTCTGCTTCTCTGTCGCCGACGGTGAAGCCTTCGTTGCTTCCTTATCATGCTCGGAAGCTAACTTCTTTTTCTCAGTATTTGCTGTTGGGGCAGTATCAGGCTTCTTCTCTGGTTGCTTTTGTCCAGTTGGAGCAGAGATAGCTGGTTGCCCGCTTTGTTTTTCTTTACTCGGATTTGGAGTTGCTTGTGGCTGATCTTTTGAAGGAACCTGCGTTTGCATACGCTGATATTCCTCTTTAGAAAGAACTACCCACCCTTGAGTAGCAGCGATTTGCTTTAGTTCATCTATGCTAATCGCCTTCTGTCCGAAGACTAGAAGAAATACGGCAGAGAATACAATCCCTAGTCCAAAACCCATCCACCCGATTCTCGTTCTCATGTCAGGCCTCTCTTTCAATCGGCTCGGCAAGCGTTAAAATTAATTCAATCTCCCCATGTCCGGCTCCAAGCTTTTTAGCTATCTCGGGAGTAGTAAGCCCTTGTTGTACTAATTCAAACACTCGCTGATACCGATCTTTTAATGCCAACACGTCTTGAGAAATCTCTGGTTGCTGGTCAGCGCTAGCTTGGCTCAACATCTGGGATTGCTCTACTCCCTTTTGTAATAAAGCGTGGGATTGTTGCAACTCACTAAATTGAAGATGTAATTTTTCCATCTCCTGCTGAAGAGAAAGATTGTCTTGTGTATGTTGCTTAGCAGAAGCGAATAATTCCTGCTGGCTATTTCTGATTTGCTCGATGTTCGCATGCAAATTCTCAGCTAACTCTTCATTTTCCCTTTTCACCTGTTGAACAAAGCGTTTAAGCGTTGTTTCCATGCTAGCGCGATCCAGGCTGGTGAGCTCTGAATGCTTCATCGAAGAAATTGCTTCAGAACCTATCTCGTGATGTTTTCTTTTAGATAACCAAAGGGAGAGGCCTGAAAGCACAATAGCGATTAGGCCAACTCCAAGTAGTATATATAACAATAGAGTCATTTTTCTTCACCTAGTTAGAATAGTTACAAAGAAATATCAATATGATGCCCACGGATTGGGTCAGGTGAAGGATGGGTTTGCGCTTTCATTTCTCCTTCTGCATGTCCCTCTCGCCTTTGTTCAAGTTCTCCCTCATGCTTCTTTGCAGACTCTTCTTGTTTATTTTTAACCTGTTGTTGTTCTGATTTATGCACATTCTCCGTTTTATTCCGTTTGGCTTCAGCTAGCCTCTTCTGTTCTTCCTTAATCTGCTGTTGCTCCGCTGCAGCCCGTTGTTGCAGTTGTTCTTGCCATCTACCTATCTCTTGTGTCCTTGGAATAGCATGCTGTAATTCGAGTGCTTTAAAACTCATCAGCATCTCTCTCCTTTTCTAAATGAGAGTGGAAGTAGATATCTCTCCATCCAAAACTAGGAATCGAGTACGGCTAAACTCTTGTTTAATAAAACGCACATGCTTACCAAAAACCAGTTTTGCTCCTGGGAAAATTAGCTGAGATACCTCAATATAGGATGGAATCTCTTGGTCTAATTCTGCCTCGAGCCGTCGTTTTTCTTCTTCTAACGTTTTTATTTCTTTATCCAACACAAGCTGCGTATTGCTCAATTTAATCTGTAACGACTTCTTGTCAGAAGGCAAATCTCCATAGGCTTGCATCATTTGCGTCAATACCTGTAGCCCTTGATCTGCCTTGCGCTTCTGATCATAAAGGTCGGTTAATTTCTTTTTAATTTGGCTGACTTCTTCGCGGCATTGGGGCTTAGCACCCACTTCAAGACTGGTTGGCGTAGAGCTCATATTGCCAACTACCTGTGCGATAATCTTCTCGCCTGCTTGAACGACACCACCAATAATAATCCCCTTGGTTCCTTTGCAAACCACCTGCTTCCCAGCCTTTACCTGTGAAAACATGATGCTTTGTTTAACGAAAACGTTATTGCCGGCAGTTACATTCCCATTTTGAATATAGGAGGTCGTCACGTTATTACCTGCTTGAACATGTCCCTTATCCTGACCAGCAATACCATTTTTAATATCAATGGAGCCTTCTGCAATCAGTTCGGCACCCTCTACACTTCCATAGATGCGAATATCGCCCGTGGCTTTTATCGTAAACCCAGTTGGCACATGGCCACGAATAACAACCGTTCCAACAAAATCAATATTACCTACACTAAAATCAACGTCTCCATTGACTTCATAAACAGGGAACACATGAATCTTGTCATTGTCCACCGATACTTGACCGTCTATTACAGCGTATGCCAATGTTCGTTCTTCATTTAACACAATCCCTTTACCAGGCTTTAATAAAGCTTCTTTACCTGGCTTTGGTGGGATCACATCATCTGTAACCGTTCTACCTGGTACTCCCGGTGTTGCCATAATCTTTTCTGCTAACAGTTGACCACGTGTCACATTAGCAATATTGAGAACGGAATAATAGTCCACTCGTCCATCTTCAAGCACTTTGGGGGAAGTTTTCTCTGCTGACTCATCTTGAAATAGATAACGAATGCTACCATTTTTACCCGGTATCGGTTCCACTCCTTTAGCAATACTGAGAGGCGTATTAACATATTGCGACGGGGCAGAACAGATAGCACGCACATGATTTTCTATTATCCCATATCTCACACCTTTTGTTTCACAAAATCGAATCAAGTCTTCCTCTTTTAGCGGGACATCACTTGTTGCTTTTAATGTAATTTCAGCAAGAAGCTTGTCAGATGAAATATGAATTTCCGCGTAATCGGTAATTTGATTCACGAAAAACCCCCCTTTTTCTGCGCTTTTGGGCGCCACCAGTTTTCTACATTAACTGCGATTTCCATTTTGCCAACGTATTGCGTAGACGAAAAATCGCTTTGGAATGCAACTGGGAAATACGTGAAGGGGATAAGCTCATGACCTCAGCGATTTCAGATAGAGTTAACTCTTCAAAGTAAAAAAGTGAAACAACGAGGCGCTCTTTCTCTGGTAGTTTGTCAATGGCTTGAGTTAAAACTTCCTTCAAATTCTGCATTTGGGCGACGTTTTCAGGATTTGGCATAAGATCATCTATTAAATAAGCATGACGAGCAATTTTCTGTTCATCTTCATCACCTACTGCTTCGTCAATCGACAACATACTGGATAGCGAGGTATCATACATCACCTGTTGAACTTCTTTTTCCGTTATTCCCAAATGAACACTTACTTCTTTCTCAGTGGGAGAACGTAACAGATTTTGCTCTAAATATGTATATGCTTCTTCGATTTTTTTTGCCTTATCCCGTACCGTGCGAGGAATCCAATCATTTTCACGCAATCCATCAATCATAGCTCCACGAATTCTCCACATGGCATACGTTTCAAATTGCAAGCCCCGTTTATAATCAAACTTGTTTAAAGCATCAAGCAACCCGAATCGACCATAGCTGATGAGATCATCCTTATCCACGTTGTTAGGTAAACCAATGGAAAGACGCATTGCCACTTTATTTACTAGCGGCAAGAATTTTTCCACCAGTTCTAATTCCGCTTCTCGACTCCCGTTTTCTTTCCATTCCATCCATTTATCAAATTCTTTTGTTACCTTCTCTTGATTATATACGCGAGCCATGGTTTAATCACCTGCCTTTTACTCATCAGTAAATCTTCTTAACGTTTGGGCAATTAATTTTGGGTCATGCTCTGCAGATTCAGCTTCTGCACGCTCTACTTTTAATGGAATAAACTCTTCTTCTGGATGTAAAGACTCGTTCGTTTCTTCCTGATCGGTAGCAGCTTCCTGCTCTTCCCCTGCTGCTACTTCCTCGTCACCATCTGTATCCTCCAGCTCGATAGGATCTTCTTTTGGAAAAAGAATGGATAATACCCACTGAACAAGAAAGGCGATGCTAAAAATAACCAGAAAAGCCAAAACTCCACGGTAAAACGATACAACAAACAAATTGCCAGTAATGGCAGCCAAAAACGTTAGTAGAAATGCAATGCATCCTAACCAAAGACTTCTTTTCACGGTTTGGTTCATGGTTATACTTCCTTAGTTCCTTGATTTACGGTCCGGATTTGCAATACCCCGGTTTCCGCATCAACTTCAATAGTTCGTCCGCAATTTCCACCAGTATCCTCTGCAATAATCTTAATGGAGAATTGTTTTAAAGCTACTTTGCACGCCTCCACATTCCGCGGTCCAATTCTCATTGCATCGTTGGTAGAAAGAAAGGTAAACATTTGGGCGCCTCCAGCTAACTTAGCCGTCATATGACGGGTTTGGGCTCCCAGTTTCTTCATTCGTTCAACTAATTCAGGAATTGCTGTATCAGCATATTTCAAATGATTGGTCTCTGTATTTTTCCCTAGGCTTGAATCCGGTAACATGACATGTGCCATCCCCGCAATTTTAGTACTACGATCATAAAGTACAACCCCAACGCAAGAACCTAAGCCTGTCGTGCGAATATGGTTGGGGGAACTAGCTACTCCTGCGTCTGCCATTCCAACTTTAATAATTTCCATCTAACGGGACCCCTAATGCTTGGAATAATGTTGCAAATGAATCCGGATCTGGGATGAGGAAAAAGTGACCTTGCATTTTTTCGTTGCCTTCCATAAAAGCTGTGTCGATCGTTAAAGCAAAATCACCAGCCCGACCTAGTTCAATAAGTCCATAGCTCAAAAGAGCGCCTGCCATATCAATCGCAAGAGCAGGTACAGTCGGTTGCATATTGAGCTTCGTAAAATCAGCCAGTGATGACAGATAAGAACCAGCCATAATGTTGCCGATCTCATGCAAAGCCGATAATTCCATCTCACTAAAGATCTCTTCCTGCTCTTCTTGTGGCACAATCCCCAGCAGATGCTGCAATAGATTTTTAGCGGAAGGAATATCTATAATAAAAAACATATTTCCAGGGCAATCGCCTTCTACACGTAAAAAGACTGCAATTACCACCACTTCATCTCCACCCAGGAAATCTGCAATTTCCTGGAAAGAGATGATTTTTACTTGTGGAACGGTCATGTCGATTTCTTTTTGAATCAATTGCGAAAGTGCCGTGGTTGCATGACCAGCCCCAATATTACCTACCTCACGAAGCACATCTAATTGAAATTCGCCTAATTTCTTAATATGAGTCATAGACTAAACCTCAAACGAATCCAATTGTTTAATCTCTTCTGTACTCAACACTTTATCTAGATTTAATAAGATGAGTAGACGTTTTTCTAATTTAGCTACACCACGTAAATAGGTTGCTTCTACTCCGCCAACCACGGCTGGTGGCGGTTCGATTGCATTAACAGGGATATCAACTACGTCGTTTGCAGAATCAACAATTAGTCCAACTTCTAGTTCGTCTACAGCTACGATAATCACCCGTGTAGCTTCTGTGCATTCTGTTTCGGCCAATTGAAAACGACTGCGTAAATCAATAATAGGTGTAACCACACCACGTAAATTGATAACACCCTTTACAAACTCTGGTGTGCGAGGTACGCGGGTAATATGTTCCAGTTTCTCAATCGATCTAACCTGCTGAACCTCTACACCGTACTCTTCGTCTACCAATCGAAAAATAATTACTTTTACTTCTTCAGATGCTGCATTCATATCCAACATACTCATGACCTCCTACCTACTTAATTAAGGCATTGCAATCGAGAATTAATGCGACCTGTCCATCACCTAAGATCGTTGCTCCGGAAATGGCAAAGACATTGACTAGATACTTGCCTAGCGATTTCAGCACGATTTCTTGTTGTCCAATAAAGGAATCAACAACTAAGCCAGCCATTTTTTCCCCTTTGCGAACAATAACGACAGCCACTTCGTCTTCACGAGCTTTTCCATTAGATGGAATTTGGAAAATTTCTTTGAGAGACACAAGAGGTACAATACGTCCTCGGAAGTCAATCACTTGTTGACGATGAGCCATCATGATTTCACTTTTCTTGAAGACAGCAGTCTCAATAATGGAGCTTAACGGAACCGCATACTTCTCATTTTCAACCTGAACTAGCATTGCAGAAATAATAGAAAGGGTCAGCGGTAGCTGAATACGGAACACAGAGCCTTCATTTGGCGCTGAATCAACTGATACGGAACCACCTAGTGATTCAATCTTCGTTTTAACAACATCAAGACCTACACCGCGTCCTGAGATGTCAGATACTACGTCAGCCGTACTAAATCCAGACGAGAATAAAAGTTCAAATATCTGTCTATCCGTCATCGTTTCCGCAACAGCGGCACTTACTACTCCACGGCTGATCGCTTTGTTACGTACCTTATCCTTGTCAATACCTGCTCCATCGTCACGTACTTCAATAAAGACGTGGTTACCGCTATGATACGCTTTTAGCTGAACCACACCCTCCTCTGGCTTACCAGATTGTTTACGCTTCTCAGGAGATTCTAGTCCATGGTCGATAGAGTTACGCAATAGATGAACAAGTGGATCGCCAATTTCATCAATTACAGTACGATCAAGCTCCGTTTCAGCCCCAAAAATCTCTAGATTTACCTTCTTGTTTAATTCCTTAGCCAAATCTCGAACCATCCGAGGGAATCGGTTGAATACCTGCTCTACTGGAACCATACGCATGGTTAGGATGATATTTTGTAGATCACCGCTAATCCGGCTCATGTGTTCCACTGTTTCATGCAGCTCTGTTTTACCGATTTCTCTGGCTAATTGCTCTAAGCGTCCGCGATCAATAACTAGCTCGCTAAACAAATTCATTAAGATGTCTAGACGTTCAATATCTACACGGATGGTTTTGCTAGCAGCAGGTCTTTTCGCAGGAGCTGCTGGGGTTGCCGGCTTTTGCTCTTTCTCAGGCTTAGCAACTTCCTGGGCAGGAGCTGCCGCAGCTACTTCCTTGTCACCCGCTGCCAAGTTAATCTCCTCAATCAAAACCTCCTCGATCTCAGAGATATTGCTGATTGCTTTATGGATCTCTTCTAAAGATTTTGAAGTGATATAAACAACCTCAAAGGATCTATCAAATTTTTCATTTTCAATCTCTTCTACGGAAGGAGTTGACTTGATTACCTCTCCATGTGTGTCCAGTTGGTCAAATACCATATAAGCACGCGCTGCTTTTAGTACACATTCTGCTTGCAGGCTAACACGAATCCAATATAAATTGTTTCCTGTTTCCTGCGATTGACGCATAATTGTGATCGCATAATCATCTAGCTGATAGTCACGTGTTACAGCTTGGGCTTCTTCGACCTGATCATTTGTTTCAGCATCAGAGTCGTCATCCTCAGCTATTGTAGCGGTAGGCTCAGAGGATGCTTCGTTAAAATCTCCCGCTACTATGGAACGAAGGACTCCTACTAATGAGCTAACATCAGCGGCCCCGTCGCCACCTTCCATGATGTTTTGAACCATGCCTTCCATAATGTCTACACTTTTGAAAATGACGTCCATGATGTCGGTTGTAATCATTAGCTTCTGATTACGGATCAAATCAAGCACGTTTTCCATTTCGTGTGTTAAGCTGGCCAAATCTTCAAAACCCATCGTTGCTGCCATTCCCTTTAAGGTGTGAGCTGAACGAAAAATTTCATTAACGATTCCAATGTCATGCGGATCGGTCTCCAGAGTCAACAGATTGGAGTTAATCGCCTGCAAATGTTCCTTGGATTCTTCAATAAACATATCAAGATATTGATTCATATCCATGTATCTATAACCTCCCCCATCATGTTACGAGTCGAACTAACGTCTCTGCCATGTGGTCCAGTGGAACAATATGATCCGCTAATCCAGCTTGAATGGCTGCACGTGGCATTCCGAACACGACACAACTACTTTGATCTTCTATCAATCCTACAACGTGATGAGCTTCCTTCATCTGTCGTAAGCCCGCTGTCCCATCAGCTCCCATGCCAGTCAAAATGACCGCCCACTGCCTTGTATGCGTAAGTTTGCTCGCTGATTCAAACAAAACGTCAACGGACGGACGGTGACCGCCACGTGGCGCCTCTTGATGTAATTTAATGATGATTTTTCCACCGGATGGTTGCATGGCTTCCATATGATAGCCTCCCGGTGCGATATAAGCTATACCTGCCTTCACTTCTTCTCCGTCAGTTGCTTCCTTTACTGAGATTTGGCACATGCTATCTAGGCGTTGGGCCAAACTTTTCGTAAACCCTGGTGGCATATGCTGCACAATTAATATCGGCGCTGGAAAATAAGCAGGTATCTGAGTTAATAAAGTTTGTAAAGCACGAGGTCCCCCTGTGGATGTTCCTAAGAACACAACCTTCGTCCCTGACTTATCCGTCAATTCCGTATGTTGCACTCCCATACTTTCTTTCGTAGGAAGGACTTGCTCATTCATCTTTTCTGTTTGAAATAGCTTTTTCTTTGGCTCTGTTAGTGGTTTTTTAACAGGAGCTTTCGCGATTGGAGCTATTTGTTTTTGCCTGAAACGTCCCTTTGCTGCCGCAGCTTCCTTCACGAGTTCGACAAGCTGTTTGCCAACTTTATGGATGTCTAAGGAAATGGGCCCAGAGGGTTTGCCAATAAAATCAAAAGCACCTAACTCCAGCGCTTTTAAAGTGGCATCCGCTCCTTCTTTAGTCAAGCTACTCAACATGACAACAGGCAGTGGATGCTCTACCATCAGCCTCTCTAATGTTGCAAGTCCATCTAAAATAGGCATTTCCACATCAAGCGTAACCACATCTGGCTGTAGTTCTCTTACTTTTTCTAAGCATTCCATTCCATTTCGAGCACGAGCCACCACTTCAATGTTGGGATCGCTTGTCAAAATGTCAGAAATGACCTTGCGCATGAAAGCGGAATCGTCTGCCACTAGTACTTTAATTTTCATCATGTTACCGCTCCCTTCTAGTCACTTCAATCGTTTACACCATCTGTTTACATCCACTTTCTTAATTTAGCAAGAAATCCTTTAAATCCACCTTGCTCTTCCTGATCTGTTAAAGAAGGGTTGAGCTGGGCAGTATATTTTGCAGCCAGTTGGCGAATGCCTTTTGCCATCTGAGACTGTGGATAAACGAGTAAAAGGGGGTGCTGCTGCTTTACTGCCTTTGAAACATACGGGTCGTCCGGCAATATTCCAAGTACTCCTATAGGAAATTCCAAAAAACGTTGGGCTACTGTAATCAGCTTATCAGCGGTTTGCTGACCTTCCCGTGTTGTTGAAGTACGATTTATTATTAACTTGATGTTAGCATCAGGTTTTTGCAAATGAACCATCTTCATCATGGCATATGCATCCGTGATAGCTGGTGGCTCAGGTGTGGTCACCAGCAAAATTTCATCAGATGCCATTAGAAATTGCAAAGATTCTTTGCTAAGTCCAGCCCCTGTATCAAAAAGGATAATATCGGCATAACCTTGTAATTTTCCCAATTCATCAAAAACCTTACTCAATTCCCAATCTTGGAGTCGAGACATTTCGCTAAAGCCTGAGCCACCTGCAATGAATTCCAGACCTTTAGGACCTTTTTCAATGATGTCCCATACAGTATGGTCTGCTTCAAGAAGATGAAATAAGTGTTTCTTAGGAGTAACCCCCATTAAAACGTCAAGATTAGCTAAGCCTAGATCAACATCAAATACAAGAACCTTCTTGCCTTGCTCCATGAGACCTAGGGCTAAATTAAGCGTGACATTTGATTTACCAACGCCACCCTTTCCGCTAGTAACGGCTACGAGTCGCGTTTTGCGCGTCTCTATCTTTGCTTCATGTGCTTGCTTCTTCCGTTGAAACTGTTCTCGCAGCTTTTGAGCTTGATCATGCATATGCCTCTTCCCCCACGATCAACTTGGTCAGTTTCTCCGTTGTGATGACTTCAATATCGTCAGGAACATTTTGTCCTGTAGTCAAATAAGTAAGAGGAAGATCAAATTGCTCAAGTAACGACAAGATGGGTCCATAATGTAGTGTTTCGTCAGCCTTTGTTAAAATAACCTGCGAGATAGGCACGTTCTTAAACTGCTCCATGATTGCCTGCATGTCCGCAAATTTGGAGGTTAGACTCATGACTAGTAAATGCTCGCTCATTTCTTCCCATTGTAAATACTCTTTTATTTTGCTTACAAATTCATCATTTCGATAGTTACGTCCCGCTGTGTCAATGAAAATCAGATCATAGCCCTGCATTTTGTCCAAGGCATTCTCCATTTCATTTGCAGAGAAAACGACCTCTAATGGTACATTTAAGATATTGGCGTATGTCTTTAACTGCTCTACTGCTGCAATTCGATAGGTATCGGCCGTAATAAACCCTACCTTTCGTTTTTCCTTTAACATATGCCAGGCTGCCAGCTTGGCAATTGTCGTGGTTTTACCCACTCCTGTTGGTCCAAAAAAGAATAGATATTTTTTAGGATTCTTTGTTTTGGCTTCATCAGGTACATGCTTAGCGATTCGTTCGGCTATTCTTTGTCTCATCAAGCTGTCTACTTCTTCCTGGGTAGCATGATATGGATCAGATAGCTCTAGTAAAATATCATGCAATATTGTAGCAATCGTGCTTTCTTGCATTTCATTATGTAAAAGCTTCTCTCGCCATTCGGTAAGGGATGGAGGTAATTGCTCACTGGCCTGTTTAGCAAACAAGAGCTTGTGGAGCATTACT
Organism: Brevibacillus laterosporus LMG 15441; assembly: GCF_000219535.2. NCBI lineage: Bacteria > Bacillati > Bacillota > Bacilli > Caryophanales > Paenibacillaceae > Brevibacillus > Brevibacillus laterosporus. Next base: position 3,644,311 of record NZ_CP007806.1, read on the forward strand.
CTCATATCTTTTAGCTCCCCAATCATATCCCGATATTCTTGCATACCTGTTGCTTGATCAAGTCGTTTCTCTTGATGCGCTTTTTCTGTAGAAACAGAAGTCCCAGTCTGATTCATGGATAAAGAGGATGCTAAGCTCTGAGAATGATCTGGCAACGAAGACTCTTCTGCGCTAGGAGTAGAGGTCATCTCTACTGATGTTGCTATAAGTCCCGTGTCTTCCTCTCGCTCCCGCACTAGCGGAGTTTGAACTGGAGTTGACTTCGGTAATCCTGTACTCGCTTGTGGATTAGAATCTGTAAAGGTATTTATTGTTTGTTGATAACGGATGGCTGCAAGCGCTCCTGCCAATGACTTGGGTTGCCCCTCTGGCTGCACGGCATCTCCATTTTGTGCTGGAGTTACCAATAGCTCCTCTTTTGGACTTGCGTGAGGAGCTGTGTTGGGCTGAGAAGCTGTTTGGATAACCTTGGGACTCTGTCCAACAGAGGGTTGCTCATTGTTTTTAGGCGCTTGATATCCTTGCTTGCCTACCAATGAGTTCACAGTCTCTTGCCTATCCAGTTTAGGAACGGAAGTAGCAGGCTTTGCTGGAGCCTGCTTTTCTTCCTTGGTTTCCGCTGCTGCGATCACTTCGATTTGCTGTTTTTTAAACAGCCCCATGAAGCCGCCTGTCTTAACTTGCTTCGTATTTAAAATGACAGCATCTTTCCCGAGTTCGACACGAATCTTTTCTAAGGCCTCTGGCATTGATTCAACCAAGTATCGTTTGACTTTCATTATACATTCACCACTCCTACACTCTGCACTTCAACATGAGGCTCTAATTCACTGTACGACAGAACAGGAATGTCAGGCAACATGCGCTCCATCAATTGTCGCAAATACATGCGAGTCATAGGAGAAGATAGAATAACAGGCTGTTGACCCATATTTACCATACGATTTACTTGCTCAGATACATTTTGGTAGATGCGTTGAGAGGTATCCGGGTCCATAGCTAGGTAACTGCCTTGTTCAGATTGCTCAACACTCTCGGAGATGGTTTTTTCCAAACTTGGACCTGCCGTAATGACTCGGAGCGGTTCTCCAGGCTGTGTAAACTGTAAAGTAATTTGTCTAGCTAATGCCTGTCTCACATATTCAGTCAATACCTCTGGGTCCTTAGAGAACATAGCATGATCAGCCAATGCTTCCAAAATGATTGGAAGATTACGAATCGAAATTTTTTCTTTTAATAGTTTCTGTAGAACCTTCTGAACGTCACCAATTGAAAGCAAGGATGGGATTAATTCATCTACTAACACTGGTGCTGTTTCACGTATGTTATCAATTAACGCTCGTGTCTCCTGACGTCCGAGTAATTCATGAGCGTGGCGTTTAATAATCTCTGTTAGATGGGTAGCAACTACAGATGGCGGATCGACAACCGTATAGCCAGATAGCTCAGCCATCTCTTTATTTTCCTCAGAAACCCAAAGAGCTGGTAGGCCAAACGCCGGTTCCATCGTAGGGATACCCTCCACGGATTCATCCTCAAATCCAGGACTCATTGCCAGATAGTGATCCATTAAAATCTCACCCGTTGCAATCACGTTGCCTTTGATTTTGATGATGTATTCATTCGGCTTCAGTTGAATGTTATCCCGAATACGGATAACGGGAACAACTAGTCCTAATTCAAGGGCGCACTGGCGACGGATCATAATGACTCGATCGAGTAAATCTCCACCCTGCTTCGTATCCGCTAACGGAATTAACCCATAGCCAAATTCAAACTCAATCGGATCAACCTGTAGAAGATTAACCACACTCTCTGGACTTCGAACTTCCTCAAGCTGCTGCTCTTCTTCCTGTGTAAAGGATTCGGCCAATTCGCTTTTCTGCTGTTTGGTTAATCTCGTTGCCGCAATACATAAAATGACTGCTACGATAGCCGTAGGAAGCAAGCTGATTGGTGTTAACAATCCGAGTAATAGCATCGCTGCAGCAACCACATACAGCAATTTAGGGTGTGCGAACAATTGTTCTGTGATATCTTCCCCTAAACCGCCTTCCGAAGATGCACGTGTTACAATAATACCTGTTGCTGTCGAAATCAGAAGCGCGGGAATCTGGCTTACTAAGGCATCACCAATCGAAAGTAGTGTAAAGGTACTTAAAGCTTCCATAAAGCTTAATTTATGTATAGCTACCCCGATAATAAAACCGCCAATAATATTGACAATAAAGATAACGATACCTGCGATAGCATCCCCTTTTACGAATTTACTCGCCCCATCCATGGAGCCGTAAAAGTCTGCTTCTCGTTCAATTTTACGACGTCGCTGTCTCGCATCTTGTTCACTAATCATTCCTGCATTTAGGTCTGCATCAATACTCATTTGCTTCCCTGGCATCGCATCTAATGTAAAACGAGCAGCAACTTCCGCTACACGTTCCGAACCTTTCGTGATAACGATGAACTGGATGATGATCAAGATTAGGAATACAACAAAACCGATAACAGCGTTACCACCTACTACGAAATCTCCAAACGCTTCGATAACTGTACCACCCTGACCTGTAGATAAGATGTTACGGGTAGTTGAAACGTTTAAAGCCAACCGGAATAGTGTTGTTAATAGCAATAATGTAGGAAAGATGGAAAATTCCAGAGCCTCTTTGGTATACATCGAGACGAGCAGGATAACCAGGGCCAACGATATATTAACAATTAGTAGCATATCTAACAATCCGGATGGTAAAGGGATTACCATCATTACGACAATGCTTAACACGAAGATGATCATGCCCAACTGTTTTGCACCCATCTCGTCTCCTCCTTTCATCGTTTCACTTTACCTTGCAGTTTATAGACATAGGCCAATACCTCTGCTACCGCTTTGAACAGTTCCTCTGGAATGGTTTGACCAACCTCTACCTTTGCGTATAATGCCCTCGCAAGTGGTTTGTTCTCCATTGTAACTACGCGGTTCTTTTTGGCGATTTCTCGGATTTTCAAAGCTAAAAAATCCTGACCTTTAGCAATCACCGTCGGCGCCATCATTTCAGCAGAATCATACTTAATCGCTACCGCAAAGTGGGTCGGGTTGGTAATAATGACATCTGCGTTAGGAACTTCCTGCATCATGCGGCGCATGGCCATCTGTCTTTGGCGTTCTTTAATTTTACTTTTGATGAGGGGGTCACCCTCCATTTTTTTATGTTCATCTTTAATGTCTTGTTTGGACATGCGTAGATTCTTTTCATATTCGTAGCGTTGATATAGATAATCAAGGAATCCTAAGATAACCAACAGCATTCCGACTGAAATCCCCAGCTTCACGACCTGCCAGCCTGTAAACTCTAGCACTGCTTCGATTGTGGAAAAGGAAAGCCGTGGAATCTTATCCTTGATGTCCCATAAAATCATGTAAACAACAATCATTCCTGCTGTAATCTTTAAAATAGACTTAAACAATTCAACAAGAGTCCGCATCGAAAAAATTTTCTTAAAGCCTTCGATTGGATTTAATTTTTCTAGTTTAAATTGAATTGGTTCTAAGGAGAAAAGCACCCCGACTTGCAAATAGTTGACCACTAACGCGACCAACATGCAGACGCCAAACACCATACCCAGAATCTTGGCTGCCTCCTTGACGACCTGCAGGGTAATCACCTGAAGATTTTCAGCATTTACTTCCCAGGTCGCATAACTGCCCAACGATTCGCGTAGAATGCCTTCAAAGATGCCTAACATCCAAGAGCCAGCGATCATCAACAGAAAAAATACGGAGCTGATCATAAAAGCGGGGGCCAAATCTGAACTTTTGGCAACCTGCCCTTTTTTGCGAGAATCCTGACGTTTTTGAGGAGTTGCTTTTTCTGTTTTTTCGCCGTTAAAAAATTGCAGGTCTACTGTCACAAAAAAACGTGGATAACTCATCATGCTCCTCCCAAAATCAAGATCAATTCCGCCATAGCCTGAAACATCTTGGAAATATAATTACTAAGTACTAAAAAGAATCCAGGCATGATGAAAATGAGCATTAAAAAGCTAATTAACAGTTTCAATGGAAGACCTACCACAAAAATATTAAATTGTGGAACCGTTTTGGCGACAATACCAAGAGAGAGGTCTACCAGAAATAAGGCAATAACAATCGGTATTGCCATCATGAAGGCGCTCAAAAACATCTGCGAAATAGCCTTCAGCATAAACTCTCCAAATGCTTCAGAAGAAAACGAGACTCCGAGTTTGCTAATCGGGATGGTCTGATAGCTTTTCAGAATGCCCTGAATCATCAAATGATGTCCATTAATACTCAAAAAATATAAGGTAGCTAGGATTTCCTTCAAACGACCCGAAATTGGTACATAAGCACCTGTAGCCGGATCTACAACGTTAGCCATAGCTAAACCCATTTGCAAATCCATGAGTCCACCCGCTACCCGTACAGCCGAAAACATGAGCTGTAGCAAGAACCCCAATAACAAGCCCACGATCGTTTCCTTTACTACATAAGCAGCAAAAGTGATATCCAGCGGAATTTTATCCAAAATGGGTACATAGGCAAAACTGATGAACGCCATAGCAGCAGCGAAGCCAATCTTAAACTGATTAGGCATACCGCGTTGCGTAAATAGTGGAGCCGATACCACAAAGGAAATAATTCGCACAAATACCAGCAGGTACATGGGCAAGAACGTTTCAATCAGTTGCATATTCTACCCCACAAATCTGTACAGGTTACCCATGATATTTGCTGTAAATTCAATGACAATACGCAGCATCCATGGACCAAAAATGAGCAAGGAAAGAAACACGGCTACGATCTTGGGAATGAACGCCAACGTTTGTTCTTGAATTTGTGTTGTTGCCTGAAAAATACTCACCATTAGCCCGACTAACAGCGCAATTCCCAAAATAGGGGCAAGCACGATCAATATGGTATATACTGAGGATTGCGCAATTTGTAAGATCATATCTGATGTCATGTTTCATCAGGCCTCCTAGAAGCTTAAAAAGAGTGATTTCACAACGAGATACCAGCCGTCCACCATGATAAACAACAGGATTTTAAACGGTAGTGAAATCATGACAGGCGGGAGCATCATCATCCCCATCCCCATCAAAATACTAGCCACAATCATATCGATAACCAAAAATGGAATAAACAACATAAAACCGATTTGAAAAGCTGTTTTTAATTCGCTGATGGCAAAAGCAGGAACCAAGGCTACTAAAGATACATCTTCTATTGACTTTGGTTTTTCAGACTTCGAGTATTGCAAAAATAACGCTAAATCCTTTTGTCTCGTCTGCTTTAGCATAAACGATTTTAGAGGAATAACTGCTTTATCCAACGCTTGTTGCTCCGTAATTTTCCCCTGCATCAACGGTTTTACTGCGGTATCGTTAATGGTTTGAAATGTAGGCGCCATGACGAAGAATGTTAAGAACAACGCCATACCCACAATCACCTGGTTAGGTGGCATTTGTTGAGTAGCTAAAGCCGTACGTACAAACGACAACACCACTACAATACGCGTAAAGCAAGTCATTAAAATTAAGATGCTGGGTGCTAAGGCTAAGACCGTGAACATTAACAGCAGTTGAATTGTAGAAGCTGTTTTCTCAGGAGTATCTGCTCCCCCGCCGATCTTAAACTCTACCTGTGGAATTTTGGTTAAAAGTCCTGCTGCATCTGATGTACTTGCTTCAGCAACCTGTGTATAGGTCATCAAACAAAGAAACGTTGCACATATGAATAGAAGTGGCAAAAATCTGTTCATGACTAATCCCCTTTGCGGCGGTTCTGTTCCCATTGATTCTTTTGTTGCTCCGCATGGGAGACTTCCCGCCACTGTTCGTCCAGTAGCTGATCAAAAGAGGCATCTGTTTGTTGAGTGTGCGTGGATGTAGTCTTAGATTGTGCTTGAAACAAATGACCAAGCTTATTCCATGACCAATCAGGAGTTGTTTTATTCTCGATATCGGCCAAAATAACATCCAACTCATCACCAGGCGGAATCTGCCGGATAAGCTGAATATTTTCCCCCACGCCTAACACATAAAGCGAGTCGCCAATCATCACCAATTGAATGGACTTACCTGTTCCAAGAGAAAAGCCTCCTAAAGTTCGAAATGGGCCACTTTCTCGAAAACCGCCAGCTTGTCTCTTTCCTAGCCATTTGAATAACAGATAGATTAGGCCGACAACTACTGCTAATGAAAAGACGATTTGGACCACATATCCAAGAATACTAGGGCTTTTTGGAACTGGAGAATCCGTAGATAACTCTCCCCCAGTCCCTTGTTTTCCCTGTTTTGCATCCTGCTGTAACCAGTCAAAAGCTGACCCCTCTGTCTGTTTTGCCTCCGCATAACTCACTGTTGGTGAAGGCGCTACTACAGCAAAAACTAGTAACATTGCCACGAACAAACTACGAATGTTCATTGCATTCATAATCGTTTAGCTCAACGTCTTTTTGATGGCTTCGATTACTCGATCCGCTTGGAAAGGTTTTACGATAAAGTCTTTCGCACCAGCCTGAATAGCATCGATAACCATAGATTGTTGTCCCATTGCGGAACACATGATAACACGAGCATTAGGATCAAGCTTGCGAATTTCCTTCAAAGCTGTGATACCATCCATCTCTGGCATTGTAATATCCATTGTTACTAAGTCAGGACCTAACTCCTTATACTTCTCAACTGCTTGGGCACCATCACTTGCTTCCCCAACAACCGTAAAACCATTTTTCGTCAAGATTTCCTTTACCATCATTCTCATAAATGCTGCGTCATCCACGATTAACACTTTGTTAGACATCCTACTGTTCCTCCTTAAAGATCTGCTTATTGTAACTTCTGTACACGATCCCATTGACTAATTATATCGGTTACACGCACACCGAAGTTTTCGTCAATGACAACGACCTCACCTTTTGCGATCAGCTTGTTGTTGACTAATATATCAACAGGCTCACCCGCTAATTTGTCTAACTGAATAATAGAACCAGCAGACATCTCTAGTATATCGCGAATTAGTTTTTTTGTACGACCCAACTCTACAGTTACCTGAAGTGGAATATCCAATAGCAGCCCTAGGTTCTGCTCATCTGACTGAGCAGCATTATTCCCTTGGAATGGGGCAAATTGTGCTGGTTGAACATTCGCTGCCGCTACCGGTGAGTTAATCGCTCCCCCAGCCTGTTGTGGAGCCTGAGCATATGGCTGCGGATATGGCGGGTATGGATACGGATATGGAGCATACCCTTGATTTGGCGGATAGCCATATGGTGCTGGTTGCGGCGGATACGGATGCGGTGGTTGTTGTTCATAACCACTCGGAGCCGCGCCCATAGGCATACCAGGTGTTTGTTCCATAACTGGCTGTTGCGGTGCTGATGCTGCCATTGGTGCTTGTGCTGCAGGTGTTCCTTGCGGAGCTACTGCTGGGTTTCCAAAATCCATGGACGCTTCATGCATGATAGAAGCTGTTGCTGATGTCTCAACCATCTCCGGTCCTTCACTTCCCATCAAACGACTAATCATTTGTTTGGCAAAATTAATTGGTAAAAGCTGCATAATGTTAGAATCAATTAGCTCTCCTTGATCTCCAACCTTAATTTGGAAGGAAATCTTGACAAGCTCCTCACCGCTAGGCAATCCTTCTTCTCCTTGCCCATTCTGTAGGTCCATCATATCAATCCCAGGAGGAGAAATGTTCACTAATTGATTAAAAATAGTCGACATCGAGGTTGCGGCGGAGCCCATCATTTGGTTCATTGCTTCCTGTACAGCACTCAAATGCATTTCTGATAGCTCAAGAGCATTATTTCGGCCATCGCCACCCATCATTAAATCTGCAATGACAGAGGCATCTGCTACCTTAATAACAAGCATGTTGATACCTTGAAAGCCATCCGTATATTCAACATGCACCGCAACATGCGGTCGCGGAAATTCATCGACTAACTCACTTCTCTTCACGATGGAGACTGTTGGTGTCGTAATATCTACCTTTTGACTTAGCAGAGTAGATAATGCAGTTGCTGCACTGCCAAACGTAATATTACCGATTTCACCTAAAGCATCTTGCTCAAAGGGAGAGAGATATTCATCAACATCGGCGATGCTGTTCTCCACTTGTGTTGGCTCCTCAGAGAGGTTATCGTTGGCTTTTAGCAAGGCATCAATCTCATCTTGAGACAACATATCTCTACTCATAGTTTTCCTCCCCCTCCTCTATCACTTCATCGATTTGTACAGCTACCTTACCTTTTAATGTACCTGGCTGCCCGTAGAATTTCAGGCAATCGCCCACTTTGATATGTAATCTGTTATCGATGGTTTGGTCCAATTGAATGACATCACCTTGAGTTAGTTGTAAAAATTCTCGTACGGTGATGGTGCTTGTTCCTAGTTCCGCACAAATCGGCAATTTAGCAGTTTTGACTTGATCTTCTAAAAGCAGTCTTTCTGCTTCATCTCGTTGTCGTCGCTGTGTTGAGAACCAGTATTGCCCTGATAATTTTGGCATGATCGGTTCTAATACCACGTGCGGCAAGCAAAGATTAATCATGCCTGTCGTATCACCAATCTTGGTGCTAAAGGAAATAACAGCAACAATTTCATTAGGTGAAACAATCTGCATAAATTGCGGATTCATTTCCAGAACTTCCAAATATGGATCTAATTCGATAATTTGTTTCCAAGCTTCGTGAAAACTATCTAGCGCCTTGCTGAAGACGCGTTCCATTACGGTCGTTTCAATCTCGGTCAATGCCCCCATTTTATCTGGGATCATTCCTTGACCGCCCAATAATCGATCCAACATCGCATAAGCGATATTTGGATTTACTTCCATTACCATTCTACCTTCTAAAGGCGGTGCCTCAAAGATATTTAGGATGGTCATCTTCGGTATAGATCGGATAAATTCGTCGTAAGGCAACTGGTCAACAGAGGCGACATTAATTTGCACGAAGGTCCGAAGCTGCGCTGAAAAATAGGTAGTTAAGAGTCTGGCATAATTCTCGTGAATTCGCGTAAGTCCGCGGATCTGATCCTTAGAGAAGCGAAGCGCTCGCTTAAAATCATATACCTTGATTTTTTTCTCGGCATCTTCTTTTTTAAGTTCATTAGCATCCATTTCTCCAGAGGAAAGAGCAGCTAATAACGCGTCTATCTCACCTTGTGAAAGTACCTCGGCCATGGCGGTCACCTCCTTTTGCGCTTTGTTTCATCCCACTCATCGTTTTTCTCATCTCTTATGTCTTTTTTAGGTTCGTTGTGCTAACAAGAATGATTCTACCATCTTGCATAATTGAATTCACATCATTTAGGACTTTAGCCTCAAGCTTGTTAATGCCTTCTGTACCTTTTAGATCCTCTGGAGTTAATCCAGCCAAGCTTTTAATAATAACCTGCTTTACTTGCGGCAATCTTTTTTCTAGCTCAGCTTTGCCTTCTTTACCGTCTGCTGTAATGCTAAAACGTACTACCACGAAGTTATTGGTTAAGAGGTTAGTGGTAATATCATCGGTATCTACCGAGTATTCCTTCATTTCATCTGCATTTAATGCTTTTACTACCTCTGCTCCGTTCGTTTGTTTTGCTGGAGCAAACGTGTACATGTACATAAAGAATGCTGCCACACCTAACAGAGTGATAGCAATTAGAATAATAAGTGCCATATTTACTAATTTATTTTGAAACATAGCGGCCTCCCGTTATTAGCTAGATTCGCCTGGTTGTTTAAGCGTCTTTGCCAAATACGATTCCTGATAGAACTGCTTCATTTGAAGAATGATGTCTTCGACTGTCTCTTTGACCAGATACTTTTTGCCAGTGGTTAAGGTAATAATCGTATCTGGTGTTGCTTCTACTACTTCAATATGAACCGCGTTTAAATAAAAGGTGTTTCCGTTAAAACGGGTCAAGCGAATCATCGAACGACTCCTTTCAAAGGTGGCAGAGGAGGAGTTATTCCTCCTCTTGCCTTATCGTTGTGATGCGGATGATTATTTCTTACTACTAGCTGTTACCTAGCGTTTTAGGTTAATCAGCTCTTCCAAAACGGTGTCGGAAGTGGTGATAATACGGGAATTCGCTTGGAAACCACGCTGTGCAACAATCATTTCAGTGAACTCTTCACTTAGGTCTACGTTGGACATTTCAAGTTGACCTGAGAGAATTTTAGAGTTTGCCTCTGTTGGAGTAGTCGTTTCCATTTCAATGTTCCCTGATGCTACTGTCGTTTTAAATAGGGAACCACCCACTTTTTCTAATCCCCCTGGATTTGGAACTGTAACCATACCTATTGTAGCAGCTGTTTGTACTTGTTGATCGTTCCCAACAGTAGTGATTACCCCATCAGAACCAATTGAATAGGACACTACATTATCTCTCTCAATCTGAACAGGTTGTCCAGTCTCATCTAGTAGCTTCATTCCTTGTGGGTTAACAAGAAATCCCTCAACATCGCGTTCAAAGTTACCGGCACGAGTCAGATATTTATTCTCTCCATCCGAAACCACGAAGAATCCATCACCCTCAATAGATAAATCAGATGTCAAATTCGTGGTCATTGGGCTACCAACAGAGTGAACAACGTTAATGGCAGCAACTGTGGTTCCCAAACCTATTTGCTTTGGATTAACACTACCTCGTGTTTCAGATGGTCCTGATTCACTACCAACCTTTTGGCTTAAAATATCCTGGAACATGACACGGCTCTTTTTAAAACCAACCGTATTCACGTTAGCAATATTATTACCAATTACATCTAATTTTGTTTGAAAACCCTTCATGCCGGATACACCGGAATACATCGAACGAATCATCAATAAACCTCCCTTTTTCATTTATGGATTACCTCAGTCATTTGGCAACCCGTGGGCTTCCTACATGAGGGCCGGCCCTATTTATACAAAGACTGCACTGTCAATATTGGTAAATACATTTTCCTTCATTCGGCTTTCATCCATAGCCGTAATTACCTTTTGATTCGAGATGCTTACGACATAGGCGACATTATCCATCAAGATTAGGGACTCTCGTGCTCCTTTGTCCCTCGCCTTTTGAAACCCACTCTCCAGCCGCTGCATATCTTCTGGTTGCAGTTCAATACCACTCTCACGCATCCTCTGTACCGCATGCTGGCTAAAGGAGAGGGCTTTTGGAGAGGAGCTCTGACTCTGCTGGGCCGTTAAGGAATCAGAAAGCCATTGATCAAATGGCTTAGTCGCTGGTTGCGAAGCTCCCGTCTTCTTAGGAGTGGAGAGCCGCGAAGGATAATAGGTGCTTCCTACACGTATATGATGGTTCAAAACTATCCCTCCATCCTTATACCCTTTATGCGTTCAGGTCTACGCGAGATGCTCCCAGTCTTCTACTGCTTTCACGCTCGCTATCGAGAACACTGTCAAAGGAAGCTTCTGCTTGCTCGTTCTGTGTACCTTGATCCTGTGATTGCTCACGAGCCTGCTGACCACCATTTCCTTTGTCCTGATCAAATGAGAATGTGGAATTAGTGTTTTGTTGGCTTACTTCCAGCTTATCCACTTGTATCCCCTGCTGAGCAAAAGCGGTTCTAAGCTGAGCCATTTGTTGATCCAGCATGTCTTTGCCATGTTTGGATTCAGCAATAAAGTGAGCGGTAATCACACCATTGTTTGAGCTAATACGCACATCAACTTTACCTAGCTCCTGTGGATAAAGGATTAGCTTTGCTTCCGTTACCCCTTGGAGTGTTCCTACTTTTAGCTGACGGACAAATATATCCGTAACCTGCTGTGGCATCTGTTCTGCTCGAACAGGGAAGCTTCTCATTTCCGGTGCTGTAGTTGATTGCTTTTGTACCGGAGTAGCTGAAATGTTCTCCACGTGAAGTTGAGCGGTCGCATCTACGTCTCCATCAACGGTTTCTTGGTTCATAGCTACTGGTGTGATTGCTTCCTGCATGGTAGCTTGGAACGATTTCACCTGAATACCCGCTTCCTGGCCATATTGGCTCAGTGCGTGATTAACTCGAACGGGTTGCATATGAGTAGGAATTTGGTTGGAAACCTCTACTCGATTAGCTGTAGTAGGCATCAACTGCTTTTTCAATTGAGGAGTAACCAATACGGATTGTTGCTCTTCTAAAGCCCCATCCTTTTGTAAGGAAATCCCCATTTGTCCCAGCGTTTTTTGCACGGTTTCAAGCAATTTTTGATAATCCCCCTTTGCTTGATCAGGAGTCATCGACGGCAGCTTCTGCAACAAATCAGTTAATTTGTTAGCATCCTCCGCAGACATTCCCTGTGCTGTTAATGCTTGAAGTAAGGTTTGTTTTCCCTCATTCGTTGTGAGTGTGATGATTGGAAGCTTGCCGGCAGTAGCTTCCTCAGCTTGTCCATCCTCCACGCTGATTTGCTGTTCCTGTGGCAAGAGCATCTGTTGATTGGCTCCTAGCAACTGCTGAAGCATCGCCATCAGATCCTCCAAAGCACTTGCATCTTCATCAGAAAGACCCGGAAACTCCACTTCAGACATGTTAGTAAAGGCTCCAACCGCTAAGCCTAATTGCAAAGAAAAAATTCCTTGCTCCTGGCCGGCAACAGAAGCCTGTCCTCCATTTACTAGTGGAGCCGCTCCGGTTGTGCCAGGTCCCATAGGCATCACAGCTTGCATGTTTCCAATATTCATCTAATCACCTCCTATATAATTTCGTTGCTATGTAAACGATGAAGAACATTTGTACTTCATCGAGGCAACGCATTCGTCAAGCGCGCTGCTAATTCGGGGTTTGTCTTGCTAATTTCACTTAGAAACTCGCCCCGTTTATTGTCAGATACTTGTCCCAGTACGCTTAAAGCACGTTCTGAATTTATTTTATACAGTGAGATTAAAATTTTAGATGCATCTCCTGCATTCATAGATTCAAAGCTTTTCATTAACTTCTCTGCATCTATTTTGCTTGATTCCCTAGTTTCACTTAAGGCTTTCGTTAAAATTTGGACCCGCTGTTGTAAGGCTGCTATGTCATCATCCTTGGAAATTTGATTATCCTTTAGCAGAATAGAAATATCCGCGGCCTTTTTTGGGTCCATCTTCGCCAGTAGCTGAGCCTGTTGGTCTGTCTTCATTTTGGAAAGAACAACAACGGCTTCCTCCTTGCTAAGATTACTTACGATCGCGGCTGCATTTTTAGCCGACATAGTGCTGTATATCTTAGCTAAATCCTGAAACTGTTTTTGTCTTTCTTCCTCTTCTATGCGCTTTTCTTCCGTTGCTTTTTGTAGATTCGCGATTTGTTTTTGTAAAGATGCAATCGTGCTATCTTTTTGGCTTACCTCTTTTTGCAATTGATCAGCAGCCTGTTTGCTCTTAGCTGCCTCCTCATTTACCTGAGCCTTTTTTGCTTCCGTTTTGCTATCTTCTTTGCTACCTTCTACCGTTTGGCTAGTTGGTGTATCGTCTGGTATCAGCTTTTCTACATATGGAATGTTATTTAGCCAATCTTTTACGCTTCCCACGACATCGTAGCCAAGGAGGCTTGCCAAGATTCCAGCTAACAAACTAGCAAATAAGGCAGGAATAACAATGATGTATAAGAGCCACTCTAGCCTGTTATACTCGCGTTCCTCCTGGATTTCCTCTTCCATGAAGACGCCTCCTTTCACACCTGCTTCAATTGTCGGAGGAATCGATTTGTGCCGATCTCATCCATTTCTTTTTGTTCTACTTGGTTTTGCCATTCTATATATTTGGTTTGAGCTTTATCACGCAGGGTTGACCACAGCTTGGATTCTTGCAAATGGTAGTGCAATTTCTCCTTGCATCGCTCAATTTCTTTATCACAACCAATAATGCGACGTTTTTGCGTTTCAATCTGGCGGTCAACTACCTGCTGAAATCTCGTTACGGCTAATAAGTCAGATGCGCTGCATGCAGAATGTTGCATATCCACAAGCGAATCGGACATCGTATTTCGCTTATCAACAAGTCGATATAGCTTTTGCTCTTCTTGTTGTTTTTGTTGTACCGATCGACCAAATGCCCATTGTGCTTGTTCTGTTTCTTTTTCCTTTAAATCAAGTACTTTTTGCATATGGAAGCGAAAAGGCTTCACGTTACATCACACTCCCAAAATGAGCGGTTAATGCTTGCAGAGTCGTATCAAAATCGGAGGGCTCATTAACGCCCTGTGCCGTAAATGCCCGAATCGTCTCTCTATGACGAATAGCGGCATCAATTTCTCGATTCGTTCCCATCTTGTACGCTCCAATATTAATTAGATCCTCTGCCTCTTTATATGTAGCCATGTGTCGTTTTAATTCCTGAGCTGCTTGTAAGTGCTGTGGAGTGCAAATCTCACTCATTACCCGACTCACGCTTTGCAAAATATCAATCGCTGGAAAATGCCCTCGTTGGGCAATTTTGCGATCCAACACAATATGACCATCTAATATCCCCCGCACAGCATCGGCTATCGGATCATTCATATCATCAGAGTCAACCAATACGGTATACAAAGCGGTAATGCTGCCTTTGTCTGATGTACCTGAACGTTCCAGTAGCTTAGGCAACATAGCAAATACAGACGGGGTATATCCGCGTGTAGCTGGTGGTTCACCAATGGCGAGACCAATTTCACGCTGAGCCATAGCAAAACGTGTCACAGAATCCATCATTAACATCACGTTAAGCCCACGATCCCTAAAATATTCAGCAATCGCAGTAGCAATCATCGCACCTTTAATACGAATCATTGCTGGTTGATCTGATGTAGCAACTACAACAACAGACCGTTTTAATCCCTCTTCGCCTAAATCTCGCTCGATAAAGTCCCGCACTTCACGTCCACGCTCTCCGACAAGAGCAATAACATTAATGTCAGCAGTCGTATTGCGAGCAATCATACTCATCAAAGTACTTTTTCCTACCCCAGAGCCGGCAAAGATACCTACACGCTGACCTTTTCCCATTGACAATAAGCCATCTATAGCTCGAACACCTAAACTTAGAGGTTCTGCTATTCTCGGTCTTGTCAATGGGTTAGGTGGCATGTTATCAGTTGGATAGTTCGTTAGTCCATAGGGAAGCGACTCATTTGATAAAGGACGACCTAAACCGTCAAGAATACTCCCTAAAATTTCGGGTCCTACCTTCACTGATAAAGGTCTACCTGTAGCTACTACATCACATCCAGGACCGATGTACGACAAATCACCAAGTGGCATTAATAGAACCTTTGTATCTCGAAACCCCACCACCTCAGCCATAATTGGCTCTTTGTGATGAGGCGATTCAATCATGCAAATCTCACCTAATTTAGCTTCAGGTCCCTGGGATTCTACAGTGAGTCCCACTACCTGTGTCACCTTACCATTTATCCGGTGAGGAGTAATTGTTTGCATAGCAACTTTATATTTTTCTGCGTTTAATGTAATCATTGGGATTCACTTCCCCGCGCTACGTCCATCAGAATTTGTTTGATTTCTTTTAGTTGGGTATCAATTTTGGCATCCACGCTTCCGTAGGCTGTCCGGATAATGCAACCTTCATCTTTAACGGCATAATCTGGATAAATGCCTAGTTCCGCTTGTCCATCGATTAACGAAAGCAATTGTTCACGGTGTTCTTCGACAAATGGATACAGTTTGTGATTCACCAAAATAGATACTTCTCCATGCGAGCGTGAGCTTTTTAAAGCCTGTCGAACAATCTCAACGACCTTTTCAGGTGCCAGCGTCAGCTCATCATGAATGATTTTACGAGAGATATCTAAGCTCAGTTCTACTAAAAATGGCTCGGCTTCCGCTATAACCTTCTCTTTGGTCTCATAAGCTTGCGTTAAAACATCCTTAGCCTTTTGAACATTTTCCTCCTGTTCAAGACGTGCCTGCTCTAAGCCCTGCTCCTGACCAAGAGCATATCCTTCCTCACGAGCCATTTCCTTGGTCTGCTGCGCCATTTCCTCTGCTTCTTTTTGCTTTTGCTCCCACCACTCGGCTATCTCCTGCCGTGCTTGCTCGCGCAATTGCTCTGCTTGATTAGAAGCATCAGCCATAATACTTTCAGCTAGCTCTTCCGCATCTCGTATAATGGCCTTCGCTTCTTCTTCGATTTTCTGATTATCAAAAACTTTATTTTCCAGCAACATTTCGTCTACTTCATCCGTCTGTACTTGTAAAGCAGCATTCATTTTCTGAGTTACTTCAAGTACATAGGCATCTACAGACTGGACATATCGATTTGCCTTAACAATCCTAGACAATGATATCATCTCCTCCACCGCGGGCGATGATGATTTCTCCAGCTTCTTCTAAGCGACGAATAGTAGCAACAATCCGGGATTGTGCCTCCTCAACATCACGCAATCGCACAGGTCCCATAAACTCCATTTCTTCTTTGAAGGTATCTGCCATCCGTTTGGACATGTTGCGGAAAACCGTTTCGCGAACTTCTTCACTTGCCACTTTAAGCGCAAGCTGTAAATCGTTGTTGTCCACATCGCGAATAACACGTTGAATGGAACGATTGTCCAGTGTAGCAATGTCTTCGAATACAAACATGCGTTTTTTGATCTCTTCCGCAAGCTCTGGGTCTTGAATCTCCAGTGAATCAAGGATGGTTCGTTCTGTACTACGGTCAACACCATTTAAGATGTTTACGATTGATTCAATGCCACCCGCTTGTGTGTAATCTTGGGTTACAGTTGCAGAAAGTTTTTGTTCCAATACCTGTTCTACCTGGGCAATTACCTCTGGAGATGTACTATCCATTAAAGCTATCCGTTTAGCTACATCTGCCTGACGATCCTGCGACAGTGATGACAAGATCATGGAAGATTGCTGTGGTTCTAGATAAGCTAGAACCAATGCAATGGTTTGTGAATGTTCATTTTGAATAAAGTTAAGGATTTGACTAGGGTCCGCTTTTCTAGCGAAGTCAAACGGGCGCACTTGCAAATTGGCTGTCAATCGGTTCAAGATATCTAGCGCTTTGTTTTCTCCTAATGCTTTTTCCAAAATTTCCTTTGCGTAGGTAATACCACCTTGTGCTATTACTTCCTTGGCAACTGCAATCTGATGAAATTCTGCTAGAATTTTGCCTTTTTCTTCATGATCCACTTTACGTACACTGGCAATTTCCAATGTAAGCTGTTCAATCTCATCTTCACGTAAATGCTTAAATACCTGTGCCGAGACATCTGGACCAAGCGAAATGAGCAAAATCGCAGCTTTTTGCCTTCCAGTTAACTCTTTTGCGACACGAGCCACTATACTCACTCCTTAGTCTTCTGCTAGCCACGTACGAAGCAGAACGACGAACTCGTCTGGATTGCTTCGAGCCAATTTTTCCAGCTGTTTACGAACCACCGCTTCATCTGTATCATCTTCCAAAGAAGATAGATCTGGAATATCAGGCGATGGAGTAAACGGAAATTCCTCTTCGAACTCTTCCTCTTCTTGCTCTTGCTGTTTGCGTCGACGAATAAGCATAAACGCAAGTGCTCCTATGGCTAATAAAGCTACTGCTCCGACTCCATACATCACGGTTGGAGTAAAGAAGCCATTGTTGTTATCATCTTGGTTGCCGGAGAACGGTTTTGCAAAAACAGAAATACGCTTGTTCACTTCATCATCGGGTAAATTCTTATTGCTGACGGCTACACGAACAACATTACCAATTACTTTTTGTATGTTTTCTTTGGTAGCGTCATCCAACGTTCCTCCATTTGGAGGCTCAACCCCAACGTTGATAGAAATATCGACAATTTGATATGGACTAGCGGTTACGTTCTTCGTTATACGATTTACTTCACGATTGACAGTATCAGACAGCTCTTCATATTCACTATTGCTACCTTGAGTTGTAGCAGACTGGTAACTGCCAACTTGGTTATCACCTGTACCGGCTACACCACCGATCGGCGGAGTTCCTTGTCCGGTATATGCTTTTGATAATTTTTGAGAACTAATTATAATACCTTCATCATTTACAACAGGTGAAACTAAATTTTCTACACGGTTTTCTTTTGAGAAATCCATTTGTACCATTGTATGTACGACAACTTTATCTCGGCCCATAATGGTGGATAGCATGTTGAATAAGTTCTTCTGTATTTCTCTTTCTACTTTATTACGTATCCGTTCTTGCTGTTCAAAAGCAGTAAGTGAATTGCCCTCTTCTTTACCAGCTAACTCCAATGTATTGGAATACTGATCGGTAATCGTTATGTTTTCTACAGGTAAGTTTTTCACTGAGCGTGAAACAATGTGATACAAAGATTTGATTTGTGCATCGTTTAATTGAGCACTTGGGTCTACCTCTACCATGACTGATGCTGTGGCTTTATCTGTGTTGTCCGTGACAAACGTGGTTTCTTCCGGCATGGTTAGGATAACTTGGGCAGTACGAACCCCTTTGACTTTTTCCAAGATTTTTCGAATCTCCTGTTGAAGAGCATCTTTCTTCATCACTTCAAACTGGCGATCGGTCATGCCAAACATATTATTAGAGAAAATTTCAGAGCTGATCCCAGCATCCTTAGGAATTCCTTGAGCTGCTAAATCAACTATGACATCTTGCGCCATTGTTTGCGGCACTTGAATACCTGTCCCATTTCCAGTTAAACGATATGGGATGTTTTTTGCTTCTAGTTCTTGTTTTATCGCACCAACTTCTTGCTCGCTCAATCTGTCATATAAATTTACATATACAGGACGAGAAGCTATGTATAAATAAAGGGAAAGCGCGATAAGTAGGAAAAGAGCTGAAGCACCTATCAATAATTTTTGTTTTTTCGTGAGCTTGTCCCACATTGTCTTTATCTTGTCTCGATATAACAATAAACGTTCGTTCATGGTTCACCTCTACAGAGCTGCATACCCGTTTGGAACCTTACACCTGCATGCGCATGATTTCCTGATATGCTTCGATCGCTTTGTTACGTACTTGCATCGTCATTTGTAACATGAGAGAAGCTTTTTGACCCGCTACCATCACCTGATGGACATCGGTCACTTCTCCTGCGGCATATTTTATTGCCATTTCTTCTGAAACTAATTGCGCCTGATTCACCTGATCAAGGGCATCGGTCATATAGGCCGAGAAATTGCGCGCTACTTCAGCCGGTGAAGCTGTATTTTTTACTTGTTGTAGCGGCTGTGCATTTATGACTGAACCTATGTTATTAATTTCCAACTGTCAGTCAACCCCTTTATTATTTACCATTAATCTCTAGTGCTTTTTGCATCATGCCCTTTAATGCATTCATAGCTGTAACATTTGCCTCATAAGACCTAGAAGCAGAAATCATGTCAACCATTTCTTTTGTCACGTCTACATTAGGCATCAGGACGTAGCCATCTAGGTCCGCGTCCGGGTGTTCAGGATTATAGACCCTTTGAAATTGACTATTGTCCTCTTTAATCCCGGTAACATGTACCCCAGATTCCTGACGACCTGCTACATTCCCGACCGCTGCTTGTAGAAGATTGTCGAATGACTCTCCTGTTCTTGGTGATAATTCTACCATCTTACGTCGGTACGGTTGCCACGCCCCATTTACGAATTTCCCACGAGTCGTATTGGCATTTGCGATATTAGAAGCAATCGTATCCAGCCTTAGCCGATTGGCAGTCAAGGCAGAGGCACTTGTATCAATTCCACGAAACAGACTCATCTACTATCTTCCTCCCTCAACAACACTCTTCAGTTTCGTAAAGTATCCATTTGTTAGCTGAACTAGACCGTTATACCAAATGGTGTTCTTGGCCTGTTGGCTCATTTCAAAATCAATGTCCACATTGTTTCCATTATTTTGAATTGACGTCTGGTTGTTCGTTATGGTCCGGGCCTGAGGGATATTACCTAAACCTGTGCCAAATGGAATGTGTCTCTGATTCGTTCGATATGCTTCTAAGGTTCGACCACTATTTCCTTCCAATGCCTCCTTCAGCAAGCTTTCAAATACTACATGCTTGCTCTCAAAATGAGGAGTATCAATGTTAGAAATATTGTTGGCAATCACTTTTTGTCTAAGCATAGCGGCGTCCAATGAGTTTTCTAGTACATTTAATTGCGTAGATTGAATCAAGCTTCTCTCCCCTCCTTTGTGCCTAAGCTTACATTTTTCTTCTATTTTCTTTGCAATTCGACATCTAACACGCACCTATAATACCATGAAGAAAACTACTAAGAAAGCCCTATCTTACTAGGACTAGGAAAAATGTTACAAAAGTCTCAATTGGTTAAAATGCCTATAAAAACAGTGCTTTTTACCAATTTTGTCACATTCGTTTCATAAATGTATTAATAATGTGAATACTTATTGTGAATACTATATAACTAAGTGATAAATATGAAAAAAAAGAGAAGAAGGTCAATAGACCTCCTTCTTCATTTTTCAACAAAGCGCATAACAACTGGGTTTTATGTCAGTTTATGGCGTTTTAAGCTTTTCTAATTCCGGAAGAAGTTTGCCATTTAGAACTTTAATAAATGTACCCTTCATACCCAAAGAACGTGATTCAATAACACCAGCACTCTCTAATTTTCTCAAAGCGTTAACAATTACAGAACGCGTAATACCTACGCGGTCAGCAATTTTGGAAGCAACAAGTAGGCCTTCTTTCCCATCTAGTTCTTGGAAAATATGCTCAACCGCTTCAAGTTCACTATAGGACAATGAGCCAATAGCCATTTGTACAACAGCTTTGCTGCGCGCTTCTTCTTCAATTGCCTCAGCACGTTCACGCAAAATTTCCATACCTACTACAGTAGCGCCCACTTCAGTTAGAATTAGGTCACCTTCAACAAATTCTTTATTTACACGAGCCAAGATCAATGTACCCAATCGATCTCCGCCACCCATAATTGGAACAATTGTAGTCCAACCTGTAGGGAATACTTCTTTCATTTCCACTGGGAAAGCACTATGTGGACTGTTTACATCAAGGTTTGCAGATGTTTCTTCAACTTTTAATAGACCATTGCTATATTCTTCTGGGAAACGGCGATCTTCAAGCATTTTGCGAATACGATCATTGTCGATTTCCTGTGCAATTGCATATCCCAGTAATTTTCCTTTTCTACTTAAAACGAAAATATTTGCATCAATAACGTCACTTAGTACGCTTGACATTTCATTAAAATTAACCGCGTTACCAGCCGTTTTTTGAAGCATACGGTTAATCCTTCTAGTTTTTGTTAGTAAATCCATCGTATATTTCCTCCTGACATCTTCTCACAAATAGATCGCCAATATATATATTTCTCTCTATAAAATGTATTGACTTAGGTCGCGATTCTGTACAATGCTATTTAACTTTTCTTGTACATATTGAGCGGTAATATTGATCACACTCAGGTTAATTTCTGTTGCTTCAAAAGATAAATCCTCAAGCAATTTTTCTAATAGGGTGTGAAGTCTTCTTGCTCCGATATTATCGGTACTTTGATTTACCTCTGTTGCCAATCGTGCTATCTCATGTATAGCATCTTCAGAAAACACAATTTTAATTCCTTCCGTTTCCAAAAGGGCTTGGTATTGTGTAATTAATGCATTTTTAGGTTCTGTCAATATTCTTATAAAATCTTCGGCTTTCAGGCTTGAAAGCTCTACTCGAATCGGGAAACGCCCCTGTAATTCCGGAATAAGATCAGATGGTTTGGCTACATGGAACGCTCCAGCAGCCATGAAAAGCATATAATCTGTCTTCACTGGTCCATACTTGGTCATAATCGTAGAGCCTTCCACAATCGGTAAAATGTCACGTTGGACTCCCTCTCGTGACACGTCAGGCCCACGACTATCCTTTCCGGCGATTTTATCAATCTCGTCGATAAAGATAATCCCAAATTGTTCAGCTCGAGCTATTGATTCTTGAGTCACTTCATCCATATCCACCAGCTTTTGAGCTTCTTGTTGAATCAAGATTTTACGTGCTTCTCGGATGGTCAGCGTGCGTTTTTTGGTTCGCTTAGGCATCAAGCTCCCAAACATTTCCTGCATCTGATTCCCCATCTGCTCTGCACCAGGAATTTGCAACATATCGAACATGGACGGTGACTGATCTTCTACTTCTATTTCGATCTGTTCGTCCTCAAGCTGACCTGCCGCTAGCTTCCAGGCCATTTGTTTTCGTCGTTGCTCTAGGGTTGGATCTTCCTGATCGCTTTTTTCGGTTTGTTGCTGGTTAGAAAATAACATCTCAAAAGGATTCTTAAAGTTGTTTTGCGGTTTCTTTGAAGGAAGTAAAAGCTGAACTAGCGCTTCTTCAGCATTTTTCTCCGCCTGTTCCTTGACTTTTTCCATCTTTTCCATTTTGACAATTCGGATAGATGATTCCACTAAATCGCGTACCATCGATTCTACATCGCGACCTACGTAACCGACTTCTGTATATTTTGTAGCTTCTACTTTTATAAACGGAGCTCCGGTTAGCTTTGCGATACGACGCGCAATCTCCGTTTTCCCGACTCCAGTCGGTCCAATCATCAAGATATTTTTAGGAATCACTTCATCCCGAATTTGTTCCGGCAAGCGACTACGACGATATCTATTGCGAAGCGCTACAGCAATGGCGCGTTTAGCCTGCTGCTGCCCTACAATGTATTTATCCAAATGTTCTACAATCAAGCGGGGGGTCAATTGCTCCCAATTTAATAACAAGGACATCTCTCCCTACCCTTCCATTTTCATGTCTTCAATTACTAAATTCGTATTCGTAAAGACGCAAATTTCAGCGGCTGTTAAAAGACTGGCTTCAGCAATCTGTCTAGCAGTAAGCTCTGGTGCATATTTTTTCAAAGCCCGTCCCGCTGCAAGGGCAAAATTTCCGCCTGACCCGATGGCTAGTATGCCGTCGTCCGGTTCAATAATTTCACCATTACCTGAGATTAAAAGAAGATGTTTGCGGTTACAAACAATCATCATGGCCTCCAAACGGCGCAATACTTTATCAGAACGCCATTCTTTAGCTAGCTCGACCGCCGCTCTCTGTAAATTCCCATGATACTCTTCCAGTTTGCCTTCAAAAAGTTCAAACAAAGTAATTGCATCAGCTACAGAGCCAGCAAATCCTGCCATAACTTCCTCTCGATATAGTCTTCGTACTTTTTTGGCTGTATTTTTCATTACCATACTGTTGCCAAACGTAACCTGACCGTCTCCTGCCATCGCCGCTTCACCCTTATGCTGGACGGCAAAAATGGTTGTAGCATGAAATTGTTCCATAGTCGTTCACCCCCTGTGAAAATTTGCACGCGGATGTGCAGTATCGTATACCTCTCGTAATCTTTCTTTTGTAATGTGAGTGTATACTTGTGTAGTGGAGATATTCACATGTCCTAATAGCTCTTGTACCGTCCGCAAATCTGCCCCTGCATTTAGTAAATGAGTTGCAAAAGAATGACGGAAACTGTGCGGTGAAATCCCTAGATGAAGGGCTGCTTGCTGTAGATACTTATCTACCATTCGGCGCACACTACGATCAGATAAAGGGGTTCCCCTATAATTTAACAAGAGTATTGGGTTATCTTTTTCAGCCTTGGCTAATAACTTCGGACGTCCTGCCTGTAAGTATTCTTGCATAGCTTTGATAGCAAAACTCCCAATTGGCACATATCTTTCCTTAGCACCTTTACCGAACACAAGAGCAATTCCATTCTGAAGGTCAACATCATTAATAGACATTGTTACCAATTCAGACACGCGCATTCCACTTGCATATAAAAGTTCCATAATAAGGAAATCACGAAGACCAAGCGGTGTAGATGTATCAACTACTCCCAATAGAGCTTCTATTTCATGCGGATACATAAAGGTAGGTAGCTTCTTCTCTACTTTTGGTGTAGAAACCATTTGGAAAGGATTTTGATCCAAATGCTCTTCACGCATTAAAAAGCGATAGAAGCTCCGCAAGCTAGACAGCTTTCTCGCAATACTTCGACGGGAAAGACCTTTTCTCGCAAGATGAGCTAAAAAAGACCGACCATGTAAATAAGAAACAGCAGCAAATTCATTGATTTGTTGCTGTTTCATAAATACGACAAATTCATTGATATCTGCTACGTATTGCTTCAGCGTATGAGGAGAGACGTTTTTTTCCACCTTTAGGTAATGGATGTAAGATGTGATCCATACGGAAAACTCTGATGAATTGTCCATCTGAGATGTACTCCTCCCAAATCACATATATAGTAACATAGCGGTAAACAATGAAACAACTTTAATTATGTCTTTTATGTGTAAAATTCTGAATACTGCCAAGCGCGCGTTCAGCAAGCTTTTCGTTTTTTTCCTTTTTGTTCCTAATTTTAATTCCTAAACTTGGTAAAAGACCAAAATTAGCATTCATTGGCTGGAAATGTTTGGCGTTGGTTGTTGTGATATAATGTGCCATACTGCCCATTACGGTCTCAACCGGAAGAATGATTTGCTCTTCACCCTTAGCAAGACGCGCTGCATTGATACCCGCTAGTAACCCAGAAGCCGCAGACTCAACATATCCCTCAACACCGGTCATCTGTCCAGCAAAAAACAAACTATCTCTATCTTTGTATTGATAAGTTGGTCGTAGCAACTTTGGTGAGTTGATAAATGTATTGCGATGCATAACTCCATAACGAATGATTTCACAATTTTCCAATCCTGGAATCAATTGAAAAACCCTCTTTTGCTCTGGCCATTTCAAATGAGTCTGAAAACCTACTATGTTATACAAAGTTGCAGCGCTATTGTCTTGTCTTAACTGAATAACAGCATGTGGTTGTTCCCCAGTACGTGGGTCTATTAACCCTACTGGTTTCAACGGACCAAACAGCATGGTTTGCCGCCCGCGAGAAGCCATGACCTCAATCGGCATGCACCCTTCGAAAAAGACCTCTTTTTCAAATTCCTTTAAAGGAACCGTTTCTGCAGAAATTAATGCATCATAAAAACGATTAAATTCCTCTTCGTTCATAGGGCAGTTTAGGTATGCCGCTTCCCCTTTATCATATCGAGAAGCAACAAACACTTTTTCCATGTCAATTGAATCCTTCTCGATAATAGGCGCCGCTGCATCATAGAAATACAGATACTCTTCTCCCGTAAGCTGCTTTAATTTGTCGGAAAGTGCTGGAGAAGTAAGCGGACCAGATGCAACGATCACAATTCCCTCAGGAATCTCCGTAATTTCTTCATTAAGTACCTCAATTAACGGATGGTTACGTACTGCTTCCGTAACATACTCTGCAAATTCATGACGGTCAACAGCCAAGGCCCCACCAGCAGGAACCTGGCATTGATCGGCTGCCTTCATGATTACAGAATCAAATTGACGCATTTCTTCTTTTAAAACCCCAACGGCATTGGTTAATGAATTAGCTCTAAGCGAATTGCTGCAAACCAATTCAGCAAATTTATCTGTGTGGTGCGCAGGAGTTTGCTTAACCGGTCTCATTTCGTACAGCTTTACAGCAACACCAGCCTGAGCGATTTGCCAAGCAGCTTCACTTCCGGCAAGACCTGCTCCAACCACAGTTACAAAAGGTTGTGTCATGGTGAAAAATCCTCTCTATACCTACTATTTAATTAATCAGGGGAATAGAACTAAAAAGTTCTAAGAATCCCCTTCTTCTTCGTAATCACATTTTGTACAGACAATATTTACGCCTTGTTTTTTTCGTTTCTTTTCAACAAGCAACTCGCCACACTTTGGACAAGGTCTGGAAATTGGTTTATCCCAGGACAAAAATTCACATTCCGGATAGTTGGTACATCCATAGAAAATACGATTCTTTTTGCTTTTACGCTCGACTACCTCACCACTTTTACAGCTAGGGCATTTAACACCGATATGCTTGACAATTGGTTTGGTATTTCTACAGTCTGGAAACCCAGAACAAGCGAGGAATTTTCCGAAGCGCCCTAATTTGTAAACCAAATGCTTACCGCATAGCTCACAAATCTCATCAGACACCTCATCCTTTAGCTCCACTTCCTTCATTTCTTCTTCTGCAACTTTAACCCGTTCAGAGAAGCCTTGATAGAAAGAATCGAGAACCTTTACCCAGTCTGCTATCCCATCCTCAACCTGATCAAGACCACCTTCCATTCCAGATGTAAATTCTACATCTAAAATCTCAGGGAAAAACTCTTCAATCAAAGTGATGACGATCTGACCAAGCTCGGTAGGTATAAACCTCTTCTCTTCTAAAGCCACGTATCCACGCTTTTGAATTGTTTCTAGAGTAGGAGCATAGGTGGATGGACGACCAATTCCGTTTTCCTCTAACGTCTTGACCAATCTTGCTTCTGTATAACGTGGCGGTGGCTGTGTAAAATGCTGTTTTGGTTCAATGGCTTTCTCAGATAGAAGCTGCCCTTCCTCGATTGGAGGTAACAGCTTATCATCTTCATTGGAACCGTCATCATTTCCCTCAACATATACTTTCATAAAGCCTGCAAATTTTACTTTAGAACCGCTGGCACGAAACATTACACCATTGTTCTCTATGTCTACGCTCATTGTATCAAGAACGGCTGAGGCCATTTGACTTGCTAAAAAGCGTTCCCATATTAAGCGATACAATCGCAGTTGATCTCGACTTAAGTATTCCTTCATGTCATCAGGCGTACGTAAGACAGACGTGGGGCGAACTGCTTCATGAGCATCCTGAGCATTTTCCTTCTTCGGTGCTTGACGAGGTTCCTTTACAGAAAACTCCTGCCCATAATGATTGTTTATGAATTCCTTCGCTTCGTCTTGAGCGATTTGGGATACGCGTGTTGAGTCAGTACGCATATACGTAATTAAACCGACTGTACCTTCTTTGCCTAAATCAATACCTTCGTATAGTTGTTGAGCAATCATCATCGTCTTAGCAGTACGGAAATTAAGCTTACGAGCGGCTTCCTGTTGCAAGGAACTCGTGATAAACGCAGGAGCTGGATGACGCTTGCGTTCCTTCTTCTGCACTTTTACGACTCTGTATTCGTCTTTCTTGATTTTTCTCAAAATCTCTTGGACATTCTCTTCTGAAGAGAGTTCTACCTTTTCGTTAGCATATCCATAAAAACGAGCTTCAAATGGTTTTTTATTGGATTCTAATGTAGAAGTAATCGTCCAATACTCTTCAGGAATAAACTTCTGAATCTCTTTTTCTCGATCGTTTATCATTTTTACGGTTACAGATTGAACACGACCTGCACTCAAGCCCTTACGTACCTTTTTCCATAAGATAGGACTAATATTATAGCCCACGAGACGGTCTAAAATTCTGCGAGCTTGTTGAGCGTGAACCAAATCCATATTAATGTGTCTTGGATGCTTAAATGCATCTTTAATAGCTTCTTTCGTGATTTCATTAAACACTACACGTAGAGGCTTTGTCATATCAAGACCAAGATATGTGGCTAAATGCCAAGCAATAGCTTCCCCTTCACGATCCGGGTCGGCTGCGAGATATACTTTAGTCGCTTTCTTAGCTGCATCTTTCAATCCTTTTAAAATGTCACCTTTACCACGAATGGTTATGTATTTGGGTTCAAAATGGTTACCAACATCAACCCCCATTTGACTTTTAGGGAGGTCGCGCACATGGCCCATTGACGCTTTCACGACATATTTGCTGCCCAGATATTTACCTATCGTCTTTGCTTTCGCCGGGGACTCGACGATAACGAGAGTATCAGCCATTCTATTTTTTTCCCCCTTACAAAATGAATCTCCCCTATTATTCAATACGGGATATCCATTTGTCAAACTTCTAATATTTTCCTTCTACACTTCTCTTCTTCTATAAAATTGTCCAGCTTCCTCTTCAACCAAACCTTTTCCTACCAATAAAAGTAAAAAAATATGAAAATCACTCTGAAATTCCTTTGCTATTTTACCCCTAATCTCATCGATATGAAGACTCTTCTCCTGCATACTTGACAATAGTGCTATTTCACCTGCTGATAAATCTATCGCCTTCGTATCTACAGATTTTTTCTGGAATGTAGCTTGTAAATGATAAGGTAGTTCCTCTATGATATCTTCTAATGAACCTATTAATTTCGCCCCCTCTTTAATTAAGGAATGGGTCCCTTCACTTCCTTTAGCAAAGATGGAGCCAGGAATAGCAAATACCTCTCTATTTTGTTCCAAGGCACAACGAGCTGTAATAAGTGATCCGCTTTTCTCTGCTGCCTCCACAACTATTGTCCCCCAGCAAAGTCCGCTAATAATCCGATTACGTTCAGGAAAAAAAACAGTCCTCGGAGCTGTCGCTTCTGAATATTCAGATACAAGCAATCCATGCTGTGCCATTTGCGTATATAATACCCTATTTTGCGCAGGATAAATCCGGTCCAGTCCGTTTCCAAGAACACCAATGGTTTCCGCCCGATGTTGGAGTGCAGTTTGATGTGCTATGGTGTCAATTCCTTTCGCTACCCCCGACACAATGACCATGCCAGATTTTGCTAAACCACTCACCAACATCTTACAAGTATCTCGACCATAAGCTGAAGGATTTCTTGTTCCCACAACTCCAATCGAGATTTTATGTAGCAACTCCAAATTCCCACGATAATATAAAAGGATGGGAGGGTCAGGTATTTCGCGTAAATTCTCTGGATACTCTTGATCCCAATATGTAATAAATTGGATTTCCTTCCGTTCCCTTTCTACTTTATCCTCATACACCTGTTTGGCAGTGAGACTAGTAAGAAATTTCCCGTCTTCCTCTCTTTTCTCGAACCAATTTAGGTTATAAGGAGGTTCAAAGCCTCTCTTTTCTTCATATATAGCCCACAACGTTTTTCTTCCTACTCCACGCTGTCTACTCAATGTATATACCCAATCACGTTCCTCTAGCACTCTCATCTACCTTCACTCTTTCTTTTTCTTCATTATAAAAAGAGTAAGAGGGGTAGCACAAAAATAAAAAACAAAAAGCCAAGCAAACCCAAACATGTCTCCAAGTCTTGTTTTGGAGTAGTTCAGCTTGTTGACTTTTTGTAATCAATTATTTACTCATTACTTTATCTAGCATTCCTTTTTCTGTCAGGAATTCTACTAATGTTTCACCGATAACAGCAGGAGTTTTAGCAACACGTACACCGCATTCCTCTAGTTTAGCAATTTTCTCAGCGGCTGTTCCCTTACCACCTGAGATAATCGCTCCTGCATGACCCATACGTTTCCCTGGAGGAGCTGTTTGACCACCGATGAATCCTACCACCGGCTTTTTCATGTTAGCTGCAATCCATTCAGCCGCTTCCTCTTCTGCTGTACCCCCAATTTCTCCGATCATAATAACCGCTTCTGTATCAGGATCTTCATTAAATAGTGCTAGTACATCGATAAAGTTAGTGCCGTTTACTGGGTCGCCACCAATACCAACTGCTGTTGATTGGCCCATACCGCGGGTTGTTGTTTGATGAACTGCTTCATATGTCAACGTACCAGAGCGGGATACAATCCCCACTTTGCCTGGAGTATGGATATATCCTGGCATAATCCCAATTTTACATTCTCCTGGAGTAATGACCCCTGGGCAGTTCGGACCGATTAAACGCGTCTTTTTGCCTTCCATGTAGCGTTTTACTTTAACCATATCAAGAACTGGAATTCCTTCGGTAATGCAAATAACTAAGTCAAGATCGGCATCTACTGCTTCCATGATGGCATCTGCTGCACCTGCTGGCGGTACGTAGATTACAGAGACAGTGGCTCCTGTTTTTTCTACAGCTTCCACAACGGTATCAAAAATTGGAATCCCGTCTACTTCTTGTCCACCTTTTCCAGCGCGTACTCCACCTACCATTTGTGTTCCGTATTCAACAGCACCGCGAGTATGGAACAAAGCTGTAGAGCCTGTAATCCCCTGTGTAATCACTTTCGTATTTTTATTAATTAAAATACTCATCGCGTATGTTTCCCACCTTTTTATCGTCTTCTTGCTTCTGTAACGGACAACATCCTACTTTACGAGAGCAACGATTTTCTCGGCTCCATCAGCCATGGAATCAGCTGCAACGATATCTAATCCTGAGTCCTTCAGAATTTGTTTACCAAGCTCAACGTTTGTACCTTCCAGACGAACGACTAGAGGCTTGTCTAAACTTACTTGTTTCGCCGCTGCTACTACACCGCTCGCGATAATGTCGCATTTCATAATACCGCCAAAGATATTGATGAAGATACCTTTCACCTTAGGGTCTGACAGAATGATCTTGAAAGCTTCCGTTACTTTCTCTTCTGTCGCACCGCCCCCAACATCAAGGAAGTTAGCTGGATCGCCGCCATAGAATTTAATAATATCCATGGTTGCCATTGCTAAACCAGCACCATTTACCATACAACCGATGTTACCATCCAGAGCGATATAGGATAGATCATATTTAGAGGCCTGAATCTCTTTTTCGTCTTCTTCTTCTAAGTCACGTAATTCCACTACATCAGAATGACGATAGAGGGCATTGCTATCAAAGTTTAATTTTGCATCTAAAGCCATTACTTCGCCGTCACCTGTGACAACTAGGGGGTTAATTTCAGCGATGGAACAATCCTTGTCAACGAATGCTTGATATAAGCTCATCATGAAACTAGCTGCTTTATTAACTAACTCAGCAGGAATATTGATCGCAAAAGCCAAGCGACGAGCTTGGAATGGTAGTAAACCCGTAACAGGATCAATTACTTCTTTAAATATCTTCTCGGGTGTATGAGCTGCTACTTCTTCAATCTCCGTACCGCCTTCTTCTGATGCCATCATGACAACGCGATTGGTGGCACGATCAACTACTACCCCTACGTAATATTCTTTCTTAATGTCGCAGCCTTGCTCAATTAGTAAGCGCTTAACTTCTTTGCCTTCTGGACCTGTTTGGTGGGTTACAAGGACCTTACCAAGAATTTCGTTTGCATATGTACGAACTTCATCCAGATTCTTAGCGACCTTAACACCACCAGCTTTTCCGCGACCACCAGCATGGATTTGTGCTTTTACCACTACGACCTGGGTGCCAAGCTCTTCTGCTGCTTTCACTGCTTCATCTACGGAAAAAGCTACTCGGCCTTCCGGTACCTTTACTCCGTATTGTTTTAGTATCTGTTTTCCTTGATACTCATGAATGTTCATTCTGCAACCTCCTATGGCAGTTTGAATCAATAATGGTGAGCAAAAGTATAATTTCTTGCTAGACCAAGCAAAAACCAGCCCTAAAAAGCTCTGGTCGGACAAAAAGTGTCAATGTTATGACGTATTTATTTTACGATAAGATATGAAAAAAGTCACTCACTTAATGGTACGCTATCATTTATGAACTCAGTAAATTATTTAGTCTTCTCACGTAAACAGAATAGCCTCTATATTCGCTTGTAAATTAGGCCAATAGTATTTCTTCCCTTGATAAAAAACATAATTTCCTTCTATCTTCATCGGATATCGTTTTTTATTGAGAGAAAAGGTCAGGTTCAATGATGTATGGGGGCTGTCTTCTTGTCGCCACATGGTAGAAGTAGAAGGCTGGGTACGTGAAAGCACACGAATGACTTGATGAATTTTGCCCTGCTGCATCAGATTCTGTTTGATAAGATAAGCTTCTCGTTTATTGTCGTGAGCTCGGATATCCTCTGCTTCTAATTGTGTTGCTTCATATAATTCCTCCCATACTGACTTTTTAGGACTATCTGGCAATAACTTGGATACGAGTTGATACAAGGAAGGATTTGTTTTGTAATAAATCGTTTCCCTTCCTACCACACAGCGAAGCAATGTTGGTTGAAGCAGTTCGTAATGAGGTTCACTCGGTCGCTGAGGATATTTCATCTGAAAGGAAGGATAGATCGGGTAAGCCTGGACAGGTTGATCTACCATTTTGCTATCTGCTAACAACCTGATAGCCTCCTGAGCTACTGTCCCTTTCACTGTTAAGGTTTTGGATTGGGGTAAATCCAGTGCTTTGAATTCTACCCCATCCAATTCTTGAACTTTTATGATAGCTAGCCCGAGTTGCTTACGTGCGGTTTGGTAAAAGACGCTGGCATTTTCACCTCGATATGTATTGTTTGCATAGGTGAAGCCCTGCTCGCCAACCTCTAAAACCAGTGGAGCCTCTTTTTGTCTATAGGCAATTAGTCTAAATTTAACTTCCTGATCCTTCAGCCTATCCTTTGACATCATCAAAGATAGACGACGGCCGGTGAAGTTTTTCTCGAATTCTTCTATAGATAGTGGTATTTCTTGTCCTGTTGTAGTGAGGACAGAGACTCCTTCCAATGCCTGAAAAACCTGTGAAAGGTCTACTTTTTCCTCAGACCCATAGCCGTTTGATTGCGTGGAGCATCCAACAACGACAAGACAAGTCCATATAACGGACATTAAGCAAACATGCCAGCTTTTTTTCACGCATGTCCCCTCCTAATCTACTTCTATGTTGTCTATCTACAGCAGTCCTAGACGACGGCTTATATCGCTGCCTAATCTACGCTTTACATAAATTTCGCCGATTTGATGAGGGTCCTTCACAATAAAGGAGCGATTGTTGGTTCGAATGGAGACATATTTTTCATTATTTTTATCTAGTCCGCATATCAATTCATTACCAACCTCTACGAATATACTAACTACAAATTTCCCCTCAACCTCCCGTAACGAAATTTTTGGAAAAGGATGTAATATCGGCGTAGTTTTAATTTGAATATATTGGGTAATAGCAAGTAAGTATTTATCTGGATCACCATAATGGGCAAGCTCATCGTTAACACCTATTATCTTTGAATCATCGCTAATCCCTAAAAATATATTTCCATTATTACTATTAGCAAAGGCGACAATCGCTTTGATGATCGCTTGCTTTGAATGTAAGAAGTCCTGTTTAAATTCAATCATATCGTTCTCACCCAGCTTAGTAGCGATGATTGGGTCATCCAGCCTGCCAAGATGGCGAAAACGACTCAGTGCTCCTAGTCGATAAACATAATCCTCAAATAAATCGGCCGGTAATGATATATCTTCAATAACTGCATCCATCTTCTGCCATAGCTGATAGGTTTCTTTAGAAAAACACATATCGAATAAAACCGTGCTTCCTAACGATTTCATGTTCATCCCAACTGCGACACTGTTGCGATAGGCAGGCTGATAAGTATCCACTCCTCTTACCTGCATAACCCCTTTTTCAATAAGGAAGTCAAAATAGATACGCGGTAATACAAGTAACCGTTTAAGCAGCATCGGATGGAGAGAAGGAAGACGATCATGGAACAAATCAAACAGAATTTCATTTTCCGAGACACGATGGATCTCGGCAAGAAAAGTACATAAGGTTTTCATCATTCACCCCGTTGCCCCTCTAGTGTTTTTATGAAGATGTTCATTATGCAGACTTTTTGTTCAATCATTCATCCTGTAAGAAGGCTCCTTGCTCTTACATTCTTATTCCTTTTTAGTTTATGTTATCTATACTCATTTCAATTAATTTTTCTTATCATACTAAAGTAATATTACAAAACAAAGACAAAAGCTGATTTGATTTCAATTTCTTCGTTCTTACTGTTTTGTTAACAGAAAAAGCGCCCCACAATGGAACGCTTTTCTGAAAATGAACGTATTTAAAAATATTGTTTCATTAAATAGTCTACCCAGTCTGGCATTTGTATATCTGAAACATGAGCTGGAAAATATGGGTGGTCTCCTAATACGATGCTTCTTCATACCGATCCGTTGTCGAAATTTTGATCCATACCAAAAAGGGAATCACTCATTAACAACCATAAGTGATTCCCAATCAATTCATATGTCTAGGCTAGCCTCTTGCCTATTTTTTATAATCTGTTACTTGCCAACAGCCGTCACACGTCCATTTTGAGACACAAGATAAATAGTACCATCTGCACCGATAGCAGGTGCTGATACCGTATTGTCTTTCATGTTGTATTCCCAAATTCGATTTCCTTTTTGATCAAGCGCACGCAACACACCGTTTCCTGTTACCATGTAAATCACTCCATTGGCGTCAAGGATTGGTGCCGATTCAATTTGATGTCCTCCATTATAGGACCACTTGGTTTTCCCGTTTTTAGAATCTAACGCAAAAAACATACCGCTATCTGTTCCAACGTAAAGTGTTCCATTAGAATCAATAGCAGGGGATGAGGTTATTTTTTTTCCAACAGAAGTAGACCATTTTTCTTTCCCATTGGATGCAATTGCGTATATCTTTCCATCTTCCGTACCCAAATAAAGCGTACCATCATTTCCGATAACCGGAGATTGCTTCATTGGAGCATTCAATGCCAATGTCCATTTCGATTTTCCTGATGCTGCATGAACAGCATATAATTTACCGTCAGAATTTCCTACATAAACCACTTGATCCTTTGAAATGATTGGCGCTGTCGTTACAGGGGCTTTTGAGCTAAATGTCCATTTCT
Source organism: Brevibacillus laterosporus LMG 15441 (assembly GCF_000219535.2). Taxonomy (NCBI): domain Bacteria; kingdom Bacillati; phylum Bacillota; class Bacilli; order Caryophanales; family Paenibacillaceae; genus Brevibacillus; species Brevibacillus laterosporus. The sequence continues at coordinate 3,678,714 of NZ_CP007806.1, forward strand.
CGGAACCATTCTCGTTAAAAGCTTGTAGTTTGCCATCGCCCGTTCCTACATAAATCGTGCCATCTGAACCAAGAGCAGGGGATGTAGTTACTTCACCAACCGTACGTTTCTCCCACTTTTTCACTCCGCTTGGGTAAACAGCAAACAAGAGGTGTTCAGTCGACCCCGTATAAATCGTTCCATCCTTCCCAATTACACTACTGGTCAGATCGCCTTTGAGCAGAGTTTTCCAATTAATGCGGCCGTTTTGATATGCATAAAACTCTCCCCCATTAGAGGTTACGTATATCGTGCCATTAGCTGTAACTACAGGTGAGGATTTGATAGATTTTCCTGATGTAATCGACCATTTCTCAACTGGGTTAGGAGCAACATTATAACGCGATTGGCGGGTCCAGTTATATGTAGAGGGTTGTGCTGCTTGATAATCATAGCTACCAGCGTGATAACCTGTTCCTTGCGTAAAGGCTGTTGTTGTTTGAACTGGCTTCACGGCTACAGGCTTAGCCAAAATTGCCTGAGGTACTACCACTGAAGACAAAATCATGGTTCCCGCTACTAACAGTTGGATTCTATTCTGTTTTTTCATGTTAATTCCCTCTCTCTTCCACAGGTTTTTAATGAATTGATCATGTTATGCTTTTATTCCGACTATACGCACAGAAAATGATGGGTTTACTACCAGAAACGTGCGTGATTTCCTTTTGAATATACTGTAAATTGCTAGGTGAGTCTACCGTTTATTGTCAGGTAATTTCACCCATTCTTTCTTAGGACTTTTGTCTGAATATTAGTAAAGATGGGTGAAGATGGTCATTGAACCCATGGTATCATTTTATGTAAAGCGCCTTATAGCATAAGTTTACACGTTTGACATAGGAATGAATCAGTGTGGTTTTTTCCAAAAAAAAGAAGGAAGGTTTCTTCAACCTTCCCCTCCATGATCCAACAATTACCTGTATGCTGTTAGACCCTTCATCATTTAGTTATCCTCTTTTATTGGCTTCCTCTAGCTCTTCCACCATAATCGATAGCTCAGTCCAACGTTCCATAGCCTGCTCCAATTGATTGGCTATCTCCTGTTCCTGAGCAAACAGCTCCTGCGCTCGCTCTACGTTACTACCAGCATTTGCAACCTGATTTTTTATCTCTGAGAGCTTTTCCTCCAAATCAGCAATACGATCCTCTATTTCATCCCAATCTCGTTGGTCTTTATAGGATAATTTTTTGGTTCGGTTTCCACCCCTAGTGGCTTGGGCAGATGACTGATCTGATTTTTGTTCATTCGCTTTTTCCTTTGCTGCTTTTTCAGCTAATGCTTTCTCTTGCTTGCTCTCGTCTAGGTACTCCGAATAATTTCCCATGTAATGACGAATTGTCCCTTGCCCTTCAAAAGCAAACAGATGCTCAACCGTTCGATCTAAGAAATAACGATCATGGGAGACAGTAATCACAGCCCCTGGGAAGTTATCCAGGTAGTCTTCTAAGATACTAAGTGTTTGGATATCCAGATCATTGGTTGGCTCATCAAGGAATAAAACATTGGGTTCTCCCATTAACGTCCGTAGCAAATACAGACGGCGACGCTCCCCACCAGACAGCTTAGAAATATACGTCCATTGCTGATTAGGAGTAAATAAAAATCGTTCCAGCATCTGTGAAGCAGACAAGGTAAATCCATCTGCTGTTTTGATTTGTTCGGCTACCTCCTTGATATATTCAATGACCCGTAGATTACCATCCATCTCCACACTTTCTTGTGTGTAGAACGCAAGCTTAACCGTTTCACCTGTTTCAATTGTTCCGCTATCAGGCTGAATACGACCCGCAAGCATGTTTAGCAGTGTTGACTTCCCGCTACCATTAGGCCCAATAATCCCAATTCGATCTCCAGGTACTACAATGTAGCTAAAATCAGTAAGCAGTCTATGTTCGCCAAAAGCTTTAGAGACCTTCTCTGCTTCAATGACCTTTTTACCAAGACGACTTGCCCCCAAAGCAATATCAAGCTTAGCCTGTGGCCCCTCCACCTTCTTGTCTCGTAGCTCTTCAGCTCGCTGCACCCGGGCTTTTTGCTTCGTAGTTCGGGCTTTAGCGCCTCTTCTTAGCCATGCCAGTTCTCTACGCAGTAGATTTTGGCGTTTGCTTTCTTGAGCCAATTCATTCTCTTCACGCTCTGCCTTCTTTTCTAAAAATGATGCATAGTTGCCCTCATAGCTATAAAGCTTGCCGTTGTCCAATTCAAAAATACGATTTGTAACGCGATCGAGGAAATAACGGTCATGGGTTACTAGTAATAGTGCACCTTTAAAGGAAGAAAGATATTCTTCTAGCCACTCTACTGTTTCATTATCAATATGGTTGGTCGGCTCATCTAAAATAAGCAAATCGGCAGGCTGAATTAGCGCACGTGCCATCGCTACCCGTTTACGTTGTCCACCAGAAAGCTCGGCTACTTTCTGCCCAAACTGGGTAATGCCTAATTTGGTCAGTATTGTTTTTGCCTTCGTGTTTGCATCCCAAGCATTCGTTGCATCCATTTGTTGCTGGGCACGTAATAATCGTTGTAGCTTTCGCTCATTTTCCTGATCCTGCTGCAGTTCTTCCAAAGAAACCTCATATTCCCGTAGGGCCTGCATAAGAGGAGTATCTCCATAAAATACTTGCTCAAGGACAGTTGAATCTCCATCAAATTCTGGATTCTGCGGCAAATATTCTACACGAAAATGATTGGAATGAATAATCTCCCCCTGATCTGCTTCCTCTATCCCGGCTAGAATTTTAAGCAAGGTAGACTTACCAGTACCATTTACGCCAATCAACCCAATCCGTTGATTCTCAGCAATATGAAAGGAGATCGTGTCAAACAAGACCTTTTCTCCAAAACTTTTTTTAATATGTTCTACTGTTAGTATATTCAATTTGACCATCCTTACTTCTATATAAGATGTCCGTTCGTAATACTCTACAAAATCCGTTTTTAACGAAACGTAGAGTAAAATATTGTTATCGTACATGGACTTACTTCTCATTGTACAAAATGACAGGCCTAATGGGAACAGCTAGCGGGATTTTGAGACACGAAATCATTTTTGTTGCAGATACCCTTTAACTTTTTATACAGTCAAACTTAGATGGCTTGAAAATGGATTATTCTAGTTCAAATCATCCGTAACGACTGGTAAAGGGGTTATCTAACATGTATGCAAAAATTTATTCAGCTACCATTCATGGAATAGATGGCATGCTAGTTACAGTAGAAGTGGATATTTCGAATGGATTGCCACATTTTGAAGTGGTGGGTTTAGGAGGTAGCGCTGTTAAAGAAGCACGGGATCGTGTCCGAGCCGCCTTACGGAATTCCGGATTCGACTTCCCTATGCAGCGAATTACCGTCAATCTAGCCCCCGCAGATATGCGAAAAGAAGGCTCCGTTTTTGATTTAGCTATCGCCTTTGGTATCTTGCTAGCATCTAAACAAATTGAAATGACATCAGCTATTCCACTTATTATCGGTGAGCTGGCGCTAGATGGTAGCTTACGTCCCATTCCAGGTGTCTTGCCCATGCTACTGGAGGCTCAGCAAAGAGGATTTAAGAGAGTAATTTTGCCCATTGCCAATCAAGCAGAAGCAAAACTTGTTCCCTTAGAAATTCTGCCTGTACCCCATTTGCGAACCGCTGTGGAGGCTAATAAAGAAAAGGAATGGGTTCATGTAAGCGATCCTACTGCATCTCATTTGGACTGCACTAATTCAAGTCCTATTGAGCTTAAAACCGAAAGTAGACATCCTCCTGATGCGATTCCTACATATGATTTTGCTGATGTCATGGGACAACATTTCGTAAAAAGGGGTCTAGAGGTTGCAGCCGCTGGATTTCATAATGTAATGCTAGTTGGTCCACCCGGCTCTGGAAAGACCCTATTAGCCAACTGTTTTCCAACCATCATGCCTAAAATGACTCAGGAGGAATCCTTTGAGGTTACTAAGATTTACAGCATTGCTGGCTTAACAACGCGACATGGGCTTATTGAGACTCGCCCCCTGCGTGCGCCACATCATACAATCACCCAAGCCGCTCTAGCAGGTGGAGGTTCTCAAATTCCACGTCCGGGAGAATGCAGTCTGGCTCATGGCGGAATTCTTTTTCTTGATGAAATGCCTGAATTTCCCAGAGGTGTTCTTGAAGTGCTACGACAGCCCCTTGAAAAGGGTCACATTACCATAAGTAGGGCCAAACAAGCCTATTTGTATCCAGCGCGTTTCTTACTAATTGGTTCTATGAATCCTTGTCCATGCGGATATTATGGTTCCAAAGATCAAAATGTCTGTCGATGCTCACCCTTACAAGTATTAAAATATCGTTCAAAAATTTCTGGCCCCTTGCTAGACCGCATCGATATTCATTTGGAAGTGCCTCGTGTTTCAGTCGAACAGTTAACAAAGCGAGAGGGGGAGGAAAATTCAGCTTCAATCCTCACACGTGTAGAGATGGCTCGAAGTATTCAACGTCAGCGTTATCGTCAAAACAAGCGTTCTTCATTTAATAGCTCAATGACTGGACAAGATTTACGAGCATACTGTTCTCTTGATAAAGGCGGGCAGGAGTTAATGAGCATAGCTTTTAATCAACTGGGACTGAGCGCTCGTGGATATGATCGAATTGTTAAAGTGGCTCGTACGATTGCTGATTTAGATGGTTCTGAGAACATCAAAACCTCACATGTAGCTGAAGCGATTCAATATCGTTCACTTGATAAGGCTGTTTTAGCATGATCCAAAAATATCTCTTCAAAACAGGTTAGCCATACACCTTTTTGGGGTAAATCTTTGTTGAGCATATTCTGCTATCTATGAATTCCTGAACAAGTTGTCCTTCGCAAAAGATAGCATTATGTTCATACACTGTTTAGCAGATTGGGTACTATTTTACGAGTAAGAATCATAATAAGTAAACAATCTCATGTAAGCGGAATCAACGTTATAAATGTTAGGAGAATATTCACTTTTTTAAAAGAAGTAAAGATTGACTTATTTATTAAATATTGGTACGATAATAATCAGATAACCTGTCGAATTTTGACTAAATACATCTGACAGAGAGGGGATTTACACCTATGAAATCAACAGGTATTGTAAGAAAAGTGGATGAACTAGGACGTATCGTTCTTCCTATTGAATTGAGACGCACATTAAACATTGAGATCAAAGATCCTATGGAGATCTATGTAGATGGAGAACGCGTAATCCTGAAAAAATACTTGCCATCTTGTATCTTCTGTGGAAATGCTGACCAAATTACTCACTTCAAAGGTAAAATCATTTGCCATGATTGTCTGAATGATATGCCTGTTAGCACGAAAGAATAAGCTTTCCTTGTTACATACGCACTAAATATGTTTTTCTTTATGTATAACTAAAGAAACCGTTCTCTTCCTCGGAAGAAAACGGCTTTTTTATTTCATCCTGCAAAATGTGGTTTTTACAAAAAATGGCTGTCTTCACGTCATCCCTGACTAAAGACAGCCAAACCAGATGTATTACTTAATATGGAGGAGTTACAACTCGTCGAGTACATTGTATTGTACGCTTGAAGATGTACTATTGATGTAGTTAAATCACTATGAACGGCCTATTTCTTGCAAATTTAGGTGCTATCATATTATCCATTGCCTAAATACATTTGTAATGCTCAAGACCTTCTCCACTCAGTGAAAGATCAGGCGGAATCCATACTGCAATGGCATCAATTCGAAATGAATCATAGGACTGAGTATGATTTTGCAGATAAGCTAGAGCTAGCTGTCGCAATTTTTGCTGTTTGCGTGGTGTGATTGATTCAACAGGACTTCCATACCTAGGAGTAACTCCTTTTTTACCTATACGAGATCGAACTTCAACAAACACAACTGTTCTCTGCTCCATTGCAATAATATCAATCTCTCCCTGAGAAAGTCGGACATTACGACCAATAATACTGTAGCCTAGACTTTCAAGGTAATCACATGCTCTCGATTCCCCAATTTGACCAATTAGCCTTCTTCGGTCTGTCATTAACTCCACTCTTTCTTCTCTAACCGATAAACAAACGCAAGAATTTCTGCTACCACCTGATATAATTCAGGGGGAATTTGCTGCTGTAAATCCAATTTAGACAGAACCTCTAATAATGAAGGGTCCTCCTGAACAGGGATGTTATGCTCTTTTGCCTTTTGCAGGATACTTTCAGCAATATAACCTCCCCCTTTAGCAACCAGACGTGGAGCATCGTCCTGATCCTCTTTATAGCGCAACGCTACTGCCTTTTTTAATCGTGGTACTGATTTTTCTTGAAAGTCATTGTTGGTAAAGGACCGATCCATTACGTTCCCCCCTTCCTATATTAGACACGCAAATCAACACCTGTGTAATTACTGTTTAATTGCTCTGTTTCTCTTATTAGTCCCCCGTTACCAGATTTGGCTTCTGGTAATGGCAAGACACGTAAAATAGATAGCTGATACCCTACTTCTTGGAGTTGCTGAGTAAACGTTTGCTTTTCTGACTGAATCAGCTTCTCCAACCAAGGTTGATCATTATAAACCTGAATTGTTGTAATTCGATTGACAATACTCACATCCACCATGGTCATTCCTAGCGCATGTAGATCTAATTGAAAAAATAATCTACAATTTCCCGGGTCTAATTGCCCACCTTTTTGCTTACGTGCCTCCACTTGTACAAAAGCTGTATCTTCTCCTTGCTCAGTTTTAATTGGAATTTGCATCATCACATGTGTCAGTGGTTGTGTTTGCTGAGAAGTCGACATCATTAATTGTTGTCCAGTAATATGCTGAAGCAATTGCTCTGCTGTTTCCTTTAATACTAAAGATACGCCTTGGGAAGCCTGTGCAACTTGTAATAACAAACTTTTTATATTTTGTAATTGCTGCTGATCAATTGCTTCTTTGCCTGTCCGTCCAGCCTGAAAAATATGTCTTTCATTAGAGATACCTAATAGTTCCAGTTTTTGTTGTAAAATTCCAGTTTCTTTCCGTAACTGAGCTTGATTCGCTGACGTTCCCTCATTTGATTGGGAAGATACTGCTTGATTACTTATTGTAGATGGCTGTTTCAATGATTCTTCTGGAGCAAGCATGCCAGAAGCTTGAATCTTAGTATTTACAGAAAAATTCGGAGCTTGCATACTGGTTTGTTGTTGTCTATTTTGGTTAGATTCCCCTATACCTGTGAGTGTTTGGTTGCTATTACCTGTGATAATGACTGATTCTGTAAGAGTGCGTGTATTGCCAGATGAAGGAAGGGAAGACGATTGACCTGTACCTTCTGTTTGCTTCAGAGTAGCCGGGCCATTTCCTCCATTTATCCCCCCATTCAATCGTGTTTGCGCATCTGCTTCCGCTCCACTTATAACTCCAGCATTTCCTCCTTGTTGTGCATCTGAACCTTGAGTGGATGAAAAAGGTGCCGTGTTATCAAATAAGGCTGACGACATAGGTCTCTGTTGGATTGGAACTTGATTCAAAAGATTCGTCTGTTGCCCTGTTTGCTGGCCGATTCCAACAGATGAGGTACCGTTTTGTACTCCTGTTCCTGTTTGTTGCCCTGCTTCAGCTTCTTGGTTGCCAATATGTTGAGGCAATGACGTTTGCGAAGGATTCCCAATCACTTGTTTTCCCAACATTCCTAAGTTCCCGGTTAGCAAAGGGGGTTCTTCATTGAGCTGTAGCGGCAACGACTGTAATAAGCTTGCAAGTGTTCGTAAGGTTTGTTGTAATTGTGGTTGTGGTGACACAGAGGCTGAAGAGCCACCTTGCGGGGTTGTTTGAGTCTGCTCATTAGCCCCAGTAGCCTCACTTTGCAAGGAAAGCGTAGCCAGTGTATCGGTCACCTGCTGTAAAAAAGCGCGAATAGAGTCTGATATGTTATTTCCAAATAAAAAGCTGCGCAACGCCAAGACTACATCCTGCGTGATTGGGATTTGTTTCGTAAGTGCTGTCTGCACTGCTTGCATGACATCTGTACCTGATCCTTGCGTCTTTATTATTTGACCAAGCTCCATTAATGTTTGCTTGTTTACAGGCAAATTCTTATCAAGTAAAAATTGCAGAGCTTCTTTTAATTCTGGTTGATTCGGTAAACCAAAAGAGCGCAATAAACCCTCCTGAGAGGCTTCCTTTGTGGTTTGACCTGCTTCCGTATGAACCACTTTTAACGTAAGTGGTTCTGTATTCCCCTGAACCTGTAACCATGCTTTTTGGCCTGCTTCCAAATTCGTCTCCATTTTAGCTACCATCTGCATTCCGCCAATTTGCACGATAGCACCCTGATCTGGAAGTACTTTTACGATGGTTCCCTTTACCACCTGATTCGGGCTTAGCTCTATCTGTTTGCTTCCGCTTGTGCGGGTTTGCTGCAGCATATTAGATAGCAATTGACCAGCTTGGATCATCGGTTCCTCCTCCTTTCATGTAAAACGAATAAACCTTTATTCCAAAAAGAAATTTTATGTACGAAATAGGCTGAAATGATTCTTATCAATGCTGATTTTGATCAGGAAAGATTTTTGGCCACTCAAGCCTCGAACATATCTTATACCCCTCTATCCAGTAATAAGCTCCTTAACTCCCCCAAAGGTTTTGCGATGCAACGCGGAAGGGCCATGAGTGCGTAAGGCTTGTAAATGTTCGGCTGTGCCATAACCAGCATTTTGCTCAAAGCCATATACCGGATACTCTGCCGCATATGCTTCCATAAGACGGTCACGCGTCACTTTTGCTACGATTGATGCAGCTGCGATCGAAATACTTTTGCCATCACCGCCAATAATCGAGAGTTGTGGAGCTTCTAAACGCGGTAGATGTACAGCATCAATTAAGCAGAGGTCTGGAGTGATTCCTGCGTCATTTATGGCTGTATACATTGCTTCGCGCGTCGCTTCTAGAATATTAATTTCATCAATGCGTTCAGCAGAAACGATCCCAATACCTACAGCGATTGCTTCACGCATAATTACTTCATAATAAGCTTCACGCATGGTGACATTTACCTTTTTCGAGTCATTTAAACCTGGAAGATAAAAATCAGCGGGTAAACAAACGGCTGAAGCAACCACGGGCCCTGCTAGAGGCCCTCTTCCAACCTCGTCTATTCCTACTATGTATTGATTACCTTGTGCCCAGTATAATTTCTCTGTTTCTGTCATAGCTTCCCAAAGGGCTTGCTGCTTTTTCAAATGATTTTCCTGAGCAATAAATCTACGCCAAATTGCTTGGACGCCTTTTCTTGGGTCTGTAGAAAGCTCCAATCGTTCCTTTGAGGAAAGCTGGTCAGCTCCTTCGACCCATTCTCTTATCTTTTGTATCGACATTTCCGCAATGTTCATTAATTCTCTCTCCCGACTTCCTTTACATTCTTTCTTTATTCTATCGTAAGACTAGCCCCGCGACAAAAATTTTTCGCATCTATCGTAACCAAACAATCTATTACAACCATTCTTACATCGTGCAATCTGATTGAATGATTCACACATTTTATCATTTGATCAAACAACCTAAAAACCCCTGCCATGTAGGCAAGGGTCAATACGTACATTTTTATTCATCATAGATAGAACGCGGCTCGCCAATGGTTACTTCCATTTCCCAATCAATCGGACGTTCTAACGAAATTTGCCCAATCTTTCCTGAGCGCAGTTCACGTAGCAATAGCTCAGAAGCTTTGTCATAGTCAATATATCCACCTGACGCCATACAGCCACGTTTTTTACCGATCATTTCTAGTAATTCTACGCCATCCTCGGGTAAATCAGTCAGCTTAAAGCGGTCTTTTAATCGCTCTGGATAGTAATGCATCATATAACGAACAGCATACAGGGCCACCTCAGAGAAATCAATCAGCTCATCCTTAATAGCACCACTTGCAGCTAATCGTAGTCCTACCATTTGATCTTCAAACTTAGGCCAAAGAATACCTGGTGTATCCAGAAGCTCTAGTGTATCGCCCATTTTTACCCATTGCTGCGATTTGGTCACGGCAGGACGATCTCCTGTCTGTGCAACAGAGCGTTTTGCTAAACGATTAATCAGTGAGGATTTACCAACGTTTGGAATACCTAAGATCATGATTCGTACTGCTCTTGCCAGCATTCCACGATCTGCACGTTTTTGTAACATATCTGAGGCTAACTCCTGGCAAAGCTCAGGGAGCTTATTCACTCCTCTTCCTGATAAAGCATCAATCGGTAGCGTACGGAGGCCTTGTTCTTTAAAATATCTTATCCACATTTCTGTTACAGATGGATCAGCTAAATCCGCCTTGTTTAGCAATATCAAACGTGGTTTTTCTGCCACGATCTCATCGATCATCGGGTTACGACTAGATAAAGGTAGTCTTGCATCCAGAAGCTCGATGACCACATCAACCTGCTTTAATTTCTCCGTAACCTGGCGGCGGGCTTTAGCCATATGTCCCGGAAACCATTGGATTGTCATCGTACATTCACCTACTTTGTTTACACAGCTATTAGCGTGTCATGCGTATATCTTTTAACGGCCAGAAGACAAACTCTGCCCGGCCTACCACCTTGCTTATTTCAACTGGCCCAAACTCTCGGCTATCTGAACTATTTTGGCGATTATCCCCCATTACATAAATATGTCCGGGTGGAATCGTTATTTTTTCGAAAGGAGTGGTTAGTGGTAGATCCTTCTCTTTTTGCGCAATTTCACGTTTCTCTTTTAAGTATGGCTCTTCCACTGGCTTATCATTAACGTACAAAACATCATCTTTTACCTCAACGGTATCTCCAGCAACAGCGATAACCCGTTTGATATAATCTCGCTTCTCAGACGCATGGAATACGATAATTTCCTCACGTTGTGGCTCTCTTAGATGATAGAGAGCTTTGTTAACCACGAGTTTTTCTTCGTTATGCAAAGTAAAATCCATGGAATGACCCTCGACGATAAACGGGGCAAATAAAAAGGTACGGATGAAGAATGCTAAAGCTATGGCTATGACAATCGCTTTAATCCATTCCCAAGCTTCATTTTTCTTCTTGGTAGTCGAGGCGTTTTCGCTCATAATCTTTCCTCCTGCTCTAGAGTCTCATTTATCTATTATATATGACAGAAGATATCTTTACACTTTATAAGTGCATCTATCTGAGATGAACTGTATATTCTAGAGAACTGAGGGCATTCAAAACCGAATGTAACTGAAAAAAGGGGGACTGGCAAGCAGCCCCCCTCTTATTCTTATCGACGAATTTCTTTAATGCGAGCAGCTTTACCTACGCGATCGCGAAGATAGTACAATTTCGCACGACGTACGCGACCATGGCGAACTACTTCAAGTTTGTCGATCTTCGGTGTGTGTAGTGGGAATGTACGCTCAACACCCACGTTGTAAGAAATCTTACGAACAGTGAAAGTTTCGCTTACACCAGTACCACGGCGGCGGATAACAACGCCTTCGAACACCTGAATACGCTCACGAGTACCCTCGATAACCTTAACGTGTACACGTACAGTGTCACCAGGACGGAACGCAGGAAGATCCTGTTTCAGTTGTTCTTTTTCCAATTCACGAATAATTTGATTCATCATGATTCACTCCTTCCACACAGACGTTCTTACTCGCCTTACTTGTTAAACCTCTGCTAGGTTAACGAACGAATAGCGGACCGTCGTAGTCAGTGGCAAAATTGCCACAAGTGATATTCTAGCATAACTATAGGCCGTTAACAAGCATTATTAGAAAATAATCAAGGATAAAATTCCCTCAATCTACTACTTTAACTGGATGATCAAAAATCAGTGGCAAATTGGAAGGATTAGTCTTCCCATGCTTGTAATATCAAGCGTTACTTTCTTCCTGCTGAATCTCTATTAGTAGCTTTTCAATTTCTTTGGTTTTCTCAATCTTCTCCAGTAACTCTGGTCGACGTTGCAGGGTGCGCTTTAGAGATTCTTTCAGTCTCCATCTCTCAATGTTCGCGTGATGTCCAGACAAGAGGATATCAGGCACCTTCCAGCCTCGGAAATCAGCAGGGCGTGTGTAATGGGGATGCTCTAAAAGTCCCGTAGAAAAAGAGTCTGTGACAGCAGACATTTCATTGCCGAGAGCGCCTGGCTGTAAACGCACAACACTATCAATCACAACCATAGCACCTAATTCTCCACCTGTTAGTACATAATCGCCTATCGAGATTTCATCCGTGACCAGATGCTCACGAATTCGCTCATCGTAGCCCTCATAGTGACCACAAATAAACACGAGGTGCTCTTCACGAGCTAACTCCTCAGCCATTTTCTGATCATATCGTCTTCCTTGCGGGCACATTAGAATAATACGCGGTTTCGAGGTACCCTCACGAGCCTGAAGGTCTTCCACGGCATCAAAGATCGGATCTGGCTTTAAGACCATGCCACCACCGCCTCCATAGGGAGTATCATCTACGTTGCCGTGTTTGCTTTTCGAATAATCGCGAAAGTTAATGACTCCAAAATCGACGATTCCTCGCTCTGCTGCTTTTCCTAAAATACTGGTAGAGATTACCCCTGTAAACATCTCTGGAAACAGTGTTAGTACGTCAATACGCATGATCTACCTCTCCTCTATAGCAATCCATCCATGAGGTGGCAAATTACTTTTTTGTTCTGAACATCTACCTCTTTAATGCAATCATCAATGAAAGGTAGCATAATTTCTTTGCCCTTGTTACCTTTTACTACCCAAACGTCATTGGCACCTGGCTGTAAAACCTCTGTAATCTTGCCTAATACCTCACCTGTGTCCGTAATCACTTCGCATCCAATAAGCTGATGAATATAAAATTCGTCTTCTTCAAGCTCTAGCAGTTCCGTTTCCGGAACCTTTAATTCTCCACCCTTATACTTTTCCACGTCATTAATAGATGAGTAGCCTTTAAAGGTTAGAATGGTAAAATCTTTGTGTTCGCGATACGAAGCTATTTCCACAATCACTGGTTCGGTCAAGCTTGGATGGAACAAATGTAATTTATTCCCCTTTTTAAAGCGAACATCTGGGAAATCTGTTGTAGAAACGACACGCATTTCTCCACGTAATCCCTGTGTATTAACCAATTTTCCTACTGTATAAAATTTTGGTTGTGTCACAAGCTTTTGCCTCCTTGACGTATTTCTATTACAATCCCGTCACGAATGATAATTTCAGCATCTGCCATTTTTTCATTCCAACGGTCCCCTACTTTCATTTCAACTTGACTTTTAAGGGTTTGCTGATGGAGTTCACTTTCTAAGGGAAGCCTTTCTACTTGTTCAAGTTGAATAGAAATCAGTTCCAATTTCTCACGTAGGGCTCCTTCTTCCTGATCCAACCTCTCCAGAGCCAGACGTACCCCTTCGCTTCCTCTTTTTTCAGCCTCAGCTAATATTTTTTTACGCTGGAATCGCCATTGCTCCAATTCCATATGCACATATTGTGCTTGTTTTTCATATTCTTCCCGTAATAACGCCTTAGTTTTCTCTGTCAAAACAACTTTTACATGCACCAATCTCTCAATGCTGATCATAGGAACCGCCTCCCGACAGCTAAGAAGGTTATTTCGTTGCTTTCCTTTATATAAACACATGTAGTAACACTATATTTTGCATGTGGGGTTAACACGTATGTAGATACGAAAAAAGACTGGAGAACCCCCCAGTCTTTTTTATACGATTTCAACGGTAATCCGCTTATCAGTCTGAACTGCAGCAGCCGTTACAACCGTCCGCAGGGCTTTCGCAATGCGACCTTGTTTTCCAATAATCTTACCCATATCATCTGGATGAACGGAAAGCTCGAAAACTAAGATACGCTCCTTGTCCACTGCGTTCACTTTCACATGTTCCGGATGATCCACAAGAGCTTTCGCGATCGTTTCGATCAAAGCCTTCATCTAAAGATCACCGTCCCAATCTTACTTCTTGCCGATTTTTGCTTCGTGTACTTTCGCAAGTACGCCTACTTGAGAAAGCAAGTTACGAGCTGTATCGGTAGGTTGCGCTCCGTTCATGATCCATTGAACAGCTTTCTCGCTGTCAATGTTAACCACTGCTGGTTGAGCAACTGGATTGTAATAGCCGATCTCTTCAATGAAACGACCATCACGTGGGGAACGAGAATCCGCAACTACCACACGGTAGAAAGGAGCCTTTTTAGAACCCATGCGCTTTAGACGAATTTTAACTGCCATGTTGTTCACCTCCTAAAAGAATCAACGAAAAACGTTGTATGTGTCTATATATCTGAACTATCGCCTTTATAGAGCGAAGAGAGTTCAAGCTTACATTATTTAAACGGATTAAATGGGAAATTGAAGCCACCTTTTTTATCATCGGCATCTCCGCCCATGCCACCAAACGGATCGATCGGTGCATTTCCTTTAAAAGGAAAGAATCCGCCTTTTTTCTTGCTTTTCTTTTTCATTTTGTCCGTCATGCCTGTGAATTGCTTCATCATTTTCTTCATATCCTCGAATTGCTTGATGAAACGATTCACTTCCTGGATCGTGGTTCCGCTACCAGCAGCAATACGCTTGCGGCGGTTTGCATTCATGATATCAGGGTTAGCCCGCTCTTCCTTTGTCATCGACTTCACGATGGCCTCCGTACGAGCAATTTGCTTTTCATCCACCTTTAGATCCTTCATGCCCTTCATCTTATTCATGCCAGGCAACATACCCAACAGGTCCTCAAGCGGCCCTAGCTGACGCATTTGCTGCATGGAATCCAAGAACATGTCAAAAGTGAATTCCCCTTGGCGCATTTGGCGCTCCATCTCTTTTGCTTTATCCACGTCGACGCTTTCCTGTGCTTTTTCGATCAAGCTCAGTACATCGCCCATTCCCAAAATGCGTGATGCCATACGATCTGGATGGAATGGTTCCAAAGCATCAAGCTTTTCACCCATTGCTGCGAACTTGATCGGTTTACCAGTCACTGCTTTAACAGAAAGGGCCGCACCACCGCGTGTGTCTCCATCTAGCTTAGTAAGAATCACACCTGTAAGCTCTAGTTGATTGTTAAAGCTCTCTGCTACATTGACTGCATCCTGACCAGTCATAGCATCCACAACCAACAAAATCTCATCCGGCTTTGCCACTTCACGCACTTGTTGAAGCTCTTCCATGAGAGTTTCATCAATGTGCAGTCGACCCGCCGTATCAAGAATCACATAATCGTAGTGATTTTCTTTAGCATGTTCAATCGCTTTCGTAGCGATTTCTACAGGACTTACCTGATCACCCATAGCAAATACAGGAGCACTCAATTGTTCACCTAGTACTTGTAGCTGCTTAATGGCAGCAGGGCGATAAATATCGCAAGCAACCAGCATAGGCTTACGATTTTGTTTTTGTAACAGCTTGGCCAGTTTACCGGTTGTGGTCGTTTTCCCCGCACCTTGTAGACCAACCATCATAATAACAGTCGGTGGTCGGTTAGAGACAGCCAGCTTGGAGACGTTACCGCCCATAAGCTCAGTCAGCTCTTCATTTACCACTTTAATAACCATTTGTCCTGGCGTTAAGCTTTTCAAAACATCTTGTCCAACTGCACGTTCCTTGATCCGAGCAACAAATTGTTTCACGACTTTAAAGTTAACGTCTGCTTCCAATAAAGCCAGACGCACTTCCCGCATCGCCTCATTCACGATGGTTTCGTCGATTTTACCTCTGCCACGCAGCTTATCAAAGGCGCCCTGCAATCGGCTTGCCAAGCTTTCAAATGCCATATGTGCCCCTCCTAATCCATCTCTGACAGTTGGCGGAGCAAGATAAGCAATTCCTCTCTCGTATCGTCCCCACCTGTGGCCTCTACCAGATTGATCATCATTCTCACAACCTCTTGACGCTGTTCATACTTCGCTGTTAGCTTCAGCTTTTCGTCATATTCATAAAGCTGCTTTTCAGCTCGCTTGATATGATCATAAACGGCTTGTCGGCTTACTTCATGCATTTCTGCAATCTCGCTTAACGATAGATCATCCAGGTAGTAAAGCTCAAGGTATTCACGTTGCTTTCCTTTTAACAGAGAAGCATAGAAGTCAAATAAGAGATTCACTTGATTCGTTTTTTCCAGCATGGAACCAATCCTTTACAGTTAGATCGGTTGCTACTGTGTAAAGTTTTTTTCCTTTACAGAGCCAAGTAATATACTATACAATCCTGCGCCTACTGTCAAGTCTTTTTGTTGACATTAATTTTTTCAAGATCTATTCTGCAAAAACAACGCTCGTAAGCTTGCTATTCTTGCTCGGATTCCGCTTCCTGCTCTGTCTCTTTTTCAATCAAGCCAGCAAACAAAGCATGAACGAATTGTTCTGGATCAAAGGCTTGTAAATCATCCATTTTTTCACCCAAACCTACATATTTCACCGGTATATCCAGCTCATTGCGGATAGCAATAACGATACCGCCCTTCGCTGTCCCGTCTAGTTTGGTCAAGACAATACCTGTCACGCCAGCGGATTCTCCAAAAGCCTTAGCTTGGTTCATAGCGTTCTGTCCAGTCGTCGCATCCAGAACCAGCAATACTTCATGAGGAGCATCTGGGATTTCACGTTGTAGGACACGGAAGATTTTATTTAGCTCTTCCATTAGATTCACCTTGTTTTGCAAACGACCTGCTGTGTCGCAGAGAAGAACATCTGCCTTACGTGACTTAGCCGCTTGTACCGCATCATAGATAACGGCTGCCGGATCAGCGCCCTGCTGGTGCTTAATCACATCTACACCAACACGGTCTCCCCAAACCTCCAACTGTTCAATCGCAGCAGCACGGAAGGTATCCCCTGCAGCCAAAACTACTTTTTTTCCTTGTTGTTTAAACATATGAGCCATTTTACCAATCGTAGTGGTTTTTCCTACACCATTAACCCCTACGAATAACACAACGTTTAAACGTCCTTCCTCTATCTGTAGTGCCGTATTGTGGGCTTCATCATTGCGTAATAGGTTAACTAGCTTTTCCGATAGAATCGGTTGCAAGTCTAAGGCATTCTCGATTTTGTGCTTGCGAACCTCTCCTCGCAAATCATCAACGAGCTCCATCACCGTATTTACGCCTACATCGGCTGCTATTAGAATCTCTTCTAGCTCCTCGAAGAAATCCTCATCAATTTTTTTGTAGCGACGGACTAAATCCTCTACTTTCTCTACTAAAAGATCTCTTGTTTTGGTTAACCCATCCGTAAACTTCTGCGTTACCTCTTCTGATTTTTTTACGATGGAATCACGAAGTTTTTTAAAAAAGCTCACAACTGACCCTCCTTGAATGTTGTCTGTTTGTTTTGGTGAATCGGCGAGTCTTAAAAGACTACAAATACGATCTATGAAGCGGATTCAATCAGTTTTTTCGTATCTTCTAGCTTAACAGACACCAGCTTGGAAACGCCGCCTTCCTGCATAGTGATACCGTACAGGACATCAGCACTCTCCATAGTTCCTTTCCGATGTGTGACACAAATAAACTGGGTCTCGCCGCTAAATTGATGCATATATTCGGCAAAGCGGCTAACATTGGCTTCATCCAGAGCAGCCTCTACCTCATCTAATACACAGAATGGCACTGGCTTCACGCGCAGGATAGCAAATAAGAGAGCCATAGCTGTTAATGCGCGTTCTCCCCCAGATAATAACGCTAAATTTTGTAGTTTTTTACCCGGCGGTTGGGCTACGATATCAATTCCTGTTTCCAGTAATCGATCTGGCTGTGACAACAGCAGATCCGCCCTACCTCCTCCAAATAACTGCACAAATACATCTTGGAATTGAACTCGAATCTCATCAAATGTCTGTTGGAAGCGGCGTGACATCTCTGTGTCCATTTCAGCAATCACCTGATAGAGCATTTCTTTTGCCTCTATTAGGTCCTCTTCTTGTTTCCGCAAGAAATCTAACCTCTCTGCTAGGCGATCAAACTCTTCAATTGCACCTAAATGAACCGTTCCGAGTGCAGCTATTTGCTTCTTCAATCCATTAACGATTCCCTGCTGCTCAGCAATCTCTCCCAACGGAGGATATTTTTGCTTAGCGAGATCAAAGCTTAGCTCGTACTCTTCCGATAGTTTGTTTAGCAAATGATCTAATTCTACTTCATACCGGTTTCCCTTTACTTCTTCGGCATGCAGCTTCTCTTCAAGTGCTTTTACTTGTTTACGAATCTCTTTTACCTCAAGCTCCAATTGCTCCTGCTTAGCAAATAGACTCGATCGATCTCCACGCCGTTCGGAAATCAGATTGGCTACACGGTCCTTATCCTGACGAAGCTCAGAAATTTTTTCATCCAGCTCTCCAAAAAAGGAATCATTATTATCATCTAGGCTATGCAGATCCATCAAAGCCTGATTTGCTTCTTCCCATTCCTTTGTCAATAAGGTACGTTGTTCTCGTAAACGCTCCACCTGTTCGATTCGAGAAGCATGCTCCTGCTTTACTTGTGCCACGAGGACCTTCAGACTGGTAATCTGCTCATTCATTTCTTCCTTGCTGAGCATATGCTCTTTTCGTCTTGTTTCGGCTGTAGCGATGGCAGTTGTGAGCAAATGCTCTTCTTCCTCTAGCACCTTCAATTGCTGGCTAAGTTCTGTCAGCTTATGCTGAGCATCATTCATCTCTTTTTGATAAAGAGCCATATCCTGATCAAGTACAGCCATACGCTCCCGTAAGGATTTTCCAGATAACTCCGCTTGTTGCAGCAAACCTTTTAATTCCTGTTCACGTAAGCGAAGGACCTCTCCTTGTTCACGCAGCTTTTCCTGTTGCTCTTCTGCTTGTTTCGCTGTCTTTGTAACAGCTTCAATGCTAGCCTTCTTCTGTGCAATTTCATTTTGCAAGGTATCTAACATGCCTTCTAGCTCTTCTACCTGACGGTTGCGGCCTAGAAGATTTGCATTGTTCTTCTTCACAGCTCCGCCCGTCATAGAACCGCCTGCATTAACGATATCACCATCTAGCGTGACCACCCGATAGCGGTAATGACAGCTTCTGGCTACACGGTTTGCCTGCTCCAAGGTTTCTGTAATGATGACATTGCCAAGCATAGACTCGACAACAGCCCGATAGGCTTCATCAAAGGAGACAAGACGACTAGCAATGCCTACCACTCCGCTTTCATTGCGTAATTGGCGTTCATCTTCACTAGTAAGGGAACGAGAACGAATAACCGAAAGTGGTAAGAAGGTAGCACGACCCAGATTATGTCGTTTCAGGTAGCCAATCGCTTCACGCCCCGCTGCTTCATCATTTACGACTACATTTTGCAGGGCTCCTCCCAAAGCAACCTCAATAGCAGTTTCCACCTTGCGCGGCACTGTCATGAGCTCGGCAACTGCTCCATGGATTCCCTTCATGCCTTTTTCACGAGCGCGTAGGATTTCTTTAACCCCCTGCTGGAAGCCTGCGAAATCATGCTGCATCTCTTTTAATAGGTCTAGCCTAGAGCGCGTAGCTTCGCGTTGCTGTTCAAGACGGCGAATCTCCATTTCAGCCTCTTCGATTTGTTGCTCTTGTCCACGGGTTTGGGCCATGAGTTCACGGAAACGGGTTAGCGTTTCATTTAGCTTTTGCTCAATTGTTGCAAGCTCAGAGGCATGCCCTTCCCCTGTATTTAGCTGAGTAGATTCTTCACTAACTAGGCGATCTCGGTCTGCCTGCAAACGCTCCATTCGTGCCTTGCTGGTATCACGCGTCTGTTCCTGATGCCGAATATCATTACGGAGGCGAGCCATTTCATTAAGTTTGTCGAAGTAATCGCTTTTCAGCTTCTCCAGATCATCTGTCAACCCACGCACGACCACTTGGAATTCAGATTCCGCCTTCTTGAGCTTTCCTTCTGCTTCTCGCATCTTTCCCTTGGCTTCTTCTCGGCGTGCTTCTTCCGCTGTCAGCTCTTCCTCTATGACATGCTGCTTCTCGGTTAATCGGTGCATTTGCTCCATCGTTTGCTTACGATTCGCTTCGAGATTTCTTTTGCGCTCCCGCAATACCTCACGGCGGCCCTCTACCTTCTCCGCCTCTTCACTCACCGTAAGCAAAACCTGCTGTAGCTCTTCAATTGATTCATCAATCTGATTAACCTTGTAGCGAGCCTGCTCTAGCTCCGCTTCTTGCTGCCCTGCTTGTGCGGCACGCTTGGCTAATTGATTTTCTAAATCAGCAGATTGTCTTTTCGTTTCCTCCCATTTGGCATGCGTCTGCTCGATTTGCTGCACGTAGAGAGCTACCTCATGCTGGATAAGCTTTTCATGTAGGCCTTTATAGGTCTTGGCTTTTTCCGCCTGCTCCTGCAAGGGACCTACTTGCTCTTCTACCTCATTGCGAATATCATAAATACGCACTAAATTTTGGGTTGTTTCATCCAGTTTCTTTTCTGCTTCCCGCTTGCGAGACTTATATTTTACAATTCCGGCTGCTTCTTCAAAAATGCCCCGGCGATCTTCTGATTTCGTGCTCAGTATTTCTTCGATTCGGCCTTGGCCAATGATAGAGTAGGCCTCTTTTCCTACACCTGTATCCATAAACAGTTCCATGATATCCTTTAATCGGCAGGAACGCTTATTAATAGAATAGTCGCTCTCCCCTGAACGATAGACTCGACGTGTTACGGTCACTTCGGAGTATTCGGTATCCAAAGAGCCATCCGAGTTATCTAGGGTTAAAGATACTTCCGCGAAATTTACCGGTTTGCGCGTATCGCTACCGGCAAAAATAATATCCTCCATCTTGGAGCCGCGAAGCGATTTAGCGCTTTGTTCACCAAGCACCCAACGAATCGCGTCCGATACATTACTCTTGCCGCTCCCGTTTGGACCAACTACCGCAGTCACTCCCGGTACAAACTCCAATTCGGTCCGGTCTGCAAACGACTTAAAGCCGATCAGTTCCAACCGTTTTAAATACATGATAATCTCCCCTAAACATACTCAATCCTCTTTAACTCTCCTAGTTTATCATAGATGACCCATTTGGCGTAGGGTGACTTGGGAAATACCTGATTTTCTGTATTTGTAGAAAAACGAAAAATGGATAGTAGGAATGAACACAAAAAGGCCCTTACTTTGTTTTCAGCCAAAGTAGGGACCTACGATTCCTTCTAATCAAACCATGCTTCTATTAAAATTGCCCTGCACTTTGCTACTTATTCATTCGTTAATGGTACTTTTCAATTAAGACTGCGGTCTACCACAAGCGTTTCATCAACCCTGTTTCTCGAAAAAATGTACACATGATTGCAAAACAATTTGCAAATAACTTTTTCAGTTTCAGTAAAAAACTAGGCTTCTACCTTGTAGAACACACAAAGTAGAAGCCTAGTTTTTAACATGCTTTCAGCTATTTTTTACGTTACGCTTTCGTTTCAATTTTCATGAGAGCAAGTGCAGCAGCGCGTTGTTCTGCTTCTTTCTTGGAACGACCGGA
This sequence comes from Brevibacillus laterosporus LMG 15441, assembly GCF_000219535.2. Taxonomy (NCBI): domain Bacteria; kingdom Bacillati; phylum Bacillota; class Bacilli; order Caryophanales; family Paenibacillaceae; genus Brevibacillus; species Brevibacillus laterosporus. The sequence continues at coordinate 3,700,160 of NZ_CP007806.1, forward strand.
GCCTACTCCCAACTGATTTCCATTCAATATCACTTCGGATACGAACTCACGGTTGTGGGCAGGTCCTCTCTCCTGCAAAATGCGATAAATGATTTCTCCCAAGCTGTCCTGTTGAACAAGCTCTTGCAATTGACTTTTAAAATCGGTCACTTGTGTAAATTCACCTTTATCAATGCGCGGATACACATATTTTTCTAGGAATTGAAAAACCGCATCCAAGCCTTGATCAAGGTACAAAGCGCCGACAAAGGCTTCAAAAACGTCAGCAAGGAGAGCTGGTCGCTGTCGCCCACCTGTAAGCTCCTCGCCTTTTCCCAATAGCACCAGTTCACCAAACTGAAGCAACTCTGCAAACTTAACGAGTGACGGTTCACATACGATCGCCGCACGAAGCTTGGTCATTTCACCTTCACTCATTTTCGGGAACATTTTGTAGAGAAATTGGGAGACCGTTAGCTCCAACACCGCATCGCCTAGAAATTCTAGGCGTTCGTTGTCGGAAATCCGTTTGCCCCTTTGCTCGTTCACATAGGAAGAATGGGTGAATGCTTGCCGCATCAAGGACTCATCAGTAAATACGATTCCGATTTTTTCTTGCAGCTCTTTAAAATTCATCCCTCTTTCACCTTCCCTCACCGAATGCATGCTCTACTCCGCATAACGTTTTAAAAGAATGGTCGCATTATGCCCACCAAAGCCAAATGTGTTAGACAAAGCATATTCTACCTTTGCCTCTCTCGCTTTGTTTGGTACATAATCCAGATCGCATTCCGGGTCAGGGTTCTCTAAGTTGATGGTTGGAGGTAAAATCTGATCACGCAGGGCATAAGCTGACGCCATCGCTTCGATAGCTCCTGTCGCCCCCAACAAATGACCTGTCATTGATTTGGTAGAACTCACAGCTAGCTTGTAGGCGTGCTCACCAAACAGGCTCTTAATTGCTTTTGTTTCAGCCACATCACCGGCTGGAGTAGATGTACCATGTGCATTGATGTAGTCCACTTGCTCTGGAGATACACCCGCATCCTTTAACGTATTTAACATACAGCGTCGGGCACCGTCTCCATTTTCATCCGGAGCAGTAATATGGAACGCATCAGCGCTCATACCATAGCCAACTACCTCGGCAATAATGGTTGCTCCACGCTGTTTAGCATGCTCTAGCTCTTCCAAAACCAATACTCCAGCACCTTCACCCATAACAAAACCATCTCGACCTTGATCAAAAGGGCGACTTGCCTTTTGTGGCTCGTCATTGCGAGTAGACATTGCCTTTAATGAACAAAAACCAGCCATACCCATCGGACGAATTGTCGCTTCTGTACCACCTGTAATCATAGCATCAGCTTGACCGAACTGAATGAGACGGAAAGCGTCACCAATTGAATTCGTACCTGTTGCACATGCAGTGATTGCACTCGAGGTTGGACCCTTTGCACCTAGCTCGATAGAAGCAATTCCAGAAGCCATGTTAGCGATTAGCATAGGAATAAAGAACGGACTAACGCGACGCGGACCCTTCTCCATCAAAATTTGATGTTGTTCTTCCCATGTACTAAGTCCACCTATTCCTGAACCAATATAGACACCGATACGCTCAGCATTCTCCTCAGTAATGGTCAAATTTGCGTTTTTCACTGCTTCCTTCGCTGCTGCTAGACCAAACTGCACGAAACGATCCATCCGACGTGCTTCTCGTTTGTCCATATATTGTTCGGGATCAAAATCTTTAACTTCTGCTGCAATTTTTGTAGGATAATCGGTTGGGTCAAAATTCTCAATCCGGCTGATCCCTGATTTACCTGCAAGCAGGTTCTTCCAAAGAGTTTCTGGGTCTTTTCCAAGTGCGGTTATACACCCAAAACCCGTAATGACTACTCTACGTCTCATGTTCATTCACCTCTATATAAATCAGCTTGCGCATCCTAGCTTAACATTATTAGTAACGTATCGTTTGTTGAAAAAATCACTTATTTGCGTAAAGGGAGAAGCCCCGTCGAAACGGAGCCCCTCCTTAGCGATTACTTGTGGGAAGATATGTAATTAACTACTTCACCCACAGTAGTAATTTTTTCTGCATCTTCATCAGAGATCTCTAGGTCGAACTCGTCTTCTAATTCCATAACAAGCTCAACAACATCAAGGGAGTCTGCCCCTAGATCTTCTTTGAAAGAAGCTTCTAACGTTACTTTATCTTCGTCTACGCCTAAACGGTCAATGACGATTTTCTTTACACGATCAAGAATTTCTGCCACTTACTTCACCCCCTCTCACGTATTATACGGGATGTCTCTTGTAAAAACCAGTTTACATATACATACCGCCGTCTACATGTAAGGTTTGTCCTGTCATGTAGCTTGAGGCATCAGATGCTAGGAAAAGTGCCACACTAGAAATTTCGTCAGCCGATCCAAGACGGTTAAATGGAATCTGTGCTAAAATTCCACTCTTAACGTCTTCCGGTAGAACATCTGTCATATCAGTGTCAACAAATCCCGGAGCAATCGCATTTACCTTAATGTTTCTGGAAGCGAGTTCACGAGCAGTGGTTTTGGTTAAACCAATGACTCCAGCCTTGGCAGCCACATAGTTAGCCTGTCCTGCGTTACCTAATACACCTACAACCGATGTAATATTGATAATGCTTCCGCTACGCTGTTTCATCATTGGACGAGTCAACGCTTTTGTCATATTAAATACGCCTTTTAAATTGACGTTGATAACCTCATCCCATTCTGACTCTTTCATGCGCATTAAGAGATTATCCCTAGTAATTCCTGCGTTATTTACGAGAATATCGATTTTTCCAAAGCGCTCTAGCGCTTCTTTTACCATATTCTCCGCTTCTTCTGTATTTCCTACATTGGCGCGAATCATAATTGCTTCACGACCCATTTTTTCGATCTCAGCTACTGTTTCCTGAGCTTTCGCTTCGTTTCCTGAGTAATTAACAATGATATTGGCTCCGGCTTCCGCATATTTTAGTGCGATGGCACGACCGATACCACGAGAAGCCCCTGTAATCAAAGCTACTTTACCTTCTAACATTAACATGCTTCTCCTCCTCCAACGAATTCAGTAAGTGAATCCATGTCTTGCAGGCTAAAGATTTTTATGTTGGCTTCTTTTGGTGCAATTTTTTTCACCAAACCAGCTAATACTTTTCCGGGACCGATCTCAATAAACGTAGTGACGCCTTGCTCGATCATCCAAGCAACTGAATCCTCCCAAAGAACAGGAGAAGATACCTGTTCAACCAAGCTCGTAGCAATTTCGCTAGAATTCGTCACAGGGCGTGCTGCAACATTCGTCACTACTGGTACATTGGCATCGTTTATTTCGATATCTGCTAAAACAGCCTGTAAAAGCTCAGCGGCTGGTTGCATCAAGGAAGAATGGAAAGGTCCGCTAACATTTAGTGGCATGACGCGCTTAGCGCCCGCTTCTTTTGCCAGTACTCCCGCTTTCTCTACACCTTCAGCACTACCTGAAATGACAATTTGCCCTGGGCAATTCATATTTGCAAGCTGAACAGGGTATCCGGCTTCGGTAACTTGTTCACATATGCCTCGCAACTTTTGGCGATCCATATTAAGTACGGCCGCCATAGCCCCTTGACCAGCAGGCACTGCTTGTTCCATATATTGTCCACGTGCACGCACGGTTTTCACAGCATCGGTAAAGCTGATTGCTCCTGCGGCTACCAATGCAGAATATTCGCCCAAACTGTGTCCTGCCACGAAATCTGGCTTCAGATCAGGGCATTTTTCTTGTAAAACCTTAAGAACAGCAACGCTCATGGTCAAAATAGCTGGCTGCGTGTTTACTGTCAAACGCAGCTCCTCTTCAGGTCCTTCGTAGCAAAGATGTGAAAGCGAGAAACCTAGTGCTTCATCCGCCTGACTAAAAATCGCTTTTGCCACTGATGATTCTTCACATAACTGCGCTCCCATTCCAACAAACTGAGAGCCTTGTCCTGGAAAAACAAATGCTAGTTTACTCAAATCCATTCGACTCCAATCCCTGTGTACTTCGTATTATTCGCCGTTTTGCTCACGTGTGCACCATGTGAGCAGTGCTGCTCCCCAAGTCAAGCCACCACCAAAGCCAACGAGAATAACATTGTCTCCTTCTTTAACTCTTCCCGCTTGGATAGCTTCATCCAACGCAACGGGAATAGAGGCAGACGACATATTTCCATAGCGATCTAAGTTAATTACCACTTTATCCTCTGACAAACCAAAACGTTTCACAGCCGAATCAATGATACGTAAATTTGCTTGATGTGGTACCAAGAGATCGATCGCTTCCTTTTCTAGTCCTGCTTTTGTTAACACGGTGTCAGTTGCACTGTTCATGACTCGTACAGCAAATTTAAAAACCTCATTGCCAGTCATGGTCAAATAGTGCATTTTGTTCTCTACGGTTTCTTTTGTAACTGGGTAACGAGAACCGCCACCTGGGAGAGATAGCAACTTAGCACCTGATCCATCCGCACCTAGGTCAAAGGCTTTAAAGCCCATTCCCTCTGGAACAGGACCAAGAACAGCCGCTCCTGCACCGTCACCAAACAGTACGCAAGTATTACGATCTTCATAGTTTGTGATTTTGGATAATGACTCTACCCCGATAACCAGCACATAACGATACATGCCGTTCGCGATAAATTGTGTAGCAGTCGTCACCCCGTAAATGAATCCCGTGCATGCTGCGGAAAGGTCGATAGCCGAGGCTTTCTTAGCACCCAATCTTTCTTGTAATATGCATGATGTAGATGGAAAAGAATGGTCTGGAGTTACTGTTGCCACAATAATCATGTCAATGTCTTCAGCACTGATGTTTGCCTTGTTCAGCGCTCTCACGGCAGCTTCATAGGCTAGGTCTGAAGAAGCTTGATCTTCCGCACAAATTCGACGTTCACGAATCCCTGTACGAGAGGTAATCCATTCGTCAGAGGTTTCCACCATCTTTTCCAAATCGGCATTACTTAACACTTTATCAGGTGTATAGGAGCCTGTTGCCAGGATTCCTACAGGACGTAATCCATTCATTCTTTTTCCCCTTTTCCGCTATGATCGATCTGTAGCTCCTTTAAGATGAGCTGATTGACATCAGACTTGCAAAAACGCGCCGCTGCTAGCAGGGCATTTTTGAATGCTTTTGCATCGGATGAACCATGCGCCTTAAAGACAGGTCGTTTCAATCCAAGCATCGGAGCACCACCGTACTCTGCATAGTCCATGCGGTTAGCAAAACGTTTTAGACTTGGCTTTAAAATGGCAGCAGCCAGTTTATTCATGAAGGTTGAGGTAAGCTCACGCTTCAACTGAGAGAAAATAGCTAAAGCCGTTCCCTCTGTGTTTTTCAATAAAATGTTGCCAGAGAAGCCCTCACATACTAGTACGTCGCAAGCGTCCTCTAGTAAATCTCGCGCTTCTACGTTTCCAATAAAATGGACCGGACTCTCTTTTAGCAAGGGAAAGGTGCTTTTAGCCAGTTCATTCCCTTTCGCTTCTTCTGTACCGACATTTAGTAGACCAACGCGTGGCTTTTTTATGCCTAACACTTTTTCTACATATAGGCTACCCATAATAGCATATTGCACGAGGTGCTGGGGTTTCGCATCCATATTGGCGCCAACGTCAAGCACCAATGTAACGCCACCCTTGATTTTGGGAATCATCGCAGCTAGAGCTGGACGTTCAATTCCCTTCATGCGTCCCGTAATCAATAAGCCCGCTGTCATCAATGCTCCGGTGTTACCAGCAGAGATGACCGCCTCTACTTCCTCTTGACGTGCTAGCTCTACTGCTTTTACTAAAGAAGAATCTTTTTTACGGCGCACAGCTTTGACCGGTTCTTCATCTGTTGCTATTTTTTCTGTTGTATGTAAAATCTCAATATTAGATGGACGGGGTGTAGGCAGATAGCTGCCAATAGCTGATTCATCCCCAACTAAAACAATTTGTAAGGAGGGTTCAACAGCGATAGCCTCCAAAGCGCCTTCTACGGCACTGCGGGGTGCATGGTCGCCCCCCATGGCATCAAGTGAAATACGCAAGTACAATTCCCTCCTGTTTTTTCCTGACCTTACTACTCACGGATACGAAAAACTCTAAACGTAGCAGTAAACACATTTTCCCCTTGAACCTTCGTTTCGACGCGCACCTTGCTTTCGTCCCCTTCCGTAGAACGAACCACAGCCTTAGCAACCAGCTTCTCGCCTTGCTTCACAGGCCGAATAAAACGCATGCGGGCTGTAGCCGTTAAAGCAACATCCGCGTCGATAACAGCAACCGCCAGGGAGTTTGCTTGAGCAAAGATATAATGCCCACGAGCAATCTGTGTTCGAGTAAACACATACTCCTCTGTTATTTCTAAGACAGAAATTCCATAATCATCCAGTTGCAGATCTATTACTTCGCCAATCACCTCTTCAATTCCTAGTGATTTGACTGGATCCAAACTTTTCTCTGCAACAGATTTAATCCGTTCACGTAATTCCGGTATGCCTAGCTCTAAACGATCCAGCCGTATTGTTTGGATGCTAACATCAAACATCGCGGCCAAATCTTCATCCGTAGCGAATGGATTTCGTTCTAGACTATCCACGAGCTGTCTTTGACGATCTCTCTTAGCTATGCGAGCGATTTTCGGCACCCCCCTTAGCTTTTTCTATCTATGCTTACGAGTTGTTTTTAATACCAGGTACTAAATTAGTATACGGGAGGGAGGCTATTTTTACAACCCTATTCATAAAAATAACTTAATCCGTTAGATTCCCCCGTTTGAATAGAAAAAAAGCAAGGTGATCACCTCACCTTGCCTCTTACTTATTGAACCACTTTCTTACCTTTGTAAGTTCCGCAGCTTGCGCATACGCGGTGAGCTAGTTTGTGTTCGCCGCAGTTATCGCATTTAACCATACCTGGAATCTCTAATTTGAAGTGCGTACGACGCAATCTTTTACGAGTTTTGGAAGTTCTACGTTGAGGTACTGCCATCTTCCTTACACCTCCTTCGAAGTCAAAATGTCTGAAGGTTCCCCATATAGAAACTCAAGGCATAAAGCCGTAAGTGAAATGGTTATCTGTGGAACCGATGTATGTGGGTTAGGGCTAATTCACAGGAATCGACCAACCCGTTCAAAAATGAAGCAATTCATCCAAAGAGAAGCGCTTCATCTTGAAAACAAGCTTATTCTTCTGCTTGAATGAAGAATTTCTTTAGGGCTTCTAAACGCGGATCAATACGTTCTGTGGAACAATTGCATGACTGTTCATTGCGGTTAATTCCGCAACTCGCGCACAGTCCCTGACAATCCTTGGAGCACAATGGGAATGCTGAAATTGACAACAAGAAGTCTTCTTCCAGGAACGGGTCCAACTCGATCTCTTCGCCAGTCACCTGATGAATATCGCTATCCTCATCAAATTCGATATCGGATGTATTCGGCGCAAAGGTTTCAGAAAAAGGAATCGAAAGCTGTTCCGTGTACGGTGTCAAGCAACGCGCACAAACGAACTTAGCTTCTGCTTGTATTTCTCCCTTGATATAGATTAAGCCACCGAGCTCCATAGCCTCTCCTGTAACAGTAACAGGAGATAAGTCTCGAATCTCTTGATGACGCTTCTTTAAATCCTGGGAATCCAAGTTTGTTTGAAAAGGAAGTGGTTCTCCTTTTCTGTGGTGCAATTCTATTAGTTTAATATTCATGTTATCACCTCATGCACAACAAAGATGATTATAGCTTTTGCCTACATCTTTGTCAACCTATTTTCCTTGACACCTTATCGGCTGCAAATAGAATTTGCCAGAACAAATGAACTTGTCTACACTACCAGTACAGATAGGTTCTGGTAGAAAGGATGTAATTTTTACAAATGAAATCAGTGGGCCTTATAGTAGAATACAACCCTTTGCACAATGGACACAAGCTTCATTTTGCATTAGCGAAAAAAATGACAGGCGCTGATGCCTGTGTCGCCGTCATGAGCGGCAACTTTTTACAACGGGGTGAACCTGCCATCGTCTCGAAATGGGCTCGCACGGAAATGGCTCTGCGTTTAGGTGTTGATTTGGTAATTGAACTCCCTACAGTCTTTGCCACCTCGAACGCTGAGTTGTTTGCCCATGGTGCGGTCTCGCTGTTAGATCGCATCGGAGTAGTTGATACGCTATGCTTTGGTTCGGAGTGCGGAGACATTAGCTGGATGAAACAAGCGGCACAGCTACTCGCGCATGAAGCACCTGAATTTTCTCATTTACTAAAAGCAGGGTTACGCGATGGTCTTCCGTATCCTAAGGCATACGCTGAAGCGGCTCACACGTACCTCACCGATCACGGCATTCACGGCGCAGCTCTCGATCAACCAAATAATATACTCGGTTTTAACTATCTCCTATCACTGGCTAGGTTAAACAGCAAAATTGTACCTGTCACCATCCAACGGCAAAAAGCAGGCTATCATCAAGAAACAATCACAGACGAGCAGATAGCAAGCGCTACCGCTTTGCGAAAAATATTGACAGAGCAACAACAAAAGATAGCAGCAGTCGCCGGATACGTACCGAGAGCTACTGTAGAAGTGTTGCAACGTGAATGGCTTTCTGGGCTTTATCCTATGACGTGGGAAAATTTCGCTCATCCTCTATTCCATCGTCTGTTACAGCTCACTGCACAAGAGCTTGCTACGTATCATGAAATAGAAGAAGGAATGGAATATCGGCTCCTTGAATCGGTACGGCGATCAAAAACCGTTGCACAGATGATCAGCTCTGCTAAAAGTAAACGATATACGCAAAATCGCATTCAACGTATGTTGCTTAACGTGCTACTCGATGTGAAAAAAGACCAGATATCTGCTTTCAACCTCCGCCATGGCGCCTCATACGCCCGTGTACTTGGGTTCAGCCAGAAGGGAAGAGCATTACTTCAGCAGGCTAAACAAAAAAGTGCAATCCCCCTCTACACGAATGTAAGGGATGGATTGCACCCTATGCTTGATGTTGATATTCGCTCAAATGCTTTGTACCGTTTGGCTCATTCGACTCAAATCGAGCAGCCCTTTTTGGAAGAATATCGCCGGATTCCTTTACAAATCACACCTGAGTAAGAGAAGTCGTTTCTTTTACTCTGTTCCCTTTGGCTTTAGGTGCTGAAGGTATTGTAGTGCATCATCTACCGTTTTTACTGGAACAATCCGCATAGAGGTATGAATACGTTTCGCAGTTTCCACAGCTACTTCATAGTTTGACTTATCGCCGCTTGTATCGTTTGGCGCAAAGAAAATTTCTGCTCCTGCGGCATCAGCGGCGATAACCTTGTGATTGATGCCACCGATCCTTCCTACAGTACCATCGGAATTCATTTCACCCGTTCCAGCAATACGATAGCCACGCGTGATATCGATTTCTGGACGCAATTGATTATAGATTTCCAAGGTAAACATTAAGCCTGCGGACGGTCCACCAATATTATTAGCGGCAATCGTAATTTTCTTATCAAATAGGATGCGCTTTTGATCCTGCGGTGTAATACCAAACCCAGCTCGATGGGACGTTGCTCCATTATTTTCGGGTAATTGCGCCAGAATCAATTCCACCTGTTCTTGTTTTCCATCCCGTTTAAATTGTAGTTGGATAGCATCACCAGCCTTCTTACCTTCCAATAAGAGGAATAGATCATTCTTATTTTTAACCGGCTTGTTGTTCAGCGAGGTAATGACATCTCCCACCTTCAACACGTTTTTAGCTGGAAAGCCATCCATTACCGACAAGACTAAGACTCCTTGATCCTCCATTTTGACTGGATAGCCAGCTTTTTTCAGGGCGACCGCTTCTGCAACCTGCTGCGATCGCTGCATCACCAACAGCTCCCGTTTTGCATACTCCTCATCGCTTTCACCCTGCGCTGTAATAAATTTATCGGAAATGAGATCAGCATCCTTAGAAAATTGTACGTATAAATACGTTAAAGGTGTTGCTCGGGACATGCGTACAGTGGTCAGCATAAATGTACCCTTCTCATCCTTTACGCCGCCTTCTACGGTAATCATAGGCGAAAGCTCTTTAGCCGTCCCAGCACGCTGTACGTAATAAGGCATAGGTATATAGGTACTAATGACCATTAGAATCATAATGATCATAGCTACCAGGACGGCTACATTCCGTTTATTAGTTCGTCTTAATCCCTCGTTCGATTGATTTTCGTTTTGCATCTGTTTCCTCCCAATTCTTTATCATCTCTTTAATTTGATCAATATGCTTTCGAGCCGCTATCTCTCCTAATTCGACAATTGATTCTATTTGTGTAAAAGACAAGCTACCGATGTGACCTACCTCTGGACGGATCACTAAATCTGCTGATAGCATCCTATGGCGCAAAATTTCACGTTCCATTACATCTATCGTTTGAGCAATCACATCAAAGATGCTTGACACTTTCATTCTGGTGTCAAAATTCGCTACATCAATGGCCAGGACTAGATCAGCCCCCATTTCTTTCGCAACGGTTATCGGCACTCGATCAATTACACCTCCATCCACCAGCATTCTGCCATTTACCTGCTCTGGCACAAAAATTCCTGGCATAGCAATACTGGAACGCACAGCGATATCTACAGGTCCCTCTGTAAAAACAACTCGTTCTCCCGTCTCTATATCAGTTGCTACAATTGCTAAGGGAATTTGTAGTTCTTCAATATTTTTGCCATGTGTTAATAAGCGGATGATTTCTTTTATCTTTTGACCGGCTACCAATCCCATATGAGGGACCACTAAATCTAACCAGTGCTTGCGCTTTAAATTTATTGCCAATTTCTCCATCATGTCTGGTCGAATTCCATTTGCATAAAAGGCCCCTACCAAGCTCCCCATACTGCTTCCTGCTATAAAATCAACAGCAATATCATGCTCTTCAAGTACCTTTAGAATACCGATATGAGCCAATCCACGGGCACCACCCGCTCCAAGTGCTAAACCAATGGTTGGTCGTTTCTTGTCTGTCATAAAAAACGCCTCCTCCCCTCAATCATATGAAAACAGCCCACTTCTCCATTCATTTTTTAGCTAGTAGAGAGTATGAATAGTTTGTACCTCTCCAACGTAGACATGTACTAACGCTTACATCCGGGAGGGTTATATGTCGCATCGTTCTCCTTATCTCACAATTAGTTTAGCGATTTTGTCGCTCCTTTTGGTTTTTGTACTTATTATTAATCCGGAGCCATCCTTTCAAGCTGCCGTTCGCGGCTTAAACATTTGGTGGGAAGTCGTCTTTCCTGCTCTTCTCCCCTTTATATTTGTATCGGAGGTTCTGATGGGAGTTGGTGTTGTTCATTTTATCGGGGTATTACTTGAGCCACTGATGCGTCCTCTCTTCAATGTCCCGGGTACAGGAGGGTTCGTGCTGACAATGGGGTTCTCTTCCGGCTATCCAGTCGCAGCCAATCTAACCACGCGTTTACGAGAGAAAGGCCACATTACAAAAGTTGAAGGGGAAAGGCTCGTTACCTTTGCTACTACGGGAGATCCACTTTTTGTTATCGGTGCAGTAGCCGTTGGTTTTTTTAACAGTGAACAGCTCGGATATGTAATCGCCTTTACCCATTATGGTGCTGCAATCCTACTTGGCATGCTTTATCGTATGTACTCCCCTGTTTCTCCCATAACAGCGATTTATGAAAAATCACAGCATCCCTTACTTTACCGGGCCTTACAAGCTATGCATCGTGCCAGACTCAGTGATAATCGCCCTTTTGGCAAGCTAATGGGAGATGCCGTGCAATCCGCACTACAAACCCTAATGGTGGTCGGGGGCTTTATTATCATGTTTTCGGTCTTGCTTCAAATGATGCAAACCGTTGGCATTACCAGCTTCTTAAACCGGGTTCTCTTTTTATTGCTGGGCCCGTTTGGATTTACAGACGCGATGGGTAAGGCTGGCTTAGCTGGGTTATTTGAAGTAACAATGGGTGCTCAAAATACTAGTGAAATTCAGAATATCTCGATGATGGTCAAAGCAGCTATTACCGCTGCCATCATATCCTGGGGTGGTCTAAGCGTCCATGCGCAAATTGCAAGCATTTTAAGCAAAACGGATATTAGCGTGAAGCCTTATCTCATCGGGCGGGCTATCCATGCTATTTTTGCAGCGGTGCTAACAATCGTATTCTGGAAACCACTTACGATCATCACGCAAAATGTAAATACAAGCATCCCAGCATTTTTACCTAGCGAGCACTTACTTCAGGCTAAATCGTGGTGGCTTATTTTTTCTCAAATGAGCACCATTGCAGCTTGTATCGCAATTGTCTTATTTTTAATTTGTTTTTTATTACACAAGCTTTGGAAGCAATAATGGCCTAATATGTATACAAATAAAGGAAGGGTAAGAAACCCGCGTTCCTTACCCATTTATTGAAGCCTTTCCCTACAGGCCGGCTAGCAACCATTCCTAGCTGTTTCCCTGTAATTCCTGAAACTTTAACCGCATCGATTGCTCTACAATCGGGGGTACCAAATCAGTTACATTGGCATCATACTTGGCAAGCTCCTTTACGATGCTTGAGCTTAAGAAAGAATATTGATTATTTGTCATGACAAACAGTGTTTCAATCTCCTCATCCAGCTTGCGATTAATAGAGGCCATCTGCATTTCATATTCAAAATCAGATACTGCCCGTAAGCCCTTTAACAAGACCCGAGCCTCTTTTCTTTGCATATAATCAACCAACAAGCCATTAAAGGTATCTACCTCTACATTAGAATACTCGGCTGTTACTTCACGTAATAATGCCATGCGCTCTTCTAATGTAAATAACGGCTTTTTATTTGAATTAACCAGTACAGCCACAATAACCTTGTCAAAAATTTTAGCTCCACGCTTAATGATATCTAGATGCCCATACGTGACCGGATCAAAACTGCCTGGGCAAACTGCTATTCTCATGCTAGGAATCTCCTTCCACTATATAGCGATAAATAGTAACCCTCGTATCTCCATAAGTAGAGCAACGATATTGCTCACACATTCCAATCTGTTCAGGTAAAGTTAGCTTAGCATCATGCTCGGTGACAATCCAAGCATCAGCGGCTACCATATGTAATTGTTGGAGTTGTTCAATCTCTTGCTCAAGCTTTTGCTTTGCATAAGGAGGATCAAGAAATACTAAATCAAATTGCACCCCACGAGTAGAAAGCACCTTAAGGGCACGTGCTGAATCGATTTTATAAACCTCTGCCTGCTCATCCAATCGCAAGGTTTTAAGATTTTGTTTGACCGTGTTAAAAGCTTTGTTGTCTCTGTCTACAAAAATGGCCTTTGCAGCACCCCGACTAAGAGCTTCAATCCCTAAGCCTCCTGTCCCTGCATATAGATCCAACGCCCATTCCCCATCAAAATATGGTCCGATCATGTTAAAGATGGATTCCTTTACTTTGTCTGTTGTGGGCCTTGTGCTTGTACCAGGCACGGCAGCTAGCGAACGACCTCTATGTTCTCCTGAAATCACTCTCATTTTCTCTTCACCTAACTTGTATACATATCCGTTGTCACACTTTTTCGTGAGACAGTAGTTTTCATACTACCATATAGGAAGGAAAAACGTAAAATTTTCAATCCAAACGATAAAAAATATAAATCAGGATGTATAACTTACCAGTTTGCTGGTAAAAATGTGTTACAAGCGATGCTATGGTGTCGCTGACAACCGCGGAGAAGACTTACGTTTCCCCATAAGCTCTTCCTCCGGTTTCTCCTCTCCCATAATTGAAGTCAGTTCAGTTGACACCTCATGTAGATAGGAGCATGAAGGTGACAGGTTTCCCTCGTGGAAACAGCTTGAATGACTGCCTCACTCTTTTTAAGAAGAAGTGAGGTATTTTTTTGTCCAAAACAGAGATATTAGTAAACGTCCCCATTCATAAAGAATAGAAGGAGAGAACTAGCATGGCTGCTAAAAATCCATCAGAACGTAAGATTAAAGCCTCTAAAGCTCAATCGCAGGCGGATCGCACTGGTGTTGGAATCGAGCGTGCCCGCGATATGCAATCGGAAGCGGATCTTCTTGATGCCAAGAAGCATAACCAATAAACATTGTTGACGTCCCAAAAGTTACATGCCAATACATTATGCCTCCTTGTGGATACTACTTCTATAAGGAGGCGTTTTTTTGCACACCGTTTGGAAAGGTTCCATTAGTTTTGGTTTAGTGAATATCCCTGTTCGTATGTTTACAGCAACAGAAGACCGCGATATTCGTTTTCGTCAATTGCATAAGGAGTGCCACACGCCCATTCGGTACTCCAAGGTTTGCCCAACCTGTGACCGTGAAGTAGCTTCCGATGAAATCATAAAAGGATACGAATATGAAAAAGGTAATTTTGTTATGATTCAAGACGAGGATTTGGACAAAATCGCCCCCGAAACAAAACGGGCTATTGAAATTGTCGATTTCGTACAACTGTCAGAAATTGACCCCATTTACTTCGATAAAAGCTACTACCTCTCTCCACAGGAAACAGGGGAAAAGGCTTATTCCCTCTTACGGGTCGCTTTGCAGCAGACCGGTAAAATCGCAATTGCTAGAATCACCTTGCGTAATAAAGAAAGCCTGGCCGTATTACGTATATATCAAAATGGTATGGTGTTAGAAACGATCTTCTATCCAGATGAGGTACGCTCCTTAGCTCAAGTACCAGCTCTCCCTCAAGCAGATGCGCCACTAGTCGAGAGTGAGCTAGCTATGGCCATTCAATTAGTTGAAAGCATGTCTCGTCCCTTCCACCCTGAACAATACCAAGATACGTATCGACAGCATCTACAAGAGCTCATTACGAAAAAACTGGAAGGGAAAGAGGTGGCAACAGCGCCTTCCGCACCACGCGCTAATGTCATTGATCTCATGCAGGCATTAAAGGAAAGCTTGGCTCAAGCTGAAGCCCCTCAAGAGCTGGCAACAAAAGAAACAAATGAGAATCGTGACATCGTGGAACGATATCCTGAGCCGCGGCCTATTGCTCAGAATCCCAAAAAGAAAAGCAAAGCATCTACAACTGCTGCTACAACGAAGCTAACCCCTGATACAAGCACTACCAGTGTAACAAAAGCCTTGCGACGAAAGAAAACACAGACACCGAATGCGAAATCATAACGAAAAAGCTGAGGGCCCAGCTTGTTGCTCTCAGCTTTTTCATTTTTACTTTCTAGGATAGCTGGTATGTCTATAATACATCCTTAATTGGAGCTTCTAAATCCATTGGCTCAACAGGCGACTCAAAACGCCCCACTACCTTCCCTTCTCGATCCACTAAAAATTTTGTGAAATTCCATTTTATAGAGTCATCCATCAAAGTCTCAGGAAATTTTTCTTGTAAAAACATATGTAAAAGTCGACCAGATGCCTGTGACTCATCAAAGCCAGCAAATGGGATTTGCTGACATAGATAACGAAAGAGCGGATTCGCATTCGTTCCCTTTACATCCGTTTTCGCAAATACCGGAAAATTCACCCCATAATTCAACTCGCAAAACTGAGCAATTTCCTTGTTATTTCCTGGTTCTTGTTGCTCAAATTGATTGCAAGGAAATCCTAAAATTTCTAAACCATCATCTCGGTAACGATCGTACAGCTTCTGTAAATCTGTATATTGCGGTGTAAAGCCACATTTGCTAGCTGTATTAACAATAAGTAAGACCTTCCCTTTATAACGTTCTAATGACACCGTTTCCTCATGCATTGTTTGTACGGAAAAATCAAAAATGCTCAAACAAATCACCATCCTCTCCTCTACATTATAATCATTCTAAATAAATTACGGCAATTATTTTTGCACTTACATACACTTTTGATCCATTTACAACGTAACATTGTTATGTTACGATCATTTGCACAAAGTAAACTTCTATCCTTATAAAAGGAGGTCACCCAAATTAACCAGGAATTGCTTTCAAAAAAACAATTGCTAGAGCAAACCGGAATCTCCTACGGCCAGCTTTACCGCTGGAAACGTAAAAATTTAATTCCCGAGGACTGGTTTATTCGCAAGTCAACCTTTACAGGGCAGGAGACTTTTTTCCCTAAGCAGGAGATCCTGCATCGAGTGAACAAAATTCTAAGTCTGAAGGATGATCTGTCACTAGATGAGTTGGCAAATATGTTCTCTCCTATTCCTTTAGATCATGCAATGAATAGACAAACGATCCTTTCTCGAAACATTGTTACACAAACTTCACTTGAGCTATATGAGGAATGCTTTGCCAAGCAGCAGGAATACTCTTTTGAAATCGTCTTGTCCTTGTATGCTGTTGATCAATTACTGCTCAGCGGTGAGTGTAGTCGAGAAGAAGCCAAAACCGTTCTGCGCACCTATGCAACTAACTATGCTTCCTTACAGGGGAAAACGGCTGAACTTATTCTTGTTAGAAAAATGGGCGTATCCATCTGTTTAATCACATCATCTTCTGAAGAACTATTTTGGGAAGAGCATGCTCGAATTGTTACCCGTCTTTCTCTTCCTGTTTTACTTGAAAATTTGAAGCAGAAATGGGACATACTCAAGGAGGAATTGTAAATGTCAAGAAAAGAACCCGATGATCTCGTAATCAATGGTTCCATGAAAATACCTGGAGGAACTTTTCATTCTGTCAAAATAGCTGGTAGTGCAAAAATCACGTCTGATCTTGTATGTAAGGAATTTTCTTGCGCGGGGCATGCTACTGTGGATGGAGATGTTGAGTCTGAAACCTTTGTCGTTCGAGGCAACTCCTCGGTTCATGGAAGCGTAGAAAGTCAAATCTTGAAAATTAGTGGGAATACAAAAGTCAATGGTCAGGTTAAAGGTCAGGAAATTAACATTGATGGCAGTATTTTGGTTGATGGCTCCTGCCATGCAGAAGAGATGAGAGTACGTGGCTATACTAAAATTGCTGGCGATTGTGAAGCAGAGTCCTTTCAGACGTATGGCTGCTTTCAAATAGAAGGATTACTAAATGCGGGACGAATTTATATTCAGCCAAGCGGTGAATGCAGAGCAAAAGAAATAGGCGGGGAGCATATAGAAGTAAAACGACGCGGCTCCTTTCTGCCTTCCCTTCTTCGCCCGTTTTTTTCCAACAGTCTAACTACACATATTATCGAAGGCGACGATATTTATTTAGAAGACACCAAAGCCACCATTGTCCGTGGCAATCATATCACCTTAGGTCCAGGATGCGACATCCAGCTCGTAGAATACAAAACGAGCCTTATTTGCGATGATAAAGCAAATGTGAGGGAAAAAGTTCAGCAGCAATAAAATCGGTTAAGAAAGCGATCTGTACATCCAATCATTCCATTGTTACGAGGTGGCATATGAACCCAATCATCCCATTTGAACCAACCATTTGTGAAAGTATTCCTCAAGGCTCTGAATGGATAGCTCAGATTAAATGGGACGGTGTTCGCATCTTAACCTATTTTGACGGTCAACAGGTTCAGCTATTTAACAGAAGAGGCAACGAAAGAACCTGGCACTACCCTGAAATCACAAATATAGCTACGTATAGTTCAGCCACTTCCCTTATTTTGGACGGTGAAGTAATTTCCCTTGGTTCTACAGGAAAACCATCCTTTCATGAAGTAATGCGTAGAGATGGAATTCGCCGTCTTGAAAAGGTATCTCATATAAAATCCCAGGTTCCCATTACTTATATGATCTTTGATATCCTATTTGTTAATGGGGACTGGGTCAATCATCTTCCCCTACGCGATCGAATGGAACTGCTACAGCAGTGGATCAAGCCTTCTGAGCATATTCAGCTGGTAACCAGTCATCCCGACGGACATGCACTATATAAGGTTGTACAAGAACATCAATTAGAGGGCATTGTTCTAAAAGATCTAACAAGTAGCTACCTTATCAATGGAAAGGATAAGCGTTGGCAAAAGAAAAAATACTACCGTGATCTGATTGCTGTTATAGGCGGTGTTACGTTTCGCGATCAGGTGGTTAACTCGCTTCTATTAGGACTCTACACACCCGATGGTCATTTACACTATATTGGTCATGCTGGTACAGGAAAACTGACAAATGCAGATTGGTTAGCATTAACACAGGTTATCAAGCCTCTCCTTCAAAAGGAGATGCCCTTCATAAATCGACCAGATCGGTATAAGGATGCCAGTTGGCTTTCACCTGAACTAACGGTAAAAGTGCATTTTGCTGAGTGGACAAGCGGTTTAACATTGCGACAACCAAGTATTCAAGCCTTTGTCGATGTACCAGCTCAGTCATGTCGATTTGATGTGTAATATTTGCTGAAATGATCTGGACAAAAAAGAAGCGGATGCTGTGAAGCAAATACAGAAATATCGGGAAGAATAAGGCACATCCGAATAGCAGGAGGTGTTTATTCCATGGCGATTGCTACGAAAGAGTATCGTTTAGAGATCGAAGGAAAAGAACTAGTTATCACCAATCCCGATAAGCCTCTTTGGCCTAAAGCCAGCGTAACCAAACTCATCTATTTACAATATCTCATACAAATGGCTCCTTATATACTCCCTTATACAACTGATCGATTTTTAACTGTGATTCGCTATCCGCATGGAGTCGAGGATAAATCGTTTTACCAAAAAAATCTTCCAGATTATGCGCCAGAGTGGATTCCACGTGCTGTAGATGGCTCTATCACCTATGCATTGTTAAATGATACTGCCACACTGATCTGGATGGCCAATCAGGCTGTATTAGAATGGCACATTGCTTTTCATACCTATCAAGAGGAATGGCCTACTGAGTTGGTTTTTGATCTTGATCCATCCACTCCCGATTTTAGAGATGCAATAGAAGCTAGTTTGTATCTAAAAGAGATTCTGGATGAGCTACAGCTCAACAGCTATCCCAAAACATCGGGGGCCAGTGGTATCCAAGTTTATATTCCTATTCAGCCAGGCTATGCTTTCGAACAAACTCGAAAGGTAGGAGAATTTATTTGTAACTATCTGACGCAAAAATATCCGAAAACATTAACCATCGAACGTTTGACGAAGAATCGAGGAACGAAGTTATATCTCGATTACTTACAGCATTGGCGCGGCAAAACATTACCCGCTCCCTACACAACCAGAGCCAAGGAACTAGCAACAGTCTCCGCCCCTCTAAGCTGGTCGGAAATAGAGAGTGTACATCCTAGTGATTTTACTATCCACACAATGCCTGAACGGGTCAAACAAAAAGGAGACTTATTTCTTCCTTTACAACAGCAAGAAAATCGATCTACTCTAGACCATATTTTAGATATATTAAGCTAAGACATAGACGGATTTTTTGTTCCAATCCTTATCTTGATAGAAAAACAGCTTTCGTGAGAATGGAGGAGGAAATACGTGTGTATTCTATGTTATACTTTCCCCATGAGTAAACATGAGGAGGAGATTCACTTTGTATGATCCGATTGCCTTTTCCATCGGAAGCTTAGATGTCCATTGGTATGGACTTATTATGGGGACTGCTTTTTTAGTAGGAACATATCTCGCGCGTTATAATGCCAAGCGCTCTGGTATAGATCCCGATCACATTTTAAACATGGTGGTCTGGATTATTCCTGCCGCTATTGTTTGTGCTCGTCTTTATTACGTAGCCTTTGAGTGGAGCACGTATAAAGAGAACTTGCTCGATATCTTTAAAGTCTGGAATGGTGGTCTGGCAATCCACGGAGGACTCATTGGCGGATTTATCGCTGGTGCTTTGTATATAAAAAAATACAACCTGCCTTTCCTTACATTAGCAGATGCTATGATGCCTAGTGTTATCTTGGGTCAAGCCATCGGTCGTTGGGGTAATTTTATGAATCAAGAAGCACATGGGGATGTAGCTTCTGCCGCATTCATGTCTCACTTCCCTGCCTTTATCCGTGAACAAATGTTCATCCAAGGTCAATACTACCATCCTACTTTCTTGTATGAATCCTTGTGGAATATACTTGTCCTTGCTCTCTTATTATTGATGCTGTACCAGTTCAAAAAATTTGATGGACAAATTTTAGGCAGTTACCTGATTTTATATTCATTTGGCCGTTTCTTTATTGAAGGAATGCGTACAGACTCCTT
Source organism: Brevibacillus laterosporus LMG 15441 (assembly GCF_000219535.2). Lineage (NCBI taxonomy): Bacteria > Bacillati > Bacillota > Bacilli > Caryophanales > Paenibacillaceae > Brevibacillus > Brevibacillus laterosporus. The sequence continues at coordinate 3,720,253 of NZ_CP007806.1, forward strand.
GTATCTCGGACCTTTACGCATCGCCCAAGTAGCGAGCCTTGTTTTGATGGTAGCAGGCTTCATCGTCCTAGTTTACTGCTATCGCAGACAAAAAAAGATCGGTTCCAAGCAAAAAGATAGTATGTAGCAAGACCCATAGATAAAGCACTCTGCCCCAGTAAAAGGGGCCGGGTGCTTTTGTTATTTTCAGAAGAGCTGTTGCTCGTTTAAAAAAAATAGAAACAGGTCATACTGGATTTACAGTCATAATCGACTGGCATTTCTGATAAGGAAGGGCTGAAAAAATGACTAGTGAACTGTTAGAAGAATATTTAGATCACATTGTAATTGTGCATTATCAGCTAGCCAACGCTTCGAATACACTCCCCGCTCATCATACAGAAGAAGGGTTGTTTTATGATTTTGACAGTGCTGGAATCTTGCTATGTCAAAAAAATCTGTGTTATATTCCATTTCATTCCATCCAAAAAATAGAAATAAAAGCTAGGCCCACTCTCTGGCAACGCTTAACAGGAGTGTCCTAGCTTTTAGCTTATAATCTTACTATTGTTACATTTTATAAAAACACATCAAGAACACGATAGCTGACAGCAGCTAAGAGAGCTACTGTTGGAAGCGTAATCACCCATGTGAAAACGATACGTCCTGCAACCCCCCACTTAACAGCAGAGAATTTCTGTGAGGCACCTACCCCCATAATAGCGGAGGAAATAACATGAGTGGTACTAACCGGCAATTTCAGAATCGTAAATAGAGTAATGATAAACGCAGAGGATATATCAGCTGAAAAGCCTGAAATCGGCTTGATCTTCATAATCTTGCCACCTAGCGTTTTGATAATTCTCCATCCCCCAACAGAGGTTCCGAATGCCATGGCAAGAGCGGCTGACACCTTCACCCATAACGGGATATCTGTTGTTGTAGCGAAACCACCTGAAACCATTGCAAAAGTAATGATTCCCATCGTCTTCTGTGCATCATTTGCACCATGGCTAAATGCTTGCCAGGAAGCAGACAGCACCTGTAAATAGCGGAAGCCTCTGTTTGTCTTGTGATAAGGCATGTTAGCGACGATTTTGGAAACAAGTTTAATAACAATAAAACCAACTACAAAGGCAATGAGCGGAGAAAAAATCAAACCTTGAATGATTTTGATAAAGCCACCATAATTAACCGCACTAAAGCCTTCAGCTCCTACCACCGCACCTGCAATTCCACCGATTAATGCATGGGAGGAAGAGCTAGGAATACCGAACCACCAAGTAATCAGGTTCCAAAGAATTGCAGCCACCAAAGCAGCAAGAACTACCACTAAACCATTTTCTAGCTGAAATGGATTAGCAATATCGCTACCAATCGTTTTGGCAACACCTGTATAAGTAAGCGCACCGACCAAGTTAAAGATCGCAGCCATGAGAATGGCCGTACGTGGGCTTAGCGCACGAGTTGACACCGAGGTTGCAATTGCATTGGCTGTATCATGAAATCCATTGATAAAGTCAAAGCCCAAAGCCATAATCACCACAAGAATGAGGATGATTAGTTCTGGCGACAGATTAAGCATTCTTCAGCACAATCCCTTCAACCAGATTAGAGACGTCCTCAGCAAAATCAGCACAGTCTTCCAGTTTTTCATATATCTCTTTCAGCTTAATCGCTTCAATTGGGTCTTGCCCTGGTGTATTTAACAGCTCAGAAACCATTTTGCGATAGTTCGCATCTGATTCATGCTCAAGTGCTTTAATATCCTTTGCGATACCCTCTACTACGTTATGATCCAGCTTACGTAGAGTGCGAATCAATTCAATTAGTTTAGAGGTTAGCTGGTGTAGGATATTCGCTTGAGCTAGAACACGCTTGTCTACTTGTTTTACCTGGTAGAGATACATGCATTCTGCAGTACCATCAATCAAGTCAATAACGGAATCCAGTGTATGAGCCAACGCGTGAATATCCTCACGTTCCAACGGTGTGATAAATGTTGAGTTCAACTGGTTCATTATTTGACGAACAACAGCATCGCCTTCTTTTTCAACTGCTTTAATTTCAGCTACTTTCTCCTGTAAATTTTGGTAGTTACTAACCATTTCAAAAAAGAGATGGGAACCTTTATGTACAGTCGCAGCTTGCTGTTCAAAAAGATCGAAGAATGTTGTTTTGTTAGATTTGATCATGGAAGAAATCTCACTCCTTCAGAATTATCACCTCTACGATTATATAAAACATGGTTTTCTACGTAAATTGATTTATAGTCAAAATTCGACAAAACTATGTTAAGTTTTTGTAAAGATATTAATAAGATTTGATAAACCGCTAGATGACAGGGTTTTTCGCGCTTTTATTTTTTATTTATTTGCAAAAAAATCCTTTATTTCCTCCATGATAATTAAACAAAAACATACTTATTTTGTATTTATTGATAATTTATACATTAATTTACTGGTAATATTTAGATATTTTTTGATGCTTGATCGCAAATTGTTAACAAAATGTTTGCTTGCCAAATTCATAGGTCATTTGTATCAGATGCTCTCCCGTTTTTTTCGTCATCAAAAAAACCAGGGAGTATCCTGGCTTCATCTTAGCTCTTTTCTATTGTGTACGTTGTTACATACATTCATGTATATGTGTTTAATGAAGTGGAATGTGGTTGGTGTCACGATGCCAAAATTTTATCTCCCCGCCCACTGGACCACTATATAAGCAATCACGTTGTTTTTTAGCTTGGTACATAATTTGGTCTGCATAGGCAGTAAGCTCCGTAGCTGTAGCAGCATGATCGGGATAGGAAGCTACCCCTATACTAACTGTCACTTCGCCTACTTCCTGTCTAATTTTGTTCTGTAAACGCAGTCCTACATCCACTCCTTCCTCTAGGCAGGTATGCGGAAGTAGCACCACAAATTCCTCGCCTCCCCACCGTCCAACTAGATCATTTCCCCTGACATTTTCACGTAAAAATCCCGCAAAGCGCTTCAAAAGCCTATCACCTTCCAAGTGACCATGCTCATCGTTGTATTTTTTAAAATGATCCAGATCAATAACCAGTAATGTGACTGAATATTCGTGGATTTTTGCTTTTTGAATTTCCCTGTCCATCATTTTAAAAAACTGTCGATTAACCAGAACTTCTGTTAGTGAATCATGATGAGCCTGTTTTTTATAGTCCTCAAGCTTTTTTCCATAATAAAAGCCGCATGCACCTTGGAGAACTGCTAAAAAAAATGGAACATAGACAGATTGAAAAGAGACCTGAGAAACGGCGCCAAGCCACCACCATAAGCAACCGAGCAGAAATCCGATACCTGCTCCTCTATATCGATATCTCAATTTGATACCTCCCTCAAGCCGGACGCTGTTTCATAAAAATCAGAAGTAAATCTTAAGAACCATATTCTCTAGTTCATTTTACCCACTGATTCTGCTCATTTCAAGCTGTAACATTTCCAAATTGCACCCAGAAAAAGGATGTATCTATGTTTTTTTCCAAATTATAGGCAAGAGATGATTTAGGTCCAATTACTCATCCTTTGATGCAATGTACTGGTATGTAGTTCTAGCATAATCTTATCGGGATCATGAAAATATACGCTTTTGCCCCCTCCACGAAAAATAGGGCCTTTTACTAGCATGATTTCCCTCTTACGTAGCAGATCCACTGCTATGTCAAAATCCTCCTCGTTTATATAGAAGGCACAATGATGAAGGTGCTGTTGCTCAAGTTTAATCGGAAATATTTCCGGCCTCTCCAATAGGCATATCCAAGCACTTCCCCATTCCAAGTATGCATCTGTTCTCCCCTTGATGAACCATTTTCATTTGCAATTTCTCACAATAGAAACGTAAAGATTGTTCCAGATTTGAGACCTGTAGAGTGATATGACTAAAACCTATAACTCCTATATTTCCTGATGAATTTGCCTGTTCATTCATGTTTTTACTCGCTCCTAATCATCATTTCTTTTCCAATGATACCCCTATCCAAATGGAAAATCCCTAGCACGAATCTAATAAACCCCCCTTCTACACCTATAATTTTTGCCACAAACATTTTCCTTACCAAAAGAAATATGCTGTTAAAACATACTATCCTCCCACTTTTTCTTTTCTGTTTCCTTAGACATTACACGAAAGCATCGTGTGTCTTGCTTTGACGAAGCTTTCTATCTGTGGTTATATAAAAGGAAAACGCTTTTTGAATGGAAAGGACCCTGTTTATGAACCCTAGCTCGTACTTAGCTGATGTATGTAATAGTTTAGGTCATAATCTTCATCGAATTGGTCAGCTTACCCGTGAGGAAACGAATAAGGTATTAAAGCCTTACGATCTCACCCCTGAACAGTGGCAAATGCTTGCTGTCTTATATAAAACAAATGGTGTTACCCCAACAGAACTAGGGGAGATTACCTTACGTGACAAAACGACTATCTCTCGAATTTTGCCTGGATTATTTAAAAAGGGATTTATTTATAAGGAAGCACATCCTCAAGATTCCCGTAGTTATGTGGTTAAGCTAGTAGATCAGTATCAAAGTATGGTAGAAGAATCATTAATGAAAATCCGAGAGCATTATCAAACTAGTTTTTTTGCCCCTCTATCAAAAGATGAGCAACAGCAATTATTACAGTTGTTAGTTAAATTACGTAAAGGTGTAGGCGACTTGTAAGCATTCGGTTTCATGCCGCTTATTGTCGATTATAGGCATTATTTCCACGGAAATGATGCCTGTATTTTTTATGAAGCTTTTTATGACAGAAAAAAGAGTAAGATCGCTTGATCGTAAGCCTCTTACTCTTTTTATACACATATAGGTTTGTCATTACTCGGCATACAACAGCCTCTTTACACGCAATTCCAATTCAAGCATTGAAAACGGTTTTGACATATAATCGTCTGCTCCTAACGACAATCCTTGAATGATATCTTTTTGATTATTTCTTGCTAAAAGCATAATGATTCTCATCTTACGTAATGCTTGATCTTGTCGAACTATCTGCAATAAGGAAAATCCATCCAGTTTGGGCGTAATTCCACCTAAAATACAAAGCTGTGGTCGCCTTTTCCTCATAGCTTCCAGCGCCTCTTTCCCATCTGTGGCTTCTACGATATCCACTTCTAAATGTGCAAGCTTTGTTCTTAGGATTGAGCGAATCATTGGATCATCATCAGCTATAAGTAAGCATTTTTTCTTTTTTGCTTCCGGCTCATTTCGAGGCTTGTCCCGTTCCAGCTTAGCTCTAACAATTTGGTTACGCCCTTGGCGCTTCGCCTTGTACATAGCCCGATCAGCTAGCTCCAGCCATTTGTGCTGCGGCATTATATGGTCCCAATCAGCAACTCCTGCCGAGAACGTAATATGAAAATCTCGCCCATCTATTTGTAATACAGGAGATTGCTGTAGCTGATCTCGGATTCTCTCTAAAACCATTGTAGCCTGCTCAGCAGACGTTCCAGGGAAGGCAATTACAAATTCCTCTCCTCCATAACGCGCTAATATATCTGTTTCACGTAAGCTTTGCTGTATTTTATGTCCCACCCCTTGCAATACTAAATCACCAATATGATGTCCATAACTATCATTAATTTTTTTAAAATAATCGATATCAAGAAAAGCTATCGAAATGGGCTCCTGTTTTCTGCGGGTTTGAGCCAGTTCTACCTGCATCTGGTGATCAAAAGAACGTCGATTGTTCACTCCTGTTAATGGGTCACGAAAAGCCATATGCTCATAGTACTGAGTTCTCGTAAGCAGACGGTAGATACAGGCCTCCAATTCCTCAAAATGGAAGGGTTTGGTTACATAATGATCCGCTCCCATCCGATAACATCTAATCTTATCCTTCCTATCCTTCTTTCCAGATAATACGACAAGTGGAATCCACTTTAAGACGAGATCATTTCTTACATATTCAAAAATCTCATACCCAGACTGAGTTTGCATCGTTAGGTCGAGCATGATTAAATCAAAGGTTCGTTCCCATAATAAACGCTTCGCCTCTTCCGCACTATTAGCCTCTTCCACAAGATATCCCTCTTGAGAAAGGCGTTTGAGTAAATAGGCTCGCGAAACCTCATCGTCATCAATTAAAAGCAATCGATATGCTTTTTTATTTACTAGCCGATCCTCCTGCATTTGTTTCTCTTCCTGTACCGTTTCCATGTGACTCAAGCTCAGTTCCATTTTTAATTGACTAATTAGCATATGAACTTTCTGAAGCTGTTGAGGAGCCCGTCTTTTTTCATAATCCGTTTGTGTCCATTCCAATTCCTTTAGTAATAAATCAGCTACGTTGCCAATTGCCGCTAAACCATAGATAGAGACATTCTCTTTCCAAGTCTGAGCAATGTGGTAAATGGCTTGAGCTGACTGCCGATTTTGTTCATAAACATATTGCTCCAGATACTGCTCCATACGATTTAGTTGATTTGTTAATCCTCGTAAAAATAACTTACGTGCCTCATATAACTGTTTTTGATTTTTATTTATACTCATGGCAACATGTCACATCCACTTCCATCCGTTCCCCCATCAGTTCAAAGCAACGATCATGAATAAAAGCTGGTAACCGATTGTAGGAAGTAGAGAGCGGTACCATACTAAAAGTGCTGCTTGCTTCTAATAGGGATTTGTCTTCATTGGTTTTATATGTTTGGTATTGGCTATTATATATATGACGATAAAATTGTTATTTTTGTTACCTGTAATACATATCCAATCGTACATGTAATCCCTATTTGAGCAACCTAATCATTCTGTAGCAACCCCTGCCCTAGACTTGATCACGAGTTAATCATTCTCGCTACAATCCCTTGCGTAGAACTGCTACATTTTTGTACCGTAATTTATCTCCTTTTGCGAAGTGTAATATGATTATGTATATTTATTTGAAAATAAAAAGGCGGCAGGTACTTTAAAGTACCTGCATACCTATAATCTCTAGTAAGCACCAAAGCCCTCTGTATATGCACCTACATCATTAATTAAACGTCTGAATTCACTGTCGTCCACATACTCACCTGCCAACAATCTGTCATGGACAGATAGAATTCGTTTATACATTTTATAATCAGGCGTAATAAAGACGAGACGTGCCTTATCCTGACGAATTAATGTGTCTCGTATGCCCCGAATAATCCGATTATCGTGTCCATCAACATTTAATTTTAAGCTTAGCTTTGGTCGTAGTTCACTCGTTGGATCACGTTGAATCGGTTTTCGTTCATACTTTCCGTTAGGAGTTCCATCTGTGATTACACCGATCAACATGGTATCTCCATAAATAATCGCTTTTGCATCGAGTACGCCAGGCACCTTCTTAGCCCGTTCCTCCACGGCGGTTAACTGATAGCTATTTGTATTTTTTCCTTGGTACATCATTTTCACTGGTCCAGGTTCTACAAATTCATGGTTATTTCGACGATCACTTTTGTAATCCTGAATGCCAATTTGCGTATTCGTGCCACCTGGAGAACGGGTAGCACACCCCACTAGAGATAGACTCAGTACCATTGCTAAGCTCCATATCATAGCCGTATATATTTGCTTCATGCTAACACCCCCAGTAGTTATAGCATGCTTGTTTTAAAGGGGTTTTACTCGATTAGCCGTAATGGTAAAAGTTCTTAAGAAACAGAAGGTAACATAACAAATAGACCTCCCTGACTTATGCCACCAACGGAGGTCTATCTTCGTTTCCTTTTGCAAAACAATGTCATTTTACAAATAAATAGCTCATGGGGAAATTTCGTTTGCATAATACGTACTCTTGGGTCTAGCAGAAATATCTCGGGCCTGATTTTTTTAGCCCTGTTCCACTGCCGAGGACTCTCTTTTAGCGAAAAAAATAGCTGTTTAATACATATCTTGTCTACACAAGCTCAATTTCTTGACCTATCCCCGCTTGTCTCGCCTTTTTATAGATTGCCCAAGCCACTCCTACATCCATTACAGCTAGACCTACTGATTTAAATAATGTTACCTCATTCGTAGTTTCTCTCCCTGGCTTTTGACCGTCCGCAATCTCCCCTAGCTCAGCGTACACCTGTTGGCTAGAAAAAACTCCCTCCTGTATAGGAAGTAGCAAATCTCCCGACTCTGCTAAAGCCGCTTCCTTCCCCTCTACAATCACTTTATCGGCCTTTGTAAGTACATCTGTAGGAATCTCCTGCATATGAGGCTGAAATGATCCTATCGCATTGATGTGAACTCCCGCAGATATTGCGTCTGCTGAAAAAACGGGGTTTGTTGCATTGGTTGCTGTAATTACAATATCTGCTCCCACAACAGCTTGATTTGCCTCTGGTACGACGTGTATCAGCAAATCTCTCCCTTGTTGGGATTGCTGTAGCTCTATTTTAAGTTGCTCCGCCTTTTGTTGCGTGCGATTATATAGCCGGATTTCCTTAAGTGGTCGAACCGCTAGCATTGCTAAGATTAATCCCTGCGCTTGTGCCCCTGTACCAATCACTCCAAGAATGCTGGCATCCTGACGAGCCAAATGCTGAGTAGCTAAACCAGATACTGCACCCGTACGTATGATCGTCAAATAGGACGCATCTAATAACAGAAGGGGTTCTCCCGTCTGCATATCACAGAGGATCATGAGCCCTGTAATACTAGACTTCCCCTTTGTCTTATTACCTGGAAAAAAGGAAACATATTTCATGCCAAGGCTCTCCATAGCTGGAACAAGAGCTGGCATAAACAAAGCTGTACCGTTGCCTTGTTTTACAGGTACAGACAATCGAATGGGACTAACCGTCCTTTCGTTCGAAAATTCAATCAAAGAATGAGACACGGCTTCAATAGCTTCTTTCATACTAAGCAACTGTTTCACTTCCTGTTGCCTTACAATCAGCATTTTATCCTCTCCTTGATGTGATTTGTCATACATCTATTCCCTCCTGCTCTTAATTTACTTTTTGTGCAAATGCATTCTTTTCCTGCTAATTCAATACGATTTATTTCTGTTCAGTTGAAGCGTCCCCATTTATAACCCTGTAAAATTAAGTCCCTTATTAACACTTCCCCCTCCTTGTAGCTTACAACACAGTGTGAGATTAGTGCGTAGTTCTTCAGATTGTTCACATTCCGTCGTTTTTTGCTTCCTGCTCTTTTACTCGTTTTTCAGTTTATTAGCTGTAAAATTCCTCACTTCACCACAAAACCTCTTTCCTCTCCTATACAAATGAAGGAATCTATACAAGCTTTAGCCTCCATTACAGGCAAATTAGTCAAGGAGACTGAAATAAAATAATAACTTAATTTTCCCTTAATTTACAAATAATGTTTTTTGCAACCTCGATACAGCTACTTGATCTGATATTTTTTGATAATTCCATAAATTTATCCCGAAAAATTTTGTCTTTTTTTCTCCATTTCTCTAACATGTTACGAAAATGTTTCTAGAATTCCAGATTACTTTTATATATAGATTCTCCTGATTTATTCTTTATTTATCTAATTTTTATATATTATCTCCGATTTTTTTACAAAAACCAATTGATTCCTACAAAAAATAATGACACAAATTGTTATTTTAAAATTAACATTATGACATAAAATGATAAATTTAGACATTTTTTGTCGATAAGTTATATATTGTGTTTTTTCGTAATTTTCGTATAATTTAGACAGTAACAAAATATTTTATAAGGAGATGTTGTTAAAAATGAAAAAATCACTAAAAGTCCTTTCTCTTTGCACCGCGTTAGCCACTCTCTTGCCTATCAATGTTTTCGCTTCGATGACTGAAAAAGTTGAGCATCAGGTACAATCCGCTGATGCTCCCGCAAAAGGTGAATTTAAAGATGACGAAATACTGGTGAAATTCAAACAATCTTTAGCACCTATTGACACAGAACAAATTCATTCTACCCTAGGTGGTGAAGAAGTAGAAGAGTTGGGTAACGGAACTTCAGAATGGCAATTAGTAAAAGTTCCAGATGGACAAGCTGAGGAATTCAAACAAAAATATTTATCGGATCCCAATGTAGAATCTGTTGAGTACAACATGCTGTATCATGTAGATTACACACCAAACGATCCTCTGATCAGCAGCCAATGGCACCACAAAAAAATCAATTCATATGAGGCATGGGATGTTATTAAAGGGTCCACAAAGAAAATAGCTATTTTAGACACAGGTGTTCAATTAGACCATCCTGATCTAAAGGATAGCCTGTTGCCTGGAACTAGCTTTGTCCCTGGTGTAACCTCTCCCAATGATGACCATGGCCATGGTACGCATTGCGCAGGTCTAGCTGCAGCTATCGGTGACAATGGTATTGGGGTAAGCGGGGTTGACGGTTCAGCTAAAATTATCCCGGTAAAAGTTCTAAATGCTCAAGGTTCAGGCTACACCTCTGACATCATCAAGGGAGTAACTTGGGCTGCTGATAATGGCGCTGACATTATCTCTATGTCACTTGGGGGCGGTGCTTTCCAACAATCCTTCCAAGATGCTATTAACTATGCTTGGGGTAAAAACAAAATCATCGTAGCTGCCGCAGGTAACAACGGATCTTCCTCTCTTACCTATCCTGCTGCCTACAACAACGTACTTGCTGTAGCTGCTACTGATTCTAACGATGGACTAGCTTATTTCTCCAACTATGGAAAATGGGTTGACATTGCTGCTCCTGGTGTATCAGTATACTCCACTTACAAAAACAGTGGCTACACCAATATGTCTGGTACGTCCATGGCTACTCCAGTTGCTGTATCTGTTCTAGCATTAACTTGGGGTAAACAACCGAATGCTACAAACCAACAAATCGTCGATCGTGTATTATCTACAGCCGATCAAACATCTGCTACAGGCACTAGCTACCAAAATGGTCGCGTAAATGCATACAAAGCAGTTAACGGATTTTAATTCCAACATAACAAGATCGGTTGATACAAATTGAGCCTTTGCCTTTGAACAACCAGTTACTTCAAAGACTTAGCTAGATGGGAGCGAATCAACAGCATGACAATGAGCAATCAAGCTGAATGTACATTCTAAAAACAGCCCTATGACTGGATGGCATTACTCCACTCCAAGACAGGGCTGTTTTCATTATTGCTAAGTTTACATACATCGTATTGCAATACAAGATACATCGTTATACAATATAAAAAATAAAAGGAGCTGAGCCTATTGGATAAGGAACTAATGAAAGGGAGCATTGACATTTTATTACTCTCCTTAATTGCTGAACGTGATATGTATGGCTATGAAATCACAAAAGAATTAAAGGAAAAAAGTGATAATTTATACCACATGAGTGAAGGCACTCTTTACCCCGCTTTAAATCGACTACATAAAAAGGGATGGGTCACCTCCTATTGGGGAGATAATGAAGCTCAAGGAAGACGCAAATACTATCAGATTACAGATGCTGGAGCAGAGGAGTTACAGCGAAAAGTATCGGATTGGAATACAATTCACTCACTGGTGAGTAAGGTTGCCAATGGCTTTGTATGAGTCGGCTAGAAGAGTATGTCTCCTCTATTTTATCTCATGGAGAATTTAGTGAGCAGGATCGAATTGAGCTAGCAGAAGAATTTCTAGACCATCTGTACCAGTTGCAACGTGACTATCTGCAAGCCGGTTATTCCAAGGAAGAGGCAGAGCGATTAGCTATTTGTGATTTTGGTGGCGAGCAGGAGATTGGTCAAGAATTACAGGAATCCCAAGCTCCCCACTATCGTCTATTATTACTGCTGGTGGGAGCAGGCACCATTTTGTTCACCATTCTCTATTACCTATACGCCTTGTTTATTTTACAGGCATTTCTCCCTCTTCCTATGGTAATTGGAATGCTGCTTGGGAGTTCGTTGCTTTGGTTCTATTGGAATCCAGAACATATTTTCCAGCGCAAGCTGTTGATCAGCACGATTCTTATTCTACTCACCTTCTCTTTTTTGTATTGGGGATATGTCGGCTTTCTTGGAACAAAATGGATTCGTAATTTCTTGTTAGCCAACACAGCTTTGTTACTCATTCTCTCTTGGATTACGCTCGTATTGACGGCTTGGAAAAAACCTTTACACCTAACCCTCTCGGAGCGTAAACGAAGAAATGTAATCCATACAGCAAATCTATCCTTATTATTAATAATGCTATATCCGCTTATCAAATGGTTTAGTGGCATTCTACTTTTCGGCTGGTTTTTTGCTATTTTTCCTGTCTGTTTTCTCCTTGGCTGGGCCTGTCTTTATTGGGTTCAATACAAGTTAATTGGGAGAATACCGGTTTTAGGATTACTGTTTGGAATGTCCTCTGCTGTTATTGTCGGCCTTCTTTGCTCTGTCTAACTTAAAAATATAGAGGTGATCAAAATGAACAAAAAAACACGCAATTGGTTACTTTTAGGAATGGCATTTTGCTTAACAATCGGTCTGTGGGCGACAGGCTCCCTGTACGCATCCAACACTGGAAAGAATGTAGGAAAAACAGGTTTAGAAGCAGGGATTGATATTGCTCCAGATGACTCTAAGCTGCTTTTTTCCTACTCGATTAATGGGATAGCTAGTCTTTATACAGCAAATCCAGATGGAACAGACGTCAAAAGGCTAGTCAGTCTTTCTGGTCATTCCTTGCTTCAGCCCGTCTACTCCAGCAACGGGAAAAAAATCCTTACTCTAGCTCGACCTATAGAAGCAGAGAAAAAGACAGTGGAGCAAGCCCTCTATGTGATGAATGCCGATGGCTCTGAGCTACATCTTTTATCAGAGCCTCATGATCTGATCACAGACGCCGTTTTTGCTCCTGATAATCAAACCGTCTATTATTTAAAAGCCGGAGTATTTAAAAATTACTCTCCAATCGCTTCTAAGCGCCCCCATGATTATGATCTTTTTTCTATTGATGTACAAGGGAAGAATAAGCGGCAAATTACACACACTAAAGAATATCAGATGTCAGACCTGTCAATATCATCGGATGGACAGAAGCTATTCTTCACCAAATTTACCAATACTTCTGATAATCGCGACTTTAGCCAAGATAAGCTTTCGTTATTTGCTACCGATTTACAGGGAAAAACGCTGGCTAGCTATCTACCAGTCAATGAGGTACTCGGAACTCCTGAGATGTATGATGTTCATATTTCACCAGATAATACGCAGATCGCCTTCTCTGCCGTTTCACCTGCCTCATCAAACAAAACGTTTGAGTATGAATTGTTTACCATGGATGTAGCTACAAAACAGGCTAAGCAAATCACCACTTTACATAAGCATACTGATTCACCTGTCTATTTTCATAAACAGAACAAGCTACTTTTCTTAGAAGATATCGGCTGGCCTGCTGAATCCACATATCAGCTTAGGACCGTAAACACGGACGGCTCTGATCTGCAAACACTACAGATCGCTGTGCCAAAATAAATATCTCCCACCATATCAGTGGTAGCTTGCCTCTCTTGGAAAGCGTTCGATTACAAAAGCATGACGATTTATCATATTGTTCAAAACATAAAAAGCGCAAAAGATATCTATTACTTAGACTATCTTCTTGCGCTTTCATCTTAGTCTAGCTTGATCGGATGTATTTAGCCTTCCTTCTATAGTTTCCGTTCATGCCCCTCTGCCTGCACCATAATTTCTGGACTTGTAATGCTACCGCTCACTCTTCTTTCCGATTCATCAGTTTGATTTGTTTGGGCCAGACGAATCTGAAACGGCATTTCAAAAATCTCTTCTGCACGTGCTTGAATTACATACTCGGCTCGCAAGGGTTCTGGCTCAGTAGTGTTATCATCGAATAGATGAAAGGGCATATCTATGGAAAAATGGACTTCTTGGCCACCGTAATTTTTAATACGAAATTGACAGCTTCCTTTCATTAGCCCATCTGTGTCACTTTGATAGTGGCAGAAGCTTCTTTTTTTCTCATAATCAAGGGCATAGACACCATTGGCAATAAAAGATTGAAACCCGCTTAAAAGAAGATACGTTGCAACGGGCACAGCAATCCATAGTGTCACAATTGTTTTACCTGCTCCGTATTCTTTCAGGAAAAGGACAAGCACACAGATAAATAATAAGAGAAGGAATATACCATCTACGTGGAATGACTCTATTCTGGTAGGAATGCCTATCTGCTGTAAAAGGCGGTATAATAGCGTGGTATTATGTGGAAAGGAGGCTTTCAGAAGGAGCAACAAAGCTAAACTAATCCAAGCCGCCCAGCGTAGTTTTTGATGTTTTTTAGGGATCAAAGAAACACTCCTTTCTCTTGGCTCAGACTGTCGGCTTACAATTGGGACGTTATCAGCGCACATTCTAGATGGAGAAGGCTTCGTTTTCCTTATTTTACCATTGTTTTCACGATTGCAACATCAACTTCTGCTTTCTTTTTCATTGAAAAGAATTTTTAGTTCATGCTGTTTTGTACCACAAGGAATTCATGCTCAACATGTTCTTAAATTTACTTGGATGGTAATATAAATAATATGGTTATAGGTCTTTAGTAAAGGAAAGCAAGTGTAAGCATCCTTGAATCATTTCAAGCTTTAAAGAACTGAGGTGAATACCAAACCGCATTACATGCGTATTATTGTTGCAATCATGATTTTTAGGTGTACATAACTAAGTAGACAAACCATTATTTTTAACTGATAAGGAGAGAAATGCTATGCTTCGTGATTTGTATGCCCAAGAATGGGAACATTTCCGCAAAGATTACAAGAAAGGTTTTTGGATTGTTACATTCGTGGCTTTAGTCACCGCTGTTGTTTTTTATATGCTCATTGTAAAAAATCCGCAAACGGTTAAAGAGCTGTTGACTACACTTACTCAAGCCTTTGAGGCAAAAGGGATCAAGTCGGGCGGAACACCCACCAATTTTTTCTGGTCTATTTTTAAAAATAATACGCAAGCGACCCTTCTGTCCGTGGTAATCGGAATCATTCCGCTAATTGTTTTACCTGCCTTTTCAGGTATTATCACCATTAGCACGATTAGTATCTTACTTGCGTCTGTTGCGATTCAGAACCAGCCTTGGATAGATATCTTAGTTTACGGAATCCTCCCTCATGGCATTATTGAGATGATTGCTATTTTCTTAAGTGGAAGTGTTGGCATTTTTCTTAGTCTTACTGTGTTTCGCCGCCTATTTTCGCGCAATCGACATCAGTATTCTGTTAAAAATGCGATCCTCCAGTCACTTAAAACCTATATTTTGGTTATTTTACCGCTTGTCTTGCTCGCAGCACTTATTGAAGGCTATGTGACACCCATTCTGATTCACAAGGTCGTATAAACTGTAAACCGCTGCTACTTATGCTATAATACAAGTGAATATTCCCTATTTTTGTAATTAGGAGGATTCCATTTTGTTTTTTTCTAATCCACTTGAGCTTGGTTCACCCATGTTTGATTTTACGTTCTCTTTTATGGCTAACGTGATTCCTGTGATTGTAATTGGTGGCTTTATTTTTGTAATTGGTCGTGCTCTATTTACCTGGACAACTAATAATCATTCTCCCGTCGAAAATAAACAAGCTCACATTGTTTCAAAGCGGGTTCAAGTGTCTGGCGGTTCTGGAAATCATGCTTCCCACACTTCATATTATGTAACCTTTGAATTAGTGAGTGGTGAACGCAAAGAATTTCAATTGTCTGGATCTCAATACGGACTGCTAGCTGAGGGAGACCATGGTATCGTTTCTTATCAAGGAACACGTTTTAAAGGCTTTCAGCGTCAAACTACTTCGGCTTAATACTCCATTTTACATTGATCATACATGAAGCTGTTATTGTTTCTTGGTAAAAATATTGGTTAAATGGTCTAGACTGTTGATTGCAAAAAGACGAGCGCCTGTTTGTTTGAAATGATGTCATATTTCCCTGATCTGACGTTGCTGTTTCAATCAGCAACGTCCTTTTTCGCCGCTTACACATTTCTCCCACAACCATCAGGTACAATCATCACGTACAATAAATGAATTTTGCTCACCGTGCCTATGAATTGGATTTAGGCTTGCATACAAGTCACAGAAATACAAGGAGCGTACCTATGCTAGAAAATATGGATGTCTGGAAAAACATGGCCTTTCATTATCAATTTGCTTTACGCGAATTGGAAACGAAGATCATGATCGTGAATACAGAATGGAAGCTGCAAGATGGATATTCCCCTATTGAACATATTAAAACGCGTTTAAAAGAACCGGCTAGTATCATGAAAAAGCTAGAGCGTAAACGTTTGCCAAAGACTTTAGAAAGCGTGCGAGACAAGCTGTTTGATGTAGCTGGTGTTCGAATCGTTTGTGCCTTTGTTGAAGACATTTATCGCATTGCAGATCATTTTAAACAGCGAGAGGATTTGCGCCTTGTTGAGATTAAGGATTACATAGCCTCTCCAAAGCCAAATGGCTATCAAAGCCTGCATCTCATCGTTCAGGTCCCTCTCGTTCTAAATGAAGGAACACAATGGGTAAATGCAGAAATTCAACTACGGACCTTAGCTATGGATTTCTGGGCGAGCCTTGAGCATATTTTGTACTATAAGTACGACAAGCAGGTGCCGCCTTATGTCTTACATGAATTGACTGAGGCCGCTGAGGCAGCAAATAGCTTGGATCAAAAAATGCTGCGATTGCGTAAAGAAATCTTAAATGGGAAAGAATTTAAAGTAGTTGCCGGAGCCAAGGCATAGCTTTTCTCCCCGTACAAAAGAAAAAGGATAATTGGACGCGTCCCGTACGCTTGCAATTATCCTTTTTTTTCTTATATACGACCATCATATAAAATTTAGCAGGATATTCCTTAGAATCCGAACAAATATTCCTATTTTTAGGGTATAATTTAGAGGGAGGAGGTTTTCATGAATCTCGAATTATATCAAATGACACCCTTAGAGGAATGGATTACAGCTAGGTATCAACGACATGGATTTCTAGCTCCTGAGGAATTACACCTGGAAGAGATTGCAGAGCTATTTGGAGGAGAAATTGCTTTTACAAGATTACCATCCCACGTAAGATGGTGCGAGAATAGTGGAGACTTTCTGATTTTTTTACAGCAGCATCTCTCAGAGGTAGATCGGCGAGCCGAATTTTTTCATGAATTATGTCACCCGTTGCGCCATTCTGGCAATCAGTTGTCATTGCCACCTGCTTTACGCGACTTACAGGAAATGCAAGCCGGACACTTTCAGTTGTATGCAGCTATCCCTTTTTATTTGCTTCAAACCTTACCCATGCCTAAATACGAACGGGATTGGTTACACCAGCTAGCTCTAGCTTTTCGGGTCCCCATCTCATTGGCTTCCCGCCGCTGGGAGCAGATCAAGCGCCGAATCTGGCTAGCACAGGAACAAGAATGGAGTATGATGGTATATCAGCAAAAACAAAGGTCAGCTCTGAAGAGACCTTCTCTTACTCCCGAAACGAAGCGCCTGCTTAGTCAATTGCAAAAACAGCTGTCGAGGGAGTGGGATTAGCTTCTTACATGTTTTCTCCAAGAACCTTGATTCACGGAAGAACTGCGGAAATGAGAATTTAAGCTTTATTCCTGATAGTAATCTAGAAATTTTATTAGCTACCATTTACTTTATGTACGAATGAAAATATGACTATTTTACTCAGCAAGAATTTTTTACTTTATTATGCATTTTACATATTTTAAAAACCTTTACTTATTTTCAACTTATATTTTTAGTACAAATAAGCTTCATTTCCTTGATATAACTTCCTATTGCCAGCAACAGTAGCGTGGTTTTCTTGTTGATTTGGATGCTTTATCTTCATCATTACTCAGATTTGTTGGGATGCGGTATACTTACTCTACTTAAGTGACCGCTTCCTTCTCGTTTTGTTCATCTAACTGCCTATTCAGCTGCAATATCTAAAAATACCGTACTATATACTTCTTTTATATTTTTATCCGTTTTTTTATCATCTTTCAATCCGTAGCCTTTGATTTTGATGACCTCCTTATTTGTTCCTTTTAAAATTCCCATGATATACATTCCATCTTTTATTTTCGGTGCACTTTCATAGGTCATATCGTCTTCGGTAAAAGGAAGGTATGAGCTTGCGCTATCTACAAAATAAATGGAATATTTCCCAGTTTTATAGATTGGCTTATAAGGCTTTTTGGAAGCTTCTTGTAACATATCAGGCATAATAAACAAAGCGTCTAACGTTATATTCTGTTCCTTTATTAATCTATCCAATGTTAGTTCTATAAATTGGACATTCTCTTCGTTAACCGATGGCTTAGATCCTACAACCCCAATATTTAGCATGTTTTTACTTTCTTCCACCGTTTGATTTCCTTGACATCCAGATAAAACAAATAACAATAGGGGCAACACCAAACAAAATATTTTTTTCAACCAGTATTCCTCCTTTAAAGGATTTTAGAAACTCAACTTCAATCTTTACCACTCTTATTCCTGCCAAAATAATTAATTTTTACATTTCTTCCAATTTATCTAACTATAGTTTAGATTCAGTTCCTTTTTTATAATTAACGGGTTAATCATAATTCAATCACTCTATGACCCAAATGATTGACTTTTGAAATAAGAACTATGGAAGGAAGAATGAAAGAAAGAAAGTAAATAAAAAGCTCTCTTTCCCAATGAAAGAGAGCCATGTAGCAGTTGCATTCATGTGTAATTTGTTTCATTTTAATAAGTTTAGTTTATGATTATTTTCTTTTTCGTTTGACCTATGATCCGCTAGCGACATCTACTTGCTTTTTAACAATATGGTGGCCAATATCTAAGCCTTTTGCTAGCAATTCTTCTTTTGTCAAAACCGTCAGCTGTTGATTCTTTGAAGGCATCGGCATCAATCCACCTAGTGGACTGAGCATGCGGCAGTTGGTATCAGTCTCGATCACGACGTACAAGCCCTTCTTTTCCATCTGTTCAATCAGATTCGCCCAACGCTTCGCATCCATTACTTCCGCGTGCTTGGTTAAAACCATGCCCATCTCTTGTGCTAACATTTATAATCCCCTTTTGTGCTCACGTGTTTTCGTAAAAATCTCACGTTACATACAATACAGCCAAAACGCTTTCCAACGCAAAATGCATTTTCACGCAAAATTCCAGCGAAAAATCCATAAATTCAATTAGAAACGTAAAATAGATCGTTCAATCTTGGCCAATCATGATTTTTTGCGTTACTACTCATTTTCTCTCTATTTCCATGATATTTACTTAGGTTTATTTTATTTTTTTCCTCAAATTATTTTCCAAACCCCTACAAACTTTTACCAGCTATCCTCCACTTCAGCCGCCAGAATCGTCTGGCAGCTAATCCAGGACACCCCGTGCTTTGTCTGCAGCTTAAGTCGTTGTGATACAGGATCAACATGCAGAGCATGCCCGATCATGCATTTCTCCCCCGTATCATCGTAATAACGCAATGTCAGCAAACGCTTTTGTTGTAAGCCTTGAAATAATGTGGCGCTAATACTGGCACGATCCTCTTCATCTAGATTAGGCGGACAGTATCTCTCTTGCTCTGCTTTCATTCGCAGATATAGCTCCCGATGCTCTGGCAAAATAAATCGGCTAGTCGCAAAAAGATTTTCCTTCTTGGAAACAGGCTTATTTTTCATGATCGTCACTGCTTTCTTTTTCCATTTTTTACTTATACAAAAAGTACAGATATTTACAAGAATAGTTGTCTTACATATAATTGTTGTAGCAAGTATTTTTGAAGAAAGGAGGAGCCCCTTTGACCAAACAAATTGTTTCGGAGGACTCTATCGGCTTTATGCTAGGGCAGACCTACCGCAAAATCGTTTATCTGCTCTCTTCACGCTTAAAGGATTTTGACATTACGACGGAGCAATTTTCCCTTCTGTATCAATTGGATAAACAAGACGGGATCAATCAAAAAGAACTAGCACACCGTACATCTAAAGATCAACCATCAACAACCCGGATTTTAGATGCACTGTATAAAAAAGGCTTGATTCACAAAAAAACGTCTGAAAATGATCGCCGCGCTTTTTTGCTTTTCTTAACCGATGCTGGCAAAGAAATGGTCAAACAGACACTCCCCATCGAGCAACAAACGATTCAGGAAGCACTCCAGAACATCTCGGATGCTGATCTAGCGTTTATGAAACAGCTTTTACAACAAATGAGTGAGAATGCTCAAAAACAGATAGAGTCTTAGGAGTGGTACGTTTTGATAGGAGAACAAGAGAAACTTTGGTCTAAACAATTTATATTGTTAACAATTTGTAATCTGCTGTTATTTCTTAATTTACAAATGATCCTTCCCGCTTTTCCGGCCTATGTGAAAGAAACCTTCTATGCTAATGATTTTACGATTAGTCTAGTAACAAGTCTTTTTGCCTTGTCTGCTATTGTGACACGGCTATTCGCAGGTGAGTTGTTAAAGCGGGGAAAGATCACTTTCCTATTATTCACGGGCTTAGCAATTGCTGCTCTCTCTACAGCCGGCTATTATTGGTGCGGAACTATTGCTGTCTTGCTTGTTATGCGCGTTTGTTACGGGATTGGCTTTGGGATGTCTAGTACCACCTTTCCCACAATGGTTTCTCATGTCATTCCCATTCGCCGTATAGGAGAAGGCATGGGTTACTTCGGTTTATCTACCAGCCTAGCTATGTCTATCGCACCAATGATTGGATTATGGGTATTAGCAACGTATGGCTTTGGTACATTAACTGCCTCTTCTACCCTATTGATTTTATTGATCTTCCCTTTGCTGTACCTCGTTTTACCCAAGCAACAATCAATAGCAACGGAAAATGCTGAGTCTATTAGACAAACGGACCCTAAGACGTTCACTATGCAATCCACGTACAAAACCATGTCATCCAATAGTAGCTCTTCCTTTTTGGATAAAAACGTCTTGCTTCCTTGCCTGTTAAATCTGTTGCTATCAGTTACCTATGGCGGATTACTGAGCTTTTTGGCCTTATTTGGAAAAGAAATGCAAATTGACAATGTAGGTAACTTCTTTTTGTTTAATGCACTAGCGATTCTGTGTATTCGTCCGCTTTCTGGCAAGATTTTTGACCAAAAAGGGCATGTAGCTGTTTTGATTCCAGGTGCTTTATTGGTAATCGCTGGTCTGCTTTCTCTTTCCTTTACGACTGGTATGATCGGTCTAATTGGTTCGGCTGTGTTGTATGGACTCGGTTATGGAACTCTCCAGCCTTCCATGCAAGCGTGGATCATTAAGGAAGTAAGTCCAGATAAGCGAGGAATGGCTAATGCTGCCTTTCTCAACTCGATTGACTTAGGAGTTGCCATCGGTTCTATGTTGCTCGGCGTAGTAGCAGCTAGTGCCAATTATGCAATCATGTATCGCATCTCTGCTTTAGCCATGGTGACCTATTTGCTCGTTTATTTATTCTTCTTAATGACACGTGGAAAACGCATGAAAAGAGAGCTAGCCAAGCACGCTGAGAACGTAAAAATGTAACCGTTGCGAGTAGAATCATGCACGCCAGATGGGTAGTGCATACAACGCTGGTATCATTCACTAGCGACCGTTTCCTGCATCACCTTGTTGCGTCTCTCCCGTCAGCCATTGTTGGACGCGCTCCTGACATTCTGCCCGCAATAATTCGGGGGAATAGAGGAATTCGTGTACATAGCCGTTCAACCGAACCTGTACGCGATATAAGCCTTCTTTGGTCTGTGCGCCAATCACCTCGCATCCTCTGTCTAGTAGGGCTCTGCGCAGATCATGATGTCTACGCTCTGCCCAACGTGACAGATGCTCTAATAAATGGATATAGGACAGAGACAATGGAATCTGTCGCAAAGTCTGCTGATCCACCATCGCTACTTTAAATAACAAGCCAAATAAAATAGATTCACGCACGTGCTCCTGCCACTCGGGTGGCACGGTTGACTGGCTCATTTATAATGTCCTCCAATCTTGTGTGCCCTCTCCTTCACTTGACCAGCCGAGAGTATCGATACTGCGCGCATAATCGCATCATTGCCAAAGCGAGATCGAATTCCATCCATGGTGTAGGCAAGAGAACGCTTTTTCATTTTGTCTTCAAATAAACTAAGCTGACAAACATCATCCGGGGTCAATTGGCCAATCTGAACGCCCACGCTACGTACTGGAGACTGCTCCCAATGACGCTCAAACAATTCTAAGACAACGGCATAAATCGTCATCACATCATTGGTTGGCTCCAGCATTTTCATCTGTCGAGAAAAACCTGTTGGTACGTCAAAATCCGCCCCTCTGCATCCTACAGCTACGACCCAGCCCATTAGTTGCTTGCTTCTAGCCCTTCTACACACTTCTTCACATAACTCCAACAAAACCACCTTAATCTCTTCCGCTGTATGATAGTCACGTGGCAATGTCATATGATGACCGATCCCCTTCTGAACATCATGCGCCTGAACCGATACAGGTGACTCATCAATGCCATGTGCAGTCCGCCACAGCACCTCTCCATTTACTCCAAAACGTTTCATCATGACATCAAGCGATGCTTCTGCTAACTGACCAATTTTATACATTCCCATCCGATGAAGATGCCGCTTCATCCGTGAGCCCACACCAAACAGCTTGTCGATGGGTAACTGCCACAGCGTTTCAGCCAGCTCCTCTTTTTTTAGCCAAAAAATCCCTCCTTCCTGCTTTTTAGCCATATCGCAAGCCATTTTAGCCAGCACCTTATTTTCGCCAATTCCTACTCGGCAGACTACTCCTGTCTCCATGAGAACACGCTGTCTAATCCTAGTCGCAATCGCTTCTGGATCATTCCCAAATAATCGCAGGCTCCCCGTAATATCAAGGAACTGTTCGTCAATCGAGAAAGGCTCCACTAAATCGGTAAAGGACTCAAAAATAGCCGTAATGTGCCCCGCTACCTCTAAATAACGCTGCATGCGGGGGCGTACTACCACAAGCTGGCGGCACTTTTGTTCGGCTTTCCACAAGGGCTCTGCTGTAGTCACACCATATGCTTTTGCTAACGAACAAGCAGCTAGTACCACACCGCTCCGTCTCTTCGGATCACCAGCCACCACGACAGGTTGATCACGCAGTTCTGGATTAGCCGCTTTCTCAACGCTTGCGTAAAAGCTTTGCATGTCAATTAGAAAAATCACCCGCTTCTTGTTCACCTCGAACACCCCCTATCGAACATACATTCCTGTCGAATAGTATACCAAACACTTGTTCCTATTTATACTATGAACCCGGAGGTAATTTTATACAGGAATGAAGCACTTCAGCATGAGAAAATAAACGGAACAATTGGAGATGCTGCTACATGTAAATGGATTAAACCAGATCAGCAGAATCAGGTTAGCTTTTGCCTAGAAAAAATTCGAGCCGAGGTTGATCGGTATACGTTTCCCGTGAAACCTTCCAAGCAAAATAACGTACTTACTATAGAGGTGATTAAGAGTGGACAAGCGCATACAGGAGATTATTACGGCTACAAGTGAAAAATTTGGCCTTCAAACGTATCACTTACATACGAGCCGTTTATCGACAACCGTGGATTTGATTCGTGGCACAACCTATCAATTGAACATGGAATGGTTTGTAAACGGAGTAACAGAACGTACGGAGGATGATGTAAATCCACCCGGTACGGCCGTAATTGAATATGATATTAGCTCCAAACGCTATAAAAGTGTTATTTTTGTCGATGGAAAAACTTTTTCTACAAGCTCTACACGCTTTTCAACCCATTCCGAAATAATAGAGTGGATAGAAGCAGAAACAGGCCTACGCCATGAAGAGCAGTTCATTCTAAGCGATCGGACACAGTCCTCCACCATCCATCATTTTAAAGCCTGCCATAATGGTATTCCTCTTGCTCCAGGTGGAATGATAACAGTAGAGCATAATGATAAAGGACAGCTTCTTTCGTTTACAGTAGGTGGCGTGTTTCCTACAAAAGAAATGATAAAAGAGGAGCCTTATGCATTGGCCCTAGATACAGATGTCATACAGATCGCAAAGGAACAGGTTAGCTTAATCGAATTTCCTTCAACAGAGCAAAACAAATGGATTTTGGCTTATGCACTTGAGGAAATTTATATAGCCAATGATTTATCAGCAACTTATCCTTTTGAATTTATGATAGATAATCGTTTTTGCTTGAAGATTGACCATGTTTTTCATTGGGTCACACCATTAACGCTAACGTATGAGGAACAAAATCCTTTCCTATTTCAGAATCAGCCGGAGGTGTCTGCCAAGCAAGCATTTGCTAATGAACCACACCCAGATATGCTACCTATTACACGGGAGAAGCAGCAGCAGGCTATTCATGCAATCTCCGACTTTTTGCGTTCTATGTACCCAACAGAGTCAGGACAGTGGAAGCTAACCCATCTATATCGGCAAAACAGCTACATTCAGGCTGTACTCCGACCTGTTTCTAGTCCCACTAAATTGATCTCACCTAAAATCACAATATTCTTAGACCCGAAACAACTGCAAATCGTCTCGTATTTTGATAATCAGCTCTTTTGGAAAGAGGTACATGGAAATCTAGCGCAAGCTGAGCCCGTCACCATTGACAAAGAACTTGCCTTCGAACGGCTTAAACAGCATCTTACTCTGACGCCCACGTATGTGTTGCATCCAGAAAGAACCCATTATGTATTGTGTGGAAAGCTAGATTGCCACTATGGAGTGCTAGGAATAAATGGTGACGTTATTTTATTAGATTCCATCGACTAGAACGTGCCTTGACCACCTATTACCACACTAGTTTTTCTAAACAAGAATGTGTTCCTTGAACATACGTACATCAAAAACGATCCGTATTTCCGCCGTTTTCCAAATGAAAGCCCCCTCACCCTTCTAACATTAAGAAGAGTGAGGGGGCTTCTTACATCGTCCTAAACAAACGTGTATTCTTATTTGAAATCTTTTTATCATCCTAGCAAAGTAAAAAAATCAAAATCATTTGCATCCATATCAAACAGAGCAAGCATAGCCATTTATACTAGTCTAATCTAAAACGGTACCCTCCAGAATTCCCTGCTCTCGCAAATAGGAGCGTAAATATTCATACGCAGGCTCTGTCCAGAACTCATCCTTATTGACCATAACCGCTGCTTCCTGACGAGCTACCTCTAACGCTTTATAGTCGCTTAGTAAATCTGCTACCTTAAAGTCAGGAACCCCGCTTTGCTTAGTACCAAAGAAATCACCTGGACCACGTAGCTCCAAATCGCGTTGAGACAGTTCAAAACCGTCATTGGTTTCGCACATGACACGCATCCGTTCTTTTCCAACCTCTGATTTTGGATCGGCAATGAGTACACAATATGATTGATCAGCCCCACGACCGACACGTCCACGCAACTGATGCAACTGAGCAAGACCAAACCGCTCAGCATCATAGATGACCATAAAGGTTGCATTCGGCACGTTTACCCCAACCTCTACTACGGTTGTAGAAACAAGAATTTGAGTCTTTGCACGAGCAAACGATTGCATGACCTCATCCTTCTCTTTCGATGGCAAACGCCCATGCATCAAGCCTACCTGATACTCCTGGAAATACATGCTTAATTGCGCATGTACATCAATCGCATTTTGAACGTCCAGCTTGTCGGATTCTTCGATTAAAGGACAGATTACATACGCTTGGCGACCTTGTGATAATTCTGCTCGCATGCGTTCTAGCACTTGATGAAACTGCTCGTGCTTAGCCCATGAGGTCTCTACTGGTTTACGTCCAGCCGGCATCTCATCAATTACAGAGACATCCATATCGCCAAAAGCCGTGATTGCCAACGTACGTGGAATCGGTGTAGCTGTCATGAATAAGACATCTGGACAAAGCCCCTTGTTGCGAAGCACACGACGTTGTTCGACCCCAAAACGATGCTGCTCGTCTGTTATCACCAGTCCCAGCTTAGAGAAAAATACATCGTCCTGAATAAGTGCATGCGTACCAACTACTACATCCAAGCTTCCTGATTGCAGAGTTTCAAGCAACTCACGTCGTTTTTTGCCTGTAACAGAGCCTGATAACAGCGCAATCCGTAGTCCCAATGGCTCCAATAAGCCTGTTAATGAGTGCAAATGCTGCTCAGCCAAAATTTCGGTGGGCACCATCAAAGCCCCTTGAAAACCGGCTTTTACTGTAGCATACAAAGCAATAGCTGCTACCACTGTTTTACCGGAGCCTACATCCCCTTGCAATAAACGATTCATTGCATAGGGAGCCTGCATATCATCAAGCACCTCTTTTACCACACGCTTTTGAGCTCCTGTTAACGGAAACGGTAGGGAACGTACGAATTCTCGCACCAGCTCCAGCGGAATGGCTTGGGCAATCCCCTCTGTTTGCTGACGTGTTATCCGTCGAAATGCCTGCATTTTTACTTGAAATAAAAAAAGCTCCTCAAACATAATACGGCGGCGCGCTTGATGACCTTCTTGTGCATTGCCTGGAAAATGGATCAGCTCAATTGCTTCATGACGCGGCAATAAACGATAACGTTCTACTAGTTCCGGAGGCAGAATCTCAGGAATTAGCTTGCCGTATTTTTCAAGGGCATGCTGAATCGTTTTGCGTAAAAATAAAAGATTAACTCCCGCACTTAACGGATAAACCGGGACGAGATCATTACGTTTCTTGGCCCGCGGTGAATCCTTTTGTGTCATTTCACTCACGGTAATTTGCAGTTTATGCTTGTCCCATTTACCTGTAACTACGATCTCTTTACCAGTAGATAGCTGTGTTTTAACATACATTTGGTTAAACCAAACAGCCGTAACAACTACACGATCCATGACAAGCTTGACGCTGATCCGCGATTTCTTTTTGCCAAAAAAGCGAACAGAGGGCTCGCCGTAGACTGTGCCTACAAGAGTAACCCTCTCCTCATGCTTCACTTCAGTTAGATCGCGAATACGATAATCCTCATAACGCGATGGAAAATACTCTACTAAATCCTTGATGCTGTATATGCCAAGTGCCTCTAAATCTTTAGCCCGCTCGGCTCCAATGCCATAGAGATTGCTAACAGGACCAGCTAATAAATCAATCATGCTGTTTCACCGGCACACCAAAGATTTTCGCCTCAATTGCACGGCCTGTCTTCGTATCCGCCAACCCGCCTTGTGCCGTTTCCTTCAGGGTATTTGGCATGCTACATCCGATACGATACATCGCTAAAATTACCTCATCAGTAGGGATCACACTCTTAATGCCCGCCATTGCCATATCGGCAGCTACGGTTGCGATAGCGGCCCCCATTGCATTACGCTTCACACAAGGAACCTCAACCAATCCTGCCACCGGATCGCATACTAAGCCAAGCATATTCTTCAAAGCGATAGCTACCGCTTGTGCTGATTCCTCTGGTGTACCTCCAGCCATTTCAACAATCGCTGCCGCTGCCATCGCTGTAGCAGAGCCTACCTCCGCTTGACACCCACCGGCTGCTCCTGAGATGAAAGCATTGTTAGCAATGCAATATCCAATCGCTCCCGCTGTAAAAAGGTAATTCACCATTTGCTCGCGTGTTGGATTTAGTTTTTCTGATACAGCAAACAAGGTTCCAGGAACAATCCCACAGGCACCTGCTGTTGGTGTGGCAACAATCGTCCCCATCGCTGCATTTACTTCATTAACAGCCACAGACATGCTTACCGCGTTAAGCAGCGTCTTGCCAGATAAAAACGGCTTTTCTTTCATATATTGTTGCAGCCTTTTAGCATCTCCACCAGTCAAACCACTATATGAACGAATGTCCTCGGTCAATCCCCGTTGCACCGCTTTTTCCATCACATCCAGATTGCGATACATCTCTTCCATAATAGACTCACGAGATCGCTCAGAAAAGTTCATTTCTGCCTCAATCATGATTTGAGAAATGGGTTTCCCTTGTGATTCCGCCAGTTCCACTAATTCTGCTACATTGCGAAACATGGACCTCAACTCCTTTTGCACTTACCTTCCAACTCTATCTCTATTCCATAAAGGGCTTTATTTTTCACGATAATATCCAATTAAAAGCAGCCCAAGCTACACAGTAGGTAGCAACAATACCTGCTCAATGGACGACAGTTTTTCCATCTCCTGTATTGTAGCCTGATCAACCAGCGTATCTAGCTCAATGATCATGAGAGCTAAACTGCCTCGCTCCCGTCGTGATACCTCCATAAAGCCAATATTGACACGATGCTCAGCCAAAACCTCGGACACCTTAGCAATCATACCGAAACGATCCTCATGGAAAACCAATAATGTAGGAGCGCTTGCTGACAATGTTAATTGAAACCCATTGATTTCAGTAATCAGCATTTTGCCCCCGCCAATGGAAATTCCAACAATCTCTACACTATCCTGCTCATCTGAGAGCTTAATCCGAGACGTATTCGGATGCTCCGTCTGTAGCTCTGAGGTAGTAAGGATCACTTCAATTCCAAAGTCTTTGGCTATTTGGATGGAATCTTTTAATCGTAAGTCACTTGTATCAAAATCAAGAATTCCTGCCACAGTCGCTACATCTGAACCATGACCCTGATAGGTTTTTGCAAAAGAACCATAGAACGTGATTTCCGCCTTCTTTGGTTGTCTCCCAAATAAAGTGCGAGCAACGCGTCCAATTCGAGCCGCTCCTGCTGTATGTGAACTGGATGGCCCAACCATCACGGGTCCAATAATATCGAAAACGCTTTTAAATTTCATTTGAGCAGCCCTCGCTCTCCCAAAAGTCTCGTACACCTTATTGTATCGTAGGTTAGGGAAATCGGCTACTTCTAAAAACACATGTTACTCAATCTATTCGATTACTCCTCGACTTTCTATATTGATAGTCGGCAGGATATTCACCCGTGCTTTCGAAAATTGAGCAGGCCACTGATCTTGAATTTTCTTCCAATGCGGATACTGATACGCTCTTGCATACCATCCAAACCCGAATGGGTCCAATTTTTTTTGTTGTACCTTTTTTATGAGCGTCTCCATTTCAGCTTTCATTTTATTTCCTATAAAATGTGCCAGCTTATCCTTTTCTTTTTCCAAATCAATCGGTAAGGTTCGTTCAATAACTCGGACGTCCATTTCCAGATGAACCGTAAAAACAAATTGATTATCCTGATAGGAGGTTTCTATCTTTGGCTTTAATCGTTGAATATTCACTGTCACAAAGCCTTCCTTTTTCGCTTTACCTGATGACTGACCTTGCGAAAACGAAGCTGTTGGAACTGCTATGGTATAAGAGATCGGAATTTTGGCTTTCCGCTGTAGCATTAGCAGATACAAATTCTCTCGACGATTCAAGGACAAATGCTGTCTTCCTTCTTTGTCTAAGAGAGCCGCTCCCAATACGACAATCCCATTCTTATCTTTTTTTACCTCCGCGATAGCCGGAGTGATTCCCTTGTCATATAGCAATGTATGAAATTTTTGAAGAGTAGTTTCTAGCCCTTGATTAAGCTTGGCACTATTTTGAAGAGAATCTGTAATATAGCGAGGCAGGATGGATTTATCCGGGAAATTACTATTTACAAGATCAGACATGGAGCCTTTAACTCCTGCCATCACCATATTCGCCACATTTTTAGCATCACGAAAGGATACATCCAGATCAGCAACAATTCCCTCCTTTAACATTGCCTCCCCGAACAGCAGAACCTGTACTTTTCCTACAACTACCTGTCCTTGAGCCACACTGTTGAACACGTCCTTCGCTTGGCGAACAGTGTGTGCCTTTGCTCCATAGACAGCATATTTCTTTTTTGCATCTTTATCAAAGATCGGACTCATTTCATAGACTAGTATTTGGTTGTCAGAGGTCCGATCCATGGCATAAATCAGCGCTAAATTAATATCCTCCACAAGAACCTGATCTCCACAGCCGCTTAAGCCGAACAAACAGGCACATGCACCCATGCAGCTCAGTAGCTGTGACACTTTACTTTTACCCCGCTTTTTCATTTAACTGTCGCCCCCCTCCATCGGCTAACCAGCATGGTATACAATAAAAAGAGTACTGGAAACGCAAATACCGTGTAATAGCCCATCCATTCCCACGAATTCTTCCAAAACGTAATACCTGTATACGATGGCTGATAAAACAGGTAGCTAAGCGCATAGATAAGTAAGATAGTGTAAGGCATCTGCCAATCCGTTTTATGAAACAGTTGCGAAATATTCTCCATCGCGAAAAACAAGTAAGGGATGACAGACGTGGAAAAAATAAAGATATAGAAGGAAAGATAAACGATCTCAAAACGCTCGAGAAAAGAAAACCGAACCGGCTTGACCAAGGTGAGCGTAGGCCAAATAAATTTTGTAATTTCATCTGGGCTAAAAAAGGTAAAGCAGCTAAACGTAATTTGCAAATAGACAAGCAGCGTAATTGTATTTGCAATGATGACCCCTTTGACTGCTTGCTTTTTATTCTCCAAATAAGGATAAAACAAAAAGATCCATTCAAAGCCTAAGAACGCTAATACCGTTGTTTTCACTCCATGTAAGATAGGCATCCAGCCCTCTTTAAACACTGGGAGCAAGAAAGTAAGATGACCATCCTTTAATGAGAACAGCAAAATTAAAGGCATCCACAAAGTAAAGAAAAATACGAACACCTGATATCGGCAAATTAGGCGAATGCCTCCTCTTAGACCAATGTAAGTACAAAGGAGAAAGAGAGCAACTATCAGAAATGTCATTGTATTAGGCAATACCCATTCTTTTATAATATAGATGCTCGTATAAAAGATCGTGATAGCCCCAAGCAAGGAATAGAGAATCCAGACCACCATGATTGATTTCCCCAAAAAGGAGCCTACATAGTAAATCAACACATCGAGCATCGTTTTATTTGGATGCTTAGACATAATCCCGATGATGCAAAGACTGATAATCATCGTACACAAGTATCCGATAATAATAGAAATCCAGCCATCAGTGCCAGTTACACGAGCCAAATCTGCTGGTAGATTCAAGATGCTAGTACCTACCTCAATCCCACTGATTGTTAAAATAAATTGCAGGAGAGAAATTTTCCGATCACTCAATTTTCTCATGATGTTCACCATTCCCTCTGCCATTGTCTCCCTGTCGATCAACCTGCTTTGGTTTAAGCTCGATTGGCCGTTTCTTCATCATCCACACTGGTAAACGAATGAAGGTATCTTTTAGTTCGGAAAAATGCAAGGGTGAAAAGGAAGCACCATATGGTGTACCTAACGATTCCAGTGAGAGCAGATGCAGAATAACGAGCATAAGCCCCCAAATGATACCCACCATCCCAAATAAAGAAGCAGCCACCATCATAGGAAACCGAATCATACGAACTCCAGCCGACATCTCCAAATTCGGAATGATAAAGGAAGCAATCGCTGTCAAAGCAACTACAATCACCATGATATTACTGACCAACCCAGCTGATACTGCCGCTTGCCCTATAACGATACCGCCTACAATACCAATGGTTTGTCCAATAGGAGCTGGCAATCGTAATCCAGCCTCACGGAGCATTTCCAATACCATTTCCATAATAAATGCCTCAAGAATTGGCGGGAGCGGCACTCTTTCACGCGATTCTCCAATCGTCAAAAGCAAGGGAAGCGGTATCAATTCATAATGAAACGATACAGAAGCAATATAGATCGCAGGAGCCAAAATTGCGATAAAAAAAGCAACAAAACGCAACAGGCGAATAAAAGAAGCAGCAAACCATCGAACACTATAATCATCTACGGTTTGAAAATATGAAAAAAAGGTCATGGGAGCCACTAACACTCCCGGTGACCGATCCATGATGATGACGACTCTACCTTGCAGAATATGGGAAGCTGCTGTATCTGGACGCTCTGTCATAGAGAATTGAGGAAAAGGAGTAAATGCTCGATCCTCCAAATATCCTTCTAGTTCTCCTGTATTTAAAATAATATCGACTGTAAGCGACTCTAATCTTTTTTCAAGCTCGTCCAAAATCTGAGGATTCGTCACATCCTCCAAATACAAGAGTGATACTTTTGCTCCACCGCGTTCTCCAATGGTATGTTCCTTAACCTTCAGCTCCCTGCTAGGAATGTAGCGCCGAATCATAGAAATATTGGCATTCGCTGTCTCGATAAATCCCTGATGAGCACTTTTAATCGCTGATTCAATCTGCGGCTCCTGAATAGCACGCTGGGGCCAGCCTTGAGCCTCTATAAGAAAAGCCTGAGGAAACCCATCCATAAATATAATGCAGCAACCATGAAACAAGGACTCCTCAATCTCAGCCCATAAATTAATTTGTTTGATTTTGCCTACAAATAATACAGATTCCATTTGTTCAGGATATACGGTTTCAGCAACCAACAAGGGATGAACAATATCTCGATTCACAATGGTTTTGTCAATCAAACCATCTAAATAAACCAATAGTGCCTTCTCTCCTGTTTTTAAAGGAAGCTCACGCATAGTCAAATCCGGAATTCCAGAGAATTTCTTCTCTAATTGATTCAAATTGCTATACATCGAAGAGTCAATACAGGCAGAATCTGAAGTCTGGCTTCCCCCTGCCTTCTGTCCCTGTCTGGTTGTCCAATATCGTTGGAAGAATGACATGACCTCACCTTTTTATTCAATGTGAACCTCTGCGTTCCAGTTTGCTGTTGTAGCCTGTATATGTATGGTTTGCCAAAAAGGGAATAGAGATTCTCATATAAAAGGAAAAAACAATAACGAAATATCCCGAACATTAAAAATGAATAGGATTCCATGGGCGCACCTGCTACGTCAGCTTGTCTTAGCATACTTTAATATCCCAGCAAAATAGGTAACCAACGTGACAACCATTCATTCATAAAAGATTGCCACGTTTACGTTACAAGAACCTTACTATTCTACTATGATCCATTGAAAAACCGATCCTTTACTTCCAAAGTCCCTACTTATCTACCCTTTTGATATGCCAAAATTCGATACACCATAGCTTTATCACCCAGCTTGCGGAAGTGAGAAATAGCTGGATAATGATTTGTTTCAATAATCCATACCTTCCCCTTCTTATCCAATCCTATATCCATTCCATAGGTACGATGCGATGGAAATGCTACTCTTAGCCTTTTTGCGGACATTAAAGCCACCTGTTTAACATTAGAGAGGAGAAGTTGATTCGAATGATTTTTAAGTGATGATTTTTGAAGTGCCCTTTGAACGTGCAGCATCTTTCCTTTACTCCTAGTATTATTGGTGACGAAATAACCTTTGCCAGCTACTTTAGCTGCTCTGGCAGTAACTTTCCACGAATCAGAATATCTTCTGCGCTGTACAATGATCCGCATATCAAAAGGACGTTTATGGATTGTAGCAAGGGAAATTCGCCGTTGAATCATATAAGCAGTCGATCTTATCTTTTTTTTGATGTAGTGATAAGTCCGTTTTTTCCCTTTTATGGTCTTCCTTTTATTTTCACTGTGTATATTAAATTTACGATCCCCTAGTGAAGATACTTGAATGACGCCCGCCCCTCCCCTTCCCCTGACAGGCTTTAGAATCACCTTTCCATACCGATTAATCAAATCCCAAAAGGCGCTTTTTGACATCCGTTGTGTTTCCGGCAAGTACGGTGCTAAACTTTTTGACCGTTTTAAAAATAAATATTTTGACCATTTATTTCTTGCTCTCATTAGGCATCTTCCTTTGCAAAAGGATAACCAATGGCTTGTAAATAACTTTCTAGGATACTCAAAAAATCCTCAATATCCTTATAGGTAATATCCCCAATATTTGCCACCCTAAATGTTTTTGAATCTGCAAATTTCCCAGGATAAATGGTAAAGCCTTGATCGTACAAATAATCGTGCATTTCATTGAAATTGTATCCGCTACAATCAGGCTCAACGATGGAAGTAATGATTTTGGAATGATGCTCCTTTGGAATAATATAATTCAAATGAAGCCTATCCATGCCTTTGATTAATGTTTCCCACGATTTCACATATCTTTGGTATCTTCTCTCTACCCCCTCTTCTTTCAATTCGTCGATCGCTTGCTTTAGTGCATAGAAGGTCTGGACAGGAGGAGTAAAACGCATTTGACGGGACTCACAAAAAAACTGATATTGTTCATAGAGGTGTAGGTAATAATTTTTGGGCTTATTGTCCCGGATACGTTCCAATTTCTTTCGATTGGCAACGACAAATGCGACACCTGCAAAACCCTGTAGATTTTTATTAGAGCTTGCAGCCAAAAAACTGATATTCATTTTGTCCATTTGAATGGGAACGGCCGCATATGAGCTCATTGCATCCACAATCATATCAATATGATATTTTTCGCAAATGGCTCCAATCGCTTCAAGATTGTTTAAAAGACCAGTAGACGTTTCGTTGTGAACTACGGCTAGGTGGGAGATTTTTTGGCAGGATTTTTTGATCGTGTTTTCTAGTGCAACTAAATCGATTCCATCATCGTGAGGACTAGTGAATTCGAGGAGGGGCAGATTGTAGGCTTTGGCAATTTCACATATGCGTTTTCCGTACGCACCATTGTTAATGACAAGTACAGTATCATCGCGCACAACAGAACTAATAATAGCTTCTACAGCTGCTGTACCGGAACCGCCAAACAAGACCGTCGTGTAATCCTTCGTATCAGCAACCAACTGGGTAAGCTCTGTAGATACATATTCCAATAGGTCACCAAATTCTGTTTCACGAGGACAAATATCAGGAACTACTTGGGCGTATTTCACACTATCCGTTGTTGTGGCGGGACCGGGATTCAATAAAATATTTCTCTTCACGATCTGCATCAGATATCCCCCTTTCCAAAACGGGATACATTGCTACTTGCAAACGCCTGCAGCCTCTCTTTTACTTCATAAGGCTTTATTTTAGGGCGACCAAGCTGCTCCAAGGAACCTTTGGCAATTCTCAAATAGAGAAAAGTAAGTCCTTTCGTTTGTTTCCATTCTCGAATGGAGGCTTCCAATTCCTTCAAGCTGTGAATGTAGGTGGATGTCAGATACCCGCAGGCGGAAGCAATTTCTACAAAATCAATCGTATGTGATACGGTGCTTTGTCCACCCGTAGAATCGTGGGCATGATTGTCGAGTAGAATATGGAGCATATTGTCTGGAGCATAGTACCCGTTTGTAGCCAGACTCCCCATACGCATCAGCATGGAACCGTCCCCGTCAATGACAACAATCTCTTTATCCTTTTTGGTTAGGGCTAGACCGAGTCCTAGAGAGCTAATGCATCCCATAGAGCCAACCATGTATAAATTATTGTTAGCATCCTCAATTTCATACAGTTCCCGTCCCGTTTTTCCAGTTGTGGCAAGCTGAATTGTTTGACTATCTTTTAGTGCGTTAATAACCTCCAACGCTTCTGAACGTTTTGGAACAGCATCCTGTTTATTTTTTTGCTTTTTATATAGATTGCCTTTCCCAGAAGGCTCTTGATTGAACAGCTTAACCTTTTCAAAGGTTTTCTTTCTGACAACAAAGAAAAAAGACTGATTCGCTTCCACATATTCATTAGCTCGGTTAATCTGCTCCTTCGCTTCTTCTATATCGACTGATAAAAATTCCCATTTTACTTGCATTAAATCAAGGAGCTGTGTCGTTATTTTGCCCATTAATTCATGCTGTGGCTCATCTTGAATCCCTTCTTCTCCTCTCAAACTGACAAATCCAAGAACTGGAAGACGAAAAGGATGGTTGAGTGATACTAATGGGGAAACAGCATTGGTCAGACCGGAATTTTGCATAAAAACAACTGCCTTTTCTCCTCCTAACGCTACTCCAGATGAGATAGCTATAGCTTCGCCTTCATTGGTAGCCCCCACATACGTACATTCATTTTTGACATAGTTGATAAAATCCTTTAGAAACGAACAAGGAACTCCACAGTAAAATTGGAATCCCCGCTTTCTCAATTCATTAACAAACAGATTCGTATTTAGCACCATTAATCATCCTTTTTTACATCTAGGATTTAAGTCCGTTTGCAGGGAGATATTTCTTTTCCGCTTCCTTTAATTCATCCGCATTCTGTAGATGGAACACATCGTCTAACGTTGCCAAATTCTCTTCCACCTGAATGAGGCTTTTCTGTTCAAAAATTTGTTTCGAGGTTTGTTGCATAGCAACAATTGAAGATCTCAGATTGTGATTCGCCCAGATGACCATACTCACACCCAATTCTTCAAATTTGTCCACCGGCGTTTTGTAATATTTAGTCGGTACGATCACAATAGGATGTCTAAACGCCCATTCTTTCATGAAAGCATCAATTTCTGTGACATCGGATCTTTTACTGTGGATCAGAATAGCATCCGCTCCCGCTTGTCGATAAGCTTCAGCTCTTTGTAAGGATTCTTCTAGCCCCCACCCTGCAATGAATGCCTCTACTCTTGCCACAACAACAAAATCCTCATCTGTTTGACTATCCTTCATCGCTTTAATCTTTCCACAGAACTCATCAATATTGGCAAGCGGTTGCATTTCACTTTTGATAAACGAATTGGTTTTTGGAAAAAGCTTATCTTCAATGCATACACCCGCTATGCTCCTTTGCTCTAATTTTTTTACCAATCTCCTTGCATTATTGAAGTTTCCATAACCCGTATCGCCATCTAGCAAAATTGGTACAGAAGTAGCATCACTCATAAACTCTAATACATCTAGCACTTGGGTCCAGGACGCCTCATTGTTGTCCCTCACACCCAGCGAAGCCGAAATGGTCAAACCACTAGCCCAAATTCCTTTAAAGCCACAATTCTCTGCAATTTTGCCTGATAATCCGTTATGAGCTTCCATTAAAAATTCAATTTCTTCAGAACGAATGAGCTGCTTTAATCGTGTTGTTTTTTTCATAAGGACCTCCATTCCATTTGGAGTCTAACTATTTTTTATCTTTATCTTATGAATAATTATAGGACGTGTGCCAAAATGTTTCGTTTATAATGCTTTCATCATATGCTCATCTGCTGGATATCAACCCCACCCTCTTATTTGTACGAATGCAAAACAAAAACACCTTACCTAATCGCTATTTGCACGATTCAAGCAAGGTGTCCCTTATTCTCTTGGTTTTTCGTGAACCTTTATTCACAATAAAATGTTGTGTTATTCCTACTCTTTTACCATTGCGCAGGCAATTCCGCCTGGTCCAATATGTGCTCCGATAACAGGACCAATTTCGGATATATAGGTTTCAATTACCTGGAATTCCTGAGCGACCCGCTCTTTTAACGACTTTGCTTCTTCTAACGCATTTGCATGCAGAATGGCTACCTTTACTCTTGCATCGGCAGCATAGGATTTTAGTTCATTCAGCATCCTAGCCACTGCTTTTTTATTGCCGCGTACCTTGTCAAAGGCATACACAGCACCATTTGCATCTAGCGACAGGATCGGCTTAATGTTTAAAAGCGAACCAATAAATGCGGAAGCGCGACCGATTCGACCGCCTTTTTGTAAAAACTCCAAAGTGTCGATGATAAAGAAATTCTGCATTTGCTGAATCATCCGGTCCACTTCATCCAGAATTTGTTGTTTAGAGCATCCTGCACGCGCCATTTTAGCTGCTTCAACAACAAGGAGTCCCTCAAACATAGCACCCTTCTTCGAGTCAATAATCGTCAAGTCTAGGTCTTGTTCGAGCATTCCCTTGCCAATAACAGCGGATTGGTACGTACCCGATAACTGACTGGACAACAAAATAGCAATGATGCAAACATCCGCACCATGCTTCTCACTAATTTCTTGGAATTTTTGAGAGAACTCTACTGGTGATGGCTGAGATGTTCTTGGAAATACGTCGGACGAACGTAAACGCTCAAAAAACTCAGCAGAGCGTATAGTGATTCCATCCAGAAAGGTTTCAGCACCAAAGC
Source organism: Brevibacillus laterosporus LMG 15441 (assembly GCF_000219535.2). Lineage (NCBI taxonomy): Bacteria > Bacillati > Bacillota > Bacilli > Caryophanales > Paenibacillaceae > Brevibacillus > Brevibacillus laterosporus. The sequence goes on from NZ_CP007806.1 coordinate 3,758,061, forward strand.
TCACCTTCAAAGGAACGATCTCAATACCTAGCTCTGTAATCAGAGCTGGATCAATATCTGACGCACTATCCGTAACAATTACAATAGGTGACAACGTAACATTACTCCTCTCCTACTCGACAGCAAAAATGAAAGGATAAAGTGGTTGTCTACCAGAAAGGATCTCAACTTCCACATCCTCAAATAAATCCGCTAGCATTTCCTCTAGTAGGGCCCCCTGCTCTTCGGAAGCACCTTCACCATAGATAATTGTAACCAGCCCTGTCTCTTCATCTACCATGTTTTTCAAAAGCTCCATAGCACTGTCCATCATATCTGCTTGTGCTGTAATGATGGTTCCTTCGTTGATTCCAATAAAGTCACCCTCTGCAATTTCGACATCCCCCATTTTGGTATCTCGAACTGCATGCGTAACCAGCCCTGTTTTTACCTGCTCCAGCGCTTTTGTCATCATTTCTTTATTGCTCTCTAATTCTTCTCCGCCATTAAATGCTACCAACGCTGCCATCCCTTGTGGCACACTCTTCGTCGGTACAACAGCAACAGGTACACTTGCCAATACAGCCGCCTGTTGTGCAGCCATGATGATGTTTTTATTATTTGGTAGGATAATCATTTTTTCAGCGTGAAGCTCTTCAATAGCCTTTACGAAGTCTTCGGTACTTGGATTCATGGTTTGTCCACCTTGAACCACTACTTGTACTCCTAAGCTTTGGAAAATCTCCGCGATTCCGTCTCCTGCTGCTACCGCAATAATTCCATAAGGTACTGGGAGCTCTTGCTCATCTTTGATTGCTATAGATGCTGATTCAGCCTGTACTTCTTCAGAAGTCACGTGAGCTGTTTCTTCACGCAGGATATTGGAATGCTGTTCACGCATATTATCAATTTTAATTCGATGCAGTGAACCGAATTGCTGTGCATAGTTAAGCACATTTCCTGGGTGTTCAGCGTGAATATGTACTTTGATGACATCCTCATCAGATACAACCAGCAATGAATCTCCCATTGTATCTAATTGCGCACGGAACGTGGCTTCAGCAAAAGGCTTTTTATTCGCTTCTGTACTTCCAGTCAAATACACCATGAACTCCGTGCAATATCCATACAGAATGTCTTCTGTTTTTAATTGAGATTGAGCGCTATGCTTCTCTTCAACCAGATCACTCATATTCTGTAACGTAGTAGCTTTGCCAGGCATCTGTTTTTGCTCAACAGCCTTCTCACCATGCAAGGAACGAACAAAGCCCTCGTAGATGTAAACCAATCCTTGCCCACCGGAGTCAACAACGCCTACCTCTTTTAAAACAGGCAGATATTCAGGGGTTTGGCTTAGAGTAAGCTTTGCCTGTTCAAAGGTTTTGTCCATCACAGTAAGGATGTCATCCGTCGTGCGAGAGATTTTAACAGCCATTTCAGCAGCTTCACGTGCTACCGTAAGAACAGTACCCTCTACTGGTTTCATTACCGCCTGATATGCTGTATCCACGCCCATTTTTAATGCATCTGCAAACGTGCGAGCATCGATGGTTTCCTTACCTGCCACCACCTTGCTAAATCCACGGAATAATTGAGACAAAATAACACCTGAGTTTCCGCGGGCCCCCATTAAAAGTCCTTTTGCCAACGCCTGAGCTGAATTACCGATGTGTGCAGACTCTTTACGGGAAAGCTCTTCTACACCAGCTGTAAACGTAAGATTCATATTTGTACCAGTATCGCCATCTGGAACAGGGAACACGTTTAAAGCATCTACTATTTTGTAGTTCGTATGCAGGTTATTGGCGCCTAGATAAACCATCTGACTAAATTGCACGCCATCAAGACGCTTGTGTACCACTACTTTTCCTCCTTACAGTTCACGGTCTGTTCTGACCCCTTGGACATATATATTAATCGCCGATACCTCGACTCCTAGCGTTTGTTCGAGTGTATATCGCACACGGCTCTGCACATTGCCAGCCACTTCAGAAATCTTTGTACCATAGCTCACAATAATATGCAAATCTAAGCTAACATCGTTATTCTCATTGCGAACAACAACGCCTTTACTCAAATTATCCTTTTTTAGAAGTTCTGCAATTCCGTCCTTTAATGCTTTACGGGAAGCCATACCCACCAATCCAAATACTTCCATGGCGGCCCCGCCAGCAATTCGAGCGATTACTTCCTCACTAACATCAATTTTTCCAAGAGGTGTATTCATTTCAACTGGCATTTCAGGTTCCTCCTTTTACAAAAGACCAATCCGTATAATGGTATATCTTGTACTTCACCCCATTCTACTATAAGTAAAGTGCGATTTGAAGGTTTTTTCATTTGTCGAAATAGCCACAGGGAATTTCCTGTCAAGTATTGCAATTGACAGCTTGCTATGATACTATGGATCAAGCTGTTCTTATGCCCGTATTGGGCTTGTTTAATAGCTTCAAGGGAGGTGGATGTAAATGTCACGTAAATGTTTTGTTACTGGAAAAACAGCGAAAGCTGGTAATGCGCGTTCTCACTCTATGCGTGCTAGCCGCCGTACTTGGGGTGTTAACGTTCAAAAAGTGCGCATCCTTGTTAACGGGAAACCAAAACGCGTTTATGTAAGCACTAGAGCTTTGAAATCTGGTCTTGTAACTCGCGTATAACTCAGCAAAGGCTGAGCTAGAAGCGAATCAATTTGTTTGGTTCGTCATAGAATGGGTCTGTCTGGTCTTTGACTAGATACGACAACGTTGCACTTACATGTAACATGTAAAAAAAGCACCTTTCTTGGGTGCTTTTTTTATTTACTATTATTATCCCCTAAGATGGGAATCATCATAAATACCAAGGCATCCACCTACCAAAAAATACAGGGTGAATGCCTGTTTAAAATGCTGATGGGCAATCGAATGTCGCCTCTCATCTGAGCCACATCCTCAGCGTTTACTTGGCTTTCTTATTGAAAGCTTCAATCATGGCGCGAACCATACCACCTAGAATTTTCGGCAACTTGATCGTATAGAAACGCATCTTGACCCCTCCTTACTCCGGAATTACTTGTGATGAAATAAAAACCAGCCTGTTGCTATGAGTGCTGTTCCCAAGATGGCATACCACACCCAGAGGGGCATCGTATTCAAAATGAGGATAAGTCCACCCACTCCAAAAATGACTCCGAGAACGCGCTTGATTGCCATCCCCTGCTTCACGTGAAACGAGCGAAAACTCATACCAGGTCGCACCCCCCTTAGGCTTATTCCGTAATAAAGCTATTACATACATATTCCGAAGAGGGTCAAACATATGTCCAGTATGCCGGGGAAAAATAGAAAAACTTCATCACGTAAGAACAGTACCTGCCTACCTGATATGTATATGCGTCCAAAGTTCATTTGTTGCTAGTTTTTCTAGAAAAATCAATAGCAGCAGGTAAGAATCCAAAGCCTGTGTAAAGATTTAACAATCTCGGGCTGCGATCACAAATAAATCCCCTGATGCACGTTCTATTTTGCCATATTCACTTGCCCATTCATTACTAATCCCAATAGAGGAGCCAAATGCAATAGTCGCATCGGTCAATGGATAAGCAAAGCCTGTTAAATAAATGCCAGTCACCTCCTGCGAAGCTGGCACTAAGGACAGAAATTCACCAGAGTGTCCGCGAAGATTGACGTTTGGAAAATGATCGGATAACAGCATGACACGATTTTGTCGATTAACAATCTCCATCCAGACACCTTCACGATGCGCTTTTTTTAACAGTGATAAATTGGCAAGCGAATGATCCAATCTACTACCTACCGCCCCATACATTATGATCTTGAAGCGATGATCTGGATATAAATGCACGACACCATCCTCGCTATCTAGTGTAGCACTCAAATCACGCAAATGCTCTCGTGCAGCCTCCATAGCGATCTCTACGGCAATTTCCGTGTCAGTGGCATTCTTCATGGCGGAGAACTTTTTAATAGCAATACCTGCCTCCTGAAGCAGTCTAAGCCCCTCTTCCTGAATGGTATCAAAATCCCCCACGGCAATATGCGGGATCATCCCTCCTTCTAGTAAAGCAATCGCTCCCCCGTCCACTCCGATTAATAAATCCTCTCTCTCCATCTGCGGCAGCATATCGAGGTCTCCACCTGTGCAAATATGTATAGTAAAATCAATCATTGTGCTTACATTCCTTTCTCCAGTACGTGCCTCTTAGTAGTTTTTTTCATATCAAATTGTTTTAGCTCATTTAGGAAGCTACTCTATATTGTACGGTCGCTCCTAGGGGAAGTAAACGTAAGCCTAGTATAAAACCATTGAATTTATGTAGAATCTCAAACACTCCGATTTCGTACTCTTTGTCCTCGATATGCTAAAATAAGAGCCCTCTATGTTTCCTCCTTTATACAGAAGAATTCCATCTATATCTACTATTATTCCCCCTTCATTCTATTTGTTTTCTAATCATACGCATACGGACAATATATCGGAATACTAAAAATGTCACATCAAAAATCACTACTTTGAATACTACATTACCAATGGATAAGCATGAATAAAATTGAGTTTCGACACGAAAAAAGGTGCTGTCCAATAGGGACAACACCTGTCTTTTACACTGCTTTTTATTTCGGCGTTTTACTTCGGCTTTTTATAATACTTTTTCCAAAAACTGACGGGCACGTTCACTTGTTGGATTTGTAAAAAACTCCTGCGGGGAGGCATCCTCAATTAGCAACCCGCCATCCAAAAACAGTACACGATCTGCCACTTCACGAGCAAAGCCCATCTCATGTGTAACAATTGCCATTGTCATACCAGAGTTCGCCAGGCTTTTCATAACTTCTAAGACCTCTTTGACCATTTCTGGATCAAGAGCGGACGTGGGCTCATCAAAGAGCATAATCTCTGGTTCCATTGCTAAGGCTCGCGCAATCGCAACACGTTGCTTTTGCCCACCTGATAAGCTACTTGGATAGACCCCTGCCTTATCAGCCAGCCCAACGCGTTCCAAAAGCTCCATTCCCTTTTTCTCCGCAACCGCCTTCGTTAATTTTTTTACCTTGATTGGTGCGTAGGTCAGGTTTTGCAGTACCGTCATATGTGGGAACAAATGAAAATGCTGAAACACCATTCCCACCTTCTGCCGAATCTCTTGGATGTTTCCCTTCGAATTGGTAATATCCATCCCGTTGATCATTACTTGTCCCTTTGTAGGCTCCTCTAGCATATTCATGCAACGTAAAAATGTAGATTTGCCCGAACCAGATGGTCCAATAATAGCAACTACATCCCCTTTTTTAATGCTGGTACTGATTCCTTTCAGAACCTCCAGTTTCCCGTATGCTTTATGCAAACTTTCAATTTTAACCATTACGACGCAGCCTCCGTTCTAGCCATGTAGACAGTAGCGTTAAAATCATAACCAAAATATAGTACTGTAAGCCTGCAAACACTAAAGGCTCAAAATAAATATACAATTGACCCTTGACGACATCTGCACGGCGCAAGATTTCCGCCACTCCAATAACGGATACTAAGGATGAGTCCTTAAGTAAGGTAATAAATTCATTCATAATGGCAGGTAAAATGTTACGAATCGCCTGAGGAAAAATAATATCCTTCATCATGCGAGAGTAAGGAACCCCTAATGCCTTAGCCGCTTCCCACTGCCCCTTGTCTACAGCCAAAATTCCAGCGCGCATGGTCTCTGACAAATAGGCTGCGGAATTCAAGCTAAAAGCGAGAACCCCAGCAAATAAAGCTGGAATCTGATAATCGGTTAATTGCGGAATGGCATAATAAATCAATAAGAGTTGAACCAGCAATGGTGTACCACGAAAAATACTTGTATAAAAAGCAGCAAATATCTGTAAAGATTTGCTATTGGATATTTTACATAGGGTTAGGATTGTGCCCAGAATAAATCCGAAAAAAACCGATAAAACCGTAAATTGTAAGGTAATTCCCATACCCTCTAGCATGTAGGGTATATGTGGTGTAAGCACTGAAAAATCTATTGGTATGCTTGTATTCATGTTTTATGTTCACCTCTGCTTCATCATCTTGTCCCGTAAAAAAAGCAGACTGGGATTATTGTCCCAGCCACTTTTTAATCAGTTTGTCCATTTCACCGTTTTCTTCCATCTTTTTCAAGATTTCATTAAACTTTTCCACATGTTCTGATCCTTTTGGGAAAGCAATTGCGTAACCTTCTGTATTATTTGTTGTCATAACCGTTGATTGCAAACCAGGGTTTTTCTCCAGAAAGCCTTGGGCGATGGTATTTTCTACAACTGCCGCCGCAGATCGACCCGTAACCACCTCTTGAATGATTTCTCCCATTTTATTTAAGGAAACCACCTCAACCCCATTAACCTCTTTCGCAATCACTTGAGCGGCCTTTTCTTGCATAGAGCCAATTTGAGCGGCTAGCCGTTTACCTGATAGCTGTTCTGGCTTGGTTATAGGCGAGTCTTTTTTGCTCACTAATGTATTTTTTGCTTCATAATAATTATTGGAGAAATCTACATTCTTCTTACGCTCAGGTGAAGTGGACATCCCCGCCATTACGAAGTCTGCTCGTTTTGATTGAAGAGCAGGAACCAGACCATTAAAATCTGTATCCACTACTTTTAATTCATAACCAAGTTCCTTTGCAATATAAGTAGCAATATCGATGTCCATGCCTACAATTTGGTCATTGCCATCCTTTGTTTCATGGAATTCATACGGATAGTAATCCGCTGACGTGAACATCGTTAAGGTTTTAGCCGTTGCTTGATCTGTGTTTTTGTTAGCTGCATTTCCACTGTCCTGACTAGCAGAACCACAGCCTGTTAATAAAGAAACAGATAATAAAGTAGATAAGGCAATTGCTGCGAATGATTTTGTAGATTTTCTCATAATAATACCCTCCTGTATGAAACACCGATGATCTACGATGTGTGTAATCCAATTATTTACGAAACACTGAAAACTTATATTTATAATACCATATGTATAAAAATAAGAAAGTAAAATTTAATAATATTTTTTAAAACTTCATAAAAAGACAGTGCGTATCTAACCATAATTCTTGTCCTATCAGCTTACTTCAAATAAAATCTCCGTATAGTGTGCGATCAAAACTAATCATCTATTCACATATATTCGCCTTTATAACCTGCTCAAAACCAGCATTTATACATTTTTTCGGTTTTTATGCATTTTTTATGCATAAATATCTGTTCTTTATTAGGTCACCAAAGACAAATATGCATGTAAATATAAAATGCGCACCTTTAATCTTCAAGGTACGCATTCCTATTATGGATTCACACTGTAATATTTACATACTCTTTTCATTCTTTTTTTCCTATATTAAACGAATCCAAAAGCTCACAGAGATGGTCATAAAAAAAGGATGCTCCCTCCGTATAAAAATGAGAGAGTCATCCTTTTTTGTTAGCCGCGAATCTCAGCGATCGCCTTTGCTCGATCTGGTTGATTATAAACAGCAGAACCTGCGACAAGTACAGTTGCTCCAGCATCCTCACACAAGCGTGCCGTTTGAGCATTTACCCCACCATCAATTTCAATATCAACATGAGATAAACCACGTTCATTTAATAAATGACGTAGATCACGTATTTTTGGTAATACGCTATGTATAAATTTTTGACCGCCAAAGCCTGGGTTTACCGTCATCAATAACACCAGATCCAAATCCTCTAGCACATGCTCGATCGTGCTAATTGGAGTAGCTGGATTTAAAACAACCCCTGCCTTTACACCTTGTTCTTTAATGTGGTGAATAGTTCGATGTAAATGGCGGCAAGCTTCCTGATGAACAGTGATGTAATCTGCTCCACTTTTAGCAAATTGAGCGATATAGCGATCCGGTTCTTCAATCATCAGATGTACGTCTAAAGGAAGTTGTGTGACTGGACGAATCGCATCGACGATCAAGGGACCTATCGTAATATTAGGGACAAAATGACCATCCATTACATCTACATGAATCCAGTCAGCGCCTCCACGTTCTACATCTTTAATCTCTTCTCCTAAGCGAGCAAAATCAGCTGATAGAATAGATGGTGCGATTTTTACCATTGTTTGTTCCTCCTCAGGTATTCTCTCAACTCTTCCATGAACTGTAGATAATGTTTATAACGATGTTCAACGATTTCACCAGCCTGCAAAGCCGCTTGGACTGCACAGCTTGGTTCCGTTATATGCAAACATCCCCGGAACTTACACTCATCGCTTCGTTGCTCAAAATCACGAAATGCTTGCGCCAAATCTAGCTCGGTCATATTGATAAAATCCAATGAACTAAATCCAGGTGTATCCGCAACATAGCCACCTTCCTTTAATGGAAGCAGCTCTACGTGGCGAGTAGTGTGTCGACCGCGTCCTAGCTTTTGGCTGATTTCTCCCGTTTGTAGACTTATTCCTGGAAAAATAGCATTTAGCAAAGATGATTTCCCTACTCCTGATTGTCCAGCAAACACCGCTAGCTTTCCAATCAGCTCTTCACGGACTTGTTCTACACCACGCCGATCAAGAATGGAGGTGGGAATCACTCGATATCCCACCTTTTCATATTCCGCTACAAACCTGCTGCAATCTTGCTCTTCCAATAAATCTGCCTTCGTAATAACAATAATCGCATCAATGCCAGCATGCTCCGTATGCACAAGGAATTTATCCAACAGCAACGGACTCATATCAGGCTCCTTAGCAGAGAATACTAGGACAGCTAAATCAACATTGGCAATAGAAGGGCGAACCAGCTCACTTGTTCGCTCTTCTATCTCCATCACATACCCATCTCGATCATTTGGGGCCTCAAATACAACCCAATCGCCAACTAAAGGGGTAATCTTTGCCCCTTTCTTTTTAAACAAGCCACGAGCTCGACATTGGACGATTCGCTCTGGATTCGCTTGATCGGCCACGTAATAAAATCCACTTAATGCTTTTACAATTCGCCCTTCTGGCATGCATGTACCTCCAGCGTATTACGGATACGATTGATAATCAACATCTATGGTATTGATTGTTTCGCCATTCTTCCTAACCTCGATTTTTCCATTCGTCTCTGGCGATAAGATTACTTCAACGCTAAAATCAGCGCTTTCTGATATAGATTGATGAATGGGCTTTAGTTCCGTTTTGCGAGCATCATTTACAACGATTTCAATGGTTGCAGAAGGTACTTCGACAGGATCGTGCTCAACATGAACAGGAACACTTACAATCTTGGCATCAGAAGGCCATTGTCCATTGCTTATTACCATGTTAACCTTCGTACCTTCTTCGACTACAGTGTTAGCAGGAGGATTTGTGGAAAGGACAATACCTCTTTCCCGGTGTTCATAAGAACCCTGCTCTGATAATTCTCCCTCCTTTAGATTTACATTGTTAAGAGAAGCTTTCGCCATCTCCCAATGCTTACCAACTAAATCGTTTGGTACTTTTGTCCGTTTTTTCCCTTCACTAACCGTTAAGGTCATGACAGTATCTACAAAAGCAAGATTAACATTTGGCATTGGATCTTGAGTCATGACCTGTCCCGCTGGAACATCATTGCTTTCTTTCATAACAATCTTTACTTCCTTAAAGTTAGCTAAACGTGCTTTTTGTTCTGCTTCCTGTTGTGACATACCGACGTAATCAGGAGTCGGTAGCAATTGTTTTCCTTTACTGATCATTACAATTACTGCGCTATTTTCTTTAACGCGCCTTGTTGCCGCTGGATCTTGCTCAAAAACCTTGCCCTTGTCTTCGGCATTAAAGGCCTCTTCAAACGTAGCACTTAATCCAGCATTTTTCAGGGCCGTATCTGCTTGCTCTCTCGTCATTCCAATCACATTAGGTACATCTGTTTCTGGAACAGTGAGTATCTTCATTGCAAGGTTAAAACCAAAAATAGCCAAAACAACGAATAGAACAGCGATACCAGACCAAAGAAGGCTTCGCTTCCACCAGATCCCCTTTTTCTTGTTAGCCAAGTTCTCCTCCTCCTCTTCCTCCTCGTCTCTATATTGCTCCTCTGTGCTTGCCACCTTTTGAGGAGTGCGGGTAGGATAGGTTCTCGGTTGATAGCTATCTTGTTTATTTTTCTCCAGCATATCTGGCGTGATTGCTGAAATGACCCTTGTTTCTTCATCATCTATATCACTTGCAAACGTAAGCTTTGATTCATGACGTCTTTCTGTTGACAAGCACGTTTCCAAGTCCTCATACATTTCCCGTGCAGACTTGTAGCGCTGAAATGGGTCCTTAGCCAAAGCACGAATAATAACATTTTCCAAGCTTTGTGGAATAGCTGGATTTAATTTACGTGGTTCAGGCAATGGGTCTTGTAAATGCTTAAGCGCTACAGTAATGGGTGAATCTCCTGAAAATGGCAACGTGCCGGTAACCATTTCATACAGTACAATTCCGAGAGAATAAATGTCGGATTTCTCTGCCGTGATTCCTCCACGAGCTTGTTCAGGAGAAAAATAATGGACTGAGCCAAGTACCGAACCCGTCTGTGTAATCGTCTGTGACGTAACCGCACGGGCAATCCCAAAATCCGTTACCTTCACACGACCATTCGTTCCAATCATGATATTGTGCGGCTTAATATCGCGATGAATGATCTGGTTTTGATGGGCGTGATCTAGTGCGTCACACACCTGCATCGCGATTCGAACCGCCTCACTCATCATCATGCCACCTTGGGCGGTGATAATTTCCTTTAAGGTTGAGCCTTCGATATATTCCATCACCATATAATGAATATCATCGTCTTGCCCAACATCATAAACATTGACGATATTATGATGCGAAAGACTTGCTACCGCTTGCGCTTCTCTGCGAAATCTCTCTACAAAGTCTTCGTCCGTGCCAAATTGGGGTCTTAGCAATTTGACGGCAACGATTCGATTTAATACAAGATCTCTGGCTTTGTAAACAATAGCCATTCCGCCGCCACCAATCACTTCCTCAAGTTGATAGCGCCCACCTAGTCGTTGACCTTGCATTCTCCTCCCCCCTCTTTCTCACAGACTTGCGAAGGCTTCTTTTTATTACGTATGGCCACACAAGTAATATTATCTTCTCCCCCTGCATCAAGTGCATATTGAACGAGTGCGTCCACGCTTTGCTGCAAAGGTATTGGTTTAGCTAACCATTCCTCTATGATCTCTTCTGGAACTTTGTTGGATAATCCGTCTGAGCAAAGCAGCACAATATCGCCATCTGACCACTCAAACTGTCCCAGATCAATTCGAACATGATCCTCCGTACCTAGAGCTCTCATCAGGACATTGCGCTGCGGATGCAGGGACGCCTCCATTTGATTGATTTGCCCGCTTTTTAACAATTCCTGTACAAGCGAATGGTCCTCTGTATGCTGAATCAGCTCATTTTCCTTATAAATATACAAACGACTATCACCAATGTGTGCGGTGACACCCTCATCATTTCCTATTAGTGTAGCAACGACTGTGGTTCCCATCCCATTACACTCCGGATGTGCCTCGGCATACTCATATACCTCTTGATTAGCAAGAAGTAAAGCATCCATCAATAATTCTCGCTCTTCTAAAGGAGCCATGCTATGTTCAACTTTTTTCATTTCTTTTAAAATGCGTTCAACCGCCATTTTGCTCGCAACATCGCCAGCTTGATGACCGCCCATGCCATCTGCGACAACTGCAAGTACGCGTCCAGCCAGGTCAACTGCACAGGCATAAAAATCCTCATTAACTTGTCGGACGCACCCCACATGCGATTTCATCGCTATTTCCATACTTTATCACCCTGCCGTTTCTTTCGCGTGTTGCGCACGCAATTGACCGCAAGCAGCCGCAATATCACTGCCGTGCTCCCGTCGAATTGTAACGTTTATACCGCGATCGTCTAAAATGCGTTTAAAGGTGAAAATATCATTTTTAGCCGTGCGAACATAATCGCGTTCTGGCACGTAGTTCACAGGTATTAGGTTAACGTGGCAAAGCATATCGCCGATTAACTCGGCTAATTCTTCCGCATGATGCGGCTGGTCGTTCTGACCACCAAACAAACCGTACTCAAAGGAGATACGACGCCCCGTTTTAGCTATATAATGATGACAAGCTTCCATTAATTTTTCCAACGGGAAGCCGCGATTGATCGGCATTAGCTTGGTTCTTAGCTCTGTGTTAGGGGCATGAAGGGAAATAGCTAGGTTCACCTGCCCTCCACGCTCAGCAAATTCATAAATCTTAGGCACGATTCCGCTGGTGGAAACGGTAATATGCCGTTGACCAATATTTAATCCCCGGTTGTCATTAATGATGTTCAAGAAGGATAATAGTGGTTCAAAATTCTCAAATGGTTCGCCAATCCCCATAACAACTACATGACTTACACGTCCTTCATCTGCATCTAGGGCACGTTGGGCTTGCAATACTTGTGCCACAATTTCACCGGCATCCAGATTTCGCTTTAAGCCACCCAGTGTCGATGCACAGAACGTACAGCCAATGCGACACCCTACCTGTGTTGTTACACATACGCTATTTCCGTAATTGTGGCGCATGATTACCGTTTCAATGGCATGCCCATCTATCAGTTGGAATAAGAACTTGATTGTTCCATCCGCTGATTCCTGATGTGTAATTTCGGTTAGCGCATTGATGCGAAACTCCTCATTTAATTTATCACGCAAGGCCTTCGACAGGTTGCTCATCTCTTCAAATGCTGTTACTCGTTTCACATATAACCAGTCAAAAATTTGTGCAGCTCGAAATGCTTTTTCCCCGTTCTCTTCCAGCCATTGTTTCATTTCTTCAAGACGCAAGCTATAGATTAAGGGTTTATTGTCTGTAAATGACGTAATGTTCATTGTAAGATTCACCTTTTTACTAGTTGTAACTACATTGTATTTGGGGATAAGAAACAAACCCCATTCACTCATTGTACCCTTTGTGACGGAAAAGGAAAAGTGGAAAGCCGCAATTGCAGATTTCCACTTGACTTTTTTTCACATAGAGACCTGATTTCTGCCACCTGATACAGCCTGGTAAACCAGTTCGTTATTTATTTAGAAACACGCTTTATTCTGGCAATAAAGAATCCATCGCTAGAAAAGTGGTGTGGCAAAATCTGCACATAGCCCTTCGAAGCATCAATCTTTTCAGTTAAGCCTGTAGGCAAGTCTTCTGCCAATGATTTATCCAGCTCATACTCTGGGTGCTCGGCAATAAAACGCTCCACAACATCTTGATTTTCCTGAGAATCGATTGTGCATGTACTATAAACGAGGTAACCATCCGGCTTTAGTAAAGGAGCAACGCGCTCCAGCAAATCATATTGAATCTCAGAGATCGCTTTTATATCCTCTGCTGTTTTATTCCATTTCAGGTCAGGCTTACGGCGAATGACACCAAATCCGCTGCAAGGAGCATCTAGTAAAATCCGATCAAATTCACCCACGTTACGGTCTACTAAATCAGCCGCATCCGCTACCATTGTTGTGATAATCGTAATTCCTAGACGTTTCGCATTTTGTTCAATTAGCTCGCGTTTATGAGGATGGACATCGCAAGCAAGAATCTCCCCCTGATTGCCCATCAACTCTGCCATATGCGTTGTTTTCCCACCTGGTGCCGCACAAGCATCCAGAACTCGTAGGTTTGGAGTAAGGTGCAGGGCAGGGGCCACTAGCATAGAGCTTTCGTCCTGAATGGTGCAAAATCCTTCTTGAAACCAAGAAGACCCTGCTGCATGTCCACTTTGTAGCAAAAGAGCATCTGGCGTTAGCTCAGATTTTGCAGCCTCAGGGAATGCTTCCTTCATTTCTTGTAACAACGCATCAGCAGTTGTTCGCAAACGATTTACTCGAATGCTTGGCATAGGCGACTGATTATTGCTGTGACAGATCGCTCTGGTGGTTTCCTCACCATATTGCTTAACCCAGCGCTTGACCAGCCACTCTGGATGTGACTCGGTGACCGCAATTTGCTTTGTTATGCCTTTAGGTAGTTTTTCCCATGACTCTGGTTGGCGAAGAATATTGCGCAAAACCCCGTTGACTAATGAGGAAATCCCCTTGTGTCCGCGCTTTTTGGCAATCTCAACCGCTTCATGTACGGCTGCTCGATCGGGAACACGATCCAAAAAACGAACCTGATACAGGCTCATCCGTAATAATTGCAGGACCCAGCCCTGAAGCTTTTTTGTACCACCTTTTACAAATTGACCAATCACTTCATCTAACGTCATTCGGCGTTGAATTGTTCCATAAACAAGCTCCGTTACCAATCCTACATCTGCTTTGGAAAGGCCTGCTTCACCTAAAGCGTATTTCAATTCTAGGTTGCTATAGGATTGATTCTCTTCTACTCTCACTAGAACATCTAGGGCTACTTCCCGCGCTGTTGTACTTCTCGTTTTTGACACGAATCTATTCTCCTACTTTCGAACCTGAAGCAATTGAAGCGCCTGCACCGCGTAAGAAATCGTACACGCTCATACGCTTTTTGCCCTCTGGTTGGATTTCTTTCAAGATAATACTTCCCGCTCCACAAGCAATGATGAGACCATCCTCGGTTCGGCCGATGATGGTTCCCGGTGTAGCCAGTTGGCCAGCTAGCTCCACTACTTCGGCCCACCAAACTTTCCACACCTTGCCTTCAAAAGTCGTAAAGGCAACAGGCCATGAGTTCATACCACGCACCTGATTATATATTTCCCGCGCTGATTTATTCCAATCTAGTCGCTCATTCTCACGTTTAATATTAGGCGCAAAGGTAGCTTCCTCGTGGTTTTGAGGCTCTGGTGTGATCTCGCCCTTCAATAGTTTAGGCAACGTTTCGATCAATAAGTCTGCTCCGGCTGTCGCTAACTTTTCAAACATGCTAGCTGCCGTATCGCGTTCTTCAATCGGTACAATCACCTTCGAGATCATGTCACCTGCATCCAGCGCTTGTACCATATACATAATGGTAACTCCTGTCTCCTTCTCGCCATTAATAATGCTGGCGTGAATGGGAGCGCCGCCACGATATTTTGGCAACAAGGAGGCATGTATATTAATGCATCCATGTTTAGGAGCTTCCAATAAAGAGACAGGTAAAATTTGACCATAAGCTGCTGTTACAATCAAATCGGGACGAGTTGCATCCAACACACTTTGAACGGCTTCGCTCTCCCTAATTTTTTCCGGCTGATAAACAGGCAACCCGTGACGAAGTGCTAGCTCTTTCACCGGAGGAGGGGTCAGCACGCGTTTGCGGCCGACCGGACGATCTGGTTGTGTCACAACACCTACAACCTGAAAACCATTCGTGATCAGGGCTTCCAAGCTTTGTGTAGCAAAATCAGGGGTTCCCATAAAAAGAATACGAGTATCTTTCAAGACGCTAAACCCCTTCCTTGCCCTCTGTTGCAGGATATACTTTTTCAGCGATGTCAATGAATAAAACACCGTTCAAATGATCTAGTTCATGCTGAATGCAACGAGCTTCTAAGTCGTCTACTTCTAGCTCATAGAGATTACCGTCACGGTCTTGTGCACGCATTTTGACCACCATATGACGACGAACATCACCATGTAAGCCTGGAATACTTAGGCACCCTTCTGGATAATTGTCAAATTGCTCGCCACTAAACTCAATGATTTCAGGGTTGATCGCTTCTACATAGAAATCGCCGCAATCCATCACGAATACGCGTTTCGAAATACCTACCTGCGGAGCCGCAATCCCTACCCCGTTTGCAGCATACATTGTATCTTTCATATCATCAAGCAATTTGTGCAGGTTACTGTTAAATTTGGTTACCTGTATTGCTTTTTCTCTTAAAATAGGATCAGGATGGTTTACGATGTTGCGAATTGCCATAAAAAAGGCCTCCTTTATCTATATCCAGCATAAATTGCATTTGATCTGATTAAAGTAGCATCTGTGGGTCGACATCTATCGTGGACAACACTTTGTTTTGTTTCATCCAATCATCAAAATGTAGCGTAGTTTGCGCCAACAGATCAAATATTTTCGGTTCATCACGATATTTTAACATGATCTGAAACCTAAATCTATCTTTGATCCGGGCAATCGGTGAGGCCACAGGCCCTAGAACTACGGTTGTCTGCGCCAGCCGCGGCCGTAAATAAGCGGCATACTGTTCCGCAGCCCGAATCACCATAGGAACATCCTCATGGGAAAATGTGATCAATACTAGCCGATAGAATGGGGGATAACCCTTCTTCTTACGGTGGACCATCTCAGCTTGATAAAAGGCCTCATAATCGTGATGAGTTGCATGCTGGATGCTGTAATGCTCAGGTGTATAGGTTTGTACGACTACATCACCAGAGAGTTCATGCCGACCGGCTCGCCCCCCTACCTGGGTTAGAAGCTGAAACGTTTTTTCTGCCGACCGAAAATCCGGCAGATGTAAGGATGTATCGGCAGCAATTACTCCTACGAGCGTTACACGCGGAAAATCAAGACCCTTCGCTATCATTTGTGTGCCTAATAAAATATCACCCTGACCAGTGCGAAATTTGGTCAAAAGCGCCTCGTGCGCTCCTTTTTTGGAGGTAGTATCCACATCCATTCGAATAACGCGAACACCGGGAAATAATTTAGCCAATTCTTCCTCTACCTTCTGTGTCCCTGTGCCAAAAAAACGAATGTGATCACTTTGACATTCAGGACAATGCCTTGGCTGGGAAATGGTATAACCACAATAATGACAGCGGGCCGTATGATTTGTTCGATGATAAGTAAGTGAGATATCGCAATGCGGGCAGGCCAATGTATAGCCACAGGACCGGCACATGACAAAAGTAGAGAAGCCTCTACGATTCAAAAAAATGACAATTTGCTCCTGTTTTTGAAGCCGATCCGCAATCATTTGATGTAGGCTCCTGCTAAACATGGATCGATTTTGTTCCCGCATCTCTTCCCGCATATCCACCACATGCACTTTAGGAAGCGGCCTGTTCCCTACCCGCGACTTCATTGATAACAAATCATAACGTCCACGCGTTGCCAACGCATAGGTTTCCAAAGCGGGTGTGGCACTACCCATGATAAATACAGCATTATTCATCTGTGCTCGCCATAACGCCACATCCCTAGCATGATATCTTGGGGTCTCCTCCTGTTTATAAGAGCCCTCATGCTCCTCATCCATGATGATCAGGCCCAGATTACGAAACGGAGCAAAGATAGCCGAACGGGCGCCAACTACCACCTGTACCTGCTGCCGCAAAATTTTGCGCCACTCATCATAGCGCTCACCTTGTGACAACGCACTATGTAATACAGCTACATTATCACCAAAACGCCCCTTAATCCTCTCTACCATCTGAGGTGTCAAGGAAATTTCAGGCACTAAAAAGATGGCTTCTCGGCCCTTTGCTAACGTATGTTCGATTGCTTCCATATACACTTCAGTCTTACCGCTACCCGTGACCCCATGCAGTAGGAAGGAATGATATTCTTCTTGCTCAACGGAACGCAAAATAGCCGCTAAATTATGTTGTTGCTCCCGTGTCAATATATGCTTTGGCGGAGGTGAAAAAGTACGATTGGCGTAAGGATCCCTCCCTACTTCTTTCTGCTCTATCGCTATCCAGCCTTTTTGTTGCATCGTTGTAAGTGTGGAACGAGTAATAGATAGCTTTTCGATTACATCCTTGACTGGGTATGATGCCTGCTGTCCTTGTTCCTTCTGCTGATTCAACAAAAATTCAAGTACATCTCGCATACGATAGGAACGCTTGGGGATGTTCTCCATAAGCTCCCATGCTCGTACCTCATCTATTGCAAGCTGTACATGTGCTAGCTTTTTATGGGTTAGCCGATTTTTCACCTGATATTCACTAACAATTAATCCGTTTTTAATCCATTTCGGTATTTGTTTACTATCCACAGGGAATTGCTTGTCTGCTTCTGTTTGCAGCAGGCTTCCTTGATGAAGTAAATAGCGTAACATAGGATGTTTTTCTGCCAGTTCTTCATCGACTTCATCTGCAAGCATGTACCATTTTTCTGTTTTCCCTTTTAAAACAGCAGGCAACATCGCTGCAATGGACATAGTAAGTGGACATAAATAACGATGGCTCATCCATTCCGCCAATTGAATTAATTCAAGGGAGAGTGGAGGAACATCGTCTAATACCTTTTCCAGTTCTTTTATTTTGATCATGCCAGGGCCATCAGGATCATGATCTGCCTCTTGTCCTTGTATCAATCCGATGACATACCCTTGAACCTTCCTGGGTCCAAACGGTACAACAACACGACTTCCTACCGCTACCAACGGCTGTAACCACAGGGGAACAGCATAGTCATACGGTCGATTGGTCCGGGTTGCTGGGACATCTACAATGACTTTTGCTCTGATTTGATGATTATTCATGCGGCATCACGCCTCTTGAACCGCTACTTGCAGATTCTGCTTTATTACATCTATAAGTCGCTCTGCTACGTCCCGCTTACTCATTTTATCGAGACGAATCGGTGCTTGATCCTGTTGATAGATGGTCACAATATTCGTATCAACACCCATACCCGCACCTTCCTGCAACACATCATTTGCTACAATCATGTCCAAATTTTTACGGCGCATTTTATCTAGTGCGTGCTTCTCAACCTCCTGCGTTTCCGCTGCAAAGCCGACTAGCATCTGATGGGTTTTCTGTTCCCCTAACGTCCGAAGAATATCTGGGGCTTTTACTAACGAAAGCGAAAAGTCCTCACTCTGTGTTTTCTTGACCTTATGGGCATACACTTGTTCTGGGCGATAATCAGATACAGCGGCTGACTTAATCACAACATCGGCCTGTGGATAAACCTGTAGAACTGCATCCAACATCTCTTGAACAGACTCGACTGGGACAAAAGTAACTCCAGCAGGGATAGAAAGCGCTGTAGGTCCGCTAATTAACGTAACATCCGCTCCACGATCACGTGCTGCTTCTGCAATCGCATAGCCCATCTTTCCGCTCGAATAATTTGAAATATAACGTACTGGATCAATTTTTTCACGGGTAGGTCCTGCTGTCACAACGATTTTTTTACCTTGCAGGTCCTGTTGAGGTGCTGAATGTAATGATTTCGTAGTGGTCTCTTTCTGTTCAAAAAAGCGTATAGCCGCTTCTACAATTTCTTCAGGCTCGGCTAGGCGTCCTCTGCCAACCCATCCACAAGCCAGCATGCCCTCATTTGGCTCTACCATCGTCACTCCATAGGTGAGTAAACGCTGCATGTTGGCTTGTACAGCAGGATGATTATACATATTTACATTCATAGCCGGTGCTACCATGACAGGAGCAGTCGTAGCTAATAACATGGTAGATAACATATCGTCAGCTATTCCGTTTGCATATTTCCCGATAATATTAGCTGTGGCAGGGGCGAGTATGACCAAGTCAGCTCGATCTGCTACATCTATATGAGAGATTACTCCTGGAACCGGCTCTTTGAACGTGTCTGTATAAACAGCTCGATGCGATAATGCTTCAAACGTAATCGGTTGTACAAACTTACAAGCATTAGCCGTCAACACGACGCTTACCTTGGCTCCTGCCTGTGTCAATTTACTTGTTAAAGCTGCTGCTTTATAGGCGGCAATTCCACCGGACACACCCAGAACAATCTCTTTATGTTGTAAGATACTCATGGTACAGCTCCTTTCACGCCAACCTACGCAAAAAAACAACCTTCAAAAAGTGGTTGAGCGTTTTGCATTCATTACAGTTATCGTAAAAATTTTATTGTTATATTGGCTTTCTCTGCTTTCGAGTATATATTTTTTATAGCCTTTTGTAACCTCTTTTGCCTATTTTGGTCTTAAATTTGCCCCATTTGTACAATCCCTTCTCGACCATCAAGAAGCCATTTCTTCCCCTATCATTAACCTGCTCCTCCAAGAATAATCACAAAAAGCCCCTGCATGACCGCAAAGGCTTTTCATTTGTTTATCTATACTATTTAGAACCATCATTCACATAAATTGTAAAAATATCACCATTACCATTAACCCCTATTTTTAGCGCATCTTGCTTATCTGGAAGAGAAAATTGAATCATACTCCCTTTTTGATTATTGTAATTCATACCGCCATAGGTCCAGTCCATAACCTCTTGAATTTTATACGCTTGCGCCTTCTCTTTGTCAAAACTTTGGAGAAATTGAGTCGCTTTTTGCTTAGCGATATCTGGAGCAGGGATTTTATCGGATAACGTCGGATAATCTAACAATTTCAATTGGCCATTCTTTTTGATAGCGATGGTAGCAACGTTAAGTGACCCCCAGCCTTGATCTGGTGTATGTTTTAGAGTCACGTTAAATGTTTGATTATGATATTCATACGTAACATTCTTAAGTGGGAATGTTTTAAAATGAGACAAAGTAGCTATTACTTTATCATAGGTAACCTGGGCAGGCTGAGAAAGGATATCATCCTGCATTTCACGTGTATTCAAGTCTGCACCGTACCACTTATCAAAGGTTGTTGGTTTCGTTTCAATCCGATATACGCCGATACCTCCATCGTCCGCAAAGGTAATAGACGCGTATGTAGCCATTTTCCCATTACCCTCGATAGGAGATTTCACATTAACAATAGGTGGACGCGTTTTACCCGGAGCATCGCGATCAGGTTCGCGCCAAATTGAAATGATCTGATAGTTTTTCGCTTTCGCTCCGTACAAATTCTGTAGCAATGTAGTTGCTTTCTCTTTTGCTTGCTCATCTGTAATAGCCTTTTTGTCTCCAGTAGATGTTTTATATCGATAATCTCCTTCCCTATCCACTCCAGCTGGTTCCATAAGCCAGAATCTATACAGTTGATTCGTTTCCTTATTGATTTCTATCGAGAGAGAAGGCGTACCCGGACCATTTTTACTCAGCGTCACCTTTACCAAGTCACTCCACTCATAATTTTCCAGGTTCACCTTGTGATAGTCCTTAACCTTTGGAAACATAAGTGCTATTTTTTCCTGCCATTGACTTGCGACCTTTGTGTACTTATCCATCTCCACCTTCTGCGTGACGACATTTCCCTTTGCATCGACAGCCTCTAGCGGTATTGCTGATAACAGGCTGATTATTGCTGCCGTGGCTGTAAGCCTATGAAATGTATTCATTTTGTACCCTCCTGATTTCTATTGCGAATTTTTGTATCCTACATTAGTCACAGAAAAAGTAAAAAGGTTACAGTTTGCTTGTAAAAATAACAATAAATCCGTAATTCATAACGTTGAAAATTTACGTATAAATTACATTTATTGGAATATATTTACATTGATTCAAAGTTGATTTCCCAAAGGAGTGATCAGGTATGTCGTGGAGAAAATCTACACAATTTGGCGGCGACGGCGGTAGCCCCTTTAGTGATGATCTCACTAACGTAAAAAGATTAGCAGGCTTCTATATCCGTCACGGCAGTAGAATCGATGCTATTCAGGGGATTTATGAGTATTCAGACGGGAGAAGAACCCCACAAGGCTTCCATGGGGGATACGGAGGCTCTCATAACATTGTTTTCTTTGAAAATGATGAGTATATCATCCAAATTACCGGGCGTACCGATAGACGAGTAGATCAACTTACCTTTACGACAAATAAGCGTACGTATGGTCCTTACGGCGGGGATGGGGGCAATCCCTTTGAGATTGACGCCGCACATATAAGCGGCTTCTTCGGAAGATCTGCTAGTGAGCTTGATGCGATAGGCTTTTTTATACCTACAGTCTAAACATACATTTTTTAACGTTATCATTCACTTGATAACGTTTTTTTCATACTCACCAACTTTTGATGGATGCAAGTCGTAAAAAAGCAAAAAGCTCCCTTTATGTAACGAACATAAAGGGAGCTTGTCGGTCTAAAACGAGCCTGTACCTATTACTTTTCCACTTTTTTTCGGATTATTTTACTGCTGGCGTCTCGTACAATAATTTGTCTGAGATGATTTCCTCTAACGATTGCCCAACAAATTTTTTCGAGAAAGGTTTTTCTACTTGCATATCATTGTCTTCACGAAGCTGACGTGCACGCTTGGAAGCGAGTGTCACCAATGTGTATTTACTACCTACTTTGTCTACAAGTTTATCAATCGATGGATATAACATGTATTATACCTCCTTAAGCCATTTCAAAAATTTATGAACCTGACGATCTTTTTTCAAATGCTCGGCAGTTACAATGGATTTGATCTTTTCACATGCATGTGAGATTTCATCATTAACGACAACATAATCATAATGATCCATCATCTCAATCTCAGTACGTGCCATCGCCATCCGATTCTTAATGGATTCTTCCGTTTCCGTACCACGTCCAACAATGCGGTTTTGTAACTCTTCCAGATCAGGAGGTGCTAAGAATAAGAAAATGCCTTGCGGGAATTTTTCTTTTACCTGCATGGCTCCTTGCACTTCAATTTCCAGGATGACATCTCGTCCAGTAGCGAGTGTGTCTTCTACAAAACGTCTAGGCGTTCCATAGTAGTTACCAACATACTCTGCCCATTCGAGAAGCTCATCTTCTTTCATCATACGCTTAAACTCTTCTTTTTCTTTAAAGAAATAGTTTACCCCATCCACTTCGTTCACACGCGGTTGTCTGGTTGTCGCAGATACAGAGTAGATAAGGTCCGGCATGTATTCTCGAAGTGCTTTACAAACCGTTCCTTTACCCACTCCAGATGGCCCCGACAAAACTAACAGAAGGCCGTGGTCCTTATCCATAATCTTTGTTTCAACTCCTACCTTATTCATCAGACTCGTCATCTTTATTGGTTAGACGTTGGGCAACCGTTTCTGGTTGTACCGCTGATAAAATGACATGATCACTATCTGTGATAATCACAGCACGCGTTCTGCGTCCGTACGTAGCATCAACAAGCATGTTGCGATCCCTTGCTTCTTGAATAATTCGTTTAATTGGTGCGGATTCAGGACTTACAATCGAAATAATGCGACTTGCATTCACGATATTTCCAAACCCGATATTTATCAACTTAATCCCCATAGAGATTGGCACCCTTCCTCACTCAACGTTCTGCACTTGTTCTCTCATTTTTTCCAGTTCGGTCTTCACTTCAACTGCCAAGCGCTGAATCTGTAAATGATTCGCTTTTGACGCGATTGTATTAGCCTCTCTGTTCATTTCCTGCAATAGAAAGTCCAATTTGCGTCCAATAATCTCCGAGCTATGTATCTGTTCCAAAAATTGCTCACAATGGCTTAACAAACGCGTAATTTCTTCGGAGATATCAGCCTTTTCAGCAAACAATGCCACCTCTTGAAAGATTTTAGATTCATCTAGCATATGATCTTCCATAATTTCATCAAGGCGATTTTTCAAGCGATTGCGATACTGCTCTCTTACTTCAGGAGCAATATCCTGCAAAGTGTGGGTCGTTGACTTAATGTATTCGAGGCGTCGGATCAGATCAAGCTGCAGGAGATTCCCCTCAGTACTCTTCATAACATAGAGCTCTGCCAACGCAGCATCTGTAGCCTCATCTAATAGCTGTTCTACCTCTTCATCAGAAAGCTCAGGTACACTGGCTTCAATTAATACGCCAGGCATACGCATTAGATCTTTCACATGAAGGGTCTCAGGCAAACCAAAGCGCTCCACTAGCTGATTGGCCGCCGTAACATAAAATTGCGCTGTATTCCAATCAACCTGAACCTCGGAAGACTCGTCCCGAACGGCTTCTAGCGAGACGGTGACATCCACTCGCCCACGGCGCACTTTCGTTGCAATCCGCTTTTTCACTCGTTCCTCATGCATGGTCCATATTTTTGGCAACCGAACAATAATCTCACAAAAACGATGATTAACCGAGCGCATTTCCACCGTTAAACGCATAGATCCACGTTCTATTTCTTTTCGGCCGTAGCCTGTCATAGAAATCATCTGGTTCCACCCACAGACATAAAATCGTTAATTTATTATAGGAGAGAATACAGTCTAGTGTCAACTTGACTCCCCATTACAAAATTACTGTTCCTACTTGGGTTGAGCTTCCCTGTATGCTACACTGAGGAAATAGCTACTGCTAGGTAGAGGAAGCAAGAGGTGAAGAATGTGGCTTTTGACGGATTAGTAACTAGAGCGGTCGTTCATGAGCTATCCATGCTCGTAGGAGCCCGTATTACTCGTATACATCAACCGCATCCAAGCGATATCGTTATGCAGGTGCGCTCAAACCAAGGAACGTTAAAATTAGTAATTTCAGCAAATCCAACCTATCCCCGCATTCATTTGACAACAGAGGAATTTATGAATCCAAAGGAAGCTCCGATGTTTTGTATGTTATTGCGGAAGCATTGCGAAAATGGGGTAATTGAGGCCATCACGCAGGATGGAATGGAACGTGTAATTTACATTGATCTAAAGTCTCGTGATGAGCTAGGAGATACAACCAGAAAACGAATTGTAGTTGAGATCATGGGCCGTCATAGTAATATTATTTTGCTAGATGTAAAAACTGACATGATTCTGGATGGCATTCATCATGTTTCTCATGGCATCAGCCAGTATCGTCAGGTATTGCCAGGTCGAGCTTATGTAGCTCCTCCTGCCCAAAATAAGCTGAATCCATTAACGGCAAGCGAGCAGGATTTTGTGATGGCACTCCAATGGAACGAAGGAAAGCTGGACAAACAGCTTGTCGAGCGTTTCAGCGGTCTTAGTCCCTTGATAGCGAGAGAGCTTGTTTCTAGAGCAACACTGCCTACACGTGATGCAATTTGGCATGAGTTCTCCAGCTTTATGGAACAAATGAATCTTCACCGTTATGAGCCGGTGATTGAGACAACCAATGACAAAGCTGCCTTCTCCATAACCTCTCTCTCACATCTAGGTGTCAGGGAAAGCGAGACCTTCACGTCAATCAGCGAATGCTTACAACGATTTTATGAGCATAAAGCTATGCGAGACGTGGTTAAGCAAAAGGTGCAGGATTTATTGCGATTGGTAACGAATGAAAAGCACAAAAACGAGAAAAAAATCGAAAAGCTACACCATTCTATCGAGGATGCCCACGAGGCCGAACGTTATCGCCTCTACGGTGAACTGATTCTTTCTCATATGCATCAGGTCAAAAAAGGAGATACTGAGCTTACTGCAACCAACTGGTATAGTGAAAATGCGGAGACAATTGTCATACCGCTAGATCCGTTAAAAACACCGTCGGAAAACATGCAAGCTTACTATAAAAAATATAACAAAGCAAAAGCAAGTCTGGCATTTATAGCAGAGCAAATTAGCTTGGCTGAACAGGAAGTCATCTATCTGGATGGCATTCTTGTACAATTGGCTCACGCTAGTTTAGCAGAAGCGGAAGAGATTCGGGAAGAGTTAGTGGAGCAAGGTTATCTGCGCAATCGAAACAAACGCGGTTCTAAAAAGAAAAAAGAGACTGCGCCTGAGCTTGATACTTACTATTCCTCAGATGGCATCACGCTGTTAGTCGGAAAAAATAATAAACAAAATGAATATTTGACTAATAAATTAGCGGCGAGCTTTGAGACATGGTTGCATACCAAAGACATCCCTGGTTCCCATGTGGTCATTAGATCACGCACAGTAAGCGATCAAACCTTATTTGAAGCAGCCATGCTTGCCGCCTATTTCAGCAAAGCTCAACAAGGCAGTAAAGTGCCAGTCGATTACACCTTAATTCGACATGTAAAAAAACCAAGTGGTGCTAAACCTGGCTATGTAACCTATGACCAGCAAAAAACGCTATTTGTTACTCCAGATGCTACCTTAGTCGCTGCGTTACGAAATAATTCGGCAGCAGAACAAAAATAACGCTAGGTCCACGTAATCACCTTTGTTCATACATAGACTGCATATCTATACCGCATCCGTTTCATACTACATATATGAGATAAGCGGTAGATTATTGTAGTGAACGAGGGTGAAAATGTGGAAGTAATTGGAATTGTCCAAACAGACCTGAATGAATTCAGCATTCTATTCGAACCGGATAAAAAGCAGAAGCAAGACCAACAGGGAAAGCAAAATGGAGACGATCAGAGTCATCAGGATCAGGATCATCACGATGACGACAGTACTTTTCTCAGTTTTCTTGGCGGGGATATTTTACAGGAAACTGGCAATTCAAGAGATAAATCACAGCAGAATCAAAAACAACAGGAACCTCAAGAGATGGTTGTCCGTATCAAAGGAATTCCTGAGGGACAAAAGGCGACATTTTTGCAGATGTATCAGATCGTAACAGATGCTCAGAAACAAGCAGATTTGGAGCAGCAGCTCACAATCGTAAGTATTGAAAATTCAAATGGTCAGCAAAACCAGCAAGGAAATCAACAGCAACAGCAGCAACAACAGGATAAATCAAAAAAGGGTTCGTCCAAAGATCAAAAGAACAACCAAAAGGACAAAAACAAACAGCAATATCAATGAAAATAGCTCTTACTTACACAAAAAAACCTGAAGCAATTGCTTCAGGTTTTTTGTTTCTTATGTATAACGCCCCGCTCTGCCGTCTTGCTATACATGTTTCTTTTAACCTGAAAGACCAGGTGGGTGACTCAGCCGCCCTTCTGCCTTCCCATCGTCCCATAAAGGAGGTGGGCTTGACATTAGATAACAGCGTTCTGTCTCCCTAGAAACACTTAAGGTTAAAAACATATTAGCTCAACGCACATCGCAGGAATATGCTACACATCATATGTATTTGAAATCCTATCACAAATACCGATTGGAATCAACTTTATATACAAATGTTACTAAAGGATTATGTAGATATATCATATCACTTTTGTTTATACAGGACAAGGCTTCTGTTACCGGTAACTCAGATATGTATTAGGTGGGAGACAGAAGGTTTATTTTATGAGGGTATCTCTGCCATGATTTCCACCGAAAAAGCAAGAGAAGCGCCTTACAGCGCCTCTCTCCTTAAGCATTAACTAGCATTTTTTATGACAGTGGTGATGGCGTTGGCGGTGTCCGCAGAAACCGTCGTCAAACCCCTCGTCAAACTCATCAAAAGCAGGTGCTTCACATACTATTTTGTGGAATGGTACACATTTACAAACTTTTCTCCAATGCTTCTTCGTGTAACAATTTCCGGAGCCACCAAAGCCGCCGAAACCGCCAAAACCACCGTGATCACGATGCCCTCCACAACGATCACAACCATGGAATCTTCTTCTTCTTCTGCAACCACAACCCATAAACTCATCATCCTTTCGTTGTCTGATACGTTACCAAATTATGTACAAATCAATGTTTGTGATTGGTACAGGTGTCTAGTTCAATCAAAATCAGCTAATGTACCGGAGACAATCGTCTATTTTTTGGCGTTTTTTGATGTACATGAGCCCATTTGTATGAGGGGATACTAGTGATAACATATGAAGAAGGAGTGACGGAGGCATGGGCGAACATAGCCGATTTCGTGAAGGAGAAAAATCACCGAAAAATCAAGTCTATATCGAAATTGGAGAAACAGGGTCAGGTGTAGAGGACCCCATGATTATTTCCCTAAAAAAGGGGGAGAAATTCCCTTCTACCCGAAATAAAAATCGTGTATGGACACAAAAGTAAGCCTATCTTTTTGTATAAAAATGAAAAAGACACAGCCTGATACCGGCATGTGCCTTTTTCATTTTCTTCTTTTTTTCACACTTTAATTTAGACCTCGTCGTTCTCGTCCTCTTCCTCGTCTTCTTCTTCACCGCTTAAATAGATGATGGTTACCCCAAGCTCCTCTAACAAACGGATCACTTCTTTATTTAACGTTTCATCTGCCAATAGCCCCAGGCTTTCCACTAGCTCTAATTCCTCTAGATTTCCTGATTTTGCATCCTCAATAAGCTCCAGAATTTCCGTCATGCGTCTTTCTTTTAGTGCATCTACTATTTCTTGTTGAGTCATTTTTTATCCACCTTTATCTACACGAATTGTATTCCCGCTCTACATTAGGGGAGTTCATCTATTATAATAAAGAAAAACATGGATTAACAGGAGCGAATCAAATGTATCCTTCTGCTTATGTAACATTTCTACTGCATTTTCATACTGATCGAGATTATTTTGAATGCCATGAGGTTTTAGAGGAATATTGGAAATCACTTCCTCCAGACAAACGTACCTCTACCTGGGTATGTCTCATTCAGGTAGCCGTTGCCCTCTATCATCATCGCCGTGGCAATTTTAATGGCGCAATTAAATTACTGCAAAATGCCTCCTCCTTAGCGATTTCAAATAAGGCTGAGCTACTTCATTTAGGCATAAACGTGGATTTGTTTACACAGCTTCTACAAGAACGACTACAATCTGTATTAGCGAAGGAACCATATGTCAGCTTGAATCTTCCCTTAGCTGACAAAAACCTTCTGAAGCAGTGTCAAAAGCTAGCTAATCATCGTGGATTAACCTTCGGCAATATCGATACCCCTGCTGATGAATATCTTGTACACAAGCATACCCTACGTGACCGTAACGAGGTTATCATGGAGCGCCATCTTAGCCTCACTCAAAAGAAAAACCAGAACAATTCGTGAAAATTATTACATTAAAATATCGTTCCCCTAGCTGGAGAGTTTTCCACATCTCGCTAGGGGAATTCTTTTTACAGGACATTTCGTAGCATCGTGTACATCAAGGCCCAATCAGCAAATAAATGACTGATCCATGTCGGATAAATACTTTGATACCTTCTCCTTAACCATGCCCAAAACACGCCAGTCATAAAAACCAGAAACGTAGCGACCAGCCCAGCCTTTATACCGAACAAAGTTACTCCAATGATACAATGATACAGCGAATAAAAAAAACTGCTAAGTAAAGCGGCTTTAAATAGCTGCATCTTATAAAGTAGGCGTTCGAGTAGAAAGCCCCTCCACAGCATTTCTTCAAAAAGAGAGTTGCCAATGGTCATATATAGGGCAAACCACCACTTCGTTTCTTCGGTTAATCCCCAAGAAAATAGCTTATTTCTCATCCACTCTGTAGATACCCCTGTCCATAGCAATATATAAAATCCAAGGCAAATCAGGATAAACAATAAAACACCCGAGATAATGCCCCACCAAATACCTTTTAGCTTTCTTTCCTGTTGTCTATGCAAGCCCCATGCTTCTCGCCACTTTATCGCCAGATTCCCCTCCCAATAGGCATGAAAAATAGGGATGATTAGACAGGTTACAAGATGAAAGCCAATAAAGGTAATAAATAAGCTGTGCCTTTCAACTAATCCATAAAATATGGTGAGGGTGGCAAAGCAGCTATAGCATATCAGCATTAATAAAGGCTGTCTTCTTCGTTTGTCAGCTTTGTTTGTATGCAACATACTCACTCCCCCCAGATTTCTACTCTAGTTTGTGATGTTTATTCTCTTTCTATTTGTAATGAATGAAAAATAACTAATGCGCATAGATAAGAAAAAAGCCATAAATAAGATATGCCTATTTATGTAAATATTGGTATAATAATAACACTGAACATTTTAACTACATTCAAGGTAAGGGGTGGTCATTATTTTATCACGGAATAAATCTTACTTATGCTTAGTTATAGGTGAGGTTATAGCTGGTACAGGGATGTGGATTGGAATCATCGGGAACCTAAAGTTTTTGCAACATTTATTCGATTCCGATTTTTTGAAGGGGTTATTATTGATGGTGGGGCTTTTTGTCAGTCTGTTCTTTTCTCCTAAAGCAGGAGAATGGATTGATCGCTTTTCCAAAAAGAACGTATTGTTTTATGCGACTTGGATACGATGTTTAGCTCCCATTTGTATGCTATTTGCGATTCATTACGATTCTGTAGGCTGGATGATCGCTTCATCGATCTTTATCCAGTTGGCCGCCACCTTTTATCAACCAGCCGCTCAAGCATCTATTCCGTTAATCGTGCCCTCAGAAGAATTACTTCGTGCCAACGGATTTTATGTAAATGCTTCCACACTCGCAAGGATTGGTGGAACGGCGATCGGTGGAATCCTAATTGGTTTTATGCAGCTTTGGACGCTTTATAGCATTACACTAGCTTGCTATTTTGTTCTTATTCTTTTTATTCTTCCTGTTCATATTCCTGTAATCAACTCATTAAAAACGGCTGGAAGGGTTATTAAAATGCCCTTTCGAGAAGTTTTTTCCCTGCTTAAATCAGATCGAACATTAAGTCTGGGTCTTACAAATGCACTGGTTGTCTCGTATTTTGTAGGCGGCTCCAATCTCTTAGTTATTAATTTCAGTGAAATGTTTGCAGTACCAGGGCTGATGGGCTGGATTTATACGACTGAAGGACTCACAGCACTCATTGCAGGCATATTGGTCAAACGCTTTTTTGGAAAAACCAATCTAGTCATGTCATCAACGCTTTTTCTATTTTTACTGGCTCTGTCTCAAATCGGGATGGCTCTGTCGTATGGTTTGGTTCCATTGCTTTTATCTTATACGCTATTCGGGTTCTGTTTTGGGACGGTTGTGCCTCTTACTGCCACCCTGTTTCAAAAGCAATTACCTGCTGAATCACGTGGCCGCTTCTTCTCCTTTAAAACCATGCTGGATCGGACCTGGTTCCTACTAGCATTGGCTGGTACGGGATTGTGCCTTGATCTCATGGGCATTCACGCATACCTTTTCCTAATGGGCTTTGCTTCCCTTGTTGTCGGTGCTCTGTCCTATTACTATGGAAAGCGACATGCTCTAGATGTCAGACAGGTTACAGAAGCACCACCTGTTAAAATGGCATAGCCATATCACTCTATATTTTGTGCTTTCCAGAACGCAGGAGGAGGGGTGTATTTACACCACCTCTTCTTTTTTTGTAGTATAGACATAAGGTAAAAGGTAAATATTTAGGGTGAATCGAGAAGGGAGCCGTACGAAAACGATGAATACAATTCTTGGCATCTCCCCTACAGTCGTTAGCATACTGATTGGTTTATTCATGGCGACCACTGTCATTCTTGTTCGGTTGCGTTCAGCAAAAAAGCCTATATCTACACGTAAGATTATTATCCCACCCGTGGCTATG
This sequence comes from Brevibacillus laterosporus LMG 15441, assembly GCF_000219535.2. Taxonomy (NCBI): domain Bacteria; kingdom Bacillati; phylum Bacillota; class Bacilli; order Caryophanales; family Paenibacillaceae; genus Brevibacillus; species Brevibacillus laterosporus. The sequence goes on from NZ_CP007806.1 coordinate 3,789,044, forward strand.
TCTACAGGGTTTGCTATGTTTCATTATCCGGGCGTACCAACACCTATCAGCTATGATTTTATCGCTTTCTTTATTGGGTGTTTGTTCTCTATTCCGCTCATTTTGTCTTCCCGCTTTGAACAAGTAGGGAATCATGTCTTTTTGCGTCGTTCCAATGCGTTTATCGTGATTTTGTTTGTTCTGCTAGTCATTCGACTCGGGATTAAAATCTGGGTCGGTGATACATTTACTCCGATGCAGACAGCAGGTTTATTCTTTGTCCTTGCTTACGGCATGATTCTTCCGTGGCGAGTTGCCATGCTCTATATGTATAAAAGACTAATTAAATAACCCATGCTTTCCAATTTGGAATTACACAAAAGCGAGCTATCCAAAGCATGTTTCTTTGCTTGGTAACTCGCTTTTTTATTTTATTTATTGATGTAATTTTGGTAAAAAAATACGTTTTTTATCTTCATTATGCGTGGTTTTTGAGGCAGAATGTGGTTTAATAGAGAGATGTACGGCTACTCATAATTTGGATATAAAATGAAAATCGACCTCTACGCCCCACTTACCTTTTTGAATCGCAACAGACACAACTGCTTAGCCTTTTCGTCTATGACCTAGAAAAATCGGAAAGTAAGCTTTTGTAAAAATCCACATAAACAGAAAATATCTACAACATGCACGATAAGAAATACTTGCACCTTTACTCTGACTCTGACGATTGCGAATTCCAAATCATGTAACCGATTTTTGACAATTTTCGTCAATTATAAGAGGTATATTACTAGAAGACAGGGGATTTATACGTGTTATCTAATTCAATTAAACTAAAAGAAAGAATAGCTTCAAAACAAAATATTTTCCTTTTACTCCTTCTCCAGTTACGTCCTCACCAATGGACAAAAAATTTGCTTGTGTTTGCTGCCCTCTTATTTTCTCTACATAAAGTCAGTATTCACCTGCTTGGCAAATCACTGATCGCCTTTTTTCTATTTTGCATGGTTTCAGGCTGTGTCTATATCATAAATGATTTTGCTGATATCAAAAACGATCGCAATCATCCCGAAAAGCGATATCGTCCGATGGCTTCAGGAGCATTAAATCCCTTTCTGGGACTAGCATTCGGGTGTGGGCTGCTAATCGCTTCCTTGTTTTCTGCTTTTCACTTCGATTTGTGGTTTGGTAGTGTTTTATTATTTTATTTTTTGATCAATGTTGCCTATTCCTTTACATTAAAGCATGTGGTTATTCTGGATGTTATGATTATTTCTGCTGGTTTTGTACTCAGGGCAATCGGTGGCAGCCTAATGATCGGCACTCCTTTTACTCCGTGGTTTTTGCTGTGTACAATGTTGCTTTCTCTATTCTTGGCGATTAGCAAACGTCGCCATGAGCTTTATTTGCTACAGGAGGAAAAAGGAAGTCATCGTAAAGTATTGGAAAATTATTCGATAGAGCTATTAAATCAATTAAATACGATTGTAACCTCAGCAACGATTATCAGCTACTCCTTGTTTACCTTTACTTCAGGACGAACCATTCAGCTTATGTGGACAATTCCGTTTGTGATCTTTGGTATTTTCCGCTATCTTTACTTGATTATGATGGGCAACAAAGGAGGAACCCCTGAAAAAGTGCTAGTAGAGGACAAACCGATTCTGATTACGGTTCTACTATATGTGATTGCTGTAGCTAGTATTATCCTTATTTTTGAATAAACAATATAAAAGGTTGTGTAAATATTTATGCCATCGCAAGTTCTTATCCTTATATCAGTCATTCTTAGTGCATGCGGGCAGGTCGCTATGAAAATGGGAGCCTCTGGTCTCTCAGGAAAAAGCGATGTGTTTTTGATGAAAATACTGCAATATCTAACCAATATTCCAATTATGGTGGGGCTTGGCCTTTATGGAATTTCTGCGTTTGTTTGGATTGCAGCTATTGAAAAGGTGCAGCTCTCCTATGCTTATCCTATGGCCGCATTGGGTTATGTTCTGGTAGCCCTGCTTTCTATGTGGATTTTTCAGGAGCCCCTCTCAGGTGTCCGTCTGCTTGGTCTAGCTATTATTGTTGTTGGCGTCATTGTCATTTCACGTTCTTAGTAACTATTCGGAGGAAATGTTTATGCTATACGCTTTAGCACCATTTATCGGCTGGTTAGTATCCGGTACGATGAAATTTATGATTAATTATTTACAATATGGGAAAGAAGCAAGAAATAAAATCGGAAATGGCGGCTTTCCTAGTACACACACAACCGTAATGGTAAGCACGATCAGCTTCATTGGTCTTCATGAAGGCTTTGCCACCCCTATTTTTGGTCTAGGAGTGGCTGTTACCTTTATCATTATTATTGATGCGACCGGATTGCGAAGAGCTGTCGGCAAGCATGCTACTGCTATTAATCTTATGGTAAAAGAGCATGCCACTACTGAAGAAAAAGAAATCCTGCGTGAAAGCATGGGACATACAAAATGGGAAATCCTCGGCGGTATTGTTCTAGGTGTGCTAGTAGGACTGCTGTTGTATCTGCTATCACCAATCATTTCAGGACTACTTTAGCCAAGGAGGAACTAGCAAACATATGAAGAGCCGAACACCGAACGTCTCTCTTGTGATAGGAATTGTTTTACTCCTATTCTTAATCGGAATCGTACTTTCTGCCTCGATTTTATTTTTACTTGGTGTGTCCATCTCAACAGCTAGCTTCTGGGTGGCTGTATGTGCAAGTATTGTCTGCCTCCTGGCTATGACATATACATTTTTCACCACACGCAGGACAACCATGTTTTTGTCTTTGTTAATGGGATTGGGATTGGTTTTTGGAGTAAGTTGGTATGTTAGTACCGCTACATATGATCTATCATGGGACGGGCAAACGTACCATCAAGAAGCGATCATTTTATTAAAGAATGGCTGGAATCCTGTTCATGACCAACCTTTGCTTACCATCACAGATACCCAAAAGTTCGATAATCCAAGCGAGGAAAGTCTACGAACTCCCTTTTATCTTTGGATTAATCATTACACAAAAGGCCCGTGGATACTTGATGCCGTCATGTACAAATTGACGGATAACATAGAAGGCAGTAAGATGTTTAACTTTATTCTTTTGTTTGCTTCCTTTTTTCTTTGTTTAGCGGCAATTCTAAATGCCTATCCAGAGAAAAAAAGGCGAGCCGTCTTCTTCTCCCTACTCTTGGCCTGTAATCCAGTCGTGATAGCACAGCTTGTCACCTTTTATATTGATGGTCAATTGGCATCGCTTGTACTTATCATTTGTTCCTTGGGCTATCTCTTATTTAAGCGATTTAACGCATGGATTGTCGTAGGGCTATGCTCGGCCATCATCCTGCTAACGGCTATTAAATTTACCGCCCTTGTATATGCCGTTCTTTTATGCGGTGGTTTGCTCGTTCTATTTTTCCTGTACGATAAGCATAGACATTGGAAAAAGCTTTTGCTTTCGCTTGTAGCGTGCGGTCTCGTAGCGGTAACAATCGTTGGTTACAATCCTTACGTTACTAATTTTTTAGCGAAGGGGCATCCATTTTATCCGTTAGCTGGTGAGCATGCTGTCGATATTATGACAGCTAACAGTCCAGCCGACTTCAAAGGAAAAAATCCATTCGAAAAGTTCTTTGTATCTTTATTTGCGAAGTCGGAAAATATTACAAGACCAAATGAAAGCACTATGAAATGGCCGTTTACTATAGCATTTGAGGAATTTCAAGCTTTTGTTGGGGCTGATGCTCGTGTAGCGGGTTTTGGGCCTTTGTTTGGAGGAGCTGTGTTAGTAACCTGTGTTGTCTCACTTGCTCTCTTTCTTCGCAATAGACAACTAGCGAAGCCTGTATTTTTACTAAGCGGGATCATTCTCTTGACCGTATTTATCAATCCAGAAAGCTGGTGGGCGCGATACGTTCCGCAATTGTGGTTTGTCCCCATACTCATCGCAATGGTAGGCTTCGAATCCGAAAAACAATTTGTGAAGTACGGAAGTTGGCTTTTAATTTGTACTCTTTCCATAAACTTGCTGTTAGTAGGGGCTACTCAAGCTATTGCTCAATCCTTCTTAAATGTGCAAGTAAACATACAGCTTCATGAAATGAAAAAGAGCAAGCTGCCTGTATTAGTTGATTTCCAGCATTTTCATTCCAATCGAATTAGATTAGAAAAAGCAGAGATAGAATTTATTGAAGCAAAAATTGATGATAAAAACGCGAAAAAACTTAGCTCATCACGTGCTACGTATTTATTGAGATGAGCGGCTTTTCCATCATGCCACTCATTTGGGCAGAAGCTCGCTTTATAATCAACCTGAATAGTCCGTTCGTTAGGACGCTTGCTGACCCCACGCTTCAATTGGGGTCAGTTTTTTCATTTAGGCTACAGTCGTCCCCATCCGTCAACATTTTATTCTTGTTTTAAAGCCTGCTCCTGATAAAATGTGTGTGGATTTTCCTTCCACTGGGATAAAACTTTTTCTTGTTGGGCATTGATTGTTCCATTATCTTTTGCTTGCTCTAAGAGTGCAGTGTAGTTGGATAACGTGTACAATGGATAGTTCGCTTCTGCAAAGGCACGTTCTGCATCGTTAAATTGGTAGCTAAAAATAGCAACTACCCCTAGTATTTCAGCCCCTTCCAGCTCAACAGCCCTTGCTGCCTTGATGGAGCTACCCCCTGTGGAAATTAAATCTTCAATTACGACCACCTTCTGACCGGCAGCAATACGCCCCTCGATTTGGTTTTGGCGGCCATGACCTTTTGCCTTATCGCGAACATAGATCATTGGCAATCCCAGACGATCAGCAATCCAGGCTGCATGAGGAATTCCTGCTGTCGCTGTTCCAGCAATGACTTCTACTTCAGGAAACCGTTCACGAATGATCTGAACAAAAGCATCTGCTAAAAAGCTGCGAACCTCTGGATACGTCATCGTGATACGATTATCGCAATAAATCGGTGAAGCAATGCCAGATGTCCAGATAAATGGTTCGTCAGGACGAAGATGTACAGCTCCAATTTGTAAGAGATGCTGTGCCACTTGTTTTGCAATCGTTGTATTCATCTATTTTCCCTCCTGTATGCTTTTCATCATGTCAGCCCATGCTTTGGCAGGTTCTTCGGCCTGTGTAATGGACCTACCGATTACGATATAATCTGTACCTAACTCAAATGCTTTGACTGGTGTGGTTACGCGGGTTTGATCTCCAAAGGCGGAACCAACAGTACGAATGCCTGGTGTTACGGTCAAAAAATCTGTTCGAGTGACTTGTTTAATGATTGGTACTTCCAAGGGAGAAGCAACAACACCGTCCAGCCCAGCTAGACTTGCCAAGGATGCATAATGAGCAACCGTCTCTTCCAATCTACCAGAGATGAGCATCTGCTCATTCATCATCTGCTGGCTACTACTCGTCAGCATCGTTACCCCGATCAGTAATGGTGATGTACTGCCGGCAGAAATACCTTGCTCTAAGCCTTCTCGTGCCGCTTCCATCATAGCTAATCCACCAGCTACATGTACATTCACCATATCGGCGCCATTCCTAGCTAAGCTTTTCATTGAGCCTTTAGCTGTATTGGGAATATCATGGATTTTCAAATCAACAAACACGTTCAATCCCTGTTCCTTTAACAGCGATACAATTGCTGATCCTTCTGCATAAAACAGCTCCATGCCAACCTTCACGTAGCGCACTTGATTTTCTAGGCTAGCAAGACAGTTTAACACCTCGTCTTTTGTTTGAAAATCCAGCGCTAGAATAATCCGTTCATCGATTTTATCTAACGAATGCTCTTGTAGTAAGGATAATTCCATGTGTGAATGCTCCTCTCCGTTGTTCCCTCATTGTCCACATATAGGAGGGGAGTGCTCCTAATGAGCACGCCCCCGTTCTAAGTCAACTCTTCTTTTTTACTGTGTTACCAGTACTTTTCCCATCTGTTGCTTGGGCATTGCCTCTGTAGAGAATGTGATTGTCTCTAATACATGCAGGATGGCGCTCGCTGTGTCTAGAGATGTCAGGCAGACTGCTCCGTTCTCTACGGCCTCACGACGAATGCGGAATCCATCACGCTGTGGTGTTTTACCTTTCGTTAAGGTGTTAAGCACAAGGTTTACTTGACCTGTACGGATTTCATCCAGTAGGTTCGGTGTGCCTTCGGATAGCTTTTGTACACGACGGACGGACAAGCCTGCCTGCTCTAGATAATCAGCAGTTCCATCCGTGGCTAGTAGATGGAAACCAAGCTGTTGGAAACGCTTCGTGATCGACAACGCTTCCTCCTTATCCTTGTCAGCTACCGTTACCAAAAGTGTTCCTTTGGTTGGAATATTCATGCCAGCCGCTAGCAGTCCCTTGTAAAGAGCTTTAGCTAGGGTAGTCTCACGCCCCATTACCTCCCCGGTGGATTTCATTTCAGGACCTAAGGTGATGTCCACACGGCGTAGTTTTGTGAAGGAGAAGACAGGAACCTTTACAGAAACCATCTTTTCCTCAGGATGATAGCCTGTAGCAAACCCTTGATCGAGAATGCTGTAGCCAAGAATTGCCTTCGTCGCAATGTTCGCCATCGGAATTCCGGTTACCTTAGACAGGAATGGAACGGTACGGGAGCTGCGTGGGTTTACCTCGATGACGTAAGGCTTTCCTTTATAGATGACAAATTGGATATTGAGTAAGCCCTTGATGCAGAGCGCGCGTGCTAGCTTCGTAGTCATGTCGATGATCTCTGCTTTCACTGTCTCTGATAAGGATTGCGGCGGATATACTGCGATAGAGTCGCCTGAGTGAACCCCTGCACGCTCGATGTGCTCCATGATACCTGGAATCAGCACATTCTCTCCATCACAAATCGCATCTACTTCTGCTTCAATTCCTAGCATATAGCGATCAATTAGTACAGGATGCTCTGGATTTACTTTTACTGCTTTTTTCATATAAGAGATTAGCTCTTCTTCGTTATAAACGATTTCCATTGCCCGTCCGCCCAAGACATAGGAAGGGCGAACCAGCACAGGGAAGCCTAATAAGTCAGCAGCGACCACAGCTTCCTCTACAGAGGTCACCGTTTTGCCCGGCGGTTGAGCGATATCCAGCTTTCGCAAGAGGGCCTCAAACTTCTCACGGTTTTCAGCTGCATCAATATTTTCTAAGCTGGTTCCTAGAATTTTGACACCGCGTCTCGTAAGCTTATCAGCAAGATTGATCGCTGTTTGTCCTCCAAACTGGACAATGACACCTTCTGGCTGCTCTTGCTCGATGATGTGCATAACATCCTCTATATACAGCGGTTCAAAGTAGAGACGATCAGAGGTATTAAAATCTGTTGAGACCGTTTCAGGGTTATTGTTGACAATAATGGCTTCGTACCCAGCCTCCTTCAAAGCCCAGACCGCATGGACTGTTGAGTAGTCAAATTCAATTCCTTGGCCAATGCGGATCGGACCAGAGCCTAGTACGATGACACGTTTTTTGCCTGTATCCATAAATTCGTTTTCTTGCTCGTAGGTCGAGTAATAGTACGGTGTTTGCGCTTCGAATTCGGCAGCGCACGTATCTACCATTTTATATACAGGCTTCATTCCCCATTGTGTACGCAGGTTATAAATCTCTTCTTCCTTTTGTCCTGTACATTCTGCGATTTTACGATCGGTAAAACCAAGGCGTTTTGCTTCATGTAAAGCTTCCTGTGTCAATCCAGATTCGGCTAATGTTGTTTCATAAGCGACAATATTCCAGAATTTATGCAGGAAGAAGAGGTCGATCTTCGTTAATTGATGAATCCGAGAGATATGATAGCCACGGCGCATTGCTTCTGCTAGTAAGAACAGGCGTTCATCATCTGCGATTACCAAACGTTGCTCCAATTCCTCATCAGTAAGCTCTCTCGCCTCTGGTAGTTCTAAATGGTAGCTTCCAATCTCTAAGGAGCGGATCGCTTTCATCATGGATTCTTCAAAGCTACGTCCAATCGCCATTACCTCGCCCGTTGCTTTCATTTGTGTACCAAGACGGCGATTTGCGGATTGAAATTTATCGAAAGGCCAGCGAGGAATTTTGCTAACCACATAGTCTAAGGTTGGTTCAAAGCAAGCGTAGGTTTGACCAGTCACCGGATTCTTTAGCTCATCTAGTGTATAGCCAATAGCGATTTTTGCCGCCATCTTAGCGATCGGATACCCTGTGGCCTTGGACGCTAAGGCTGAGGAACGGCTGACGCGAGGATTTACCTCGATGACATAATATTGGAAGCTAACGGGATCAAGCGCGTACTGAACATTGCAGCCACCTTCGATTTTTAAGGCGCGGATGATATTTAATGCAGAGGAACGCAGCATTTGATATTCACGATCAGATAGCGTCTGACTCGGAGCGACAACGACTGAGTCACCTGTGTGTACACCAACTGGGTCAATATTTTCCATGTTGCAGACCACGATACAGTTATCGTTAGCATCACGCATTACTTCATACTCTACTTCTTTCATTCCTGCAATACTTCTTTCCACTAAGCATTGCGTAATCGGGGAATATTTTAGACCGCTTGTGACAATTTCAATTAACGAGGCTTGGTCCTCACAGATACCCCCACCGGTTCCGCCGAGCGTGTAAGCCGGGCGAACAATGATTGGATAGCCAATCTCATTAGCGAAATCAAGCGCCTCTTCTACCGAGCTTACAATTACAGAGTCTGGTACTGGTTCGTTTAACTCCTGCATGAGAGAGCGGAACAAATCGCGATCCTCCGCTTGTTTAATCGAGCTCAGATTTGTTCCGAGTAGCTTCACATTCTCTTCTTCCAGTACACCCAGATCTGCTAAAGCTACTGCCATATTCAATCCTGTTTGTCCACCCAAGGTCGGTAACAATCCATCTGGTTTTTCCTGACGAATGACTCGGGCTACGAACTCAGGAGTAATTGGTTCAATGTATACTTTGTCAGCCATATTCGTATCTGTCATGATTGTAGCTGGGTTGGAGTTGATTAGAACCACCTCCATCCCCTCTTCTTTTAATGCTTCGCAAGCCTGCGTTCCTGCATAGTCAAACTCTGCCGCCTGTCCAATCACGATAGGACCAGAGCCAATCACCAGAATTTTTTTCAGATTATCTATTTTTGGCATACCATTTCTCCTCCTTGGATTGTTTCATCATGTCTAGGAATTGGCCGAATAAATAGCCTGAATCATACGGTCCAGGTGCTGCTTCTGGATGGTATTGAACAGAGAAGGCTTGCTTTTTCGCATTGCGTAATCCTTCAATCGTCCCGTCATTTAGAGCAACATGGGTCACTTCTAATTCTGTTCCAATAACGGAAGCTTCGTTTACAGCATAGCCGTGGTTTTGGGACGTGATATATGTACGTCCAGTTATCAATTCTTTTACGGGATGATTCCCGCCACGGTGACCAAACTTCAATTTCTCCGTGTCAGCTCCGCTTGCCAGAGCAAACAACTGATGACCCAAGCATATTCCGAATAATGGGTATTCTCCGAGAATTTCTTTCACCATCTGAATAGCTTGCGGTACATCCTTAGGGTCGCCTGGGCCGTTAGACAGCAAGATGCCATCTGGTTGTAGGCGGCGAATTTCATCTGCGGTGACGGTATGCGGAACCACTACAATGTCCCATCCTCGCTTGGATAATTCCCGCATAATGCCATGCTTGCAGCCAAAGTCTACTAAGACGACGCGATCACCGTTACCTGGACTGGAGTAAATGCTTTTTGTTGATACCTGGGCAACCTGATTGGTCATGACATCCGTACTTTTCAACTGAGCAAGCAATTCCTCGGCTGGACGCTCACTGGTTGTAATCAATCCTCTCAGGGTTCCAAAATGACGTATTTTACGTGTTAACATTCGTGTATCTACACCGGAAATACCCGGAATCTCATATGCCTGTAAGAGCTCGTGCAGAGTTTGTGTCGAGCGCCAATTGCTTGGCATATCGCAATGCTCTCGTACAACAAAGCCATGGATAAACGGACGAACCGCCTCGAAATCATCGCGATTAATCCCGTAGTTACCAATCAAGGGATACGTCATGACGACGATCTGTCCACAATAAGAGGGATCGGATAATACCTCTTGATAGCCTGTTAATCCTGTGTTAAATACCACCTCACCAATGCTTTCATTGGTGGCCCCCATCGCTTTTCCTACACAAATCGTTCCGTCTTCTAATATCAAACGTGCCTTCATGCCGTTATCCCCCTTATCCCTAATTGTTGTATACAATTTTTCCATCTACCATAGTGAGTACAGTCCATCCCTTACATACCCAACCCGCAAATGGTGTATTTTTTCCTTTACTTTTAAAATGATCGGGATTAATGCTTTTCTCAGTCGTAAGATCAAACACTGCCAAGTCAGCAATTGCTCCTACTTCTACTTTTCCATAGGGTAGCCCAAACAGTTCCGCTGGTTTAGTAGCCATTTTGTCTACCAGCTCGGCAAGGGTGAGTATTCCTTTTTCTACAAGATGCGTATAAAGGAGTGGGAATGCCGTTTCTAGTCCAACTATTCCAAATGGAGCCCGCTTTAATCCCTTTGCTTTTTCTTCCGAGGTATGCGGTGCATGGTCGGTAGCAATGATATCAATGCTTCCTTCCTTTAATCCGGCGATCAATGCGTCACGATCCTCACGAGAGCGAAGCGGCGGATTCATTTTCCAATTAGGATCTAGGCTGTCTGGGATATCCTCGTCACATAACAACAGGTGATGCGGGGTTACCTCCGTGGTAACGTTGATACCTGCATGTTTCCCGTCGCGTACAAGTCGCACGGATTCTTTTGCGCTGATATGGCATACATGATAGTGAACCCCCGTGGCTTCTGCTAGTAGAATATCTCGGCCGACATGCACAGCTTCTGAAGCAGACGGGATACCTGGTAGCCCATGCTTAGCTGCTGTCACTCCATCATGTAATGCCGCACCGGGAGGCAACAGGTCGTTATCTTCACAGTGGGCAACTACAGACATTCCTAACGCTTTCGCTTTTTGCATTGCTTCTACCATCATTTTCGTGGATTGCACTCCTACCCCATCATCAGTTAGTGCAAAGGCTCCAGCTTGCTGTAGAGCCGCAAAGTCTGTGTGCTCCACCCCAAGCTGACGTACAGTAATAGCAGCGTAGGGTAAAACCCGTGCCAGGTTAGCTTGTTTTGCTTTATGAAGAACGAATTCTACTGTTTCGACACGATCGATCACTGGGCGTGTATTCGGCATGCAGGCTACCGTAGTGTAACCGCCTGCCACTGCCGCATGAGCGCCTGTTTCGATGGTTTCTTTCGCTTCAAATCCTGGTTCGCGGAAATGCACATGTACATCCACTAGACCTGGGGCTATGAAGTGTCCGTTTAAATCCACCACTTCATGATCTGCTTCCGCCTCAATGTTGCTCTCGATCTTAACAATGCGATTTTCTACGATTAACAGATCCTTGATCGAAAGTTCACCTTGTTCGTTTAGCAGTTTGCCATTTTTAAGGATGATTCCCATGTGCTTATTCCTCCTGTCATCAATTTCGCAATTACAGCCATTCGAACAGCTACTCCATTTGTAACTTGCGGGAAGATAACGGATTGCTTACCCTCCACCAGTTGTCCATCAATCTCCACCCCTCTGTTAAAAGGAGCCGGATGCATAATGATGGCATTTGGTTTCATCATGGCTGCGCGTTCTCTAGTTAATCCATAAGCCTGATGATAGGTTTCCTTTGAAGAAAAGAGCTGGCCTGTATGACGTTCTAGCTGCACTCGCAGCATCATCACCACATCCGCTGTTGCTATTGCTTCCTCCATCCCTACCACTCGTACCTCTTTTGGCAAGGCTGTCTGATCCCGCATCAACTGATCTGGTCCTGTAATCATAAGGTTGGCCCCGAGCTTCGGTAATGCATCTAAATGCGATCCGAGCACTCTGCTATGGCGCAAATCTCCTATGATAGCTACCTTTAACCCTTGAATGCCCCCATGATGCTGCTTCATTGTAAGCAAATCCAGCAAGCATTGCGTTGGATGCTCCATCGTGCCTTCCCCTGCATTTACAAGGTGCAGGTTTAAATTTGGTTCGTTCGCAAGCTCATGAAATAATCCATTTTGTCCGGTGCGAATAACGGCCGTTTCTACTCCCATTGATTCAAGCGTTCGCAAAGTATCATAAATTGTCTCACCTTTGGTAGTAGAAGAGCTGATATCGCTAAAATTCAGTACATGAGCACCCAAACGTTTTTCCGCTACTTCAAAGGAAAAGCGGGTACGTGTACTTGCTTCGAAAAATAAGTTTGCTACAAATCGTCCCTGTAAGAGGTTAATCTGTTCATTTGGCCTTGCTGCAAAATATTCGGCCTCTCGCAAGATTGCTTCGATCTCATCTTTACCAAGGTGTTTGATTCCCAGCAGATTTTTCATTATTCCCCACTCCTTTGCCCGTATGGTTTGTCATAATGCTTATGCTGCTGACTCTACCTGATCCTTGTGCGCCTCACCCATCGCAGATTCCTTTCCAGGCAAGATCGCATGCAGAAAAATTCCGATGAAGGTTGAGAATGCTACATTATCAATCGTTAGGTTCGTTAGGAAGCTTTGCCAGAAGGTAACTCCCTCGAAGCTAATTTTGTACCCGCCGATTCCCGTTACAAGTATGGAAGCAGCGATAATCATGTTGCGTTTATTTGCAAAATCGACTTTATTTTCAACATACATCCTAAAGCCTTGGGATGCGATAATCCCGAACAGTACGATGGAGACGCCACCTAGTACCGGCGTTGGGATGGTCATGAGAAACGCGCTGATTTTTCCGCAGAAGGAGAATAAGATCGCGAATACTGCGGCTAGGGCAATAACTGCTCGACTATAAACTCTTGTGATTGCTAGAACACCCATGTTTTCACCATAAGTCGTACTAGGTGGTCCACCGATAAAGGCAGAAACCGCGGTAGCTACACCATCACCTAGCAAGCTTCGATGCAAGCCAGGGTCCTTCATTAGGTCACGATTCATAATTTTACTTGTTACCAATAAATGGCCTAAATGTTCGGTTAAGGAGACAAACGCGATCGGTGCGATAATCAGAGCTGATAACCATGCTCCTTTATCCGTCATGGCAGTTGTCAGCAGGCCAACATGCAAGTGCTGCGAAAACATTTCTGGCAGGCTGATAAAAAGGGGAGCCTTTGTAATGGAAGCCCAGTCAATCAAATCCGCATGTCGTAGAGCTGTATAGCCGTATCCGCCAATGATTCCAAGTAGGATGGGAATCAGTGACAAGAAGCCGCGCAGCATAACCGCAGCAATAATGGTTACCAGCAATGTGACTAAGGAGATTTCAATGGAAGTTAGCGAGATTACTGATTTTCCTTCTACCGTTACTTTTGTAGCCATGTCTACAGCTACACCTGCTAAGCTCAAACCGATAACCACGATAATGGAAGCTATCACAACGGGTGGGAGTAAGCGATCCAGCCAGCCTACCCCGAATTTTCGTACCATGGCTGCTACTAGGACATAAACCAGTCCCGATAGGAAGCAGCCCAGCAAGGCAACTCCTTGCCCGTATGTTGCTGTCACGGTAATGATGGGGCCAATGAAAGCGAAGGAGGAACCAAGATAGTTAGGAATTTTTCCCTTCGTAATCAGCATGAAAATCAGGGTGCCTAATCCACTGGCAATCAGTGCGGCAGATATATCTAAACCTGTTAAGATTGGAACTAGTACTGTGGAGCCAAACATGGCGAATAAGTGTTGAATACTAAGTGGTAATAAACGAGTCAAAGCTGGTGTTTCATGTACGTCTACAAAATCTTGTTTGCTCATTTTCTCCCCTGCTTTCTTAATTTTTTGCACAAAAAAACCTCTTCGTGGGTACACAAAGAGGCAGGTCCAAGCACAGAGGTACGCATACCTCCAGCGTTAGATCGAGTCCCCTTGCTAACCTCACGGGATTAGCCTTAAAGAGGCGATATATAGTTGGCGATTCATTCTTCTTTTTGCATCAGTGAAACCTTATCTGTTCCATCTACTTCCTGCAATTGTACAGCAATAATTTCAGATCGGGACGTAGGAAGGTTTTTGCCCACATAATCAGGTCGAATAGGTAACTCACGATGACCACGATCCACTAATACAGCGAGCTGGATCATCTTCGAGCGTCCCTGATCCACTAAGGCATCCAGAGCAGCCCGAACCGTACGTCCTGTAAACAGCACATCATCCACCAGGATAACCTTTTTCCCTGTAATCTCAGGCAGTTTTGCTCCATGAACAACAGCGTCTGAAGACCTGTGTGTCAAATCGTCTCGGTATAAAGTAATGTCTAATTCACCAAAGGGAAGCTTCACATTCTCAATCTGCTCGATTCGTTTGGCTAAGCGTTCTGCCAAATAAATTCCGCGAGTTTTAATGCCGATGATCACACAGTCCTCTACGCCCTTATTGCGTTCAATAATTTCATGAGCAATGCGAGTTAAGGCCCGCCTAATCGCTGCTTCATCCATCATAATGCTTTTTTCGTTCATCGGAGTTGCTCCTTTCAGCAGAAGTAGATGACCTTTACAAGACTCGGGAGGCTACTATCTGCCAGCTTGTGTTGTTCCTGATGGTCTGACACAAAAAAAGCTTCTTGTCTCACTGACAAGAAGCTTCGTGCGCACATAAAGAAGGGCATAACCATCCCAACTATATCTGCGTTATTCACCGTCGCCCTTGCCAGCCTCACGGGACTGGATTTAAAGGTTACCTTTTGTTACGAATGATTATGTCATACCTTTTTATATCTGTCAACACGTTTAACATTTTTGCTCACGTATGAACTGAATTTCTGCTTGCAGTTCCTGTGGGATCTCAGCCTCGAATTCCATGTATTCGCCTGTACTCGGATGAATGAATCCTAGTGTCTTCGCATGTAAGGCTTGCCCATTAATATCCAGCGTTTTTCGTGGGCCGTATTTGGGGTCACCTGCTAGCGGGTAGCCAATATATTTCATATGAACACGAATCTGATGGGTGCGTCCTGTCTCAAGCTTTAATTCCACAAGGGTAAAATCCTTCATCCGCTCTAATACGACAAAGTGAGTGACAGCAGGTTTACTATTGCCAAAGACAACCGCCATCTGTTGGCGATTTTTAGGATCGCGTCCAATTGGAGCATCGATTGTCCCCATCTCATGTGGAATTTCTCCATGAACCAAAGCCACATATTTACGATTAACGGTATGTTCCTTTAATTGAGCTGCTAGACTTGCATGGGCCTTATCGTTTTTGGCAATCATTAATAAACCAGACGTGTCTTTATCAATACGATGAACGATACCGGGGCGCATCACACCATTTATACCTGATAAATCCTTACAATGATGCATGAGACCATTGACCAATGTTCCTGTATAATGACCTAACGCTGGATGCACGACTAAGCCACGTGGCTTGTTTACAACCACGACATCGGAATCTTCATAGACGATGTCTAAATCCATCGCTTGCGCTTCGATCTTCAACTCTTTTGGAGGTGGCACACGCAAGCTGATCTCGTCATCCATTGCTACCTTGTAATTATTTTTAATCGGAGCATCATTGACCGTAACTCGTCCTTCTTTTACCCATGCTTGTACTTGAGAACGAGACCATTCTCCTTCTTGCATAGTCAAAAATTTATCAATGCGTTCCCCTGCTTCTTCTTTTTCCACTGTCCAATCATAACGTTCGAAAGTTTGCTCTGTCATCTATAAGCTCCTAAATATATTCATTCTAATGATAGTATGCTCTTACTTGCTGGAAGAATGTGATGGCTTGCGAGATTCCATAAAAATATCAATCAGCATCACGGCTACACCAAACGTAATAGCCATGTCGGCTACATTAAAGATTGGGAAGTTGATAATAACAGCGTGTAAAAAGTCCACTACCTGTCCCGTTGAAACTCGATCAATAAAGTTACCGATGGCTCCGCCTAATACAAGCGATAAGGCAAAGGACATACGCGGATTGCTTTTTCCTTGTTTGTAAAGAGTATAGATAATCCCAATTACAACTAGAGTAGTAATAATAATAAAAAACACACGACGGTTCTGGAGCATACCAAACGCAGCACCCATATTACGGTGAGAAGTAAGGTGGAATACATTTTCAATCAAAGGAATTGACTCCCCATATTCCATATACTTCACCACGAGATGCTTGGTCCATTGATCCAAGGCAATAACCGCGAGCGCAATTATGTAGTAGAAATACATAACAGCCTCCTTACAGAAATGGCGTAGAGTAACACCGCAAATTGTACCACAGGCAAAATCAGTTGGGCAATTTTTTTCAATAACTTCCTGCTTGTTTATTAAATCGAGCTCTTTTTAGGTCCCTTTTTATGTCGCTCTTTATGTTTCAAGGAGGTCAACCCCTTTAGCTTCCGATAAAAGCGATACCCTTTGCGCACCAGATCAAGCACCCATAACGGAATCTTGATCCGACGATCTTTTAGATAAGGGTAATAAATCCGATAGTATGCTCTTCTAATATCCTTCCATTTGCGATCTTCTCCTGGATGGATATAATCGCTCACGTCAATGATATAGGCATGTCCTTGATACATAAGAACATTTTTACCATGCACATCTTGAGGATATAAGCCCTTCGCTCTCGCTTCATCCAATGCCTCATCTACTTCTTTAATTACATTTTCAGGGATCGGGATTCCATAGCGGACACAATCAAACAACGAGATTCCTCGCATCCGCTTTATTACTAGATAATTTTCGCCCTTCTCATAACAAATCGGATAATATTTTGATTCGCCCAGACGACGATATACCTCACTCTCTTCTTCGATTCCCGGTTTTCCTGGGGCGTACAGTTTAACAACAACGTCAGGGTAATCCGGATGACAGAATACACCTGCATAATTACCAGTTCCAACAATCTCCCATGGATGAGGAGCATACAGGACTTGCACAGGGTCATAGGGAGAAGGTGAGTCCAATACTACTTCTTCTAAAAAACGTTCTAAAAGCTCCTGCTCCAATTTCATCGGTACCCTCTCTTCGTTATCACATCTTTATTTTTATTGTAACAAAGAAAGATGCGAGAAACATTGTTCCTTTCGTAGTGTAATTTTTTCTAGAAAGAACTTTTCGCCATGCAATTGATTTGACCTGCATACTTTTAGCTGACATGAGAAAAAAACCAACTCACGAGAAGCCGGTTCCTTTCCATTCAGCGTATTCTTATTGGGGATAAAGCTTTTGCTTGTTTAATTACATGCTTTCCTCAAACCAATCCCTTACTGCTTCTTTCAGCCTTTCTAACTCTTCTGATCCAGTTGCCTCACAATAAATCCGTAGCAAGGGCTCCGTGCCGGATGGGCGTATCAATACCCAATGCCCACCTTCTAGTAACAGTTTAAACCCATCCGATGTATGAATCGATTCAACAGCATATCCAGCGATCGCATGTGGAGGCTTCTCTTTAAAACGGCGTAAAAAAGCTTCCTTTTCTTTCAAGCGAATATCTAGTCGGATACTATACATGCGTCCAAATTGGCGGTGGATATCCGTTTTAATTTCATCTAAACTCTTTCCCTCGACTGCGCACATTTCTGCAATTAATAAATTTATTAAAATTCCATCCTTTTCAGGAATATGTCCCAGAATGCTGGCTCCCCCGCTCTCCTCGCCGCCAATAAGCACATCACCCTTGAGCATCTGCGCCCCAATATATTTAAATCCGACAGGGGTCTCGATTATATCCAATCCATAATATTCACAAATCCGGTCTAGCTGATGAGTGGTGGCTACTGTACGAATGACTTTGCCCTGACCATTTCGGTTTTTGACCATATGGTAGGTAAGTAGCGTAAGCACTTCATTTGGAGGTAAATACCTCCCTTGTCGATCCACGATTCCAAATCGATCTGCATCTCCATCATTGGCTACTCCTAAATCCGCATGCTCGACCAACACTTGACGAGACAATTCCGCTAAATGATGTTCATTGGGCTCTGGTAGGCCTCCGCCAAATAATGGATCTCTTTCTTCGCGGATGCTTTTCACCGCAACGCCGGCCTCCTGCAATAGAGCACTCATATATCCGCTCCCTGCTCCATGCATGGCATCTACGACAACGGTTAAGTTTGCTTGCTGTAATGCATCCATGCGAATAAGTCTGCGAATATGTGCCTCATAATGAGGCTTTAAGTGAATGGGCTGATACAGCTTACAATTTTTAGCCTCCTCCATGCAGCGCGTCTCTATCTGTTCATTCCTTGCTACAATCTCTTGAATCAACACCTCTAAGCGCTGGGTAATCTCAGGAGAAGCTGGCCCTGCATATTCGGGAATATATTTGATTCCATTGTATTCTGCGGGATTGTGACTAGCTGTTAGCATCACTGCGCCGCTTACCCCAAAATGCTTTACGCCAAAGGCCACGACAGGGGTGGGGGTCGGCTCACTTACCAAGAAGGAAAGTATGCCCTGAGCAGTTAACACACGTACAACCTCTTGCGCAAACATTCGTCCCATAAAACGAGTATCATATCCCACGATGATTCCCCGATTGATCCACCCATTCTCCTCTGTATAACAGGCAATTGCTTTTGCCACGGTCCGTACATTTTCCATCGTAAACTGATCGGCCATCACAGCTCTCCAGCCGTCTGTTCCAAAAACAATCTGTTTTTTCATTTGATTCCCTCCATGCTAGACAAGGTAGTCGCGTCAAATACTCCATTTTTACTGTATGAAGGGAAATAGTAGGATAGAAGGTTTAGGAACAAAAAACAAATAAAAAAGCGACCCATTGGCCGCTTTACATCTCTATCATGAAAATCCTTATTCCTGCACTAGACGTTTCAAGGAGTGTCTTTCCTAATTTTTTACCAAACGGCGTACCGGTAAGCTGTCAATCTCACTTTCTCAGACCGCATGATAGGACAAAATTGCCCAGAAGCATAAAGACCAAACTCGGCTACGTATTGTTTCCCTGTTTGCAAATGTTCAACGTAGCAGGCTTCTGCTTCTTCATTCATATACACGTCTTTATACCCCACCTCCCTATTAGAGGATATGCCTTCCTCCACCTCATAAAGACGAATTCCTTGTGTGATTTTCGCCCACTCTTCCTTTAGGTACCCCGCAATCATATGCAGGCGATATTTAGAAATAGACCAATGGATATACACAGTGTCAGGTGCCGTTGGAATAACAGCTATAGAAGGGACTCGCTTCTCCTCTAAGATTGCTTGTCCTTGGGTTTGTTCAGCTAAAAAGTCTTTCTCCTGAGTTGTATAGCTCTCCCCTCTGTCCGTTTCCAATGGGTAGACAGCAGGATAAAAAGGTGGGCTAACAACCTTTCCCATGAACAAATTAATGAAGGACTCCTCTGCTACGCTTTGGCAGCTCTCCTTGTAAGCCTGCGACTTCAGTCCAAATTTATGAAGTTGGTATCTCACTTGGCCAATGGTCATCTCGCACCTTGTAGCGATTTCTTGCAGTGATAGAGATTGTGCTCGCATTTGTAGGATTCTTGTAATCATGAAGGTTGTGCTCCTTTCTGCTTAACTCATTGCTTTTAAGTATAAAAGAGCTTGCCTTCAAATCATGTCGAACGCTGAACGCATAACTTTTCTTCTTTTGTCGATACCAGCTAAAACGTTCGGCATAGAGAATGCTAGTTCGACAAACTTTTTATATTTACTAAATTTTTTAAAAAGAAAAATCGATGGACAAGAAGCTCACGTGGAGTGGAAACGTTCAAGAAGCATAGAAAAAACCACTCACAAGCCTCAGAATTTCTTCCTTTTGCTTGAGAAGTGGTTTTTCCTGTATTGATTACTATGAGCAATATAAAAGGACTACAAGCTAGTCTCTTACATGTGCACTGCTAAAATCACAATCGTGCAATTTCACAACCTTTGTTTTCTTGATCCATTTGTATCCCAACCATAAAGCAAGGAAGATCGGAATGCCGATATAGGATACCATCATAGCGTACCAATCAATTTTATCTCCAATAAATGCCTCGTAATTCTGTCCCAGAATAACAACGATGCACAGTATAAAAGCAAATAACGGACCGAATGGGAACCATCTTGCTTTAAAAGGCAATTCACTCAAGCTATGTCCTTGCGCTACAAACGCTCGACGGAAGCGATAGTGGCTAATTGCAATGCCCAACCAAGCAATAAAGCCAGACATACCAGAAGCATTAAGCAACCATGCATAAACAACCCCATCGCCAAAAAAAGAAGCGAAGAAAGCAACCATCCCAACTGATGCTGTCATTAACAAACAGTAAATCGGAATACCGCGGCGGTTTAGTTTTGTAAAAAATTTAGGTGCTTTCCCATCCTTCGCCATCGCCCACAGCATACGTGTAGAAGCATACATACCAGAGTTACCCGCGGATAATACAGCCGATAAAATAACAGCGTTCATCACAGAGGCAGAAAATGCCAAGCCTGCTTTTTCAAATACCATTGTAAATGGGCTTAGAGCAATCGATTCTATTTCTCCACCTACCAGATTCGGACTGGTGTAGGGTACCAGCAAGCCAATAACTAAAATGGCAAAAACATAGAACAACAGAATGCGCCAGAACACTTGCTTGATGGCTTTTGGGATATTTTTACGCGGATCGTCGCTCTCTCCTGCCGCTACCCCGATTAATTCTGTACCCTGAAAGCTAAATCCAGCAATCATAAATACACCAAGGGCTGCCATAAAGCCGCCATGGAATGGAGCGTCGCCAATGGTAAAGTTCGTAAAGCCTACAGCCTCTCCGCCCATGATGCCAAAAATCATTAAGATACCAACTACCAAGAAAATAATAACGGTTGCTACTTTAATCATCGAGAACCAGAACTCTGACTCCCCATATCCTTTTACAGATAGATAGTTTAATCCAAACATAAAGGCTAAAAATAAGCCGCTCCATAATAAAGATGAACTGTTCGGGAACCAAAATTTCATTAAAAGCGTAGCGGCAGATAACTCGGCTGCAATCGTAATAGCCCAGTTATACCAATAGTTCCATCCTAATGCAAAGCCAAGAGCAGGATCTACAAACTTTGTTGCATAGGTACTAAAAGACCCTGACTCCGGCATATAAGCTGCCATTTCACCCAAGCTGGTCATTAAGAAATATACCATAATACCAATTGCTACATATGCTACAATCGCACCACCAGGGCCTGCTTGAGAGATAGCTCCACCACTTGCTAGGAATAAACCCGTACCAATAGAACCGCCAAGAGCGATCATTGTCAGGTGTCGAGCCTTTAGACCGCGCTTCAATTCCTGAGGCTGTCCTCCATCCCTAGTTGTCGATATGTTTGTTACACTTTCATTCCCAGTTGTTGCTTGAGACATAAAAAAACACTCCTTATCTTTTCAAAGATACGTGCAAGGAAGGAGTGGGAATATAAAAAATCCGTCATTTAGAATCTGTCGACGGATTTATACGTAACCCGCATCATACCTTCCATGAAGATAGCACAACACGCTTATTCGGCAAATAAACGTGACAGTTCTGTCCCTTTCGGAAACAGCCCCAGCCTGTACATCACAGAGTCTTTGTACAAGCTTCGGCGGTCTTTCCTTTCTGATGGAGTCTACAACATCTCTGGGTCTCGTCCAGCATACTCTTAAATACCGCAACCTCTACCTCACCAGATATGATGAGGATTTTATTATTTTATTAAAAAAGATAATGCCATTATAGATGATAAACCATTAGATTTCAACTAGTTTTTTGCCTTCTATCTATGATCGTTCACGGGTTTGTTGCTTCAGCCGTAGTGGCTGTTTTTGCATATAGGTTGCACATCGCCACAGCCATTCCATTGGTCCAAAGGCATACTGAGATAACCACCATTTACTAAACATGATCTGTAATAGATAGATCGTAATACAAAATATAAATCCAATCCATAGCGGAATTCCTGCCGTATTAGGAATAAACAGGGAAAACAACAGGACTGTGACCAATGTCTGCAATAAGTAATTGGTTAATGCCATGCGCCCCACATATGTGAAGCCTTGCATTTTTGCTCGAAAACGTTTGTTTTCCAGAAGCAGAACAATCGATACGAGATAAAAAACGAACAACGTTTTCCCCGTCAATTGAATGTACTTTTGAATTTCTTCAGACACATAGACTTCATGGCTGAAATAATAACGAAACATCGGAATAAACAATAGAATCGTTACTACCAGACTGACAATCTGAGTGATGCGCAATCCACGTTTCCATTCATGCACACGTTGAAAAAAGTTGATCTTTCCTGCACACAATCCCAACAAAAAAAGTCCTAGTAATTCAGGAATATAGATAATTACATTGAGAATCTGGATGCCACTTAGTATTTCATAGCGTTGACTCACTTTTTGTGCATAATCCTCTAGTCCATTAAACCAAGGAGCTTCTAGTAGCACTGTTTGATCTAAATCAATATCCCCGGAATAAGCAAACCAGATAAACAACATAAACAGAGCCATTAAAAAAATGCTCCACACAAACAAGGCTGATGCCTTCTGACGATAAAAAAATAAAAGTAAAAAGCCCACTAATGCATACATATGTAAAATATCACCGTACCACAAAAGCAGAAAATGCAGGCATCCCAGAAGAAACAGCACAACTAGACGCATCGAAAAAAGGGACCTCATCCGCGACCCTTTCGCTTCTGCTCTACTCATAAATAGATAGAACCCCAATCCAAATAAAAAGGCAAACAAGGAGTAGAATTTTGTCTGGATAAATAAGTCATAACCAAAACGAAACACGGCATCGACGCCTTGGGTATATCCTCTTGTGTCAAGCGGTTGGATTCCTAGCATAGCTGGTAAGTTCACCAGAAATATACCCAGGATCGCAATGCCTCTAACGGTATCAATCGATGTTATTCGATCGTTAACGGAAATCGGTCTTGCTTGATTCATACATCACACCCCCTTTCTTTCTTGTTTGTTACTTTGCCTACTTTTATTCTTTTCTACTCAGTAGAATATAGCGCTTCTGTAATCTTTTTCCCTTTCGGTGCTCCTGAGCTTGGTTTTTTATACTCCTTAGCACCCGAAGAAGCTGTTTTTGCTTCAAATTCGAATTGGAATTGCGCTTTCTCTATATCCCATTTCAAATAGGCATCAAACGTCTTGTCACCTTTTTTAAAGCCTTTTATTAATCCGCTTTTTCCTTGCTCCATCAGTTTTTTCACATTGGTGGCAGACAAGGATTTGCCGAGTAATTTTTTCGGTAAAGTGATTTTACACCCCGTCTTGTTATACTGATCACAGCCATAGAAATTTCCTTTATCTACAATCGAGCCCTTACATCCAGCACAAACCGCTATCTTTTTCCCTAGAGTAAACGTAGAGGCTTGCTTAGGCATTGCCTCGATATCCATGCCGGAAAAGTCCCATGTAGCAGATTGCTCGGTAGCATCCTGAACAATCTTGTGCGCTAATTTTTTGACTTGCTCCATAAATTCCTGCGCCGAAGCCTGCCCCTGCCCAATTTCGGCCAACCGTTGTTCCCAGCGGGCCGTCATCTCTGGAGAAGCGAGAATCTTATCTCCAATGGCATCAATTAATAAGCTTCCCTTCTCTAGAGCAAATACTTGGTTTTTCTTCACCTCAATGTACTTGCGATCCTTTAACATGGTAATAATACCCGCTCGTGTAGCCTCTGTACCGAGCCCCTCGGTTTTAGACAAAACCTTTTCCCACTCGCTATTCTCTAAATGCTTACCTGCGGTCTTCATTAGCGTAATTAACTGACCCTCTGTATAGCGTTTCGGCGGTTGGGTTTTGCCCGCTTTAACTTTTACACGGCTTACCTTCCCTGTTTCATTTTTTTCAACAGGCGGCAGTAGCTTTTCTTCATCTTTATCCTTGTCGTCCTCGTCCTGACCTTGAAATAACACGGTTCGCCAGCCTGCTTGCACCTGACATTTTCCCTTACTGATAAAGGTTGCTCGCCCATCCACTAAGGTAGTAATCGTAGTATAGTCAAAAATCGCCGGCTCATAATGAGCAGCGATCAAACGACGTGCCACCAAATCATAAATATGGCGTTCATCAGCAGAGAGCTTGTCCAAATGAGGCACCTGCTCGGTAGGAATAATAGCGTAGTGGTCCGTTACCTTCTTTTCATTTACATAGCGTTTGTTATTTGCTACTGAATGAATTGGCGTAGGAAAGAATGATTGAAATTCCTTCTTTTTAGCCAGCTTGGACAAAATTTCTGGAAAACTCTTAGCTTCTCCTGGTGTAACAAAGCTGGAATCAGAACGCGGATAAGATAAAAATCCCTTCAAATATAATTGTTGAGCTACATCCAACGTCTTTTTAGGCGAAAACTTAAAAATCTTATTAGCGGTTGCCTGCAAGGATGAGAGATTAAATAGGAAGGGTGGTAAAAATTCCTTGCGTTCTTTCTTAACCTCCTGCACACTAGCAGGCTTTTTCTCACAGAATTGAGCTATTCGTGTAGCCATTTGCTCGTCAAACAGGCGGGATTCTCCGTCCTTTTGCCAAATCCCCTCATATTTCTTTCCTTCTATGGTAAAGGAAGCAATCACTTCCCAGAATGGCTCTGATTTGAAATTAGCAATCTCCTTTTCCCTTTTGACAACGAGTGCTAGAGTAGGAGTCTGTACACGTCCTGCAGAAAATACATCCGAAACACCCTTTTGCTTAAAGAGAATCGTATAAATCCGAGAAGCATTCATACCAATGAGCCAGTCTGCACAGGAGCGACTGTAGGCCTCATAATACAGATTACGAGTGTGTGTTTCGTCTAATACGTGCTCAAATCCCTCCACAATTGCACGGTCCGTCAAGGAGGAAATCCATAGTCTTTTCATTGGCTTTTTTACACCAGCAAGCTCGATAGCCGTACGGATAATGAGTTCACCCTCACGCCCTGCGTCACCCGCATGAATGATTTCTGTGACATCTGAGCGTTTTAGCAGTTGTTTAATGATCGTAAACTGCTTGGCCTTTGATTTCATTACCTGATAGCGAAAACGTTCCGGTATCATGGGCAGTGTCTCCATGCTCCACTTTTTCCAAGTAGGGTTGTAATCTTCTGGTGGAACTAATTCGCAAATATGTCCGACAGCCCAAGTCACCAATGCTCCCTGTGGAAATAAACGATGTGGAGCGATTTCAATATATCCTTGTTGTTTTTTATGTGCAAATGGGCTGGAGAGCTTTGAGGCCTGATCAGGTTTTTCAGCAATAATGACTTTCATGTAAACGGCTCCCTTTTATCAATAGCTTTATTCTTCTGATCTAGTAAAAAAACTGTTTTCTAGTTTACCGTGTTTTGCCCGCTTAGACAATCTCATTGTAGGAGGAATCCATTGTGGTTTTAGGGACATGCTTGCTTAATGTATCCCCCAGTGCAGTG
Organism: Brevibacillus laterosporus LMG 15441; assembly: GCF_000219535.2. NCBI lineage: Bacteria > Bacillati > Bacillota > Bacilli > Caryophanales > Paenibacillaceae > Brevibacillus > Brevibacillus laterosporus. The sequence goes on from NZ_CP007806.1 coordinate 3,814,449, forward strand.
ATATTTGTTATAATGAAGAGAAGCAACCATCTTAGCAAGAAGCGGGGGAAATGAAATTGAAACATGTTCAAGTGCTGATCGTTGGCGCTGGGATGGCGGGTATTTCCACTGCGATTTGGTGCAAACGGCTTGGGCTTTCTTGCCTCGTAATAGAACAAAGCGATTCGCTTGGCGGTCAAATTCACTATATTCATAATCGCATTTGGGACCTCCCCCCCAAACTATATGCAAATGGAGAGGAATTGCTGACAGACTTACGCGAAAGTGTGCAAGTATTGCAAATCCCTATTCGCTATCAAGAATGCCTGCGTAGCATTGATTATCAAACCAAAATGATACATACAGATCAAACCTCGTATCAGGCGGATTATGTAGTTGTTGCCACAGGGGTGAGCCCTGTTCACTTACCACAGCTTGCAGAGGTTTCTTCTCATGTGTTAGGTCCGGAGTTTTCTACATCCTCGGGGGCTCATTTATTAGATCAAAAGGATATTCTGGTGATTGGCGGTGGAGATCGTGCCTTAGAAAGTGTTTGTAATCTGTCCGCCTACGCACATCATATTTGGCTTGCCGTCCGTAATCATCAATTTCGCGGCCGACAAGAATGGGTACAAAAAGCCACTTCACTGCCTAACGTGACCATTTGGATGGAAACGGAGGTAAAAGCGGCACAATCAAAGGGCAATAGATGCTCTGTTGATTTACAAACGCACAACCAAAAGATACATCGCTTGCAGGTTGACTGGATTTTACCTCGTGTTGGTATCGCTGCTAATAGTAGCCCGGTGGCAGAATTAGTGGATAAAATGGGCGAATTTCTAACGGTTGATGAGTATCTGCGCACTGCTCATGAATGGATCTATGCCATTGGAGATATTACAAATGGAAGTGATTATGCTAGTCTTTCACTTGCCATCGGTCAGGCTATGAAAACCGCAAAACACATTGCTTTGCATGCCAAGGAGGCCTAACATGGACACTTTTTACGATACGACAGGCGTACCCATGACGTTAAGCTTTGACCCGGCGGAATTTCGAGAGGAGCAGGCTAAGCACGTCCTCGTCTTTCCTTTTTATCAAGGCAAGCTTTTATTCACGATCCATACCAAACGAGGATATGAGCTTCCTGGAGGCAAAGTAGAGCCTGGCGAATCAAGCATTGCTGCTGCCATTCGAGAGACATACGAAGAAACAGGCTATCACTTATCCGCTATCAAAAAAATCGGTCAGTATACGGTCGGAGATTCGATTGTGAAAGATATTTATGTAGCAGAGGCGGAACGACAGGTCGCTACTATTATAGAAGGATCGGTTGGCGGGGCATTTATCAGTGATAAAATTCCAACAGCCGAGGAGTTGCGTTCAGATGAGCGATATAGCGCTTTTGTAAAAGACGATGTCTATCCACTGACCATCGCTCATTTACGTGACTTGGGCTATATCAAATAAACTAAGCGTAGCGTCTTTTCAGGACAGGCTTAGTCACCTTGTCCCTTTTGTGTTAAAATGTAGTTACTTGCATATGGTAATAAAGAAAAAGCCGTGAGTGTTGCCGCACTCACAGCCTTCTACAATAGTTGATTCTCTTCGATGAATCAGCTCATCAGCTATAGACAAGAAATGACCTCCTGTGCTTTGTGCACAGCATGAGGTCATTTCTTTTTCAGGTAGGTTAACAAAGCTAACAGGAACATCCCAAACATAAACATCAGGGACAGCGCTTGATAAACCTCCATGTTCTCACCCCCCTCTGACATTTCTTTTCTAGGGGTGAGCCGACCACCTTTGAGATAGGAAGCTATTGTAGTAGGAAAATTATAACATATCCCCGTCACAACAGGATTACATTTCTTAGTATTTTTTGAGGAAATTTATTTTTGCGCAATTTTCACCTGAATTGGCATGAATTTTAACAGAATCAAATCTTACCAGCATTGTGCGAGATGGGATAGCGAATAACCTTAGTACGAAATTTAATAAATATACGCTATGCTCTTCCACTTTTAGCATCGCTTGATAAAAAACTGTGATCGTTACATATAAAAAAGCAGGAGCTACCCCCAGTCGATTATGACTGTAGGGCTAGCTCCTGTTTTCGTTGAAAGAATTCTTGTTTAATCTCTGTTAGCACAGCCTCGTTCGTCATTAGGGTAAAACCTGTCAAAGCCAATACCTTAGCGCCTACAATCAGTGCCGCGTCACCCTCCGGGGATTTGGCTGCTTCACGAAACGCATCTGTATGACAGACCAACTCTTCTGAGCCAATTTTAATATAGGGATGAATGGTCGGGACCACGTAGCTGATGTTTCCTGCATCGGTAGAGCCAAGACCCGCCTGATGACGCGTATCTACCAAATAACCAAACCGTTCCATTTGCGCTTGAAACACTCCATCAAACGTTCGATTAAGCACCATATCATCTACTTCATTTTGAAAAGCAATAATATTGACAGTCGCACCCGTCATACATGCCGCTCCTTGGGCAATCTCCTTGATTCTTTCCGTCACTTTCAGGCAACTGTGACGCGTTGCCGCACGAATATAGAATCTGGCCTTAGCATATTCAGGTACAATATTCGGTGCGTCTCCCCCATGAGTAATAATTCCATGAATACGGACATCAGCCGTCACATGCTGACGCAGAGCATTGATCCCATTGAACAAATGAATAACAGCATCCAGTGCGTTGATCCCTTCTTCTGGTGCAGCCGCTGCATGAGCCGCCTTGCCAATAAATTCGAAATCAAGCGGAATGACAGCGAGGGTTGTCCCCGTAATACGATTGTGACTAAATGGGTGCACCATCATACATGCGTCGATTCCTTTCAGCAAATCATGTTTAACAAAGCTGCCTTTTGCACTGCCGTTTGGACCGCCCTCCTCCGCCGGCGTTCCAAGCACTACCACCTCTCCACCGGTCTCTTGGAGCGTTTCACCCAACGCAATAGCTGCAAGCACACTTGTTGTCCCAATAATATTATGGCCACACGCATGGCCTAGACCTGGCAGGGCATCATATTCAGCTAAATACCCTAGCGTAGGTCCTGTTTTCTCTCCTACCTTTTTACGTGCAAGAAACGCTGTAGGATGACCAGCCACCCCTTTTTCAATCTGAAAGCCCGCCTCTTCTAATAATGCTGTTAATACCCCTTGTGCATACACTTCCTCATTGCCGATCTCTGGATGCTCATGAATCGCATGACTAACCGAAATAAATTGCTGCTTGTTTTGTTCTACGTAGGTAATGATTCTATTTTCCAGCTCTGACTCAGTACGATCCGTCCCCATCTGGACGGCCTGTGTTTGATCTACCTTCATCATAATTCACCTGCTTCATTTTGCTTAGTTTTCTACACGCTTATACACCAGTTCACCATTGATAAATGTCTTTTCTACTTTATTTTGTATATGAAACGGATGTCCGCTCCAGATAACCACATCAGCATCCTTTCCAACCTCCAAAGAACCAACACGTTCTTCTACCCCTAGATGCTTGGCAGCTTGCAGTGTAATAGCTTGCCAAGCTAACGCTTCATCCAAACCATCGCTTACAGCGTGCGCTACACTGGTCACTAAGTATTCGATACCTACAACAGGATGATCTGTAGTTATGCTAAAAGGTACACCTGCTTTTGCCAAGGCAAGATGGGTATGGAAGCCTTTATCTGCTAGCTCAATTTTGGAGCGTGAGGAAAGAGTAGGCCCCACGGAAACACTGACCCCTTTATCTATTAAGAAATCCGCGATTTTATGCCCCTCTGTGCAATGCTCGATTGTGATTTCAATATGAAATTCCTCTGCTAAGCGAAGTGCTGTTACAATATCATCAGCACGATGAGCATGGGCACGTAAGGGAATCTCTCGCTTCAACACCTTTACTAGATTTTCTAGGCCTACATCACGTTTCACGGCCTCCCCTTTTTCTCTAGATTCCAAATATTCTTGCGCCTTTATAAATTCCTGGCGAAACAATGCAGCAGTTCCCATCCGTGTAATAGGTGCCTTGTCCTTAGCGCCAAAGACACGCTTGGGATTTTCACCAAAAGCTGCTTTCATTCCAGAGGGCTCGCGAACAATCATGTGATCGACAATCGTCCCTGCCGTTTTTAGGACAACCATCTCGCCACCGATCACATTAGCGCTGCCCGGCATGGATTGAACAGTTGTTACACCTGCTTTTCGAGCCTCAAGAAAGCCTCGCTCAAAAGGGTTAATTCCATCTAATGCTCTTACATATGGCGTCACTGGTGAGCTCGTCTCATTATAATCATGCCCTTCTCTTCCGATACCCTCCTCATGAACACCAAGATGTGTGTGTACATCAATGAGTCCCGGTGTAACATATTTTCCTTCTGCATGGATTGTAACGGACTCCTTGTATTGATTTTTTAGCTGATTGAGTTGCTCTGCAATCTCTTCTGTTTTCCCTACCGCCTTAATTTTTCCTTCTGCCAATAAAATACTGCCTGATTCAATTTGTTGCCCATTGCCTAGGATGATTGTAGCGTTTGTAATGATTGTTACTGCTTCTGACATATGTATGTTCCCCTTTTCGTTACGTATTTTGTTCTACTTATTAACTATATGGTGTCATGACAACTGGATGCCAGCCCAAATCAGCGATAGGATGATCAAAAGCATCCCTGCCACTAACAGGAGCACCATCAGTTGCCTTGCTCGTTTTCGTTTCCATTCTTGCAGATTTGTATCCTCAGACATCTGTTCGTCAATTTGCTGAAGTGCCTTTGACTTTTTAAATAGAGTGCTACCTAATAGATAAAATCCCTTCATAAACGTGGCAAAAAAATTGCTTATCCATACATAAATAATCGCTCCTCCCAGCACTAGGAGTAAGCCTGTTAGAAACAGCGTATCCATAATTGTATCCATAGTAATCTCCTTCACTGGTGAACCCTTTATCTTGCTGGTATTGGCTGAACCATGTTTGCTCTTCTATTGTTTTCTAGTCTTTAAGCATGTGTTTTGTATGAAAAAAGAGGGTCTGCTCCTCTTGAGGCAGAAGCAGACCTAAGATGTCAGGTATACGTATAAAAGCATTTACACTAATGTTAGCCCTACTTGCTACTCTGCTCCTTTTTTAGCCCAACGCAAGTCTGGATTCTTATAAACACTGTATGTGACGTCCTTTAAGGTTTTGGTATTTAAATAGTTCTGTGAATAGAAGAAGAGTGGAAGCACAGGCAAGTCTTGCATGAAAACATCTTCAGCCTCATGTAGGTATTGATTACGCTTTGCTTCATCTTGTTCTACTTTGGCTTTTTCCATTAACTCGTCAAATTGTGGATTGACCCATTTCGCTTGGTTATTCGGACTCTCGCCTAGATAGTAATCAAGCATTGCAACCGGATCAAGGAAAGAACCAACCCAGCCCATGCGAGCCATCTGGAAGTTACTTTGTTTGTAGGTATCAATGTAGGTTTTCCACTCTTGGTTTTCTAGCTTCACATCGACGCCAAGATTATTTGTAAACATTTGTTGCAGAGCTTCGGCTACCTTTTTATGGTTTTGTGCATTATTGTACTTCAATGTGACCGCAGGTAGTTTACTCCAGCCCTCTTCCTTCATCCCTTCAGCCAATAGCTTCTTCGCTTCAGTTGGATCAAACGTGAAATAAGTTGGCTTTTCTTTACGGAAATCAGAACCAGCCGTTTTAACACCCTGTGGCACATAAGCGAATGCTGGTGTTTCACCTGCCTTAGTCACATTCTTCGTCAATTGATCACGATCGACAGCTAAGGCAAAGGCGCGACGGATTTTAGCATTTGTAAATGGCTCCTGCGTCACATTAAAAGTATACAGATAAGTCCCAAATTTAGGTAGACTTACATATTCCGCATTGTTCTTTTCTTGTTCGATAGCATCGATTGGCAACGTATCAATGATATCTAGCTCACCTGTCTTGTACATTTGGTAATAAGTAGTTGCATCTGGCACCATTTTGAAATGTAGTGTATCCATGCTGATATTCGATTTGTTCCAGTAGGTTTCACTCTTTGTTAGCGTTAATTGACTGTCATGTTCCCAGCTAGCTAATTGATAAGCTCCATTAGATACGAGGGTATTTGCTTCTGCTACCCAATTTTTATTTCCTTCTACAACCTTTTGATTTACAGGGAAGTAAACATTATTCATCATTACTTTTGGGAAATAGGAAGTAGGTGCATTCAGCTCCACTACCAATGTTTTGTCATCTGTTGCCTTTACTTTCACATCTTCTAGCTTACCTTCCCCTTTATTATAGGCCTCTGCACCTTTTATATAATACAGATAAAATGCATTAGTAGCCCCCGTCTCTTTATGTAAGACACGCTTCCAGGAGTATTCAAAGTCCTTGGCTGTCACAGCATCACCATTAGACCATTTCGCATCGTCACGAATCGTGAAGGTATAGGTTTTTCCGTCTGGAGAAATCTCTACTTTTTTAGCAGCCCCCTCTACCACATTTCCTTCCTTATCAAAGGCATATAGCCCCTCATATAGATGATCAATAATCCAAAAGGATTTCGTATCCGTCGCAATGGCAGGATCAAGTGAATATGGCTCACCTGCCAAATTTGCTGTCAATTCCTGTTTAACACTAGCTCCTGCTTCAGGCGTACCTGCTGTACCTGTTTGATTTCCACAAGCAGTCAGAGTTGGTACTAGGAATAATAGAATGGCCAACGCTGGCGATAAAAGTTTTTTCACTGATGGTTCCTCCTCGTTATCTCTCTTTTCTTACTGGTGCAAGTGGCAAGCCGTCCAATGATCCGGCTTCACCTCCCTCCACTCTGGTTTAGCTTCTCGACAGATCGGCATTGCAACGGGACATCTGGTGGAAAACGGGCATCCGGCTGGTGGTTGCAATGGACTTGGTAGCTCACCTGTTAACACGATACGTTCTTTCTTAGCCTTTTTCGCTGTAGATGATACTGGGATTGCCGACAACAAGGCTTGTGTGTATGGATGAAGCGGCTCCTGAAATAATGTCTCACTGTCAGCAACCTCCATCATCTGACCCAAATACATGACGCCGATCCGATCGCTGATATGCTTCACCATCGCCAAATCATGTGCGATGAATAAATAGGTTAGTCCTCGTTCCTGCTGTAAATCCTCTAATAAATTGACAATCTGTGCCTGAATCGAGACATCTAAAGCGGAAATAGGCTCGTCTGCCACAATAAAGGTAGGCTCTACTGCTAAGGCTCGGGCTATCCCGATTCGCTGTCTCTGTCCTCCGCTAAACTCATGAGGATATCGTTTTGCATGTTCTGGTCGCAAACCTACTTTTTCTAAAAGCTCATAGATACGCTCTGTACGTTTAGCCCCTTTCGCAATGCCATAAGCATCCAGCCCCTCTCCGATAATGTCACCTACTCGCATACGTGGATTTAAGGAGGAGTATGGGTCTTGGAAAATCATTTGCATATTCCGATTGAATTCACGCTTTTCCTGCCGACTATAGGTTGTGATGTCTTTCCCTGCAAAGTGAATTTGTCCATCTGTAGGCTGGTACAATCCGACCGCTGTACGTCCCAGCGTTGATTTCCCGCTTCCGCTTTCGCCCACCAGTCCAAAGGTTTCGCCTGCTTTAATAGACAGCGTAATGTCATCTACCGATTTCACTGTTTGCTCAGAGCCTAAAGAAAAGTATTTTTTTACATTGCGTAATTCCAACAGAGTTTCAGATTGTTCCTTATCTTCTGTAACTTCTAGGCTTCGCACCATTTCTCACTCCCTCCCTGCTACTCTACATTCTTGTTGGCGTGGAGCCCTTGGGTCATGCAGCCAGCAGTTCGCCTGATGTGTAGCTGAAAATGTGGTCGGCTGCGGGAGATGATCCAGGCAAATTTCCATCGCATGTGGACAGCGAGGAGCGAATGGACATCCTTTTGGCGGAGCAAATAAATCTGGTGGTGCTCCATCAATCGGGACTAATCGATGCTTCCCGGCTTGTTCCAGCTTTGGCACCGAGTCTAATAGCCCTTTTGTATATGGGTGTCCCGGCGATTCAAATAATTCATCGACTGTCCCTGTTTCTACGATTTTGCCAGCATACATCACTACTACCCGCTGAGCCACTTCTGCAACGACTCCTAAATCATGCGTGATCATAATGATCGAGGTACTGGTTGTTTGTTGTAATTCAAGCAGCAAGTCAAGGATTTGCGCTTGAATGGTCACGTCCAATGCGGTTGTTGGCTCATCAGCGATCAATAGCTGTGGATTACAGGCAATCGCAATCGCAATTACGACCCGCTGGCGCATTCCTCCCGAGAATTCATGCGGATATTGATGATAGCGCTTCTCTGCTTCTGGGATGCCTACTTGCCGCAACAGATCAATCGTTTTTTGCTGTGCCGCCTGTTGGGAGAGCCCTTGGTGTTTTCGTAAGCCCTCCGCAATTTGCTTGCCGATTTTCATCGTAGGATTTAGTGATGTCATTGGGTCCTGAAACACCATTCCTATTTTAGAACCCCTAATCTCCTGCAATTCCTTTTTAGACAAACCTGTCATTTCCTGCCCAGCAAAGCGAATAGAGCCTTCCGTCCTAACACCGCTTCCTGCCTTAACCATCCCCATGATTGCCTGCGCTGTAACTGATTTGCCACAGCCACTCTCACCGACGATGGCTACCACCTCTCCTTTGTCCACATAAAACGAAATCCCACGAACCGCCTTAACCTCACCGCCATATGTCGTAAACCCAACTTCCAGCTCATCTATCTCTAGCAAATGTCCCATGATTATCCCTCCCTTCTACTTTTTACTTTTAGGATCAAGTGCATCCTGTAAGCCATCTCCGAAAGCATTAAAGGCAAACATCGTTAGTGAAATAGATAAGCCCGGGAAAAACAGCCTCCACCACTGGCCATTTAAAATCACGCCTATACCATCATTAGCCATCGTCCCCCAGCTAGCACTCGGTGCTTGTACCCCTAAACCTAGAAAGCTTAAAAAGGATTCAGCAAAGATCGCCTGAGGTATCGTAAAAGTCAGATTCACGATGATAATTCCTAAGGCATTTGGCAACAGATGCTTCCAAATAATTTTGGCGTGTGAGGTTCCTAGCTTTTCGGCCGCTAGTACAAACTCTTGTTGTTTTAACTGCAAGACCTGACCACGTACCAAACGAGCCATGCCAACCCAGCCTGTAACAGAAAGGGCGATAATGATAGTGGACAGTCCAGGCTCTAGCACCACCATCAATAAAATCACAACCAGTAAATAAGGAATGCCATATAAAACCTCGACAATACGCATCAGGATGCTGTCAATACGATCCCCTACCCTACCGCGTCCTGCCATATAACCCGAGACTCCACCGACAGCTACGCCAATCAATAAGTCGATGGTTGCTGCGATACAGCCGATAAAAAGAGAAATCTGTCCACCTGCCCAGGTTCGCGCCCACATATCTCGTCCTAAATCATCTGTCCCAAACCAATGAGTACCGGAAGGGTTGAGATTTCCAAGCATCAAATCTTGTTTTTCTGGACTGAAGGCTACTAGATGTGGACCGATCAGCGAAAGCATGACCACAAGGATTAATAAACTGAAACCAAGCATCGCCAGCTTGTTTTGTATGATTTTTCGCAGCATTTCTTTGCCATAGCTTAGGCTAGGACGATCTATCTGATGCTTCTCAAAAACTCGTTTATCCACAGGTCGAAAAAGATGATCTTGTTCAGAATGCAGTGAAGATTGCGCCATCTGTTAGTCCCCCTTGCTCGTTAGCTTAATTCTTGGGTCCACCAGTCGGTATGACACATCGATCAAAAACAACGACAAGATCAGGACCGTGCTATAAAAAACCGTTGTTCCCATCACAACTGGGTAATCACGATTAAAGATGCCATCTACGAAATACTTGCCAATGCCTGGAATGGCAAAGATTTTTTCAACTACAAACGTGCCCGTAATCAGTGCTGCAAACAACGGACCGATAAAGGTTAACACTGGTATCAAGGCGTTACGAATGCCATGCTTTACTACGATTGCGAACGTAGGTAAGCCTTTTGCCTCTGCCGTCTTCATGTAATTCTGACTAAAAACCTCAAGCATGCTAGCCCGAACAAAGCGGGCGATAATAGCCATAGGACCGACCGCTAATGTAACAGACGGCAGGATTGAATGTTTCCATGATCCCCAGGAGGCAGCCGGCAAAAGCCTCCACTCAACCGCAACTAATTTGATTAGCAGTGGAGCCAGAATGAAGCTTGGGACAGAAATCCCTATGATCGCAATAAACATCGAAACGTAATCCAACCATTTATGATGATAAAGGGCTGCGATAATTCCTAAGGAAATACCAAGAAATAAAGCTAAAAATAGCGCTTGTAGACCTAGTGTTGCCGATACAGGAAATCCAGAAGCAATCAATGTATTTACATCACGTGATTTTGATTGTATGGAAGGTCCTAAATCCAACTGGACCAAATCCTTTAGATATAACAAATATTGCTGTGCCATTGGTTTATCCAGATTATATTTTTCCCGCATATTTTGGACGACATCAGCCGGTAGCATTTGCGAATCAGTAGCAAATGGATCACCCGGTATAAGATGCATAATGACAAAGGTTAGTGTCACAATAATCCATAGTGTTATGAGCATGGTACATATTCTTTTTAACAGATACATACGTAAGTTCCCCCACTTTTCTCTAATACCTTATTTTTATATCGGAATACTTGGTTATATGCTTGCAAGGATACATTTTTTCCTCTTTGACCGCCCTTTGTGATTCATTCATTTGTCTGTAAAAAACTTATGCAAAAAAGCCCTTCTCTCTAAGAAGAAGGGCTTCATGTCTATGTATCTGCCATTCTTCTTATCTCTCAGAAATACTTCTGCTGGATTTAGCACCTTTTGAATGAATCAAGGTTGCCGGGTTTCATAGGGCCAGTCCCTCCACCGCTCTTGATAAGAAGTTGTTATAAAATTATCGGATTCAATTTATACATTATCATATCATCGTTACTTGAAATGTCAATAGAACCACCCTTGTTTTTACTTTTGTTTATTTTTGTTAGCAGTCATTTTTTTATAGAAATAGTAGAATACAAAAAAACCTCCAAAATCTGGAGGCTAAGCATCTATTTCGTTTTATCTTTTTCTTTTTTGGTAAGTAGCTTTTCAAACAAATCTCCTAGGTCGAAACCCAGTTCCTTTTTCAATTGCTCCTGTTTTTGCTGATCTTTTGTTTCCTCTCGCATTTCTAATAACAAAGTCATCTCATCCAAAGCCTTCTGATCCAAAAGATTCTTTTCCTTGGCAGAGGAATCGGCTTCACTTTTAGTACCGGCTGATCTTGACGAATCCATTGAATTCCCGTCTGCTGAAGATTCCTTTTTAACAGTTCCCTCCTGCGAAGCTCCTTGAGAATTGCTGCCCTTTTGCGGCGTTATAGTAAAAAATGCAATTATAGCAAATAGTAACGTGACAGAAGCAATCGAATAAAACATAACTTTCGTCGAAAATCCCAATAACCACGTAAAAATCGGAGGCCCCAACGCTACTCCTATAAACCGGACACCATTATACAAAGACGTAATCATACCACGCTCTGTCTTTGTAACCGCTCCAATGATCATAGAATTGAGGCAGGGCAGAATCATGCCGGTTCCTACGCTACCAAATACAAGAATTCCTATTAAGAAGTACACGTTAGAAACAAAGCTTGCCCCAGCATAAGAAATGGTAAGTAAGAGCATTCCTGCAATAATAAAGTAGCGCATTACCGTTAGTCTCTTTTTAATAATAGCTCCTGTTATAAATGCCATAATGCTCAGAGCCAGCAGGGGAATAGCTAAAAAGGCACCTTTTAGAATCCCATCAATCTGATAGGTCTCCTCCAATAAATCCGATAGATAAAAAAGCACACCAAATAGCGTAGACAAGCATATGCTACCAATAAAAAAGGCTGGAATGAGCCATTTTCCATTTTGTTTAAATATCTGGCCAATCGAGCCAAGGTACTCTTTAACTGATTTGGGTTGCTTGTTTTGCTTCTTTTCCTTTACCAATAGCAAAAAAATAGTTAGAACTACTGCACATATGACCGGAAAAGCCAAAAAGACTGCGTACCATGTCCATAAGGCGAACAGAGCGCCTAAAATCGGGCTTAACACTTTACCCAACCCGTTAGAGGTTTCCAATAGTCCAAGCGCTTTACTTTCGGAGGCACCATCAAATAAGTCTCCTACTAAAGCCATGGCTATGGGGGATGTTCCCGCTGCACCTATTCCCTGTAACACCCTTCCACAAATAATTAACCAGTAGGGATTGGTTAACCATAGGGACGCTAAGCCTGCAAGCAATCCGCCCGCGCCATATAACGTTAAAGCGATCGTTATGACCACTTTGCGATTAAATCGGTCAGATAGATAGCCTGCCAATGGAATAATGATTCCGGCCGCAATAGAAAAAGCAGTAATTAAAAAACTGGTTTGAAAAGAAGTTAAGTGCAATTCCGATTTCATTGTTGGCAATATGGGAATTAACATTGAATTTCCAAGTACCATAACCAATGGAACACCTGTTAATCCTATGAGGTTTTTCTTGTTATTTTGCGCTTGAGCCATCATACGTCCTCTTTTCTTAAACGATCAACGTAATCATGAAATGTACTTAGGCCTGATATATACTACCATCCCAGCTATAGTGTGCTAGGATGTCGGTATCGATCTCTATACCAAGTCCCACTCCTTTTGGCAGCGTAACCATCCCTTGGTGCGGAGAGAGAGGAATTAGTTTGGCAAAGGGATTTTCCATGATATCCCATTCAACTGGTTCGATTTCATCTCCTGTCATCTTGCTCCATGAAGGCAGACAGGCTTGGGCAAACAATGCATACAGCCTTGTTAAAGCACCATCAAATACATGCGGGGACACACGATAGCCAAAACTACGCACAGTTGATAGCGTATGTCGATACCCATCGATTCCGTCCTCATGCATCGGGTCAGGCTGGGCAATATCAATCGCTCCAAGCTGGCATAGATTGTGAAAATCCCTTACATGCAAAAGATTTTCTCCACCTGCTAATGGAATGGAAAGCTTAGATCGCAATAAAACATAATCATGCAAGCGATCCATCGGCATGGGCTCCTCTAGCCACAACAGATTCCTCCATTCTGAAAAAAGCTGCTGCCATGCTCCTACACTAGCCACATCATAGCTCTGATTTGCATCCAAGGCAAAAGACATTTGAGAGTCAAGCTTAGCCATTAAGAGCTTCACGTGAGCTTGGTCCTCTTTTATTGTTCTCCCGCCAATTTTAATTTTGGCCATTCGAAAACCATCAAGTAAAGCCTGTTCTACTTGTTTACAAGATTGCTGCTCCCAGTAAGGTGTATCCCGATACGATTGCAATGAAGCATAGACAGGTATGGTGTCCCGCCACATTCCTCCGTATAAATCGCATATGGGGAGCCCCCCACTTTTACTCAAAATTTCCATTAAGGCCATGCTAACGGCAGTAGCGGCTCGTTGATGCCACTTTTTCACAACAGTGACCAGCTTGTTTCTCTTTGTTGCCTGCTTGCCAATTAAATAGGGAATAATTCGTTTGCGAAAGCCCACCTCCAGCGTGGGTAACCAATCAATACATTCCCCCCACCCTTCCAGTCCCGAGCATGTCACGATTTTAATCATGTAACAGGAACGATACTTTTTGTAGCCATTTGCATCCCCATAAGGCTCACGTAACCGGTGAAGGCAAGGGTATGTCTCGATCCGTTCGATAATCAACTAAATACCTCCATCTTACAGGTTGCTAAGATCATCAATATCCTCATCGGCTTCCTGCTTAGCTAAATCATCTAAATACTGGTCATACGATATGAATATCCCTTTTCCCTCGTTTTGATCCATGTATCGATCATACGTATGGCTCCGCATAAAATGAACACTGTCTGGCCCATGATAGCCATACATATCGGTGTAACCAATCTGCTCCACGGCTTCTACATAACCATCAGCTTCATCTGCCTCAATATACATATGGTTATAATCTGTTTTATCCGTGTCTTGGAAAGAAAAGGGCGTACTGGAGGTTCCCCATGATTCAACAATTTGCCATGCATCTTCGCCATCGAAGGAATTTGCTTCTTTTTCATCCAGCGAAGTTCGTCCAAAGGCTGGTTTCATAAACTGCTCCTCAACGGGACGCTGATTGTTAACAGCTGGAGACGGGGCATGTTCTTTGCATGTTAGTGCTTGCGGCAGGGCTTCTAATCTTTCGGCTGGAATTTCTTTTCCGCAGACAGTACAAATGCCATATGTTCCTGCATCCATACGTTCTAATGCTTGATCTATCTCGCCTAATGTTTCCCGATCCAACTGGTACAAGGCAATATCCTTTTCCCGCTCAAACAATTCAGAAGCAATATCTGCAGGATGATTATCATAAGTGGAAAGCTCGGAGGTAGTTTCACCCATAGTGCTTTTCATACCATAGTGATCGTTCTCCTCTAAACGTTTTGTTATGCTCTCCCTCTCATCCAGGAGTCTCTGCTTAACATGAGCCAGCGTCTGTTTATCCATCTGGACACCATCCTTACTTAAAAGTGTAGAGCTCTCGTTTTGGTAGTATGCCCCACAAAAAAACGTTCTTACTAGGGAATTTTTTTCCCTAATAAGAACGTTCTTTGTAAAACCAATGTAATTCGCTTGGAAACGGTGTGACCAAGTAAATTTACTCCGTCACATGTGAAAAGTGTTCGTCAACAATCGTAGCACAACGCTCGCATGTAGTTGGGTGCGATTCCACTGTGCCTACATCTTCTTTTACGACACGGCAGCGTTCGCATTTTCCACCTTCAGCTGCAAGGACAACTACGGAAATGCCTTCAAGCTTAACAGCCTCCGCAGGTGCCTCCGTGCCAGCCTCATGCATTTCAATATCAGCTACAATAAACAGATCTGCTAAATATTCCATATCCATCAGCACTTGATATACTTCCTGCGTGTGTGGATAAAGAACTAATCTAGCATCGACGGAATTACCAAATACTTTGTTGCGGCGCGCTTCTTCCATTGCTTTTAGCACTTCATCGCGCACCTCTAAGAAGGACGTCCATCTTGCCTGCTCTTCTTCGCTGAATAAATGCTGTTCATTTACTTCCGGCATATCGGTAAGCTGTACACTCGCCTCTGTTACACCTGGGATAAACTGCCACACTTCATCTGCTGTATGCGGGATGATCGGTGATAACAATTTCACTAGGTCAAGCAAGATATCATACATAACCGTTTGTGCTGCACGACGCTCTTCGCTATCTGGCGCTTCAACATACAAACGATCCTTAGAGATATCCATATAGAAAGAAGAAAGCTCGATTGTGCAGAAGTTATGCACAGTTTGATATACAGTATGGAATTGATATTCATCGTATGCTTTGCGTGTACGTTTTACCATTTCTGCCGCTTTTGCCAGCATAAAGCGATCTAACTCAGGCAGGCGATCATACTCTACTCGATCTTTCATTGGATCAAAGCCAGCCAGGTTACCAAGCAGGAAGCGGAACGTATTGCGGATTTTACGATAAACCTCTGCATTCTGAGCAAGAATCGCATCAGAGATACGGTGGTCTGATTGATAGTCCACTGAGGATACCCATAGGCGTAAAATATCAGCACCTAGCTTGTCTGTTACTTCTTTTGGAACAATCGTATTACCAAGTGATTTGGACATCTTGCGTCCTTCACCATCCAATGTGAAACCATGGCTTAGGATGCTTTTATATGGTGCCTTGCCATGAACAGCTACTGAAGTAGATAAAGAAGAGTTAAACCAGCCGCGATATTGGTCAGAACCCTCCAGATATAAATCAGCAGGCCAGCTTAAATTGTCGCGTTGACGCAATACTGCTTCATGGGAGGAACCTGAATCGAACCAAACATCCATGATATCTGTTTCTTTACGGAATTCTTTGCAACCGCAATCGCAAGTCAATCCTGCTGGAATTAGATCAGCCGCTTCACGGGCAAACCACACGCCAGAGCCTTCTTTAGCAAACAAGTTAGCGATATGATCAATAGTTTGTTCATTGATAATTGGTTCGTTGCATGCTTTACAATAGAAGATTGGAATTGGTACACCCCAAACACGCTGACGTGAAATGCACCAGTCATTGCGATCTGCCACCATATTAGCAAGACGTGTCTCGCCCCAATGCGGAGTCCATTTCACCTCTTTAATAGCTTCAAGCATTTGGCTACGGAAGCCTTCTACCGACGCAAACCACTGCTCTGTCGCACGGAAAATGATTGGTTTTTTCGTACGCCAGTCATGTGGATAGGAGTGAGTGATGAAGCTTAATTTTAACAAAGCTCCGTTTTCTTTCAGTTTTTCAGATACCACTTTATTAGCATCTTCATAGAACAAGCCTTCGAAGCCTGGTGCTTCCTGTGTCATCTTTCCTTCATGATCGACTGGGCATAGTACTTCGATATTATATTTCTTAGAAACGTTAAAGTCGTCTTCCCCGTGTCCTGGTGCGGTATGAACACAACCTGTACCAGCGTCTAATGTAACGTGATCACCCAAAATGATTGGGGAAATACGGTCGTAGAATGGATGCTGTGTCTCAATTCCTTCTAAATCAGAGCCTTTAAAGGTTTGGACAGTCTCTACTTGCTCCCAGCCAATTTCTTTTGTTACGGATTCTACTAGACCAGAAGCTACTACATATTTATTTCCATCTGCAATCACTACACTATATTCCAAATCGGGATTTAGTGAGATAGCCTTGTTAGCTGGGAGTGTCCAAGGAGTAGTTGTCCAGATGATGACACCCGTATCCTGATCTAATTTACCTTTTCCATCCTTCACCATGAAACGCACGTAGATTGAAGCAGAACGCTTATCATGGTATTCGATTTCTGCATCTGCTAATGCTGTTTCAGAGGATGGAGACCAGTATACGCAACGCAGACCTTTGTAGATATAGCCTTTTGTAGCCATGGCACCAAACACTCGAATTTGGGCTGCTTCATATTCAGGTAGTAATGTTACATAAGGGTTTTCCCAATCGCCACGAATACCCAAACGTTTAAATTGATCACGTTGTTTATTTACATAGCTCCAAGCGTATTCTTCACAACGTTTACGGAAGTCGTTTACTTCGATGTTTCGGCGATCTAATTTTTGTGCGTTTACAATCGCTTGTTCAATTGGCAAGCCATGCGTATCCCAACCTGGAATATATGGAGCATAAAAACCAGCCATGGATTTGTAGCGTACGATAATATCCTTTAATGTTTTATTTAAAGAATGACCAATATGGATATCTCCGTTCGCGTAAGGAGGACCATCATGTAGGATAAAGCTTGGGCGATCCTTAGTACGCTCCAAAACCTGTTTATAGATGTCCATTTCTTCCCATCTTGCTTCTACTTCTGGCTCACGAACTGGCAAATTTCCACGCATCGGAAATTCGGTTTTTGGCAGGTTAAGCGTTTTTCCATAATCGATACTCATCTGTATTCACTCCTTGATTATAGTTACGATACCAGTTTTATTGCCGGGTGATTACAGGCTATTTAGCATATACAGCTATTTTTTTCCAACAAAAAAAGCCTTTCTAATCCCCGTAGGGACGAGAAAAGCTTCCCGTGGTACCACCCTAATAAACATGATATGGCAAGTTGCCCCTGCTGTTTCATGTCCACTCATTTCATTCGTAACGTGAATGTAACGCTCACCTACTCACATCATGCTGGACGCTTTCAGGTATGAACTCCTGGGTGATTTTCGAGGAGCAGCTCCGTCCAAGCTTTCACCACCGCCTGGCTCTCTGTTACGGATGTTGGCACCTTTACTATCCCGATCATCGTTGTTTGATATATGGGTAAAAACTGAATAAAAACTTGCTATACATTATAATTCCATCTTTGACAGAACGTCAATGCTTTATTCCGTTAGTTATCCTTCATAGGAAGAATCCATTTTTTGCAAATCGTCCCAATCGCCATTTTCCAGCATTTCCAATTGTGCTTCGAGCAATGTGCGAAAACGCATGCGATAGACAGAAGCGCGTTTTTTCAGCTCCTCAATCTCAATTGCTACCTTGCGTGATTTAGCCAAGGCTTCATTGATAATTCGATCGGCATTTTTTTCAGCTTCTTTTAAGATAAGCTGTGCTTCCTTGCGAGCATTGTTTCTCACTTCTTCTGCTGTTTCTTGAGCAACTAGGATTGATTTGCTCAAATTCTCTTCTAAGTTCTTATAATGGTCCAAACGCTCTGTTAATAGAGACATACGCTCTTCGATTTCCCTTTTTTCCTTGATCATAAGCTCGAAGTCTTTTATGATTTGGTCCAAGAACTCATTGACTTCATCCACATTATAACCGCGGAAACCGGAACTAAATTCCTTGTTATGTATATCAAGAGGCGTTAATGGCATAGACAGTTCCTCACTTTCCCCGTTTTCTTATGTTGGCAAGTTACCCCATGTTTTCGACAGTTTCTATAAAAATTCCTGCCTTGGCTCGGGAAAAATGCACGTAATCATGAAAAAATAAAAGCTGTCAGACGTAAACGACCACTCTTAGTTGGCCCGGTTACCTCTGTAATTTCAAATCGACCAAAGCCACCAAGCGAAATCATATCACCTTGAGCAATACTATGCGAGGGGTCTTCGACGATTTTATGATTGACTTTGCATTTTCCAGCACGAATGGGGAGCAACGCCTTCGCTCTCGAAAGCTTACATACCTCTCCAATGATAGCATCAAGTCTAGCGGACATTACGGTAAAGGTTTTATTTGTTCCTTTTTTCTCAGGTACGGTAAGTTCAGCAAAAGATATCTCTTGCAAGCTAACGGGAATCCTATGGATAGAAGCAACCTGCATTCGCACAAAATCTGCTATTTCTTCGGCTACCACTGTTTGACACGAATGTTCGCTAACCAAGATATCACCGAACTTTTCACGTTTTATGCCTACATGCAGCAATGCTCCCATGACATCCCGATGCTCCCATGCAATAAAACGTTGGTTACCCTTAATTTCGAACAAGCGCAAGCCAAAATCGACATCCTCAGGTACGATATAGGAAGGATGCAACAGGGCACGTACCCTCTCTGCACCATCGTATCCCCCGGATGCCGATACTCTGACGTCCTGTACTTGTGAAGTAAGACTTTGTAGAATAAAAAGCTGGCGTGGATCAAGGAAATCCGTCAAGCGTATGATTTGCCGCTCATCCACTAGCCTTAGCATTTCCAGCGCCCGTTCTACGAATGGATATTCTTCTTTTTTAAAGTGATGGTAAATACTCATCTACAAATCGCTCTCTTTACAAGAACCTACTCAATAAAGAAAAAAGGCCCTCTCTAGCAAAATACAATGCAATCATGGCAACCATTGGGGATAGGTCAATAAAGCCAAGCGGCGGAATGAAACGGCGGAAAATAGATAGATAAGGCTCTACCAATCGTTCCAGCAATTGACCAATAGACGTTTCCCTCATTTGTGGCACCCATGACATAAAGACATAGGCAATTACCATGTAAAAGTAGATTTGAAACGCAAAATTAATAATTGCAACCAATGTATACATCTGTTCACCTCAGTAACTTGATGTCTTACTCTTCTACTATTACGCTTGAAATGGTTCCCTGGATATCTACATGATCAGGCGTGCAAACAAAAATTTGTTCTCCTACCTTTTGGATATCCCCATTCAAGGCATAGACCGTGCCACTGAGGAAATCAATAATGCGTTTTGCCTGATCGTTCTCCACACGTTGTAAATTAACTACAACAGGTCTTCTATTTCGCAAGCTATCTGCGATATCCTGGGCATCGCTATAATGACGCGGTTCAAATAGCATGAGCCTAATACCTTCCCGGTCTCTGGCTGCATGCAGGCTCACCACATTGCTTCCCGCTGATGATTTCTGGCCATTTTTCTTAGGAGGAGCTTCCTGTTCACGATCTTCTTCCACATATTCTTCTACGTACTCTTCATTTTCCAGACCAAAAAAATTCATAAGTTTATTCATGACACCCAAATTCCTTCCTCCTCTCCGGACAAAGCCGCGCTTATTCTGCTATTCCGGTTGCACGAGTACGGAGCCCAGCCGCACAAACGTGGCTCCTTCTTCAATTGCGATCTCAAAATCTCCTGACATGCCCATGGATAATTCTTGGACAGTCACTCGAGGTAAATTGCATTCTTTGAGTCGTTGTTGCCATTCGCGCAAGCCCCGAAACACGTACCGAATCTCTTCGGGGTCTTCTGTTTGCGGTGCCATGGTCATTAATCCATCAACGCTTATGTGTTCCATATTACTAATTTCTTTGACAAAAGCCAAGACATCATCTGGATGTAAACCAAATTTTGTTTCCTCTTGGGAAATATTTATTTGTAAAAAGCAAGAAACAACGATTCCTAGCTTACTAGCACGTTTTTCTATTTCTTGAGCCAACGATAATCTGTCTAGGGAATGTATGTAAGTAAAACGCCCCACTACATCTTTGATCTTGTTTGTTTGTAAATGACCGATATAGTGCCAAACCGCCTTGTCTTTATACGCTTCGTACTTTGGAAGGGCATCTTGAATCCGATTTTCCCCGATGTGGGTTAGCCCAGCGGCGATAATTTCCCCGATTGCGGGTGTATCTACATATTTCGTCACAGCTACGACTTTTACCTCTTCACGCTGACGATTTGACCGTTTACAAGCTGCCGATATTTTCTGTTCGATATCGACCAAACGCTGTTCAACTGTAGCTTTTGCTACCATTCTAGTCATGTTGTTTGCTCCCTCCATCCAATAAATGAAGCCATTCTACCTGTGTTCCCTCGATCCTTTCGATGCGAAAAAAACAAATCGTTGCGACAACTTGTGCAATAATGTGTCGTACTAATATGATCGGCAGGAACTCCCGCCTCTTCCACTATTACTTGATTTAACCGGCGTAAATCTAGCATGTAATGACTGGTTTTGTGACTAGGCTGTACAGCTTGCTCCCAGCTAGAAGCCGCTGTACGAGCCTGCTGCATCACGCGCTCGTCCACTTCATAGCAGCAGGCCCCGATACTAGGTCCAATTGCTACATAGATATCCTCTGGGTTCGATTGATACTCCCGACGAAAAGCCTCTATCATTTCCCGTCCAATTAAGGAAACCGTACCCTTCCATCCTGCATGAGCCAGTCCTATCGCATTGCGGATTGGGTCAAGAAAAAAGAGAGGGACACAATCCGCATAAAAGGAGGTTAAGAAAACCCCTTGCTCAGTGGTATATAAGCCATCTGTATTTGTAATGACACTCTCTAAACTATCTCTGCCGGCTCCCATCTGGCCGGCAGAAATTTTGGTTACTTTATTACCGTGAATCTGATCAGCGCAGGTCCATGTTTCAAACGAAAATCCCTGCTGATCAGCTAGTTGTTGGCGATTTTTAATGACATGGTTAGGATCATCTCCCACATGTAATCCCATATTACACACTTGTGGACTATCCGTATTCTGTATCCCCCACCTTGTCGTAAATCCTGCTGTTAGTCCAGGATAAGCAGACTCCCATTTCTTTAGATGCAGAGTGTGAGTCGTATTGTTTAACTGAAATGGCTCCATGTATCTGCTCTCCTCTCATATTACCCTATCTAATATCTTACTGGTTTTGTATCGGTCAGGGCAAGTAAATCACTCTGATTTTTGTGATATCTGTTTTGCTTTTCGTCAATCTTTTAGGAAAGCTCCTCATCAGCATGCTTGGACTCCAGTTTAAGGGGTTCCTCTACTCGAACCAGTACAACATCCTTCCCAATCTTAACAATATTTCGCCAAGGAATAACATACTCATTTGAGCCTGAAAACAATCCGAAGAAACGGCCTTCACCCGGAACGACAATCGCCTCGACGCGCCCTGCCTTTAAATCGATTTCTAAATCAGAAATTTGCCCTAACCGCTTCCCATCTATAATGTTAACGACTTCCTTGATTTGAAATTCTGAAATTTTCACCATAGGAATTCACCACTCTTTCTTTTCAACTACTCGCCTTCAAGCCCTCGCTATTATGTATATGTGCCTTTCGTTTTAAAAAGTAGTTCCATTAAAAATAGCCCTGTTCAAGCAATATGTTATCACTTGAACAAGGCATGGGTATAAAGCCTGCTATAATTCTGCCAATGGGAACTGGCCTTTCGTTCATTCTTTTGGTGCTATATCAGCTAGGATTGAACATGCTTTTGCATATGGGAAATCGCCGCTTTTTCCAATCTTGAGACCTGTGCTTGCGATATCCCAATTTCCTCTGCTACCTCCATCTGGGTTTTTCCTTCATAGAAGCGCATGGACAAAATCATTTTTTCTCGATCCCCTAAACGTTGCATACCTTCCCGAAGAGCAATCTCTTCAACCCAGAAGATATCCTTGTTTTTTTCATCGCTGATCTGATCCATTACAAAGATAGGATCTCCTCCGTCCTGATAGATCGGTTCAAATAAAGAAACGGGGTCCTGAATGGCATCGAGAGCAAACACGACATCCTCTTTCGATACATTTAAGGCATTAGAAATTTCCACGATGGTGGGTTCGCGAGAGTGCTTATTCGTCAAACTGTCGCGTACTTGCAACGCTTTATAAGCAATATCTCGCAGGGAACGCGATACGCGAATTGGATTGTTATCGCGCAGGTATCGTCTGATTTCTCCTATAATCATTGGAACAGCATATGTCGAAAATTTAACGTTCTGCCCAAGATCAAAGTTGTCAATCGCCTTCATCAAACCGATACATCCCACCTGAAACAGATCGTCTACATATTCTCCCCGATTATTAAACCGTTGAATAACACTTAACACCAGACGTAGGTTCCCATTCACCAACTTTTCTCTGGCAGAGTGCTCACCGCTCTGTAATCGTTCAAAGAGCTCCCGCATTTCTTTGTTGTTTAGTACCGGAAGCTTTGAAGTGTCTACTCCACAAATCTCAACCTTGTTGCGCGACACACCATTCCCTCCTCAGAGAAAAAAAGTCCCTATCCGTATGTACTCCGCCTTATTGCCCTCTCACTTTTGCATGCAAGAAAAAGGAGCAAATGATCCCTTATTAAAAAACAGGGCGGCAGGGAAAATGGTTTTGTGAAAACCACTTTCTGGTATGGATAGGAACAGTATTTCCAGAGGTTCATAAATTATGCGTCACACCATTTTGTTAAATTCTTTTCGTAGTCGTTTGATTATTCGCTTTTCTAAACGCGAAATATACGATTGTGAGATACCTAAGAGATCAGCTACATCCTTTTGCGTCTTCTCCTCTTCCCCAGCTAATCCAAAACGTAATTCCATAATCACCCGCTCTCGGTCAGAGAGCTTGTCGAGCGCTTTATGCAATAATTTTCTGTCCACCTGATCCTCAATATTTTTGTAGATCGTATCATTTTCTGTGCCCAGAACGTCCGAGAGCAATAGCTCATTTCCATCCCAATCAATATTTAAAGGTTCATCAAATGATACTTCTGAACGTATCTTATTATTACGACGCAAATACATAAGAATCTCGTTTTCAATACACCGAGAAGCATAGGTAGCCAGTTTGATGTTTTTTTCAGGATCAAAAGTATTCACTGCTTTAATTAGACCAATCGTCCCAATACTAACCAAATCCTCAATGTTAATACCCGTATTTTCAAATTTTCGGGCAATATAAACAACTAGGCGTAGATTGCGTTCAATCAACATACTTCGAACGGCTCCATCACCGGATGGAAGGCGAGCGAGCAAGACTTCTTCTTCTTCGCGCGTTAGGGGCGGGGGAAGCGCTTCACTGCCACCTATGTAATAGATTTCTTCTGCTTTCACTCCAATTTTGAGCAAAATGCGATACCACATTAATTGGACATATAGACGAATTTTTACGTACATGCTAGCCCTCCTGTTCTAATGATGATGTATGAATTCCTTTTATCTTGTTAGCTGGTTGAACTGGTTCAATATCATGGGTGACTTCATTTATTTCTTGGCGTTGAATTAATGCGGGATGCACAATCGATTCATATCTGCCGTCTGCTGATAATGCAATGGGGTTTAATCCAATTAATACACGTTCTGAAGCGAGGCGCAGCCCATTGTGTATTACTGTCACCTGCTCCGGCCGAATGGCTACCATGAAATCCATTCCCCTAGACACACTCCGAAACGGTACGAGGCGTAGTTTCCCTTGCCACTGTAGCGGAAGTTCATCCAGTGTTTTCTCCAGTCTCGGAAGTTTATCCCCCTCCTCTCTTGCTACTTCTAAAATAGGTAATGGCAAAACTTGTTCAAATAATCGAGACTCCATAACCATGACTGGGATACGCGTTATGGGTTCATGTAATTGGTTGCCCGTATCAACCAATCCCCGGCATATAATTACTTGACTGGAGATTTTCACCTCTACCTCCACTAAAAATGCTTCTATTTTTCGTGGCTCCTGAATTGACTGATAGCTTTTCCTGCTTAGCAGAAATACCAGTACAATCCCTAGACACACGATCAGTAATGTTGGCTTAGTTCCTACTCCAAAACTATCGTTATGAGTCACTAAGATGCCTTGGATGATTTCATGTTGACTCGTAGTCAATAGAGTAAGGGCATATACGCCTCCTCCAAAAACAAAGGAAACAAAATAAAAAATAGCCAGATGATGTAGAAAGTGTGTAAGTCGCTTAAAACCAAATGCAATCCATAAAATAAATAGAGAGAAAAGTAGCTTTGTAAACCACGCATATATTCCTGAAAAGGCTGGAAAAAAGTAAAAGGCCACATAACAGCTTCCTACTGCTGATGCAAGCAACAATCTCCACCAAATAATCCGTTCTTTTCGAAAAAAAGCGGTAAACCATAATAATAAGGCATCAATTACAAAATTCAGGAGTAGAATGATATCCAGATAGACGACCATGTACTGTCTTCACCTCCGTCTGGCAAAAACAGTATATCTCAATGTATATGTAAAGTCTGTCAAAACTTGACCGCATTTTTTCCCTTTTTTTGTTGAAAAAACAAGGCGAGGTAATCCTGTTTTCCTTGACAATAGGCTGGGTTACTGATCAATAGAATTCTGACCTAAAATCAATCGCCCTTGCTTATAAAAAAGAAAAGAAAGCCTTCAGCAGATTCTAGTAAACTCATTTCTTAAAGTAGAGTTGGAAAGGATGAAAAGGAAATGACAATTCAACTACATATAAAGGCTGCTCCCTTTTCTGCAGCAGCCTTTATTAACATTTTTCAAAAATAAAGTTTTTTAATTTAATATGCTATAAATAAAATAACAAAAAAACCTTGCTCTCTTTACAGAAAACAAGGTTTTTCTATGTTTGTTAGTTGTAGATGAAGCTTTCTTCTTCCTCTACACTATTTTATCTGATTGATTATTTCTTACGACGACGATTACGCAAGAATGCCGGGATGTCTAGATTATCCAAGTTGCTTAGATTAATAGACTTGTCTTCTTCCATTTCACGAGAACGTGAAGGAACAGATGGTTGTTGCGGTGCTGCGCTACGAGTAGCTTGTTGTTGTAGCTCAGCCTGCGGGCGGCGGGTTGCCGCTGCAACATGGCGTTGGTTATCAGCAAAACCAGTTGCGATTACTGTTACTAGGATTTCATTTTTTAGATCTTCGTTAATAACCGCACCGAAAATCATGTTTACTTCTGGGTCCGCTGCAGAGGAAACAATATCGGCTGCTTCATTTACCTCATACAAGCTCAAGCTAGTACCACCCGTAATGTTCATAAGTACACCACGAGCTCCATCAATAGATGTTTCTAGTAATGGACTGGAGATTGCTTTACGTGCGGCCTCTGCTGCACGATTTTCTCCACTAGCGACACCAATACCCATAAGAGCCGATCCACGCTCGGTCATGATGGTTTTGACATCAGCAAAGTCAAGGTTAATCAAACCAGGGGTTGCAATCAAATCAGAGATACCCTGTACACCTTGACTTAGTACATTATCAGCTGTTCGGAAAGCTTCTAGCATAGGCGTATTTTTATCAACGATTTCAAGTAGACGATCATTTGGAATAACAATGAGTGTATCTACTTTTTCTTTTAAAGCAGCAATACCCGCTTCAGCTTGCAAAGAGCGTTTGCGTCCTTCAAAGGAGAACGGTCTTGTTACTACCCCAACTGTTAAAGCACCTAATTCTTTAGCAATTTCAGCAATCACAGGGGCTGCACCAGTACCGGTACCTCCACCCATTCCTGCAGTAACAAATACCATATCAGACCCGCGCAGTGCATTCTCAACCAATTCGCGGCTTTCCTCTGCTGCCTTCTTACCTACATCAGGGTTCGCACCTGCACCAAGACCACGTGTCAGCTTCTCCCCGATTTGTAGCTTGATATCAGCGTTAGACAGGTGTAGCGCCTGGGCATCAGTATTCACCGTAATGAATTCAACACCTTTTACTCCGCCTGCAATCATTCGGTTTACAGCATTGCTGCCACCGCCGCCACAACCAATAACCTTGATTTGCGCTAATTGTTCCATATCCAAGTCAAATTCGAGCATCTTGAAAGTTCCTCCTCATTCATTCATACACGCTTTTCTCAATTTTGTTAAAAACCCGTTGTTGTAGGACGACGGGGCGAATTTTATTGAACTTCTTTATCTGTTCGGTTGGTTTGTTTAAATGAATTCGCTAAACCAATTCTTCATCTTTTCAATGAAATTCCCTTGAGAATCCCGTTTCGGTGCTGAAGGTGCCGGACGGCTTGCCGCTTTTGCAGGGGCAGGCTTCTTGGCCGTATAATTCGTCAGCATCGAGGCATATTGAATGAGGCCCACACCGATGGTATATCCCGGGTCACGCACACCAATATAATCCGGTATAGCAATCCGGACAGGTGCTGCCAGCTCTTCATTGGCAAGCTCCAACATCCCCGGCATGCAAACCGTTCCACCGGTTAAAACATATCCACCAGCGATTTCATCATGGAACCCAAGACGATACACTTCGTCTTCAATCAAATTGAAAATCTCTGCGGCACGTGGTTCGATAATATTGGCAAGATCGACTTGAGTGAATTGTTTTTCCACTTCGCTGCCGATACGCGTTACCTTGAATTTTTCTTCATCGGATGCTTCATCAATCAGAGCACATCCATGTTTTCGTTTCATTTTTTCTGCCACTTCTGTATGTGTGCGTAAACCGAGAGCAATATCATTGGTGATATGGTCTCCACCGATTGCGAGGGTGGAAGTAGCTACTAATTGACCCTGTTCAAAGATTGCGATGGTGGTCGAGCCCGCGCCAATATCAACTAGAACAACACCTAGATTCTTATCGTCCTTAGTCAATGCGACCGAGCTTGCAGCCAATGGTTGCAAAAAGATACCCGCAACTTGCAAATCAGCTCGTTGTGCACATCGTACAACATTGTGGATCACTGTTTTGGATCCGGTGACAATAGTCCCCTCCATCTCAAGACGAACGCCGATCATTCCCCGAGGATCTTTTATCTTTCCTAACCCATCAACAACAAATTCCGTCGGTACGACATCGATAATTTCACGATCTGGCGGAAGTGCGACAACCTTTGCAGCTTGAACGACACGATCAATATCCTCTTCACGAATCTCGCGGTCTTCACTGGAAACGGCTACCACGCCCTGCGTTTCGAATAGCTCTATATGGGTGCCAGAGATTCCGACATAAACGTCTTCAATTGTTACCCCTACCATACGTTCAGCATGATCGACTGCTTCTCGGATTGCATGCACGGTTTGGTCGATATCTACAATAGTTCCTCTGCTAATGCCTTCTGAATGGGATTGGCCTACACCAATAATATTGATATTACCGTTATTTACTTCCCCAATCATAACGCGTACTTTAGAGGTACCAATATCGATGCTGACAATAAGATCATTTTGACTGTTTACCAAACCAGTGACACCTCCCCTAGTTCAACTTGTACTTTAAATAAGTGATGACATCTGCATATTTTATTCCACACAGGATACCCATTCCCTTTTTTTTCTTACAATCTTTTTTAAAAATCACAATGGTAATTGTAACCAAGTTATAATTTGGTTGAACCCGATGCTTAATTATTTACACATCACGCTTATTTAACCATTTCGCCAGCAGAATGCGACGAATGATAGCCAGATTATTAAATAAACGTACCCCAAATGCAACAATCGCTGCCATGTATAGATCAATACCAAGAAAAGCTCCTAAAAAGGCTAGTCCAGCGGCAAACAGCGTATTGAAAAAGAACCCAGATAAAAAGACCCGAACATTAAACACTCGCTCCAAATAAGACCGAATGCCACCAAAAATCGTATCCAAACCAGCTAACAATGCAATTGATACATAGCTGCTATATTCTTGAGGTACATTGATGTTTAGATAAAATCCCGCTATTACTCCTGCAATCAAACCTACAATCGGCAACCACATTATTATGAATCTCCTTTTGACTTCACCGGTTTCATGAACCGCATCTGCTTGTTCCCTGTGAACGGCGGGATAATTAGATGATCCTGTGCTTCCATTTTTACAATTTTATTCATCGATTGAAACGTGCTTTCAACACCTTCAAGCTTCATGCTGCTCAGTAAGGTTTCTGGGTCTCCAAGTGCCTTAATTTCATAAGGCAAGCGGATCGTTTTTGTATCCACTTGGATTTCTTCGCTTACATTTCGGATTGAACTATTAGAAATAAGTCGATTATTATTAATAGCAATCACAGTAGCTCCATTTGCTAAAAGCTCATTGGTCAGCCAGCGTAAGTCAACATCAAGCATCAAATTCGATGCTGATTCGTGTGGAGCGTCTCCTTCCCACTGATTGCCAGGTGGCAGCTCCATGTTTTCAATACGAATGATAATACCTTTTCCTTCTACAACATCAAGACCTGCTAATTTTTTTGTTCGGTTTA
Organism: Brevibacillus laterosporus LMG 15441; assembly: GCF_000219535.2. NCBI lineage: Bacteria > Bacillati > Bacillota > Bacilli > Caryophanales > Paenibacillaceae > Brevibacillus > Brevibacillus laterosporus. Next base: position 3,843,358 of record NZ_CP007806.1, read on the forward strand.
ATTCTTCTTTCATAACACCGATTGTCTCTACAGAACTTAGGGATGCTTCATATTGGGCTAAAAGTTCTCCCTGTTTAGATATATCGGCTAAAAGGTTCTTACTTTTTTCTTGTTCTTTCAGTAGAGCTTTACGAAGTTCAATCACACTTCTCGCATCCGCTTGTTTAGGATGTTTTGTGCTCTGAATTTGGGTTGCTAGCATAATTCCTATGATAGCACTAATAATGGTTAATATAAACGTAATTTTACGGTTTTCCAGCATGGTATCACCTGTTAGGAGGAAGAGCTTGTTCCCATTTTCACATCACCTACAAAAGCAGGTAGTTCAATGGAATCTTTCTTCGCTGTTTCAATTTTTATAAACCCTTCAAAAGAATCAATCACCCCGCCTGGTAAATGAAGCGCTCCTTCTAAAGTAACAGGGTCTCCCACTGCTTTAATCACAAAGGGCGCTGCTGATTTTACCCCGTTTACAATCACAGTAGGTCCAACGCAACGAATCGAGGAGCTGGTGACCAGGCGTTGGTCATTCACACTGATCCCCTCTGCTCCAGCAACAAATAGCTCATTAACCACTCTCCAAATGTCTTGTTCATGTACGATATTTTGTACAACATTCGTGCTAATTGGACTAGGGTTATCTCGAAGGGTAACCATTACACCAGCTCCTGTCGCTGGTACCGTTCCGGCTAGCATACGCGCGCGGTCTAGTGCTGTTAAAAGAGCTGCCGCTTCTGATTGATGATTGGCCATTGCTGTCTCTACCTGAGATATTTTACGCTGCGTATCTGCATATTGCTGCTCAAGTGCCCGATTCTTTTCCCGTTCTGCAATAATGCGTTCATTCAACTTGGTTTCCTGTTGAAATTCTTTTTCTGTTTGCACCACTTTTTTATGTAGCTGGGTCAGCTCGATGGAGTTAGCCATCAGAAATCCGGTACTAAACATGACCAGCGTAAGATAAACATGAAATTTCCTAACTCGCATGCCTTTTGTCACCTTTCATTTTCCTTCTAGACACTTACTAGACACTTAGCTGGCTTTATTAGTTGCTTGAACTCCTCGATTTTTATTCAAAAGATGTGGTCGGTTGTTCTGTTGAATCGGTATTTTGGTTCCGATTAGCCGCGTTGGTACTTTGGCTATTGTTTTGGTTCTGGTTTGGGTTTGGGTTTTGGTTCTGGTTTTGATTCTCATTCTGGCTATTGCCTGTGCCCTGATTATTTAGGCCCGCGTTATTCGAGCTTCCTTCATTTTGGTTACCATTTCCATTATTCTGAATGTCATTTTGTCGATTGTTTGTATTTTGTCCATTCTGCTGGTTCCGATTATTTGGATCGTTGTTGTCCGTTGTTTGCGAAGATTGATCCTGCGTTCGATTTTGTGTATCTCCATTAGCAGACGTGTCTGTCCCTGACTCATTTATTAAGCTACCATCAGGATTTGTTAGCTGCTGTAATTGTTGTTGGTTCGTCACATGATAACTGTATTCCTCAAACCACGTCACATCTAAAAGGTTAACAATTCCTTTTTGCCCCTTGGGAATCTCCTGCACAATAGAGGGGTACCAGGGCAGTTTTTTCTTTAGCTGCGAGAGAGTGCTACGAATTTCATTTCCATCGCGCATATTTAGCACCACTTGCTGACTATCATATTTAGTAGGTATTAGCGATAGATCAGAGATTTGGTGGAGAACCCCGCCTTGTAATGAAATAAGAGCTTCGGCTAACTGCTTTAACATTTTTGGATCTTTACTAGACCAAGATTGAATGATAGGTCTGTCCATCATAAGAGTTTGGGTTGGGGGAGTTAAAATCGTCCCATCCTCTAATAAATAGCCCGGCTGCTTTTGTCCATTTACATACAAAGCTGTTCGGCGGTATTCTTGAATATTTAACCGAATAACACCGGGGAAATCACGGGAGATCGAGATATCTTTAATGCCCTTTAATGTGGAAATACCTGCTTCCACATCACTATCCCACACATTTAAAAACTGCATGCCGTTAGTAAGAGTAGACGCCTGAATAATCTGCTCCTTCGTGTATAAGATGTTACCATAAACTTGAATATCAGTTACCTTACTGTAAGGAGAGCGGAAGAATACTATACTTAAGACTAGTACGAAAAAGATAGCCAGGATAATAATTAAACGGCGGTTTCCTTTTTTCTTACGTGGTGTAGCATTTTTAACGAGCGGTATTCTGTCGTCTTTATACCTATTCAAATATTCTCCCCCCTACAGTTCGCCATTCCCTATCCATTTACAGCGTGAAAAGCGGCATAACATCCATGCCGCTCCCCCACTTTTGTATGCTTATATGGTTATACGAGAGATAGAAGCACCCAACTGTTGCAGTTGTTTTTCGATACGTTCGTACCCTCGATCTATATGCTGCGTTTGTTCAACAATAGTAGTGCCTTGGGCAGCTAAACCAGCCAATACGAGTGCAGCTCCTGCACGCAGGTCTGTAGCTTCCACTGTAGCCCCATAAAATCTATCCACACCACGGATAAAAGCTGTTCCTAGGTCAACAAAGATGGAAGCACCCATTCTCTCTAATTCAGTCACATGCTTAAATCTGCCTTCGAACACTGTCTCCTTCATCAGACTGGTTCCATCTGCTAAAGACAGAAAAACCATCATCTGCGCTTGCAAATCAGTTGGAAAACCAGGATAGGGAGACGTCATAATGCGATTAATCGCCCGTGGACGAGAAGTGTTTTTTATCTCCATTATATCATGGTATGTTTTGATTTCAACACCGCTCCCACGTACCAATTCAACCAAAGCTGTCAAATGCTCTGGAATTGTATTACTCAGTTCTATATGCCCTTTTGACAATCCTAAAGCTAACAGATGCGTGCCCGTCACGATCCGGTCCGGAATAACACGATAACTGATGGCTCTCAGCCTTGGAACACCGTCAATCTCTATGGTATCCGTTCCTGCTCCGCGGACTTTTGCTCCCATTGAATTTAGGAAATTTTGCAGATCAATGATTTCGGGCTCGCGTGCGGCATTATAAATCCGGGTCGTACCTTTTGCCAAAACAGCAGCCATCATAATATTCTCCGTTGCACCTACACTTGGAAACGTTAAGAATATTTTAGTACCTTCGAGCGCTGGTGAACGGAAAGTAATATAGCCCTCAGCATCAGTGTATTGGGCACCTAAAGCAGCTAGCCCTGAGAGATGAAGGTCAATTCTTCTCTCCCCGATGGCACAGCCTCCTGGGCGTGAAATGGTTACCTCCCCTAGCCGGGCTAACAGTGGCCCCATAAGAAAAATGGAAGAACGCATTTGTCCCATTAAATCTTCAGGCACTTGAGTCTGATTGACACCCGTCGTATCAACCGTGACCATATGATCCTCGTGGCTTACCTTCGCTCCAATTTCGCTCAAAATTTTGAGCATTACTTCTATGTCCTTCAAATGCGGTACATCGTAGATATGAAACTGCCCTTCAGCGAGTACAGTCGCAGCTAGAATTGGCAGAGCAGCATTTTTGGCTCCATGAATCCGTAGCGTTCCGGACAGAGGTTTTCCACCTTCGATAGCAAAAGCTTCCAAACTTTCACCTCCGTGTTACCCCTCGCCGATCACCAAAACCTCCGTATGCAAATCTACGTTAAAGTTTTTCTGTACCGTAGCACGAGCATACTCAATTAAGGTGAGGACGTCGGTCGCCGTGGCCCCTCCTCGATTTACGATGAAGTTAGCATGCATCTCTGATATCTGAGCCCCCCCAATGGTAAAGCCTTTTAGCCCTGACGCTTCAATCAGACGTCCTGCATGATCTCCAGGCGGATTACGGAACACGCTCCCCGCACAAGGCGAGTTGAAAGGTTGCGTACTGAGCCGACGATCTTTAAACTTTGCTAGCGACTTAGCAATCTCTCTGCGGTCACCTGTCTGTAATTGAAGAGTAGCTTCGATAACTATACCCTTGCGTTTCTGCAATAGGGATGTGCGATAGCTAAACTGCATCTCTTCCTTGCTCACTATCTTCGTCTCTCCATCGTTGAAAAGGATTTCGGCACTTGTTAGAATACGTGAAAGATCAGATCCATGCGCCCCGGCATTCATGTAGACAGCTCCTCCAACAGATCCAGGAATCCCGCCTGCAAATTCTAATCCAGTCAAGCCCTGCTTTCCCGCCTCTACTGCTAAGCGTACCATAGAGTACCCTGCACCAACACACACCGTCTCTCCCTGAAACTCGCAGTGACTTAAACCCTGAGCCACCTTAAACACGGCTCCACGTATCCCTCCATCCCTCACTAGAAGGTTGGAACCGCGTCCAATAACAGTCCAGGGAATTTCATGTTGATGGATAATTTGAACCGCTCGAATGAGCGCTTCTTTATCTGTAGGCTGGATCATCAGGTCTGCCGGTCCCCCTATTCGCCATGTCGTATGCTTGGCGAGAGGTTCTTCAACCCATACCTTTCCAACATTTGCTTGTTCTAATGCTTCTGCTACATGCTTCATAAGAACCTCCTGACACAAATGCTAGGTCGGAACTTTTTCAATCACGCGTTTGCTCTCATACTATGCGCATTTCCGATCTAGCGTGACAAACGCCTATTATTAGCGATTTACTACTTTTACTATCTGTTGATAAAGATTACTTGCAGCTTCCGGCATCCCTAATGAGAGTGATGCTTTTTGCATATTGCTCCACTTTTGTTCATCTGTCAACATGCTGTGAAGCGTGGACATCAATTTCTCCGAGGTTAGCTCTTTTTCGACGATAACAGCTGTTGCACCAGCTCTTTCTAGGCCTCGTGCATTTTTCTCCTGATGGTTATTTGTTACATACGGAGATGGAATGAGAATGGACGGAATACCAAGCGCCGTAATCTCTGCTAAAAAAGAAGCCCCAGCTCGATTGATGATGACATGTGTTGCTGCAAGCAGATCTGGCATATGATCGACGTATGGAACCAGCGTAAAGTTGCTTGGTTGGTTTGTCATTTTATCAATCCGTTCCTTTATCGATTCATAATGCACAGCGCCTGTTACATAGACAAAGTGACAGTCAGAATACGTATGAAACTGAGCTAGTGATGCAAGTGTCACCTCATTGATCGCTTTAGCACCGCGACTTCCTCCCACAACAAGCACGATCTTTTTATCGCTTGGTAGCCCTAGCATGCTTCTCCCTTTACTAGGATCGCTATGTATGACTTCCGTAGCTCGCGGATTACCAATATAGCTTGTTTTTTTCTGTGGAAAAAACGGCAGCGACTCCTCAAAAGAGACGGCTATCTGCTTCACATAACGCGATAAAAATTTATTTGTAATCCCAGGTACAATATTTTGTTCGTGAATAATTGTCGGAATACCAAGCTTAGCTGCGGCATACACAACAGGGCCACAGACATAACCTCCTGTACCGATCACCACATCCGGTTTAAATTCTTTGAGCATCCGTTTTGAATCAGATACCGCACGTATAAACTTGAGGATTGTGCGCACATTATCAAAAGAGAGTTTTCGCTTAAAGCCTGCTATCTCTACTGCTTGAAAGGGAATGTTAAACTTAGGAACAATTGTAGATTCCAACCCTTTATGGGTACCAATATACAAAAAGGCAGCTTGCGGTTCATGACGCAAAATTTCTTTTGCAACCGCAAGCGCCGGATAGATGTGCCCTCCAGTTCCTCCCCCTGTTAACACGACTCTCATAATATCACCCATCTCTCTTTATGTTATCTGTCATCTGGAAAAGCGGGAGATGTTTAGCAGGATGCCTACTTGTGTTAGCATGAGCGTCAACGAGGAGCCACCGTAGCTTAAAAATGGCAAGGTAATACCCGTTACAGGAAACATCCCCGTTACAACGCCTACATTAATCGTTACTTGGATGCCGATCATGCCGATAATAGCTAGAGCAAGCAAATTCCCAAACAGATCAGGAGCAGTAATCGCGATTCGCATGCCTCGCCATAACAGCAACAAAAATAATAGGAGTACCAGCGTCCCACCAACAAAGCCTAATTCCTCAGAAATAATGGAGAAAATAAAGTCATTATACGGCTCCGGTAAGTAGGAAAACTTTTGCCTGCTCTCTCCCAATCCAAGCCCTAACAGACCTCCTGGCCCAATTGCATATAATGACTGAATGATTTGATAGCCCGAACCTAAAGGGTCCGACCATGGATCAAGAAAGGAAGTGATCCGGGCCATTCGATATGGTGCTGACAGAATTAGTCCGACAAAACCAACAACGCCAATCATCCCTAACCCGACAAAATGGCTTATTCTTGCTCCAGAGGCAAAAATCATTAGAATTGCCATCCCCATCAACACACTTCCGGTCCCTAAATCAGGTTGTAACATAATCAACCCGAAACATGCAACTGGGATTATCAACGCAGGAAATAATCCTTTTTTAAAGTAAATAATATTCTTTTGGTTATCCGATAGCCATCTAGCTAAAAAAGCCGCAACCCCAAATTTAGCAAATTCCCCGGGCTGAATGCCAAAGGACCCAAAGCCAAGCCAACTTTTTGAACCATTAACCTCTCGACCAATAACCAAAACCACCACGAGCAACGCCAGACTTATAAAAAATCCAACCTTGGCCCATTTCTTCCATACCCAATAGTCAATGTTCATCATCACATACATGGAAACAATCCCCAATATTGCGAAGATGATCTGCCGCTTGGTAAAAAAGTACGGGTCTTGGAATTTGTGCTGGGCAAATACTGCACTGGCACTATAAACCATCACAATCCCGATTCCTAGTAGGAAAAGGGTGACAAAAATAATAACAAAATCAGGGGCAGAACGTACTTTACTCATCGCAAGCCATCCTTTCGTACGTCGTCCCTTTGCTATCATTTTTGTCTGAGCTTACAAAGGGACAGGTTTATATAGGCTTGTTTTTAAGTTTATGCACGCTATCCTTAAACATGCTCCCTCTTACTTCATAGGAAGGAAACATATCCCAACTAGCACAAGCCGGGCTTAACAAGACCACGTCGTTCGCTTCCGCGATAGCCGCTGCTTGTTTAACAGCACTATCAACAGTATCGACGGCAAAACGAAGTTCAATTCCTGCTTCTTCGGCTCTTTTCTGTAAAATGGGAGATGTTTGCCCATAAGTGATAATTGCTTTTACTTTGTTTTTTAGTGGTGGAACTAACTCAGCAAAATCTACACCCCGGTCAAGTCCACCAGCAATAAGAACAACCGGCTCCTTAAATGCCTCAATCCCACGAATTGCAGCTTCGGAGTTAGTAGCTTTTGAATTGTTGTAATATTTTACACCAGCAATCGTATCGACATATTCTAAACGATGTTCAACACCGCTAAAACTGCGTAATACATGCTTCATTGCATCGTAGTCTGCTCCGGCTAATTTACTCATCACGATAGCCGCTAGAGCATTTTCCTGATTAAATTCCCCGGGCAATGAGATTTCTGTAGCTTTCATAATCTCGTCTAGCTTGCCATCCTCATTTTTAAAGTAGACAATGCCATCCTTGATAAATGCGCCACAAGGAACCTCTTGCTTAATACTTACATAGAAGACTTTTGCTCGAATGTTTTGGCAAACCTTCATCACGGGTTCATGATCATATGGCAGAACTGCATAATCCTCTTCCGTCTGATTGGCAAAAATTTTACACTTTGCTTTGGTATACTCCTCAAACGAATGATGATAATCCAGATGGGCTGGATACAGATTTAAGATCGTAGCAATATGAGGACGGAATGTATCGGTTCCCATCAATTGAAAGCTACTTAATTCAGCCACTAAATACTGATCCGGCTTCATCTCTTCCGCCAAACTACATAACACCGTGCCAATATTTCCACCAACGATAGCATCCACAGAAGCAGCATGCAAAATAAGTCCTACTAATGTAGTCGTCGTCGTTTTCCCATTTGATCCAGTAATACCGATTAATGGTGCTTTGGACAAACGATAGGCCAGCTCTACTTCTGTAATTACTGGTATCGACATGGCTAATGCCTGCTGAACTGGTTTTGATTCATAAGGAATCCCAGGATTTTTCACCACTAAAGCTACATCCTTGGAGATGAGATCATCCGGATGTCCGCCCGTAATCACTTGTACCCCCAACTCTTCTAGCTCTTCATATCCAGTAGCTTCCTCACGCGTTTTTTGATCATTTACGATGACAATAGCACCAAAACGGTGTAACAGTTTTGCAACCGCCACACCGCTTTTCGCCAGACCTAATACAACAACGAGCTTCCCTTTATACATATCCATGTTAACGTATCACCTCTAAATAAACACCTAATCCGGCAAATAGAATGCCTACAAGCCAAAATGTTACCACCACACGCCATTCAGACCAGCCAGTTAGCTCAAAATGATGGTGTAAGGGACTCATACGGAAAACGCGTTTTCCGCGAGTTTTAAAAGATATAACTTGAATAATAACGGATAGTGTTTCAATGACAAAAACAATTCCGATAATCGCCAGCAGCAACTCTGTTTTGGTCATGATCGCTATCCCGGCCAGCGCCCCCCCTAGGGCAAGCGAGCCAGTGTCACCCATAAATACCCGTGCCGGATGAGCATTAAACACGAGAAAGCCTAGAACAGAGCCAACAACCGCTGCACTGAAGATAGCCGTATCCATATTCGATGCATTCCAAGCAATAATCGCATATGCTCCAAAAGCAATGGCACTTGTTCCTGCCAACAAGCCATCCAAGCCATCTGTAAGATTAACGGCGTTTGTACTTCCCACCAGTAAAAAAACAAGGAAAGGGAAATAGAACAGCCCTAGATCAATTCCTAACGATGTTCCTGGAATGGTCAGCGTTGTTGGATGGTTCATCTGCAATAGCAAATAGTAAGCACCAATCGCTAACAGGATTTGGCCTAAGAACTTTTGCTTCGCAGTTAAACCCAAATTATGTTTTCTTTTAATTTTAATAAAGTCATCAAGAAAACCAATAAGTCCGTATCCAAAGGTAACAATAATCAAAAACAACAACTCCGTGTTCCACTTCGAAAATTTTAACACGGTTAATAGGAGAGCCATAGCAATGATGGTTCCCCCCATAGTAGGTGTTCCCGCTTTTTTCTGGTGAGATTGGGGGCCTTCTTCACGAATGCTTTGACCAAACTTTAATCGGCGAAGCATAGGAATAAACAGCGGACCAATTAAAACAGCAATGAGAAAGGCTGCAATGATTGTTATAAATAAGACATTATCAAATGGCATGCCCCTACCTCCTTTCTTGCATAGTAGCTAATGAGTAGTCATGGTTGTTACTTTCTTTTCTGTTCATGGATAGCTTCCTTTGCTACTTCCCGATCATCAAACGGAAAGATCTCACCTTTACTTTCTTGATAGGTTTCATGCCCTTTTCCTGCTATGAGGACACAGTCCCCCGGTTTTGCCTGCGAAATAGCGTGGAAAATGGCTTCACGTCGATTCACAATTGTCGTGAAGCGTTTCTGATCGACGTTCTGGATACCACCTACCATATCAGCCAAGATGGCTTCTGGCTCCTCAAAACGAGGGTTATCTGAGGTTAAGACGCTATAATCAGCGTACTTCGTTGCGATCTGAGCCATAATTGGACGTTTCGTACGATCTCGATTTCCACCACAGCCCGCCACACAGATGAGTTGCCCTGTTACGAATTCCTTAGCTGTTACCAGTGCATTTTCTAAGCTGTCCGGCGTATGGGAATAGTCAACGATTACAGCATAATCCTGTCCAAGCGACACAGGTTCAAAACGCCCGTCTACCCCTGGAATCCCCTCTAAGCTTTTAATAATAGCCGCCAGCGGAACTCCTTCAACAAGGGTAGCTGCAATGGCTGCTAATGCATTATATACATTAAACTTGCCCATTAATTTCATATTTACTGTTGCCACTCCAGCAAAACTTTGCACGGTAAAGCTAGTTCCAGCAGATGTAACACGGATAGATACAGCTCTCACATCCGCTGGCTGATCGATTCCATATGTAAGCACACGAGCTGGTGTTACATGAGCAAAATACTTCGATACCTCATCATCTGCATTTAAAATCGCTGTTTTGAGCGATTGTTGATCATAGCTATTTCCTAATTGAGCAAATAACAGTGATTTTGCCTGACGATAGTTGTCAAATGTCTTATGATAATCTAAATGATCCTGCGTCATGTTCGTAAAAATCGCTGTATGATAATCACAGCCATGTACACGTCCCATATCAAGAGCGTGTGAGGAAACCTCCATAATGGCATAATCCGTATGAATATCCAACATTCGGCGGAAACTAGACTGTAGATCAATCATATCTGGTGTCGTATTTTTCACCTTTTCAATTTGATCTCCAATACGCATGTGGATCGTTCCAATCAAGCCCGTCTTTTTCTGTTGGTCGGTTAAAATTCTATCAATCAAATGTGTCGTCGTCGTCTTTCCATTGGTTCCTGTAACGCCGATCAGTTTTAGCTTCTGTGACGGAGAGCCAAAAAACCGATCCGCTAAGAATGCCATTGCCCGCCTTGAATCTGGTACGATGACAACTGTTTTGTCCACCTCGATTTCATGCTCAGCTATAATGGCGATTGCTCCCTTTTCCACCGCTTGGGCTGCAAATTCATGACCGTCTACAGTAAAACCAGACAGACAGATGAATAAGTCCCCGGGCTTAACATTACGCGAGTCAGCCGTTATGCCTGTGATAACAACCTGGTCATCACCCTTAATGTGACTGACTAGCAAAGGAGCAAGTAACTCCCTTAACAACATACAATGGCACCCCAATCTCCAACTAGTATAGACAAAAGATGTTTCTTTTCAAAAGTAGAAATGCGATAAGAAGGGGAGATAAAAAGCTATCTCCCTCTACGAACATCTATTGTATAGCTAATTGGCCGTTTTGTCACCAAGGTAGACGCGAATTTTTGAGCCTTCCTCCACCTTTATTCCTGGTTTCGGAGACTGTTTAATCACATGAGTTCCCTTTCCAGAAACTTCTAATGGCATTGTATAGTATGAATTTGCAATTTCATTGATGGCCATTCCGATTAAATTAGGCACCTCTACATACTTTTTATCTCCGTAAGCAATTTCTCGCTCAATATCGCTAGGGCGTTTTTCTATATTAAGGTAAGGCAGACTGGATTCTAACACATTTTTGACAACAGGGGCTGCGATCGTACCTCCAAATGCTTGTGCTTTTGGATTATCAACAGCTACGTATACGATAATCTGCGGGTCATCTGCAGGAGCAAATCCAATAAATGATACAATATATTCATTCGCTGCATAACGTCCATTGACGGATTTTTGGGCAGTACCCGTTTTTCCACCAACCCGATAGCCTTCAATATAGGCATTATGCCCGGTTCCGCGAGAAACAACGCTTTCTAATGCGCTACGCACCTGTTTAGATGTTTCCTCGGAAATAACCTGACGTACCTGAGAGGGTACTGTACGAGCGACAATATCGTGCGTTACACTGTCCCTCCACTCTTTGGCAATGTAGGGCTTCATTAGCTTACCGCCGTTGATTGCCGCTGAGACGGCTGCCATCTGCTGAATCGGTGTTACTGATACCCCCTGCCCAAACGATGTCGTGCCTAATTCAACCGGCCCAACACGGCTTAATTTAAACAAGATTCCATTTGACTCTCCAATTAAATCAACGCCGGTTTTCTTTCCGAAACCAAAATTTTTGATATATTCAAACAACCTTTCTTTACCAAGACGTTGCCCCATTGCCACAAACCCGGGGTTACAGGAGTTCTCTACTACTTCTAGCATCGTTTCTGAACCATGCCCTTGCCTCTTCCAGCAACGCAAGAATGTCCCAGCTACATTTATATGACCTGGATCAAAAAAGCTTTCTTTCAAATCAACAACTTTTTCATTTAAGGATGCTGCTAATGTAACGATTTTAAATGTAGAACCTGGTTCGTATGTTTTCCAGATCGGTAAATTACGATTATAAATATCTGGTGCAAACTCTAAATAACGATCTGGATTATAGGTAGGTCTGCTAGCCATTCCGAGAATCTCTCCAGTTTTTGGATTCATCGCTATCGACAGAATATCATCTGGCTGATAAGCAACCATCGCCTGATCTAGTTCACGCTCAATAAAGGTCTGAATTTGTTTATCAATGGTTAGGTACATATCCATGCCATTAACTGGTGACACATACTTCTCCGCGTGTCCCGGCATAGCCCGCCCACCCGCATCTGCAGGAAAGGATACATGCCCTGGCGTACCCGTTAATATTTTATCATACATCTTTTCCAATCCAGTTAGACCTTGATTATCAATTCCAGTAAAACCAAGCACCTGCGCTAAGAACGAGCCATTTGGGTAGAAACGCTTTGAATCGTCTGCTACTTTTACTCCTGGCAGGGCAAGAGCTTGTATTTCCTTCGCTTTTTCCTGTGTTATTTTTCGTCCACCTGGAACTCGTACAATCATTTGGGAACGTTTGCTTATTTCCGTAAGTATCTTTTGTTCTGACTGCCCTAAAATAATCGCGAGCTTCTTAGCTGTCTCTTCAGGATTTTTTATTTGTGCCGGTATGGCCATCACGGAGGGAACCGTTGTATTTTTCACCAAATCCTCACCATGTCGGTCTTTGATGTTACCGCGTTTTGCTTCAAATTTGACATTGCGGCTCCATAGGTCATTAGCTTCATCCTGCAACCATTGACCCTGCACTAATTGGATGTAGCCAAGCCGAGAAACCATCGCCATAAACAAGAATATTCCCACCACGAGTGCGATGAATATGCGCCGACGCACGGTAACATTGGAAACCCGCATACAGCAAACACTCCTCCCTGCCAATAAGGTTTGTCTTTTCCTACCCTATTCGCCAAAGAGGAGTGTTAGAACTACTTGTCTACAGACACATATGTAGGAGACAGCTTCACTTGAATCGTCTCTTTTCCTGTCAGGATTGTACCCGCTTCTACGTTTTGTTCCACTACATATCCGCTACCAGTAGCGCTTACTGCAATATTTAGCAAATTGCCATACTCTAGTACTTCCCGCAACGATTTCCCCTTAAAATCAGGCATTTTCATTGAGGCTTTGCCATCGGAGGCAAGCAGTATGGTCGTGGTACTGCCTACTTTTTCATACGGAGCCGGAATTTGATTAATCACATTGGTTCCCTCGCCAACCACTTCTACCTTAAAACCAGCCTGCTTCGCCCGTTCCTTCGCTTCTTTTAACGGGATGCCTGTAAGTTGAGGTACAGTGGATTCTTGTAGCCGTTTTTCCTCTACCACAGTAGCTTGAGCAGCCAAGGCACTTCGATCTGGCTTCTCCTGCAAGTATTGCAAGCTTTTCTCCATAATCGCTTGGAACATCGGCGCAACTACATCCCTACTAGCCGTTGAATAGGATGCCCCGCCCCCTGGATCATCGACTACAATATAAACAACCAGTCTTGGATTCTCCACGGGAGCGAATCCAATAAAGGAGAAGATATATTTATTATCAATGATTTTTCCTCGTTCGTTATACTTCTGTGCTGTACCGGTTTTCCCAGCCACGCTAAAATTCTGCAATTTAAAGTTACGCCCAGTCGCTCCTGATTTTATATCGCCATCAACGACCGTTTGCAAAATCTTACGCGTTTCACGTGCCGTTGCCTCTGAGATCGGACGTCCAACCTCTTTAGGCTGATACCGCTCGATTACCTGACCCGTCCGTGGATCGATACGCTCTTTTACAATGAGTGGCTGCATTAATTTACCACCATTTGCAATAGCGGCCACAGACATGACCTGCTGGATCGGTGTTACCGTTACCCCTTGTCCAATCGGAGTAACAGCCAAGTCACGCGGTGAAAATTTATTAAACTTTTCAACGTTAGTTAAGTTCCCTACTTCTTCCGCAGGTAACTGAATGTTTGTCTTTTTCCCAAAACCAAAGGCTTTAAAATAATGCTCAAGCTTAGCTTGTCCCAGCTTTTCGTTACCTAGCATAGCAAATAATACGTTACTGGAACGTTGCACACCATTTAAATAGGTAATCGTGCCCCATCCAATTCGATTATGATCATAGATAGCCGCTCCAGTCTTCCATGCCTTATAATGTCCTGATGTAAAGGACCAATTAGAATTAAACACACCCTCTTGAATAGAAGCTGCGAGCGTAATAATCTTAAAGGTTGAACCTGGCTCAAACGTATAGCTCACACCGAAATTCATATAATTGACGATAGAACGGTAATTGTTAGGGTCATGCTGCGGACGATTGGCCATCGCAAGGATTTCGCCCGTATTCGGATCAGATACAATTACTGACATCCCTTTTGGGTGAAATGCCGCATCTGTTTTATCTAATGCCTCTTCTACGTATGTTTGTATCTGATCATCAAGGGTAAGCTTGATATTTTGACCATCTTTTGCAGCTTTAAATTCTGTTTGCCCATCTGGCAGTGGATAGCCTAGCGCATCCTTCACCATCTTTAGAGTGCCTTCTTCACCCTTTAATTCATTCTTAAATTGTCGTTCAATCCCCATTACAGGTATTCCTTCAGCATTGAGAAACCCTAAGACATGAGCGGCGAATTTCCCCTTTGGGTAGAAGCGCTTGGTGGTTTCTGAGATTTTGATCCCGGGTAATTGATTTTGCTTGGATTTAACCCCCTTTTCATCAAGAGGGTATTGCATAGCTAAGATTTTGTCCTTTTGTTCCAAGCTTATTTTGGAGGCTTCAGGCCCTAAATTAACCCATATTGCATTCGGATTCTTAGTGAGACGTTCCAAAATTTTGGACTGCGGTTCATTTATCACGGTAGCTAATTTCATCGCCGTCATCATGGGGTCCTTTACATAATCATCCGTGTCGTTTTGACCATTTGCCAATTTCTTAGGACGCACCTGGGCTTCCACTAGATAGGCCCGTCCTTCAAAAGCAAGAACTTCCCCATTTCGATCTAGAATGCTCCCGCGTTTCGGATTTAAGGTCATGTCACGATTCCACTGCCCCTTACCTTGATCCATAATCCAGCTAGCGTTTACCACCTGTACCCACCACAGGCGTAGTGTCAAAAGCATAAAACCAAGAAAAACTCCCATTCCCACAAGTAAAATTCGCTTGTTCATTCGCTTTTTTGTTGTCACGAGCCTCTCCCTCTTCCTCTCTGACAAAAAAGAAAATGCTACTCCTTATTGCGCGAGTAACATTATTGGACTTTTTCGGTTTGTTTGGTTTTTTCGTCTTTTTTGTTATCCTTACTTTCTTCCATAGAAATGCCACCCATATTGCGGACTGATTTCATATCAAGGACCATTCCCATTTTTTCCGCCTCAATACTAATACGCTTGGGATTGCTCATTTCATCCACTTTTAACTGCATCGATTCATTCTCGCCCTTGATTTTGGCGATCTCTCTTGTCAATACCTGAATCTGATAGTTATTTTGCGAAATCTGATTATAACGGAAGCCTATAATGCTTGTAGCAATGACTAAAGCAAAGATGAGCAACAAATACATCAACTTTTCACTTGTGGGTACCCCGGGTCTGATTTTAACAGTACGCTTCATCTTTTTCGGAGATGGAGAACGTCTATTTACTTCATATGCCAAATTCCCACGGGAATAATAACTCAACTTAGTCCCCCCCTACTAAGTATAACTGGCTTCCTTCTTCGGTGTTCATTTATACTAATGTGTTATTTCTTCTCAGCAATACGCAATTTAGCCGATCTGGCACGTGGGTTATCCGCAAGCTCCTCTTCAGACGGTAGCAATGGCTTTCTGGTGATAATCTTAACAATCGGTTCATTACCGCATACACATTGCGGGAACCCAGGCGGGCATGTACAGCCTTGCGCTTTTTCTAAATAAGCATGCTTACAAATCCGATCCTCTAAGGAATGGAAAGTAATAACACTCACTCTGCCACCCGGACGCAAAATGTCAATAGCATCTGAAACCGCCGTCTTAAACACATGTAATTCATCGTTTACGGCAATGCGAATGGCTTGAAAGGTTCTCTTCGCCGGATGAGGTCCTGTACGCCGAGCTGGAGCTGGAATAGCTTCCTTAATAATCTCTACCAGCTGTCCTGTTGTTTCAATCGGCGCTTTTTCACGATGCAGGATGATTTGCCGGGCAATCTTCCGGGCAAACTTCTCTTCGCCATACTCAAAAATGATTTTGGATAGCGCAGCTTCCTCCCACTCATTTACGATGTCATAAGCAGATAGGTCGGCTTGCTGATCCATGCGCATATCCAGCGGGGCGTCACCATTGTAGCTAAACCCACGTTCTTCTACATCTAACTGAGGAGAAGATACACCTAGATCAAACAAAACGCCATCTACGCCATCAAGACCTAAATCTTGCACAACATCCTTGAGATAGCGGAAGTTACTTTTCACCAAAGTCACTTTATCTTGATACGCCTGTAGTTTTTCCTTGGCGTTTGCAAGTGCTACATCATCTTGATCAATGGCAATTAATCTACCCTGATCACCTAGCTTTGAAGCAATTAAAGTACTGTGTCCTGCTCCACCTAAGGTGCAATCCACATATATTCCATCAGGACGAATATGTAATCCTTCTACGGCTTCCTGTAATAGTACGGTTACATGGTGAAACAAAATAACGTCACTCCCGAGTCTACAAATTAAAATCAACGAGCTTTTCAGCAATCTCGCCAAAAGATTGCTCTTGTTCCAAAGAATACGCATCCCATTCTGTCTTGCCCCAAATTTCCATGCGATTCTGCACGCCAATAATAACACATTCTTTCTGTAAACGGCCGTGTTCTCGCAAATGAGGTGGTATGTTTACCCTTCCCTGCTTGTCCCACTCACATTCAGTAGCACCAGAAAAGAAAAAACGGGTAAACGCCCGAGCGTCAGCTTTGGTAAATGGCAGAGATTTAAGTTTTTCTGTTAACGCCTTCCACTCTTCCATCGGGTAGACGAATAAACAACGATCAAGGCCGCGGGTTACAACAAAGGACGAGCCCAGCATATCACGGAATTTAACCGGGATTGTCAGACGGTTCTTGTCATCGATGTTATGCTGATACTCACCCATGAACATTCCAACTTCCCCACTTTCCTTCCGAGAGATACCACTCTCCCCCACTTTTCCCCACTTCTTGCCTCTCCTTATTATAGAAAAAAAACCTGCCGTTTGTCAGCAGGTTTTTTTCTTCATTTTTTGATGCCATATCCCAGCGAATTTCTTACCTATTCGACCCAGCTTTCTAAGTATTCTTTTTGCTCTGGCGTCAATTTGTCGATATTCTTTCCAAGCGCTTCCAATTTATAGCGAGCCACTGTTTCATCTAGCTCATATGGTACGTTTAATACCTTTTTACCGATTGCCTCATAGTTCTTGCTAACATACTCAAGTCCTACTGCCTGCAAAGCAAAGGTCATATCCATAATTTCAGCAGGATGTCCATCACCTGCAGCTAGGTTCACAAGACGACCTTCCGCTAACAGATAGATTTTACGACCATCTTGCAGGACAAATTCTTCGATATCTTTACGAACAACACGTTTGCTTGTCGATATATCGTTCAGCTCTACTTTATTTACTTCGACATCAAAGTGGCCAGCATTAGATAAAATAGCTCCATCCTTCATGCTTTCAAAGTGAGCTTTGCGGATAATGTCGCGATTACCCGTTACTGTAACGAAGTAATCACCAAGCTTAGCTGCCTCATCCATGGACATTACTTCAAAGCCGTCCATGTATGCTTCTACAGCTTTAATTGCGTCAATTTCTGTCACGATAACCTTTGCACCCAAACCTTTTGCGCGCATAGCTACGCCCTTACCGCACCAGCCATAGCCCGCAACCACTACAGTTTTACCAGCAACAACTAGGTTTGTTGTACGGTTGATTCCGTCAAATACGGATTGACCTGTACCATAACGATTGTCAAACAGATACTTGCAATAGGCATCGTTAACAGCTACCATCGGGAATTCAAGCTTCTCTTCTTTTTCAAGAGCACGCAAGCGTAGAATACCAGTAGTGGTTTCTTCCGCTCCACCTTTTACATTCTCTAATAGATCACGGCGCTCTCCATGTAAAAGTGTTACAAGGTCCCCACCGTCGTCAATTAGAAAATCAGGACGAGTTTCCAGCGTTTTAATGAGAAGTTCTTTATACTCTTCTTCGGATGGATTGTATTTAGCAAATACGCGAATACCATCTTCCACCAAAGCGGCACATACATCATCTTGTGTTGACAAAGGATTAGATCCGGTAATCGTAACTTCAGCACCACCTGCTTGAATCACTTTTGCCAGATAAGCTGTTTTTGCTTCCAAATGAAGGGAGATTGCTACTTTTTTACCAGCGAATGGTTTTTCCTGTTCGAAGCGTTCTCTAATTCGGTTTAACACCGGCATATGTTCCTTTACCCAATCAATCTTTAAATGGCCGTTAGGTGCTAGGGCGATGTCTTTTACGATGCTTTCTTGAACCATTGTCATTTGCTAAAAACCCTCCTTCTGTAAATGTGAACCCGTCTTCTTTTATATCATACCACATAGGTAGGAATTACATCACCCTTTTATGCTGAATTTTTGTGCAGTTCACCATACTGTATGATCCAGGCTCGGAAATTTATTGTTGTTTTAGTAAATACAGTGCATATTGAATAGGACGCATGACTGCCTTTTGATAGACCTTGTTACGTTTCAATTTTCGAAAAATGTCGCGTCCAGGCTTCGGATTAATTTCGATTAAATAAGGTCGACCTGATACGTCAATTCCTACATCTAATCCCAATTCAATCATGCGTCCATAGTAGGATTCCACCGCTTTTGCTGTTTGATGAGCGAGCGAGTAACAATTACGTATAATTTTGGTTGCCGCAGATTCACCAAAACAGTCTGTAAGCACTTTTCGCGCATCTTTTGCTAGCCCTCCTCCATGTAGATTTGAGGTAGAGCTCTTGACTCCGCCTATGCGCATACCAAGACCTGTTACTTCCCACTCTCCCGATCCCGTCTTTTGAATAAGAATGCGTGTGTCAACGGTTCGATCTGGTATCAAGTCAAGCTGCAGGCCTTGTTGAATAAGAAAAATCTCTTCGCCCAGTCTCTCCGTTTTTACCCATTCCTTTACATACTGATGAAGTTCAGCCCGAGTCTTTACCTTGTGACTCACCTTATTTAAATGTAGCCCTCTTCCCAATAGATCATAACCCGAAGAGGTCTTTTTGATACGCAGGATACTGCGACCCGCCGTTCCCTGAGCTGGCTTTACATAAAGCAGCGGGTACTTTTGCAGCATATTGCTCAATACTTCCCTATCATAGGCAAACGTCTCCGGTAACCATGGCTGCATAGATGGCTGTTGATTTAACACCTGATATACATTCCATTTGGAACTAAACCGACTATTGGCATAGGTAAACAACGGACGCTTGCGGAAAGCAAGGTAGTCCTTATGCTGAGGTTTCGGATAATATCGATAGCGATCGATTACGATATCAGGCCAATCAAACATTTTACTTTTCCATGTCTTATCAGGCCCAGGAATGAATCCTCTAATTTGGCGTTTTGATTCAAATACATCATTTGGGGAAAACAAAAACACAGTCGCCCCAAGCTTTTCTCCCTCTGTTAGCAAATGACGAAAAAATAACGGTTCGCCAAAGCGTTTACCATTTCTATACGTTAAAATTCCGATTCGTTTCTTCTGCACTGTCAGTTACACCTCTTTTGCAGGTTATATTGGCAGTGTATGATGTAATATACGATAGGTTCGCACAGCCTATCCATTTCGTTTGGAGGTCACTTTAATAGCTTCTGCTTCATTCGTTCAATATGACGAACGCCTTTTAAAAATTTCTGCTCCGTTATCTTATCTTGCTCGTATAACCACTCCATATAATTCTGTAACGATAACAGATCAACCCAGGCTAGTTTTGAATATGGGTTTTGTTCAGGGACTTCACCTGTGACATCTCCATTATGAATCGCCTCTGCTAATTGGGTTTCACGCAATCCTACTTTATTTGAAATTTGATGCAATACTATTTTCATACTTACCTCCCGGACAAGCGATAGATTTGGGGTGATTCTACAACACAGCCTACCTTGTTTGCAAGCGCAGAATCTAGGATATCCTTTTTTATAACAAAAACAGCGCTCTATTTGCTAGAACGCTGTTTTTTTCTATTTCATAGATCATATTTATATATAGACAACTTGATGGGAGCCATCACGCTCGAAGTCCGTATTCAGCAATCGATCCACTAAATCTGGGCCAAAACGATTCAGGTACGTAAAAATAGGATATACCCGCTCCTGCCAGCTATCCAGCGGTACGATAGATTGCTCCAGACGCACAACCCGCTCCACTTCCACTTGATGTTTTCGAAGAACGGCTTCTTCCGTGCGGTTTTGCATAAAAGTAACATCCTGCACCAGTCGTTCTACATTTTTTTGTGCCAATTGAGCTAAACCCTTATCATATGCGATTACATCTTGTAGCAGCTCACGATAGCGCATTTCAAGTTCTTGTTTCTTCTGCTCAAAGCGCTGAGCAAACCCGTGATCATCCAGTGATTGTAGCCACTTCTCTTTCCAATCCGCAAATCCACTCAGTAGCGTCTCATAGCTAATCTGCTTTTGTTCTCTGATTTTCTCTAGAGCCCCCTCCATCAACGTGATCGAAGTTCGTCTCAAGACAATCGGTAGCTCATAGCCAAAAGCAGCAAAGTATTTTTTAAAGTATGCCCAGTAGGCCACTTCCCCAGGTCCCCCGACAAAAGCCAAGGTCGGCAGTAAATGCTCCTGCATCAAGGGACGTGTCACTACATTGGCGCTAAAGCGTTCTGGGGAGACGTGTAAAATAGCCAGCAATTCTGCTTGTGTATAAACCTTGCCTCCATCCTTGCTCTGAAAACCTCCTTCGACCCGCTCCATTAACAAGCGCTCCTTTTGTTCATAGAAAAAGAAATTCGCCTGCTGTGGTGAAATGTCCAGCTGTTCAGGATATCCGTACTCTTTCAGGTCTGCCTGCGCTTGTAGCAATGTCTCATTCAATTCCTTATTCTCTCGAATGATTTGTTCAAAAACAGGCTGCTCAAGCTGACGGACAGTAGGTAAGGAGGATTCGATGAATACCAATCCATGTGCACCAAACAGCCTCGCCATCAATTGCACAAACCAGTCCACTAAGGTATGCGAGCGTTGCGCGGTCTCTTCTAACCAACATCGGATTGTCTCGCTATAGTCTGTCTCAGCCTCTTCTGCAAAGAAATCCTCAATGACTCGCAGCATATCTGCTTGTTCCACTCTCATATCTGTAGCGGAGTGCTTCTTGATATGTTTTGCCTTTACTTTTACTTTGCGAAGCTCCTTCTTCTGCGTCAGTTGGTAAAAATGATTGATTTCTTCCCAATCATGGTCTTCTCCAGCAATCCAGAACACCGGGATCACTGATACCCCTAATTGCGCTGACGTCTGCTTCGCTAATTGAATCACATCAATTGCTTTATAAATGGTATAAAGAGGCCCAGTAAGCAGCCCCGCTTGTTGTCCTGCTACCACGACTAAGGAATTGGGTTCACGAAGCTTCTCTATCATTTGCAAAGCTACCTCATGATTTCCAATTTCCTTGTTATAGGCATAAAGAGCATCTGCCAAGAGATTGCGATGCGGATAGCGTTTTTTAGACACATACTGCATACGAGTAACATACGATTGAGGATCATAGGGAGCATATGTAAAAAAGGAGAGAGCTTTGGGGCTTTCCTTTAGAAAATCGTTTTGAAATGAATTTGTTGTTGGTACATAACATTTTGTAGTTTTCATTCGTCTCCTACTTTCGCCCTTTCAAATTGTTATTATAAATTATAACACGGCGAGCAAGCACGAAAAACAGGACCCCTCCCGTGAAGTGTCCTGCAAGTTTATTTTTTATCATCCATTTTTAAAACCGAGGCGAAGAGACAGACCAAATAGCAACGGTAAGCGCATCACTCACGTTTGCAACCGTATGCAATTGTGCCTTGTCAAAATAGATGCTGTCACCTGTTTCTAATTGATACTCATCCTCTGTCAATTTGACCTGCAACTGACCTTCGATTACGACTAGACACTCTTCTCCCTCATGAGAGACAAAGACATCCTTCGCCTGCTCTCCAGGCTGTAGCCGCACCTCCATGACAGCGAGCTTAGAAGCACCGCCTCCTGATAACAACGAATACGTACCAGTGGAATCAGGAAACACCATAAGTCTGCGCTTATCCTTACGTACCACGTGAATATGACTTTGCTCCACATCCTCAAAAAAGTGAATGAGCGGCGCTTCAAGCGCTTTCGTAATACGCCATAAAGATTCCAAAGATGGTTGAGAGATTCCTCTTTCTACTTGACTTAATAAGCCTTTGCTTAAACCAGTTTTTGAGGCCATAACTTCCAAGGTATATCCTTTTTCCTTACGAACAGCCCTAATTTTGTTTCCAATTAGCTCTATGGGTAACGTCATCCTATGCACCAACCTTCGTTACATGATAGACAAACCAACATGCGCGGCCTGCATCGTTTTATAGATGCCGGTTGAAAAAAGACAGAAATAGGTAAACATGAACAAAATAAAGGAGATTCGCCAGGTAGCAGAACCTATTTTCTTCCACGACACCCTTCCGCGCACCTTCATTTGTAGATAGAACAGCATTCCTGCCAAGCCAAGAAGAAACAATAGAATTAGTATCCAAGCAGAAACCGCTTCAGGCCATAACCCTTTATAGATCTGAGCGACCGAAACAACTAAAAAAATATTCGTAATATTCACAGACCAAGCAAAAGCTTTTTTTTGCTGTTTTTTCCAAAAAAATACTGTGAAGAACGTGATTATGAAAGCTACGAAAGGAAAAATTGTTAATACGCCCCAAAAATTTTTAAAGAGAAAGAGCAATGGACTTATCCCCTTTGGGCCATCAAGCCTGCTTTGAGGAGAGTAGCTTTGTATACTGCCTCCTGGTGTGGTGTTGCTATTTGAAGCTCTCTTCCTTGCTTTACAATATAGCCATTGATTGCTTCAATCTCCAATGGACGACAGTTCAGCAGGTCCTGTAGCATCGAAGAATAATTTCTGGATGTATTTCGGCAAATTTGTACAATTTCCTGCCAACTTGATTCGTCAATTTTTTGCCCGTGTAAGGATGCGACTTCTTTTGCCTCTACGAATAGCCTTTTCATAAGAACCATCGTCTCTGTAGATTCGAGCAACGCACCGTTCGGAATTTCAAATAGAGTTGTGAGTGGATTAATAACAGCATTCGCCATTAATTTTCGCCACATCACCCCATAAATGTCAGAAACATACTTGATGGCAAGCCCAGCTATCTCTCCCACAGACAGGAATGCTTCGATTACTGGATCTAAGGGAAGAGCCTTTTGTTCTTGTCCAATTATTGAACCTACCTGCCACGTCCCCTTACCCGTATGCTCTACCTCCGTGTAAGAGTGTCGTCGAGCCCCTTCCGTATGAACACCAAAATAAATCTGGTTAAGAGCTAGCACCTCCTTCAGATGATCGTCGTGACCCATACCGTTTTGCACAGCAAGGACGCGTGCACTTGGATCAATTTTACGTAAAACAGGCAATACTTCAGTAAGACTTGTCTGTTTGACCGCTAACACATAGAGATCAGCTTTCGGAAGGTCACCCTCCATCGAGACGGCTTGTATGTGAATTCGTTTCTGTTCGCCTTGTAAAGAGTGCAATAGTAGACCGTGCTTTGTTAGTTCATCCGCTTGCTGTCGCGTACGTGTGATTACCTGCACCTGTGAACCTGCTAGACACAATCTGGCAGCCAACAATAATCCTACAGACCCGCCACCAATGATTGCGATATTCATAATACTCCCAACCTTTATCAAAGAAGTTAGACATCATCAGCATAACAAATATTCGCGGGACGGAAAATGCCTTCCATAAAATTTTTGTGGAATGTTTCTGAAAACTACCTTATAATCCCGTTGAAATCAACTAAAGGTGGGTAACGTATGGAATATCATATTATGGGTTCTACCATGCAGGCTCTCCAATTCAACCTGCAACCCGGTGAGCGATTGTTTACTGAATCGGGTTCTATGATTTGGATGAGCGAAAATATAAAAATGGACACCAGCTTTAAGGGTGGCATGCTCAAATCTCTTGGACGCGCCTTCTCTGGAGAATCATTAACATTCACATTTTTTGAAGCCTTACATACGCCAGGAATGATTGCCTTTGCACCTGCAGCTCCCGGCAAAATAATTCCCGTAACCATTCATCCTGGAAACGAGATTATCGCCCAAAAGCATGCCTTTTTGGTAGGAACAGAAAACATTGATGTCTCCATTCATTTTCAAAAGAAATTAGGCACAGGCTTTTTTGGTGGCGAAGGCTTCATCATGCAGCGTCTAAGCGGTCGCGGAATGGTCTTTTTAGAGATAGACGGTGAAGTAGCTGAGATGAATCTACAGCATGGGGAAGTCATAAAGGTGGACACAGCCCATGTTGCAGCCTACGAATCCTCTGTAGATATGAGTATCGAACGTGTAAAAGGCATTAAAAATATCATTTTTGGCGGAGAAGGTTTATTTTTAACAACCTTGCGTGGCCCAGGTAAAATTTGGCTACAAACTATGACTATCGCCGGATTGGCAGGTAAAATTGCAGCTAACATGGGAAAGTCCGGTAACGGCGGGATGATTAACGGAATTGGAGATTTATTTAAGGATTAACTCCCGTCGTTATATAACCAACGCTAGAAAGGGACTCCTTACCACGGAGTCCCTTTTTTTACACTGGATAAACCGGATGTTTACGATTGGTAAAGGTTTGCTGTTTACTTTGGTAAGCATCAAACCGCCAGATTAACTCATTTCTTAGCTGAGATGGTTCAATAATGGCATCCACAATCAATTCTGAAGCAAGCAAGTAAATGTCAATATCTTCTTGATATTCTTGACGCTTTTCCATAATAAACGCCTGTCGCTCCTGTGGATCATCCATTGCTTGAATCTTATTGCTATATACGGCATTCACAGCCGCCTCTGGCCCCATCACCGCAATTTGAGCATGAGGTAATGCGAGGGTCGCATCCGGTTCAAATGCAGAGCTAGCCATTGCATATAGACCTGCCCCGTATGCTTTTCTTACAATTACGGATATCTTAGGTACAGTAGCTTCTGCCATTGCCGAAATCATTTTAGCTCCATGACGAATAATGCCAGCCCGCTCAACCGCTGTTCCGATCATAAAGCCTGGCACATCTGCAAGGAACAGAAGAGGTATATGGAATGCATCGCACAGGGTCACAAAGCGAGCCGCTTTATCTGCTGAATCGACAAATAAAACGCCACCTTTGACACGCGGTTGATTGGCAATAATGCCTACTGGTTTGCCATTAAGATGGGCTAAACCGGTGATCAGCTCTTGTGCAAATAACTTCTTTATTTCAAAAAACGATCCATCATCTACTAAGGTATCAATTAAATCATACATGTTAAAGGGTGCATTCTGATTTTCCGGTATGAGTGCATTGATATCCTTTGCCGTCTCCACTGGAGATTTTGCTTGTACCGCCGGTGGTAGCTCTTGATAATGGGACGGGAAAAAGCTCAGGTAACGGCGGGCTGATGCAATGGCTTCTTGTTCGTTAGCAGCCAGAACATCACCACAGCCACTTACGCTACAATGCATTCGTGCCCCACCTAATTCTTCTAGCGAAACTTTTTGACCAATAACCATCTCTGCCATCCGCGGAGACCCTAAGTACATACTTGCATTGTTTTCCACCATAATCACAATATCACAAAAGGCTGGGATATAGGCCCCGCCTGCGGCAGAGGGACCAAATAAAATGCATACTTGCGGGATTTTTCCAGATAATTTTACCTGATTATAAAAAATTCGCCCTGCTCCACGACGACCTGGGAACATTTCCAGCTGGTCTGTAATTCGTGCTCCCGCGGAATCCACCAAATATAGCAATGGCACACACAGCTTTTCTGCTGTCTCTTGAATACGAATAATCTTTTCTACTGTTCTAAAGCCCCATGATCCTGCTTTCACTGTGGAATCGTTAGCCATAACGCATACGGTTTGTCCGTTTACTTTACCAATGGCGGTAACGACTCCATCCGCAGGTAGATTGCCTGCCTTATAGTTCGCAAACAAGCCATCCTCCAGCGTATATTCCCCTTCATCAAACAATAAATTCAGACGATCACGCACAAACAGCTTACCCTGTTCCTTTTGCTTGTCATGATATTTTTGATCCCCGCCTTGTTTTATTTGCTCCATCCGTTGCCGCAATAGCTCTTCGATTGATTGGCTCATTCTTTATTCCCCTCCTTATTCCCCTCGATATACGGGTTTGCGTTTTTCTGCAAAAGCTGCAAGTCCTTCAAGGCGGTCCTTCGTTGGCACAAGGATTTGGTAAGCATTGCTCTCTAGAGCTAATCCTGTGGCCATATCCACCTCCATGCCATAATCAATCGCCCATTTAGCCTGAGCGAGGGCGAGTGGCGCGTTTAACGCGATTTGTTGAGCTAAAGAAAGGGAAGCCTCAAGCACCTGATTTGCTGGAACAATTTGATTAACCAAGCCAATTTCTAGTGCTTCCTTGGCCCCGATGCGTCGTGCTGTCAAAATTAATTCCTTCGCCCTTCCTTTTCCAATCAGCCTTGGTAGTCTCTGTGTCCCCCCGGCTCCTGGAATAATGCCTAAAGATGTTTCCGTTAAGCCTGTTTGCGCTGTCTCGCTCATAACCCGCAGATCGCAAGCAAGAGCAAGCTCTAAGCCGCCCCCAAACGCAATTCCATTAATGGCCGCAATTACAGGTACGGATAAACGTTCAACTTGGGTAAATACGTCACGAATCGTACGAATATACTGCTGAACCTGGGATTGCTGCATCGTTTTGCGCTCTTTCAGATCAGCTCCTGAGCAAAATGCTTTATCCCCAGCACCCGTGATGATTACAACGCGTATATCCGTATCCGTCGATACTTCCAGCAGTAGACGCTGCAATCGTTCTAACGTCACCAGATTTAAGCAATTGTACACCTCTGGACGTTGAATGGTAAGGATCCCCACCTGACCTTGTTTTTCAAGCTGAATAGTCATACGCCCCTCCTCATCATCCTGCTGCCGTCTTTAAGACTTTGGATGGTAATTCTCTACCTACTATTCTTTGAATAAATTGACCGGCTTCTACCAGCTTATCTAATTGAATCCCCGTCTCATAACCCATTCCATGCAATAAGTACACAACATCTTCTGTGGAAATATTGCCTGCGGCTCCGGGAGCATAGGGACATCCCCCTAAGCCACCTATTGAGCTATCAAATGTACTAATTCCATGGTGCAGGGCCGCTACTACATTAGCCAGACCCGTTCCCCGTGTATCGTGAAAGTGACCAGCAAACCAAGTAGCTCCCCACTCTTTTTCAAAAGCTGCAAATACCTCCTGCACCTGACGCGGTGTTGCAACACCAATCGTATCTCCGATGGATAGCTGATACACTCCCATAGCAAGAAGCCTTTCCACGACTCGCATACTTTCTGTCAAAGAAACCTCCCCGTCATAAGGACATCCAAACACTGTTGAAATATAGCCGCGGACGCGTAGTCCCATCCGCTGTGCCTCTTGCGCCACCTCCGCTAAGACAGGATAGGTATCCGCTCGTGTTTTATTAATATTCTTGAGATTGTGGGCTTCACTTGCGGACATGAAGATTGCTACTTCATCCACCTGATTCGCAGCGATTCGCTGTAGCCCCTTGAGATTGGGAGTCAGCACACTATAGTGAACATCATCGAATCGGGGGACACCAGCAATCACCTCGGTAGCATCAGACAATTGCGGAATCCATTTTGGATGCACAAGCGAGGTAGCTTCGATATGGCGAATTCCCGCTTGAGTCAGCTTTGTAATCAGCTCGATTTTATGTGCAGTACTGATGAGCGCTTCTTCATTTTGTAATCCGTCTCTCGGTCCTACTTCATACACCGTAATCTGCATATGAACTCAACTCCTCAACCGAACGATCGCTCAGTTTGTTTGCAAAAAAATTATTCTAGCTCCAAAAGGACGTCTCCCTCATTAACAAAGTCTCCTACATTGACCTTAACCGACGCTACTTTCCCGGCAGACTCCGTTTGGATAGGCACTTCCATTTTCATGGATTCGAGCATAACAACATCTGCTCCCGCACTTACCTCTGCTCCTGCTTGGGCCAATAATTGAATAACAGTCCCCGCCATACTTGCAGTTACTTGTTTCATCGTAGTTACACTCCTTTAGGTTCTCTCATTTGTTGGATAAATTGGGTGTCGTAGCACCCCTTTTGGAAAGCTGGTTGTGCTAAAACATCCTGTAAAAAAGGCAGGTTGCTCTTTACCCCTTCAATTTTATAGCTCTCAACCGCCTTCTGCGCTAGTAAAACTGCTTGTTCTCGTGTCTCCCCTGATACAATCAGCTTAGCGATCATCGGATCATAAAACGGCGTCACGATCGTACCAGCCTGCACTGCATCATCAATGCGAACGCTTTCCATCTGCGGTATTTCATAAGCCGTTATCGTACCTGGTGATGGAAAAAAGGTAGCAGGATCTTCAGCATAAACTCGCAATTCTATGGCATGTCGTTTTGCCTTGACCTCATCCTGAGTAAAGGATAACGCTTCACCCCGTGCAATGCGGATTTGCCATTCAACTAAGTCAATCCCGATCATTTCTTCTGTTACGGGATGCTCCACTTGCAAACGAGTGTTCATTTCTAGAAAGTAAAAATTGCGCTCCCCATCCATAATAAACTCAACAGTCCCCGCACCAGTATATCCAACCGCCTCGGCTGCTGTTATGGCCATAGCACACACGCTAGCTCGCGTTTTTTCATCTAAAAATGGGGACGGACTTTCTTCCACAACCTTCTGATGCCGTCGTTGAATAGAGCATTCACGCTCCAGCAAATGTAATGTTGTTCCCTGCTGATCTGCTAGGATTTGTACTTCAATGTGATGCGGTTGCTCGATATAACGTTCCAAAAACATCGTATCATTTCCAAAGTAAGCTTTTGCTCTTCCTTTAGCGGAAAGGAATGCCTGACGCATTTCATCATCGCTGTGGCACACCTGCATGCCTATACCTCCGCCTCCAGCGCTTGCTTTGAGCATAAGCGGATATCCAATGGATGCCGCTAATCGCACAGCATCCTCTGCGGTTTCCAGATGATCTTCAATCCCGGGAACAACAGGCACCCCCGCTCTACGCATGAGCTGCCTGGCGTTTACCTTATCTCCCATTTGCTCGATAACAGACGGAGATGGCCCAATAAAGAGCAAGCCCTCCTGTTCACATCGCTTTGCAAACTCACTATTTTCAGAGAGTAATCCATAGCCAGGATGGATAGCATCCGCACCTGCTTCCTTAGCGGCCTTGATTACAGCCTCCATATTCAAATAGCTCTGTGGTACTGGCGGTGGTCCAATCCGAATGGCTTCATCCGCTTCTTTGACGAATAAAGCATCTTGATCAGCATCTGAATATACAGCTACGGTTGCTATTCCCATCTGTTTGAGGGTACGAATGATTCGCCTTGCAATTTCCCCCCGATTGGCAATACAAATTTTGTTCACGACCTCCCCCTCCTTTTCACTAAAAAGTTAGCCTCTTCTTTATATTGCCACTAATTTGTCAATTGTTCTAGATGTCAGCTAAAATTTTTTCATAAAACCAAATATTTCACCAAAGCACACTTATCAGTATTCAAATTGAGCATTTCTGGGAAATCAAGTGTATAATAAAAAAGCAGACGTAATTTTTGAAAGGGGGCCATATCAATGTATGAAGTAGTACGCTTGCACATTAATTACAAAACATTGGAAGAGTTCCAAAAATTCCGTGAGTTTGGACTTGAAGAGCTATCCATGAAAGAAGATTTGCAAGCCAATATTATCGAAAACGACTCTGAATCTCCCTTCTACGGGATTTATCATGAAGATCGTTTAGTTGCCCGGATGAGTCTATACAAAATTGATGCCAAGTATGATCGTTATTTTCAACCAAAACAAGATTATTATGAACTATGGAAGCTAGAGGTATTACCTGAATATCGCAACAAAAATTATGGGACTGCATTAGTTAACCATGCCAAGAGCTTTTGTTTGCCGATAAAAACAAATTCCCGCTGTAGAGCAGATCAATTCTGGACAAAAATGGGGTTCTTCCCTGTGAAATATAATCCGGTTCGAGATAGAGGAGAGAATCCCTACGTTTGGTTACCAACTACGGTAGGTTTGCAAGACTAACTTTTTTATTGATAAACTACCTGGAAGCAAGCTGACGCATTTTGGTGTCAGCTTTTTTGTATTGTACGAAAAGAGCGATCCACGTAAGGACCGCTCATCTACTACCTTTTCGCGATTATTCAATCCGTTCTAGATTGCCATTTGAATCCATTTTAAAGACTGGCTTAGAGCTTTCCTCTTCTTTTAAAAAGGCCAATCGTCTTGCACGATCCATAATTTGCAGCAACGCTTTATAATCGTTGTTTACCCCAATATGATCCTCTAAATTTTTTCTTAGCTGCACATTTTGCTCTTTTAAATCTTTTATTTCTCGCTCACGCTGTTCTAATTCTCGTTCGAATTGCTTACATCTGCGTACAACATCTTTATACCCCTGCAACAGCCTAATAGCTGATTCCACCTGCTGTTCCTCGCCTATTACTCTGGACGTTTCTATAGCATGGGTGAATGTAGGTATAGGCATTGCCACAGATGGCTTGCTTTCCTGAGCTTGTGCAATGCTTTCATGATGATGCAACTGTTGAGAAATAATTGAATCCATCACCGGCTCACTTTTTTGCTTTTCACGAGACTCAGGTACACTACTTTCTATGGGTTCACTTGAAATCTTGTTATCCAAACGAATTTCAGGCTGGATTCGTCCCAGCTTTTTCATTTGCTGACGCTGCGCCTTCGCAATAGAGATCGCAGCATCATACTGCTTGCGTACAGTGCTATTCCAACGAAACCCGCAGGCGGCGGAGGTCCGCCCTAGCCGCTGACCTACCTCTTCAAAAGCTGCCAACTGGGTACCACCCTCGCGTATATGGCGAAGCGTTACCTCTGCGAGTACCAGATCATCATCTTCCGTCCAAGCATCTTGTCTTGAAGCTACCATATATAAAGTCCCTCCCGTTAACTGATAAGAACGATGTAGTTCATTCTATGCTTTTCCCTACTCTTGTAGAATAACAATTACTAGAAAAAAGTATCCCCAAGCTGACCGTTCTTTAAACGGGAGTAAATCTACTTAACCTAGCTATTCGCCTTTACGAAAGAATGAACTTATATACTGAAGATGTTTTTCGTTGCCCCATAACGTCGCACATTGTTCAAGCTCCATTTGAATCGATTCTTGTAATGACGCGCCTTTCTTCTTCCAAGTTAGCATGTTCATATAAGCTGAAATACTCTTCAAGGGCTGCTTAGCAATCGCCGCGGCGAATTCCAATGTCTTCTCTCTTAGTTCGTCCGCCTGATATACGCCTTCCACTAATCCTATTTGCAAAGCTTCCTCAGGCCCCAGCTTCTCTCCTGTTAGCAGCAAACGCAACGCAATAGATTCTGGCATTTTCGCAAAAAGACGACTACCACCCCCAAAGCCCGTAGAAATATGCATCGTAATTTGCACAAAGCGAAAAACAGCCAGCTCACTCATGAAACGAAAATGGCAAGCGCAGGCAAATTCAGCTCCGCCACCGATAGCTGGACCATTTACCATCGCAATGGTTGGCTTTCGAAATAAATCTATTCTGGTCAATAATTGTTCCGCTTTCTGTAATAAAGGCAGGGAATCTTCTCCCTTAACAGCTCCAAACTGACGTAAATCACCGCCAGATACAAATGCACTGCCTTCTCCAGTAAACAGAATCACTTTTATAGAATCATCTGTTTCACAACTCGTAAGAGCATCCTGCAATTCCTCCATCATCTCTAGGCTTAAAGCATTACGTACATGTGGGCGATTGCAGATAATCTCAGCGATACCATTCTGTTTATGTACTAAGATGTTTTGGTACATGACAAACACTCCCTTCGCAACTGCTTCCATTGTAGTATGGACAAGCTTGTTGCGAAAACCCGTTTCCCCTTCATATTTAGGTAGAATCAATGATTTTTTTAACAAATTCATATGTTGTTACCCGCTAGCAAGGATAAGAAGCAACGTCTAAGCAATTTATTTTCATATACAACAAAAAAATGTCCACTCGTAAAGGCTTGCTTGCAAATGTGCTGGAAAGCAGTTCAAGGCCTGTTACAATGTGGACATTCTTTTGATAAATGATAAAATAGCGGTAAATCCAATTCGTTACTCAATTCCTTTTATAGAAAAAATTCTTTCATAGCTGATTGATTGTAGCCAACAATTAGATGTTCACCATCTGTTAAAATAGGACGCTTCAATAAGGCAGGATCTTCACTCAACATTTCTAATAGTTCAGATACGGTCATATCGTTAATATCCATGTCTAAATCTTTGAATTTCTGACTGCGAGTTGATAACAATTCATCCAGACCGCTTGACGTCATCTTAGCTATTTCCAAAAGCTCGCGCACGCTTGGTGGGTTTTTGAACAGGTGACGTTCTTCGTAATTCACTCCGTTTTCAGCCAACCACGCTTTCGCTTTACGACAGGATGTGCAGCTCGGATATGTAAAAAAAGTCAACGTACCGAGATTTGCATCTTTCATAGCTGTTGCCATATTGCATTCCTCCATATAATAAAGGTCTAATGGTAATCTACATGTATTGATAAAGTCACTTTACTTTCTATAGTAGATTCTAGTCCTTCATTAAACACTATGTCAATAGTATTTAATATAAAATCTTAATAAAAATTATTTACAAATCAAAGATATATAACAGAAGCTTAACAATTCACTAGAAATGGGCTACACTATAAGACGAATGTTTTTGAAAGGGGGGATTTTTAATGGAAAAGGCGCAAAAATTAACCAGCGCCCTCGCAGACCCCACACGTTTTTCTATCTATCAATATGTAACCGATGCAAGCAAACCTGTAACAGTTCATGAAGTGGCGGAACAGTTTTCCATTCACCCTAACGTAGCCCGTCTGCATTTGACTAAATTGGAAGACGTTCAATTACTCCAATCTCAACTGGACAAAAGCGGAAAGGGCGGGAGACCTAGTCGACTTTACTCTATTTCAGATGAGGTTGTTAGCCTGCAATTTCCTCCAAGAGACTATCAGCTTTTGGCAGACATTGCTATTGAATCGCTCCTTTCCTTGGGAGTAGCAGGACAGGAAGCTTTAGTTACGATGGGAAAACGCTTGGGTCTAGAAGCGGCTAAACGCGCGCAGGACAAAAACAAACTGACTCCTTCACGTACGCTAGAAGACAAATTGGATTGTATTTACCGAATTGCTTTGGCACAGGGTTTGCGTCCTCAGTTTGAGGTAACTGATGATCATCAAGTACGTTTCCGCGTATTCAACTGTACCTTTTCAGAAATTGCAAAAAAACATCCGGCAAACATCTGCAAAATGCATCACGCTATGCTAGAGGGTATTTTCCAAGCTTACTTTGGCAATATTGAGCTAATACCTGAAACATCAATGATTGGCGGATGCGAGTCATGCAATTATGTCATCGCTAATCTACAAGAGCACCTGACATAATTCTGTCAAACCTAAACCGTTTACACTGCTTGACATGTCCTATATAATGAAAACGACAATCTTTTCAAAAAGTTCTGCCAAAGGAGGGATACATATGGATCGTATGTTTCGCGTACTTAGCTTCTGGACACTAATGATTGCTATTATGGCCTTCTGGGCTAATTTATTCCCAATGTCATTGTTGTTCTTCGGATTGACTGCCATTTTCCTGGCCCTTGGTTATATGCGTCTCACAGAAAGAACCTATTTGAATCTTTTCTTCTGTTTTATGTTTGTTTCATTTGTAGGCTTTACGTATTACACGTTCTACGGAATGCCACCAGCAACAGCAGGAGGAGAACATTCATTCCTGCACTTATTAATGTAAAAGTAGTTATGGTAAACACGACAAAGAGCGAACTCCATTTAGGTATTCGCTCTTTTGTTTGTTTCCAGTCTTACCTGCATTTATTCTCTTTCTCCATCCATCAGCTTCTCTTGTACCAGCACTCGGAATAATCCACCCAATCCACTGGGTAAAATCAACTGCTGGATGGCTCGATTACGCTTCATTGCTACACTGGTAAACGGATCAGTGTCCTGATGTGCCTGAGCCTTGTCTAAAATACCATTTGCAAGTAAAAACTGATCTTGGCGTGTAAACGATTTAGTCAAAAGCCCTACCTCAGCCCCACACTCGATTAATCTGCTAAAATTAACATGTGCGGTTATATCCTGTTCTCCTAGCCGCTCTAAATAATCTTCATTCATCTGATGCTGATAATAGCAAGCAAGAGTTCCATTTTTTCGACTAGGATGATACAAATCCTCTGTTAAATCCCCATAGTCAATACTGATTACTCGTCCGCGTTCTAGCATGCTACTCAAGGCGATCATCACCTCTTTTACTCCTGCCTGTACCTCTATGCGCATCCCATCTGGTAATCCTGTTGGAAGCTTATTGATGATAGCCGTTATTTCCGGAGATATTTCAGACATATATCCTTCATGAAAAATAACAGCTTGAGCTTCATCTGAATCTGCTAGTTGCTTCCTTTCTGATGCTGTGGAAAAGCTAGCTTGCTGGGTGATTGTTTCCCGTTTTTGATCGAAGCCAATGCCGATCTCACGCCATTTCCCACATACCCTTTCCAATAAGTGGACAGGAAAGGCATCAAAATATTCGTTAGAGAAAATGACACCCTGAAATCGCTCGTTTCTGGCCGCTTCCTCTACTGTTTTGTACCAGATTTTTGGAAGTGAAAAATCCTGTAACCTTTCTTTTTGTAAGTCAGCATGATACGGACTTATTTCCACCATAATTACTCGTAGTCTCGCATATAATTTGGCATCTACCTCTCTGATTCTGGTCAAAATCTGTTCCATCAGGCCTCCTGTTCCTCCCCCTACTTCCATTAACACAGGGTTCATCATTTCATTATCCTTAAAAAACAGGAGAATAGAATCAGATAATGTCTCGCCAAAAATGTTACTCACTTGAGAACTAGTATAAAAGTCCCCTTTTTTCCCCACCTTATTTCCCTGTTTCATGTAATAGCCAAAATCTTGATGATATAAACAAATAGCCATGAATTCAACAAATCGAATCATTTTATTCTTCTGATTTTTCATTTCTTTGCATAGATATCTTCTTAGTTCTGATGTCATGCTTTTACATCTCCTTCAACGACAAATAAATTTGTTAAAAATATGACAACGTTTTTTTTTACATACAAATGAAGAAAGAACGTCTATAATGGTATAGGTATTATGCAAAAATTTAGGAGGTTTATCATGAAAACGTTTAAGTCCAAGCTACCAATCTTCCTTGCCATCTTTGCTATGTTTGCCCTTCTTCTCGCTGGCTGTGGGGCTAAACAGCAGTCTGGAAAAGATGTAGCACAAGAAGCTTACAAGAAACAACTTTCTTTGAACTCTTACAGCTTTAGTGGCTCCTTGAAATTCAAAGTAGATGCAACAGAAGAGCAGCTACAAAAAGATCCACAGGCGAAAATGGTTCTAGATGTATTAAAAAATTCTGAGCTTTCCTATCGTGGAAACCAATCTGTAGAGCCTTTCCAAACAGAACTTATCCTTGATGCAAAAGTAAATATGCAAGGTGTTAACACCACTTTCTCAGTACCAATGATTATGAATCAAGATAAAATGTGGATTAAGGTTCCTGCTCTTGGATTTATTCCTGGTATGGAAAAATTAGAAGGCAAATACATTGAACTTGATTATAAAGAAATGAAACAAATGGCTGAAGCTCAAGGCCAACCAGCAAGCGTACCTGATTTCTCACCTGAAGCAATGAAAAAACAAAAAGAAGCAACTGTTAAAATCGTTGATTCTATGTTTAAACACTATGGTCCTGATTATTTTGTAGAGGCTAAAAAAGAAGAAATTGCGAATCTACCTGCTGATGTAAAAGCTGATCGTATTATCAACATGAAATTGACTAATGATAATTTGATTCCTTTCTTAAAAACAACAGTAGATAATGTGATTCCTGAAGTGGTTAAAGTGATGTCTGAAACACCTGCTTATAAAGATATCTTAGCACAAGATTCCACTCAACTTGAGGAAATGAAAAAAGGCTTGAAAGAAGTTTCTGCCGAAATCGACAAAAACAAAGATTTGATCAAATCAAACTTTAACATCCAAAAAGCAAATACTTATGTAGTAGTTGATAAAGACAATAATATTCCATATCAATTAGTAGATTGGGATGTAAAGGTTTCTGATAAAGAAAAACCTGAATCTGGCACAATTGGTATTTCGCTTAGCTTTGAACAAAAGACTTCTAACTACAATGTAGCTCCTAAATGGGAACTTACACTTCCTAAGTCTGATGAAGTTATTACACTATCTCAATTACAACAAGGCTCCTTTTAATTATTGACAAAAGCCTATGTCTAAAAGAATCCTATTTTTCCTTTGTTTCTTATTGGCTCTTCCTCCGTCTTTAGCTACAGCGGAGGAAGCCCTCCCTTTGGAGAAAACGATTTTGCAGCAGCATCTAACCCAACTGGAGTTAGAACGTAATCTTCAGCTTTTAAAGCTGGATGAGAGCAAACTCAATCGGGATTTGGCAGAGCTTGAACTAGAAGCAAAGAAGCAAGAACTTACGATCTCATCCAAACGCAAACATGCTGGAAAAGTGGCTAGAGCCTATTACATGGGGAAACGGAATGATTTGTTAACCCTGCTGTTTAGTGCAGACGATTTTAATCAGGTGCTGACAAGCGCACGGCTTTTGGAAATCATTTTTACCAGTGACATGAAAAAACTGGAGAGTTTTCAACTAGAGCTAGCTCGCGCCAATGACTTGTCTTTACAAAAGCAAAGTCAACTAAAAAAGATTAGAGAATTACGGCAGATGTACGAAAAACGTCTCGCTGATATGATTGCCATTAAACTGTTGAAGGAAGAGAATCTGCAAAAATTGCCTGATTCCTCTTCTGTAGAAGCATTAATGGAAAATCTAATTAAGGATTGGCGTTCGCGCGGTTTACCTGTGTTCCAAGACTTTTTTGGCGTTCTGGCTAGAGTGATGCAGGATCTTCCTCAATTGATTACTCCGGATCATATTCAGTCCGAAGGCTTGTTCACTCACAAGCTAACGATTACAGAAGAGGAATTTAATAAGTTCTTGCTTTCAAAAGATCCGATCTTCCAGCATGCGTACTTTTCGTTTGACCATAACCAGCTGGAAGTAGTAGGTAACTACAATCAGGTGAATTTGAAAATTATAGGTTCTTACGAAGTGGTCTCGCCCACAGAATTAAGGTTTCATATTAACAAACTAATGTTTGATGGTTATGAGCTTCCAGATAGCACAGCAGAGGAAATGGCAAAGGAATACAACCTCAGCTTTTATCCTGCGTTAATCAACCCAAACATTCACGTTCAAGAAGCCACTTTGGATGAACACAAGCTTCAAATTAAAGTGAAATTCAATATCTTGTAGAAGAATTCAATTTTCATACAAGTAAAAAAGCTAGCACAGGAACCAATATCCTTGCTAGCTTTTTGCTTTTTGAAATAGAACAGTTTATCCAAGCGAACCAGAAACATACGGATTAAATGTTTTTTCCCGATCAATTGTAGTCAGTGGCCCATGCCCCGGATAGACAATTGTCTCGTCAGGCAATTCAAAGAGCTTATCTTGGATGCTTCGAATCAATGTATTGTAATCTCCACCTCTTAAATCGGAGCGTCCGATTGAGTTAGCAAATAAAACATCTCCACTAAAACAATGCTGACCGATTACATAAGTGGCACTTCCCGGAGAATGTCCAGGTGTGTGTAACACTTGAATTGACAGACCTGCTAGTTGAAGCTCTTGCCCTTCTTCTACCATGTATTCAGCAGGTTCACAGATAATTGGTGTAAATCCAAAGCGTTGTGAACCATTTAATTCAGGATCAGTCAGCCAGCTCTGCTCGATTGAATGAATGTAGACAGGCGCTTTCGTTTGCTCTCGAAGCTCTGTCAGTCCACCAATATGATCTAAATGAGCATGAGTTAGTAGAATAGCCACTACCTTCTCCGACTTCATTGCTTGCAATAAGGGTCCAGGATTCATACCTGGGTCAACCACAATCGTCTCCCCAGTCTCCACATTTTTAATCATATAAGCATTTGTCTCAAACGGTCCCAATTCAACAGAACGCACTTCTATGTTCATAAAAAACTCCTTCCCTTGCCTTAGCCGTTGTCTTTACATACAATGGCAATAATTGCTACAGTATTATAGTATCAGAGAGATAGGAGGCAAAACAATGGTACCTCTTGTATATGTTGTGGAAATAGAAATGCCCAAAGGAAAGCTCCCTGGATTTTATGCACAATTCGTACATAAGATTGGCGAACAGGTAAAAGTAATCGATCGGGATAAAAAATTAATGATCGTGTCCACCGAAGACGACCAGCAGCAATTATTGCAGATCGCTGCCAAATATCAGGCGGAAACCGAATGTTTCTCCATGTGGTTGCTTCCAGAGGGTGTGACATGCCCGAGGCTGAGCGATTATGGTTTTATCAGTTTACATGACCGTCAATATGTCTATGCTAATCTCGTGAGCTTTTTTCGGTTTTCAGACAATCCTCTTACTCTTGATCATCAGGAAGCATATGAACAAATGGAGCAGTATATTCTGGTTTCCTTTACCGCGAAGGATCAAACCATCTATATTGTTGACACTAATCACAAGGAGCTACTAGATCAACTAGCTAGCCGTTATAAGGTTATACTGGATTGGCATCCAGGCATTCCTTCTGCATAAATTCGAATGAACCAGACACAAAAGAAAAATAAAAAGCATCTCCGCCAATAGGAGATGCTTCTTTTGGGTAAAATCAGCTATTCTGAGCCATCATATCGAAGCGATAGCCAATGACCTTACCGTTATTTAGACTAAATGTCACCTGATATTTACTCCCTTTATACGTAAGCTCCTTGTCCCCAGCTACTTCTCCATAGCTCTGCTTAACCTTGTCTATACTGTCATACATTGACAATCCTCTGTTGGTTTTAAATTTATCACTTTGCTCCTGTGGTATGCCACCGACCATGATACTGGTTACTACTCCTTTTTGGACTGTTACCAATATCTGGGCCTGATCTGCAAATAAAATGCCCGTAGTAATATTTCCTTCACCTTTTGCTAACTGTTCAACCGTTAGCGATTCTCGGCTAATCATATCCATAAATTCATATTTTTCCGGCTTCAAGGCATCCATGACTTCTTTAATTCCTTCTCCAACATGTGCTCCGCGAATCCCAAACTCCTTGGCATTTTCGGGATCGAATGCAGGAGCGAGGGTTGTGTTTTCTGTAGGAGCTAAAGATGTGGTCCCCGTAGGCTGACAGCCTGTCAACGCTACAACAGATGCAAGTACAGCACTTCCCACAATCATTTTCCAATTTCTCATCTTTTATGTTCCCCTACCTTGGCATTCATCGTATGTTGTTACGTATAATCAAAGCAATATCGATATCTTACCCTAGGGCGAATCAAGTTCGCAAGTTTTTACATAATTTGATTTCGTTACTTCCCACTAATTTTCTGCTTTGGCTTAGGAGGTAAATGGTTGCTAACAGTCTGCTGGTATCCTTGCAGGATTTTTAAGATGGCATGAAAGAATGGCGAACCAAACACAGCCACAATTCCCCATGTCCAAATACGGGCTCCCCAAGCATCAGCTACATAGGCTGTATCTGCTCCCATAAGGATTTGTGCGGGATCTAAACCTAATTCAGCAAAGATACAGCCTGCCGCTACAACAGAGAATACGAGATTAAATAGCTTTTTTAGCTGTTGTTTTTTACAAGCCTTACAATGTGCCTCACAGCTATCATTTTCTGGTACATAATCATACGTAAGAAAAGGAATAGCGCTTTTGGCTATCTCTGTTACCCCAGCGGCAGCACTGGAAACGGCCGTTATATAGATCAAAAAGGAAATGGTTGAATCTAATGTCACCATGGTAAAGTCCCTCCTTGATACATATGTATGTGCAAAGAAAGATGGGCATGTCCACAATATTTTGTTATATTAGCCCATTTTTCCCGCTATTACATAACCTAACAGGAATTACAAAAGCCGCCTCTTTAAAGAGACGGCCTTTGGTCGGGTTGTTTTTACATGCTTAGGCAATCGTCACTCTTCTTTCGTTCATCCACCTTTTAAGAAAGCGATTACTAAAGAAAAATGATCAGCCATTTCATTTGGGGTAATAACGATTTTTGCGTACGACCCTTCGCCTCCTAATTAAAATAGGCACTTCACTAGCAAAGGCTAATGAAATGTCGCCTGATTTCTCTGGAGTGATCCCACACATTCGTTACCAACAACCTCAACAAATATATTTTACCTAAGACACCCTGATCTTATACATTCTTTTACATTGACAATACACCTTAGAGAATATCAGCAGCTAATTGAGCTAACACGCTGCGCTCCCCTTTTTCTAGCTTAATATGACCCGCTAGCTTTTGATCCTTAAACATTTCAACCACATAGGTAAGCCCGTTATTACTTTCATCCAAATAAGGGTGGTCAATTTGCTCTGGATCGCCCATTAAGATAATTTTAGAGCCCTCTCCTACTCGGGTTAAGATGGTTTTGACCTCATGCTTTGTCAAATTCTGCGCTTCATCAATAATAATATATTGCCCCGGAATAGACCTCCCCCTGATATAAGTCAGAGCCTCCACCTGAATGCTTCCCATCCCATCTAAAATTTTTTCTAGGTCACCAGATTTCTTTGTGTTAAATAGATACTCCAGATTATCGTAGATTGGCTGCATCCAAGGACGAAGCTTCTCTTCTTTTTCACCGGGAAGGTACCCAATATCTTTTCCCATCGGCACAATCGGTCTTGCAATCAGCAATTTTTTATACTTTTGTAAATCCTCAATTTGCAACAAACCCGCGGCAAGTGCAATCAGGGTTTTGCCCGTTCCCGCTTTCCCTGTCATGGTTACTAAAGGAACATCATCTCGCAATAATAATTCAATAGCCATTTTTTGTTGAGCATTACGGGCCTTCACACCCCAAATGGAATCATCATTGGAGACAAGAGGCTCATAATATCTCGCTTCTCCATCAATTTTACCAATAGCAGAAATAGATGGATTACATTCGTCCTTTAAAATCAGGAATTGATGGGGATAGAAGTCTTCATAAGGGAAGACTGTCTCCAGACTAAGACGGCGCGTGTTGTAAAACAACTTAATTACATCTGAGGGGACCGTTCGGTTTAGATAGCCAAGATAAATGCTTGAATACTCCCGAACCACTCGATCCGATAAAAAGTCCTCCGCGGTTAACCCTAATGCATCTGCTTTAACTCTCATTAAAGCATCCTTGCTAACCAAAATGACAGGACGTCCTTGGCCAGTGGTCCGTTCTTCCTCTTGTAGATTAAGTGCAACTGCTAGGATGCGATTGTCATTCGTCATCTCATGGAATTGTTTCTGCATGTTTCCCATCGTAGAATGATTTAATTCCACCCGTAGAGTAGCCCCCGTATCCAATTGTATCCCCTGATGCAAATGACCACTGAGTCGCAATCGGTCTAAGAGCCGGGATACATGCCGAGAGTTGCGACCAATTTCATCCATATACCGTTTTTTTGAATCCACCTCTTCTAATACGACTGCCGGAATGACGATATCGTTGTTGTGAAAGGAGTAGATCGCCATTGGATCTTGCAGGAGTACGTTGGTATCAATTACATAGATTTTTTTCAAATCATGATTCGCCTCCCCTTACCCATCTTCCATATTTTATGCACAATTTGTCATCTTGTTTGCTGGATTTCCTTTCTTTCTTCGCTTTTTTTAGGGTAACCTGACCTACAGGAAGAGCTGTAAAAGTTATCTGATAGTCCATATCTATGTAGCAAGAATAAAAGATAGACGAACTCCTTGTCCGTTCGTATAAAAAGCAATAGGGAGCAAACACTAGTGGCATACCTACTCGAAAGTAAGTTCCCGTGGAAAGGATTGGACAAAACATGAGACGACTTATCTATACCCTAGCTTGTTGCTTAGTACTTACAGCTTGCCAAACCCATAATCAAAAACCGCAGACACAAGGAGCAGGAACCCCTAAAGGCGTTCAAAATGCAGCAGGTTCCCAGCAAGGCAGTCATCCAGCTAAACCAAAAACACAGCGGGTAGAACAAACACAGCCTACCCCTCACTATGATCAATCTCCGCAAGCTACAGCCGATCGCTTGGTTAAACTGGCAAACAGAGTAAAAAACGTTAAAAATTCTACAGCCGTTGTATTAGGTAAATATGCCATTGTAGCTATCGATGTAGACGAAAAGCTAGATCGGCCCGAAGTAGGGGTTATTAAATATTCTGTAGCCGAGGCCCTCAAGGAAGATCCGCAGGGTGCTACTGCCTTAGTAACTGCTGATGCGGATTTGCGTCAACGGTTAGTAGAAGTACAAGCTGATATGAAGAGTGGCCGACCTGTAGCAGGCATTCTCGAAGAAATGGCAGATATCACGGGACGTATTATTCCTCAATTCCCAAGTAATGTTAAAAGGAAGAAAGAACCATATCAAAATGGACAACAGCCAGGTACCAGATCACTGAAGCCCGGAGCTAATAATATGAAGCGACCTGGAAAAGAAACTAAGCAAAAGCCAGGCCAGCCCTATATGAATCAATAAAGCATACCCTACAACCTATCCCTGCCCTAGAACACTGGCTTTGGATAGGTTGTTTTGTTGCTTCCTGCTTTTTGTCAGATTGACAGTACTTGACACCATTCAGTCACATGTAAGTATATAAGAACTTTCAAAGCGTAAAACAATCATGGTAAGATAAGGCATAGTTGATTATTATTCTTATTATTAAGAAGGAGAGATTATCTATGAAATACAGAACTCTTCCCGGCACAGATCTTTCTGTCTCTGAAGTAGGTTTCGGCGTATGGTCTGTAGCAACTAAATGGTGGGGCGTTTCTGATGTAGAAATGGGAAAACGCTTGCTTCGCTCTTCTTATGATGAATATGGGGTAACTTTTTTTGATACAGGCGACGTATATGGAAATGGTTTAGGAGAAACCATCCTAAAAGATGCACTTGGTGATATTCGCGACAAGGTTGTCATTGCTACGAAATTTGGCTATGACATTTATAATATTCCTGGTGAACGAAAAGGGCATTCTGAATTGCCGCAAAACTGGTCTAAAGAAAATATTCGCTATGCTTGTGAGCAAAGCTTAAAACGACTAGGTACTGATTATATCGACTTCTATCAACTACACAATCCACGTATGGAATCCGTACTAAGTGACGAGATTCATGAAACATTGGAGCGTTTGAAAGAAGAAGGAAAAATCCGCCATTACGGAGCAGCAATGGGCCCTGATATCGGTTGGGAGGATGAATCCATCGCTGCCTTGAAGCGTCCAGGCTATGCTGCCATTCAAATTATCAACAACATTGTAGAGCAAGACCCTGCACGCAATCTATTCCCAATTGCTGAACAAGAAAAGCGTGCGCTGATCGTTCGCGTACCTCACGCTTCCGGTTTATTGGATGGTAGCTATGACCCTGATAAACACTTTGATAAGAGCGATCATCGTAGTCATCGCCCTACAGCTTGGATGCAAGCTGGTGTTGAGGTTGTACAGGAAATGAAACAAAAAGGCCTATTTGATGGCAAAGATAGAACCATTGGGCAATTAGCAATCCAGTTCTCTTTATTTAGACCAAGTGTAGTAAGCGTTCTTCCTAACATTACTAGCGATGCAACGTTGAAAGAATTTGCACTAGCTTCTGAAGTAGCGCCACTTACAAAAGAACAATTTGAAATGATTGATGCACTCTGGATAAATGGGTACAACGAACGTCTGAAACAGCATATGTCTAATACTCAAACGAAACCAACACCTATTTTGCATGAAGCATAATTGGCTCCTTGGGTAATTGACTTGAAAACCGTATGCTTTACACAGACTGAAAAAAAGTTCCTCACTAGTAGTGAGGAACTTTTTATTAGATCGAGAGGATCAATAAAATGGCGGTAAAATTAACAATAAAAAATAAGCAATTAGCCCCAAGCGTCGGATCCGAGCTTCTTCATAAAAATGCACCCCCATTGACCTTTTGCAATTTTGCTTACAAATATATCTTATAATAGTAAGAAAAATATGTCAATTTAGTAATTTCTATGTATAATAAAAAATAAAAACGGGAAAAGGTGGATATATTTGTGACACATGTTGGTAAGCGTTTACGTTACTTCCGTAAAAACCTACGTATGACTCAAGAAGAATTGTCTGTTGGTATTTGCAACCGTAGTTATGTTAGTCAAATCGAAAAGGGAAATGTTATACCAT
Source organism: Brevibacillus laterosporus LMG 15441 (assembly GCF_000219535.2). Classification (NCBI taxonomy): domain Bacteria; kingdom Bacillati; phylum Bacillota; class Bacilli; order Caryophanales; family Paenibacillaceae; genus Brevibacillus; species Brevibacillus laterosporus. Next base: position 3,887,896 of record NZ_CP007806.1, read on the forward strand.
CACCTGAAATTCTTGATCAATTGGCTAAGCGTTTACAAACCGATTTAAAAGAACTGTGGACTGAATCGGAATCGCCTATTGGATTTTCTGAGGTAGAAATTCAAAATGCATTGCGGCATGTTGTGAACCGCTTAGAAGCAAATGATATTGAGATTTCGCGCAAGTGGATCTTTAAATTAAAAGGTCAGCAGCTACGAACGGAGGATCAATGCATTTATTTATGGGCCAAAGCAGAATTAGCCTTACATGATCAGCGGTTTGAGGAAGTAGAGGAGCTATTGCTCGAAAGCATCTCTCTTGCTCGCGACGTAGATGATCCTGTTTCCTTAGTGCGTAGTCTTCAATCCCTAGGAGATTACTATGGAATGACTCGTCAGGCGAAAAAAGCGATACCATTCTTAAGCGAAGCATTACAATTGGTGAATCGTTTTGAGATTGGTGGTTTATTACGCATTTCCCTTCTATATACGTCTGCTAAAATGCATGGAAGTTTAGAAGAGTACTATTCAGCCATCGAGCTACTAAACCAAGCAGTCCAATTGAATGATGCGTATGGAACCATGTACAAGAGTACCTCTATTTACATGGGCTTAGCTATTTGTCATCTGCATCTACACCAGCATGAGCAGGCTGAAAAATATAACCTTCTCGCCCTGGATGTACTAAAGCTCATACCAGATGAAAAGTTAATTGCTAATACCTACAATAACTTAGGCATCTTGTATCGGGTAACGAAATGCTATGAAAAATCCGAAGAGTACTTGTTAAAAGCTATTGATATTTTACAAAAATTAGACCAAAAGCATTGGTTTAACAACGCTACAAACGAGCTAGCTCATCTATATCGGGATATGGGTTACTACCAACGCGCAAAAGGGCTCTGCGAAAGCATCATTCACAATTGCAATAACTCACATTTATTAGCAGAGATCAACCTGAATTATGCTAATATTTTGACCGATTGTGAGCATTATGAGCAAGCACTCTATCATTTAGAACAAGCTATGCAATATTTTACGGCTGAACGATCTACTCAGTATGTGGTACGTTCCTATGAGGTGCTTCTTAGAATTAGTACACATTCCCAACAACCCGAAAAAATTGCTCGTTTATCTTTGCTGCACAATTAAACGGATGAGCACTATAATGAATTTATTATATCAATATACTTTTAACAAACACGAAAAAGAGGCTTTATATCGCCTCTTTTTCGTGTTTGTTTATATTTGCTAATAAAAAAAGACTGCTTACTTAGACTAAAACTTTAATTTTGATACTGTCTTTTTCTTTCACAACCTAAATTTAATTGTTACATTTTGTATAATAAGTTGTATAATGATAATATTCACGAAACAATCAAAATTAATAACAAGGGTGTTTGCTATATGACGCAAGTAGGAAAAAGACTGCGCGAATTCCGCAAAAGGCTAAAGATGACACAAGGAGATTTGGCAGAAGGCATTTGTAATCGCAGCTATGTCAGTCAAATCGAAAAAGGTCAGGTTATTCCTTCGCCTGAAATTTTGGAACAATTGGCAAAACGACTACATACCGAAATTAAAGAACTATGGACTGAAACCGAAAACCCTTCTTTCACGCTTGTCGAAATTCAAAATTCCTTACGCCACATTATTAATCGTATTGATGAACAGGAGTGGGAAATTGCCCGTAAGTGGTTGTTAAAGCTTCAAGGTGCTGTTATTCCACAATCTGAAGAGGGTGTGTATCTCTGGGCAAAAGGAAAGATAGCTGAAGTGGACGGTCGCTTGGAACAAGCAGAAGATCACTATAGCAATAGTATTGTTCTCACCCAAGACTCAGATAACCCTACTGTCCTGATTCGCGCTCTAGACTCCCTCGGTCACTTCTATTGTGAGCACGATCAACCGGAAAAAGCCGTTCATCTGTTGAACGAAGCTCTTCAATTATTAAATCGATATGAAATTAGTGGTCTATTGCGTATTTCTGTTTTGTTGCATGTAGGAAGTATGCATAGTAAACTAGGTGAATTTTATTCAGCAATTGAGCACTTACAGCAAGCAAAGGAATTAAACAAAAATTATGGGATCTTATATAAGAGCGGCGATCTTTATTTATCGCTAGGAAATTGTTATCATCAAATTCAACAATATCAAGAAGCAGAATCCTTCTATAGACAAGCCCTATCTATTTTTGAAATCGCCAACAATCCGGTTCGTTTAGCGGAAGTACAATTGAACCTAGGGCTTATGTACAAAGAAACAATGGTGTACGATAAAGCAGAAACCTGTCTGAAACAAGCTCAGAAATTCTTATCGAATCAACTTGAAGACGAGCTTCTGAATTTTACACGTATCGCTCTAGCTGATGTATATCGTTTACAAAAATGTTTAGACGAAGCAAAAGCCCTTTGTCAATCCGTGATTTCTTCTGATAATGAAAAAATGCTGGCTGAAGCACAATTTATCTTAGCTGAAGTAATGTTGATGCAGGGAGAAGATGATGAAGCTCTCGTCCATCTAGAAAATGCAAGAGGTTATTTTACAATCAAGAATATGCAAGCGTTTTTAATTAAAACCTACCAATTATTGGGTCACATCCATTTAAAGAATCAGCGCTTTGAGCAAGCAGCTAAAATGTATGAGCGTTCTATTACTTTTACAGCAGAAGCTTAATGTTTCCTGATAAAAGTCTTTTTTCTGCGTATGAAGTAATGGACAGAGGGATAACTATCCAGCTTATATGACTAGTTAGCCTTTTTTATTGCCTACGTGATATTTTTTATGTATATAAAACAAAAAGAAAGATGGGATAGCCATCTTTCTTTTTTGTAAACAATTATTATTGTTTTTTTAAAAGCTTGCATGAGCCCGAATCTTTTCGCTTATGCTAAGTAATAGCTAATGTTCGAAGAGCTGTCATTACCTGTTGATCTAGCTTGGCCGCTGCATTTTGATCATAGGTCTTTTCATATTGTGGCTCTACACTGATACGAGAACCATAAAACATAATATCTCGTACGCTTTCAATTTTGACTTCTAGCATGCCTAATTTAAGCGGAACGCCTTCCATTTTGTCTGCTATAATCTTAGCGATTCCATTAATCGCATAAGTAGAACCACAGCCAATTAAATTAAGTACTACTTTTGGGTCCTGACTTACATTTGTAAGAATCCGAGAACGACTATCCAGAGCAATTCGAATCGTATGATTATCTAATGCCACTACCCAAGATATCGCACTTAAAACTGGGGCCTTTGTCTCGTAATCAATGCTTCCTACTGTTACATAACGTTCATGTTGTAGATATTCAAACAATTCTTCAGATAATGATTGTGCTACTGTTTCTGCCATATCATCATCCTCCTCTTTTCATTACATATTGTTTATTGTACATGGGCTTACGTGCTCTAGCAATGATGACATATTAAAAAGATACCATTCTTATCACAAACATAAGGAGGAGAGATTTATGAGCACTCCACCCGCTTCCCCCGATCGTCTCGTGCAAGAATTAGAAAAGGCAATAGAGGAATTGCAACAGGTTCGCCAATTGAATGTTACTCTGCACAAAGTAGGTCTGTTTTTGGAAGAAATTCGATTGATTGATATCATTATTAATTATACGACCCCGCGACGTTTAATCTGGACGAATTTTGTCGCAGGCTTAGCTAGAGGATTAGGACTAACCATTGGTACGGCCATTGTTCTAGCGTTTTTAGGTTCTCTTTTATCAAAGTTTTTGTCCATTCCTATTATTGGAGATTTCATAAGGGAAATTATTGCGTATGTACAATCTTATCGTCCATAAAGGTTTCAACTACGTCAAAAAGCCAGGACATAGCCGTGTCCTGACTTTTTCTATCCATTTTGCTCTACTTTATTTGTCTCGCCAATGACTTTCCCACTTTTCTTTCAAGCCCTTTCGTTTTTCCTGCTCCTTTTCTTTCTTTTTTTGCTCTTTCTCTTGCTTTTTTTGTTCTTTTTGCTGTTCTTTATCATATTGAGGGGTATCAGTTGACTTTACCTTCGCATAGTTTTTAACCTCTACGTCTTGCTCATACAACAAGTTATCCCCATGATAAAAAGCAACATGAACTGCTGTAATCTGATGATTAGAACCCTTGAACGGGAATTTTAACACATACTCATCACGATTCCCCTGTTCAATGATAGCTTCTATTTTTTGTTCATGCTTCTTGCCATCCGGGAAGGTTACTACTACTTTCATTGAATCTAAGGCCTGTTTCGGTAATTTCTCTAATTTTTCCCTTAGCTCATCCCATTTCCCCTTTAAACGAAGCATCTTATCTTTTTTATCGAAAAAGGCATCCCCCTGCCATTGTTTAAACATATCCCAGACTCCATCAACACCCTTCCAGATATTTATGACCTGAATGGTTTGACGATCAATGAGCCTCCCCTTAGAAAAGACCTCCACACTAGCAGAAGATGGGATTGTATCACCTGTTACTGGCAATTGCCATGAGAAGGAACCTACATAGCTCCAGAATTGTTTGATCGGGATTTCTTTAGTTATTCCGTTATACGTAATTTTGACTTGATCAGCGGAGCTCTTTACTTTCCCTTGGAAGGAGATCTCGTTCTTTTGTGAATTATATTTTGCCAGAGAATAAATCAATGCATTTTCGGTACGTACAGGTGCTTCTTTAATTCGTAATTTAGCACTTTCTACTAATTTATTCTGCTGATAAGCCTGTAGTGTTAGCAATTCCCCTGCAGATGCTTGCGGCATGCTTACACGAAACGTCTGCTTTGAAGAGAATTGAAGCACTTCTACTTTATTTCCTTTTTCAGAAGTGATAACCACCCTCGTTATACCTGATTCCACCTTGCCAGCGACTGTCGTTATACCGTTTGTTGTTTCTTCCGAGTAGGAATCAAACCCTTTCTCTAACGCCCGTACAGACAGATAAATATGGTCAAAATCTTCTTTGAAAATACTTTGCCACTCATCTCCATACTCTTCAATAACATCCTTGAGCTTTTTCTCAAAGTTCATATTTGGGTCTTTTACGACAACATATAGACGATCCTTATAATCTTGTAGGAGCATCTGCAAAAACAGCTTATTTTCCTTTTCTAGATTCTCTATGTTATATAAATAATTTTCCCTTACTTGGCCTGCTGGCGTCATATTTTTTGCATGGCTGGATAATAAAGGCGTCTCTTTATCTGTGGAAGCCGTTGTTTTTGTAGCTGAGGTAGCTGTGTTAGATAACTTCATTTCGTTGTCAGCGTTAGCCATCATCGGAACGACAGCAAAAAGTACGCCAGCGGACACAACTCCTACCGATAAAGTCATTACTTTTTTATTCATGAAACCTGCCCCTTTGCAAATGATCTGTTCCCTAGACGGTTCTTGGTCAGAAAAGGTTGCGCAAAGTAAGCCAAAACTTACAGGAGTGGAGAATAATTAGTGTGTCATACTAAGCTCGGAGGTGATTTCGATGCCAAAGGGAATCGTTCCAATCCTGCTTGGTACAATTGTAACTGCTGCTGGACTTAGCTTCGTAAAAACAAAATATAACGATAATGGTTATACGAACCCTTATGCCTGGGGTGTAGCAGGTTTTGGACTAGCCCATATCGTATTAGGTACGATTAATGCATTACGCGATTGATTGTATTACTCAAGACGAGAGGCATTCAACAAACAAAAGCTCTGCCGCTGTTAAGCTGGCAGAGCTTTTAACCTTATTCCTTTACCATGATCGTTTTGCATTTTTTAAAAGACTTGCAAGGAATGACTTCCCTTACTCTGCATATGTAGGTTCATTCTCAATTGCAGTCAACAAAGCGTCTACAGCTTCACGATCAAAAGACATTTCATGCAGCTCGTTATCAATTGTATACGTCACAAGATATCTAGCTTCTTCCATTTGGACCTGAAGTTGATCTACCTTATGATCCTCACGCAAAATCTGCTGAAAAAAAGCCTCTGTATCGCTTGCAGAACGATCGTTATTTCGAAAATCCACGACGACTCGAATTTGCAGCCAGTTAAACAAAGCATCGGCTAGTCTCATGATTTCGCCTCTGTATCACGAGTACGCTTGGTACTCGTACGTAATTTGACAATGGTCAGAATAATAATAGCTACAAATAATCCACCACGCACCGGTAGTTGTGTATCTAGGATGGCAAAAATAACAGAACCGAGCAAGAGTAGGATAATCAATAGAGCCGTTTTTAGTATAGGCATGCGTATCCTTTCCGCAAACCCCAGATAATAAACAAGTAATAAATACACAAAAATGATCCAATAACGTTGTAAATCAGCCCACATAAAAAAATGATCATACCATGTTAATACCTCGGGATTTGCAGGGTCATAAATGGACGCTAGCTCTAATAACTCCATTCTCTACCTCTCCTTTTATTCTTATCCTTTTAGGTCACGAATGTAAACCATTTCCTCTGCGTATTCCTGTTCATCATCGACTGGTGTTTCAAGAACAACAGGCAAATGCTGCAATTTTTCAGAGCGCAAGAATTTTGCTAATGCATCGCTACCAATTTCACCTTTCCCAATCTTTTCGTGTCTGTCTTTTCGACTACCATACGGAACTTTACTATCATTAAAATGGATGCAAACTAGATGATCCAAATACCCGGTCTGCTCCATGTCCTCCAATAATTTATCAAAGGATTCTTCATCCCATTGTCCTGCAGCAAAAGCATGACATGTATCAAAGCAATATCCAATTTTCTCTGGATATTTAGTTGCTTCGCGAATGGCAACTAATGCCCGAATGGTTAAACCAAGCTCAGTACCTTGTCCAGCCGTATTTTCCAGTAAAAGCTTCACGGGGCCATTGTATTGCTCAAGAATTAAATCAAGGGTTTCAACCATGCGCTTGGTACCGTATTCCTCGCCTTCTCCCACATGCTTACCGCAATGAACTACAGCGCCAACCGCACCATACGCTTCGGCAATGTGCAAATCCTCAGCGATGGAGCGAATGGTTACTTCCTGTAAATCCTCTTTCGGTGTTGAGAGATTGGTAATATAAGGCGTATGGCACACCAGCGTAATGCCATGCTTGGTCATAATTTCTACGCCTTTGTTTGCATCTTTGTGGTCAATTTTTTTAGGTTTAAGTCCCCGTGGGTTCTTCGTGAACACCTGAAAGGATTCTGCTCCCAGATGAACGGCTTGCATAGCAGCCTTTTCTAATCCTTTTGCTACACTAATATGACATCCAATTTTCAATCTATTTCACCTCGTGGTTTTCTTGTCTATGAGCTTTATGTCTAACATGTCTACTGTAGCAATCTTTGCTTGCCTAGTCAAAAGAAAAGCCGCCTTGGAGTGCTTCCAAAACGGCTGATTTCCCTCATTTATTTGTACGCTAGCAAGACGAATTTTTTAATCAAAGCGTCTTGTTTTGTTATAACGTTCACGATCTGACTTATTCAAGTATTTTTTACGTAGACGAACGGATTGAGGTGTTACTTCACACAGTTCGTCATCGTTTAAGTACTCAAGTGCTTCTTCCAACGATAAGATACGCGGAGTTTTCATTTTAACTGTTTCATCCTTGTTAGCAGAACGAACGTTGGTAGCGTGCTTTTCCTTGATGACATTAACAGTCAAGTCATTATCACGGCTATGTTCTCCAACAATCATACCCTCATATACATCAGTACCTGGGTGGATAAACATGACGCCACGATCTTCTACTGACATTAAGCCATATGTGCTTGCAGTACCCGTATCATTTGAAATCAATACACCTGCACGGCGGCCACCTACGATACCAGGTACAACCGGGCGATAGCTATCAAAGGAGTGATTCAGGATACCGTAACCACGTGTAATGGTCATGAACTCGGTACGATAACCGATCAATCCACGAGAAGGAATTAGGAATTCCAAACGAACTTGTCCAAAACCATTGTTAATCATGTTCACCATTTCAGCTTTACGAGCTCCCAATGTTTCCATTACAGGACCCGTGTGCTCTTCTGGCACATCAATGATAAGGCGCTCAGTTGGTTCCATTTTCACACCATCAATTTCACGGATGATTACTTCTGGTTTGGAAACTCCTAGCTCGTAGCCTTCACGACGCATGTTTTCAACCAAGATAGACAAGTGCAACTCACCGCGTCCAGAAACAATGAATGCATCTGCTGAATCAGATTCTTCAACACGCAAGGATACATCTGTTTCAAGCTCAGCCATTAAGCGATCGCGTAGTTTACGAGAGGTAACGTGCTTTCCTTCTTTACCGGCAAATGGACTGTTGTTAACCAAGAAAGTCATTTGCAGCGTAGGCTCATCAATTTTCAATAATGGCAATGGATCTGGCTTATCAGCGTTGCAAACCGTTTCCCCTACGTTAATATCCTCTAAACCAGCAACAGCAATAATATCACCTGCACGAGCTGTTTTTTGTTCCACACGGTTCAGACCTTGGAAACCAAATAGCTTCTGTACACGCATTTTCTTAATGCTGCCGTCACGTTTTACTACGGATACTTGGTCATTTAGATTGATAACGCCACGATAAACGCGACCAATACCAATACGACCTAGGAAGTCGTTATAATCAAGCATCGTTACTTGGAATTGTAGCGGCTCCTCTTCATTTGCTTCAGGAGCTGGAATGCCTTCAATAATTGTATCAAATAATGGTTTTAAGTCTTCTGATAAGCTATCTGGCTCTTTACCAGCAATTCCTTTAATACCAGAAGCATATACGATTGGGAAGTCCAATTGCTCTTCTGTAGCATCTAGATCAATAAATAGATCATAGACTTCATTGATTACTTCTTGTGGACGAGCGTTATCACGGTCGATCTTGTTCACAACAACGATCGGCGTCACATTTGCTTCTAATGCTTTACGTAAAACGAAACGAGTTTGCGGCATGCAACCTTCAAAAGCATCAACAATCAACAAAACACCATCTACCATGCTCATGATACGCTCTACTTCTCCACCGAAATCGGCGTGACCAGGCGTGTCCAGGATGTTAATGGTGTAATCCATATATTTTACAGATGTGGTTTTCGCTAGGATTGTAATTCCACGTTCACGTTCTAGATCGTTGGAATCCATCATACGTTCAGCCACATGTTGGTTGCTACGGAATGTACCGGACTGAATTAGAAGTTTGTCAACCAGTGTCGTTTTCCCGTGGTCAACGTGGGCAATAATTGCGATATTACGAATATCAAGGCGTTTCATAAGTTCCTCCTCGTGTTTGCATACACTCCATAATAACAGGTAATAGGCTTATTTTACAATCTATAAAATGTGGAGAAATACCCGATTCTTGTCGAGAACTTTCGCTATTTCCTCCGTCATGCTTTGCCATATCTTGACTGCCGCACATGTTACACTGAACGAAATGGCTCTATAGTACGGAAGGAGGAATTGATATGCCCCATGCCACCGATCCATTTGTCCGACCGCCTACCTTATCATCCATTTGTTCAAGATTATTACGGCTTGCTGATCAATTTGGCTTACTGCTGACTATTCACATCACCGAATGTCAGTCTCAGACCTTCTCCTGGACCAATGGACTTGCTGACTTTCAACAATCCTGCATGCATAGTATTTTACGCGTAACGCTCTGGTCAACAAAAAAAGAGATGGGACAAGCCACCATCTTTCACCTAACCGAATCCGCTGCAATTGCCGCCTTTCATCAAGCGCGTAATAACCTTGCCTTATATGAGAATAGATGGAAAATCTTCCAAAGGTTTTGCGAACATGAAAAACATCTCCCGCCCCCAACTACTTTAGAGACGTTAGGTGAATTTCATGATTGGCATTTCCTAATCAGTAAAATGGGCTTAGAGCATAAACGATTTTTCCAAGAAAAAATACCGAACACGTTGCAGTCTAAAATAAAAATACAACAAGAGAAGCATTGGCTCTGTCGCAGTGACGGTTGCTTTTATGAGTCGCAATTTTGGCGAGTGACACTACAAGCTACATCTCAAGTAAGACCTCAAGCTAGATTCATGCAATATCAAGATGGTGCCACCTTTTTTGATCAATGGCACCCTACTATGAACTCGCTTATAACAAATTTGTATACCCAACTGGCAAATCGGCTCTCCATTACTCAGATCAATCATAGAGATCAACAGAAAAGAGTAGCCCCATCCCAATTAAATGTCCCCCAGCTTTTCTGGGTTGATACCGAAATTTTTGCAGGTCTTTTGCGACTCTACTTGCAGCAGCCTTCTCATAGACGACAATTATTACACACGGCATCACGATTACAACTTGCTTCATTGGAAGGCCATAAGGATTATCAACCATTTCATTCCATCGGGACCTTATACCCCTCTATCTCCATATTAGAGGAATCTGCCGTTGATCTGGACGAGCCAGAGGACTTAACAGGGGCCCATTTCCTTTATTCCTTACCAACGCTGTTATCAGAGGACGAAATTCCTTCGCCGCCACTTCTTCACATGGATGAAAAAGTCCCTCCCCTTATATTGAGCGGTTATCAGCATCTATATCACAGCGAACAAATGGACTGTTATTTTTTATTAGTCCGAGACTGCTGTCATCCTACCAGTTTTAAGCAGATGCATACGGGCTGGATTCATGGTCGAATCAGCAAGATTTTTTCTTCCATTATTTGCGGATGGGGAGCGAATCGTACAGTAACCGAGCCACATTCCACTACATTTTGTGTAACAGCTCCTGCCTATCTGTTAATTGAGCTAAATAAAAAAGTACATGTTTCACCTACTCATCTTATCGTTTTTTGGTCGTAAATGAAGTGGATTTTCCGTTACATTTGTTTAAAAATTCTGTAAAGGAGGCTTTTATTTGAATAGCTCTCTACTTTTTCATGAAGAAATTGCTACTGATGTAATCAATGCTTTCCAAGAAAAGCTACTGGCTACTTTAGCCGATTCTTCCAAAGGCTTAGCTGCTTTTCGCTTTTATTTGGAAGAAAAACAGGAGACAGCACTTGGTTTAGTAGCACAAACAAATAACCGAGTAAGCTTTCGACCTTGGTTACTGAGCCAGCCAGAAGTGTTGTTTATCCCTACATTAGAGCATCCTGATGATTACCATCCATTGCAGAAAGACCAGCTTTTTTGTCCACAAGCTACTCTGTTTTGTTATGGTAAGCCAGTTCTGCAAACCGCCTTGCTACTGCCAGTTTCGTGTCCTAGACTAATTTCATCCAAAAATCTAACTTCTGTTGATAAAGCCCTTTGGGATGTACCTGGACTGGCCTTTCCTGCTCTTTCCTTGGAGTGCACTTCCTAAGTAATTCGGTCGCCTTCTGCTAACACTACCTAATGGAGGTGGCCAATAAACATGAAAAAAATCCTGTATACAGCTTCATGTCTTCTACTGTTAACAGCGGTTACTGCTTGCGGAACTGCTCCAAAACAAGGGGCTCAAACCCAATCTTACAGAACGAGTGGCTATGGAACGTTAGGTACTGGTAACTACAATGGTTATGGCATGAATGGTTATGGTACAAGTGGTTACGGCATGAGTGGTTATGGTGGTTATGGTACGAGTGGTTACGGCATGAATGGTTATGGCACGAGTGGTTATGGTATTAATAATTATGGTGTCAATAACTATGGCTTTAATGGATTCGGTAGAGCAACTTATCCGTATACGGGCTTTTACCAATCTGCAGACACACGTATGCGTGGCTACGCAAACAATGGGTCCCATTCCCTAACGTCTTCCCATCATGTTCATAACCGTGAGCTTGCTGATCGTATTACAGCATCTGCTAAGAAGGTTAAGGGCGTTCAATCGGCTACCACCGTTGTCCATGGAAATGAAGCTGTTGTTGGTATTGAATTGAAGGATCATAAAAACCGCAAGACCATTGAACGCGAGGTAAATCATGCTGTTGTTAAAGCAGCTCCTTATCATCGGGTTTATGTTACATCCGACTCCAAGATGATACCTCGTGTAAAAAGCATCGATAACAGCTATCGCTCATACTCGTCCCACTCTAATATGATGAGTGGACCAAACACAGTAACAGGCAGTCTCAGTAATGTTGGTAGAGATTTTGGAACGCTTGTAACTGATCTTGGACGTACTGTAACTGCTCCATTCCGGTAATGAAGACAAAAACAGGGTGACGTTGTTCGTCTACCCTGTTTTTGTGTAAATAAAAAATGAGACGTCTGCTCCTAGCTAGACGCCTCTGCTTGTTTGTGTTCGATAATGGGTTGTCTTATGCGTTAGTTGTTGCGGAAAGCTTCATTTCTGGTTCCACAACTTCTAATTCACCTAAACCACGAATTAGTTTTTTAGCAAAGACTTTCTCCGGTTTTAATACAGAAACCATGTAATCAATGGCAACCTGCGGATCCACTGTCTCCCCGCATGTGTAGCAATCCAAAGCGGCAAATCCGCGCTCTGGGTAGGTGTGGATGGAAAGATGGCTTTCCGACAAAAGAACCAATACAGTTGCTCCTTGAGGTGCAAATTGTTTAGACTGTACACTTAGAACAGTCGCACCGCATGCTTCTGCTGCTTCTACCATTTGTTTTTTCAAGAAATCTGCATCATTTAGTAAATCAAATTGTACTCCCCATGTGTCAATGGCAACGTGTCTTCCGAAAGTAGAATATTCCATTCTTCCGGTTCCCCCTTCCTAGCATGTGTGATAATGAAACATCGCTAGGACCTGCGTCATTCACTAACGGGGGCGGGTCTTTGGTCCACCCTTTGAAGTGAATCCTGGTTCCTATCTAGTTTTTCCAACGAGATTTAAATTATCATGGTTTTGAGAAAAATACAATACTTTTTTAAAAATAAATTTCTGGAAATACCAAATTTTTTCACAAATAATCTCAAACAAATATCAAAAAACCTGAACGAACGAAGCCTATAAGGCAATAGCAGCGATCATTTTTATACAAAAAATGGGCACCAGCAGTGCCCTTTTTTTGATTTACTTTTATGCTTCTAGTACAAACAAACGATGTGAAACAGCAGATAACTTTTGATCAATTACGGAAACCGTGTCTGGCTTGTGTATCCCTACCCAATTACGAAGATCAAGGAGACGATCCGTCTCTTCGCGCAACTTGGTAATTTCTTGTTCACTAGACGTTTGTGCATATAGATGTTGCAATTCCTTAGCGTAGTTTGCGCCGTCCTGCTCAAAGATGATGGATTCTTCGGTGTCATTTACTTCTTCAATCTTTGTCACTGAACCTTCGTCATAATGATAAATAATCGTGAAGTTTTCGTAAATTCTGTGCACAACAGCGTGACCCCTGAAGGCTTTCATCGCTTTTCGCATCACGTTGGCAAGACTGATATCTTTGATTGTATAGGAACTGTCGCAAATAAAGTGGTTTTCAAATCTCTGGAAGGCAAGATGTATTTCGGAACTACCATCCACAATGACGATGTCACGATCCCCATTTTCAAATATCTGTTCCATTAAGAGAACTCTTTCCTTTGCAAAGAGTTGAACAAATTGATTTAATTCCTGCTCTGTCATTGTAAAAAAGGCGTTTGCGTAATTTGTAGCTAAACGCTGTGCCATACAAATCTCCCCAATTCATTGTTTTTCCTAAATACCAATCGGCTACGTATGTGTATCTGGTTGGTTGACTGGTAATGCGGAAAAGGGAGCTAAGTATCCACAAAAGATCGCTGTAGAACCTGACCTTGCCGCCCCGTGAGTTTAAACTCAAAATGGGTAATGAAGGCGGATCACCTACTTTTATCTTTGTACACTTCTCTATTCTTTATTATACACAAAACAAAAATAAAAATCCTGCCTAATAAATACAGGATTCTAAAGAAAACAGCGATTTAGAGAGTTTACAGACGTTTTCATGGAAAAACCTCCTATATTATCACTATCTCGCAGATTTATACAATTTTATAGAACGGACACGGAAGAAGTCATCGCTTTTTTAATTACCATCAGCTCTTCTTCTGATAAATGGTAAACAGAAGTTCCTTTTTCAATCGGCTTCGCATACGTCCGTGATTCTTCTCGACCATAAATACTGGTAATCACTACCCCGTTTTGTTGTTCATCCAAAAATGCCAAGGAAAAACTTAAATCACTTCCCATTTCTCCAAAGGCATTGTACCGATGCACCGCAACACTCCCCGCTTGTGTCGCCATTTTTTGGGACAATCGATTCACTACAAATTGCTGATCACTGAGCTTTCCTTCCCATGCATCCATATCTACAAGCAAGCGATTTACCATTTCTTCGAGGTTGTCCCCCTCGCCTCGAACAAAGAAGCGATTCATTCTTTTTCGTAAACGATTGATTTTAGTATGTAACACGATAATATACACGAGGCTCAGCACTGTAAATCCGCATAATCCCAGAAGAACATACGGTGACTGAATCGCCAGTAAAACTTGCTGCATAGAAATACTTCCTTTCTCGACCAACTTCATATTACCCCATTTTACCGCCAAGCCATTAAGAGATCAATTGCTTGAAACGGTTTCCAGTAAAAAAGTTACACATTTTATGCTCCATAACAAGAAAAACGGCCTCTCTTCCTAACGAAGAAGCCGTTTTTCATCTAAACGCCGTGTCTTGAAGGTTCATTCTCACCCTGCCCATTCCATCATGATTTCAGCTATACTTCCAGTAATAACATTTCCTTACGCAGCAATCGTAATTGTGCCTTTGAGCGTCGCATCTGTTCCTTATTTCTGTTTTGCATGGCATCGTATAGGGTTGCTAATTCATAGTCAAGCTCTAGACGTAATACAGGAATTCTTTCTTCGGCATCTCTTCTTTTCAGGGCAGCAATCACTTGGTCCATGGTCACATTACATGCTTTTTCATAGATCACTTTTTTCTCAGCTCCTTTAATCTTAACAATTCGTACAGCTTCACCGTATCTGATGTTCTTCACTAGGATTTGGTGCTCGTTAATGATTTTGACCACTGCATGCCCTTTTGCCTGTTCAATAAATTGATACAAGATCATCGCTAACCTGATGTCCCGAACAGCATAATGATATTCCTCCAGCTTGTAACGTTCTCCGCTTTTAACTAAAACGAGCTGATGTCCACCACTGGCTGCTGTAATATCCATTCGAATTGAATGAGTTGCTTCTTTAACTCTGACAGATAATCCATTCTGATGAAGCGTATCCAATAATGAAAGGAAGGTAGTTCGGTCAAACCAGACAATGATATTGCTGTACTCTAACTCGTTATAGGTTTTTTTCATACACTTCATCCCCCAAAAATATACTGAATAATCAGATTATAAATAAGCCCTTGGGAATGGGTTGTATATTCTATTACTGTTTAGCTATTTTTGTTACACTCCCATTCACGTATTTTTGTCTTTTTCAAGAAAAACCAGTGAGAGGTGGAATTTATTTCCTTTCTATTGGATACGAATGGGAATGCTGTTTTATTTCTTACTTACCCCGTTTTTCGTTCAAGAAACCAAACTAGTTACATTTCGGGAAGGTCCCCTATAGTCTGCTTATCGGTGTGGTATGATATCATATGGAGAGAAATTCGCTTTCTTCACGGCTCTTACGCCCTTTTTGTTTTGTGAGAAAGGAAAGAGGCATTTGAAAATACGTAGAACACATCGTGCACTCAATTGAAAGGAGTTTTACATATGACTACTTTTTCTGGCTTTCATTCTGAGGATTTTGAGGTATTTTCCATTGAAGGATTAGACGAAAGAATGGAAGGAATCAAAGATCGAATTCGGCCTAAATTAACCTTTCTGGGAGAACATTTTGCTCCTCATCTTGGACTAGCACTAGGAGATGAAATGTTTTATCATGTCGCTAAGCATGCGCGGCGTACAGTTAATCCACCTAAGGATACATGGGTAGCTTGGGCAAATGACAAGCGCGGATACAAAAAACATCCTCATTTCCAAATTGGATTGTGGGGCACTCATCTGTTTGTTTGGTATGCCCTTATTTATGAGTCTCCGTTTAAACAGGAAATCGGGCATAACATGGAAAAGCATTTGAAAAAAATCATGTCCCTTGTGCCAGGACACTTTCATTGGTCACCGGATCATATGCAACCACATAGCACTTCACAAAATGAGTTAGGTGAGGAAGGACTATTACAGCTTATTCAGCGCCTACAGACGGTAAAAAAAGCTGAAATTCTTTGTGGGATCACAATTAATAAGGATGACCCTATTCTAAGAGATGGTGACTTGCTAATAGCTCGCCTAGAGGAAACATTCCAAGTCCTTACTCGTTTGTACATGTTAAATCGCCATGAATAGAAGCGTTTGCTAGGAATTCAAGATGCTTTCTACTATCTATATGCAAAAGAACAGGTCCTTTTTCATGTTATTGTAAAGAACCTGTTCTTCTTTTTAATAAAAAATTAACAACATCGCTGTTGCTTCCCTTGAAATATTTTTTGCATATTTGCTTGAAATGCATTGACATCCCCCATTATTCGATCGAACAATTCCTGAACACTAGGAACATCCTGGATTAAGCCGACCACTTGCCCTGCCCAACCAAACCCGTGCTCTGCATCCCCCTCGTAAATAAAACGAAGATTGTTTCGACCACTAATATATTCTTGCAAGCCCTCATATCCTACGCCTTGTTTTTCTAGTTCAGAAATATACGCAGAGCCTTTTGTATTTATCACACGCGCTGGAGTACCTAAAGAACGTTTAATAACAGTGGTATCATGCTCTGTCGCCTGAATAAGTGCCTGCTTGTAGGCAGCATGTGCGTGGAGACACTCCTTTGTAGCTATAAACCTAGTCCCCATCTCCACACCCTCCGCTCCTAATGCAAGCGCTGCCAAAAATCCACGCCCATCACCAATCCCACCACTTGCAAGTACAGGAATACTGACCGAATCAACAACACGCGGAACAAGTACTAGCGTTCCAATATCATCCCGTCCTAAATGTCCTCCTCCCTCCTGACCAACTGCCATCACCGCGTCAGCCCCAGCGGCTTCCGCTTTTTGTGCCTGTCTGACCGTTGACACAAGCACCAAGCGTTTCATATCATGTCCATCCGTTCGGCGAATTAACGGCTCAGGGTTTCCTCCCGTAATACTGATAACGGCAATCCCTTCTTCTATAGCCACATCCAACATTTCTTCAAATGGCCGATCATGTTGACCAATAGCAAAGTTAACGCCAACAGGCTTTGCTGTTAACGAGCGCACCTTTTGAATCTCAGTCCGCAAAGCGTCTGGCGAAGGAAGTGACATAGCTGTTATCTGCCCTAATCCTCCTGCCTCAGAAACTGCGGCTGCTAATTCGGCATACGCCAGATGTGCTAATCCTCCTTGTACAATGGGAGATACTATATTAAGTAATGAGGTAATTCTGGTGTTCATTCCAAATCCCTCCTTTCTTTATTCTTAAACTTTCTGCTTATAAAGGGATAAATCCTGCCACTACAGGGATTAAGCAAAAAAAATACTTGCTTTCCCCCCTTAATTTGCTATACTCAATTTTGTTGTTTTTCAAACAATTATAAAATAAAGTGAGGCGATACGATAATGAAACAGGATGAAACCCCCTTATTTAGCGGATTGGTGGCACATAAAGAGAGGAATCCCATTCAATTTCATATCCCAGGCCACAAAAAAGGAACGGGAATGAATCCTACGTTCCGAGAATTCATTGGAGAGAACGCGTTATCGATTGATTTAATCAATATCGCCCCACTAGATGACTTGCACCATCCTAAAGCAATGATCAAAGAGGCACAGGATTTGGCTGCAGAAGCCTTTGGTGCGGATCATACCTTTTTCTCTGTACAAGGGACAAGCGGTGCGATCATGGCCATGATCATGGCGACTTGCAATCCTGGGGACAAAATTATTTTGCCCCGAAATGTGCATAAATCTGTAACGGCTGCCATTATTTTTGCTGGTGCCATTCCAGTCTTTATCCATCCAATCATGGATGAACAGCTAGGAATTGCTCATGGTATTACGCCAAAAGCGGTGCGAAAAGCACTAACTGTACACCCTGATGCGGCTGCTCTATTAGTCATCAATCCAACTTACTTTGGCATCGCAGGAGATTTACAACAAATCGTAGAAATAGCCCATGAGTATAACATCCCTGTTTTGGTAGACGAAGCTCATGGCGTCCATATACATTTTCATGATGATATGCCATTATCTGCCATGCAGGCAGGCGCAGATATGGCTGCTACCAGCGTTCACAAGCTGGGTGGCTCTCTTACCCAAAGCTCAATTTTAAACGTAAGAGAAGGGCTTGTAGACGTTGACAGAGTGAAAACCATTCTGAGCATGCTAACAACCACTTCTACTTCTTACATTCTACTGGCTTCTCTAGATATGGCTAGACAGCACTTGGCTATACATGGAAAGCAAATGATCGAAAACTCCATTCGTCTAGCTAACACTGCTAGAGATGCGATTAACAAAATTCCTCGACTACGTTGTGTAGGAAAGGAAATACTCGGTATGCCAGCCGAATACGCAATGGACCCGACTAAATTGCTCATTCATGTGCGCAGTCTCGGTATTACTGGTTGGGAAGTCGAGAATTGGTTGCGCGAAAAATATAATATTGAGGTTGAGATGAGTGACCTCTATAACATTCTTTGCTTTGTAACCGCTGGGGATACAGAAGAAACGATCGGTACACTAGTGGCTGCCCTACAGCATTTAGCTGTTGAATTTGCTCATGCACAGCCAAGTGATTTAATTGAAATTTCACTTCCTGAAATTCCAGTTATCTCTCTATCTCCTCGTGATGCTTTTTATGCAGAAACGGAAATTGTACCTCTGGAACACGCGGAAGGCCGTATTATTACGGAATTTATCATGGTGTATCCTCCTGGAATTCCAATTTTATTCCCAGGCGAGGTTATTACAGCAGATAACATTCATTACATCAAAGAAAACCTCCGTGTAGGTTTACCTGTTCAAGGTCCTGAGGATGAAACCATTCAAACCATCAAGGTTGTAAAACGCCAAGCGGCCATACATGAATAACAAATAAAATGAAGTCCTCTCCTTGCTACTATTGACAAGGAGAGGGCTTTTTTGACAATCATCTAATAAACTTCGAAACTTTTCTAGACTCTATGACGTATAGTAAATAGATAGATCATACATAAGATACGCCCTACGTCGCCTGAGAAAAGGAGAAATGACATTGAACACTACTACCACATCCACATCCACCACCACGAATCCCTATTCCTACCTGTTATGGATTGGATATCTTATCCTTGCTATAGGCGGCTCTGCCTTATATGGAGCTAGTCTCAGTTTACACTTTGAACATTGGTCATTTGATCTCGGTGCGTACTGGGTCATCATATCCGCTAGTTGTAGTTGGATTCTTTTATTTGGAACCACCTACCTGATAGGCTATAAAAAAATCAGTCTGCGTTGGCTAATCCAGATTAGTTTAGAGACTGTCGTATATGGGGTTACTGTACTGATTGCTGCCTCGTTAGTTAACCTAATTGCAAAAGGATTGCATTTTCCAAGTTTACTGATGGTGACTCCCAATATCTTACTCGTCCTCTTCTCCAACATCTTAATGGCCGATCATTATATTGGCGAAATGAAAACGCAGCATTTTTCTCCGCCGCTATCTCTTTTGCTGTGGCTAACCCTGTTAGATGGATTCGGCATTTTCTTTCTATACTTTTTCGGTAAAATGTTTTAGTTTCAAGGATAGCAATTTGCTTACTAGATAGATAAAAAGGCTGATAGGATATCATATCCTACCAGCCTTTTTGAGTTTCATCTTAATCTTTGCCGTAAAAATAATCATAATCATCATCGTAATCATCATCGTCATCGTCGTCATCACTGGAACCAAGTACAGATGTATAGAGACCTTCCTCATCATCACGGTCATCCAACCATACTAAACGATTACCGCCAATTGCGATCTCAGATGGATCAGCGTCACTGCCAAATGGAGCTCTAAAACGGTGTTTATCCCTGTCATACATGACATATTTATCTACTGCGTCTCCGCCTTTTTCTACTTCAGTCTCATAGAAAATGATATTATTTGAAACGATTGGATTCTCTTGATCGCCTTCTTCTTCATAAAGAAGATCCGTACGATTCAGTTTAAAGGAATATACGAAAATGTCCTTGCTCTTTGTATCGCTATTGTAAGCAGACCAAGCTGCAAATTTGTCGCCAAGCCCGATTCCTTTAGCACTTTCCGCTTCTTCTTTCATAATGCGGCCGCCATCTACATAATCGTAAATGACAATGTCTTGGTAACGATCGTCCTCTCCATCAATCAACGCCACAGCCTGATTATTGATAGCTACACTGCGAACGCCAAGTTTGGAGTCATGAAGCTCAGAAGTTTTATTCTTTTTCAAATTCGTTAGGTTAACAGTATTCGAACGCTTTCCACCGCTCACCCAAACAAGATGGTCTTTATAAATAGCATACAATCCTTCTACTACGTCAGTTTTCTTCGTCGTAATTTTGGTTGATTCTCCCGTTTCGATATCGTAAGACACCAACGCCCGATCATCATTATCGTAGTAAACGACATAAGAATCACTTACCACTGGATGCTCAGCTTCGTGTTTTTCTGGAGAGATCGTAATCGTTTTGCGATCTTTTACATTATACAGCATTACGCGAGACTCTCTTTTGCCTTCCTTCACGAAAGCCACATAGTTTTTGCTAGCTGCCGGCGAAGCCATATTTTTTATGTTTTCGTCCTTACCCAGCGTTTGGCTCTTCTCTTTTTTCGTATCAAACAATTTCAATGTCAAATTATTCGTTTTACCAGTAGCATAAAGCACGTAACGTCCACTCATCACAGGAGGCAATTTACGATTGAAATCATTGTTGATTTTAACCAAATCATCTTTGTTTGTATCTAAATAATACAATGTGCTACCTGATCCATATACCAGATAACGTCCGTTAAAATCAAACAGCTCTTCGTCTCCTTTTTCATGAGTGAGCACCTTGCTTTTACTACTCTCTACTTGTGTTTTTTCGATATTACCGCTTGCTTCGTTCAAGTAAACAATGTCATCATCAGAAATGATCGGTTTTGCAGTTTTAGCTTTTCCCCAGTACGTTTTAAATTCTTTAGAAGAACCTACTTTATTTTGATACAATTCGGCTCTTCCATTACGCTCATCCTGCCAAACAATTTGGTCGTCATAAATGGAAGGATGGCTTGCTTTTCCGCCTGTAGATATGCGATATTCCTTGTCATTTCTTACTTCAAGTGCATAAATATTCGTTCCACCATCGCGCTTGTCTTTCCAGGCTACAACACCGTCCTTAAAGGCAATCTCTTCAGGATCAGTTACTCTTGCATGCTGGTTTGTAAGAACGCGTTCTTTATTCTTTTTCAGATCGTACGCATATAATTCATAGCCATTTTTCTCTTCTTGAGCCCACACTACCGTGTTTCCTTCAATACGTGGAGCTACTTTCTTAGAACTATTGCTAGAAATTTTCTTCGCTATACTTTCGTCATCTACATCATAAAGCACAACGGAATAATTCTTACCAGATTCCTCTACCCAAACTGCATAATCCCCATCAAAGTCCATGCCATAGGCAGTGGCTGTCGTATCGCCATTTACTGAAATTTTTTCTTCATCATAATTAGCTGCGAAAACGGGGTTCACACTACTAATTAATGTCGTCGCCATGGCAAAAACAGCTATCCATCGCTGAAAGCTCTTCTTCCTCATACTGTAACTCCTCTCGACAAAATATTTCCATTATCTCTATCCTTCTTATTATTTATCAATTAAATGGAGAAGTAAATAAAAATCTTTGAAAGAGGGAATGAAAAAGCAAAAAACACACTCATAAAGAGTGTGCTAAATAATCAAAGAAATTGATATATTCGAAAATACATCTTCAAAATCTATTCATGTTCGTTATCATGCTGATGGCACGGGCAGTCACATAAACCATAAAGCGTTTTCACCTGAGGTGATTCTAAATGTTCAATGATGTCTCCGCATTTCTGACAAACGATTGTCGTCATGATAAGCCCCCTATGAAATAAGTGTACTCACAAAATAAAGTGAATCAAATTAATATGTCACATTAGTTCTATAAATGTGTTACATTAATCTTAATACGACATACTTTAACTGTCAATAGGCTAATGAACACAACTTTTATCAGCCGATTTCTTTATAAACTCAATCCAAATAACTTTTGAACCTCGAATTAGTATATCACAATCATGATAAAGCTATCTTATTCATCTAAAGAAACAGCCCCCTTCACAGAATGAAGGGGGCTGTCATATTGCCAGTTATTAACTGTATCTAGGCTAGTATTGATCCTGAAAAGGCATGGACGGTAAGTTATCACGAAAGAATTGAGAGAGCTCTTTTGCTTGGGTAAGACAAGTCAATTTAAAGATTTGTTGCAAATGCTTAGGATTTATTGTGTCTTCTGAACTTAGTAACGTTGATTGCCCTGTCTGCATACATACCACCAATGGTTTCCCGAAAAAACGATGTGTATACACGATTCCAAAATCATAACGTGTCGTGTCGGTTGTATAGCCCAGAAAGCGAACCTTGGCATCTTCGTTCACGTCATACAACAATTCCATGGCTTCCATCGCGATACCCTCCCATCTTGTATGATTTTTTATCTCTTCATCCAGACTAGTCATAAGCCCTATGATGGCTTAATTAGAATATGAGAAAAAGATAAAAAAATTCCTTTCGATCAAGCCCATTTCTTACATGTAAAAAAACTGCACTTTCAAATGTAACCTTTTTTACATAATTTGAAACTTTTATCTTTATATCCCGTACTTATTACAGAAGATATTCATCCGGCAGAGCTTTGATTCTCAGGAAAGCGCTCTTCACCTTCCTGAATCCATCTCACCTTATCTGCACCGTGCAAGGTTTGAGCAAGGAATAACATGCACTCAAAAAACAGTTCTACTACTACAACGGAGTATCGTTCCTTTAATTTTTCTAAAGCCTCAGTCAAACGGAATAGACTGGGCGTATTTTTCCTACTTTTTTCAATAACCTCACGACCTGCGCTTGTAGGATAAACATGAACAACCCTTCCATCAATATCGGATTTTTCAATGCTTACTAATTGTTTTTCCATCAGCTTTTTTATATGAATGACAATAGATGAGGGATGCCAAAACGTCCAATCAGCAATCTGCGTAACACGTACTCCTTCGTAGCAGCAAATGATCCACAAAATATTTAATTGTACGGATGAATCCAAATTCGCTGCCTTGGCAGCTCTTTCCCAATCGTCTTTGTTTACAACATTGATTGCTCGTAATGTATTTAACGCTTCATGCACCTGTCGTACCGCTGTATCCTTCATTTTCCCATTCCCCCAACTGATTTTTGTCTCTCTACAAGTATAAATTTTCATCATTGTACTATTTTCAGAAAATATAATCAATTGCTTTCCGTATTTTGTGTCCGCTTGCAGAAGCCTAAACTGTAATGCTACACTAAATGTGGAAGAAAATTCGTATTTTTGATATGGGAGTGAACTGATTCGTGAATATGCAATCCGCCTATGTATACCTAGTAGATGGTTCCATCGCCTCCACGGTTACTCTTGAAGATGTCAAAACATTTTTACAAAAATACCGAAAGAAAACCAGTAAAACAGGACAACAATTGGATTGGAACTATACAGATGCCTCCTTTCCCTATCATATCGAAGAACCTGCGGAAGGAAAAGACACATTTTTCATTTTAAAGGGCAAAGATCAGAATCTTTATAAATATGTGATCATTGGCGTAGGCACACGTCTAAAAGACAATCAGGAGCGGGCATTCATTCAGGTTAGTATTCCCGACACAGCTACTCAGAATGATAAAAGTAAAGGCAACGAATACTGTCGTTATTTAGCCCGCGAGGTAAAAGGAGAGCTTCACCTATTCAACGGCAGAATTCAATATTTTCAGCCACGCAAGCCTTAAATTCGGATTTTTCAAACAAATGTCCAAGCAAAATGGCACCCTTCCAATATGATACAGAGTGAAGGTGCTTATCTCACTATAAGTACCTTCTTTGACTCCACCATCCGGTTATAAGGAGGTGCTTTTTTATAGAACGCTCTGATTTCATTTCGCTTGTACGTACACCGGCTCAGATCGCCTTTGAAAAGTATAATATTTACGCCTCTATAACCATTGCTCAAGCCATTTTGGAATCTGGATTTGGTAACTTTATTCCAAAGGACACTGCTACAGGTCGGACATCCTATAATCTTTTTGGAATAAAAGGAGTAGGTCCCTCAGGCTCTGTTCATGTAGAAACCAAAGAATATCTTCAAGGCTCCTGGGTTACAAAAACACAAGAATTCAAAGCCTATCATAGCTTTCTTGAATCCATTGAAGACCACTCACAGCTCTTATTACGTCCTCGCTATCAATCCGTTATTCAAGCAACTACTCCTTATCAAGCAGCCCAACAGTTAGAACAAGCCGGATATGCTACCGACCCAGACTATGCGGAAAAGCTACAAAATATAATCAAAACCTATAATTTAATCCAGTATGATCAAAAAAAGTCCCCCTCTGAGAATTTTGTAGCTGCTTGGAAGCTAGAAATAGGTAAGCGTGCCCTAGAAGAAGGAATCATCACGTCTCCCGAATGGTTGCATGACTTAGATAAGCCTATGCCTGTCTGGGCTGTACTAGCAGTGGCGCTGCGTGTGTATGACAAATGTCGTGAAGGTAAAGAAACGCAATGAAAAACAAAAGACAGGTTCCCTGATCGGGTCCTGTCTTTCCTATAGGTGCTACGAAAGTATTTCAGATCTGGTTAGCGAATAGAATCTTCCGTCTACCATACGTATGCCGAGATCGACACAATATTTACACCCTTCCATTACTCCGTAGAGAATCCAATTGCTTGCTCGATAGTTGATGTCATAATCTGTATAGCTGTCTAGCCCGTCATTTTTAATTTCAGTCCGGTACGTTACATCATACAGACGCAGAACTAGCGGCAGCTCATGGAATGGAATGGAAAATTCTTGCTCAATCTCTTGCTGGTATTCCTCCGTCACAAGCCAAGAGGCTAAAATCGATTGGGGGTCTTTCCAGGCAATACGTATACTCGGGCCGTCTGTATCTGTTGATGACCGCGTGGCTTTTGTCTTCATTCGCTTTCATCTTTCCTTTCTTACATTACATAATAGTAATTACTTCTAATCATTATATCATCAGGTAGCTAATTTTGAAAACGGTGGAAGAGCATTTTATCTCCCTACTGTAAAGGAATTCTCTCCCACAACGATCATGTTTGCATCCTTTTCTTTTTTCATTGTTAGCTGTACTTTATACGTACCGTTCTTTTTTAACTTTGTGGAAACAAAGGGTTGGGAGAAGAAGAATCCTCCATCGCGTACAGAGTAGGATTTCTCCTTGCTGCTATCCACCACATTGCCATCCGGACCGATAATGTTGACTTTGACGCTCATATCCTTAGCATCAATGATATTATCTACCTCTACATATACGCCAAAGTTACGCGGAATGTTTTTTTCCAGAAATCCTGTTACGGGATTAGTCAGCACAATATCATTATTTTTGTTTTGCTGAACTCCTTCAAGTACCATAATATTGACATTCGGCTTATCGATGAACAGTTTACCTGTCTCTCTATCATAAGTAGCAAAGCCACCAAGGCTAGTAATCAATTCTTGCGTCATATCAAGTGTTGAAGCCGTAACCTCTATTTTAGTATTGCGCTCTCCATTGAAATATGTACGTATGCTGGTATCTCCCCATGCAGTTGTAGCTGTAGCTGCAACAATGACAGTTGCAAGTCCTGCTATCCATTTCTTTTTCATCACAATTCCTCCATCAATCATAATATATAGAAAGCCGAAGCTTATACTTGTATGCTTTCAGATCAAAAGGATATATGTTCCTTTTTGTTTTCTTTATATCTTAGACGCATTATTTCTTAAATAGTTGTGGTTAAAAAAGAACTTTTTTACCTTCATCCACAGTATCCACAGTATGTTCTCAAATTTTATGCACAAGTGGATAATAGTGATTTGAAGCTAATTCTGATAGCAAAGCTTCCTTTTCTCATTGATGACTTAGATTAGATTGTGGATAACCAATCGGATATTTGTACATATAGCAAAAAGACGACCCACAGGCCGTCTTTGGTTGCTTTTTAGTTGTTTTCATTTGACATTGCATTTTCATATTGGCGAAAGAAACGGGTGATAATTTCGATTGCATGTTCGATAGCTTGTTCGTTTGGTTCTAGCTTAGCATGGTGCAAGCCATAAGGAGTGTCTACACCGAGCCAAAATAAAAAGCCAGGGATTTCAGCCAAAAAGTATCCGAAATCTTCACCGGTCATCGCTTCGGTGCACCGAACCAATGTAACATCATCCTGTCGATCCAACCAGCTCATAAATCGTTTGGACAGCTCTGGATCATTATACACCTGACAGTACATGGCACCATAATCAATTGTTGCTTCACAATCGAAGCCTGTTTCTATCCCTTGGACGATCGCTTCAATCCGCTGTTTAATCTTACGCATCGAATCCTGAGACAGCGTGCGAATCGTTCCTTCTAGTCGAGCTACCTCGGCGATAATATTTTGCTTTGTACCGCCTTCGATTTTACCTACCGTAATTACTCCAGCATCTAACGGATTTACATTTCGAGCAACAATCGTCTGTAATTGGGTCACAAGCTGTGCCGCTACAACTACCATATCATTGGCGAGATGCGGATAAGCTGCATGCCCACCCTTTCCCTTCACCTCAATAAATAATTCTGAAGTGTTGGCAAAGAAAACTCCTTCTTTCATTGCAATGGTTCCGACTGGATATTCTGGTGCGATATGCAGAGCAAAGATAGCATCGGGCTGATAGCAACGAAATTCAGGGCTGGCTAGCATTGGTTCCGCACCGCCTGGCCCCTCTTCTGCTGGTTGAAAAACAAACAATAAATCGTCTTCAGCAGGACTTTTGGCAAACTCACTTAGGATGCCAAGCCCTATAGCCATGTGTAGATCATGTCCGCATGCATGCATATAGCCCTGATGCTGGGAATGAAAATCATAGCTGGTCTCCTCTTCAATCGGCAGTCCATCCATGTCAGCACGCCAAGCTAGCATTCGCTTCGGAGATGTCCCGTTCACTTTAACTAGCACACCTGTTTTCCAAGTTGTTACCTCAAGATGCTCCTGAGGTAACTGGGCAATAAATGAAAGCAAAAACTGCTGCGTTTTAAACTCCGCAAAACCAGGCTCCGGGATCTTGTGCAACTCACGGCGAATAGCTACAAAAGGGGATGTCATTTACATAACCTCTCCCTTCACGCGGGCCGCCTGCTCTAACACGTCGCGGAAACACACCATAAAGCGGTCGATCTCCTCACTGGTTAGGGTGAGCGGAGGCAATAGTCGAATAATCGTTTTCTGCGTAACATCAATTAAAAAGCCGGCCTCTAGCATCCCTTGTTGGATATGGCTAACCTCTTCTGGAGCTAGCTTCGTCTGAATGCCGAGCATCATGCCTTTGCCTCGAATATCAGATAGAAGCTGTGGATATTCATCAACTAAATGAGCTATACGAGCCCATAAATACTCTGCTTGCTTTTTCCCCTCTTCAAGCAATCCATCTACCAGCAGAGCTTCCATAACCGCATTGCCCAACGCTGCACTTAAAGGGGAGGGGGCAAATGTTGTCCCATGGTCCCCCGGTTTGAAAAGATTCGCCAGTTTTTCTCCAGCGATCACCCCACCTAGCGGTAATCCACCGCCGACACCTTTGGCAAATAAGATAAGATCAGGTTCCACAGTCGTATGCTGGTAAGCAAACAGTTTACCAGTTCGCCCCATACCTGTTTGAATTTCATCCATAGCAAATAGCACGTCATGTTCTTTACACAGAGCAAAAGCTGTTTGCAAAAAGCTCTCCGAAAGCGGAATAACTCCACCCGATCCGAGAACTGGCTCCATTAATAAGCAAACAGGTGAGTACGTCGTAATAATCTCTTGCAATCCTTCTATATCACCAGGAGCTACCTCATAAACAGGAAATGCCGGCAACGGGTAATCCTGATAAACATGAGCTTGTCTTGTAAGCTTGACAGCTCCAAGCGTCCTACCGTGGAAGCTATTTTTTAGCACAACAATCCCAGCATTCTCTCTTCCGGTCATTTTGGCCCATTTATGCACAAGCTTGATCGCGGCTTCTGTTGCTTCAGCTCCTGAGTTACTAAAAAAAACTTTTCCCGGAATCGTATGCGTAACTAACTGCTCTGCCAATGTGATGGCTGGCTTGTTCAAAAAAATGTTGGAGATGTGCAAGAATTTCTCTCCCTGTTCTACAAGAGCTTCTACAATTTTGGGATGAGAGTGGCCCAGAACAGAGACAGCCAGACCAGTAAACAAATCAAGATAAGCTTTTCCCTCTGTATCAAGTAAATAATTGCCCTCTCCCTTTTCAATTGCAATCGTCAATCGTTTGTAGGTGGACATCAAATAGGTTTCATCTTTTTGTAGCCAATCCGTCATGGGAAGACGCCCCTTTTATTCAGCACAATCAATGACTAGCTGATATGATATATATCTTACAGTTTTTTACACACTTATAGCTGACGCAGTTCTTGCATAATCTCTGTTTTGGATTTGGTTTTTGCATCAATTTCTTTTAGGATTCTTGCCGGTGTCCCAGCCACTACTACGTTTGCAGGAACATCCTGTGTTACAACAGCTCCCGCAGCAACCACTGAGCCTTTACCAATCCGCACACCCTCTAAAATAACAGCATTTGCTCCAACCAATACATCATCCTCAATAATTACAGGTGTGGCAGAAGGCGGCTCGATAACACCCGCTATGACAGCTCCTGCTCCAATGTGGCAATTATTACCAACCGTACCGCGTCCGCCAATAATAACGCCCATATCGATCATAGTACCTTCTCCGATAGAAGCACCGATATTAATTACTGCACCCATCATAATTACTGCATTATTTCCAATGTGTACTTGATCACGAATGATAGCACCTGGCTCAATACGCGCTTGAATTTCTTTTGTATCTAGCATCGGGATCGCAGAATTGCGACGATCGCTCTCTACCACATAGTCCTCAATGCTGTCCTTATTGGCTTCAAGCACAGGCTGTACGTCCTTCCATTCGCCAAACAATACACCTACATTGCCTGTAATAAAGGTTTTTGTATTTTGACCAAAATCAATTCCTTCTAAATTTCCCTTTACATGAACCTTCACAGGCGTCTTCTTCTCGCTCTTTTGAATAAAGCTGATAATTTCGTGGGCATTCATCATGTTCATCGAGTGTTTCCTCCTACCAATTTGGTTTATGTAATCGCTATTGCAAAATTACTGTTTTGAAAAAAGAATAACCCCTTGATAAGCAAAAAAGCAACGAGTGGATTCGCCTACTCATTGCTGGTTCTACCTTGGCAACTCATAAATAGCGCTCCACGAAAGGCGCACCTTTCATGACAAGACGTACGTTATTCACGTACACCCCAGCCGTAGATTGCCGGTCAGCAACGACTTCGGCGCATTGACCTTTTATCCTGTCCTCATCGTCCCGGCGATGTAAAGCAAACAGGATGACTCATCCGCTGCGCACCTCTATTTTGGATTATTCCTATATAATTTTCACTTCACTTTATCAGATAAACCCTTACCTGACAACCGCTTTGTACAAATGGATTTTTTAAGCAAATCGGTATAAAAGAAAAATCGAAACGGGTACGATCACAAAAGCCGTAGCTACAATCCCAACCCAACTGATCCATTGCTTAGATCGTTCACCAATTAATAAATGAACGAAGCTAAAATAGATGGGAAAAACGCCTGTACCAAAAGCAACTAATAAAAATAAAGTGCTAAATTGTTCTCCTCGGTAAAAGTTTAATCCATAGAGGAGCCAGACAAACCAAACAGCTAATAACACAAGGCCAATAAGATATGGTTTACGCATGGACGCTCTCCTTTTAAAAAAATTGACAGCTTCAAAGCCTTTCCATTTAGTTATAACATACAATTCAGGAAATTTAAAAATTACATAAGTAAAAAAGCACCCCTTAAGAGGAGTGCTCCAACCATTTTGTGTTTACATATTCTGCTTACTTTTTGCCTTTTTCTGCTGTGAGTGAGGAGTCTCCCTCATAAAGCTCGTATCGTAATCAACCCATACATGCTCCTCATCGTGCTTTGTTGTATCCTTCATAATTCCTTTATACAAGTAGTAGAACAAGATGAAAGAGAAGACTAAGACCCCTATGATCGGATACATAGCAATGCCGATTTCCATGGTTTTATATCCCCTTTCCAAATCATTACCAATATTATACTTTATTTAACAGAACATTCAAATGACTTTAGACACATTTTAGACATATTTTATTTC
The DNA here is from genome assembly GCF_000219535.2 of Brevibacillus laterosporus LMG 15441. Lineage (NCBI taxonomy): Bacteria > Bacillati > Bacillota > Bacilli > Caryophanales > Paenibacillaceae > Brevibacillus > Brevibacillus laterosporus. Next base: position 3,918,265 of record NZ_CP007806.1, read on the forward strand.
ACAAAAAAAGCTCTCGCTACCACGCGAGAGCTTCGGCACAATTAATCCAAATCCCCTGGAAACTCCTTCATCACAGAGCTTTTCCAAATGATTTCACCTTGTTTATTGACATAACAAAAGCTATATCCTTGTTCGTCATGTGTTACCACATAAGCCAAACCGTTATGAAATACACCGCCCGATTCAAACTGAGGCTTAATTACCATTTTTCCTTGCTTGTTGATAAATCCATATTTGCCATTCACCTTAACAGAAGCAAGTCCCTCGGAAAAAGGCAATGTACGTTCATAAGTAGGTGGAAGTAAAAACTCACCTTTTTTGTTAATATAGCTGGCTTTAAAATCCCCATCCACAGCAACCATCACATCGGCTACTCCTTCTGAAAAGCTCCCAGGCTCAAAACCCTCTGGTTTCACTACCTCCTGACCCTGCTTGTTGATGAGACTATATCCCTTCTCCTCACCCGCGTAGACTAGGGCCAGCCCTTCTTGAAATGGATTCGCAATTTGATAAGTAAAAGGAATGATGACCTTTCCTGTTTGATCAAGATAACCTGCTTTTCCATCCTTATAGGCTACAGTGGTACCTTCTTGAAAGCCCCAGACAATCTCATATTCTGGTTGAATCACGATTTGTCCACTCTTATTGATAAAACCATATTTATGATTTTCACCTATAGCAGCTAGACCATTTTGAAAGCTACGAGCAAATTGGAACTTGGCTGGGATCACCATCTTATTTTCTTTATTGATAAAACCAAAGCGATCCCCTGCTTTAACAGCAGCTACTCCTTCTGAGAACGAATCGGCTTCCTCATACTGAGGTGGGATTACAAAAGAGCCATGCTGGTTGATAAACCCGTATTTCCCATCCTTCTTAGCAACGGCAAGCCCTTCATGAAACTCACCAACCACTTCAAATTGGGGAGCAATGACTACCTTTCCCGTTGCATCAATAAAGCCATGCTTATCTTGATCCTGTATAGAATATAGGCGAACTTCTTGTTTATCCTCGACTGAAACAGATTCTTCCGTACCGGCGGATTTGGTTGTTTGTGTGCCTTGTTGACCAGCGCCTTTAGTCTCCTCGGACACCTGAGCTACATATACCGGTTTCTCTGCCGCCTGCAAAAAATGATGTGAACCTGCTGCATGTATGAATGGTAGACAAAGAACTGCTACAATACCTGTTTTTGTCCATTTTGAGATGTTCATTACTCTCCACCTGCTTCCTCGAATTTCATATCGTTATTGAAGAAGAGACATGTCAATTTACTAAGCTACTTGCTATGTATTCTTTCCATAAAAATAAGTGCTACCTATAAAAAGCTGTCTCGGACTTTTGTGCTCGTCTTTTAGGCTTTCCTGTTTACTTATTTATTAGACGTACTTAGATGCCAAAACGTTTTCATCTTTTTTTTACCAATTTCTCTTACATCTTGCCTTATATACAGTAACCCTACCCCTACTATTTAAATTAAAGCTCGATCTTGGTAAAAAAAAACACTGGAATAGCTCCAGTGCTCAATCGTTATGCTTGTATGCGCCGTAAAAATTGTTGCGTTCGTTCGTTTTTTGAATGCTCAAAGACTTCCTCAGGAGTCCCCTGTTCCAAAATGACACCGCCATCCATAAAGAGGATACGATCGGCTACATCTCGCGCGAAATTCATTTCATGGGTAACAATCACCATTGTCATTCCTTCTTCTGCTAGCTGTTTCATCACCTTCAATACCTCACCAACTAATTCCGGGTCTAGTGCAGAGGTTGGTTCATCAAACAGTAGCACTGCTGGATCTAGTGCCATCGCACGGGCAATACCTACTCGCTGCTGTTGTCCTCCAGATAGCTGATGGGGATACATGTTCATTCGATCAGCAAGACCCACTTTTGTAAGCATTTCCTCCGCTCTCGCCTTGGCTTCTTCCTTCGAACGTTTTTTTACAATAACTTGTCCTTCCATGACATTCTCTAGGGCTGTCATATGCGGGAAAAGATTATAGCTTTGAAAAACCATACCTGATTGCTTACGAATAGGAAGCAAATCCTTTTCCTTCATTTTGGTAGCAGGTGTAAAGTCAAGACGTTGATCTCCTATTTTCATGCTTCCCAACGTAGGTATTTCCAAAAGATTCATGCATCTAAGCAATGTAGTCTTTCCAGAGCCTGAGGGGCCTATGATAACGACTGCCTCCCCTTTTTTAATCGTTACAGATATATCCTTTAAAACATCAATTTGTTGAAAGCTTTTATGAAGTCCTTTTATCTCAATCATGATGCTTCTCTCCTCCTACCTAGCCATACGGCGTTCCAGACGATGTTCCACACGGCTTTGCAATGCTGATAATATCGTACTGAAAAACAGATAGATAACCGCGACCTCACAATAGAGCACCAAGGGTTCGTATGTCATCGCAGTAATCTGTTGCGATATCTGAAACATCTCTGTCACTGTAATAGTAGCGGCTAGAGAGGTATCCTTCACTAGACTAATAAACGAATTACCAAGCGGAGGTATCGCCACACGTAGAGCTTGAGGAAGAATAATTCGGCGTCTTGCCTGATTTTTGGTCATCCCAATTGTATAAGCCGCTTCCCACTGCCCCTTAGGCACTGATTGAATAGCTGCACGAATCACTTCGGAGTTATACGCTCCTACACTCAAAGAAAAACCAATAATGGCAGCCGGAAATGGATCAATCGTAACACCTAGCTTTGGTAGGCCATAGAAAATAATGAATAATTGCACTAATAATGGAGTACCTCTGATAACCCATACATAAAAGCTGGAAATTCCATACAACAATTTATTCGTTGATAAACGAGCAATCGCAGTAAAAAAGGCAAGTATTAATCCAATGATAAAAGAAACTAGTGTAAGAGGTATCGTGAACAAAATTCCCGCCTTTAACAGCGGGAAAAATGAATCCACGATAATACCGATAATACGATCAGATTGTTCCACTTCCATTCAGTCCTATCTGTATTATTTGGAGACGTCTGCACCAAAATATTTCTCGGATATTTTCAAATAAGTACCATCAGCCTTCATCTCTTTTAACGCTTTATTTACTGCTTCAATCAGTTCAGGATGTTTGCCTTTTGCAAACATCATTCCATTTTCAGTAGCGTTAGGATGCTCGGCTGCAATTTTTATTTTCACATCAGGCTTTTGTTTCTTAAAGTCGAGGAAAGATAGACCATCGTTAACAGTTGCATCTACTCGCTTGGACAATAAAAGCTCAATAGCCTGATTAAACCCTTCCGATTGTACAATTTCAGCCCCATTCTCTCGTGCTAGGTCTGTTAAATTACTTGTGAGAGTTTGCGCTGATTTTTTTCCTTTTAAATCTGCAAAAGTCTTGATTTCATTATTATCCTCATTAACAATTAACACCGCTTTTGACACGATGTATGGGTCGGAGAAATCAAATTTTTCTTTCCGATCTGGTCGTATGCCCACCTCATTTACAACCATTTCAAAGCGATTTGCTTCCAGTCCTGCAATCATGCCATCCCATTTGCTTTCAATGAATTCAGGTTCTACCCCGAGACGTTTTGCAACCTCACGAGCGATTTCCACATCAAAGCCTGTTAGCTGTCCTGTAGAATCATGGTAGGTGAAGGGTGCGTAAGTGCCTTCTGTACCAATGCGAATCTTCCCAGCCGTTTTGATCGCTTCCAAGGAGTTTTTCGCTGTTGTGTTTCCTCCTTGCCCGCCTGTGGCCCCCTGATTAGATGACCCACAACCAGCTACAAATAGAGAGAGCGCTAAAATAGAAACAAGTGCAGTAGAGTACCAAGCTTTCTTCATTTGTTAAACCCCCAGTTATCTTATCGGATTTTACCCCTTTGAAAATCATAGTAACATTTTAACGACTTGTCAATAATGAGTAAAGCAAATTTTTGCATGAAATGTATTTATCATTATTTTGATTCATTCTGTGATCCAAGATGTGTTACCACTAGGTTTTGTCTTTTTCCGTATAGGTATGTAAGTAGCCCCGTACATACCGTGAAAATACTCATTAGGATAAGAAAGGGGGAAACCCCAATAAAATCCAGGCTTGCTGATGTAAGAAGCATAGCGACCTGAATAATAATCCGGTCCACGATTTCTTTAAAACTAAAAAATCGTCCCTGGACCATTTCGGGCAGCCTTTTTTGAAACACGGTAGTTACCATCGGAAAAATAAAGCCTAGAGTAAAACCGAGCAATCCAAATGAAAGTAGCACCATCACCGGACTTGTACTAAATGACATGCCCCATTCTGCAATTCCGATAACAACTACAAGTAAGGAGGATACTCTTACTAAGTTTACTTGACTTACCAATTTTTGTACAAAAACCCCTGCAAGAAGTACACTTGCTCCTTCTATCGCATAGATATATCCCATAATCGTCGAAGAATCTTGAAGTTTTCCAAAGGCTAAAACCAATAAATTAAATCCGCCTAAGAAGAGTGTCACTACCCCAGTGCTAATCAGCCCAACGGTTACCGATGGCTCTTTTTTCATTATTTCGAAAACTTCTATAAATTTCAATTTTTCTGTTTGCTTACGTTTATGGTGTGACTTCGGAATTCGCACAAATAGCACAATAATTACTAGTATGAGAAAGCCGATAACCGCTCCCATAGTAACCGCCTGCATCGTAAACACTGTTAACAGTAGCCCCCCGACGGCTGTGCCCGCAATTCTAGCCATGGTAGCAATGTTCATATACAGTGTATTTGCAGAGAGGAGATTAGCCTCCCCAACCAATGCCGGCAAGCCTGCCCGTACGGTTGGCAAATACATGGAACCAGCTACTTGATTCACAATTAACGAAGCAACTAGCCAGCCAATGGAGGTGTAACTAATGGCCAAATACATAAAAATAGGGGCCAAACACCTCAAACAGGAGGAAGCAATCAAAATCTTTTGCTTATCATACAGATCAATCATTTTCCCTACAGTTGGTAAAAATAGAATGCTAGCAAGCATCCCTGTCATGAGTAACAGGCCTGTTCCCAAATTGGTTTTCATGATCTGTGACATAAACTGTAGATTTAGCAACAGACAGACCCACATGGTAATTCCAGCAACAATTTCTCCTGACATTAATAACAGAAATGACTTGTTCTTGTGAATAGGTTGAATGGTAACCAGCTCCGTTATGTACATGTTGTATATTAACTTAATTGTAGTGATCTGAGCTTGTTTTGCAATGGCTGATTTTCTTCAATTTTATTTCATAAATAAAAAAGCCCTCTTCACGGTCGCAAAGAGTGGCCTTTCTTCCAATACGATTTAACAATAAAAATTACCGAATCCGAACAGCCGTTCCAGAAGCAACAACCATCAGCATACCGTTACCGATCGTTTCAAAATCTAAATGAATACCGATAACTGCATTCGCACCTATTTGAGCAGCCTTATCCTTCATCTCGTTAATGGCAATCGCTCTTCCTTCTGCTAGCTTATTTTCATAGGCACCGCTTCGTCCGCCTATAATGTCTCGGACCCCTGCCATGAAATCTCGAACAATGTTAGCAGCCATAATTGCTTCGCCCGTTACAATATCAAGATACTCCTCGACATCTCTACCCTGAACAGTATGTGTTGTGGTTATTAGCATGTTGTCCTCCTTAAGCTGTTAGATATCTTGTCTTAACAAGTATTACGTTTCGTAGTGGCTGGAGGTTTCAAATTTGTTTTTATAAACAATCTCTTTTAGCTGGAATCACAATGGTTTCTGTAGCATTTTGAACCTCTACAATAATGGGTTTTACATCTGAGCTACCACATATCGGGCACCTTTGTTGATCATAAAAAATACTGCAGCAATGAATGCAAGTAAATTTCATCTGTCACTCCTCCTCCCAGTACGCTGTATTATACGCTCTCTTCCTTAAAAAAACTGTCTCTTTTTGTAAAACACACGTAATAAAATATTTTATCGTAAAGCTCTTTCTCTTATGTATGAACGAGGCAAGGTACTTTGTGCATGGACAAAGTACCTTTGATCGCTGAAACCAAAAGATAATCATTTCTTTTTGAGCTTTTTTACGCTTTCCAACGCTCGCAATAAAAAATCGGGCACAGGCAGACCCAGCCGATGACAGTTTTCGATAATAGAAATCCCTTCATTCCCAATCATAAATAAAATGATTGTATCTCGTAAAAAACCTTGATTACTTCCACTAATTAAATCCAATTGGTTGGCTATAATGATAAAAGCAAACATACCAACCTTTTTAGCTATTCCTCGAAACCCTTCCTGGCTACTAAGCGACCTGGTATACCACGCAGCGAGTACACCCGTTATATAATCGACAACGATAAAAATGCAAAATGCCGTAAACAGCTTATCTATGCCACCCACTAAATAGGTGAAAATGGCAATTACGGCCCCAGTCCAAACGAGATGAGAGCTGTCTTCCCCCGAGTACATCATATTTTTAGCTACCTCCTCCTGCCTGTTGGCTAGGTATAAACCGAGGTACCTTTCTTTTCTTATGCTATATTTTTCCCTTATATTCCAATAACCAGCGTTCCACCAAGTAATGTAGGTTTTTTTGTCGATTCAATAGAACACGTTCAGCCTGCTGTTTTTGCGTCAGACTTAATAAAGAACCTGGAATCCGTCTTACTGTTTGTTTTATAAGCACAGGTGATAGTCGTTGAATCTTTTGAATAAACGGCTTTACTTGACTGTATTCTTGGATATAGTGGGTAAGACCCCGCAAGTAGTGATGATTATAGAGGGCAACATGTTCCCACTGCTTGGAATACCATGGAATTTTGCGAAAAGTAAAGGTTCCCAACAGAGACATACTATGATCAATAGCATAAAAGTCATATGCTTTCTGAGTAGGGAATATTATGATGTTCTCATTATGGCGATCTACATTGACAATCCAAATATCAAAGACGAATAGCTCTATCAGTCTTTCTGGGGATTGCAATTCGTTGATAGCCCTTGGCCCTTTTCGCCGATAGAACTCCTCCCAGCTATAAAGACGGCCTTTTCTTTTTTTATGAGACACTATGCCCCTTTTCCCTTGAATTGTGACCACTTCGATTTTTGCTACTGAGATGCCTAGCTTGCGAGCAAGTCGATAGGAAAGTAACTCCATAGCTAAAACAGGACCAAGCCTTTTTGCCGTACTTCTATTCATATATTTAAAAAAACCAATTTGTCGGTTTCCTTCCCTTCCTTTTCTAACCTGCCAAACAGGGCCTAAAGGGCGGTTATATTTTTGAACAGGTACCCAGCTTATCCCTGGCTTTCTCATAGCCATGACTCCTCTATTTATTATTATTTTCCTGCTGTAAGGTTTGGCACGGCTTATTCTTTTACGAAAGCATAATTGATTGATCATCCGATTGTGGAAACAAAAAGCCATCGGCTACAGCCAATGGCCCCTTGTTACGTACACAAAATTTACTTCTTAAAACCTTTATGTCTGGCATGAACCACTAGGGTTTCGCCTGGATTTAAAATCACTGTTACATGGCGATGACGACATTTTTTACGGGGCTTCTCATGATTCGTCCATACTGAACTAGTAGAGTTTTCCCAAGGAAGATCAGAATGACTTTCATGATGATGAGGATGACGATGATGACGCTGTCTACACTTACAATGTTTTTTACTCATAAAAACACCTCCTACTGTGATACTTTAGAATATGAGTAAAAGATAAGCATTGCTTGGACGATAGAAACAGTAGATATGACCAATTTATAACCTCTCCTAAAGCACCTGATTTTCTCTTTACCTCATGATGCATACAAAAAAGCTCAGTAACACACACTTATGATAAAGAAACGGTCTTAACCGAATCAGAATGATGAGGTGAAAAAAATGAATGGCATGGAATTAGTGGAATTCTTGCGAGAAACAGAAAATAAAATGATTCATATTCATAGAGCCATTGACCATATTAGCAATGAGCCTACCTTAAAGGAATCCGTAGCCGTTCTAACAGAAGTTATCACCGACTACCAGTCACAAACGGATAAGGTGAAGTCAACTTTAAGACATATGGATGTTAATCCCCATCAAGGGAAGCATCAACACGAGGATGATAGCGAGGAATAATGATTTTTTCCTGCAAAAAAACAGCGCTTTTCTCTTTATTACGAGAAGCGCTGTTTTTCCACTCTTTCTGTTTATGAAGGAATGGGAATCCCCAATTCTTCCAGACGATTGGTTAGGTAGTTACGATTGCTCAGAATAATTGGATCTGTTGGTCGGTATGCTCGTGCCAATTCATTATGTTTGTATGCCTTCTCAAACTGTTCTAAGCGATCATAGCAAACACATAGTTGCAAATGTGGGAGCCAGGTCCAGCATGCTTCTTTCCGGAATCCCCACGATTTAGGTTTGGATATTGTAGTAGCGAGATCATACCAAAAAAGCGCCCTCTTCGGTTCATTTTTTTGTAAGAAATAATATCCCAGCCGACAGCATGCCTCAGCTCGTGGCAAGCCATATTCCAAACTTTTTAATGCATACTTGATTTCTTCTTCTGGAAGCTGTAGTCTCTCATAACAGAAGCATAGCTGCTCGAGTAGCATCCCCGGTTCCTCTACAGGTGGTAATTCTTTATTCACAAACTTCTTATAAATCTCGATAGCCTCTTCATATCTTTCATGATCCTTTAATTCATTGGCATAATAATATTTGTCCCTCGGGGATAATAAAATCCCATCTGCTATCGCACTTTCGTATAATTGCAAATTTCTGTTATGAAATTTTTGCTCACGTGGACGATGGGTAACGGCAATATCAACTTCAAAACACTTAGCATAGGAATACTGAATATACTCATGAACCATGCCTATCCAGGAATGCTTATGGGTTCGCTTTATCATTCTTTCACGAGAATAAGGAAGAATGATATTGCCAAATTCATCTTTACTAGTATGATAAGGCATGATGATTACATCAATACTCGGGTCAATTTTATGCTTATAGAGCTGTAGTTTTTTCCGATCAATTTCCTCCAGTACATCATCTGCGTCCATCCACATAATGTAATCCATGGTAGCTTGCTGAAATGAAAAATTACGTGCTTTAGAAAAGTCATTCACCCATTTGAAGTGAAAAATCTTTTTGGTAAACGCCTTCGCTTCCTTAATCGTTTTGTCAGTGGAACCGGTATCCACAATAATAATTTCATCAACTGCTCCCTTGACAGAACGAAGACAACGGGCGATTGATTTTTCTTCATTTTTTACAATCATACATAGGCTGATCGTAGCCATACTTCACCCCCCACTCTCAATTACAAGGGCTCGACATGCTTTTGCGGATCAAATGTACCCACCCGTCCCACGATAAGGTTTGGATTATATCCCTGTGTCTCTAGCTGATGTATGCTCATAGGAAGTTGCCATTTTTCTATAAACCGCCTTGCGTTCTCCCAGGAATAGTCTCGGTACTTCACTTTATTTACTAAAAAGGAAGCATGGCCAAAGTGATAAATAAATACATCATTGGCAACCCATAGATTTTTCCCAAACAGACGAGCGCGTAGACAAAAATCATCATCCTCATAGTTGGCTGGATGAAAGCGTTCATCCAATCCGCCAATGTGCTCAAGCAGACTCCGTCTAAATAATATGCAATGGCCTACCAGCTTTCGACTATAGAAGCCTTGATTGGCATAACGTTTGGTCCAATCAATTGCAAACGAATCAACTGTAGCAAGCTCTACGGTTTCTTCTGTGCTAATTTGCTGTCCAGGAGATACATTATTGGAACGGGGTCCAACCATACCTACTGACGAATTTTTATTTAACCAATTTATAAGTAATTCGCTCCACTGTGGAGTGACCAATGTATCATTATTTAGCATGACAATATACTCGCCCCGTGCTTCTCGAAATCCTTGATTATTGCCTGCTGCAAAACCACGATTTTCACCATTAGAGATAACGACTGCATGAGGAAGAGAATTCAGGTAGGCAACCGTCCCATCAGTCGAGCCATTATCAATACAGATTAGCTCATAATCTTTTGTATGCTTTTGAATACTTTCCACACACATTTTCGTAATAGGTAAGCCATTACGTGTCAACATTACAATCGAGAGGTTAGGAGTCATAGCTCTCCTCCTTTATAGCCATACAATCTAGGCGGTACGCATGCAATGCATCACGCCAATGCCGAAGAAGTTGAAAATCCTGTAAACGAATAGCCATATGATCCATCACTGAATAGACGGGTCGGGGGGCAGGACGCGGAAAATCCTGCGTTGTTATGGGGACAACCTTTACTTTTTGCTGAAATTCGGCAAATATCGCCTCTGCAAATTCATACCACGAGCAACTCCCTTGATTGGAAGCATGGTAGATACCGTAACACTCGCTTTTAGCTAGCTGCATTAAAAATAGTGCCAGATCAACAGTATAGGTAGGGGAGCCAATTTGATCAGTGACAACTGAGACTTCTGTCTGTTTTTGTCCAAGCTGTATCATTGTCTTCACAAAGTTATGACCGCTTTTACCAAATACCCAGGAAGTTCGAACAATAAAATGCTTGTGGCATAAGCATCTGGTCAATTCTTCCCCGGCTAGCTTACTTTTTCCATAGACACTTTGCGGATCAGGACGGTCAAATTCAACATAAGGCTCACTTCCCTTGCCAGAAAATACATAGTCTGAGCTAATGTACACCATTTTGGCACCTATCTCTTGCGCAGCAAGGGCTACATTACGAGTGCCCCACGCATTCACTGCATAGGCCTGGTCAGGTTCGCTCTCAGCCTGATCCACATTGGTATAGGCTGCAGCATGAATAATAACATCAGGCTGATAAGCCTGCACCTGCGCTCTTACCTGATCCAATTGTGTAATATCTAATTCCTGTCGACTGTATCCCTTTACATGATCCATGTCCTGTGAGCATGCAACCAAATCTTGACCTAGTTGCCCCTGTGCCCCAGTGACCAGCACTTTCACACTGCTCCCTCCCTTTTTTCTCCTACGCTAATGGGTATGGTCTTGAATGATATGACCATATTGTTGCTTATAATATTCGCGAAAAGCTCCTGATTTAGCTCGCTTCCACCATTGTTCATTTTGCTGATACCAGCGAATCGTATTAGCAAGACCTTCTTCAAAAGTATGAATCGGCTCCCAGCCTAATTCTGTTCGAATTTTGGTGGAATCAATAGCATAGCGGCGATCGTGCTTCGGACGATCCTTGCTAAACTGAAGCAAATTCTCTTCACGATGTAACTCACGGAGCAATGTTTGAAGCAAACTCAGATTCGTCCATTCATTATTGCCGCCAATATTATATACTTCGCCGGGCTTGCCACTATGCATAACAAGATCAATAGCTCGGCAATGGTCCTCTACATGTAACCAATCGCGAACATGTAGTCCATCGCCATAAACAGGAATGTTTTCATATGCAATTGCATTGGTAATAGCGAGTGGTATTAATTTTTCTGGAAATTGATACGGTCCATAATTGTTAGAACACCGTGTGATATTTGTATACATATCATAGGTTTGATGATAGGAACGGACTAATAAATCAGCTGCTGCTTTGGAGGCGGAGTATGGGCTATTGGGGGCAAGCGGAGAATCTTCAGTAAACAATCCAGTCTCGTCTAATGAACCATACACTTCGTCGGTAGATACTTGAAGAAACTGTTTGATTTTATATCGTTTAGCAAATTCTAGAAGCACCTGCGTACCGGTAATATTTGTTTTTACAAAGTAGCTTGGGTCTGAAATACTTCGATCAACATGCGATTCTGCTGCGAAATTAATAATAATATCAATTGGAGTCTCATCATCAGAATATAAAGCTTTTTCTCCTGACAGAAGCTTTTCGACTAATTTCTTGTCATAAATAGAGCCTCTCACGAACCGATAATGAGGATGTTCCTCAATATCCTGTAAATTCTCTAAATTACCGGCATATGTGAGATAATCCAAGTTAATGATTTTATAATGGGGGTATTGATGCAGGAGATAATGAATGAAATTACTCCCAATAAATCCCGCTCCACCTGTCACCAATACTTTCATAAATGACTTCCTCCTTATTTAAATACCGTGTCCCAATTAAAATTAATGGTTTTATCATCATAGGCAATTCGATATTCATCTGGATCTTTGGGATCATAAGAATTGTTGGTTAAATAAGTAATGACGGCTGGCTGTTGCCCTAATACCCGATATCCATGTGCTACTCCTCGCGGGATGAACAAAGAGATTAAATGATTCTCACCCATATAATACACGTCGGTTTTTCCTTTAGTCGGCGATTCGTCTCTTAGGTCATGCAAAACGACCTGAGCATTGCCGGCGGGGAAGAACCAGATATCATCCTGCTTTTTATGATAATGGAACGCTTTAATCACACCTGGATATGTCAAGGAGGCTGATAATTGACCGAATTTTTCCAACATCAAGTCGTCATCACGCCATACCTCCATAAAATACCCACGATCATCCGCAAACTTAATTAGCTTTTTGACTTTCACGCCTTCAATCACGCTTTATCTCCTCCTCAGCCTATCTATTCACCTTCTAACTTATCCAGCTCTAAGGTGGCGGCTAATTGGTTTGCGTGTAAAATCGAATGGTGGGTTCCTGCATCTGTCCACCATCCCTGAAGTACATCATATGTCATCTCATTTCGCTCAATATACGCATTATTTACATCAGTAATTTCTAATTCTCCACGGGCAGAAGGCTGTAGGGTTTTAATAATGTCAAATACCCTCCAATCGTACATATATATACCTGTTACAGCAAATTGGCTGTCTGGGTGGGACGGTTTTTCTGTGATGGAAACAATTTTTCCATCATCCAACTTTGGTACACCATAGCGCTCAGGATCAACTACCTGCTTTATCAGAATATTGGCTCCGTACCCACGTTCTTTAAACCTCTTCACATAGTTGGAAATATTATCAGAAAATACATTATCACCTAAGATAACCGTAATCAGCTCTCTATGTGCAAAATCCTCCGCCATTCCTAATGCTTGTGCAATTCCCTTGGGTTCATCCTGTACCTTATACGTGAATTGCATATTAAAATCTACTCCGCTTCCCAACAAATTTACTACATCTCCCATATGCTCACGGCTCGTGACAATTAATACCTCATGAATGTCCGCCTGTTTTAGCTTATGAATGGGGTGATAAATCATTGGATATTTTCCAATCGGTAACAAGTGTTTATTGGTAACCTTTGTTAAGGGATACAATCTAGAACCTGTTCCGCCGGCTAAAATAATTCCTTTCATGTATCGGCCTCCCTACATCGTTTGACGTTCAGGTCAATCATGTATAGCACCGCTCAACATAACTGCACGATATGTTATTGTATGCTTACAGATAATAACCGCTCTCGAAATAAAGAATTCCCACTTTAGCCCTATCACGAAAGCTACACCATCAAAGATTTCATTGGGGCCCACTCTTCGTAGCTTCAAATAAATGAGCAGTGATTTTTTCTTGGTAAGCACGTAATTCTAACGTATCATCTGACTCCCGATCCGGATCAGTAACATAGAGTGCGCCATGAATAAATCGAAGTGTATTAACATAGGCCTTGATCAGTGTATCTTTTTCCTGTAAATATCCAAGCAATGGTGCTACCTGTAAGACCAGATGTACCAAATCAATAGAGCCGCCAATGATGATATCATGTTGCTTGACTTGTTGAGCAGGATGCATGCGGAAATAGCTTAATGTATCCGTCATATAAACTCCTTTTCCATTTCGTAGCAATACGATCCAAGAGGCCATATCCACTGTGCACGTATATTTTCTATCTAATAAGGTTCCAAACGGTTCTGTTAAATATTTTTTTCGAAATAATACCGTTGTCGGCTCTCCAATGAAATTCCCCCACTGTAAACCAAGTAACATATTAATTAATTGATCACCATCTAAAATTGTATCCTGTAAGAAATCTGTTTGGGTTTCTGCGATATCAGGTTGAATGGCACCAGTCTCATTGATAATTGCCCGTTTAGAAGTGACCAAAGCGATCTCTTCTTGATGATCCATTTGAAAATAAACCATCATCCTACTAATTTTCTCTGGGTGAAATAGATCATCATCCATCAAAAAATTGATATATTCCCCACTTGCCAGGTCCAGTAGCTTTAGGTCATTTTCAAATTGCCCCAAATTTTGCGGATTTTTGGAATAGATAAGCTGTGGATGCTTCTCCAAATAAGGTTTTATTAGTTGCTCGGTTTCATCGTTCGTGCTGTCATCCCCTACGATAATTTCCAAATTAGAATAATTCTGAGCTAAGGCACTTTGCAATGCTAGTTCGAAATAATGTGGTCTATTATAAGTAGGAATCAGAATACTTACCTTTGGGAGCTCCTTAGAATCATCTTTTGTCACAAGCTTTCCCTCCTTTTCTAAACGTTTACCACCTTTACTAATGTATGAAATTGGGCAGAGACGGTTCTTTGTCAGGTGGAAGAAAAAGAATAGGAGAAGGGAAGAAAATTCTCTAGTGTCGATTTTTCTTTAAGTGGAATATGGTAAGAGAAGGTATACCCTTGCTTAAAAACGCAATACCTATCAGCTTCGTATCATTCGGGAAGTAGTTAGCTATTAATCGGAAAAACACGCTTTTCCGTTAAAAAAGGAGAAATACGCAATGGAGAATAGACAGCTTTCTTTCGCGTTTATTAGTTGCGTGAACGACGAAGTCCTCTATAAAGAATGTTTAAATCACATTAGTCAACTATGGGTTCCCCCTGGATTCTCAGTGGAAATTATTTCGATTTATGATGCAGTTAGCATGACGGAAGGCTATAACAGGGCAATGCGACAAAGTAAAGCTAAATATAAAATTTATTTACATCAGGATACTTACATTATGAACACTAGGTTTTTAGTTGATTGCCTCAAGGTTTTCATGGATAAAGAAGTTGGAATGTTTGGAGTAGCAGGTACTAACGATCTCCCTCCCTCAGGGGTCTGGTGGGAAGGCAGTAGGCCTTTTGGAAAGATAATGGCTTATATTAACTCCTTTGGTCACCACAACTTTGGAAATGTTCCCTATCCTTTTCAAGAAGTCACTAGTATTGATGGAGTTATGATGGTAACTCAATATGATATAGATTGGGATGAGAAGATAAACAACTTCCATTTTTACGATGTGTCTCAATCAATAGCTTTTCGTAAAGCAGGATATAAGGTCGTCATCCCTCATCAAGAAGAAAGTTGGATCCTCCATTACTGTTTCGACGACATTAATTTTGAGGAATACAATAAAACAAAATCTATTTTTCTCGACCATTATTCCTTTGAGGATTGGAAGGACTTTAATTCCCCTTCCTCTACAAATTAAGAAAAACATAAAGCATGATTATACCCCTCTTTTTCGGTCAGATCACCCTTTACTTATGGAATAAAAAACATTTTTAATCATGTAATCTACAAAAAAGAACCCATCTCAGGGTTCTTTTTTTGATGTTTATATACATAAGTCTTACATACCGGAAGAAGCAATCACATAACGGATATACGTATCTCTTTCAGGATCATTTTCATACATTACACCAAGTCCGTTTTCACTCGTTACCTTTTGGAAGGATAAGTTCAGACTACTATCCCGTAAAAAATCCTCAATTGCTGTAAGTACCCCATTTTTCGGGCCATTTTCATATGCTGCATTGTATAAATTGTGATTTATTCCTCCTTCTTCCGCTAATTCGGACTGTCCCGGAATCATCCCTTTTAATGCATATGGCTTCAAATATTCGGCAGGGATCTGCTGTGGATTATAATACATATCACGACGACCGTATGGCCAATCTACATCATGGAAGAAAACGAGTGGAAATTTACCTGTTTTTTTGGAACGTTCCTCAATTGCTTTTAATTCAAAATAGACTGTATACCAATTATGATCACCGTCAATGAGTACCACGTCATATTCGGAAATCTGGGGTAATGCATCGTGACTAAGTAAACGAATCACTTCTAAATGTTTACCAAACGCATTTTGAAAAGCATTTACATCAAACTTAGGTAGTGGATCTACAACATACACTTTTGCATTAAGCCATTTGCAATATTCCAATATTCGTATGGTATTGAATCCGTAATCTGCACCAATTTCTACAATATTTTTTGGCTGTTCCTTTAGTAGTATAGGTCTAATAATTTTTTCCCAAAAACGATTCATTATTCCATCCCTCCTCTCAACAGAATATTCTTCAGATGCCATTTGATGAAAAATAATTAATATGAAGTAAGCATTTTTACACCTTCGAATTTTTTATAGAACTGACACTCTCCTATCTTTTCTTCATATAGATAAAGAGTAAATAAGCTTTTCAAGGAGGTTTATACATGCGTTTTTGCATAAAGCATTTTGTCCGGCTATGCTCAGAGGAGCTCCCTCTCCTAGATCCCATCTATGAGTTTGGTTCCTTTCAAGTCCCTTCTCAAGAAATTTTTGCAGATCTTCGTCCCTTTTTCCCCGGTCGCACCTATATTGGATGCGATATGAGAGAAGGCCCTGGTGTAGATCAAATTTTGAATTTGCATAACATAGATTTACCTGATGAAACAGCAGGATCAGTACTTAGCTTAGATACATTTGAGCATGTGGAGTATCCGCGTAAGGCCATAGAAGAATGTTATCGTATTTTAAAACCTAATGGTGTCTGCGTTATCAGTTCTGTTCTTGATTTTCCAATTCATGATTATCCTTCCGACTATTGGAGATTTACACCAGAAGGATTCAAGAGCTTACTACAAGCTTTTGAGACCGTCATAGTGGAATCGTTGGGGAACCCCGAATTTCCTCATACTATAGTAGGAATAGGTGTAAAAGGACCCCTAGCTGGTGATATAAAGGAGCGTTTACTAGAAAAACTTAGTCATTGGAAACGAACCTCTGATATAACGTAACTGTATGTATATGCCTTTTGATTAAATATGCAAAAATGCGCTTGTTCCTAATTGAACAGGCGCATTTTAATATATTGATTTAATTATTTTTCTTTCGTAAAGTTAGTTCCTTGAGCAATTCCTCACGAATTACTTGCTTTTGCCAGGCAATTTGCTCTTCTTTCTTTTTCGGACGTTCCATTACCACTATTTTTCTCGTCATAAAGTTCCCTCCTTTTTTATTGCTTTCTCCTATTCACTTTACCCAATTTTCTGAGAATAACAACTCGGTTGTTCTAATTTTCACATGAATGTAATAAGTATTTGATTTATTTGTTTCATTGCTACTTTTGTATCTTGTTAGATTTTCTAAATACCTTTATTATCATTTGGTGTCTTTTTATCTAAGGAAATATGAATCTCATACAAATAAAAAACGTCCTTTCCTAATCAAGAAAGAACGTTTAGCTTTATTCTTTGAAAACTAGATAATGAAAGTCAGCATAAAGGCAATGTGGATAAGTCCTCGACCGATTAGTATTCGTCAGCTCCATGCATTACTGCACTTCCACACCGAACCTATCAACCTCATCGTCTATAAGGGGTCTTACTAGCTTGCGCTATGGGAAGTCTCATCTTGAAGGGGGCTTCACGCTTAGATGCTTTCAGCGCTTATCCCGTCCGCACATAGCTACCCAGCTGTGCCACTGGCGTGACAACTGGTGCACCAGAGGTGCGTCCATCCCGGTCCTCTCGTACTAAGGACAGCTCTCCTCAAACTTCCTACGCCCGCGACAGATAGGGACCGAACTGTCTCACGACGTTCTGAACCCAGCTCGCGTACCGCTTTAATGGGCGAACAGCCCAACCCTTGGGACCTACTTCAGCCCCAGGATGCGATGAGCCGACATCGAGGTGCCAAACCTCCCCGTCGATGTGGACTCTTGGGGGAGATAAGCCTGTTATCCCCAGGGTAGCTTTTATCCGTTGAGCGATGGCCCTTCCATGCGGAACCACCGGATCACTAAGCCCGACTTTCGTCCCTGCTCGACTTGTAGGTCTCGCAGTCAAGCTCCCTTGTGCCTTTACACTCTACGAATGATTTCCGACCATTCTGAGGGAACCTTTGGGCGCCTCCGTTACTCTTTAGGAGGCGACCGCCCCAGTCAAACTGCCCACCTGGCATGGTCCTTCCACCCGATAAGGGCGGCAAGTTAGAAACTCCGTACATCAAGGGTGGTATCCCAACGACAGCTCCACGAAGGCTGGCGCCCTCGCTTCACAGCTTCCCACCTATTCTGTACATGATGCACAAAGTTTCAATACCAGGCTACAGTAAAGCTCCATGGGGTCTTTCCGTCTTGTCGCGGGTAACCTGCATCTTCACAGGTATTATGATTTCACCGGGTCTCTTGCCGAGACAGCGCCCAAGTCGTTACGCCTTTCGTGCGGGTCGGAACTTACCCGACAAGGAATTTCGCTACCTTAGGACCGTTATAGTTACGGCCGCCGTTTACTGGGGCTTCGGTTCAAAGCTTCGCTTGCGCTAACTCATCCCCTTAACCTTCCAGCACCGGGCAGGCGTCAGCCCCTATACTTCGCCTTGCGGCTTCGCAGAGACCTGTGTTTTTGCTAAACAGTCGCTTGGGCCTTTTCACTGCGGCCTCCTCGGGCTATAAACCCTACCGAGGCGCCCCTTCTCCCGAAGTTACGGGGCCATTTTGCCGAGTTCCTTAGCAAGAGTTATCCCGCGCACCTTAGGATTCTCTCCTCGCCTACCTGTGTCGGTTTGCGGTACGGGCACCTTGTTCCTCGCTAGACGCTTTTCTTGGCAGTGTGAAATCAGGGACTTCGGTACTTATATTTCCCTCGCCATCACAGCTTGTGCTTATTGGTGTGCGGATTTGCCTACACACCACACTTACTGCTTAGACGGCCATCCAATAGGCCGCTCACCCTATCCTCCTGCGTCACGCCATTGCTCAAGCGGAACAGAGGTGGTACTGGAATATCAACCAGTTGTCCATCGCCTACGCCTTTCGGCCTCAGCTTAGGTCCCGACTAACCCTGGGAGGACGAGCCTTCCCCAGGAAACCTTAGGCTTTCGGTGGACAAGATTCTCACTTGTCTTTTCGCTACTTACACCGGCATTCTCACTTCCAAGCGCTCCACCGCTCCTCACGATACGGCTTCACTGCTGCTTGGAACGCTCCCCTACCCAGTCCATAAGGACTGCCATAGCTTCGGCGGTATGTTTAGCCCCGTTACATTTTCCGCGCAGAGTCACTCGACCAGTGAGCTATTACGCACTCTTTAAATGGTGGCTGCTTCTAAGCCAACATCCT